>NZ_BQHR01000016.1 GCF_021601625.1 Pseudomonas paraglycinae | reverse complement strand
GGGGTGGGTCGGGGACAACCTTGTTCATTGATTAACTCCTTGCTGACTTGAAGCCACCAAATGCCGTTCTCACGCGGCGAAGAGGTGGCAGCTATGTGCGGGGTGAGAAACCGGGCAAGGAGATTCCGGCCAGACCGAAGTCTGCCCGCACACGGCCGCCATAAATCAATTACAGGCAGCAGAAAAGCTGGCGGCAATTATGGTCGGACTGGCGTTCGAATAACACTCGCTTGCCTGGGTTCTCACACCCAATCACAGAGTTTTCTGCGACAACCAAAGACTAGGGATCGTGGTTCCGACGGACAACCTGAAAAACTTGTGGGAAGGTTCGGTGAATCCCACACATCTTTAAACATCCGAAAATGGATCGCGGAGCGTCCCGGGCTACATTCCCACGCGGAGCGTGGGAACGATCAAAAGCTGCCCTCTCCCGGAGGGAGAGGGAACTGACCGCGTCGTTTAAATGAAATACGCCGACGTGAGATATCGAAGGTGAATTCAAAATCCGAAAAGCACACAAACCGCTCTAGCTGTTGCCCCACCACCACTCAACAGGATGAGCGTTAGCTCGGCTGCAGCTTTTGATCTTGATCCACGGGCGACGTCGGAAGGCTGAGTGGAGGGATTTATCCGGGGGTGGGAGCGCAGCGACCGTGCGGCGAAGCCGCATGCATCGAGAGGAGGTGCAGCGAAGCAAACCGGAGGCGATGCCCCCGGATGAATCCCGTAACGAAGGAACCCCGAGCCCAGCGAGGGGCCGAACGCAGGAGCAAGCGTTTTTGGTTACTTTTTAGGCGTTTGTAAAAAGTGACCCGCCGTAAGGGCGGAACCATAAGAAGCCGTTACCGCAGCATCGGATATGCACACAATCACCCCAGATATACCGAGATAGACACCTCACCTAGAAAAACGATATTTCCGCGCCCACCGAAACCCCGGCTACCCTCCTCCCCACAACTACCTCCAGTGCACCCGGGGACTCCATGGATCGATTCACCTTCAAACCACTTCTAATAACCCTGGCCCTGACCGCCATAACCCCAATCGCCAACGCCGCAACAACCCTGGTCTACTGCTCCGAAGCCAGCCCCGCAGGCTTCGACCCCAGCCAATACACCAGCGGCACCGACTTCGACGCCTCCGCAGAGACCGTCTTCAACCGCCTAACCCAATTCAAACGCGGCGGCACCGAAATCGAACCCGGCCTGGCGACCAATTGGGACGTAAGCCCGGATGGCCTCCAATACACCTTCCACCTGCGCCAAAACGTAAAATTCCACACCACCGACTACTTCACCCCCACCCGCACCTTCAACGCCGACGACGTCCTGTTCACCTTCCAGCGCCTGCTCGACCCGGAAAACACCTTCCGCAAGGCCTACCCCGCCGAATCCCCGTACTTCACCGACATGGGCCTGAACACCACGATCAAATCCGTGGAAAAGCTCGACGAAAACACCGTGCGCTTCAACCTGAACAACGTCGACGCCGCCTTCGTGCAAAACCTCGCCATGAGCTTCGCCTCGGTGCAATCGGCCGAATACGCCGCCCAACTGTTGAAAGAAGGTCACGCCGCCGACCTCAACCAGAAACCGGTCGGCACCGGCCCGTTCGTGTTCAAGCGCTACCAGAAGGACGCGCAGATCCGCTACGCGGCGAACAAGGAGTACTGGAAACCCGAGGACGTGAAGCTCGATAACCTGGTGTTCTCGATCACTCCGGACGCCGCCGTTCGCCTGCAAAAGCTCAAGACCGGCGAATGCCAGGTCAGCGGCTACCCGCGCCCGGCCGACATCGAAGTGATGGAAAAAGACCCGAACCTGCGGGTGCTGAAGCAGGCCGGTTTCAACCTCGGCTTCCTCGCCTACAACACCACCCACCCGCCGCTGGATCAGCTCAAAGTGCGCCAGGCACTGGACATGGCCATCGATAAACCGGCGATCATCAAGGCGGTTTATCAGAGTGCCGGGCAGCTCGCGCAAAACGCCTTGCCGCCAGCGCAATGGTCATTCGATCCGAACATAAAAGACGCGCCGCACGACCCGGTAAAAGCCAAGGCGCTACTCAAGGAAGCCGGGGTTGCACCCGGTACAACCATCAACCTCTGGGCCATGACCGTGCAACGCGCCTCGAACCCGAATGCGCGGATGTCGGCCCAGATGATCCAGCAGGATTGGGAGAAGATCGGTATCAAGGCCAACATCGTCAGCTATGAATGGGGCGAGTACATCAAGCGCGCCAAGAACGGCGAACACGACGCGATGATCTACGGCTGGACCGGTGACAACGGCGACCCGGACAACTGGCTGGGCGTGCTTTACAGCTGCGCGGCGGTGAACGGCAGCAACTACGCCAAATGGTGCGATCCGGCCTACGACAAGCTGGTACAGCAGGCCAAGGTATCCAGCGATAAATCGCAACGGGTAAAACTGTATCAACAGGCGCAACTGATCCTTAAACAGCAGGTGCCAATCACGCCGATCGCCAACTCCACGGTGTTCCAGCCGCTGCGCAAGGAAGTCACTGACTTCAAGATCAGCCCGTTCGGTCTAACCCCCTTCTATGGCGTGGGTATAAATAAGTAACACCCGGCCCCAATCCGGCGCGCACAACGTGACCAACGCACCGTTTTGGGGCTTCGTTTGCACCGTAAAAACCGTCCGCAAACGGTCAAATGCGTCAGAAGTTATACGGATGCGACATTAAGGTACGTTCGTGCCACGCTTTGACGCCGCCGAGCGCTCTGGATCTTGCATTGGGTATGGGCCCTGCATAAGTATCCGCAGGCACGACTCACGAGGTCGTACCTCACAACTAAAAAATGACAACAAATCATGAGGCCAACATGCTTAAACACGCGGTCATTCCGTTTTTAGTCGGCGCAGGCTTGTTAGCCTCCGCACCTTTCGCCACCGCTGCGACTAACCTGGTGTTCTGCTCCGAAGGCAGCCCGGCCGGTTTCGATCCAGGCCAATACACCACCGGAACCGACTTCGACGCCTCAGCCGAAACCATGTTCAACCGTCTGACCCAGTTCGAGCGTGGCGGTACCGCCGTGATTCCTGGTCTGGCGACCAAGTGGGACATTTCTGATGACGGCCTGACTTACACCTTCCACCTGCGTGAAGGCGTCAAGTTCCACACCACCCCGTATTTCAAGCCGACTCGTGAGTTCAACGCCGACGACGTGCTGTTCACCTTCAATCGCATGATTAACAAGGATGACCCGTTCCGTAAGGCGTACCCGACCGAATTCCCGTACTTCACCGACATGGGGATGGACACCAACATCACCAAGATCGATAAAGTCGACGACCACACCGTCAAGTTCACTCTGAAAGAAGTCGACGCCGCGTTCATCCAGAACATGGCCATGAGCTTCGCGTCGATCCAGTCCGCCGAGTACGCAGCCCAGCTGCTGAAAGAAGGCAAGGCTGCCGACATCAACCAGAAGCCGATCGGCACTGGTCCGTTCGTGTTCAAGAGCTACCAGAAAGACTCCAACATCCGCTACACCGGGAACAAGGACTACTGGAAGCCTGAAGACGTGAAGATCGACAACCTGATCTTCGCCATCACCACCGACCCGTCGGTACGTATCCAGAAGCTGAAAAAGAACGAGTGCCAAGTCACCCTGTTCCCTCGTCCGGCCGACCTCGCGGCACTGAAAGCCGATCCTACGCTGAAGATGCCTGACCAGGCTGGTTTCAACCTGGGCTACATCGCCTACAACGTGATGGACAAGGTCAAGGGTAGCAACGAGCCGAACCCGCTGGCTGACCTGCGCGTGCGTCAGGCACTTGACATGTCGGTGAACAAGCCACAGATCATCGACTCGGTTTACCAGGGTGCGGGCCAACTGGCCGTCAACGCCATGCCGCCGACCCAGTGGTCCTACGACACCACCATCAAGGACGCCAAGTACGATCCTGAGAAAGCCAAACAGCTGCTCAAGGAAGCCGGCGTCAAGGAAGGTACCGAGATCGTCCTGTGGGCGATGCCGGTTCAGCGTCCGTACAACCCGAATGCCAAACTGATGGCCGAAATGCTCCAGTCCGACTGGAAGAAAATCGGTCTGAACGTGAAGATTCAGAGCTACGAGTGGGGCGAGTACATCAAGCGTTCCAAAGGTGGCGAGAACCAGGGCATGCTGATTGGCTGGAGCGGTGACAATGGTGATCCGGACAACTGGCTCAACGTGTTGTTTGGTTGCGACTCCCTGAGTGGCAACAACTTCTCCAAATGGTGCGACAAGAAATTCGACGGCCTCGTGAAAGAAGCCAAGCGCACCACTGACCAGGCCAAGCGCACCGAACTCTACAAAGAGGCGCAGCACGTCCTCAAAGATGCAGTCCCTATGACACCTATCGCTCACTCGACGGTGTATCAACCCATGCGCGCCAACGTGCAGGACTTCAAGATCAGCCCATTCGGCTTGAACTCCTTCTACGGCGTCAGCGTCAGCAAATAAAAGAAGCAGCGGCGACGTTTTCAGCGTCGCCGCTGTTTTTTTTGCCGAGAAGTCAGGAATTTGCCTACAACCTTTTCCGCCCCGTCTTACTGGGTTGGTTCAGGACGTGTTGCCTTTTCCTACGAGTCTTTAGGACTCAGCGCATTTACTGCCAGACCCACGGCCCCTACCGTCGGGTTCTGACCAGTGACTGCGTGGGCTATCGGTTTTGCTGCCGTATTGGTTTGAGCTCAATGCCGCCACCACATCCCTGGACGGGATCGCGGCGCATTGAAAAACACTAAAAAAAGAGGGAGCGTCATGCGCCATACCTTGGTTTTTTCCGCATTGCTGGGCGCCGGTCTTTTGGCCGCCACGTCCGCCAGTTACGCCGCCAGCAACAGCCTGGTGTTCTGCTCCGAAGGCAGTCCGGCCGGTTTCGATACCGCGCAGTACACGACAGCGACCGATAACGACGCCGCCGAACCGCTGTACAACCGACTGGCCGAGTTTGAAAAAGGCGCGACCAATGTCGTACCGGGCCTGGCAACCAGCTGGGATATTTCCGAGGATGGTCTCAAGTACACCTTTCACCTGCGTGAAGGTGTGAAGTTTCATACAACGCCGTACTTCAAACCTACGCGCGATTTCAACGCCGACGACGTGCTGTTCACGTTTAACCGCATGCTCGATCCGCAACAGCCATTCCGTAAGGCTTATCCGACCGAGTTCCCGTATTTCAACGGGATGAGCCTCAACAAGAACATCGCCAAGGTCGAGAAGACCGGGCCGCTGACCGTGCAGTTCACGCTCAACAGCGTCGACGCCGCGTTCATCCAGAACATCGCCATGAGCTTCGCCGCCATCCTGTCTGCCGAATACGCCGACAAGCTGCTGGCCGAAGGCAAGCCGAGCGACATCAACCAGAAGCCGATCGGCACTGGCCCGTTCGTGTTCAAGAGCTACCAGAAAGACTCGAACATCCGTTACACCGGCAACCCGCATTACTGGGATCAGAGCCGGGTGAAGCTGAAGAACCTGATTTTCGCGATCAATACCGACGCCTCGGTGCGCGTGCAAAAGCTCAAGGCCGGCGAATGCCAGATTACCCTGCACCCACGCCCGGCCGATGTGCCGGCACTGAAGAACGATCCGAAGCTGCAATTGATCGAGAAGCCGGGCTTCAACCTCGGCTACATCGCCTACAACGTCCGCCACAAGCCGTTCGATCAGCTCGAAGTACGCCAGGCGCTGGACATGGCAGTGAATAAACAGGGGATTCTCAACGCTGTTTATCAAGGCGCCGGCCAACTGGCCGTCAACGCCATGCCGCCGACCCAATGGTCCTACGACGACACCATCAAGGACGCCGCCTACAACCCGGAAAAAGCCAAAGAGCTGCTCAAGGCTGCCGGCGTCAAGGAAGGCACCGAGATCACCCTGTGGGCGATGCCGGTACAGCGTCCGTACAACCCGAACGCCAAACTGATGGCCGAGATGCTCCAGGCCGACTGGGCCAAGATCGGTCTGAAAGTGAAAATCGTCAGCTACGAATGGGGCGAGTACATCAAGCGCACCAAGAATGGCGAACACGACATCAGCCTGATCGGCTGGACCGGTGACAACGGGGATCCGGACAACTGGCTCGGCACGCTCTACAGCTGCGACGCCATCGGCGGCAACAACTACTCCATGTGGTGCGATCCGGCTTACGACAAGCTGATCAAACAGGCGAAGGTCGTCACCGACCGCGACCAGCGCACCGTGCTCTACAAACAGGCCCAGCAACTGCTCAAGCAGCAAGTGCCGATCACGCCTGTCGCTCACTCGACGGTCAACCAGCCACTGAGCACCAAAGTCGAAGGGTTCAAGGTGAGCCCGTTCGGTCGCAACGTGTTTTCGGGTGTCAGCATCGATTAAACAAACAACCGATTAGCCGCAATGCTGAGGGGGCCGTCTACCCCCTCACGCAAGCGCTTTGCCGAAATTCGCCAATCAGGTCTTTTGCAAACGTTTGCGATGTGTGAATGAGTTCTAAACCAATAACCGGCCAACCCAAAAAAGCCGGCATAAAAAGAAAGTAAAGGAGCTTCACCCATGAAACTGAGCAATACCGCGATACTGGCCCTGGCCATCAGCAGCATCACCGCCACGGCTTATGCGGAACCTGCAAGTCAGGAGTTCATCCCTACCACATTGGCCGGCAGCAGCGCCCAAAGCGAGGCCAAAGGCTTTATCGATGGACAAAGCCTGGGCGGCACAACGCGTAACTGGTATGCCAACGAACTGCGTCGTCGTGACGACAGTTTCAGTTACGTGAAAAACAGCGACAAAGACACCTCGCCAGTGGTCAGAACAAAGACCCCGCGTCGTATCAACTGGGTTCAGGGCACCATCGTCAACTACACCTCGGGCTTCACCCAAGGCACCGTTGGCGTGAGCACCGAAGTTGCCGCTTACAACGCCATCGTTCTCGACCGTGACCGCAAGGATATCGCCGGCGGCTCCAACCGCACCCTCGCCCATTCCGACGGTGATGCGGTCGACCAGTGGAGCAAACTGGGTCTGGCCAACGTCAAGTTCCGCGTGTCGAACACCACGTTGACCGCCGGTCGTCAGAACTTCAGCACGCCGATTGTCGATGTTATCGGCAACCGTCCGCTGCCTTCGAGCTTTGAAGGGATCAGTCTGCATAGCGAGGAGTTGAACAACCTGTCGTTCGACCTCGCCGGTTTCGACCGCGTCTCGCCACGTACCGAGCAGAGCCTGTCGAAATTCCGTTCCGAATACGGCGCCAACGGCGAAGAAACCGACAAGGTCTACACCGCGGGCGTGAACTATCAGCCGCTCAAAAGCCTGAAAACCAGCCTGTACGTCGCCAACGTCGAAGACTTCTGGAATCAGTACTACTTCGGCGGTACCCACGAACTGGGTGACAGCCAGGTCCTGAGCCTGACCACCGGTCTGAACTACTACAAGACCGTCGACGAAGGCAAAAAACTGATGGGCAACATCGACAACGATACCTACTCGTTGTCCCTCGGCCTGACTCACCAGGCCCACAGCCTGACCTTCTCGTACCAGCAAGTGAACGGTAACGAGTACTTCGACTACCTGCATGAAACCAACGGCATCTACCTGGCCAACTCCCTGCTGTCGGACTTCAACGGCCCGAACGAGAAATCCTTCCAGATCGCCTACGGCATCAACATGGCCGAATACGGCGTACCAGGCCTGAAGTTCAACATCTATCAGGCTCGCGGCTGGGGCATTGACGGTACTCACTACCGTGGCACGGCTTACACCATTCCAGATGACAAGCGCGGCGACCTGAGCCTGATGGACGGCGAATCGCACTACGAATACGGCATCGGTGCTTCCTACGCCGTGCAGAGCGGCCCGCTCAAGGCCACTGCGATTCGCGCGACGTACACCACTCACCGCGCCAGCGAACACCAGGCTGACGGCAACATCAACGAGTTCCGTCTCGTGACCACCATTCCATTCAACATCCTGTAAAAACCGCCAGCCGACGGCTGACTCAGTGACGAGTCGGCCGTTCGGCTTTTTGTCTTCAACCGATTGCAGAGGGTTCTTGATGAAAATGCTTCCCCTACGTGCGGCCATCGCGGCTGCGTTGCTGAGTGTCGCTATCGGCGTCTCGGCCAAACCCTTGGTGGTCTGCACCGAAGCCAGTCCGGAAGGCTTCGATATGGTCCAGTACACGACTGCAGTCACTGCCGACGCGGTGGCCGAAACCATCTTCAACCGTCTGGCGGACTTCAAGCCCGGCACCACCGAAGTGATTCCGGCGCTGGCCGAGTCCTGGGACATCAGCGAAGACGGCCTGACCTACACGTTCCACCTGCGCAAAGGCGTCAAGTTTCACACCACCGAATATTTCAAGCCGACCCGCGACATGAACGCCGACGACGTGGTCTGGAGTTTCCAGCGTCAGCTGGACCCGAATCACCCGTGGCACAAGCTGTCGAGCGTGGGCTTTCCGTACTTTGAAAGCATGGGCTTCAAGGAACTGCTGAAAGGCGTTGAGAAAGTCGACGACAACACCGTCAAGTTCACCCTGACCCGTCGCGAAGCGCCGTTCCTGGCCGACATCGCCATGGCGTTCTCCTCGATCTATTCGGCCGAATACGCCGACCAGTTGCTCAAGGCCAACAAGACCGGCGACCTGAACAGCAAACCGGTCGGCACCGGCCCGTTCATCTTCCAGCGTTACGCCAAGGACGCCCAGGTACGCTTCAAGGCCAACCCGGACTACTTCCGCGGCAAGGCGCCGGCTGACGCGCTGATCCTGGCGATTGCCACCGACAACAACGTGCGTTTGCAGAAGCTCAAGGCCAATGAGTGCCAGATCGCGCTGTATCCGAAACCGGATGACATCCCGAGCATCAAGAAAGACAGCAACCTGAAAGTCGATGAAATGGACGCGATGACCGTCTCGTACATCGCCATGAACACCCAGCACAAGTACATCAGCGACGTGCGGGTGCGCAAAGCGATCGACATCGCCTTCGACAAGGAAGCCTACGTCAACGCCCTGTTCGGCAAAGGCAACGCCAGCGTGGCGGTTAACCCGTACCCGCCGACCCTGCTGGGCTACAACCACGAGCTGAAAAACCCGCCACGAGACCTCGACAAGGCCCGCGCCCTGCTCAAGGAAGCCGGTGTACCGGAAGGCACCACGTTCACTCTGTTCACCCGCAACGGCGGCGGCCCGACCAACCCGAACCCGATGCTCGGCGCGCAGATGATGCAGGCTGACCTGGCGAAAGTCGGGATCAAGATCGACATCCGCGTGATGGAATGGGGCGAGATGCTCAAACGCGCCAAGGCCGGCGAGCACGACATGGTTTCAGCCGGATGGGCGGGCGACAACGGCGACCCGGATAACTTCCTGACGCCTATGCTCAGTTGCGAAGCCGCCAAGAACGGCGAAAACTACGCTCGCTGGTGCAACGAGAAATTCCAGGCCCTGCTCGACGAAGCACGGGCTAAAGTAGATCCGGCCGAACGCGCCAGGCTGTATGAGCAGGCTCAAGTGCTGTTCAATCAGGATCAGCCGTGGATCAGCATGGCCCACACCCGCATGTTCACCGCAATGCGCAACAACGTAGAGGGTTATCACATCAGCCCTCTGACAACCAATAACTTCGCCACCACCCAGGTGAAGTAGATAAGAAACTCCCGAAGTCCCTGACCCCAGGGACTTCGGGCACGCCTAACCGGCTGATGAGGTACCACACACGATGTTTAGTTTTATTGCCCGCCGACTGGGGTTGTTGATCCCCACGTTTTTCGGCATCACCTTGCTGACTTTCGCGTTGATTCGCATGATTCCCGGCGACCCCGTGGAAGTGATGATGGGCGAACGTCGGGTCGACCCCGAAATGCACGCTCAGGCAATGGAACGCCTCGGTCTGAACAAACCGCTGTACGCCCAGTACCTGGACTACATCGGCAAACTGGCCCACGGCGATCTCGGCGAATCCCTGCGCACCCGTGAGAGCGTATGGACCGAGTTCACCTCCCTCTTCCCGGCGACCCTGGAACTGTCCATGGCCGCCCTGCTGTTCGCCGGCATCCTGGGCCTCCTGGCCGGGGTGATCGCGGCCCTCAAGCGAGGATCCCTGTTCGACCACGGGGTGATGGGCATCTCCCTCGCGGGTTATTCGATGCCGATTTTCTGGTGGGGTCTGATCCTCATCATGTTCTTCTCGGTGAGCCTGGGCTGGACCCCGGTGTCCGGGCGGATCGACCTGCTTTACGACATCGAGCCGCGCACCGGTTTCATGCTGATCGACACCCTGCTGGCCGATGACATGGGCGCCTTCCTCGATGCCCTGCACCACCTGATCCTGCCGGCCATCGTGCTGGGTACCATTCCGCTGGCGGTGATCGCGCGGATGACCCGTTCGTCGATGCTCGAAGTACTGCGTGAAGACTACATCCGCACCGCCAAGGCCAAAGGCCTGTCGCCGTCGCGCGTGGTGTTCGTGCACGGCCTGCGCAACGCGCTGATCCCGGTACTGACCGTGGTCGGCCTGCAAGTCGGCACCCTGCTGGCCGGTGCGGTCCTGACCGAAACCATCTTCTCCTGGCCCGGCATCGGTAAATGGCTGATCGAAGCCATCGGCGCCCGGGACTACCCGGTTGTGCAAAACGGCATCCTGTTAATCGCCTGCCTGGTGATTCTGGTCAACTTCGTGGTGGACATCCTCTACGGCTTTGCCAACCCACGCATCCGTCATCAGCGCTGAGGTCAATACCCATGAGCACTCCAACTTCCTCAGTAGTCACCGCCGCCACCGCCGTGGATCAAAGTCTGCTGTACCCGTCCCCGTACAAAGAGTTCTGGCAGGCCTTCGCCAAGAACAAGGGCGCCGTCGCCGGCCTGCTGTTCATGCTGCTGGTGATTTTCTGCGCGATCTTCGCGCCGTGGGTCGCCCCGCATAACCCGAGCGAGCAATACCGCGACTTCCTGCTGACGCCGCCGGCGTGGCTCGAAGGCGGGCAGATGCAGTTCCTGCTCGGCACCGATGAACTGGGTCGCGACCTGCTGTCGCGTCTGATCCAGGGGTCGCGCCTGTCGCTGCTGATCGGTCTGTCGTCGGTGGTGATGTCGCTGATCCCGGGGATCCTGCTGGGTCTGTTCGCCGGTTTCTTCCCGAAAGTGGTCGGCCCGACCATCATGCGTCTGATGGACATCATGCTGGCCCTGCCGTCGCTGCTGCTGGCCGTGGCGATCGTCGCCATCCTCGGCCCAGGCCTGATCAACACCGTGATCGCGATTGCCGTGGTGTCCTTGCCGTCCTACGTGCGTCTGACCCGTGCCGCCGTGATGGGTGAGCTGAACCGCGACTACGTGACCGCCGCGCGCCTGGCCGGTGCCGGTCTGCCACGCCTGATGTTCATCACCGTGCTGCCGAACTGCATGGCACCGCTGATCGTTCAGGCGACTTTGAGCTTCTCCTCGGCGATCCTCGATGCCGCCGCCCTGGGCTTCCTCGGCCTCGGCGTTCAGCCGCCAACCCCTGAGTGGGGCACCATGCTGGCTTCGGCCCGCGACTACATCGAACGCGCCTGGTGGGTGGTGAGTCTGCCTGGTTTGACCATTTTGCTCAGCGTGCTGGCAATCAACTTGATGGGCGACGGCCTGCGCGATGCGCTGGACCCGAAACTCAAGAACGCCGCCTGAGGAGATTCCCATGTCACTGTTAGAAATCAAGAATCTCAACGTTCGCTTCGGCGACAAGAACGCCACCCCGGTTGTCGACGGCCTCGACCTGAAAGTCGACAAGGGCGAAGTCCTGGCGATCGTGGGCGAGTCGGGTTCCGGCAAGTCCGTGACCATGATGGCGCTGATGGGCCTGATCGAGCACCCGGGGATCGTCACCGCCGACTCGCTGAGCTTCGACGGCAAGAACATGCTCAAGCTGAACAACCGCCAGCGTCGGCAGATCGTCGGCAAAGACCTGGCGATGGTGTTCCAGGACCCGATGACCGCGCTGAACCCGAGCTACACCGTCGGTTTCCAGATCGAAGAAGTGCTGCGCCTGCACCTGAAAATGTCCGGCAAGCAAGCGCGTAAACGTGCGATCGAACTGCTGGAAAAAGTCGAAATCCCGGGTGCCGCCAGCCGTATGGACGCCTATCCGCACCAACTGTCAGGCGGCATGAGCCAGCGTGTGGCGATTGCCATGGCGATTGCCGGCGAGCCGAAACTGCTGATCGCCGACGAACCGACCACAGCACTCGACGTGACGATTCAGGCGCAGATCATGGACCTGCTGCTGGCGTTGCAGAAAGAGCAGAACATGGGCCTGGTGCTGATCACCCACGACCTCGCCGTGGTAGCCGAAACCGCCCAGCGCGTGTGCGTGATGTACGCCGGTCAAGCCGTTGAAGTCGGCCAGGTGCCGCAGCTGTTCGACATCCCGGCCCACCCGTACAGCGAAGCGCTGCTCAAGGCGATTCCGGAACACAGCCAGGGTGCCGAGCGTCTGGCCACACTGCCGGGCATCGTTCCCGGCCGTTACGACCGCCCGCAAGGCTGCCTGCTGTCGCCGCGCTGCCCGTACGTGCAGGACAGCTGCCGCGCGCAGCGTCCGACCCTTGACCCGAAAAGCCACAGCCTCGCCCGCTGCTTCTATCCGTTGAACCAGGAGGTGGCGTAATGGCCGTCGTACTTACCGCCCGCGACCTGACCCGTCACTACGAAGTCTCCCGTGGCCTGTTCAAGGGCCACGCCACCGTGCGCGCCCTCAACGGCGTGTCGTTCGAGCTGGAAGCCGGCAAGACCCTCGCCGTCGTCGGTGAATCGGGCTGCGGCAAATCCACCCTCGCCCGCGCCCTGACCTTGATCGAGGAGCCGTCCTCCGGCTCGCTGAAAATCGCCGGGCAGGAAGTGGCCGGCGCCGACAAAGCCCAACGCAAACAACTGCGCAAAGACGTGCAGATGGTGTTCCAAAGCCCGTACGCGTCGTTGAACCCTCGGCAGAAAATCGGTGATCAACTGGCCGAGCCGCTGTTGATCAACACCAACCTCTCGGCTGCCGAGCGTCGCGAGAAAGTCCAGGCGATGATGAAGCAGGTCGGCTTGCGTCCCGAGCACTACCAGCGTTATCCGCACATGTTCTCCGGCGGTCAGCGTCAGCGTATCGCGCTGGCCCGCGCCATGATGCTGCAACCGAAAGTGCTGGTGGCGGACGAGCCGACCTCGGCGCTGGACGTGTCGATCCAGGCGCAGGTGCTGAACCTGTTCATGGACATGCAGCAGGAGTTCAACACCGGTTACGTGTTCATCTCGCACAACCTGGCGGTGGTGCAGCACGTGGCGGATGACGTGATGGTGATGTACCTCGGTCGCCCGGTGGAAATCGGTCCGAAACACGACATCTATGCCCGTCCTCTGCACCCGTACACCCAGGCGCTGTTGTCGGCTACCCCGACCATCCACCCGGATCCGGACAAGCCGAAAATCAAGATCGTCGGCGAGCTGCCCAACCCGCTGAACCCGCCGCCTGGCTGCGCGTTCCACAAGCGCTGCCCGTACGCCACCGCGCGTTGCAGCAGCGAAGAGCCGGTCCTGCGCCAGCTCGACACGCGTCAGGTTGCATGCCACTACGCCGAGCAGTTCCTCGACGGCGCGGCATGAAAAAACCCGCCCCGTTTCCCGGGGCGGGTTGTTGATGAGTTGACCAAACCCCTTCTGCCCCGATTGCGCATCGATCGGGAAAGAAGGGGTTTTCTTTTGCGCGGAATCTACGTCTGGCTGTCGCCTTCGTCCGCATCGTCGGAGTCCGGCTCATCGGTGGTCGAGTCGTCATCGTCGGCGCTGCCACCCTGGCCCTGATCGCCCGGCTCGGACTCGGACTTGGCCAGCATCAGCGCGCTGTGCCCCACCTGCCCGCTCGATGCCTGGGTATCGTGATCCTCGCACTCGGCCCAGGCCGTCGCGGTGCCGAGGGACAGCATCACCATCACTTTCAACAGCAGCAAAACGCGTAGCAACCTGTTTTTCATAGCCGAGTCCATCCTGTTCCAGGTGAGAAATTCATGCTGACCTGACGCTGATTGAAATCTAGTTCCGATCCGCCGGGTTCACCAGATAGGACGCTAACCAATGCCCGGAAATGCCATGCGTGGACAGACCGCTTTCGAATAACGCTCATAACCGGATCGGCTAAGCGAGGCCGCTTCTCTCGAACGCCTGATGAGCAACCTATCGGTAGCCAATAAAAAGCCCCCGAGGCTTACGCAACGGGGGCTTTTGGGGGGGAACAGCTCAGCGCTTAGTGATGCTCACGGGTGGCACGGAATTTCACGTCCGGCCAGCGCTCTTCCATCAGGGCCAGGTTGACGCGGGTCGGCGCGAGGTAGGTCAGGTGACCGCCGCCGTCCAGTGCCAGGTTTTCCACGGCCTTGTTGGAGAATTCCTCGAGCTTCTTCTTGTCGCTGCATTCGATCCAGCGCGCGGAGTACACGGTGATCGGCTCGTAGGAGCACTCGACCTTGTATTCCTCTTTCAGGCGGCTGGCGACCACATCGAACTGCAGCACACCGACGGCGCCGAGGATGATGTCGTTGCTGCGTTCCGGGAAGAACACCTGGGTCGCGCCTTCTTCGGCGAGCTGTTGCAGGCCCTGGCGCAGTTGCTTGGATTTCAGCGGGTCGCGCAGGCGTACGCGGCGGAACAGCTCCGGGGCGAAGTGCGGGATACCGGTGAAGCCCAGGGTTTCGCCTTCGCTGAAGGTGTCGCCGATCTGGATCGTGCCGTGGTTGTGCAGACCGATGATGTCGCCGGCGTACGCCTCTTCCAGCTGTTCACGCTCGGAGGAGAAGAACGTCAGGGCGTCGCCGATGCGCACGTCCTTGCCGGTACGCACATGGCGCATCTTCATGCCTTTTTCGTACTTGCCGGAGCAGATACGCATGAAGGCGATGCGGTCGCGGTGTTTCGGGTCCATGTTCGCCTGGATCTTGAAGATGAAGCCCGAGAACTTCTCTTCCACCGGCTCAACGGTGCGCTCGTTGGCTACGCGTGGCAGCGGGCGCGGGGCCCAGTCGACAACAGCGTCGAGTACGTGATCGACACCGAAGTTGCCCAGCGCGGTACCGAAGAACACCGGGGTCAGTTGACCGTCGATGAACTCCTGCTGGTTGAACTCGTGGCAGGCGCCCTGCACCAGTTCCAGCTGCTCGAGGAAACGATCGTACTCATCGCCCAGGTGTGCGCGGGCTTCGTCGGAATCGAGCTTCTCGATGATCTTGGTTTCGGTGCGTTCGTGACCGTGACCGGCGGTGTAGACAATGATGTAGTCGTCCGCCAGGTGGTACACGCCCTTGAAGTCGCGGTAGCAACCGATCGGCCAGGTGATCGGCGCAGCCTTGATCTTCAGGACGGCTTCGATTTCGTCGAGCAGTTCGATCGGGTCGCGGATGTCACGGTCGAGTTTGTTGATGAAGCTGACGATCGGCGTGTCACGCAGACGGCAGACGTCCATCAGCGCGATGGTACGTGGCTCAACACCTTTACCGCCGTCGAGAACCATCAGGGCCGAGTCCACCGCAGTCAGGGTGCGGTAGGTGTCTTCGGAGAAGTCTTCGTGGCCCGGGGTGTCGAGCAGGTTGATCATGTGTTCGCGATACGGGAACTGCATGACCGACGTAGTAATCGAGATGCCCCGCTGCTTTTCCATCTCCATCCAGTCGGATGTCGCGTGGCGGTCGGATTTACGGGATTTCACCGTACCGGCCACAGCAATCGCCTTGCCCATCAGCAAGAGCTTTTCGGTGATGGTGGTTTTACCGGCATCGGGGTGGGAAATAATGGCGAAAGTGCGGCGTTTCGCGACTTCGGCGGCCTGTCTGGTCATGGGAAATCGCCTGGCGGTGATTCAAAAAAGGGCGGCGATTATAGCCCAACTCGATTCAATAACCGAACCGTTGAGCACATTAAGGGTGGCCAAATGCTGCCTCAGATGGGAACCTTTTAAAGCACGGAGACGTCCATCCCCTGTTACGACAATTCGTCAGGGGCTGAAAAATCAGCAAGTTAGCCTGACGAGGCTGCGCTCATGGCTCGCTTTCAGACCGCTTTTGCCGGGCTGAAAAAAAGCTGCTTCTCGCGAACACTGACTCCGGCAGCCAGGCATGGCATGCCACACGGAGCAGCGGTCGCCGACTAAAAAAAAGGAGTCCGCCTGTGGCTATCCGCTATGGC
The DNA here is from genome assembly GCF_021601625.1 of Pseudomonas paraglycinae. Lineage (GTDB taxonomy): Bacteria > Pseudomonadota > Gammaproteobacteria > Pseudomonadales > Pseudomonadaceae > Aquipseudomonas > Aquipseudomonas paraglycinae. The sequence goes on along the minus strand of NZ_BQHR01000016.1, from coordinate 134,029 downwards.
AAAGGGCTGATGGGAGGTGCGGTGGTGATCGCGCTCCTGGCCCTGCTGGTCCACTGGATCGGCATCAACACGATCGAACACTACCGCGACGATTTGTTGTTTTACCTGCAAGCTCACCTGATTCTCGTCCTCGCCTCAATGCTGGCCGCCCTGGTCGTGGGCATTCCCGCCGGTATATTCCTGAGCCGCCCGACCATGGTCGGCCGCGCCGAACGCTTCATGCAGATCTTCAACATCGGCAACACCGTGCCGCCGCTGGCCGTGCTCGCGATTGCCCTGGGGATTCTCGGCATCGGCAGCGGCCCGGCGATCTTCGCTTTGTTCCTCGCCTCGCTTTTGCCGATTGTGCGCAACACCTATGAAGGCCTGAAAAACGTCCAGGGCTCACTGAAAGAGGCCGCCGTCGGGATCGGCATGACGCCGCGTCAGGTGCTGTGGAAAGTCGAATTGCCCAACGCCGTGCCGATCATCGTCGGCGGTGTGCGGGTCGCGCTGGCGATCAACGTCGGTACGGCGCCGCTGGCCTTCCTGATCGGCGCCAACAGCCTCGGCAGCCTGATCTTCCCCGGCATCGCCCTGAACAATCAGCCGCAACTGCTGCTCGGCGCCGCGTGCACTGCGCTGCTGGCCCTGCTGCTCGATGGCGTGGTCACCCTCGCCAGCCGCCTCTGGCTGGAACGCGGTTTGCGCCCGTCTTGAGGCTTTGCGAAGGAATATTTATGAAAAGACTTAGTTTGATTCTGGGCTGCGTGCTGCTCTTCGCAGGCATCGCCCAAGCCGCCGACAAACCGGTGATTCGCCTTGGCGCCCGGCTGTTCACCGAGCAGACCCTGCTCGCGGAAATCACCGCGCAATACCTGCGCAGCAAAGGCTACGACGCGCAGATCACCGGTGGCCTGGGCAGTAACCTGGCCCGCAGCGCCCACGAAACCGGGCAACTGGACATGCTCTGGGAATACACCGGTGTGTCGCTGGTGGCCTACAACCATGTCACCGAAAAACTCGACAGCGCACAGTCCTACGCCCGGGTGAAAGAACTCGATGCAAAGAAAGGCCTGGTCTGGCTCACGCCGTCGAAATTCAGCAACACCTACGCCCTCGCCCTGCCGAAAAAAGTGGCCGAGCAATACCCGCAAATCCACACCATCAGCCAGTTGAATGACGTGCTGAAGGCTGAAGCCAAGACCAATCACCTGGTGGCGCTGGACACCGAGTTCGCCAACCGCTCCGACGGCCTGGATGGCATGGTCAAGCTCTACGACATGAACCTGACCCGCAAGAACATCCGGCAGATGGACGCGGGCCTGGTCTACACCGCGCTGCGCAACGGTCAGGTGTTTGCCGGTCTGGTCTACACCACCGACGGTCGCCTCAACGCGTTCGGACTGAAGCTGCTGGAAGACGACAAGCATTACTTCCCGGACTACACCGCCGCGCCAGTCGTGCGTCAGGCCTACCTCGACGCCCACCCGCAACTGGCCGAGCAACTCAAGCCGCTGGCCGAGCTGTTCGACGACGAAACTATGCGCCAGCTCAACGCGCGGGTCGACGTCGATCACGAGAGCCCGTCGAAAGTCGCTGCCGACTTCCTGCGCCAGCACCCACTGAATTAAAGGAGGAAAAGTCATGGAATTTCTGAACGCCTTTTCCCACCTCGACTGGCAGCAGGTGATGCACCTGACCTGGCAGCACATCACCCTGGTCGGCATCGCCGTCAGCCTGGCAATCCTCATCGGCGTGCCGCTGGGCATCCTGATGACACGCTTCCCGAGCCTCGCCGGTCCCTTGCAGGCCAGCGCCACGGTGTTGCTGACCGTGCCGTCGATTGCCCTGTTCGGCCTGCTGCTGCCGTTCTACTCGAAATTCGGCCAGGGCCTCGGCCCGATGCCGGCGATCACCGCCGTGTTCCTTTATTCACTGCTGCCGATCATGCGCAACACCTACCTCGCCCTGACCGGTGTCGAGCCGGGCATCCGCGAAGCCGCACGCGGCATCGGCATGACCTTCGGCCAGCGCCTGCGCATGGTCGAGTTGCCAATCGCAGTGCCGGTGATCCTCGCCGGTGTGCGCACCGCCGTGGTGATGAACATCGGCGTGATGACCATCGCCGCGACCATCGGCGCCGGCGGTCTCGGCGTGCTGATCCTCGCCTCTATCAGCCGCAGCGACATGTCGATGCTCATTGTCGGCGCGCTGCTGGTCAGTCTTCTGGCGATCTTCGCCGACCTCATTTTGCAGTGGCTGCAACGTTCGCTGACTCCAAAAGGACTCCTCAAATGATCGAACTTCAAAACCTCAGCAAGACCTTCCAAAGCAACGGCAAAGATGTGAAAGCCGTGGACTCGGTAAGCCTGACCGTCAATGAAGGCGAAATCTGTGTGTTCCTCGGGCCATCGGGTTGCGGCAAAAGCACCACGCTGAAAATGATCAACCGCCTGATCAAGCCGACCTCGGGCAAGATCCTGATCAACGGCGAAGACACCACCGACCTCGACGAAGTAACCCTGCGCCGCAACATCGGCTACGTGATCCAGCAGATCGGTCTGTTCCCGAACATGACCATCGAAGAGAACATCGTGGTGGTGCCGAAACTGCTCGGCTGGGACAAACAGAAATGCCACGACCGCGCCCGCGAACTGATGAGCATGATCAAGCTTGAGCCCAAGCAGTATCTGCATCGTTACCCGCGTGAACTGTCCGGCGGCCAGCAGCAACGGATCGGCGTGATCCGCGCACTGGCGGCGGATGCACCGCTGTTGCTGATGGACGAACCGTTCGGTGCGGTCGACCCGATCAACCGCGAGATGATCCAGAACGAATTCTTCGAGATGCAGCGGGCGCTGAACAAGACCGTGATCATGGTCAGCCACGACATCGACGAAGCGATCAAGCTCGGTGACAAGATCGCAATCTTCCGCGCCGGCAAACTGTTGCAGATTGACCATCCGGACACCCTGCTCGCCCATCCGGCGGACGACTTTGTCAGCAACTTCGTTGGCCAGGACAGCACCCTCAAACGCCTGCTGCTGGTGAAAGCCGAAGACGCAGCAGACAACGCGCCGTCAGTCAGCCCGGAAACCCCGGTGGCCGATGCGCTGGAGTTGATGGACGAACATGACCGTCGCTATGTCGTCGTCACTGACGCTGAGAACAAGGCACTGGGTTATGTGCGCCGTCGAGACCTGCATCGTCAGACCGGCACCTGTGCGCAGTTCCTGCGCGAATTCAACGCCACGGCGGCATACGACGAGCATTTGCGCATCCTGCTGTCGCGCATGTACGAGTTCAATCGCTCATGGCTGCCGGTAATGGATGCCGAGCGTGTGTTCCTCGGCGAAGTCACCCAGGAGTCGATTGCGGCATACCTGAGTTCGGGTAGATCGCGCGGAATGAAGACCAATATCGTGTCACCGGCCGAAGCGGTGGCCTGATCAAACGCAAAAGGGCTGTTCGACAGCCCTTTTTTTCGACCACCGGAACCTGAAAGTCGTGATTTTTTTGCAAGCGAAGTGCCGACAAGAAATATCAACACGTGAGAAAGCTGACCCTGTCCGCGAATGTCAGCATTAACCAGCAACTTCCCCCTCATTTCCCCTTCTCGCCGCCAACGTCGCCGATGTTGAAGTGAACGCACTTATCTAAGACTTGGCACACATCAGCGTCGAACGTGCAGGTATTTTTAACACCTGAAAATTATTGCGGAACATCTGACCGTCATCTCGGTCGGCTACAAAGAGTGATATCCGCGACGCACGTCAGAAGCGTGCAAAAACGCGACATTTTTAGTTGATCTCAGGCCCCTCACGCCCTAAAGTTCGCGCCGAACGTCCATGCTGGAAACGATCCATCCGGCTCAAGTACTGACGACGAGACAGCAAGGCCAAGGGAAAGAAAGACTACATTTCCCATGGCCTTTTTGCTTTCGGCGACATGCCTTGGGAAGTAGGCGAACCAAAGTGGGGATACGGAGGGCGTTCATTTGCACCCATTGATTTCACGAGTTTGCCCATAGGAGCTCCCAAGTATGTCGATCCAGGTCGAAGACTATTTCGCGCGCGAAACCTTTCAGAAAATGAAGGCGTTCGCCGACAAACAGGAAACCCCGTTCGTGGTGATCGACACCGCGATGATCGCCCAGGCCTACGATGACCTGCGCGCCGGTTTCGAATTCGCCAAGGTCTACTACGCGGTCAAAGCCAACCCGGCCGTCGAGATCATCGACCTGCTCAAAGAGAAAGGTTCGAGCTTCGACATCGCCTCGATCTACGAGCTGGACAAAGTGCTGAGCCGGGGCGTGAGCGCGGACCAGATCAGCTACGGCAACACCATCAAGAAATCCAAGGACATTCGCTACTTCTATGAGAAGGGCGTGCGTCTGTTCGCCACCGACTCGGAAGCCGACCTGCGCAACATCGCCAAGGCCGCACCGGGCGCCAAAGTTTACGTGCGCATCCTGACCGAAGGCTCGACCACGGCCGACTGGCCACTGTCGCGCAAGTTCGGCTGCCAGACCGACATGGCCATGGACCTGCTGATCCTCGCCCGCGATCTGGGCCTGGTGCCGTACGGCATCTCGTTCCACGTCGGTTCGCAACAGCGTGACATCAGCGTCTGGGACGCAGCGATCGCCAAAGTCAAAGTGATCTTCGAACGCCTGAAAGAAGAAGACGGCATCCACCTGAAGCTGATCAACATGGGCGGTGGCTTCCCGGCCAACTACATCACCCGCACCAACAGCCTGGAAACCTACGCCGAAGAAATCATCCGCTTCCTGAAGGAAGACTTCGGTGATGACCTGCCGGAAATCATCCTGGAGCCAGGCCGTTCGCTGATCGCCAACGCCGGCATCCTGGTCAGTGAAGTGGTGCTGGTTGCGCGTAAATCCCGTACCGCCGTCGAGCGTTGGGTTTATACCGATGTGGGCAAGTTCTCCGGCCTGATCGAAACCATGGACGAAGCGATCAAGTTCCCGATCTGGACCGAGAAGAAAGGCGAGATGGAAGAAGTCGTGATCGCCGGCCCGACCTGCGACAGCGCCGACATCATGTACGAAAACTACAAGTACGGCCTGCCGCTGAACCTGGCGATCGGTGATCGCCTGTACTGGCTGTCGACCGGTGCGTACACCACCAGTTACAGCGCGGTAGAGTTCAACGGCTTCCCGCCGCTGAAATCGTTCTACGTGTAAGCGATGCTGGCGTAATGCAAAAAGCCCATGACGTGTCATGGGCTTTTTTACGGCTGCGATTCAGGCACTCTGTAACTCGGTGCAACGGTGAGCGTAGGCCTGCGCAAGCGCCTGGATTCGCGGATCGGTTGCGCTCGCCAGCGTCTGGCTGGCCACGCGCAGGAAATTCAGGTTGCCGCCGGCCAGCGCTTTCTCCAGCCAGGTGAGCGCGTCATCGATCCGCCCCTCATCTGCCAACACCGCTGCATAGCTGAATTGCCCGCGAAAGTCCCCGCCCTCGGCCGAACGTCGATACCAGTCACGAGCCGCTGCGGGATCCGCCGCACACACCTGCCCTTCCTCCAGATAACGCCCGAGCAGGTTCATCGACTTGGCATGCCCGACCTCGGCCGCGCTTTGATACAGCGCGATGGCCTGAAGATGATCGACCGCTACACCGCGCCCGGTCGCCAGAAGATTGGCGAGGTTATACATCGCCCAATCCAACCCGGCATCCGCTGCAACGCGATATTGCTGGGCGGCAACCGCTGCGTCCGCCACGCAACCCCAACCGTGTTCATGACAGCGGCCGAGCATGTTGCGCGCCATCAGATGACCTTGCCCGGCGGCAATCTCAAACCAGCGCAAGGCCAGCGGCTGATCCTGAGCGATCCCGTGGCCATCGAGCAGGATCTGCCCGAGCAGCGCCTGCGCTTCCAGCACGCCCTCACCCGCCGCCAGCAGAATTGCCTGCGCTGCGCGGGCAGGACTCTCTTCGAGCATGGCGGTGAGGCGTTCGCCGTCGAGGACTTCTTCGCGACGTAACCGAAAATCCGCCACTTACACCTCGACCCAGCGACGCAGCAGGTTGTGGTAAGTGCCGGTGAGGCGGATCAGCGAAGGGTGATCGGGCATGTCCTGGGTCAGTTGCTGGATCGCCCCGTCCATCTCGAACAGCAAGGCTCGCTGGCTGTCTTCGCGCACCAGACTTTGGGTCCAGAAGAACGAGGCATAACGCGCGCCGCGAGTGACTGCGTTGACCTTGTGCAGGCTGGTGCCGGGATACAAGACCATGTCGCCGGCGGGAAGCTTCACTCGCTGGGTGCCGAAGGTGTCCTGGATCTCCAGCTCGCCGCCGTCGTAATCCTCTGGCTCGCTGAAGAACAGCGTGGCCGACAGATCAGTGCGTACCCGCTCGATGCTGCCCTTGGGTTGGCGTACCGCGTTGTCGATATGGAAATCGAAACTGCCGCCCGCCGTGTAGCAGTTGAGTAACGGCGGGAATACTTTGTGCGGCAGCGCGGCCGACATGAACAGCGGGTTTTTCCACAGGCGTTCAAGCATCGCGGCGCCGATTTCCTTGGCCAGCGGATGGCCTTCCGGCAGTTGCAGATTGTGCTTGGCCTTGGCCGATTGATAGCCGGCGGTGATCTTGCCATCGGCCCAGTCGGCCTGTTCCAGCGCCTCGCGAATACGCTGCACTTCGTCTTTCGCGAACAGCCCGGGGATGTGCAGCAGCATGGCAATGTCACCTGATGGCAAAGAGGCGGCAATGGTATTGATTCTTATTGACTGTGTAAAACCCGCTAGACGAATGAACTGGTAAAAACCGTAAGGTTAAATTGTAAAGAATGTAAATTTGTCGCGAATAGTAATGTTTCGCAATTGATACGAATACCTGTTTACCCTATATTCCGCCGCCTCAAATCCTTGGGGAGGGGAATAAAAATGGCACGTCAACCAGCACAAGTACCGGTCAGTTCACCACGTCTGCTCGCTTCCGCCATCGGCGTGGCAATCACCGCCGGCTCCGCAGGCCACATGGTGTTCGCCGCCGAAAAAACCGACAGCAAAGCCACCGGCAATGCCATCGCCCTGGACGCCACCGCCATCACCGGCGAAGCCCAGGACTCGACGTCCTACCAGGTCGAGAAAGCCTCCTCGCCCAAGTACACCGCGCCACTGGTTGATACCCCGCGCTCGGTCACCGTTATCCCGCAACAAGTCCTGAAGGACACCGGCGCCCTGAACATGCAGGACGCGCTGCGCACCGTGCCGGGCATCACCTTCGGTGCCGGTGAAGGCGGCAACCCGCAGGGCGACCGTCCGTTCATCCGTGGTTTCGACGCCCAAGGCGACACCTACCTAGACGGCGTGCGCGACACCGGTTCCCAGAGCCGCGAAATCTTCGCCGTGGAAAACATCGAAGTCAGCAAGGGCCCGAACTCCGCCATCGGCGGTCGCGGCGCAGCTGGCGGCAGCATCAACCTGGTGAGCAAGAAAGCGCACCTGGGCAACTCGTTCGACGGTGGCTTCACCTGGGGCTCCGACCAGACCCAACGCTACACGATGGATGGCAACTACCAGTTCAGCGACACCGCTGCCGGCCGTCTGAACCTGATGAGCCACGAGAGCAACGTCGCCGGTCGCGACAAGGTCGACTACGACCGCTGGGGCATCGCGCCGTCCCTGGCCTTCGGCCTGGGCACCGACACCCGCGTCAACCTCGACTACTACCATCTCGAAAGCAACGACACGCCGGATTCGGGCATCCCTTACACGATTCCGGCCGGTGGCTCGGCGGCGCGCACCAAGTCCAACCCGGACAAGCCGTACGCCGGCGGCGATCACAGCAATTTCTACGGTCTGGACCGCGACTTCCGCAAGGGCCGCACCGACACCGCGACCTTCGCCATCGAGCATGACCTGAGCGACTCGCTGACGATCAAGAACACCCTGCGTCACGGCACCAGCATGCAGGATTACATCCTGACCCAGCCCGACGACAGCAAAGGCAACGTGAACAACGGCAGCGTCTGGCGTCGCGCGAACACTCGCGTGAGCAACACCGAGACCACCACCAACCAGACCGACCTGTTCGGCAACTTCTACCTCGCCGGCTTCAAGAACAGCTTCTCCACCGGTGTCGAATACACCCGTGAGGAAAGCAGCAAATCCTCGTACAACGTCAACACCGACACCACGCCGCGCACCTCGGCCGTGACCACCAACTGCAACCCGGGCCTGATCGGTGCTGCCAGCGGCTACAATTGCACCTCGCTGTCGAACCCGAACCCGAACGATCCGTGGAACGGCGCAATCTCGCGCAACTACGCCGGCACCGACACCCAGTCCGATACCTACGCGCTGTATGCGTTCGACACCCTGGAGCTGTCCGAGCAATGGCTGGTGAACATGGGCCTGCGTTACGACCACTTCGAAACCGGCTACAAGACCTACACCGCCGCCGGCAACACCACCTCCAAAGGTTCTGACACCAGCGAGTTCGTCACCGGTCAGCTCGGCATCGTCTACAAGCCGGCAGAGAACGGCAGCATCTACGCGTCCTACGCCACCTCGGCCACTCCGCCGGGCAACACCCTGGGTGAAGGTCAGGAAGGCAACCCGCTGGGCGGCACGCCGGATCGCAACGGCAACCTGCTCAAGAGCGACATGGAGCCGGAAACCACCAAGAACTACGAAATCGGTACCAAGTGGGATCTGCTGAACGATCGCCTGTCGCTGACCGCCGACATCTTCCGCACCGAGAAAGAAAACGCGCGTGTCCAGGTTGATACCACTTCGTACGAAAACGCCGGCAAGACGCGTGTACAAGGTATCGAGTTGTCCGCCAGCGGCAAGATCACCGACAAGTGGCAAGTGTTCGCCGGTTACGCCTACATGGACAGCGAACAGGTTGACGGTGGCGACCTGCCGGCCAACAAGGCCAACAACGGCAACGAGCTGCCTAACACGCCGAAAAACAGCGCCAGCCTGTGGACCACTTACCAGGTCACGCCGAAGCTGACTATCGGTGGCGGTGCGTTCTACGTGGATGACGTGTTCGGCAGCGTGGCCAACACCACCATGGTCGATTCCTACGTTCGCTACGACGCGATGGCGGCGTACAAGCTGAGCAAGAACGTCGACCTGCAACTGAACGTGCAGAACCTGACCAACGAAACCTACTACGACAAGGCCTTCTCGACTCACTTCGCCAACCAGGCGGCGGGCCGTACGGCATTGCTGAGCACCAACTTCCACTTCTGATCGAAGAGGGAAGTACCGGGCCCCGTTCATTCATTTGAGCGGGGCTTTTGTGCGTAATAAAGAACGTTTCTCGATAGGCCACGGCATAATGCACGCCGTGAACACAATTTCCGAACGGACAAGGCAAGCGACGTGTTGAAGAAAACCCTGTTCCAGTTGCACTGGTTTTTTGGCATCACTGCCGGGCTGGTGCTGGCCCTGATGGGCATCACCGGTGCTGCCTATTCGTTTCAGGACGAAATCCTCAAAGCCCTCAACCCTTCCGTGTTGCAGGTCGAGAAGCAGGTCGCTGGCGTCCTGCCGCCCGCCGACCTGGTGGCGCAGATCGAAGCGGCCTCGGGCAAGAAAGTCTCGATGCTCTCGGTCGAGACCGAAAGCGGCAGCGCCGGCCGCGTCTGGTTCACCCCGCCCAAAGGCGAGCGCCGGGGCGAGATGCGCTACTTCGATCCCTACACCGCCGAGTTCAAGGGCGACGCCACCGGCCAGGACTTCTTCGGCCTGATGCTGCGACTGCACCGGTTCCTCGCCATGGGCGATACCGGCCGCAACATCACCGGCGCCTGCACCCTGATGCTGCTGTTCTTCTGCCTGTCTGGCCTGTACCTGCGCTGGCCGCGCCAGTGGAACAGCTGGCGCGTGTGGCTGACCCTCGACTGGAAGAAAAAGGGCCGCAGCTTCAACTGGGATCTGCACTCGGTGTTCGGCACCTGGTGCATGCTGGTTTACCTGCTGCTGGCGCTGACCGGACTGTCCTGGTCCTATGAGTGGTACAACAAGGGCCTGACCAAATTGCTCTCCGATGCGCCGCAAAACGAGCGCGTGCGCGGCGGTCGTGGCCCGGCCCCCGAAGGCCCGGCGCCGACTGCCGATTACGCCGCGATGTGGGTCAGCATCTACAGTTCCGCAGGTCCGGGCCTCGCCTCCTACAACATCCGCATGCCGCCGGTGGCCGGCCAACCGGCGACCGTGTTCTATCTGCTCGACAGCTCGCCCCATGACCGCGCGCTGAACCAGATCACCCTCGACCCGGCCACCGGCGTGGTCAAGCGCGTCGACCGCTACGCCGACAAAAGCTTCAAGGCGCAATTGCTGACCAGCATTTACGCGCTGCATGTCGGCAGCTATTTCGGATTGGTCGGACGGATCATCGTCACAGTCGCGGCGGTGTTGATGCCACTGTTCTTCATCACCGGCTGGTTGCTGTATCTGGATCGCCGCCGCAAGAAAAAGCAGATCAAGGATGCCCGCAAAGGTCTCGACCAACCGGCCGGCGATACACCGGCGTGGCTGATCGGTTTCGCCAGCCAGAGCGGTTTTGCCGAGCAACTGGCGTGGCAGACCGCCGGCCAGTTACAGGCGGCCGGATTGCCGGTGAAGGTGCAGCCGCTGGCGAATGTCAGCGAGCAGGATCTGCGCGAATCGAACAACGCGCTGTTCGTGGTCAGCACCTTCGGCGACGGCGAAGCGCCGGACAGCGCTCGCGGTTTCGAGCGCAAGGTGTTGAAGAACGCCTCGACCCTCGACAGCCTCAACTATGCCGTCCTCGGCCTCGGCGACCGTCAGTATCAGCACTTCTGCGGTTTCGCCCGACGCCTGCATCAATGGCTCGGCGAGCACGGCGGCAAAACCCTGTTCGCCCCGGTGGAAGTCGACAGCGGCGATCCTTACGCCCTGCGTCACTGGCAGACCCAGCTCGGCCTGATCACCGGGCAAGCACCGGTCGACACCTGGCAAGCGCCGAGCTACGAGAACTGGACGCTGGTGCGCCGCGACCTGATGAACCCGGACAGCAGCGGATCCCCCGTCTTCCTGCTCGGCCTGACCGCGCCGACCTCCCGCAGCTGGCTGGCCGGCGATCTGGTGGAAGTACTGCCACGCAACTGCCCGTGGGCGATCGAGCATTTCCTCGACGGCCTCGGCATCCGTGGTGAAACCAGCGTCAAGGTCAACGGCCTGGAAGAGTCGCTGGAGGTCGCCCTCGCCACCCGCCAGCTGCCCGAGCACCGCGCGCATCTGGTGGGCCTGCACGCTCAGGCGCTGGTCGATGCGATGGTGCCGCTGGCGATGCGCGAGTACTCGATCGCCTCGATTGCCGCCGACGGCGTGCTGGAGCTGATCGTGCGTCAGGAACAACACGCCGACGGCAGCCTCGGCATCGGTTCCGGCTGGCTGACCGAGCATGCTCCGGTCGGCGGCAGCATCAGCCTGCGGGTCCGCCGCAACAGCGGTTTCCATCTGCCGAACGCTCCGGTGCCAATGATCCTGCTGGGCAACGGCACTGGCCTCGCCGGGCTGCGCAGCTTGCTCAAGGCGCGGATCGCCGACAATCAGCAGCGTCATTGGCTGCTGTTTGGCGAGCGCAATCGCGAGCACGATTTCCTCTGCCGTGCGGAGCTGGAAGAGTGGTTGATCAATGGCGATCTGGAACGCCTGGATCTGGCGTTCTCGCGGGATCAGTCCGAGAAGATTTACGTGCAGGATCGTCTGCGCGAATCGGCCGGCGAGTTGAAGAAATGGCTGGCGGACGGTGCAGTGATCTACATCTGCGGCAGCCTTCAAGGCATGGCGTCGGGCGTGGATCAGGTGCTCAATGAAGTGCTGGGCGCCGCTGAAGTCGAACGCCTGATCGAACAGGGTCGCTATCGCCGCGACGTTTACTGATTCACCTTGGGTCACTGTGGGAGCAACCTTGCTCCCACAGGTTCAGCGCTGCATTCAGACCGGCTGCAGCTTCTGCTCGAACACCGCAACACCCTCCAGATCCCGCAACACCACGCTCATCTCCCCGCTCTGGCCGTCAATGTTCACCTCACCGAAAAACTGAAACCCGGCAAACGGCGAGGCGTTCTGTACCGCCGGCGCCTTCTCGAACACCACTTGCGGGCCAAAGGTCTTGTCCAGCGGATTGGGTCCGAAACTGCCGGCGCTCAACGGTCCTGCGACAAACTCCCAGAACGGTTCGAAATCCTGGAACGCCGCGCGATTCGGGTGATAGTGATGCGCCGCGCAGTAATGCACGTCCGCCGTCAGGAACACGAAATTGCGCACCTGCTGCGCGCGCAAAAAACCCAGCAGTTCGGCGATTTCCAGCTCACGTCCCTGCGCCGGGCCGGGGTCGCCGTTGGCCACCGCTTCCCAGCGCGCAACACCGGGACTGACCTCGCCATCCGGCACGCCAAGACCGATCGGCATATCAGCGGCGATCACTTTCCACTGGGCTTTAGAGGCCTTCAATCCGCGCTTGAGCCAGTTCAATTGCTCGCGCCCGAGGAACGGTTTTTCCGCCCCGAGATTGTCATCGTTGGCCCCGCGATAACTGCGCATGTCGAGCACGAACACATCGAGCATCGGCCCGTAGCTCAGCTTGCGATAGATGCGCCCGCCGCCATCGGCAGCCTGCAAACGCATCGGCGAATATTCGAGCCAGGCCTGGCGCGCACGGCCGACCAGGGTATGGATATTTTTTTCCTGATAACGTTCGTCGAGCTGTTTGCCCGGCGACCAGTTGTTGACCACTTCATGGTCGTCCCACTGCCAGATCTGCGGCACTTCGGCATTGAAGCGGCGGACGTTTTCGTCCATCAGGTTGTAGCGGTAATTGCCGCGATAATCGTCGAGGGTCTGGGCGACTTTGCTCTTGGCCTCCGTGGTGAGGTTGCGCCAGATCCGGCCACCCTCCGTGGTCAGTTGCGCCGGCACCGGGCCGTCGGCATAGATGGTGTCGCCGCTGTGGATAAAGAAGTCCGGCAGGCGCATGCGCATGGCTTCATAGATGCGCATGCCGCCGATATCGGGGTTGATGCCGAAGCCCTGGCCGACGGTGTCGCCGCTCCACACGAAGCGGATATTGCGCCGCGCGGTCGGTGCACTGCGCAAGTGACCGAGCCACGGTTCGCTGGCGACGCCGGTGCGGGCGTCCTTGAAATACACGCGGTAGAAAATCGCCTGATCGGCGGGTAACCCGGTGAGTTCGACGCGAGCGGTGAAATCGCTGCGCGCATCGGCCAGTGCCGAGACGACCCGGCGCGGATGGCGGAACTGGCTGCGGGTGTCCCACTCCACCACCATCTGCGCGGGGCGGTCGGCGCGGCTCCAGATCATCGCCCGGTCGCCCTGCAAGTCGCCGGATTGCACGCCGTCAGTGAGTTGCGGTCGATCCTTGACCGACGCGATCACGGCCGGCGCCAGCCCCGGCATCAGCAGTCCGGCGCCGACGGCTTGCATCACGCGCCGGCGACCGGGATTGAAATCGCTCATGGTGTTCTCCCTGAAAAAAGGAAAACTTAAGCACTGCTAGATGAAAGGGGTGTGACACCTCACGCCTTCGCGGGCTCCAGCGCCAGCTCCACGGCTTCCGGCCGCTTGACCAGCGCGTACACCACCGCCGTCAGCAGACTGCCCGCGACAATCGCCAGCAGGTACAACAGCGCATGGTTGATCGCGTTCGGAATCGCCAGCACGAACAGCCCACCGTGCGGCGCCATCAGCTTGCAGCCGAAATACATCGACAGCGCACCGGTCAACGCACCGCCGGCAATGCTCGCCGGGATCACCCGCAACGGGTCTTTCGCGGCAAACGGAATCGCCCCTTCGGAGATGAAGCACAACCCGAGCACCAGCGCCGCTTTACCGGCTTCGCGTTCAGTCTGGGCGAACTTGCGCCGGGCGATGAACGTGGCGATGCCGAGACCAATCGGCGGCACCATGCCGGCGGCCATGGTCGCGGCCATCGGTGCGTAACTCTGCGAGGCCAGCAGCCCCACCGAGAATGCATACGCAGCCTTGTTGATCGGCCCGCCGAGGTCGACGCACATCATGCCGCCCAGCAGCACACCGAGCAGAATCGCGTTGGTGGTGCCCATGCTGTCGAGAAAATGCGTCAGCGCCGCGAGCATCCCGGCCACCGGTTTGCCGACCACGTAAATCATCACCAGCCCGGTGAACAGACTGGCGAACAACGGGATGATCAGAATCGGTTTCAGCGCTTCGAGACTTTGCGGGAGCGCCACATACCGACTGATCGCCTTGGCCGCGTAGCCTGCGATAAAACCGGCAACGATCCCGCCAATGAAGCCGGCGCCCAGGGTGCTCGCCAGCAAACCACCGATCATGCCCGGCGCGAGTCCGGGGCGGTCGGCAATCGACCAGGCGATGTAACCGGCCAGCAGCGGCACCATCAACTTGAACGCGGTCTCGCCGCCGATCTGCATCAGCGCCGCCGCCAGCGTGCCTTCTTCCTTGAATGCAGTGATGCCGAACACGAACGACAAGGCGATCATCAGACCACCCGCCACCACCATTGGCAGCATGAACGACACACCGGTCAGCAGGTGTTTGTAGACGCCGCTTTTCTCTTGTTTGGCCGGGGCCTTGCCGTCGCCGGCAGCGCTTTCCACGACACCTTCGGCCAGGGCTTTTTTCAGCGTGGCTTCGGACTGTTTCAACGCAATCCCGGTGCCGCAGCGGTAAATTTTCTTGCCGGCGAAACGCTCGGTCGCGACTTCGATGTCAGCTGCCAGCAGCACCACGTCAGCCTCGGCGATGGCTGCCGCACTCAGCGGATTTCGCGCGCCGACCGAGCCCTGGGTTTCGACTTGCAGGTCGTAGCCCAGACGCTTGGCGGCTTGCTGCAAGGCTTCGGCGGCCATGAAGGTGTGGGCGACGCCGGTCGGGCACGCAGTGACAGCGACCAGACGCGGCGCTTGAGCGCTGGCAACCAAGGGCGGCGTTTCGGCAGCGACGTAAACCTCGGCCTCGACCGCGCCACGCCGCAGTACTTCTTCCACATCCTGCAGGGCTTGCGCCGGTGCAATCCGAAAGACTTTCTTGCCGATGAACCGGGTCATGTCCACCGGTCCCGTGGCCACCAGCAACACCCACTCGGCGGCCTCGATGGTGGCCGCCGACAACTCGCGTTCCGGGTGCGCCGCATCCACCACTTCGACGCTGGTGCTCCAGCCCTGACGCTGGGCCGCGGCATCCAGCAACCGGGCGCACAGCACACTGGTGACCATGCCGTTCGGGCAGGCCGTGACAATGGCTAACTTCATGACAAACCCTCTTATTGTTCTGTCAGGGGGCGCACGCGCACGCCCTGTTCGAGCTGCACCAGTTGCGCAGCATCGTGAATACCGAAACCGATCTGGGTTACCGCCTGCGCCGCAATTGCGGTGGCCGTGCGCAGGGTTTGTTCCAGCGTGTCGGCGCTGAGCAGACCGTGGAGCATGCCGGCCAGCAACGAATCGCCGGCACCGACCGTGCTGGCGACGCTGACTTTCGGCGGCGTCGCGTGCAGCGCCGAGCCGACGCTGAACCAGTTCACACCGTCGGCGCCGTGGGAAATCACCACATGCTCGATGCCTTGGGCGTGCAACCGATTGGCCGCTTCAGCCTGAGACGCGTGGGACACCACTTCACAGCCCAGCGCATCGGCCAGCTCTTCAGTGTTCGGCTTGATCAGCCACGGGCCGGCCTTGAGCGCCGCGCGCAGGGCGTCGCCGCTGGTGTCCAGGGCGACTTTCAGGCCCAACGCCTTCAAGCGTTCGACCAGTTCGCGCAACCACTGCGCAGTGACTCCGCGCGGCAAGCTGCCCGCAACTACAACCGCGTCATGCCCCGGCGCGATCTGCACCAGACGCTCCAGCAACGCCTGTTGCGCCACCACGCCCACAACCGGACCCGGGCCATTGATGTCGGTGATGCGTCCGTCCTGTTCCGCCACCTTGATGTTGCTGCGGGTATCGCCGGGCACCCGGATAAACGCATCGGTGAAGCCACGTTTGGCGAACAGGGTTTCGAAGGCTTGCAGATTGTCTTCGCCGAGAAAGCCGCTGACCGTCAGTTCATGACCGAGGTCGGCCAGCACTTGTGCGACGTTGACGCCCTTTCCGGCGGCGTGGGTGTGCATCTCGTCGCTGCGGTTGACCTGACCGGCCTCCAGACGTGGCAACTGCACCGTAAGGTCCAGCGCCGGGTTGAGGGTCAGGGTGAGAATCTTGGCCATTACATGGCCTCCACTAATGCGCGCACTTCGTTGGCGCTGCCCACGGCCAGGGCTTGTTGAGCAAGGGTTTGAGCCTGGGTCAGGCTGAGTTCGCGGATGCGTGCCTTGACCTCGGCGATGCTGCGCCCGGAGACGCTCAATTCATCCACACCGAGGCCGACCAGCACCGGCACCGCCAGCGGATCCGCCGCCAGCTCGCCGCACACACCGACCCATTTGCCATGGGCATGGGCCGCGCGCACGGTGATGTCGATCAGTTGCAGCACCGCCGGGTGCAGGCCGTCAGCCTGGGCGGACAGGGTCGGATGACCACGGTCAATCGCCAGCGTGTACTGGGTCAGATCGTTGGTGCCGACGCTGAAGAAGTCCACCTCTTTGGCCAGCACCGGCGCCAGCAACGCGGCAGACGGCACCTCGATCATGATCCCCAGTTGCAGGTCGGCAACCGGTATTTCCAGACGCAAGCGTTCGGTCATGTCGCGAGCCTGACGCCACTCTTCGACGCTGCCGACCATCGGGAACATGATCCGCAATGGACGGTTGTCCGCAGAACGCAGCAAGGCGCGCAACTGCGCTTCCATGATCTGCGGACGCTGCAAGGTCAGGCGAATGCCGCGTACGCCAAGGAACGGGTTTTCTTCCTTGGCGATCGGCCAATACGGCAGCGGTTTGTCGCCGCCGACGTCGAGGGTGCGCACCACCAGCGGGCGACCGGCGAGGCCGTCGAGGACGCGGCGGTATTCGGCTTCCTGAGTCGCCTCGTCCGGTGCCTGTGGATGAGCCATGAAAATCAGTTCGGTGCGCAGCAGGCCGATGCCTTCGGCGCCCTGCTCCACCGCGCTGATCACACCGGCGCTCTCACCGATGTTGGCAAACACTTCCACGGCGTGGCCGTCGGTGGTGTGCGCCGGTTGATGACGTTGTTCGGCGGCGGCTTTCAGGTGTTGTTCGCGGGTGTCGCGTTCTTCGCTGGCGCGTTGCAGGGTCGCGGCATCCGCGTCCACATGCAGGCGACCGCGCTGGCCGTCGAGCAGCAGCGGCGTGCCCGGTTTCAGCAGCAATACCGCAGCGCCCGCGCCGACCAGCGCCGGAATCCCAAGCGCGCGAGCCACGATGGCACTGTGCGCGGTGGCGCCGCCACGGGCGGTGAGAATCCCCGCGACCCGCGCCGGATCCAGACGCGCCACGTCGGACGGACCGACCTCGTCCATCACCAGAATGTACGGTTGCTCAGGCTCGGCGGGCGTCTGAACGCCACACAGTTGCGCCAGCACCCGACGACCGATGTCGCGCAGGTCGGCGGCACGTTCAGCGAGCAGCGCGTCCTGCAACGCTTCCTGTTGCTTCGCGGCGGCCTCGATCACGGCCATCCAGGCTGCTTCGGCGCTTTCGCCCTGCTTGAGGCGAGTGTCGACTTCGTCGGTGAGTTCCGGGTCGTCGAGCATTTCCTGGTGGGTGATGAAAATCTCGCGGATTGCCTTGGCCTTGCTGCGTTCGATCAGGCCCTGAATGTCCTGACGCACGTCGGCCAGCGCTTGCTTGAGACGCTCGCGCTCGATGGCAGCGGACTCGCCGCGCAACGGGTAATCGATGGTTTGCTGGACCTGAATGTGCGCCGGGCCGATGGCGATGCCGGGGGCGGCAGGAATCGCTTGCAGCAGGCTGCCGGAGGCCGGGGCGCTCAGGACTTCGGCGATGTCGGCGATGACTTCGCGCTGTTGGCTGACTACGGGTAGTGGTTCGACTTCTTCGCCGAGGCCTTCTTCGATGGCGGCCAGCAACGCCGGTAAGGCGTCAGCGGCGATGCTCGGTTCGGCGATGATTTCCAGCACCTGGCCACGACGAGCGCCAAGGCTCAGCAGTTTGCTCAGGCTTTTCACCGATACGGCGCTGTCCTGACCGTCGACGATGCGCACACGGATTTCGCCGTCAAAACTCTTCGCCAGTTGCGCGAGGATCTTCGCCGGCCGCGCGTGCAGACCATGGGCGTTGGCCAGCGCAATTCGCGCGCTCGGCCAGTCGGCCGGCAACTCGCCGCCGAGCACTTCGAGAACCTTGCGGCTGCTGGTGGCACGGCCCAGTTCATGGCCGCGACCTTCGATCAGCAACGCGCACAACCGCTCGAGCAACGCCTGATGCGCTTCACCGAGGCTGGCCAGACAGAACAGACCGCTGAGCGGCTGACCGAGGTAGCGCATCGGTTTGTCCGGCGTGACGAAGGCCAGGCCCGGACGCTTCACGGTCTGCTCGCTGTGCAGCCACCACAGGCCATCGCCCAGCGGCAGCGCTTCAACTTGCTGCAACACCCCTGCGAAACCGTTGCTCACGCAATCGGCCTGGCGCAGCAGACGCGCACCACGCCAGACCAGTTCTTCAAAATCGTCGGCGGAGACCCCAAGGCCGATCATCTGCGCATCCAGCGCCAGCTCTTGCGGCGCGCCTTGCAGCAGTTTCAGCAGCGCTTCGGGCGAACTCGCGCGGCGCAGGGCCTGACCCAGATCGGTCTCGCCGAGGGCGCGGGTCAGCAGTTGCAGCAGGCGCAGGTGTTCGTCGGATTTGGCGGCGATGCCGATGGCCAGATAAACGATCTGGCCATCGCCCCAGTCCACGCCGTCGGGAAACTGCATCAAGCGCACACCGGTGGCGAACACCTGATCGCGGGTTTCGGACGTGCCGTGGGGGATCGCAATGCCTTGGCCGAGGAAGGTCGAACCCTGAGCCTCCCGGGCCTGCAGGCCGGCGAGGTAGCCGTCGGCGACCAGACCATCGGCGACCAGATGACTGGCCAGCAATTGCAAAGCGGCGGGTTTATCCACAGCCGACTGGCCCATGGATATCTGCTCTACAGTGAGCTCGAGCATGCGATCTCCTTTTTGGCGCGGTGGTGCGCCAGGTATTGTTTTGAATGGTTGCAGCTTAGGCGCTGTGAGCCATCCTTTTCAGGAGGCTGTTTTGGCGGTTTCACGGCAGAACCGGCCAAAGGCGTCTAAAACGTAGAAAATACGCTTGCTGAAACGTTTAATCTAGATTGATCGGCACGTTACTCGATAATGTCCCATCCTTGAAGTCCAACTTGTCGGATGCGCTGAGACAATGGTCGCCTGCCTGAATCGGGTAGGATTGGCGAAAATGTCGCGGCAAGCTCGAAAAAACAAGGAAATCCCGGGTTGAAACTCAGTGATATCGCGCGGTTGGCCGGAGTGTCCGTGACCACCGCCAGCTACGTCATCAACGGCAAGGCCGAACAGCAACGCATCAGCACCGCCACCGTCGAGCGGGTGCGGGCGGTGGTCGATCTGCACGGCTTTACCCCCAATCCACAGGCGGCCGGGCTGCGCAGTCGGCACACCCGGACCCTGGGTTTTATCCTGCCGGATCTGGAAAACCCCAGTTACGCGCGGATCGCCAAACTGCTGGAGCAAGGCGCCCGTGCGCGGGGCTATCAGCTGCTGATCGCCAGCTCCGACGATGCACCGGACAGCGAGCGGCAACTGCTGCAACTGTTCCGCGCCCGACGCTGCGATGCGTTGATCGTCGCCAGTTGTCTGCCGGCCGGTGACGACAGTTATCGCCAATTGCAGGCCAAGGGTCTGCCGATCATTGCCATCGACCGGGTGATGGATGCCGAGCATTTCTGTTCGGTGGTCAGCGATGACCGCGAAGCCAGCCTGCACCTGACCGAAAGCCTGCTCGACCCGCAGCCGAAACAGATCGTGCTGCTGGGCGCCCGCCCGGAACTGAGCATCAGCCAGGAACGTGCGGCCGGGTTCAAGCAAGCCTTGGCCGGTTTCAAGGGCGAAGTGCTGATCGAGCACGCCGAATCCTTCAGCCGCGAGTGCGGCAAACAGTTGATGGAAGAACTCCTGCAACGCCTCGGGCATTTGCCGGATGCGCTGGTGACCACGTCCTACGTACTGTTGCAGGGAGTGTTCGACGCGCTGCATGACTTCCCGTTAAAAAACCGCCCGCTGCGCCTCGGCACATTCGGCGACACCCAGTTGCTCGACTTCCTGCCGCTGCCGGTCAACGCCATGGCCCAGCAGCACCAGTTGATCGCCGACAAGGCGCTGGAACTGGCACTCGCAGCGGTCGAGCAATCGGACTATCAGCCTGGCGTGCAAGCCATTGCCCGTACCTTCAAGCAGCGTATTCACCGGGATTGAGCCGTGGAGCTGATCGACAGCCACACCCATCTGGACTTCCCCGACTTCGACGCCGACCGCGCGGCGCTGCTCACCGAAAGCCGCGCCCTCGGGGTGCGGCGAATGGTCGTGTTGGGTGTCTACGAAGGCAACTGGCAAAGGGTGTGGGATCTGGTGCAAAGCGATAGCGATCTGTACGCGGCCTTCGGATTGCACCCCGTCTATCTCGATCAGCATCGGCCTGAAGACCTGCTTGCTCTAGGTGACTGGCTGACACGGCTAAAAGGTCATCGGCAGCTGTGCGCGGTCGGCGAAATCGGCCTGGATTACTTCATCGAAACCCTCGACCGCGAGCGCCAGCAAGCGCTGTTCGAGGCACAACTGCAACTGGCGGCAGATTTTGAACTGCCGGCATTGATCCATGTACGACGCAGCCATGCGGCGGTGATTGCCACGCTCAAGCGCTTCAAGCTCAAGCGTGCCGGGATCATCCATGCGTTCGCCGGCAGCCGTGAAGAAGCGCGGGAATACATCAAGCTCGGTTTCAAACTGGGTCTTGGCGGTGCGCCAACCTGGCCGCAGGCGTTGCGCATGCACCGGGTGCTGGCCGACTTGCCGCTGGATTCGGTGGTGCTGGAAACCGACTCACCGGACATGGCGCCCGCCATGTACCCCGGCATTCGCAATACGCCAGCGCATCTGCCGGCGATCTGCGACTCACTGGCCACTTTGATGAACATCAGTGCGCAACAGCTCGCTGCCGCCAGTACCGCCAACAGTTGCGAGGTGTTCGGCTGGTAGTCAGTCGGCGTGGGCCTTGGCCGCGTCGAGAATCAGCGTCAGGTGCTGGCGCTGCCGGGCATAACGAATCACCGCGAAGTACACGAAAATCGCGATCAGCGACGCGTTCAACTGCTCGGTAACGCTGAGCAGACCCACCCATTCCATCACCAACGCCACCAGCAACGCGGTGCACACCGTCACCAGCGCACTGGCGCGCATTAGTCCGAGAGAGTCGAGCGAGCGAAAGCGTTTGATCTGCTTCGGGCAGCGCAGCTCCAGGCTTTTCTGGCAGTGCGCACAGGTGAACGCTTCGTGGATCGAAATGGCATTCAGTTGCCAGGGTTTGAGCACCAGGGTGGTCTGGCAGTGGGCGCAGCGGCCCTGGACGCCCAGGGTTGCGACGGACATATGCGATCTCCTCCAAGTGGTCAAAAAACTGAGCTTGGTTCATTGAAGACGAAAAACCAGCTATCGGAGGAAAACAGGATTTTGCTTACAGATGTAAGCCAAAAAGTACTACAAGCCATTCCGAAAAAACCTGCCTCACAAGAGGCAGGTCAATTCAAACCCGGAACGCGCTGATCAATTGCTTCAACTCGACCACCTGCGCCGACAACGCGCGGCTGGCATCTTCGGTCTGATGCGCACCTTCTGCCGTGCGCTCGCCGGCACGGTTGATCTCGACGATATTCTGGTCGATGTCGTGGGCCACGGCGGTCTGCTGCTCGACGGCGGCGGCGATCTGCTGATTCTGGTCGACGATCATGCCGACAGCGCCGAGGATGTTTTCCAGCGCCTGCTGGACTTTCTCCGACTGCCCCACCGTGCCGTTGGCCATCTGATGGCTGACGCCCATGGCCTTCACCGCCGCACCGACGCCACCGTGAAGCTTGGCGATCATCTGCTCGATTTCTTCGGTCGATTGCTGAGTGCGTTTGGCCAGCGTCCGGACTTCGTCAGCGACCACGGCAAAACCGCGCCCCTGTTCGCCAGCCCGCGCAGCCTCGATCGCGGCATTGAGCGCCAGCAGGTTGGTCTGTTCGGCGATGCTCTTGATCACTTCCAGAACGCGGCTGATCGACTGACTGTCGCTGGCCAACTGGTTGATCACCAGCACCGACTGATCGATTTCGCTCGCCAGTGCCGCGATGCTGCCCTGCTGCGATTCCACCAGTCCGCGACCGCTAATGGTTTCGTCGTTCACGCTGTGGGCGCTGCTGACCGCGGCCGCCGCACTGCGTGCCACCTCCAGCGACGTTGCAGACATCTGGTTCATCGCGGTGGCCACTTGCTCGATCTGCGTGCGTTGCCCGGCGACCGCCTGATTGCTTTGCGCCGAGACGTTTTCCACTTGCCCCGCCTGTCGCTCGACCTCGCCAACGGTGTGGCCGACCCGTTCGATCAGGTCGTGGATTTTCCTCACCGTACCGTTGAACACTTCGCCCAACTCGCCGAGTTCATCGCGGCTGTTGGCGCGGAAATTCACTGTCATGTCGCCTGCCGCGACTTTATCCATCATGGCGCCGAGGTTTTTCAGGGTGGCGCGAGTCGAGGCGTAGAACCCGCCGTAGAGATAGAAAATCAACACGAACACCACCGACAACGCCACGGCTTGCAGCACCATGTGCGTACGGTTTTGCCCCAGGCGCTGCTGCAATTGGGTGTCGAGGAATTTCAGGGTGGCGTCGTTGAGCTGATAGGTCTGGTCCATCAGCCCGGTGACCTGGTCATAAAACCCCTGCCATGGAGCGTCGAGGGTTTCGGCCATCACCACTTGTTCTTCGATCAGTGTGCCGGCCTGTTTCAGCGATGCCTTGCTGGCATCGGCCGGTGCGCTCAGGGAATCACGGGCAGCTTTGCTCGAGCCCAGCGCGTCCTGCAATTTCAGGCCATATTCGGCCTGAAGTTTTTCGATCTGCACCAGCAGCTCGTCGAAACGGGTGCTCGACGAACTGTTGAGAAAGCCCTGGCCCAATGAATACGAACCCATCGCCCGACCCTCGCCCAACGCCTGAGTAACAGCCGGCGTGATCGAGGTGATCAGCTCGCTGAGCTGGCGAATGTCGCCCTGATTGTCGCGACTCAATCCGGCCTGACTGGCCACGATCTGGCTGAAAATCTGCGCATTGCCCAGCAGTTTGCCGATCAGCGCACTTTTGCTTTGCAGGGAGTTTTCCGCTTGCTGGGCCTTGAAGGCGGCGATCATTTCATCGCGCTTGGTCTCGAAGAACTTGATCTGCTCCGGATCCTCCGTCATGGGCGTCAGCCCTTGCAGGCGCGCCAGGACGTTTTGCTCAAGGCTGGTGATCTGCGCCTCGACATTGCCGGCCTTGCCGGACTGGCCGAGGGTGACGTTGATCTGCACCAGATTGTTGAGGGTTTCCAGATCCCGGCGCAGGGCCAGGCTGCTGCCCAGCAGATCGAGGCTCTGCAGCTCCACCCGGGTGCCCTGGAATTCACGGTAGGAATCGCGCACCAGATAGAAATTGGTCACCAGCATCGGCACCAGGAACAGCACGCTGATCAGGCTGAACTTCATGCCGAAGCTCAAGCGGTTCATCAGCGAGACGGCGGGATAGAGCAAGCTCTTCACTGGAAGTCTCCCTTGGTTTTTTCTTGTTTTTATTGGCAGGCGCGGGGCGACAGCAGATAGCCACTATCGGGCGCCATCTCTGTATAGCTCAAATCGAAGGGAGGTTTTGTAACTTAAGGTTAACGAGGAGGATTGCCCCCCTCGTCACTTGAACGGCCTACGCCAGCACTGTCCACAGGGCAAAGCCGGCATACCAAAGCACCGCCGCCCGCAACAGCAGTTCCCACAGGCAGTCGAGGGTGTTGATGCCTTCGGGACCGACAGCGGCCGGCGGGATTTCCCCGGCAGCCAGCCCGACCTTGTTGATCAGTTGCGCAGCGCTGATGTTCCAGTTCAGCAGTTCGTGCAGCATCACCCGGCTGACAGCGACGAAGTTGCCGACCAGAGCAAGACTCGCCGCCAGCAGGCGTACCGGCACCCAGTCGAAGGCGTGGCGCAGTTGCCCTGCCCGTTCGGCCACCGCCGGGTTCTGGGCGTTTTCTTCCGCCAGCGCCAGCAAGCGATAGCTCAGCGCCGCGACCGGGCCGAGCAGGAAGTACCAGAAAATCACCGCAAAGAAACTCTGGTAGGCCTGCCACAACAGATGCCGTTGCACTTGCTCCAGCAATTGCTCGCCGCTTTCGGCGCAGATGTTCAGATCACGCTTGGCCACATGGGCGGCGGCCTGCAGATCCTCACGGCGCCAGGCGTCGCGAAACGGCCCTAGTTCGCCGAGCAGATCGCCGCGCCCCAGGCTGTAAATCACCACCAGCAAATGCACCGGTAACGCCAGCAGACCGTAGGCCACCGGGTCCAGCACCACCAGCAGTAATCCCAGCAGCGCCACCGGCAACAACACCAGGACGGTCAGCACCAGCCACGGTTGTTTGACCAGCCCGCCGGTTTCAAGCTTGTGCAGTTCGCGGATCCATCCGCCATCGCCTTGAACCCGTTGGCGCAGGGCCGAGAACTTCTCGATCCATACCGCCAGCAGTAACACCAGAAAACTCATTGTCCTTCCTCTTGTGCCAGGGCGGCGCGGTAGCGTGCCCAGTCGAATGCGGGTCCGGGGTCGGTCTTGCGTCCGGGAGCGATGTCGCTGTGCCCGCAGATGCGCTCGACGGTGATCGCCGGAAACGCCGTCTGTATCTGCCGGGTCAGCACGGTCAACGCCTGATACTGCGCATCGGTGAACGGCAGATCATCGGTACCTTCCAGCTCGATGCCCAGCGAAAAATCGTTACAGGTTTCCCGTCCCTCGAACACCGAAACGCCGGCATGCCAGGCACGCTCAAGACAGGAGACAAACTGGGTGACCTTGCCGTCACGTTCGATCAGAAAATGCGCAGACACGCGCAGGTCGGCGATCCCGGCAAAGTAGGGATGTTCCGTGACATCCAGACGATTCTGGAAAAATTCCTGCACCTTGCCGGTGGCGAACTGCGCCGGTGGCAGGCTGATGTTGTGGATGACCAACAGGGAGACTTCGCCCGCCGGGCGTTCATTGAAGTTGGGCGAAGGGCAGACCTGCACCCCGTGACACCACCCGCTTGCGGGATCCAACTGCATACCGATTCCTTCAACGCCGACTGTGTTGGCGACCAGTATGCCGTGATCGGCCCCCGGCGCGCGATCACTTGCCGCGATTGAGCCGCCGCAGATTGCCGATTACCGACTCCAGCGCACGGTCGAACAACAAGGTGTCGTCCAGCGTCCGCACCGCGCCGCGACGGAATGCCAGGGCCAGTTCAGTGCGGTCGCGCTCCAGCACTTTCATCCCGGTGCGGTCGACGAACACGTACTTGTTGGTGGCCTCGATGATCGCCGCCAGCTTGCAGCGCAGGGTGTGTTCTTCGTCTTCTTCGAACGCCACCCAACTGCCCAGGCGCAACTGATCGACCTGACGCAAACCTGCGTCGTCGGCCGGCAAACGCGCCGGCATGCGTGGCTGGAGGCCATCGTCGGCCATCTGCAAGACAATCGCCTGCGACACTTCAATCATTTCCGGCAATGCGGTTTGATCCGGCTCGCTGGACGGTTCGAGCAGGCGCACATGCAGCGCTTCCAGTTCACTGAAGAAGCCGCTGGTGGCAAACGGATCGAAGGCCGAACTGCTCAGGCCGTCGCGCAATGACTTGAGCAACCCCGGCACTAGCGCCAGCAGACGCAGACCGGCTTCGGCGTCGTCGTGGCGCTGCACGCTCCAGATCAATTGCTCCATGGTCTGCACGTCGGCCTGCCATTCGGCAGACTGATCGCCGTGCTTGAGGCAGGTCAGCAGCAATACCTTGCTCCAGGCCTCCTGCACGAACGTCACCACCGACGGTGGCAGGACTTTGCCCAGCAGGGCCTGGTTCAGCGCCTGCTCGACACGCTGGCGGGCCAGTTCGGTTTTCGCCCGGCCCTCTTCGGCATCGCGTAAACGCTGTTCAAGCAATTCGCTGCGACGACGTTCGTCACTGGTGAACGCGAGGAAGTCCGCCAGCAACTCGGAAAAAATCGCCGGGTCATCGACGAAATCCGTCAGCAGGCGCTGCACCACTTGCTCGATGCGCAGGTACAGGCTGTCGCGCGCATTGCCGTCACACTCGCCCCAGCCCATCGCCGCTTCGGCGATTTCATTGAGCAGGCGACGCGCCGGGTGGCTGCTGCGGCTGAAGAAACTTTTGTCGATCACCGCGACCTTCAACATCGGGATCTGCAACCGGGCGATCAGTGCCTTGAGCGAATCCGGCAGATTGCGATCATCGAGGATGCAGTCGAAGACCATCGCCACCAGATTGATCACGTCCTCGTCCGCCCCGCCGACGATTCGTGATTTGCCGCTGCGTACGCTGACCCGGGTCAGCAACTGTTCAAGCTGATGGCGCAGATCGAAGTCGTCCTGCACCGCCAGCGCCGGTACGTATTGCTGCAGGTGGGAGAGCAGGCGCAGCAAGTCGCGGGTGGAAATCGGCTGCGCCGGGGCGCTGGGTTCCAGGGTCGGCGCAACGGTGCCGCGCACGTGCAGCAGCAACTCCTGCAACGCGGCGAAGACCTCCTGCACGCCCGCATCGGTCTGGGTTTTGTCGACGCCCTCGAATTCGCTCTGCACGCTGGCCACAGCCTGATCGATGGCGCGACGGGCCGGCGCCGGCTTGAGCTCGGGCAACACGCCCGTGGCGATCAGCAGTTGATTGGCTTCGGCGTAAAGTTGATCGGTATCGGCCAGCACATAGCGCTCGAACAGTTTGAGCAGGATCAGTTTGACCTTGATCTCCACGCCCAGATTGCGCCCGGCCTGCAGGAAGTATTCGCAAAGCATCGCCGGGCCCAGCGGGTTGTATTGATCGTCCAGGGTCTTGCCCAACAGCGCATTGAATCGCGCGGTCAGTTGATCGAGGGCGAACCCGTCGCGATTCAGCACGCGGCCGACCATGGTTTCGACCGCGACGTTGCGCTCCATGTCGTCGGTGCGCGCGGTAGTGTCCTCATTCTGCAAGGCATGAGAGAGGACGGTGGGGACGGGATCGAATTGAGTGAGGCCGACAAAGGCTTCGAAAAATTGCTCGAGAAAGCCGCGCTCGATGTTCTTGCGCTTGAGGCGCAGGTCGCGCATGGCTTCGAAGAAAATGTTCTGTTCGACGTCGTTGCGTGCCCGGTCGGCCATTTCGAACAGGGTGTCGTCGGCGTTATCGAACAGCTCCTGCAAACCGTTGCGCAGGCGCTGGGCAGCCTTGTCGCGAACCTGAAGCAGAATCACAGGCAGGCGGGCGAGCGGCGAGTGAGTCGCCTGATCGGTAGTGGCTTTGTGCAGAGGCACTACATTCCCGTCGTTGTGCATCCAAGCCTCCTGAAACGGTGATTTGCCGACGTCAAACTCATGGCGTCAAATGCAAGGCGGATTATCTTGCAAAAGATGTCCCCGGCGCCAGAGCCGTCAGGGTTTCCCCTATGCGCCGACACCTTGCAGTGACCACGACAGAAACGGGTTTGCTCAAAGAAAATCGACCGGATGCAGCGCTGCGTGGCTGTTCTCGCCTTGGGTTGGCCGACGCCATGCCCCTATAATCGGGCCACTTAGTTTGTGGAGCCCGTTATGCCGAATCTACGTCTCGCCGATTTGACCGCCGAAATCGAAGCCAACGTGCGCCGTGCGTTGCTCGAAGACATCGGCAGCGGCGACATCACCGCGCAACTGATCCCGGCCGAACGTCTGGCCAAAGCCACCATCATCACCCGCGACGCCGCCGTCATCAGTGGTACGGCCTGGGTCGATGCGGTGTTCCGCCAGCTCGATCCACGGGTGGCGGTGCATTGGCAGGTGCGCGATGGCGAACGGGTTTCGCCGAACCAGCCGCTGTTTCATCTGGAAGGCCCTGCCCGTTCGCTGCTGACCGGTGAGCGCAGCGCCCTGAACTTCCTGCAATTGTTGTCAGGCGTAGCGACCCGCGCGCAGTACCTGGCGGACTTCGTTGCCGAGACTTCGGTGAAACTGCTCGACACCCGCAAGACCCTGCCGGGCCTGCGTCTGGCGCAGAAATATGCGGTCACCTGCGGCGGCTGCCATAACCACCGCATCGGCCTGTACGACGCGTTCCTGATCAAGGAAAACCACATCGCCGCCAGCGGTGGCATCCCGCAGGCCATTGCCGCCGCGCACAAGATCGCCCCGGGCAAACCGGTGGAAATCGAAGTGGAAAGTCTGGAGGAGCTGAAGGAGGCGCTGGCCGCCGGTGCCGATATCATCATGCTCGACGAACTGAGCCTCGATGACATGCGCGAAGCCGTGCGCCTGAACGGCGGCAAGGCAAAACTGGAAGCCAGTGGCGGCATCAACGAAAGCACGCTGCTGCCGATCGCTCAGACCGGGGTGGACTACATCTCGATCGGCGCGATGACCAAGGATGTGAAGGCCGTGGACCTGTCGATGCGCCTGAGCATTTAAGGGCAGCGGCAAGATGCGAGCTACAAGCTGCAAGCCAAAGCGGTTGTGCTTTTACTTGTAGCTTGCGGCTTGTAGCTGGCAGCTCTCGTCAAACGACGAGATTGTTCATCTCGCAGTACTCTTCCCACTCGACGCCCAACACCTCAGCCGCTTCCTTGTGCAGCTCCAGGCGCTTGGCCTCGAACTCTTCAGGGGTGCTGGTGTACTTGAGGGTCAATTCCCAAGGCTGCAGACCCTGGGCTTCGGCTTCGTCTTCGAACGCCCACTGGATCTGGTCTTTCTGATCATCGGGACTCAGGTCCTTGATCTCTTCCTTCAGATCCGGAACATCCAGGATGTATTTTCTTAGCGCTTCTTCGTGACGTTGCTCTTGAGTTAATTCGGTCATGGCGTTCTCGCTGATCATGGGAATGGAGGATGGATCTGGATCATCAAGGATCTCTCTGACGCGGACTGTCCGGCCTTCGGAACCATTCGGGATCATCTGAAAACTGCTAAGCGATGCTCATGCAGGCACCGAATATAGGACGTTTGCATGACGAATTACACGGCTCTTTACATCTCTCCCACAAAAAGTTGACCTGTGGAACATAAATGCCGGTTCAAAAGGATTAGGAAGAGGTGGTGCCCGAGACAGGAATCGAACCTGCGACCTTCGCGTTACGAGTGCGCTGCTCTACCGGCTGAGCTACACGGGCGGTGGGCTAAACCTAGCACTGGTCTTGCAGGTCGGCAACTTCGCCGAATGACTCGATATTTCATGGACAAAAAAATGCCCCGCCGTTTTCACGGCGGGGCATCTTTCATTGCGCTAGAGCTGCGGGGTGATTAAACGCCCGAAGCCTTGGCAGCTGCCACGTCTTTGATGGACAGCTTGATACGGCCGCGGTTGTCCACGTCCAGTACCAGCACTTCCACTTCCTGGCCTTCTTTCAGGATGTCGGTCACTTTCTCTACGCGAGCGTCGCTCAGCATCGAGATGTGAACCAGACCGTCCTTGCCCGGCAGGATGTTGACGAATGCGCCGAAGTCGACGATGCGCTCAACCTTGCCGACGTAGATCTTGCCGATCTCGGCCTCTGCGGTGATACCCAGAACGCGCTGACGTGCTGCTTCAGCCGCTTCCTTGGTTTCACCGAAGATCTTGATCGAACCGTCGTCTTCGATGTCGATCGAAGCCTTGGTCTCTTCGCAGATCGCACGGATGGTCGCGCCACCTTTACCGATAACGTCACGGATCTTGTCGGTGTCGATCTTCATCGCGATCATGGTCGGAGCGTTGGCCGACAGTTCGGTACGCGACTGGCCGATGATCTGGTTCATCTGACCGAGGATGTTCAGGCGCGCTTCCAGGGCTTGGCCCAGAGCGATTTCCATGATCTCTTCGGTGATGCCCTTGATCTTGATGTCCATCTGCAGCGCGGTCACACCTTTGGCGGTACCGGCAACTTTGAAGTCCATGTCGCCCAGGTGGTCTTCGTCACCCAGGATGTCGGTCAGAACAGCGAATTTCTCGCCTTCTTTAACCAGACCCATGGCGATACCGGCAACCGGCGCCTTCATCGGAACACCAGCGTCCATCAGGGCCAGGGAAGCGCCGCAAACGGAAGCCATCGAGCTCGAACCGTTGGACTCGGTGATTTCCGATACCACACGGATGGTGTACGGGAACACGTCAGCGGCTGGCAGCATCGCCGAAACCGAACGACGGGCCAGACGGCCGTGACCGATTTCACGACGACCGGCGCCACCCATGCGACCACACTCGCCCACCGAGAACGGAGGGAAGTTGTAGTGCAGCATGAACGGGTCTTTTTTCTCGCCTTCCAGAGTGTCCAGCAGTTGTGCGTCACGGGCGGTGCCCAGCGTCGCGACGACCAGAGCCTGGGTTTCACCACGGGTGAACAGTGCCGAACCGTGGGTCTTCGGCAGAACGCCGACTTCGATGTTCAGCGGACGTACGGTGCGGGTGTCGCGACCGTCGATACGTGGCTTGCCGTTAACGATGTTTTCGCGAACGGTGCGGTATTCGATTTCGCCGAAAGCGGCTTTGACGTCGGCAGCCGAAGGTTGGCCTTCTTCACCGGACAGCTTGGCAACAACCTGATCACGCAGCTCGCCCAGACGCGCATAACGGTCGGCCTTGATGGTGATGGTGTAAGCCTGGGAGATCGCTTCGCCGAACTCGGAACGGATAGCAGCCAGCAGCTCGGTGGCTTCTGGAGCAGGTGCCCAGGTCCAGGTTGGCTTGGCAGCTTCGGCAGCCAGTTCTTTAACGGCGTTGATTACGACCTGGAACTCGTCGTGAGCAAACAGTACTGCGCCCAGCATCTGGTCTTCGGTCAGCTCTTTGGCTTCCGATTCAACCATCAGCACGGCGTCCGAAGTACCGGCAACAACCATGTCCAGGCTCGAGGCAGCTTGCTGCTCGTAGGTCGGGTTCAGCAGGTAGCCGGTGCTTTCGTGGAAAGCAACGCGAGCGGCGCCGATCGGGCCGTCGAAAGGAATGCCGGAGATCGCCAGGGCTGCCGAGGTACCGATCATCGCAGCGATGTCCGGATCGGTCTTTTTGCTGGTGGAAACGACGGTGCAGACAACCTGCACTTCGTTCATGAAACCTTCCGGGAACAGCGGACGGATCGGACGGTCGATCAGTCGGGAAGTCAGGGTTTCCTTCTCGGAAGGACGGCCTTCACGCTTGAAGAAACCGCCAGGGATCTTACCGGCAGCGTAAGTCTTTTCCTGGTAGTGAACGGACAGAGGGAAGAAGCCCTTGCCCGGATCGGCTTGCTTGGCACCAACTACGGTCACCAATACGCTGACGTCGTCGTCAACGGTGACCAATACTGCGCCGGAGGCCTGACGGGCGATACGGCCAGTCTCGAGGGTAACGGTCGACTGACCGAACTGGAATTTTTTGATTACCGGGTTCACGGTGTCCTACCTTCTTTGTGGCTCTTGGGGGAACTGGTTTCTTGCGAAATTCTTGGGCAATGCCGGGAATCGGCCCGACGCCTGTCCAGGGTAAAACGTGTATCCAGATAAAACTTGAGGCTGGGAGCTTGCCGGACGCCGGCGGAAACCCGCTGACATCTGACAGACAACCAACCTCATAGCGCAATCGCTGATTAGCGACGCAGACCCAGGCGAGCGATCAGAGCGCTGTAACGGCTCACGTCCTTGCCTTTCAGGTAGTCCAGCAGCTTGCGACGCTGGTTAACCATGCGGATCAGACCACGACGGGAGTGGTGGTCTTTACCATTGGCCTTGAAGTGACCTTGCAGTTTGTTGATGTTGGCGGTCAGCAGTGCAACTTGCACTTCTGGCGAACCAGTGTCACCAACAGCTTGCTGGTAGTCGGCAACGATTTGAGCTTTTTCTTGAACGTCGAGAGCCATGAGGCAATCCTTTTATCAGGAAACCGTTTCAAAAACAGTTTCAACAGGCCAGGGACAAATCCCTGTATCTATAAATGAGTAGTGACCGTGCCTGTTGACAGCCACACTCGCCGGCCTGCTGTTACACAGACCGGTTTCCGGTCATTCTGACCGAATCAGTCGACGCGGCGCGATGCGCCCGTCTTCGCTCACTTCACCGATACCGATGAAGCGACCGTTGTGATCCTGTACCCGCACCATGCCGAACTTCGGAGCATCCGGGGCACGTACCGGCTGGCCGTTGAGCCAGTAGAACGCGCTCGCTTCCGAGAACTGCAGCAACGGCCAATCCTGCAGGCCGCTGTCCGATGGCATCAGGAAGCGGTCGACCGCTTCGTTGCCGCCTTCGGCATGTACCGCTTCCAGCTCTTCGAGGGTCACGGTCTGCGCCAGGGTGAAAGGCCCGGCCTGGGTACGACGCAGTTCAGCGACGTACGCACCACAACCGAGTTGCTCACCGATATCCTCCACCAGGGTGCGAATATAGGTGCCCTTGCTGCAATCCACCGCAAGACGCGCAGTATCGCCTTCGAAGGCCAGCAATTCCAAGCGCGCAATAGTAACAGAACGCGGTTCGCGCTCCACTACTTCGCCTGCACGGGCCAACTTGTACAGCGGCTGGCCATCACGCTTGAGAGCGGAGTACATCGGCGGTATCTGACTGATTTGCCCACGAAATTTCGGCAGAACCGCTTCAATGTCGGCCTGACCAACGGTCACCGGACGCTCCTGCAAAACCTCACCTTCGGCGTCCGCCGTGGTGGTGGTCTTGCCCAGTTGCGCCAGGGTTTCGTAACCCTTGTCGGAATCGAGCAGATACTGCGAGAACTTGGTCGCCTCGCCAAAGCACAGCGGCAGAACGCCGGTGGCCAGGGGATCGAGACTGCCGGTGTGACCGGCCTTCTCGGCGTTGAGCAACCAGCGGACCTTCTGCAACGCGGCGTTGGAGGTGAACCCCAGCGGCTTGTCGAGCAGGATGATGCCGCTGACGTTACGACGGATACGTTTGACCTGAGCCACCGAGTTACTCCTTGGTGTCTTCGGGTTCTGCCGCAGCCACGTGCTGATTGTCCTCAGCCACGGCGCGCTCGATCAGGGCCGACAGGTGCGCACCCCGCACGACGCTTTCGTCGTAGTGGAAGTGCAATTGCGGCACGCTGCGCAGCTTCATTTCGCGGGCCAGCTGCATGCGCAGGAAACCGGCAGCAGCGTTGAGCACCTTGATGCTTTGCGCGATGTCTTCAGCGTTGTCCTGCCCCATCACGGTGATGAAGATCTTCGCGTGACCGACGTCACGGCTGACTTCCACAGCGGTAATGGTGACCAGACCGACGCGCGGGTCTTTGACTTCACGACGGATCAGTTGGGCCAGCTCACGCTGCATCTGATCGCCGATACGTTGGGTACGGCTGTATTCTTTTGCCATGATTTGTTACCTGTTACTGCCCCGCGGTGAAACCCGCAAGGTCTGAAAGCGGCAAACGCCCGGCCTGACAAAAGCCAGACCGGGCGTTGCGTTTAGAGTCCTGACGCCGTGCCGCGCACTTGCATGCGGCGGCCCGACGTGGCCCTTGAAGTGCGCGAGTCAGAGGCTGCGAGCAACCTGAACCTTCTCGAAGACTTCGATCTTGTCGCCGACTTTGACGTCGTTGTAGCTCTTCACGCCGATACCGCACTCCATGCCGGCACGTACTTCGGAAGCGTCATCCTTGAAGCGGCGCAGGGATTCCAGCTCGCCTTCGAAGATAACGATGTCTTCACGCAGTACACGGATCGGACGGTTACGGTGAACAGTACCCTCGATCACCATGCAGCCGGCGATGGCGCCGAACTTAGGCGAACGGAACACGTCACGGACTTCGGCCACACCGAGGATGTTCTCGCGAACGTCGCTGCCAAGCATGCCGGTCAGGGCTTTCTTGACGTCTTCGATGATGTCGTAGATCACGTTGTAGTAACGCATGTCCAGACCTTCCTGCTCGACGATCTTCCGTGCGCCGGCATCGGCACGCACGTTGAAGCCGAACAGTACAGCGTTGGAAGCCAGTGCCAGGTTGGCATCGGATTCGGTGATACCACCGACGCCGCCACCGACCACGCGCACTTGCACTTCGTCGTTGCCCAGGCCGTTCAGAGCGCCCTGCAAGGCTTCCAGCGAACCACGGACGTCGGATTTGAGGACGATGTTGAGCGTCTTCTTCTCTTCCTGACCCATGCTTTCGAAGATGTTTTCCAGCTTGCCGGCGTGAGCGCGAGCCAGTTTGACTTCGCGGAACTTGCCTTGACGGAACAGAGCCACTTCACGGGCTTTCTTCTCGTCGGCAACCACGCTCATCTCGTCGCCAGCGTCAGGCGTACCGTCCAGGCCGAGGATCTCGACCGGAATGGCCGGGCCCGCTTCCTTGATCGGCTTGCCGTTCTCGTCGAGCATGGCGCGCACGCGGCCATAGTTCGAGCCGACCAGCACCATGTCGCCTTGACGCAGCGTACCGTCCTGAACCAGAACAGTCGCCACCGGGCCACGGCCCTTGTCGAGACGCGATTCAACCACGACACCACGGCCAGGAGCCGATGGAGTGGCAGTCAGTTCGAGAACTTCGGCTTGCAGCAATACAGCTTCAAGCAGTTCGTCGACGCCGGTACCCATCTTCGCGGAAACCGGAACGAATGGAGTGTCGCCACCCCAGTCTTCGGAGGTCACGCCGTGGGCCGACAGTTCGCTACGGATGCGATCGAGATCTGCACCCGGCTTGTCGATCTTGTTCACCGCAACTACCAGCGGAACGCCAGCAGCAACAGCGTGCTGAACAGCTTCGATGGTTTGTGGCATCACGCCGTCGTCCGCCGCAACCACCAGGATCACGATGTCCGTCGCCTTGGCACCACGGGCACGCATGGCGGTAAACGCGGCGTGACCAGGGGTGTCGAGGAAGGTGACCATGCCGCGTTCGGTTTCAACGTGGTATGCACCGATGTGCTGGGTGATACCGCCGGCTTCGCCAGCAGCTACCTTGGCACGACGGATGTAGTCGAGCAGCGAGGTCTTACCGTGGTCAACGTGACCCATTACGGTCACAACCGGCGCACGAGGAACTGCTTCACCTTCGAACTTCAGGGACTCGGCCAGGGAATCTTCCAGAGCGGTGTCGCTGACCAGGGTCACTTTGTGGCCCAGTTCTTCGGCTACCAGTTGAGCAGTTTCCTGATCAAGCACCTGGTTGATGGTCGCTGGAGTACCCAGTTTGAACATGAACTTGATGATTTCGGCAGCTTTAACCGACATCTGCTGAGCGAGATCGCCAACAG
The DNA here is from genome assembly GCF_021601625.1 of Pseudomonas paraglycinae. Taxonomy (GTDB): domain Bacteria; phylum Pseudomonadota; class Gammaproteobacteria; order Pseudomonadales; family Pseudomonadaceae; genus Aquipseudomonas; species Aquipseudomonas paraglycinae. Next base: position 98,642 of record NZ_BQHR01000016.1, on the reverse strand, counting down.
TGATGGTTTCGCCGATCTTCACTTCACGCACGACAGGACCGGTAGGGCTCTGGAAACCGTGGGCGTTGCGTTTCTTCAGCTTGGCCTTGCCGCGACCGCCGCGACGGAAGCCATCGCTTTCTTCATCGGTAGTACGTGGCGCCACACGTGGAGCCGGAGCCTTTTCCTTGACCGATGCGCGATGCGGAGCGTTTTTGCGCTCGCCATCACCACCGCCACGACGGTTGTTGTCGTCGGCACGTGGTTTGTCCGGACGGCGCTGTTCGTCACGCTTGCGAGTGTCGGCAGCTGGGGCAGCAGCCACAACCGGCGCGGCTTCGCGCACTGGTTCGGCCACTGGCGCAGGTGCAGCGACGGCTTCGGCAGGAGCGGACGGCGCAGCAGGCTGGCGACGCGCTTCTTCTTCGGCGCGAACGCGGGCTTCTTCTTCAGCCTTCTGACGGGCAGCATTTTCTACTGCGCGACGTTCATCCAGTTCACGCTTGCGCTCGGCTTCGATTTCTTCCGGGCTACGCTGTACGAAAACTTTCTTCTTGCGGACTTCAACGCTGATGCTTTTGCTGCCAGCCACACGCAGGGTGCTGGTGGTTTTACGCTGCAGCGTGATCTTGCGTGGTTCTTCCACTTTCGCCTTGTGGCTGCTTTTCAAGTGGGTCAGCAGGGATTGCTTCTCACTGTCAGTCACATTTTCTTCGGCGGCGGTGTGCGGCAGACCTGCCTCACGCATCTGCTGCAACAGGCGCTCTACCGGTGTTTTGACCTCATCGGCCAGTTGTTTCACCGTGACTTGCGTCATGCACTTCTCTCCTCAGGCCGCGCCTAATTACTCGAACCAGTGGGCTCGGGCGGCCATGATCAACTTGCCGGCACGATCATCGTCAATGCCGTCGATGTCGAGCAGGTCGTCAATAGACTGCTCGGCCAGGTCTTCGCGGGTAATTACGCCGCGCACCGCCAGTTCCATCGCCAAATCCTTGTCCATACCCTCAAGCGAGAGCAGGTCTTCGGCCGGATGGGCGTCTGCCAGCTTTTCCTCAGTAGCGATGGCTTTGGTCAACAAGCGATCCTTGGCACGAGCGCGAAGCTCGTTGACGATGTCTTCGTCAAAGCCGTCGATGTTGAGCATTTCTTCCAACGGTACGTAGGCAATCTCTTCCAGGCTGGTGAAGCCTTCGTCTACCAGCACCTGAGCCAGCTCTTCGTCGACTTCCAGCTCGTCGATGAAGTTGCGCAGGATGTCGCCGGTTTCCGCTTGTTGCTTAGCCTGGATGTCCGATTCGGTCATCACGTTCAGGGTCCAGCCAGTCAGCTGGCTCGCCAGACGCACGTTCTGACCACCACGACCGATGGCCTGAGCCAGATTGTCTGCGCCAACGGCGATGTCCATGGCATGGGCATCTTCGTCAACGATGATGGCCGCCACTTCTGCCGGCGACATGGCATTGATCACGAACTGAGCCGGGTTGTCGTCCCACAGGACGATATCGACACGCTCGCCACCCAACTCGCCCGACACGGCCTGGACGCGCGAACCGCGCATACCGATGCACGCGCCTTGCGGGTCGATGCGTTTGTCCTTGGAGCGGACAGCGATCTTGGCACGCGAACCCGGATCACGGGATGCGGCCATGACTTCGATCAGGCCTTCAGCGATTTCCGGCACTTCGATACGGAACAGCTCGATCAGCATTTCCGGCGCGGTACGCGACAGGATCAGCTGAGGGCCGCGGTTCTCGGTGCGGATTTCCTTGAGCAGCGCACGCAGACGCACGCCAACACGGAAGGTTTCGCGAGAGATGATGTCTTCACGGGCCAGCAACGCTTCAGCGTTATTACCCAGGTCGACGATCACGTTGTCGCGGGTCACTTTCTTCACGGTGCCGGAGATGATTTCTCCCAGGCGCTCGCGATAAGCGTCAACCACTTGAGCGCGCTCGGCTTCGCGCACTTTCTGCACGATGACCTGCTTGGCGGTCTGCGCAGCGATGCGGCCGAACTCGATGGACTCGATCTTTTCTTCAACGACGTCGCCAACCTTGGCGCCAGGGTGCGTTTCAGCAACCTTGCTCGGCCAGGTTTCGATGGCCGGATCATCGAGATCATTCTCTTCGACGACCGTCCAGCGACGGAAAGTTTCGTAAGAACCGGTGTGGCGGTTGATTTCCACACGCAGATCAACTTCGTCTTCAAAACGCTTTTTGGTAGCAGTGGCTAGAGCCAGCTCCAGCGCTTCAAAAATTACGCTTGCCGGTACACCCTTTTCATTGGATACCGACTCAACAACCAGCAGTACTTCTTTGCTCATCGTACGCCTCGCCTTTCGCAAGCCATTGGATCCGCGGGATCCGCGTCTCAGTCAAAACTGGGAATAATGTTGGCCTTGTCGATCATATCGATCGGCAACAGGAACTCATGGTCATCTACCTGCACCACGACGTCCTGCTCTTCTACACCGCGCAGAAGGCCCTGAAAGTTGCGTCGACCTTCGAAAGGCGAGCGCAGCTTGATCTTCACTTGTTCACCGACATATTTGGCAAACTGCTCAAGAGTGAACAGTGGGCGTTCCATGCCTGGCGAGGAAACTTCAAGGGTGTATTCAACGGAGATCGGATCTTCAACATCCAGCACACCGCTGATCTGACGGCTGACGATGGCGCAATCGTCCACCAGTACGCCGCCTTCCTTATCGATATAAACGCGCAACATTGAGTGGCGACCTTGAGCCGAAAACTCAATACCCCAGCATTCATAGCCTAGGGCCACGACCACCGGGGCCAGCAAGGCCTGCAACTCTTCTAGCTTGCTCGACACCTGAACCCCCTCGTGCATGTATGTGCATGCTATGCAAAATAAAAAAATGGGCGAAACGCCCATCCTTGAAACGCCGTCGAACAGCGGCGTCGAAAGTGTCCAGCTAACAAAAAGCCCCTTAAAAGGGGCTCCTTAAACTGGTTGCGGGGGCCGGATTTGAACCGACGACCTTCGGGTTATGAGCCCGACGAGCTACCAGACTGCTCCACCCCGCGACAAAGCTGGGGCGGAAGTATACGACCGATCCCTTATAGGGTCAATGTAACCTTCCACCTGCAAGAAAGCCCGCAACAGCGGGCTCTCCTGACTAATTGGTACCGAGAAGGGGACTCGAACCCCTACACCCTATGGGCACAACCACCTCAAGGTTGCGTGTCTACCAATTCCACCACCTCGGCAATACTACGTTTGAAACTTTTCTTACTTCTGCTCTTGAGCTGGAGGTACGTCAGTCGCTGGAGTAGCCGACTTTTGCTCTTGAAGCACCGGGACATCATCAGAAGCCGGTTGTTGCTTTGGAACTTCCAACACTGCCGGGTTTGGCAAACCTGCTTGAGTCAGCTGATGAGCCTTCTCTTTAGCAAAGTATCCTAACCCCAAGCTGGTTATGAAGAAACCGGCGGCAAGTATAGCAGTAAACTTACTAAGAAAGGTAGAGGAACCTTGGCTTCCGAACACAGTATTTGAAGCACCTGCTCCGAAAGACGCGCCAGCATCCGCACCTTTACCCTGCTGCAGCAAAACCAGAGCAACTACGCCCAATGCACCCAGCAGATGAAAAACGACTACGACTGTTTCCAGCATTTTTTCAGTTTCCCGCGGCGCGACAAATCGCACCGAACTCATCTGCATTCAGGGAAGCTCCACCAATGAGCCCCCCATCGATATCCGGCATGCCGAACAGTTCGACCGCATTGGCCGCCTTCACGCTGCCGCCGTATAGAAGCCGCACACCTCGTGCCACTTCAGAATTCTCTGCCGCCAACTGCTCGCGAATGGCTTTATGCACATCCTGAGCCTGTTGCGGCGTTGCAGTCAGTCCAGTACCAATCGCCCAGACCGGCTCGTAAGCGATCACTGCGTTGGCAAAAGCACCGACACCCAGCTCCTCGATGATACTGCCCAGCTGACGCCCGACAACCTCAAGAGTTTTTCCGGCTTCACGCTGCTCCAGGGTCTCCCCTACGCACAACACCGGAATCAAGCCACATGCCTGTGCCGCTGCGAACTTGCGATTCAGCATTCCGTCTCGCTCGCCCATGATCTGACGGCGTTCGGAGTGCCCGACAAGCACCAGGGAACAACCTGCATCCACCAACTGACTCGGCGCAATCTCGCCCGTCAACGCACCTTGCATGGATTCCACCGCAGAGTTCTGCGCACCGACCGAAATCGATTTGCCTTTCAAGCCATCAATCACTTGATTGATATACAAGCAAGGCGGGAATACCGCGACATCAACACCGCTTGGCAAGGCCAGATGACGAAGGCCGTTGATCAGCTCAGCGACGCTGGCGCGGGTACCGTGCATCTTCCAGTTACCAGCTACCATAGGGCGACGCATGCTGTACCTCGTCGGTCAAAGTGGGCGCAGATGTTACCCAACACAATCATGGCTGGCAAGCCGAATCAGGCAGAAACTTCAGTTACCAGTTTTGCCAGTTCTTCGGCATAGCCACGAACCTGGGTTTCGTCCTCACCTTCGACCATCACACGCACCAGAGGCTCTGTCCCGGACTTGCGCAAAAGCACACGGCCACGACCCGCCATCGCCTCGGTCACACGCTTGCTGGCTTCCTTGACAGCCGGATGATCAAGCGGGCTGTCGCCACCGCCGAAACGTACATTGATCAGCACCTGAGGACACTTGCGCAGGGCCTGGCGCGTTTGCGCCAAACCTTCGTTACGGGCTTTCAACGCCATCAACACCTGCAACGCCGCGATGATCGCATCGCCAGTCGTCGTGTGATTGAAGCAGACGACATGTCCGGAGTTCTCGCCCCCGACCAGCCAATCACGCTCCAGCAATTCGGCAATCACATAGCGGTCGCCGACATTTGCACGCACAAAAGGAATACCCAGATCCGCCAGAGCCAGCTCCAGACCCAGATTGCTCATCAGCGTACCGACCACACCACCCTGCAACTTGCCTCGCTCATGCAGATCGCGCGCAATAATGAAGATCAGCTCATCGCCATCAACAATCGCACCCGTGTGATCAACCATCAACACCCGGTCGCCATCGCCGTCGAATGCGATCCCGAGGTCAGCGTGCTCCGACAGCACCGCCGCCTGCAACTGCCCCATGTGAGTGGAGCCACAGTTGTCGTTGATATTCAGACCATTGGGCTGCGCGGACAGCACCACGACTTCGGCACCCAGCTCACGGAAAACGCTCGGTGCGACCTTGTAGGTTGCTCCGTGTGCGCAGTCGATGACAATTTTCAGGCCAGAAAAACTGGTACCCGTCGGTACAGAGCTCTTGCAGAACTCGATATAGCGACCGGACGCATCATTGATTCGCGAAACCTTGCCGATCTTGCTCGACTCAACGACCGTCATCGGCGTGTCAAGCAGCTCTTCGATCATCAGCTCCAGCTCATCTGGCAGCTTGGTACCTCTGCCGGAGAAAAACTTGATGCCGTTGTCGTCATGCGGATTGTGCGATGCGCTGATCACGATTCCGGCCTCGGCCTGGAATGTACGCGACAAATAGGCGATGGCCGGAGTCGGCATCGGACCGAGCAGCATCACATCAGCACCTGCGGAAGTCAGGCCGGCCTCAAGGGCCGACTCGAACATGTAGCCGGAAATCCGCGTGTCCTTGCCGACCAGCACCTTGCAGGCGCCCATCTTGCGAAAGGCCATGCCGGCAGCCCAGCCGAGCTTGAGCATGAAGTCAGGAGTAATCGGATATTCCCCGACACGACCACGAATGCCGTCAGTACCAAAATATTTCTTGCTCATAAGTGCTCCATCATTCTTATTCGGCTGATTCCACGGCTGCGAGCATTCGCACCACGTCCACCGTTTCCGCCACATCATGGACGCGCAATATACGCGCACCCTTCACCGACGCCAGTGCAGCCAGTGCCAAACCACCGTATAGACGCTCGCCCACCGGGCGATTCAATGCGTGACCGATCATGCTTTTGCGCGAAACGCCCACCAACAGTGGCCGCCCCAGCGCATGCAGGGCTTCCATATGCTTGAACAAGCTTAGATTGTGCTGCAGGGTTTTGGCGAAGCCGAAGCCCGGATCAAGAATGATCCGCTCGGCCGGAATACCTGCCATCTCACACTGAGCCATGCGCTCGGCGAGAAATTCGCCCACTTCCCGGGTGACATCCTGATAACGCGGATCATCCTGCATGTCGCCAGGCTCGCCGAGCATATGCATGAGACATACAGGCAACCCGGTGGCAGCAGCAGCATCCAACGCACCATCCCGCCGTAGCGAACGAACGTCGTTGATCAAACCGGCACCCAACCGCGCTGTTTCGCGCATGACCGCCGGAGTGGACGTATCGACCGATATGACCACATCCAGCTCGCGGTTGATCAGCTCAACGACAGGAGCGACACGTTCCAGCTCCTCCAATGGAGAAACCGCCCGCGCGCCGGGCCGGGTTGACTCCCCACCCACATCGATCAGCGTTGCACCCGCCGCAACCATGGCTTCGGCATGACGCAAGGCCGCATCAAGCTGGCTGTATCGGCCACCGTCGGAAAATGAATCGGGAGTGACATTGAGAATGCCCATGACATGCGTCCGGGCCAAATCAAGAACCCGGTTGCCGCAAGGCAACCGGGTCAGGGACTGTACAGAAGTCATTTCAAACCTTAAACGTCGGCAGCCGGACCGCCAATCGGTGTTTCCGGACGCTCGCCCTGAATGACAGGAGGCGTACCAGTACCGGTACCGCCCGACCAGTCGCGAGGCTCGCGAGGTGTACGACCGGCCATGATGTCGTCGATCTGTTCGGCATCGATCGTCTCGTACTTCATCAGGGCATCCGCCATGGCATCGAGCTTGTCGCGATTGTCCGTAAGGATCTGCTTGGCGGTGCCGTAGCACTGATCGATGATGCTGCGCACTTCGGAGTCGATCAGCTTCGCTGTCTCACCGGAGAAGCTCGCATTCTGACCGCCACCACCGCGACCGAGGAATACTTCACCTTCTTCTTCCGCGTACATCAACGGACCGAGTTTTTCCGACAGGCCCCACTTGGTCACCATGTTCCGCGCAATCTGACTCGCGCGCATGATGTCGTTGGAAGCACCTGTGGTGACACCGTCGAAGCCCAAAGTCATCTCTTCAGCAATACGGCCGCCGTACAGCGAGCAGATCTGACTGATCAGCGCACGCTTGGACAGGCTGTAGCGATCCTCTTCCGGCAGGAACATGGTCACACCCAGCGCACGACCGCGCGGGATGATCGACACTTTGTAGACCGGATCATGCTCGGGCACGACGCGACCAACAATGGCGTGGCCTGCTTCGTGATAAGCGGTGTTCTGCTTTTCCTTCTCGGACATGACCATGGATTTGCGCTCGGCGCCCATCATGATCTTGTCTTTGGCCAGTTCGAACTCTTTCATTTCGACGATGCGCTTGCCGGCACGGGCGGCGAACAGCGAAGCCTCGTTGACCAGGTTCGCCAGATCGGCACCGGAGAACCCCGGAGTACCACGTGCGATAACGGCCGGAGCAACGTCGTCACCCATTGGCACTTTACGCATGTGAACCTTGAGGATCTGCTCGCGACCACGGATGTCCGGCAAACCAACCACCACCTGACGGTCGAAACGACCAGGTCGCAGCAACGCAGGGTCCAGCACGTCAGGACGGTTGGTCGCAGCGATGACGATGATGCCGTCATTCATTTCGAAACCGTCCATCTCGACCAGCAACTGGTTGAGCGTCTGTTCGCGCTCGTCGTGACCGCCACCCATGCCCGCACCACGATGGCGACCAACGGCGTCGATCTCGTCGATGAATATAATGCACGGAGCGTGTTTCTTGGCCTGTTCGAACATGTCACGAACGCGGCTGGCACCGACACCTACGAACATTTCGACGAAGTCGGAACCGGAAATGGTGAAGAACGGCACTTTGGCTTCGCCGGCAATCGCCTTGGCCAGCAAGGTTTTACCGGTACCCGGAGGGCCGACCATCAGCACGCCGCGAGGAATGCGGCCGCCCAGGCGCTGGAACTTGCCCGGATCACGGAGGAACTCGACCAGTTCGCCCACTTCTTCCTTGGCTTCGTCGCAACCGGCAACGTCAGCCAGGGTGGTTTTCACCTGATCTTCGGACAGCAGACGCGCCTTGCTCTTGCCAAAGCTCATCGGCCCGCCCTTGCCGCCCGCACCGCCCTGCATCTGGCGCATGAAGAACATGAACACCGCGATGATCACCAGGATCGGGAAGCTGGCCACCAGAAGCTGGGTCCAGATGCTTTGCTGCTCAGGCTGCTTGCCTTCGACTACAACGTGGTTGTCGACCAGATCGCCGATCAGGCCATTGTCCTGGATTGCCGGACGAATGGTCTTGAAGCTGTCGCCATCGTTGCGTTTGCCGGTAATCACGTAGCCGTCGACGGCCACGCGCTCGACCTTGCCATCCTTGACCTGCTGGATGAAGTCGGAATAGTTGAGGGTCTGCGGCTCGTTAGGGCTGGAGAAGTTGTTCATCACCGTCACCAGGACAGCCGCGATGATCAACCACAGGATCAGATTCTTTGCCATATCGTTCAATTAACTACCCTCTGAAGCAAGCTCCGCTACTGGCGCGCGCTTCGCATGATATTCACCGGCCTAACTTACTACATTACCTACAGCTCTGGCAGGCGCCGTCTGTAACCCTTTGTGAAACACTTTCTACACAATATTCGCTTATGCGCGCGGGGCGAAATACGAAAAACCTATCACCCCGCCAAAAAACCTCGTTTTACTCGCTACGACCGCGATAGCCCCAAGCCAGCATGTACTGCTCGCGAGAGCTGCCACGAGAGGAGTCCGGCTTGATCATCTGGATCTTGTCGAACTTCTTTCGAGCATCCTTCAGGTAAACATCGAACCCTTCGCCCTGAAAAATCTTGATCACAAAATTGCCACCCGGCTTGAGTATCCGCTCCGCCAGATCAAGCGCCAGCTCGCAAAGGAACATGGCTTTTGGCATATCCACTTCAGGCGTACCACTCATATTGGGGGCCATATCGGAAATCACAAGGTCCACCTGCGAATTACCCACAGCCTCAAGGATCTGAGCGAGCACTGCATCCTCGGTGAAGTCACCCTGAATGAAAGTCACGTCCGGAATGCTGTCCATTTCCAGGATGTCCGAGGCGATCAATCGCCCCTGACCACCGATCAGCCGGCTGGTGACCTGCGACCAGCCGCCAGGCGCCGCGCCGAGGTCGACGACGTTCATGCCCGGACGGATCAGTTTGTATTTCTCCTGGATCTCCAGAAGCTTGTAACTCGCACGCGAGCGGTAGCCATCCTTCTGCGCTTGCTTCACATAGGGATCATTGACATGTCTTTTCAGCCAACCAAGGCTTGTCTTGGAACGCGCCATTGGGCACCTCGTTGATTAGGGTCGTGATTAATTGGGCGGATCCACGAGCCCTCGGGTAAAATGGCCGCCATTTTACAGAATCCAGACGAAAGGGTCAGATTATGCCGCTCACTCCAGAGCAGAAGAAACAGTACAAATCCATTGGCCACCACCTGAAACCAGTTCTGACTGTGGCTGACAACGGTTTGACTGAGGGTGTTCTAGCCGAACTCGAACGCGCATTGGCAGATCACGAGCTGATCAAGATCAAGCTCAACATCCTCGATCGCGAGGCGCGCCTGGCGTCCGTTGCAGAGCTGTGCAAGACCGGCAAGGCCGATCTGGTGCAAGTCATCGGCAAGATGGCACTGATTTACCGCAAGAACTTCAGCGTCAACAAGCAGCTGTCGAACGTCCATCGCTTCAAGTGATGGCAAGGGTCAAGGGTGTGCTTCGCGCACCCTGCCACTCCATCCCGGCACCGGCTGCAATACCAGCACCAACCCGGAAAAACCCAACACAAGAAAGCTGAACACCTGCCAGCGCTGCGCATCCGGCCAGCCGACACGCACTGCGACAAACATCGCACACGCATACGACGCCATCAGCAACACCTGCCCGCGAAAATCCCGCCATAGACTGGCAAGGCCCTCGGCCTGTACCAGCACCAAAGCCTGAAATATCACACACGCGACGGCAAAACCCACTACCGCCACTTCAAACGTACTTGCAACTTCGTCGATCAGCAGCGGAGCCAGGCCAATCCGACCCAGCACCGGCCGCAGACCGAGATGTACCAACCACAGGCCACCGACCCACAACATCTGGGCCAGTTGCCAGAGCATCGCGCCCGCATGCAGCGGGCGCCCACCCTCAGATGTGACGGACTTCGACAATCTCGTACTCGATATCGCCACCTGGCGTTTTCACGACGACCGTATCGCCCTCTTCCTTGGCAATCAAGGCGCGAGCGATCGGCGAGCCAACCGAAATCTTGCCGAGTTTGATGTCCGCCTCATCCTCACCCACGATCTGGTAAGTGACGCTTTCATCAGTCTCGACGTTGGCGATTTCGACGGTGGTGCCGAAAATCACTTTGCCGGTGTGCGGAATGGTCGTCACATCGATGATCACCGCGTTCTGCAGGCGACCTTCGATGTCACGGATCCGCGCCTCGACCATGCCTTGCTGTTCGCGCGCGGCATGGTATTCAGCGTTTTCTTTCAAGTCACCCAACTCGCGGGCCGTACCGATGTCCTGGCTGAGCTTCGGACGAACGACCTTGGTCAGGTGAGCATGCTCTTCTTCCAGGGCCTTGGAGCCCTGGACGGTCATTGGGTATTTATTCATGCCTTCAATCCTGCGTGTAGATCCTGCAAGCGGCGTACGGTCTTCTCGGGACCGAACTTCAGCGCTTCGCAGATAGCTTCGCCAGCAGCAATGGTGGTGGTGCAGTAAATCTTGTGCTGCAAGGCGTTACGGCGAATGGAATAGGAATCGGCGATCGACTGACGACCTTCGGTGGTGTTGATGATCAGGGTGACTTCGTCATTCTTGATCATGTCGACCACGTGCGGACGCCCCTCGGTCACCTTGTTCACGCGACGCACTTTCAGACCTGCGGCTTCGATCAGCTTGGCAGTGCCGGCAGTGGCGACGACTTCGAAGCCCAAGTTGATCAGATCACGGGCCACGCCTGCAACCAGTGGCTTGTCATCGTCGCGCACGCTGATGAATGCGGTACCGCCGGTCGGCAGCACTTCGCTGGCGCCCATCTGGGCTTTGGCAAAGGCTTCGCCGAAGGTGTCGCCGACGCCCATCACTTCACCGGTGGACTTCATCTCTGGGCCGAGAATCGGGTCAACACCTGGGAACTTGGCGAACGGGAACACCGCCTCTTTCACGCTGTAGAAGTTCGGGATGATTTCCTTGGTGAAGCCGATTTCCTTCAGGGTTTTACCGGCCATCACGCGGGCCGCGATCATCGCCAGGGAAACACCGATGCACTTCGACACGAACGGTACGGTACGGGAAGCACGCGGGTTGACTTCGATGACGTAGATGTCTTCGCCTTGCAGCGCCAACTGAACGTTCATCAGGCCGACCACGCCCAGCTCCAGGGCCATTTTCTTGACCTGTTCGCGCATCTCATCCTGGATGTGCGCCGGCAGCGAGTACGGCGGCAGCGAGCACGCGGAGTCACCGGAGTGAACGCCTGCCTGTTCGATGTGCTGCATGATCGCGCCGATCACTACATCCTTGCCGTCGCAGACCGCATCCACGTCCATCTCGATGGCGCAGTTGAGGAAGTGGTCGAGCAGCACCGGGCTGTCGTTCGAGACTTGCACCGCGTCACGCAGGTAACGCTTGAGTTCTTCTTCCTTGTAAACGATTTCCATCGCCCGGCCGCCCAGTACGTAGGACGGACGCACCACCAGCGGGTAACCGATCTTCGCGGCAGCGCGAACAGCTTCGTCTTCGCTACGCACGGTGGCGTTTGGCGGCTGACGCAGGTTCAGGCGCTCAACCATTTGCTGGAAGCGCTCACGGTCTTCGGCACGGTCGATGGCGTCAGGGCTGGTGCCGATGATCGGCACGCCGGCCGCTTCCAGGGCGCGAGCCAGTTTCAGAGGCGTCTGGCCGCCGTACTGGACGATCACGCCTTTCGGCTTCTCGACGCGGCAGATTTCCAGGACGTCTTCCAGGGTCACCGGCTCGAAGTACAGACGGTCGGAAGTGTCGTAGTCAGTGGAAACGGTTTCCGGGTTGCAGTTGACCATGATGGTCTCGTAACCGTCATCGCGCAGCGCCAGTGCCGCGTGAACGCAGCAGTAGTCGAACTCGATGCCCTGACCGATACGGTTCGGGCCACCGCCGAGGATGATGATCTTGTCGCGACCGGACGGCGCGGCTTCGCACTCTTCCTCGTAGGTCGAGTACAGGTAGGCGGTGTCGGTGGCGAACTCGGCCGCGCAGGTGTCGACGCGCTTGTAGACCGGGAACACTTCCAGCTTGTGGCGGTGAGTACGCAGGTTCTTCTCGGTGACGCCCAGCAGTTTGGCCAGACGCTGGTCGGAGAAACCTTTGCGCTTGAGCTTGTACATCAGATCGCGGTCGATAGCGGACAGACCGAGGGTCTTGACCTTCTCTTCGTCCTTGATCAGGTCTTCGATCTGCACCAGGAACCACGGATCGATCATGTTCATGCCGAAGATTTCTTCGACGGTCATGCCGGCGCGGAAGGCGTCCGCCACGTACCAGATACGCTCGGCGCCCGGCACGGTCAGTTCGCGCTTGAGCACGCTCATGCTTTCCGGGTTGCTCAGGTCGACTTTCTCGTCCAGACCGCAAACGCCCACTTCCAGACCGCGCAGGGCTTTCTGCAGGGATTCCTGGAAGGTACGGCCGATGGCCATGACTTCACCGACCGACTTCATCTGAGTGGTCAGGCGCGCGTCAGCGTTGGCGAACTTCTCGAAGGCGAAGCGCGGCAGCTTGGTCACGACGTAGTCGATGGACGGCTCGAAGGACGCCGGGGTACGGCCGCCGGTGATGTCGTTCTGCAGTTCGTCGAGGGTGTAACCAACGGCCAGCTTGGCCGCGATCTTGGCGATCGGGAAACCGGTGGCTTTCGAGGCCAGAGCCGACGAGCGGGATACACGCGGGTTCATCTCGATCACGACCATACGGCCGGTGTCCGGGCAGATACCGAACTGAACGTTGGAACCGCCGGTCTCGACGCCGATCTCGCGCAGTACCGCCAGCGAGGCGTTACGCAGGATCTGGTATTCCTTGTCAGTCAGGGTCTGAGCCGGGGCAACGGTGATCGAGTCACCGGTGTGCACGCCCATCGGGTCGAAGTTTTCGATCGAGCAGACGATGATGCAGTTGTCCTTTTTGTCGCGGACAACTTCCATTTCATACTCTTTCCAGCCGATCAGCGATTCGTCGATCAGCAGCTCCTTGGTTGGCGACAGGTCCAGACCACGGGCGCAGATTTCTTCGAACTCTTCACGGTTGTAAGCGATACCGCCACCGGTGCCGCCCATGGTGAAGGACGGACGGATGATGCACGGGAAGCCCAAGCGTTCGAGCACCGCGTTGGCTTCTTCCATGCTGTGGGCGATACCGGAACGCGGGCATTCCAGGCCGATGGCTTTCATCGCCTTGTCGAAACGCGAACGGTCTTCAGCCTTGTCGATGGTGTCGGCGTTGGCACCGATCATCTCTACGCCGAACTTCTCCAGAACACCTTCGCGCTCCAGGTCCAGAGCGCAGTTCAGAGCAGTCTGGCCGCCCATGGTTGGCAGCACGGCATCCGGACGCTCTTTCTCGATGATCTTGGCAACGGTCTGCCACTTGATCGGCTCGATGTAGGTCGCGTCGGCCATGTCCGGGTCGGTCATGATGGTGGCCGGGTTGGAGTTCACCAGGATGACGCGGTAACCCTCTTCGCGCAGGGCTTTACAGGCCTGGGCGCCGGAGTAGTCGAATTCGCAGGCCTGGCCGATAACGATCGGGCCAGCGCCGAGAATCAGGATGCTTTTAATGTCTGTACGTTTTGGCATGGGTTTGTCACTCAAATCCGCAGGTCAGTCGGCAAGCCGTCTTGATCGATTTCTGAAGTCCCGAGGGGGCCGCCGGTTCCGGGGCCGCCCTCGAGGGGCTTCTCGCTACAGTCTCAAGGCGAGCGCTTAGCGTCGCTTGGCCATCTCGTTGATGAAGCGGTCAAACAGAGGGGCCACATCGTTCGGGCCCGGGCTCGCTTCAGGGTGACCCTGGAAGCTGAACGCGCTCTTGTCGGTGCGCTCGATACCTTGCAGGGTGCCGTCGAACAGCGATTTGTGGATCGCGCGGACGTTGGCTGGCAGGGTTTCTTCGTCAACCGCGAAGCCGTGGTTCTGGCTGGTGATCATCACGACGCCCGTGTCCAGATCCTGCACCGGGTGGTTGGCACCGTGGTGGCCGTGGCCCATTTTCAGGGTCTTGGCACCGGAGGCCAGAGCCAGCAGCTGGTGGCCGAGGCAGATGCCGAAGACCGGAATTTCGGTTTCCAGTACTTCCTTGATCGCCTTGATCGCGTAGTCGCAAGGCTCCGGATCACCAGGGCCGTTGGACAGGAACACGCCGTCCGGTTTCAGAGCCAGTACGTCGGCAGCCGGAGTTTGCGCTGGAACAACAGTGACGCGGCAGCCGCGCTCGACCAGCATGCGCAGGATGTTGACCTTGACGCCGTAGTCATAGGCAACCACGTGGTAAGGCAGCTCGGAGGCTTCGATGGTCGCGTGGCTGTCGGTTTTCAGATCCCAGACAGTGGAGCGCCATTCGTATTGGGTCTTGGTGCTGACGACTTTCGCCAGGTCCATGCCCTTCAGGCCCGGGAAGCCTTGCGCCGCGGCGATGGCCGCTTCTTCGGAGATGTTGTCGCCGGCCATGATGCAGCCGTTCTGTGCGCCTTTTTCACGCAGGATGCGGGTCAGGCGGCGGGTGTCGATACCGGCGATCGCCACAACGTTGTTGGCTTTCAGGTAATCGGACAGGGACATCGTGTTACGCCAGTTGCTCGCTACCAGCGGCAGGTCACGGATGACCAGGCCAGCGGACCAGACGCGATCGGACTCGGCATCTTCCGGCGTGGTGCCGGTGTTGCCGATGTGCGGGTAAGTCAGGGTAACGATCTGTTGGGCGTAGGAAGGATCGGTAAGGATTTCCTGATAGCCGGTCATTGCGGTGTTGAACACCACCTCACCAACGGTCTGACCGTCGGCTCCAATGGCTTCGCCGCGAAAAATGCTGCCATCAGCAAGGGCGAGTATGGCTGGCTTAGTCAAGAAGACCTCCCGTAAATAACGCATGAAAGGGCAATCGCAGGTTGTAAAAAAGCGGAGTGACGTATGGACACGTCACCCCGCTTCTTCACTGAATTATTCTGCGCGCTTTTAGTGGACACACTAAAGCTGTAGCTTACAGAAAAAGGGTTTTTTGGTCTACCGCCAATGAGGCCGAAAGGCCGGAGAATGCGACAGGGCGTCGCTCGGCGGAGTAAAACCGGCGCAAACAGGGCGTTTGCGCCTGCTTCAGAACATCTCAATGCAGGTCGAGCACGTCCTGCATGTCGTACAAACCAGGCTCACGAGCATCCAGCCACAACGCCGCACGCACCGCGCCCTTGGCGAACGTCATGCGACTCGAAGCCTTGTGCGTGATCTCCAGTCGCTCGCCCTCGCAGGCGAACAATACCGTGTGATCACCCACCACATCACCACCGCGAACAGTGGCGAAGCCGATGGTTTCGCGCTCACGAGCACCGGTGTGGCCTTCACGACCATAGACCGCGACTTTCTGCAGATCACGATCCAGCGCATTGGCGATCACTTCACCCATGCGCAGGGCCGTACCCGACGGCGCATCAATCTTGTGCCGGTGATGGGCTTCGATGATTTCGATGTCCGCATCATCCGCCAACACCCGTGCCGCCATGTCGAGCAGCTTCAGCGACAGATTGACGCCGACACTGAAGTTGGCGGCGAAGACGATCGGGATATCCTTGCCCGCGTCGGCCAGCAATTGCTTCTGCGCAGCATCCAGCCCGGTCGTGCCGATCACCATCGCCTTGCCGGCCTTGCGGCAGAAGGCCAGGTTTTTCAGCATCACTTCCGGCAGGGTGAAGTCGATCAACACATCGAACTCTTCCGCCACTGATTCCAGATTCCCGGACAGCGGCACGCCGATTCGACCGAGCGAAGCCAGCTCTCCGGCATCCACACCGATCAGCGTACTGCCAGGGCGGACAATCGCGGCTGTCAGACCGGTCAGCGGCGCGCGCTGCTGCACCGCCTCGACCAGAATCTTGCCCATGCGCCCGGCAGCGCCCATCACAGCTATACGTCGCATGCCGACTCCTTACAGATCGCCGAAGAAGCGCTTCACACCGTCGAACCAACCGGTAGTTTTCGGGGAATGGCTGTTGTCGTCCGCCAGGGAGCTGCGGAACTCTTCCAGCAGCTCACGCTGACGACGGTTCAGATTGACCGGGGTCTCAACGGCCACACGACACATCAGGTCGCCTGCACCACCACCACGCACCGGCGCAACGCCCTTGCCGCGTACGCGGAACTGCTTGCCGGTCTGCGTCCCTTCCGGAATCTTCAGTTTTACGCGACCGTCGAGGGTCGGAATTTCCAGCTCGCCGCCCAGGGCTGCGTCGACGAAGCTGATCGGCACTTCGCAGAACAGGTGCTTGCCGTCACGCTGGAAGATGTCGTGTTCGCGGACGTTGATCACCACGTACAGGTCGCCGGTCGGCCCACCCTGAGTGCCCGCCTCGCCTTCGCCGGACAGACGAATGCGGTCGCCGGTATCGACACCGGCCGGCACTTTGACGGAAAGGGTTTTGTATTCTTCAACGCGACCGTCACCGTGGCAGGAGTCGCATGGATCGGAAATGATCTTGCCCTGGCCATGGCAGCGCGGGCAGGTCTGCTGCACCGAGAAGAAGCCTTGCTGCATACGCACCTGACCGATGCCGCCGCACGTCGGGCAGGTCGATGGCGACGAGCCTTTCTTCGCGCCCGAACCATCGCAAGGCTTGCAGTTGACCAGTGTCGGAACGCGGATATTCACGGTGGTACCGCGTACCGCTTCTTCCAGGTTCAGCTCCAGGGTGTAGCGCAAATCGCTGCCACGCTGGGCGCCGCCACGGGAACCGCCGCGACCGCCACCGAAGAAGTCACTAAAGACATCACCGAAGATGTCGGAGAAGTTCTGACCGCCGAAGCCTGCACCGCCGCCACCCATGCTCGGGTCGACGCCGGCATGACCGTACTGGTCGTACGCTGCACGCTTGCTGGAATCGGACAGCACTTCGTAGGCTTCGTTGGCCTCTTTGAACAGTTCTTCCGACGCTTTGTCATCGGGATTACGGTCCGGGTGATGCTTCATCGCCAGACGGCGATAGGCCTTTTTCAGGTCTGCTTCGCTTGAGCCGCGCTCAACACCCAACACTTCGTAATAGTCACGCTTAGCCATAAGTTCTTCATACTCTTGAGGACGTTCGGCAAACCCCTCCTGAGCTTCGCCAAACTCGTTGAGCCCCAATACAGGCCCGGACCCAACTCACGTCAATTCAACGATCCTGGTCTTTGGTTCATGCGGTATTTGCGGCGCGAAAAGCAGGAGCATTCCCGGCCATACCGCCAGCATTCGAGCTTTGTCGCATGCTGTAAAAATTCGCGTATTCCAGATACGCCAACGCGGGAGCAAGCTCCCGCGCGGCGACATCCTACCAGTCACCGCCGCAAGGCAGTCAACCGGGCGACCAACAACTTACTTGTGGTCTTTGACTTCTTCGAACTCGGCATCGACAACATCGTCAGCCTTTTCAGCTTTCTCGTCGTGCGGTGCCGCGCCTTCAGCAGGCTGAGCCTGTTCGGCGTACATCTTCTGGGCAACCGGCGCAGAGACTTTCGACAACTCTTCAACTTTGGCGTCGATGGCAGCCTTGTCGTCGCCTTTGACGGCGGCTTCCAGGGCAACCACGGCCGCTTCGATTGCAGTCTTCTCTTCTGCAGTCACTTTGTCGCCAGCGTCAGCGATCATCTTGCGAGTCGAGTGAACCAGTGCATCACCCTGGTTACGGGCAGCGGCCAGCTCTTCGAACTTGCGGTCTTCCTCGGCGTTCAGCTCGGCGTCGCGCACCATCTTCTGGATTTCTTCATCCGACAGACCAGAGTTGGCCTTGATGGTGATCTTCTGCTCTTTGCCAGTCGCCTTGTCCTTCGCACCTACGTGCAGGATGCCGTTGGCGTCGATGTCGAAGGTCACTTCGATCTGCGGCACACCACGTGGAGCAGGTGGAATGTCGGCCAGGTCGAACTTGCCCAGGGACTTGTTCTGTGCGGCTTGCTTGCGCTCGCCTTGCAGGACGTGAATGGTCACGGCGCCCTGGTTGTCGTCGGCCGTCGAGAACACTTGCGATTTCTTGGTAGGAATCGTGGTGTTTTTCTCGATCAGCGCGGTCATCACGCCACCCATGG
The DNA here is from genome assembly GCF_021601625.1 of Pseudomonas paraglycinae. Classification (GTDB taxonomy): domain Bacteria; phylum Pseudomonadota; class Gammaproteobacteria; order Pseudomonadales; family Pseudomonadaceae; genus Aquipseudomonas; species Aquipseudomonas paraglycinae. The sequence continues at coordinate 80,234 of NZ_BQHR01000016.1, read as the reverse complement.
TTTCGATACCCAGGGTCAGCGGGCTGACGTCGAGCAACAGAACGTCTTTCACGTCACCGGCCAGAACGGCGCCCTGGATGGCAGCACCCATGGCAACGGCTTCGTCCGGGTTCACGTCTTTACGTGCTTCTTTACCGAAGAAATCGGTAACTGCCTTCTGCACCAGTGGCATACGAGTCTGACCACCAACCAGAATCACGTCGTCAATTTTGCTGGCGTCGATACCGGCGTCTTTCAGAGCAATACGGCACGGCTCGATGGTACGGTTCACCAGGTCTTCGACCAGCGACTCGAGCTTGGCACGAGAGATCTTCACGTTCAGGTGCTTAGGACCAGTCGCATCTGCTGTGATGTACGGCAGGTTGACGTCGGTCGACTGCGAAGAAGACAGCTCGATCTTGGCTTTCTCAGCGGCTTCCTTCAGACGCTGCAGGGCCAGAGGATCGTTCTTCAGGTCCATGCCGGACTCTTTCTTGAACTCGTCGACGAGGTAGTCGATCAGGCGCATGTCAAAGTCTTCGCCGCCCAGGAAGGTGTCACCGTTGGTGGCCAATACTTCAAACTGGTGCTCGCCGTCAACTTCAGCGATTTCGATCACGGAAACGTCGAAGGTACCACCACCCAGGTCATAAACGATCACGGTGTGATCGCCCTTGGCCTTGTCCATGCCGTAAGCCAGAGCAGCTGCGGTCGGTTCGTTGATGATACGTTTTACGTCCAGGCCGGCGATGCGACCAGCATCTTTAGTCGCCTGACGCTGACTGTCGTTGAAGTACGCCGGAACGGTGATCACCGCTTCGGTCACAGCCTCACCGAGATAGTCTTCGGCGGTCTTCTTCATCTTTTTCAGGACTTCGGCGCTGATTTGCGGCGGAGCCATCTGCTTGCCGGAAGCCTCGACCCAGGCGTCACCATTGTTAGCCTTGACGATCTTGTAAGGCACCAGCTTGATGTCTTTCTGTACAACTTCTTCTTCGAAGCGGCGACCGATCAGACGCTTCACCGCAAACAGTGTGTTGTGCGGGTTGGTCACAGCCTGACGCTTGGCGGACTGACCCACCAGAATTTCACCATCGTTGGCGTAAGCGATGATCGACGGCGTGGTACGCGCGCCTTCGGCGTTCTCGATAACTTTGGCTACGCCATTTTCCAGCACGGAGACGCAGGAGTTGGTAGTCCCCAGGTCGATACCTATAATTTTGCCCATGTTCACTCTCCCGAAACTTTGGATTTTTTTGCCGCAGCAGTGGTGGCTGACTGCGGTAATACTTAAACGCTTGACTTGTAAATGGGGGCCTTGCGGCTAATTTCAAGCCTTCTCGTCAATCGAAGGCGAAACTGGCGCCGGCGCCTTGCTGACCACGACCATCGCCGGACGCAGCAGGCGACCGTTGAGCTGGTAGCCCTTCTGGAACACCTTCAGAATGCTGTTCGGCTCCAGATCAGCACTTTCCTGCATGGCCATCGCCTGATGCTCCACGGCATTGAACGGTTCGCCTTTCTGCGGGCTTACAGCGACAAGCTGATAGCGCGTGAGGGTGTCGTGAAACATTTTCAGGGTCAGCTCGATGCCTTCGCGCATCGGACGGATGCTTTCGTCATCAGGGCTCGACAGCTCGAGACCACGCTCCAGGCTGTCGACGATCGGCAGCAGATCGCCGGCGAATTTTTCCAGCGCAAACTTGTGCGCCTTTTCGACATCCTGCTCGGCACGTCGGCGGACGTTCTGCAGATCGGCAGCTACGCGCAGCGATTGATCCTGCGCGGCGGCCAATTGCTCTTCGAGCACTTGTACACGGGTCGCCAGGTCATCACCCGAAGTCTCGGGCGCCTGATTGGCTTCTGGGTTTTGCGTATCTACTGTCTGTTCGTCAGCCATAGAATTCTCCTTTCAATATCGTCCGCGAGTTCGATTCGCGCTTCTGCCCCGATATATGGGGCCGCAAAATCAGGCTTCAAGGGCTGACAACGATTAACCCTACAAAAAAGTGCTGCATTGCCATTCCCTGGCGCGATAGGCATTTGATCGGATCATCCCCATCGACCTCGGCGAGGGCATTGTCAGCTCGAAACAAAACACTGTATAAATAACCAGACCTGAAGCCTGGGAGCGGCCTTTATGCTGGTGCACCTGTCCGTACACAACTACGCCATCGTTGAACATCTCGATCTCGAACTCGATCGCGGCATGAGCGTGATTACCGGGGAAACCGGCGCCGGCAAGTCGATCATGCTCGACGCCCTGGGCCTGACGCTCGGTGATCGCGCCGACAGCGGCGTGGTTCGACCGGGCGCCGACAAGGCCGATATCCTGGCGACCTTCGATCTGGCCGACATTCCCGAGGCCAGCGCCTGGCTCGCGGAACGCGACCTGGAAATCGACGGCCCGTGCATCCTGCGCCGGGTCATCACGTCCGAAGGTCGCTCACGCGGCTATATAAATGGCACGCCCTGCCCGCTCGGCGACCTTAAGGCTCTCGGTGAGCTGCTGATCGATATCCACAGCCAGCACGAACACCAATCCCTGCTCAAGACCGACACCCACCGGCGCCTGCTCGACGAATACGCCGGGGCCACCGATCTGGCGCGCCAGGTTCACCTGGCCGCCCAGCGCTGGCGCCAGACCCGTCAGGAGCTAGAGCGCCTTTCCAATTCCGGCGACGAACAGCGCGCGCGCCATCAGCTGCTCAGCTACCAGCTCGAAGAACTGGAAAACCTCGGCCTAGGCGAAAACGAGCTGGAAGAACTGGAGCAGGAACACAAGAACCTGACCAATGCCGAAACCCTGCTCGGCATCTGCCGACAAGTGGTCGAGCAATGCAGCGAAAGCGATTCCGGCAACGTGCTGAATGCCCTGACGGCCAGCCTCAATCGCCTGTCGAGCGTGAACAACTCGGTCGGCGCGCTGGGTGAGGCGAGCAGCCTGCTGACCAGTGCGCAGATCCAGGTCGAAGAAGCCGTCGGCGAACTCAATCGTTTTCTCGACAACTTCGATGCCGATCCAGCGCGCCTGCAATATCTGGAGGAACGTCTGGACTCCATTTACACGCTGGCACGCAAACACCGTATTCAGCCGACGGAGGTGGCAGAGATGCAGCAGAAGCTGCTCGACGAAATCGAAGCCCTCGACGCCAACGATGAATCCATCGAGCGTCTTGCCGAAGAACTCGCATCCTATGCCCGACACTATCAGGAAAAGGCCCGGGAACTGAGCAAGCTGCGTCACCAGGCGGCCGGCAGCCTGGCCAGCGCGGTGGAGCAGGAGATCCAGCGCCTGGGCATGCCCGGCGGTCGCTTCACCATCGAATTGCGCGCCAACAACAGCAGCGAACTACAACCCAATGGCCTGGAGCAGGTTGAACTGCTGGTCAGCGCCAACCCTGGCCAACCCCTGAAGGCCCTGGCCAAAGTGGCGTCCGGCGGTGAGCTGTCACGGGTCAGCCTGGCCATCCAGGTGATTACCGCCCAGACCTCTCGCGTACCGACATTGGTATTCGACGAAGTGGACGTGGGCATTGGCGGTCCGACGGCCGAAATCGTCGGCCAGTTGCTGCGCCGCCTCGGGGATCGCGGACAGGTACTGACGGTCACACACTTGCCGCAAGTCGCGGCCCAGGGACATCAGCACCTGTTCGTGCATAAAGTGCGCGGCGAGCAGGCGACTCACACAGCCGTTTCGAAGCTGAGCAAGAATGACCGTATAGAAGAAGTCGCGCGGATGCTTGGCGGCATCGATCTGACCAAAGAGTCTTTGGCGCACGCGAAAAAGATGGTCGTTACCGCAAAGGTTTAAGCACGCCAGAAAGCACGAAGGCGACCCTTGGGTCGCCTTCGCTCGTTTCGCGAACCTGAAATTCGCGCGACATGCTTACTTTTTGTTGCGTACGTACAGTACGAGATTGTGATCAACCATCTCGTAACCGTGCTTCTCGACGATCGCCTTCTGAAGTTTTTCGATTTCTTCGTCGAAGAATTCGATGACTTCGCCCGACTCCACGTTAACCATATGATCGTGGTGGCCACCGTCGGCCAATTCGAATACCGCGTGGCCGCCGTCGAAGTTGTGACGGACCACGAGGCCAGCCGCTTCGAACTGGGTCAGAACACGGTAAACCGTGGCCAGACCGACATCCTCGCCAGCTTCCATCAACGCCTTGTAGACGTCCTCGGCACTCATGTGACGCTGCTCTGTAGAGTCGAGCATTTGCAGGATCTTGACCCGTGGCAGGGTCACTTTGAGGCCGGCTTTGCGTAGTTCGCTATTTTCAACCATGGTCAGCTTTCTCGCGATGCTGCTTCGCAGCTTCTCTTAATGCGGGTATGATCGGCGTTTACGTTGTCCCAGCCAAGATAGTGGAAGTCGCCCACCGATGCAAAACACCAAGCTCTTGCTAACCAGTTTCACCTTTGTGGGACTGCTCGCACTCGCCGGTTGTTCATTCCCCGGGGTTTACAAAATCGACATCCAGCAGGGCAATGTCGTCACGCAGGACATGATAGACCAGTTACGCCCGGGAATGACCCGGCCGCAAGTACGGTTTATCATGGGTAACCCTCTGCTTGCCGACACGTTCCATGCCAACCGCTGGGATTATCTGTACAGCCTGCAACCTGGTGGCGGTGAACGTCAGCAGGAACGCATGAGTGTCATTTTCGACTCGAATGACCGTCTTGTCAGCCTGTCCGGTGACTTCATGCCGGGCGTCAGCCGTGACGAAGCCATTCTCGGCAAGGACAGTGGCACCAGCGTGACCACTCCTGCTGAAAACGCCGAGCAGCCGACACCGGAAAAACCGGCCAAGCCAGGCTCCTTGCTGGATCAGATCCAGAAGGACGTCGATGGTGTGGAAACCGTTCCGGTTCCAACGCCAGAACCGCTGGACACCTCGCCGCAATAATTTGCGACGCAATAAAAAACCCGGAAATTCCGGGTTTTTTATTGCCTGCAGATCAGCGCATCACTAATTTCTGGCTTTAGCCTCGGCAGCCTTGGCGGCACGCAATCGGCGCACCTCTTTCGGATCAGCCAACAGTGGTCGATAGATCTCGATGCGATCACCTTCCTGAACCTGTCGAGTATCCGGATCAGCAATCACTTTGCCGAAGATCCCCAAAGGACAGCTCTTCAGATCCAGCTCCGGAAATTCAGCATCAATCCCGGACGCCATCAGCGCCGCACGCACCGTCGTACCTTCGGCAACACTGGTTACACGCAACACCTGCCGATCAACCGCCGCATACACCACTTCGATTTCGATCACCGGCTCAACCATGCATCTGCTTGGCGCGCTGGCAGAACGCGTCCACCAGCGTATTGGCCGCCTGATTGAACAAAGGCCCGAGCGTCGCGCGGACCAGCGGCCCGGCGTAGTCGAAAGACAGATCCAGACTGATCTTGCAGGCCTTCTCGTTCAGCGCCTTGAACACCCAGACGCCGTGCAGCTGATTGAACGGCCCCTCCTCCAGGTTCATCTCGATCGACTGACCCGGCACCAGCGTATTGCGCGTCACGAAATGCTGACTGAGGCCGCCCTTGGCCACGCCGACACTGGCGCGCATATGCTCAGGCGAGCTTTCCAGGACTTCAGCAGACGCGCACCACGGCAAAAACTCGGGGTAACGCGCCACGTCATTGACCAGGTCGTAGAGAAATTGCGCCGGATAAGGCAGCAGCGCCGATCGTTGAATATGTGTCGTCATGTAAGCGTCACTTCCAGAGCTGGGCGGCAAACACTACAAGAATGCCGATGGGCGCCACATAGCGCATCAAGAACAGAGACAGGGCGAACAGCGCCGGGCTGCGAATCGACAACTCGTCACGCACCGCCTCACGCCCCATCACCCAACCGGCAAACAGCACGAAGCACAGCCCGCCGAGCGGCAACATGATCCGCGAGGTGAAGAAGTCGATCACCCCAAAGAAGTCCAGGCCACCGGCCGCACCCCATTGGTAGAGATGGAACACCCCGCCATCGTTCACGAAAAATTTGGCTTCCTTCCAGATATTGAAGGAAAACACCGTGCCCAGGCCGACGAACCAGCAAGTGAAGGCCAACCAGAATGTCACCCAGGCACGACTGATTTTAGTCCGCTCGACCAGATAGGCGACCATCGGCTCTAGCAGGGAAATCGCTGAGCTCCAGGCGGCAATGGCCACCAGAACGAAGAACACCACGCCCATCAACTGGCCGAACAGCACGTTACCGAAAGCAAATGGCAGGCTGACAAACATCAGCCCCGGGCCTTCGCTCGGGTTCAAACCACCGGCGAACACAATCGGAAACAAGGCCAGACCGGCCACCAGCGAAACAAAGGTATCGAGCAGCGCCACACCCACGACCGTGCCGGACAGCGAGGCTTCCTTGGTCATGTAGGCGCCGTAGATCATGATCGAGCCCACGCCCACGCTCAGGGAGAAGAACGCGTGGCCCATGGCCGGCAGCAAGCCGTCGAGGACTTTTTCCGGGTGGAAGTCGAACATGAAATGCACGCCTTCCATGAAATGCCCGGTGGTCATGCTGTAACCCAGCAGCACCAGCACCATCACGAACAGCAGCGGCATCATGATCCGCAGGCTGCGTTCGAGCCCGGCGACCACGCCCTTGGCGATCACTACCGCAGACAACAGCATGAAAACCGTGTGCCAAAGTGTCAGGCGCCACGGATCGGAGATGACATTACCGAAATACGCCCCGACCTGATCGGCCGTCGCGCCCTGGAAGTCTCCGCGCCCCATATCAATGATGTAATCCAGCGACCAGCCGCCGACCACACTGTAAAAGGACAGGATCAGCAACGCCGTGATCATCCCGGCGAACGCGCCCCACGACCACTTGCCCGAGTGCCCCGCTTCCAGCGCCAGCACCTTCAGGGCATTCGCCGGACTCTGGCGGGCACGGCGGCCGATCAGGGTTTCGGCGAGCATTACCGGGATGCCGATCAGCGCGATACACGCCAGAAACATCAGCACGAAGGCGCCGCCACCGTAGACCCCGACCATGTAGGGGAATTTCCAGATGCTGCCCAATCCCACGGCCGAACCGGTCGCGGCGAATATGAAAACCCAGCGGCTAGCCCAACTGCCGTGGACAGAAACCTTGTCTGTCGACATCGTTTATCACGCCCAAGCGTTAGAAAAAGAGGCCGCATTGTCCGGGATTCACTCAACCTGCTCAAGCACGCAGCATCACCGTAGCCGACAGCCGTTTATCTCCATATAATGCCGCCCCTATGGCTAAACAGAAGAAACACCCAACAGGGACCATCGCGCAAAACAAAAAGGCGCGACACGATTACTTCATCGAGCACAAGTTCGAGGCTGGTCTGGTCCTGGCCGGCTGGGAAGTAAAAAGTCTGCGGGCAAGCAAACTGCAACTGGTCGACAGTTACGTGTTGCTCAAGGATGGCGAAGCCTGGTTGCTCGGCAGCCACATCACGCCTCTGATGACCGCCAGCACCCACGTCATTGCCGACCCGGTGCGTACCCGCAAGCTGCTGCTCAACCGCCGCGAGCTGGACAAGCTCGCCGCCGCCGTGCAGCAAAAGGGTTACGCCTGCGTGTGCCTGTCCTGGTACTGGAGCAAGCACATGGTCAAGTGCGAGATCGCACTGGGCAAGGGCAAGAAGGAATACGACAAGCGTGACACCGAACGCGAACGCGACGCCGGTCGCGAGTTACAGCGTGCGGTGCGCAACAAGGGCAAGGAAGACTGATTCTTCTGCCTGAATGACCGTTCCCGCGCCTTGCACGGGAGCGGTCTTTTTTACATCCCTTTACGTCGCTCGGCGCGAGCCATGCGCTGCACTTCCTGACGCACCTCTTCCAGCACTTCTTGCACATACAGAATGTGTCGGCTGGACACCTCACGCGCCTGTTCCGCGCGCCCCTCGATAATCGCCAGATACAACTCCCGATGCTGGGTGATCAGCATGTCGCGGGTTTCCGTGCGCTGCTTGTACATGCCACCGATGTTGGTCACGACGTTGCGCTTGAGCAGATCGAACAGCCCGCGAATGGTGTGCAGCAACACCGCGTTATGACTGGCTTCGGCAATCGCCAGATGGAATTTCGCATCCGCCGCGCCCTCTTCCGCCCGGCTCACTTCGTCATGACGCGAATAGCAGTCCTGTAATTCTTCAAACGCAGCCGTCAGCCGTTCACGATCCACATCCGTGGCGCGCAATGCCGCGTAATAGGCGCACGATGCCTCCAGCGTGTGGCGAAATTCCAGCAAATCGCGCTGCGCCTCGGGATTGCTTTCCAGCAATTGCAGCAGCGGATCGCTGAACGTCGAACCGAGGCTATCCACGACATAGTTGCCGCCGCCCTGCTTACTGACCAGCAAACCCTTTGCCGCCAGTTTCTGAATCGCTTCGCGCAACGAGGGCCGGGAAACACCGAACTGTTCCGCCAGTGTCCGCTCGGCTGGCAGACGCTCGCCAGACTTCAGCGTGCCCTCAAGAATCATCCCTTCCAGTCGCTCGACAATGTCGTCAGACAAACGGCGCTGACGTATCTGATCAAACCCCATCACTCAACTCTCCACCATCCCGACCGCTCGCCGGGCTCTCTATTCTGGCCTATCGGCGCGTTGCCGACACCTGCCAGATGACACTTGGGCGACCGGATCAGATCGAGCTCTGCACCGGCGATTCGACAAAAGTTTTAGGGCGGCAAATTGACACACCGACATCAAGGCTTTTACCCTAGCCAACAGCGATTGTAAATTGGTATTACCAATTAACCAAGAACGCTGACAGTGCCTGACCAACAACAATTAGGGGCCACCCCATATGCAAACCTGGCAACAGCTCTACAGCCCGCTCGGCAGTCTCGGCGTGTCCGCACTCGCGGCCGTCATCCCCATCGTGTTCTTCTTCCTCGCTCTGGCGGTGTTCCGCCTCAAAGGTCATGTAGCCGGCAGCATCACGCTCGCCCTGGCGATCCTTGTGGCGATCTTCGCGTTCCAGATGCCGGTCGACATGGCGTTCGCCGCTGCCGGATATGGCTTCGCCTATGGTCTGTGGCCGATTGCCTGGATCATTGTGGCGGCTGTGTTCCTGTACAAACTGACGGTCAAGAGCGGTCAGTTCGAGGTCATCCGCAGCTCGGTGCTGTCGATCACTGACGACCAGCGTCTGCAGGTGCTGCTGATCGGTTTCTGCTTCGGTGCATTCCTGGAAGGTGCCGCCGGCTTCGGCGCGCCAGTGGCGATTACCGCTGCGCTGCTCGTAGGACTGGGCTTCAACCCGCTGTACGCCGCCGGCCTGTGCCTGATTGCCAACACCGCACCGGTGGCGTTCGGCGCACTGGGGATTCCAATCATCGTGGCCGGGCAAGTCACCGGTATCGACGCGTTCAAGATCGGCGCCATGACCGGCCGCCAACTGCCGCTGCTGTCGCTGTTCGTGCCGTTCTGGCTGGTGTTCATGATGGACGGCCTGCGCGGCGTGCGTGAAACCTGGCCAGCCGCACTGGTTGCCGGCCTGAGCTTCGCTGTCACCCAATACTTCACTTCGAATTTCATCGGCCCGGAGCTGCCGGACATCACGTCGGCCCTGGCCAGTCTGATTTCGCTGACCCTGTTCCTGAAGGTCTGGCAACCGAAACGTGCCGCCGGCCAGCACATCGTCGGCGCCGTATCCGCTTCGGTGGTCTCCGCCAGCGTCGGCGGTTTCGGCCAGAAGCGCACCACCGTCGCTTCGCCCTACAGCCTCGGGGAAATCTTCAAGGCGTGGTCGCCGTTCCTGATCCTCACCGTGCTGGTGACCATCTGGACCCTCAAGCCTTTCAAAGCCATGTTCGCCGCCGGCGGTTCGATGTACGCCTGGGTGTTCAACTTCGCGATTCCGCACCTGGATCAACTGGTGATCAAGACCGCTCCGATCGTTGCTGCTCCGACCGCGATCCCGGCCGTATTCAAACTCGATCCGATTTCCGCGACCGGCACGGCAATTTTCTTCTCCGCACTGATCTCGATGCTGGTGCTGAAGATCAATTTCAAAACTGGTCTGACCACTTTGAAAGAGACCTTCTACGAACTGCGCTGGCCGATCCTGTCGATCGGCATGGTGCTGGCGTTTGCCTTCGTCACCAACTATTCCGGCATGTCCTCGACCATGGCTCTGGTGCTGGCCGGTACTGGCGCAGCGTTCCCGTTTTTCTCGCCATTCCTCGGCTGGCTCGGCGTGTTCCTGACCGGTTCCGATACTTCGTCCAACGCGCTGTTCAGCTCGCTGCAAGCGACCACCGCACACCAGATCGGGGTCAACGACACCCTGCTGGTGGCGGCCAATACCAGCGGCGGCGTGACCGGCAAAATGATTTCGCCACAATCGATCGCCGTGGCCTGCGCCGCGACCGGTCTGGTGGGCAAGGAATCCGATCTGTTCCGCTTCACCCTCAAGCACAGCCTATTCTTTGCCACGATCGTCGGTCTGATCACTTTGGCCCAGGCCTATTGGTTCACCGGCATGCTGGTGCATTAAGACTACAAGCGACATGGAAATAACCGACGCCGGTTCGTGATTCCGGCGTCAGCAATTCACAACCCGGTCTGTAAGGCTGCTGAAAGCAACGCGCTCTATATTCGGCAGCCTCAACAGACGGATAACCGGGCCCACCCGGAGACACGCCTGATGAGCGAGCTTTTTTACAACGCCGTGCCCAACGCCACTCGCGTCGCACCGCCACTGCCCGAACCCCGGCAATACCCCAGCGAGAAACCGTCGCGGGTCTACCTGTTCGGCACGTGCGTGGTCGACCTGTTCTATCCGGAAGCCGGGATGGACGCGATCCACTTGCTGGAACGCGAGGGCATTCGGGTCGATTACCCGCAAGGGCAGAGCTGCTGCGGACAACCGGCCTACACCTCGGGTTACACCGAGCAGGCACGGACGGTGGCGCGCTCGCAACTGGCGCTGTTTGCCGGGGACTATCCGGTGGTGGTGCCGTCGGGTTCGTGCGCCGGAATGATCCGCGAGCATTACGCCGACTTGTTCAAGGACGAGCCGGAAACGCTGAAACAGGTTCAGGCCCTCGCGGCCCGCACCTATGAGCTGGCCGAGTTTCTGCTGTTCGTCTGCAAGGTGCAGCTCAAGGACAGCGGCGAGCCGGTCAAAGTGGCGCTGCACACCTCGTGTTCGGCGCGACGGGAAATGAACACCCACCTGCACGGCCGCGAGTTGTTGGCGCAGTTGAGCAAGGTGGAACGGGTCAACCACGATCACGAAAGCGAATGCTGTGGCTTCGGTGGGACATTCAGCGTCCGTATGCCAGACATTTCCGGCGCGATGGTGGCTGACAAGACCCGAGCGTTGAAGGAATCCGGCGCGCATCAGGTACTCAGTGCCGACTGCGGCTGCCTGATGAACATCAACGGCTCGCTGGAAAAACAGCAGGAAGCACTGCGCGGGCAACACCTGGCGAGCTTTCTCTGGCAACGAACCGGAGGTGCGCGATGAGCACTTCCACGATTATTCCTACGGTTGCCGTAGAAGAAGACTTCCGCACCCGGGCGCACAACGCCCTGGGCGATTCGCAGTTACGGAACAACTTCCGCACCGCGATGGATTCACTGATGACCAAGCGGGCAGCGGCTTTCAGCGATGCCCACGAAAGAGAACACTTACGCGCCCTGGGCAACTCGATCAGGGCGCGTGCGCTCTCCAAGTTGCCCGACCTGCTCGAGCAACTGGAACAGAACCTGACCCGCAACGGTGTGACAGTGCACTGGGCGGAAACGGTGGACGAGGCCAATGGCATCGTCCTTTCGATCATCCGCGCTCACGAGGCGCGGCAAGTGATCAAGGGCAAATCGATGGTCAGCGAAGAGATGGAGATGAACCATTTCCTCGAGGCTCGGGACATTGAGTGTCTGGAGTCCGACATGGGGGAGTACATCGTCCAGCTCGACCACGAGAAGCCTTCACACATAATCATGCCGGCAATCCACAAGAATGCCGGTCAGGTCGCGTCCTTGTTCCACGACAAACTTGGCGTGGAATACACCAAGGACGTTGACCAACTCATTCAGATCGGTCGCAGAGTCCTGCGGCAGAAATTCTTCGAAGCGGACATCGGCGTCTCCGGTGTCAACTTCGCGGTGGCCGAAACCGGCACACTGCTGCTGGTGGAAAACGAAGGCAACGGCCGCATGACCACCACCGTGCCGCCGGTGCACATCGCCGTCACCGGCATCGAAAAGGTCGTGGAAAACCTGCGCGACGTGGTGCCGCTGCTGTCATTGCTGACCCGCTCGGCGCTGGGCATTCCGATCACCACCTACGTCAACATGATCTCCGGCCCGCGCAAGGAACACGAACTCGACGGCCCGCAGGAAGTGCATCTGGTACTGCTCGACAACGGTCGCAGCCAGGCCTTCGCTGACAGTGAATTGCGCCAGACGTTGAACTGCATCCGCTGCGGCGCCTGCATGAATCATTGCCCGGTCTACACCCGCGTCGGCGGCCATACCTACGGCGAGGTTTACCCCGGCCCGATCGGCAAAATCATCACCCCGCACATGGTCGGCCTGGCGAAAGTCCCGGATCACCCGAGCGCTTCTTCGTTATGCGGTGCCTGCGGTGAAGTGTGTCCGGTAAAAATTCCTATTCCCGCACTGCTGCGCCGCCTACGCGAAGAGAACGTCAAAGCCCCCGACAGCCCTCATCAAGTGATGCGCGGTCAGGGCAGCAAATACTCGCGCAAGGAACGCTTCATCTGGAACGCCTGGGCGAAGCTCAACAGCTCGCCGACCTTGTATCGGCTGTTTGCGTTTTTCGCCACACGCCTGCGCGCGCTGGCGCCGAACAATGTCGGCCCGTGGACACAAAATCACAGCGCGCCGAAACCCGCCGCCCGCTCACTGCATGACATGGCTCGCGAACACCTGGCCAAACAAGGAGACCGTTGATGAGCGCCAAGCAAAACATCCTCGGCAAGTTAAGGAAAAGCCTGACCGGCACCACGCCGATTGCCGACAACTTCGACGTCGATCTGGTGACCCAGCCTTACACCTACAGCGCCGAACAACGGATCCCGCAACTGCGCAAATTGATGGAAGCGGTGCACACCGAAATCCACCTGAGTTCCGCTGATGGGTGGCCGGCGTTACTGGCGCAATTGCTGCGTGACCGCCAGTTGCCGAGCCTGTTGATCGCACCGACTACACCTCACGGGCAGCGCATCACACAACACTGGGCGAACAATCCTGATCTGCCGGCGCTGAAGTCCTACGACCGGCCGATGGAAGAGTGGAAAGCCGAGTTGTTCAACGACACTCCGGCCAGCCTGACCGGCACCCTCGGCGCCATTGCCGCCACCGGCAGCCTAATTCTCTGGCCGACCCGCGAAGAACCACGGCTGATGAGTCTGGTGCCACCGGTGCATTTCGCCCTGCTCAAGGCCAGCCAGATCCGCGACAACTTCTATCAGGTGCAGCGGGAATTCGAGTGGGCGCAAGGTATGCCGACCAATGCGCTGCTGGTGTCCGGCCCGTCGAAAACCGCCGACATCGAACAAGTCCTGGCTTACGGCGCTCACGGCCCGAAAGACCTGGTGGTGTTGATCCTGGAGGACCAATGACCTTACCGGCGACTTTCCTGCGCGATGCGCAGCAACTGATTCCTGCCGAACGGCGTTTCGACGATCCGCTGTCGACCTTGGCCTTCGGCACCGATGCCAGCTTCTACCGGTTAATTCCGCAACTGGTGATCCGCGTCGAGTCCGAAGACGAAGTGGTGGCGCTGCTGAAACTGGCCCAGCGCGATCAGGTTCCGGTGACCTTCCGCGCTGCCGGCACCAGCCTGTCCGGCCAGGCGATCAGCGATTCGGTGCTGATCGTGCTTGGGGATAACTGGAACGCGCGGGAGATCCGCGGACAAGGCACACAAATTCGCCTGCAACCGGGGGTGATCGGTGTCCAAGCCAATGCGTGGCTGGCGCCATTCGGGCGCAAAATCGGCCCGGATCCGGCTTCGATCAACGCCTGCAAGATCGGCGGCATCGTCGCCAACAACGCCAGCGGCATGTGCTGCGGCACTGCGCAAAACACCTATCACACGCTGGCCGGGATTCGTCTGGTACTGGCCGACGGCACACGTCTGGATACCGAAGATGCTGCCAGCGTCGAGGCGTTTCGAGTCAGCCACGGTCAATTGCTGGAACGACTGGCGACCTTGGGCCGCGAGACCCGCGCCAATGCCGAACTCGCTGCACGAATCCGCCACAAATACCGTCTGAAAAATACCACCGGCCTGTCGCTCAACGCCCTGGTGGATTTCGATGAGCCTGTGGATATCTTGAGCCACTTGCTGGTCGGTTCCGAAGGCACTCTCGGTTTCATCAGCGCCGTGACTTACGACACGGTGATCGACCATCCGAACAAGGCCTCGGCGCTGATCGTATTCCCGGATGTGGAAACCTGCTGCAACGCCGTCACCGTGCTGAAAAGCCAACCGGTGTCGGCCGTGGAACTGCTCGACCGCCGCAGCCTGCGCTCGGTGCAGGACAAACCCGGCATGCCGGCTTTCGTACAGCAGCTGTCGAACAATGCCTGCGCGCTGTTGATCGAATCCCGCGCCGCTTCTTCCACTTTGCTGCAGGAACAACTGGCGCAGATCATGGCCTCGCTCAGCGCCTTCCCGGTGGAGAAACAGGTCGACTTCACCGAAGACCCGGTCGAAAACGCCCGCCTCTGGGCGATCCGCAAAGACACCTTCCCCGCCGTCGGCGCCGTGCGCAAGACCGGCACCACGGTGATCATCGAAGACGTGACCTTCCCGGTCGAGCAACTGGCCATCGGCGTAAACCGCTTGATCGAGTTGTTCGACAAACACTCCTACGACGAAGCGATCCTTTTCGGACACGCGCTGGAAGGCAATCTGCACTTTGTCTTCACCCAAGGCTTCAACAGCGCGGAAGAAGTCGCACGCTATCAGGCGTTCATGGACGACGTGGCGCAACTGGTAGCCGTGGAGTTCGGCGGCTCGCTGAAGGCGGAGCACGGCACCGGGCGCAACATGGCGCCCTTCGTCGAACTGGAATGGGGCAGCGACGCCTATCAATTGATGTGGCAGCTCAAACGCCTGCTCGACCCCAACGGCATTCTCAATCCGGACGTGGTGCTCAGCGAAGATCCGCAGATCCACCTCAAGCACCTGAAACCGCTGCCGGCGGCCGACGAGATTGTGGATAAATGCATCGAGTGCGGTTTCTGCGAACCGGTCTGCCCCTCGAAAGGCCTGACCCTGAGCCCGCGCCAGCGCATCGTGATCTGGCGCGATATCCAGGCGCGAAAACGCGCCGGGATCGACACCACCGAACTGGAAAAAGCCTACGACTACCAAGGCATCGATACCTGCGCCGCGACCGGCTTGTGTGCGCAACGCTGCCCTGTAGGAATCAACACCGGCGAGCTGGTGAAAAAGCTGCGCGGCCGTCACGCGACACATACGAAAACCGCCAACCTGATCGAAGGAAATTTCGCCACCACCCTGCAAGGTGCGCGTTTCACCCTGCATGTGGCCAACGGTGCGCGGATGTTGTTGGGGGCACCGCGCCTGGCGAAGCTTTCGGCGACCCTGACGCGACTGTCCAAAGGTCAGGTGCCGCTGTGGACCAACGCGATGCCGCAGCCGGAAAAAGCCCTTCGCTTCAGCCCGGCCGTGTCGGACGAACGCCCGCGCGTCGTGTATCTGGCAGCCTGCGTCTCGCGGGTAATGGGGCCGGCGGCGGGCGACAAGGAGCAGATGTCTCTGTACGACAAAACCCGTGGCCTGCTGGAAAAGGCCGGGTATCAAGTGGTGTTCCCGGACAATCTGGACAACCTCTGCTGCGGCCAACCCTTCGCGTCCAAAGGCTATGCCGAACAGGCCGAACACAAGCGTCAGGAGCTGATCGGCGCGCTGCTCCAGGCCAGTCGCGGCGGGCTCGATCCGATCTATTGCGACACCAGCCCCTGCACGCTGCGGCTGGTGCAGGATGTGGGAAATGTTCGCCTGGATCTGTATGACCCTGTGCGCTTCATCCGTACGCATCTGATGGATCGTCTCGACTTCACCCCGCAGGAAGCACCGATTGCCGTTCACGTGACCTGCAGCACTCAGCATCTGGGGGAAAGCCAGGCGCTGATCGACCTGGCACGCAAATGCAGCAAGACGGTAGTGATCCCGGAAGGCATTCACTGCTGCGGTTTCGCCGGCGACAAGGGTTTCACCACGCCGGAGCTCAACAGCCATTCCCTGCGAAGGCTCAAGAATGCGGTGCAACAGTGCAGCGAGGGGATTTCCACCAGCCGCACCTGTGAGATCGGTCTGACGCAACATGGCGGCATCGACTACCACGGTCTGGTGTATCTGGTGGACCGGGTAACCCGGGCCAAAGCCCCCGCAACCGCCGTCTGAAGAAAAATAGAACCCTTGCGAGCGACCGCAGTCCACAGAACAGGCCCCGAACAATCGGGGCTTGTCCTCCATTCGGTTGCCCGTCCTGACGGCCAGCGAAGTCTGGATCCCTCAGTTCAAGGAGATTCATATGAAACGTTCTGTACTGTTAGGTCTGTTCGTTACTGCCTCGATGATGGCGTCTGCTTCGTTCGCCGCCGACAAGCCTGCCGATCTGTGCGATGCCAATCTGCAAACCATCAACAACGCCAAGGCGCAGGCAATGGCCTCACCCGACCTGAATCAACGGGTTGAAGCCAGTGTGCAGAAGGCCCAGGCACTCAAGGCCCAGGGCAAGATCGACGAATGCGTGGCTGAAACCCAGCAAACCATTCTGGAAATCCGCAAAACCAGCGGAACCAACAACTGATCGAAGCTCAGGCCAACCTTCGGGTTGGCCTTGTGAGCCGTTTGGCGTACACTGCGCAGGCTTGTTGCTCACAAGATATACAGAGCACCAGGCTCGGGGCCGTTTAGGATTCGACGCCGGTTGCGAAACTCTAGGTGCATGCCGACTTGGTAACAGAAGTCGTAAATCCACTGTTGCAACTTCTTATAGTTGCCAATGACGACCAATACGGTGCTGCTCTCGCTGCTTAATTGCAGCTGACATGCACTCCTGGTACCTTCGGGTCCAGCAATCATCAGGGGATGTCTGTAAACCCAAAATGATTGTCATATAGAACAGAATCGCCGTGCAGTACGTTGTGGACAAAGCGGCTAAAACTTACACAACTCGCCCAAAGCACCCTGCCCGTCGGGTCGCTGAGGGTTAACTTAATAGACACGGCTACGCATGTAGTACCGACAGCGGAGTACTGGCGGACGGGGGTTCAAATCCCCCCGGCTCCACCAACTCTCAACGACAAGGCCCGCCCAGTGCGGGCCTTGTTGCATCTGGAGATTCATCCCCGGAGACCTCATGCGCCAAGCACTGCTGATCATCGACGTCCAACCCAGCTTCTCCCCGCCGCAATGGCTGATCGACGGCATTCAATCACTGATCGGCAAACTGCCCAGCATCGCAACAGTCGAACGCCATGATGAAACCCGCACACCATTCCAGCGTCAGCTCGGCTGGCACCCGGCGGCGGACGATGACAGCCTGATCGCCGCAGACCGCACCTTCATCAAATACGGCTACGCGCCCTCCCCGGACACAATCGAATACCTGAAAAGCCTGAATCTGGATCGCGTGGTGGTCTGCGGCCTGCAAACCGAAACCTGCTGCCTCGCTGCCGGGTTTGCGCTGTTCGATGCCGGTTTGCAGCCGACGCTGCTCACGGATCTGACGGTGGGTTCTTCGTTGGATCGTTCGGGCGGGCTGGGGGTGCGGTTGTGGGAACATCACTTCAAGCACACGCTCACGTCGGGTGAACTTCGCTCCTGTCTGCAGGCGTCCTAGGAAATTTCCCGCAGCACGCGTCGACTTTCATGAGCTGGTTCAAGATGCTTCCAAACGCTAGTCTTCGCGCTCCGCTGCAACCCGGCAGATGGTTTACCAAAGGAATTCGCCGGGAGCCTGAAATCATGGAGCCTTGTCATGAAAAAAGACACCCGAGGCCAAATGAAAAAGGACCTCCCCACTCGCCTGCCGAGGCAGCGGGCGAGTGAACTCGGAGAGTTTTGCCGCATCGTTGGCAACCGGCTTAGCTTCGTAAGACCGGATGTCCGGACGCTTACGGCGTGTTTCAGCCGCAGCTCCGTTGAGATGGCGTTAAATCTAGGCGTGACAGGTACGGCTATCTGGCATAACCGGCGATTGGTGGCGAGTTTTGAAAAGGGGTCTCGTTCTATTAGAATTGCGCACCTCGCAAAGCCAGAACGACCAAATGGCATTTGATCCCCAAGGAAGGAATACTCTCTAATGACCGGTGAAGTGGAACAGCAGACCACCGCGCAAAACACACTACCCGAAACGCCAACGGAGATATCGAGACCTACCAGCTACCGGCAAGCGCTGTCTGGACTGCTTGCCGACATCAAATGGTGGCTTCCCTTGGCAGCGACATTAATTTCAACTTCACTTCTAACCAAATATTTGTGGCTTATCCATCACCCAGAATTGATTCTGAGCTCTTTGGGAAACCCATCGAACCTCGTAGCTTGGCTGTTTTTTACTTCACTCGTTCTAGCTTCACTTCTGGTTATCGTATCAGTGCCGTCGTTAGCCTTCATGATGTGTATTACACAATGTTCGCCCGGAAGGGAGTTAGAAAAAACGCTCGCCTTTCGATTCAGCCTTATTGTCGGCGGAGGATACGGACTACTCTCGCTTAATCTACTGGGTTCAACCTTTGGTATAGCCGTTGCTCCTGGCTACTTTTTCGTACTTGTCGCATTTGCTGCTGCTTGGGCAGCGTGGCATGTCCTCTGCAGCGAATCATCGCTCAAGGAAAAAGTACTGGAGCTCTCGCCCGGGCCTCGTAAACCTTGGCGTAGAAAAGGCTATCGCGCCGTTCGGCTTGGATGGCTAGGTCTATTGCTCGCTTTTACTTCAATGAGCGGAGTGTTTCCGGCTCAACTAGGTATTATGGCTTGGCGCGGCGGAGAGAACGGCTGGGAAGCACTTGGGGCTATCGGCGTCTGCTTGTTGATCATGTGTCTTTACCTAGCGCCTGTTATGTCTTTCTATTTATCGGAAGGCAACGTGCTGCAGCGTACCGGTCGAGCCGCTCTTGCCATGCTGGTATGCACTTTTGCCAATGCCGTTTTACTTCCTGCAATCTTGGATTTGTGGGTCTATTCCGCAGGCAATCTGATCAAGATCAGGGACAATACCGAGCTGAATTATGTCCTGGACGAAAAGGATTACCCAAAGGAGGTTTTTAATAAAAATCTCTGGCAGCTGGAGGCCTACGGAGGGCCCAATGGTTTGTACAGTGTGAGGGCGTTCCGTCAGTTTCGCTTTGGGGACATATTGTTGATCTGCCCTGGCCGACACAGAAATGTCGAACTGAAGAAGATAGGTAGCTACGCGCATCTATGCATTACGTTGTCTGACTCCAAGGTGAAAGTGGCGGCGCCTGTTGTAAGCAAGGACATCGCAGTGCTTCCCAAGCCGGACTGTGTTTTGGCGGCTCAAACGCCTACGCCCACTCCGCTATTGATTAAAAACACGGGGACATGCCTGTACCGAAGTCTTTATAAGTGAACGTACTCCGCCATGCGAATCAGGCGCAAGCCTGTACTCTGACGTTTGCTTTACTCAGGTATATACCTGAAAGGCACCGTTTCTGTGCGTGGCAATTAGGCGGATAGAGCAAACCGACGCAACTAGGGATTAGAAGCGTCCTCTTTCCGGGCGTACTACGCTGCGTGTCAGC
Source organism: Pseudomonas paraglycinae (assembly GCF_021601625.1). Lineage (GTDB taxonomy): Bacteria > Pseudomonadota > Gammaproteobacteria > Pseudomonadales > Pseudomonadaceae > Aquipseudomonas > Aquipseudomonas paraglycinae. Next base: position 60,465 of record NZ_BQHR01000016.1, on the reverse strand, counting down.
CCAGCGTGCCAATACTGGCAGCATGCCTCCAGCCCGATCTGGTAAAGTCCACGGCAAGCCATAGGGACATAGCCAGCCATGGACAAGAAATCACTTTCCGAGCGCGACATCTGCAGCAAATACATCGCCCCCGCCATTCAGCAAGCTGGATGGGACATGCACAAGCAGGTGCGCGAGGAAGTCAGCTTTACCAAGGGCCGCATTATCGTCCGGGGCAAACTTCACAGCCGTGGCGAAGCACGCCGTGCAGACTTCATCCTCTATCACCAGGCCAACTTGCCTATCGCTGTGATCGAGGCTAAGGACAACAAACACTCCGTTGGCTCCGGCATGCAGCAAGCGCTCGCCTATGCAGAGGCGCTAGACGTACCGTTCGTGTTCTCCAGCAATGGCGACGGCTTCCTGTTTCACGACCGCAGTGGCACAGGCAGCCAGATAGAAAGCGAACTCACCCTTGATCAATTCCCCAGCCCTGCCGAACTCTGGCACCGCTACTGCCAGTGGAAGGGTCTGGATAATACCGCCCAGCGCAAGATCGAAGCCCCCTACTACGACGACGGCTCCGGGCGCATGCCTCGCTATTACCAGATGAATGCAATCAACCGCACAGTCGAGGCTGTGGCGCGCGGCCAAGACCGTATCTTGCTGGTGATGGCTACGGGCACCGGTAAGACCTACACAGCTTTCCAAATCATCTGGCGACTGTGGAAATCGAAACAGAAGAAACGCATCCTGTTTCTGGCCGACCGCAACATCCTGGTCGACCAGACCAAAAACAACGACTTTAAGCCCTTCGGCCAGGCGATGACCAAAATCGCCAAACGCCAGATTGATACCTCCTACGAGATCTACCTGTCGCTCTATCAGGCTGTCACCGGCACTGATGAAGAGATGAACATCTACAAGCAGTTCTCCCGCGACTTCTTCGACCTGATCGTGATCGACGAATGCCACCGTGGCAGCGCCTCAGAGGACTCCGCCTGGCGTGAAATCCTCGACTACTTCTCCGGTGCCACCCATGTCGGCCTCACTGCCACACCGAAGGAAACCAAAGAGGTATCAAGCATCACTTACTTCGGTGAGCCGATCTACAGCTACACCCTGAAGCAAGGCATCGAAGACGGCTTTCTCGCCCCCTACAAAGTGGTTCGCATTGATTTCGACAAAGACCTGCAAGGCTGGCGGCCACACAAAGGCATGCTCGATAAGAACGGCGAACTGATCGAAGACCGCATCTACAACCTAAAGGACATGGACCGTACGCTGGTTATCGAAGCGCGCACCCAACTGGTGGCGAAGAAGGTCACCGAACTGCTAACGGCCACCGATCCATTTCAGAAAACCATCGTCTTCTGCGACGACATCAACCACGCCGAGCGTATGCGCCAAGCCCTCGTCAATCTCAACCCCGAGCGAGTGGCTGAGAATCGCAAGTACGTCATGCGCATCACCGGCGATGACCAGGAAGGCAAGGCCGAGCTGGATAACTTCATCAACCCCGAAGAGCGTTACCCGGTGATTGCCACCACCAGCAAGCTGATGACCACCGGCGTCGATGCTCAGACCTGCAAGCTGATAGTGCTCGACCAGCACATCAAATCGATGACCGAATTCAAGCAAATCATCGGTCGCGGTACTCGTATCAACGAGGATTACGGCAAGTACTGGTTCACCATCATGGACTTCAAAAAGGCTACCGAGCTGTTTGCCGATCCTGCCTTCGACGGCGACCCGGTGGTGATTTACGCCCCAGATATCGACGACTCACCTGTACCGCCGGATGACCCACTTGCCGACGACGATGGCATCAGCGCAGGAAACGATAACGAGGGCAATGACCTGGATTTTACCGGCGAAGATGAGGGCAAAAAACGCATCAAGTACCTCATCGATAGCGTCCCGATTTACGTCGTCGCCGAGCGCGTGCAGTACTACGGTCCGGATGGTCGATTGATTACCGAGTCGCTGCACGATTACACCCGCGCCTGCGTGCAAAAACAGTTTGCTTCGCTGGATGACTTCCTGAGGCGTTGGAGTGATGCCGAGCAGAAAAAGGCCATCATCGAGGAGATGGCCATCCAGGGTGTGATGTGGGAAGCCTTGGCCGAAGAAGTGGAAAAGAAACAGGGCAAGCCGCTCGATCCGTTCGACCTGATCTGCCACGTCGCCTTCGATCAGCCCGCCCTATCACGGCGTGAGCGAGCCGAGCAGGTGAAAAAACGTAACTACTTTGCCAAGTATTCCGGAGCGGCCCGCCAAGTGTTGGAGGCGTTGCTGGATAAATACGCTGATACCGGTATCGAGCATATTGAGGACATCAAAATCCTGCAGCTTGAACCGTTTAGCCAGATTGGTGTGCCCATCGAATTGGTCAAGGCATTTGGCGGTAAAGCTGGTTACAGCAAGGCAATCCACGAACTGGAAGACGAGCTTTACGCAAGCTAAAGGCTAGACACCGACGACATGCCAAAGCACTCACTCCCACTATCCGGTAGAATTTCGCCCCCCTTGCGGTACGCGTTGAGAGAACACCATGTCCATTAGCTCCACCATCAAGTCGATTCAAGACATCATGCGCAAAGACGTCGGCGTAGACGGCGACGCCCAGCGCATTGGCCAGTTGGTCTGGCTGCTGTTCCTGAAGATCTTCGATGACCGCGAGCTGGAATGGGAACTGATGGACGACAACTACCGTTCGCCCATTCCCGACAGCTGCCGCTGGCGTACCTGGGCCGCCGACCCGGAAGGCATGACCGGCGATGCGCTGAAGGACTTTATCGACAATAACCTTTTTCCTCAGTTGCAGAACCTGCACGAGTACAGCAACACGCCCTCAGCCTTCGTGGTGCGCAGCGTGTTTGAAGACGCCTACAACTACATGAAGTCCGGGCAGTTGCTGCGCCAGGTGATCAACAAGATTCAGGAAGGCGTGGACTTCAACAAGGCCCAGGAACGTCACGAGTTCGGTAACCTCTACGAGCAACTACTGCGTGATCTACAGAACGCAGGTAACGCTGGTGAGTTCTACACACCCCGTCCGGTCACCGAGTTTATGGTGCGGATGGTCGATCCGAAGTTGGACGAAAAAGTTATGGACCCGGCCTGCGGCACCGGTGGTTTTCTCACCTGCGCCATCGAGCACAAGCGCAGCCGCTATGTAAATACCGCCGAGGACGAACGCATCCTGCAGGCCAGCATCTTCGGCGTGGAGAAAAAGCCGCTGCCGCACCTGCTGGCTACCACCAACATGATCCTGCACGGCATCGAGGTGCCCAGCCAGATCCGCCACGACAACACCCTAAGCAAACCGCTGATCAGCTGGGGCCCGAGTGAGCGCGTGCACTGCATCGTCGCCAACCCGCCGTTCGGCGGCATGGAAGAAGACGGCATCGAAACCAACTTCCCAGCCGCCTTCCGCACCCGCGAAACCGCCGACCTGTTTCTGGTGCTGATCATGCAACTGCTTAAAGACGGAGGCCGCGCCGCCGTGGTGCTGCCCGATGGCTTTCTGTTCGGCGAAGGCATCAAAAGCCGCATCAAGGAAAAGCTGCTGACCGAGTGCAACCTGCACACCATCGTTCGCCTGCCCAACGGCGTGTTCAGCCCCTACACCGGCATTAAGACCAACCTGTTGTTCTTCACTAAGGGCACGCCAACCAAACAGGTGTGGTTTTACGAACACCACTACCCGGCCGGCGTGAAGAACTACTCCAAGACTCGCCCCATGCGTATCGAAGAATTCGCCGTGGAAGAAGCCTGGTGGGGCAGCGAGGCCAATGGCTTTGCCGCTCGCGTGGAGAACGAATTCGCCTGGCAGGTCAGCGTCGAAGAGCTGCAAGCCCGCAACTGGAACCTGGACTGCAAGAACCCGCATATCGGCGAACAAATCAGCCACGACCCGGAGGAGTTGTTGCGTGATTACGCCAAGCTACAAGGCGAAATCAGCGACCTACGCGATCAGCTTAAGGCGGTGTTGGCCGAAGCCCTGGAGCGCCAGATATGACCGCGCTGCTCATCGACAACCTGCCGCTGCTGGCCGGTGCACCCAATGGCATCAAAAAGTTGCGCGAGCTAATTCTGGAACTGGCGGTGCGTGGCAAGTTGGTGCCGCAAGATCCTAGTGATGAGCCGGCCAGTGAGTTGCTCAAGCGCATTGCTGAGGAAAAGGCGCGGTTGGTAGCTGAGGGCAAGATCAAGAAGCAGAAGCCGCTGGCAGAGGTTGGCGAGGAAGCAGAAACGTTTGAATTGCCAGCAGGTTGGAAGTGGAGTTCATTAGCGCAAGTAGCATTTGTTAACCCTCGTAATGCTGCAGCAGACTCACTTGAAGTCTCGTTTGTGCCTATGACTTTTATTGGCACACGCTTCGATGATCAGCATGGGCAAGAACCTCGCCTCTGGGGTGAGGTGAAACAAGGTTTCACGCATTTTGCCGAAGGCGATATTGGTGTGGCGAAGATCACACCATGCTTTGAAAACAGCAAAGCATGCGTCTTTTCCAACCTAATGAATGGCTTGGGCGCGGGCACGACTGAGTTGCATATTGTTCGCCCTGCTAACGGAACCCTTGATCCTAGGTACGTACTGGCCTATCTGAAATCGCCACAGTTCTTGCTTGTTGGCGAAACCAAGATGACAGGGACAGCAGGTCAGAAACGATTGCCCAAAGACTTTGTTGAGGCAAATCCGTTTCCACTGCCCCCTCTCGCCGAACAACACCGCATCGTTGCCAAAGTCGATGAGCTGATGGCCCTGTGCGACCGGCTGGATGCCCAGCAGGCCGACGCCGGAAGCGCCCACGCCCAACTGGTAAAAGCGCTGCTCGACAGCCTGACCCAAGCCAGCGACGCTACCGACTTCGCCACCAACTGGCAACGCCTGGCCGAACACTTCCACACCCTGTTCACCACCGAACCCAGCATCGACGCTCTCAAACAAACGCTGTTGCAACTAGCCGTGATGGGCAAACTGGTGCCGCAAGTCTCTAGTGATGAACCGGCCGACGAGCTACTGGCGCATTTGGCTAAAGATCGAAGTGATTACGCAGCTGTACACAAGATTGCTGTGACGAAGCCAGAGCCAATATCCGAGTACGATCAGAGAGTCTCTCTACCCGCAGGATGGGCATGGACACGCCTCTGCTCTATGTTCAGGGTAATTACAGATGGCGACCATCAATCACCACCGAAATCCACTGACGGAATTGCATTTCTAACTATCGGAAACGTGACCAAAGGACATCTTGATTTCTCAAATTGCCGTTTCGTACCACAGGATTACTTCAATCAAATCGCGCTTTACCGTCGCCCAGAAATAGGCGACATCCTTTATACAGTTGTCGGGGCGACGTATGGCCGGCCCATAGCAGTTGATAGCCCACGGGATTTTTGCGTACAACGCCATATTGCGATCCTCAAAGGTAGCGAACTGCTTAACTCTGCATTTGCCTGTTATTTACTGTCCTCCCCGTGGGTATACGAGCAAGCAACTCAAAGCACGACCGGCACAGCACAACCTACAATCCCGTTGCGACCGTTACGCAACTTTCTCGTCATGCTGCCACCGCTTGCAGAACAACACCGCATCGTCGCCAAAGTTGATCAGCTCATGGCACTCTGCAATCAACTCAAAACCCGCCTAACCCAGGCTCGCCAGTTGAACGAACAGTTGGCCTGCACCCTAGTCGAACGAGCCCTTTCCGAAGACGGCCAACGGACTACCATTCCCACAGACCGTCAAGTAGCCCGTACCTTACTCGCAGCAGAAATTACTCATCGACTGCATAGTCAACGTACCTTCGGCCAACGCAAGCTGCAGAAAGTGATTTACCTAGCCGAGCACGTGGCCAGAATCGCAGCCATCCAAGGTGATTACCTGCGCGACGCCGCCGGCCCCCACGATCGCCAGTTGATGAATAAGGTTGAAGGAGAGCTGCAAAACAATCAGTGGTACGAACGCATCGAGCGCGAGACTGTTGGCCATGCTTACCGCCCGCTTTCGCAAGCAGGGCAGCATCGGCAGGCGTATAGCAGCGCCTGGTCGGCCGCTGAGCGCATCACGATTGAGCAGGTCATTGAGCTAATGCGGGACTGGGATACGGACCGTTGCGAAATGACTGTGACGCTCTATGCCGCCTGGAACGACTTCATCCTAGAGGGCCGACCGGTTACCGATAAAGACATCGTGAACGAAGTCATGCATAGCTGGAACGACACGAAACTGCGCTTTGGCAAAACCGAATGGTTGGCGATACTCGCAGAGATGAAAAAGCACAAAATCCTGATGCCCACCGGCTTTGGTAAGCGCACTAAGGGTGGCATGCTCAGCTTGCCCGGTTTCGAGTAAACAGATGATCCTTTTGAGCACCCTCTGCAAGATACGGGTACGAAGCATATTGCTCGATCCAACCTCTCGCGGCATTCCAATTGGTATTCCAAAGAAATTTACAAACTAACGTTAATTAATTAAATCAAATACCTAATAACCCAATTCAGATTACCCCGGCCCACCAACTCTCAACGACAAGGCCCGCCCAGTGCGGGCCTTGTCGCATCTGGAGATTCATCCCGGGAGACCTCATGCGCTAGGCACTGCTGATCATCGACGTCCAACCCTGCTTCTCCCCGCCCCAATGGCTGATCGACAGCATTCAATCACTGATCGGCAAACTGCCAAGCGTCGCCACGGTCGAGCGCCATGATGAAATCCGCACCCCCTTCCAGCGTCAGCTCGGCTGGCACCCGCCAGCGGATTACGACAGCCTGATCGCCGCAGACCGCATCTTCATCAAGTACGGCAACGCACCCTCCCCGGACACCCTCGACTACCTGAAAAGCCTGAATCTGGATCGCGTGCTGGTTTGCGGCTTGCAAACCGAAACCTGCTGCCTGGCTGCCGGGGTTGCGTTGTTCGATGCCGGTTTGCAGCCGACGTTGCTCACGGATCTGACGGTGGGTTCGTCGCTGGATCGCTCGGGCGGGCTGGGTGTGCGGTTGTGGGAACATCACTTCAAGCACACGCTGACGTCGAGTGAACTTCGCTCCTGTCTGCAGGCGTCCTAGGAAATTTCCCGCAACCCGCGTCGACTTCCATGAACTGGTTCAAGATGCTTCCAAACGCTAGTCTTCGCGCTCCGCTGCAACCCGGCAAATGGTTTACCAAAGGAATTCGCCGGGAGCCTGAAACCATGGAGCCTCGTCATGAAAAAAGACACCCGAAGCCTGCCTGATCAAACACCGCCTCACGAAACCGAATCGAAAGAACCGGCTGTGCTTGCCCAGCCTCAGGAATACGTGAGAAAGCCGCGTCGCACCCTGCCTTTCAACGAGATTTTCTCCGTGCGCACCGACGTGGACACGGCCACTCTGCTGACCCATGCCTGCGAAACCCTTGCGGCGCTGAACATGGTGACGGCCAACATCGCCGATGATTTCACGGGCTCTCAGCGCAGCCGGTTGCTGGCGATCCGGCAGTTGTCGATCATGACTGAAATGCTGGTCAATCGCGCCGTGGAGAACCTGGATCCGGTGAATCTGGTGCCCCGTACGACGGCGCCTGTCGTGCACTGAAAAACGACCGCTCGTCGATGACGCAAGTCGTTCATCGACATGAACTTTTCTTCACCCCAGCGGCGGTGATGGCCGTGTACATTGGCCTCGCTCATTCAAGAAACTACGGTTCGCCCGCGCTCCTGCGGGCTTTTTTTTGCCTGCGGTTTGCCTGGCAGGCGATAGACGCAGGTGTCTTGCTCGCCGTGCCGTTCCGATTGCCGGGCCCCGGGGTGGATCCTGACCAACACGAACCCGACAGCCTCGGCCAGACGCCGGCTTCTCGCATTGGCTGAGGAAGCGGTCAGGTAAAAGGTGAACTCAGGAAGGTTGTTGAGCAGATGTGTGAGGGCGGCGCGCATGTAGCCCTTGCCCGATTGCTCGGTGTTGGCCCAATAACCCACGACGTAGCGGTTGCGCGAGCGGGGCTTGAGTCCGATGCAACCGATCAGCGCTTGCCCGTCCTCGGTCACGATCAGCCATCGTCGCTCGCCGGTTTCACTGTTGAACTCTTTTTGGGCCTTCAGCAGAAACTCGAGCGCCTGCTCCGCGTTGGTGTACTCACGCGGCCAGGGCAGAAATTCCGAATGATCGAGGTAGCTGGCGTTCAGCGCCTGCTGAAACAACGAGTAAAACGCCGGATCCGCGGGTATCAGTCGCAGCGAGTGCTCCCCCGTCTTGAATGCCCATTCCATCATGTCCTCCTTGAACGACGAATCTCATAACCGGATGTGAAGTGAATCAGGGAAATTTATAGTGCTCTGCGTTCGGCGATCCAGTTGTGTTTTCCATCCGTCCGGACAATTCTGTCAATCATCCCCTGCTTCCGGAGCACCCGATGCCGCTGCTGACCCTACCCTGTCAACGCCTGACGCTCGCGGTACTCGACCCGGATCAAGCGCCGCTGGAAAGCGCGTTCTACCAGCGCAATCAACGCCACCTCGCTCCATGGTCGCCGATTCGTATCACCGATTACTTTTCTACTGAACAGATCCGCCGACGCCTGGAGATACAAGCCAGCGCCTTCGAAGCCGGGCTCGCGGTGCATATGGCGTTGCTGACCCCGGATGGTGAGCAGATGATCGGCGCCTGCAATTTCAGCGGGATCATTCGCGGTGCGTTTCAGGCGTGCTATCTGGGTTATCACATCGACGAGGCGCATCAGGGTAAGGGTTTGATGCAGGAAGCGCTGGAGGCGGCCATCGCCTATATGTTCGAGACCCAGAACCTGCACCGGATCATGGCCAACTACATTCCCGGCAATGAGCGCAGCGCCCGGTTGCTGGAGCGCCTCGGGTTCGAGCGTGAAGGCTATGCCAAGGCGTACCTGAACATTGCCGGGCGCTGGCAGGATCATGTGCTGACGGCGCGGGTCAATCCGCGTTTCGAAACGTCGGAGCAACGCTGGTCGCGACCGCTGTCGTGACGTTCACAAATTATTAAGGAATGGCCGCGTAAGCTCGGGTTTCCGCTCACTTCCGGTTGCCTGAACCATGTCGCGTGCCGCCTCTTCCCTGCTTCTGCTTGCCGCCCTGCTGTTCTTTTTCGCCCTTGGCAACCATCAACTGCAAGGCTCCACCGAGGCTCGGGTCGCGGGCATTGCGATGGAGATGCACCTGGACAACGACTGGGTGACACCGCGTCTGTTCGGCGAGCCCTTTCTGGAAAAACCGCCCCTGAGCCTGTGGCTGGACGCCGGCGCCCTGCGGGTTTTCGGTGTCTCGCCCTGGGCGGTGCGACTGGCGTCGGCGGTGGCCGGGTTGCTCAGCGTGATGCTGCTGTACGCCATGTTGCGCCGCTTCGAACGCCCGAAGGCCATCGCCTGGACGGCGGGGATTCTGCTGGCGACCATGGCCAGTTACTGGAGCAACGTGCGCGGCGTCGGCGAGGATGCTCTGCTTGCCCTTGGCGTGACCATAGCGTTGCTGGCCTTTTTTCAGGCGCAGCGAGCATCGAACCCGGGCAATTCGTTGCTGTTTGTAGTCGGGATTGCGATCGCTACGTTGAGCAAAGGCGTGCTCGGGCTGGCGATGCCGGGCGTGGTGATTTTCGCTTTTCTGCTGGCCGACAACCTGATGGACAAGCGCTTCAAGCTGACGGACTGGCTGCGTCCGGGTTTGCTGACACTGGTCGGCCTGATCCCGCTGATGATCTGGCTTGCCGTGCTCTATCAGCGCGGCGGCGTCCAGGCGGTCAGCGAAGTGTTGCTGACCAACAGCGTAGGACGTTTCAGCGGATCGTTCGTCGAAGCCGGGCACTATGAGCCGTTTTACTACTACCTCGCCAAGCTGCCGCAGGCGTTCCTGCCCTGGAACATTCTGGTGTATCTGGGGTTGTGGCACTTCCGTAAACAATTGAAGGCCAACCGTTACCTGCTGTTTTTCAGCCTGTGGATAATCGCGCAGTTCATCCTACTGACCCTGGCTTCGAGCAAACGCACGGTTTACCTGATGTCGATGACACCCGCAGCGGCAGTGATCGCAGCGGAATATGCGGGCGTGCTGTTCGACAGGTTGAAGGATCACAGGAATGGTTTTGTCGGACGAATCGCCCGTCATCGTCAGACAGTGGCGGTTGGCATATTGGCGCTGGTCATCGCCAGCTACCTTGGCGCCGCACAATGGGCACTGCCCAACGCCGATAAACACCTGTCGTTCCTGCCGCTGACCGAACACATTCAGGCCCTGCAGGCGAGCGGCAATCAGGTCGCGTTGTTTCAAGCCAACGAACGGGTCGGCGGCGCCAGCGTGTTCTACACCCAAAGTGTCCTGAAGGGTCTGGACACCGATGCACAGCTACGGGAATTTCTCAGCGCATCGCCCTCGCACATCGCCGTGATGTCGGGAGACAGCGAACCCGCCGCACCGCTGAAAGTCCACAAGACCATGATGGTCGGGCGCCAGGCGTATTACTTCGTCGGCTATTGATGCCACGACAGCACAAACGAAAAACCCGCCGGTGATGGGGGTTTCCCATTTCAGCGGCGAGGCCTCAGAGAGAAACCTCAGGCTGCGCAGCGAACACCCGTCGCTCACGCTTGCTCAACACCGGCAATTCCAGACAAGCCCGACCGTAGAACGCCAGCGCCGTCAGCAAACATGCCAGCCACACGAAGATCCCGGCCCAGAACGTGTGAGACATGTAGTGCCAACCCTGTAGGACCCGCGTAGTGCCGTAGACAAAACCGAGCAGCAGCGAGCCCCACAGCAACGCGCTGGAAAAGCGCCACTGATAACGACGCGCCACGAAATACAGCGCCAGCATGGTGAAGCCACCGGAAGCATGACCGCCCGGCCAGCAACGCCCTTCACCCGCTTCGTGGAACAGCTGGAAATTGTTGTACCACTCGATGTGCGGCATCTTTCCGCCGTACAGCGTGGTCTCGATCGGGCAGTAGACGCTGGTGTGTGCCTTGAGGAAATGGATCACCCCGGTGCAGACCGCGAAAGCCACCACCACAAACAGAAAATCTCTACGGTGCTCGGCGGCAAAGCGCAGCACCGGGGCGACTTTGCAGCGCTCGAGAAAACCGCCCAGACGCGGATGCTTTTGCGGTTTCACCAGCGGCCAGACAAACGACAGCATGGCGCCGATCAAGGCAATTTCCGCCGTCCAGTTCGGAATGATCCGCGCCCACTTGTGGGTCAGTTTTTCGAAGAAGTGAATCTTGTCGAGCGGGAACGATTGGCTCAGCGGATCGAACAGCAGATTGCTGAACGCGATGTCGATACGGGTCATGTCGAACATCAGGAATACCACCGCGGCACACAGCAGCGGGATGCCGAAGTTGTAAGCATAAAAGCGGGATTTCATCGGGTGGTCACCGTGCGCCAGTCGGAGGCTTCAATGAAGCCGAGCATCTTTGGGGCCGCCGGGCTGGCGTCGGAAACAAACAGCGATGCGCCGTACCCGAGAGTCGAGGCCGGCACCTTGAGGTCTTTTTCCAGCTGCGCCATGCATTCGCTGTGGGTCACCAGAATCAGGTTGCGTCCCGGGACTTTATGCGCGAGCGCGTCCTGCAACATCCGGCCCTTGCAACTGATCAGCCAGTCTTCGCCGGTCGCCGCCTTGTTGAACATGTAGCCGGCGGTCTGCACCGTGCGCATCATCGGGCTGTTGTAGACGTCGGCCTTATCCAGGCCCAACTGCTCGAACTGCGCGCCGACGCTCACCGCGACACTGCGCGAGCGATCCGTAATGCCATCGTGGCCGCTCAGGCAAGCGGCTTTCGAGTGGTCGCAGCGCTCGACGTGGCGCACCAGCACGATGATTTCGCCCTTGTTCCAGCCCTCTTTCAACGCCTGCGCCCCGGCCACATTGCCGTGGGCAAGATCAGGCACCGCCGCCGGGGCGAGCAGCCACAGGGTCAGCGGAATCACCAGCGCCGACGCTGCCAAGACCACCCAGGTGTTTCGAAAACAGGCCAGACCGCTCAGATCAATCGAGCGCTTGACGCCGAACAGACTCAGTCGCAATTCCACAAAAAGCCGCCATCACTTGTCATTCGATGCGGCGAGGTTAGAGAGCACGGCGTGGGCAGGCAGTGAAACCCATGTGAAAAAAGTCTTGGGGGCGCTTGTTACAAATTCCGTAGGACAAAAACCTTTCAGCTCTCGGATTTGCGGCCGATACAGTCCTGCTTACACCCTTGCTGGCGCAAAAAAACAACAATCTTCCAGCCTGACCGACGATCAAGACGCACAACGTTTTTCTGGAGGATTTTTGATGAATAGCTGGTTCGGCAACATCAGCGTGAACCTGAAACTGGGGCTCGGATTCGGCCTCGTCCTGGCCCTGACCTGCATCCTGGCGCTCACCGGCTGGACCAGCCTGGGCGGCCTGATTGACCGCAGCAACTGGATGAGCGACATCACCCAGCTCAACGCTGGCCTGACCAAACTGCGCGTGGTGCGCCTGCAATACATGCTGACCAACGGCGACGAAACCGCCGCGCAGAACGTGCAGACCACCCTCGACGGGTTCGCCGCCCAACAGCAGAAGCTGATCAGCAGCTTCAAGAGCCCCGAGAACGTCAAGCTGCTCAAGGAGCAGGCGGCGACCATCGCCGAATACCAGACGTCGCTGAACAAGATGCGTAATGCCTATCGCACTGGCAACACCGCGCGCGACTCGATGGCCTCCAGTGCCGCGACGGCCTACGGCCTGATCGAAGCGCTGAGCAACCGCGTCCAGCAAATGCCGCTGAGCGATGAGCGTTTCGAGCAGTTCCAGGCCGTCACAGCCGCCAAGGAAGCGTTCATCCTGGCGCGCTACGAAGTGCGCGGCTACACCGCCACCGCCAACGCCGAGACCGAGCAGAAAGCCGTCGGCCAGCTGGACGCCGCCATCGCCAGCCTCAAGCAACTGAACGTGCATTTCGCCAGTTCGCAGCAGGACGCCCTGCGTCAGCTGGAAACCGCACTGACCAACTACCGCAGCGCGTTGCAGGCCTTCAAGAACGCCAACACCGATGCGGTGCAGGCGCGTAAGGAAATGACCGATCAGGGCGCGACCATCGTGACCCTGAGCGAGCAGCTGTATCAGATCCAGCTCGACCGTCGTGACGTGGAAAGCGCCCAGGCTCGTACGCTGCAATTGATCAGCACCCTGTTGGCCTTGCTGGTGGGTGTCATCGCCGCGTTCATCATCACCCGTCAGATCACCCGTCCGCTGCAGGAAACCATGGCCGTGGTCGACCGCATCGCCAGCGGCGACCTGAGCCACAACGTGATCGTCACCCGCCGCGACGAACTTGGCGTGCTGCAACAAGGCATCGCGCGCATGGGCGTGACCCTGCGCGACCTGATCAGCGGCATCCGCGACGGCGTGACCCAGATCGCCAGCGCCGCCGAAGAACTGTCGGCCGTGACCGAACAGACCAGCGCTGGCGTGAACAGCCAGAAGGTCGAGACCGATCAGGTCGCCACCGCCATGCACGAGATGACCGCCACCGTGCAGGAAGTCGCGCGCAACGCCGAAGAAGCCTCGCAAGCCGCAGCCGCCGCTGACGGCGAAGCTCGCGAAGGCGACAAAGTGGTGAACGAAGCCATCGCCCAGATCGAGCGTCTGGCCAGCGAAGTGGTGCGTTCCACCGAAGCCATGAGCGTGCTGCAACAGGAAAGCGACAAGATCGGCAGCGTCATGGACGTGATCAAGGCCGTCGCCGAACAGACCAACCTGCTGGCCCTCAACGCCGCCATCGAAGCCGCCCGTGCCGGTGAAGCCGGTCGCGGTTTTGCCGTGGTCGCCGACGAAGTCCGTGGCCTGGCCCAGCGCACCCAGAAATCCACCGAGGAAATCGAAGGCCTGGTGGCCGGTCTGCAAAACGGCACTCAGCAAGTCTCGGCCGTGATGAACAACAGCCGCGCCCTGACTGACAGCAGCGTCGCCCTGACCCGCAAGGCCGGCGACTCCCTGGAAAACATCACCCGCACGGTGTCGAACATCCAGTCGATGAACCAGCAGATCGCCGCAGCCGCCGAACAGCAAAGCGCCGTGGCCGAAGAAATCAGCCGCAGCATCATCAACGTCCGCGACGTGTCGGAACAGACCGCTGCGGCGAGTGATGAGACCGCCAAGTCCAGCGTTGAACTGGCGCGGTTGGGTGGGCAGTTGCAGCAGATGGTGAGTCATTTCCGCGTGTAAACCCTGCACACGAAAGCCGATGTACAAAGAAGGGCAGCTGAAAAGCTGCCCTTCTTTTTTGTCCTGAAATTGCGGTTTTTTTTAACCGGTGTTTATCAACCGCTGAGGTTTTCTGAACGTGATGGCAGATCAAGTTCGACGCCACCCATGGCGCCGAATCGATTGCGTATCCGAGTACCTAATCCGCCGGCTCGATCAACGGTAGCCAACGCGTTCTCCAGAATCTGCCGCGCTTCGTCTTCCATGGAATGACAGTTTTGGGCGGCAGCGATACGCAATTGCTCTGTCACCTGCTCATCGAGTCGAATAGTGATGCTGGTCATAAGGCTTCCCCTGCAATCTTTGAAATGAGTGATCGCAGACTAACAAACCAGTTCGAAGATCTCTGCATGGTCCCAAGGCCAGCCATTTACTTTATTCGCGGATTCAAATTACCTTTCAGAGCGCTCATCCGCCCACGGCGGCCTCGATCAAGAGGATTCAGTCATGCAATCGCTCGGCTTCACCTCCGTTCCGCCGCTGCTCAAGTACCTGCGCCATGCCGAACATCTGGGCCTGGCCATCGAGCCTGCGTTGGCGGCGGCCGGGTTGCAGGCGCAGCAGTTGAGCGACAACAGCCTGCGCTTGCCGGGGGAAACCCATGAGCGGTTGCTCGATTACTTTTGCGAACACTCGGGCGATCCGCTGTTCGGCCTCAACGCGGCGAATTTCGTCCTGCCCAACTCGTGGAGCGTGCTGGGTTACATCACCATGAATTGCGCGACATTGGGCGATGCCATGAGCCGCATCATGCCGTTCGAAAAACTGGTGGGCGACATGGGCGTCAGCCGCGCCGAGGTACACGACAGCCACGTACACCTGATCTGGAGCTGTCGCTTTGAGCGCCCGCGGATTCGCCGGCATCTGGTGGAAAACGTACTCGGCTCCTGGCTGCAATACGCACGCTGGATCGCCGATACCCGACTGTCGCCGGCCGCCGTGTGGCTGGAACACTCACTCCCGGCGGGCACGACGCTGGCGCAGTACGAACAGTTTTTTGAATGCCCGGTGCTGTTCGATCAGGCGTATTCAGCGCTGATCGTGCCGTTGCCATATTTGCAGTTGCCGTTGCGCCAGGCCGATGCGCAATTGCTGCGCACGCTGGAAGAACACGCGCAGAGTTTGATGGCGACGCTGGAGGATGCGTCGCTGGAGCAGCGGGTCAAAAGCATCCTGCGCCAGTTGCTCAAGGAAGGCCTGCCGCGCAAGGAACAAGTGGCCGAACATCTCGCCGTGTCGGTGCGCACGCTACAACGCCAGTTGCATCAGGCCGGCACGTCGTATCAGCAGATCCTCGATGAACTGCGCCAGGAACTGGCCGAGCATTACCTGCTCAACAGCACTTTGCCGATTCAGGACATCGCCCAGTATCTGGGCTTCAGCGAATCACGCTCCTTTCACCGCGCCTTTAAGAGCCGACGCGGGATGCCGCCCGGTGAGTTTCGGCAGATTCACCGGGTGTCGAACGACGGCTAGAGGCTGATCGCGTTGGTGAACACCAGACGATTGCCGAACGGATCGGCGATGGTCATGTCCTGGCTGCCCCATGGCATGGCCTGAATGCCCGGGTGCGAGAACTTGTAGTTCTTGGCGACCAACTGCTGTTGGAACGCCTCCAGCTCATCGGTCTCGATCCGCAGGGCCGAACCCGGTGTTGCATCGCCGTGATGTTCGGACAAATGCAGCACGCACTCGCCGCGCGAGACTTGCAGGTACAACGGGAAACCGGGTTCGAAACGATGCTGCCAATCGATCTTGAAGCCGAGGAAGTCGACGTAGAATTCCACGGCCTTGGCTTCATCGAAAATCCGCAGGATCGGGGTGGTTTTGCCGAAGCTCATGGGTTGCTCCCTGACTGATTGGCCCCAGAGTGTAGCCGGGGTGGATGTCAGCAATTCGGCTTGGTGATGGCTTTCTTTAATTGCAATGTGCCATCACCGTGACGCAGTCAGCAAAATTCAACGAAAGCCGTCGCGCAGATCGCCCTGGCGCGCCAGGAAACGCCCTGGTCTTTGGCCATTGGCCTGACCGTCGCGGTAACTCAACACGCCATTGATCCACACGCCATCAATGCCTTGGGCGGCACGTTGCGGGTCGTTGAAGTCCGCCACGTCACGCACGGTCTCCGGATCGAACAACACCAGATCCGCCCAGTGCCCTTCACGAATCTCGCCCCTTTCCTTCAAGCCGAAACGCGCCGCCGACAGACCGGTCATCTTGTGCACGGCGGTGTGCAGCGGAAACAGGCCGACATCACGACTGAAATGTCCGAGCACCCGTGGGAAAGCACCCCACAAACGCGGGTGCGGGAACGGGTCTTCCGGCAGACCATCGGAGCCGACCATCGACAGCGGATGGGCGAGGATCCGGCGCACATCGTTCTCGTCCATCCCGTAATACACCGCGCCCGCCGGTTGCAGGCGTTTGGCGGCGTCGAGCAATGACAGGTTCCATTCGGCGGCGATGTCCATCAGGTCGCGACCGCCCATTTCCGGATGCGGCGTCGACCAGGTGATGGTGATGCGGTGGGCGTCGGTGACCTGCTTCAGATCCAGGGTCGAAGAACTCGCCGCATACGGGTAGCAATCGCAGCCGACCGGGTGGGTTTTCGCCGCCTCTTCCAGCGAGGCGAGCACCTGCGGACTGCGGCCCCAGTTACCGGCACCGGCGCATTTGAGGTGGGAAATGATTACCGGCGATTGAGCATGGCGGCCGATGCGGAAGGCCTCGTCCATTGCTTCCAGCACCGGTTCGAATTCACTGCGCAGGTGGGTGGTGTACACGGCGCCGAATGCTTTCAGTTCTTCAGTCAGTTGCATGACTTCATCGGTGGATGCCGAAAACGCACTCGCATACGCCAGCCCTGTGGATAAACCGAGGGCGCCCGCCTCCAGGCTTTCACGCAACTGCTCGCGCATCGCGCTGATTTCAGCGTCGGTCGCGGTGCGGAACAGATCATCAAGATGATTGCTGCGCAGCGCCGTATGCCCGACCAGCGCCGCCACGTTCAACGTGGTGTTGGCCGCTTCCACCGCTGCGCGGTAGTCGCTGAAACGCGGATAGACGAACGCCGCCGCCGAGCCGAGCAGGTTCATCGGATCCGGCGGATCGCCGCGCAAACTGACCGGCGCCGCACTGATCCCGCAGTTACCGACAATCACTGTGGTCACGCCCTGGCTGAGCTTGGGCAGCATCTGCGGCTGGCGGATCACCACGGTGTCGTCGTGGGTGTGCACGTCGATGAAACCTGGCGCCAGCACACGGCCAGCGGCGTCGATTTCATCGGTGGCGCGGGCATCGCCCAAGTCGCCAATGCGCGCGATGCGGCCAGCGAGGATCGCCACGTCGGCGGCGTAACCGGGGCTGTTGCTGCCGTCGATGACCAGGGCGTTGCGAATCAGGGTGTCGTACAGCATGTCAGTCTCCCAGCGGCAGGTGATCGTCGCCGCCACGGTATTCGTCGAGGGCGAGTTTGATCCGCCGCAGACGTTCTTGATTGTCTTCAGGATTGGCCAGCGCCAGCTCGGTGGCCAGCACGTCGATGGCGAGCAGCATGCCGTAGCGCGCCGCCGTCGGTTTGTAGATGAACGAGGTCTCGGCGCCTTGCAGCGGCAGGACGATATCGGCCAGTTCCGCCAGCGGCGAGTCGGCGCGGGTGATGGCGAGAATCCGGGCGCCGTAGTTGCGCGCGAGCGCTACGGTCTCCAGCAACTCCGGGGTGATGCCGGTCAGCGAACAGACGATCACCACCTGCTCGGCGCTGAGGCTGGCGGCGGTGACGCGCATCATCACCGCGTCGTGGCACACCGCAATCGGGTAGCCGAGGCGCACCAGCCGCACTTGCAACTCATCGCTGCACAGGGTCGAGCAACCGCCGATGCCGAAGGCGTGAATCATCCGCGCCTGGCCCAGCAGTTTCACCGCATCGGCGAAGCGCGATTCATCGAACGCCGCCAGATGCTGGCGCAGGGTGGTTTCGATATCGCCGACGATCTGCCCGTAAAACGCCGACTGCTCGGGCGTGCCCGCCGGGTCGAGGAAACGGCTGCCAACACCACTGGCCTGGGCCAGTTGCAGGCGCAGGTCGCGCAAGTCGCGGCAACCGACCGTGCGGGCAAAGCGCGACAGCGTGGCGGTGCTGACTTCGGCCCGCTGCGCCAGCTCTTCGAGGCTGGCGGAGGCGGCAAATCCTACGTCGTCGAGCATCAGACGGGCGATGCGTCCTTCACCGGCGCTGAAGGAATCCTGACGGGCGCGGATCTGATAAAGGATGTCCATGGCGGAAAGCTCCGACTACAGCAGGTAAGAAAGACCGACGGTCAGGGCGAAAGCGACAACCGAGATCAGGGTTTCCAGCACCGTCCAGGTATTGAACGTCTGGGCCACGGTCATGTTGAAGTATTCCTTGATCAACCAGAAGCCGCCGTCGTTGACGTGGGAAAAGATAACCGAGCCCGCGCCGGTCGCCAGCACCAGCAATTCCGGGTGTGGATAACCCAGACCGATGGCCACGGGCGCGACCACGCCGGAAGCCGTGGTCATCGCGACCGTGGCCGAACCGGTGGCGATGCGCATCAACGCGGCGAACAGCCAGCCCATGATCAGCGGCGACAGGTGAAATTCGTGAGCCAGGCCGACGATCTGATCGGTGACGCCGGCGTCCACCAGAATCCGGTTCAGACCGCCGCCGGCGCCCACCAGCAGGGTGATGCTGGCGGTCGGTGCCAGGCACTCGTTGGTGAATTTGAGGATCGATTCCCGGTTGAAACCCTGGGCAATGCCGAGGGTCCAGAAACTCAACAGCGTCGCCAGCAACAGCGCGATCACCGAGTTGCCGATGAACAACAGGAACTGGTTGAAAGCGCTGCCCGGGGTGGAAATCAGGTTGGCCCAGCCACCGATCAGCATCAGCACCACCGGCAACAGAATGGTCGCCATGGTGATGCCGAAACCCGGCAGGCTGTCGCGGGGTTCGCGTTCGAGGAATTGTTTTTCCAGCGGGTTATCCGCCGGCAACTGAATGCGCGGCACGATAAATTTGGCGTACAGGGGGCCGGCAATGATCGCCGTCGGAATGCCGATGGCAATTGCGTACAGCAAAGTCTGCCCGACCGACGCCTGATAAGCCTGCACCGCCAGCATCGCCGCCGGGTGCGGCGGCACCAGCGCATGCACCACCGACAGACCGGCGACCATCGGCAAACCGACCATCAGAATCGACACGCCGACCCGCCGCGCCACGGTAAAGGCAATCGGCACCAGCAACACGAAACCGACTTCGAAAAACAGCGGGAGCCCCACCAGAAACGCGATGCACACCATCGCCCAATGCGCGTTCTTCTCGCCAAAGCGCTCGATCAGCGTGCGCGCCATCTGCTCGGCCCCGCCGGACTCGGCCATCATCTTGCCGAGCATCGTCCCCAGCGCCACCACCAGCGCAATGTGCCCCAGCGTCTTGCCCACCCCGGCCTCGTACGCCCCCACCACGCCGGACGGCGGCATCCCCGCCACCAGCGCGAGGCCAATGGAAATCAGGGTGATGACAATGAACGGATTGAGCCGGTAACGGGCGATCAGAACGATCAGGGCGATGATGGCAACGGCGGCGTACACCAGCAGCCAATAGCCGAAGGACGGTGTCATGCGGTACTCCTCGAAAGGGTCACGTTCGAATGGGTTGTGAAACTCATAAATCATTTCGAGATCGAGTTTTCAAACGCCGTGAAAGTTATTTTCGTGGAGGGATAAGGGTTGTCGTTTTTGGATATGTCTTGTCGCGAATAATGAAAATCGAAGGGTGGGATTTTCATAATCCTCGGGCACAAAAAAAACGGTGAAAACAAGCAAGCTTGCTTCCACCGGTCTCGGGAACGTCACCTTTTCAGCGTGAACTCACACCATTTCGTTACGAATCCATTCAACCACCGAAGTACGCTTCGGCGCCCAACCCAGCAGCTCGCGGGCGTGTTTGCCGCGGACGCGACTGTTGGAGCCGAGGCCGTAGTTGGCCATTTCGTAACCCCACTCGGCTTCGGCGTCTTTCAGTGGCCAGTCCTGTGGCTCGCCGAGGTTCAGGGCCTGGGCCATGGCGGTGGTCATGTCGATGAACGACGCTTCGCCGCTTTCGACGAAGTAGAAGGTGCCCGGGACGTTTTTGGTCAGGGCCAGCAGGTACAACGACACCACGTCTTCGATGTGCACGTTGGACCAGATGTTCCGGCCGGCGCCGACGTGACGCACCACGCCGCTTTTGCGTGCCTGTTTGAGCAGGCGCGGCAGTTGCACGCTGTCGCGATTGACGCCCAGGCTGTGGCCGTAGATCAGGGTGTTGCAGATGACGGCCGAGTTCACGCCGTCCTTCGCTGCGGCGAGGATCAGATTGTCGATGGCCACGCGTGCGGCCTTGTCGACGGTCGGCTCCGGCAGGTTGTCTTCGAAGTAGATGACGTCGCTGGATTTGCCGCCGGACGCATCGCCGACGATGCTCGAACCGCTGGTGTGCAGGAATACTTTGTTCGAGCCGCGCAGGGCATCGAGCAAGGCTTCGACCGCGCCGCGATGGTCGCTGCTGGCGGCGTTGATCACGGCGTCGGCGGCGCGGGCCTGTTCGGCCAGCAGCGCTTGGTCGTCGAGGGTGCCGATGACCGGGGTGATGCCCAGTGCTTTCAGTTCATTGGCCTGTTCAGCGCTGCGCACCAGACCGGTGACGGTGTGGCCGGCCTGGACCAGGCCGGTGGCGATGGAGCCGCCGATAAAACCGGCAGCGCCGGTGACGAATACGTTCATGGAGAAACTCCCTGCGTGAGTAAGTGATGCAACGAGTATCGACCGCCGAGCCCGGTGGAAAAACCCGCCCACAACCAAATCACTGTTGCGCAGGGGTCACGAATCAGCCTTTGAAATCGGCGCTGGCGTAAGCCGCGAGTTTGCTCTGGATGAAGTCGAGGAAACACTGAATGCGCAGCGCCAACTGCGAGTTGCGGTAGTACACCGCGTTGATCGGCTGGCGATAACCGCTGTTGAATTCCGCCAGCAACACCTTGAGGCGACCTGCGCGAATGTCGTCGATGGTCATGAAATGCGAGAGGCAGGCGATGCCCTGGCCTTCCAGCGCCAGATGGCGAACCGTCTCGCCGCTGGAGGCGCTGATCGCCGGAGTGATCGGCCAGCGGTCGCCGTGCACGTAACGCAGCGGCCACTGGTTGAGGCCTTCGTTCTGGGTGAAGCCGAGCAAGGTGTGTTCGCTGAGATCGGCCACCTGGAGCGGTGCGCCATGTTTTTCCAGATACTCAGGACTGGCGACGATCAACAGCGGACTGCAGCCCAGCGAGCGGGCATGCAACGTCGAATCGGCGAGGGTGCCGATACGGATGGCGACGTCGGTGCTTTGTTCCAGCAGGTCAATGATCAGGTCATTGCTGTTGAGTTCGAGCTGGATGTCCGGGTACAGCCGGCGGAATTCGTCGATGTACGGCACGACGGCGTGGAGCATGAACGGCGACGCGGCGTTGATGCGCAGCCGTCCTGATGGCGTCTGCTGACGTGAAGAGAGGCGCTCTTCGAGTTGATCCATCTGGTCGAGGATCAGCTTGGCCTGTTCGAAGAAATACTTGCCCTCCTCGGTCAGGTCCATGCGCCGTGTGGTGCGGTTGATCAGCGTGGTGTCGAGCTTGGCTTCCAGCCGCGACAGCGTGCGGCTGACCGCCGACGGCGTCTGTCCGACCTGCTCGGCGGCGGCGGAGATCGAACCGCATTCGATCACGCAGACGAAAATCTGCAACTCATCGGATCTGGCTTTCACGGGTGTCCTCGAATCGAAAGGCCTGCTGCGCAAGCTCAGGCCTTCGATAGTAGCCGAGCGTCAGGCCTTGAGGCCAAACACCTCGCTCAGATGCTGCTCGTAACGCGCCACATCCGCTTCGATGTTCGGGCGTTTCATCACGTCCACACAGAGGAAGGTCGGCAGGCCGGTCATGCCGAGGAACTCGTTGGCCTTGTGGAACGGGAAGTACACCGCGTCCACGCCTTTGGCTTCGAAGAAGTCGGTCGGGTCATCGAACGCCTGTTGCGGTGCGTTCCAGGTCAGCGACAGCATGTACTGCTTGCCGTGGATCAGACCGCCGCTGCCGTACTTCTGCGAAGCATCCGAACGGGTGCGGCCGTCGCTGGCGTAGAGACTGCCGTGGCCTTCGGTGAAGACTTCGTCGATGTACTTTTTCACGGTCCACGGTGCGCCCATCCACCAGCCCGGCATCTGATAAATGATCACGTCGGCCCAGAGGAATTTCGCGACCTCTTCGGCGACGTCGTAGCCCTCGTCGATGAAGGTGGTCTTGACGTCGACCCCGCCGCGATCCAGCACGCTCAACGCCGCTTCGTGCAGGGTGGTGTTGTAACGACCGTCGGAGTGGGCGAATTTTTTACCGCCATTGAGCAACAGCACTTTTTTCATGGGAGAGCCTCGATCGGATTCCGATACGCAGCGCAGAGCGCTGGATGGAGAAGGGGAAAAATTGAATGGCGGCAGATTAGCGATCCGCCTCGCGCGGAATAAGCAACGGTTGCGCAAAATTCATTTGAGTAAAACGCACGAATCGAATGCCGATTGTTGCCGTAGGATTGGCCGCCATCTGAATCTGAATGGAGTTTTTTGCGATGAGCGAACGCCAGGGTTTCATCCTGCACGCCAAGACCCGCCCGGAAAAAGCCGAGGCCTTCGAAGCGTTTTTCCGCGCCTACGTCGAACCGAGCCGCGCCGAACCCGGCTGCATCGAGTACCACATGCTGCGCGACAAGGAAGACCCGAGCCTGTTCATTTTCTACGAGATCTGGGAAAGCCAGGCGCATCTGGACGTGCACTCGAACCTGCCGCACATGCAGCAGTTTCTGGCTCAGCGCATGGAATACCTGGAGCGTGATTTCGATATCCGCCCGATCGACATGCTCAGCGATTCGTCCGCTAGCCGCTGATCAGCAGATGGGCGCCGAGTGCGCCCAGACCGATGAAGAACACCCGCTTGAACAGAACGGCACTGATGCGCTGACGCAGCCATTGGCCGAGCAACATCCCGAGCACCGCCGGGATCAGCGCCAGCAGCGAGGCGCTCAGCTCCGCGCCGCCGAGCGACCCGCGCCAGAGCAATCCAGCGGCTAGCGCCAGGGTCGACACGGTGAAGGACAGGCCCAGCGCCTGCACCAGTTCATCGCGGCTCAAGCCCAGGGCCTGCATGTACGGAACGGCGGGAATCACGAACACACCCGTCGCCGAAGTGATGACGCCGGTGATCACACCACAAAGCGGACCAAGCCACGGTTCATGGCGGCGACTGACACTCAGCGTCGGCAGGAACAATCCACTCAGCGCATAGAGCAACAGCGCCGCGCCAAGCCCGCGCACTACCCAATGCCCGCCCGCCATGCCGATCCACAAAGTGCCGACCGCCGTGCCGAAGAAGATCGCCAGCAGCATCGGCCACAAGCGTTTCACCAGCCCTCGCAAATGCCCGCCGAACGCTAGTTGCCAGACGTTGGTGAGGGTCGCCGGAATGATCAGCAACGCCGCAGCCTGCGACGGTGCCATAGCCAGACCGAGCAAACCCATGGCCACGGTAGGCAGGCCGAGACCGATCACGCCCTTGATCATGCCGGCAACGACAAACGTCGCAATTACCAGCAATGAAAGGGCCAGACCGAGGTTTTGATAGAAATCTGCGAGTGCGTTCATGGCGATACTGTGCGCCTGCGCGGATGAACTGAAAATCTGTCATACACTGAGGCAGCCTCTCTCTCAGCAAGAGCCACGCGTCATGCACTTCGACCTCACCGACCTGCGCCTCTATTTGCACATCATCGACAGCGGCAACATCACCGCCGGCGCCGCGCGCAGCCATCTTTCGCTGGCGGCGGCCAGTGCGCGGATCCGGGCGATGGAAGCGTCGTTGGGCACCGAGTTCTTGGAGCGCGGGCGCCGTGGTGTCACGCCGACGCCGGCCGGCAAAGCCCTGGCGCAACATGCGCGGGTGTTGCTGCAACAGGCGGAACGCCTGCAACAGGATCTGGCCGAGTACGCGCGCGGCGTCAAAGGTCAGGTGCGGTTGCTGTGCAACACCACGGCACTCAGCGAGTACCTGCCAGAGGTGCTGGCGGATTTCCTGCGGGAGCATCCCAACCTCGACATCGATCTGCAGGAACTGCCCAGCGCCCGCATCACCCACGCCTTGCGTCAGGGCGCGGCAGATCTGGGCATTGTGTCCGACGCGATCGACACCAGCAACTTGCAGACCCGAGCCTTTCGCGATGATCCGCTGGTGCTGATTCTGCCGCTGGAACATCCGCTGTCTGACGCGACCGAAGTCAGTTTCAGCGACGCCCTGCGCCACGATTTCGTTGGTCTGCACGTCAACAGCGCACTGGCGGTGTATCTGGAAGAACAGGCCCTGCACAGCGGCTCGCGGATGCAGATCCGCATCCGCGCCGATGGCTTCGACGGGGTGATGCGCATGGTGGCCCGAGGTGTCGGTCTGGGCATCGTGCCGCTGGCGGCGGTTCAGCGCGCTGCGCCGCAAGCCTTCAAGACCTTGCCGATGAATGAAGGCTGGGCCAGGCGCAAACTGTTGCTGTGCGCCCGGGACTTCTCCGCCCTCCCCGCTTATGCCCGCGCCTTGCTCGACGCCTTGACTCTGCCCTGAGGGGCAGACTTTACCCTTGGGGTTTCTTCTTCAAGGACAGTGATTATGGGCAAGCGGATTCTGCTGATTCTCGGCCATCCATCCAGCGAAAGTTTTTGCGCGGCACTGGCCGGACGCTATTTGGAATCGGCCCGCGAGGTCGGGCATGAGGTGCGACAACTGCCCCTCGGCCAGCTCGATTTCGACCCGGTCCTGCGCGACGGCTACAGCCGAGCCCAGACACTTGAACCGGATCTGCTCCAGGCTCAGGCCGACCTGCTGTGGGCCGAACATCTGACGCTGGTGTACCCGATCTGGTGGGGTGGAATTCCGGCGCTGCTCAAAGGTTTTTTCGACCGGGTCCTGCTCCCCGGCTTCGCGTTCAAATATCGCGAGGGCAAAGCGTTTCCCGACAAACTCCTGCACGGTCGCAGCGCCCATTTGCTGGTCACCATGGACACGCCGCCCTGGTATTACCGCTGGATCTATCGCATGCCCGGCCTGCACGAAGTGCGCAAGAACACATTGGCGTTCTGCGGGATCGAACCGCGCCGGACGCTGACCTTCGGGCCAGTGCTCGGCGCCAGCGACCATCAACGCGAAACCTGGCTGAAGCAGGCCGGATCGATTGCCCGCCAGTGAGTTTTCCGCTATTGGTGCGCATGCCCGCTGACGGAGAAAAGGGATTTGCACATGTACATCGGCCAGGCCGCACAGCGTTCGGGAACCACGATCAAGACCATCCGCCATTACGAGTCGATCGGCCTGCTGCCCGAGGCCCGGCGCCAGGGCAAATACCGGGTTTACGACCCGCAGACGGTCGAACTGCTGAGCTTTATCAAATGCGCGCAGGCGCTGGGTTTTCGCCTCAGGGAATTGCAGGCGATCTTTGCCGGCCAGCCCGAACTGACGCCTTATGAAAAAGCCCGCCGCGCGATTGCCGGCAAGCAACAGGAGATCGCGGCGCAGCTGTTGAAACTCAGCCGACAGCAAGAGGAATTGAGCGCGCTGGAGGCCAGTCTTGAACACGCGCAACAGCAATGCCTGTCGAGCGTATCGACCGCAAAATAAGCACAAGGAATAGCTTGCAAGGTACGCATACATACGTACTATATCGCCAGAGCGAACGTGTTGCCCGATACCCGTTTTCGCACAACGACGACGGACAAGGAAGAACGGATCGGCTCCATTAAACCTACATGGAATGAGGTGACGCGATGGTTGATTCAACGGAGTTTCGTAATGCAATGGCGATGCTGGGGAGTGCCGTCACCATCGTCACGACCGATGGCCCTGCGGGGCGATTCGGCTTTACTGCATCGGCGGTGTGCAGCGTGACGGATTCACCGCCCACGCTGCTGGTGTGCGTCAATCGCTCGTCGTCCAATCACGAGCATTTCAAGACCAATGGCGTGCTGTGCGTGAACGTCCTGACCGGCGATCACCAGTCGACGTCGGGGGCGTTCGCCAATCGGCAGTTGAGCATGCAGGAGCGTTTTTCCAGCGTGAATTGCCGGACCCTGAAAACCGGTTCACCGGTGATCGAAGAAGCGCTGGTCAGCCTCGATTGCCGGGTCAGCAAGGTCGACGAGGTCGGCACCCACAGCATCTTCTACTGTGAAATCCTCGAACTGCAGCAGCACAGCGAGGCCACGGAAGGCTTGGTCTATTTCAACCGCAGTTACTACCGTCTGAACGACGAACTGCGCCTGGCACCCGAGCAGTGATCCAGACACCCGCTGGCCTCGGCTGACGCCGGCGGGTCATGACAGGGATGTAACCATGCTATTCAATGAAGACAACTTCGCGGATATCGACCTGAACCTGATCATCATTTTCCTGGTGCTGTTCCGCGAACGCAGCGTGTCACGCACGGCCGAGCGCCTGCACGTCAAACAACCCGCCATCAGCGGATCGCTGGCACGGCTGCGCAAGCGCTTCGATGATCCGTTGTTTCTGCGCTCGTCGCGAACCATGCGCCCGACCACGAAAGCCGAGCAACTGGCGCAAGCGCTGACGCCGGCCATCAAGCAGATCGAAGCGGTGATCCGGTTCTGAAAAACCGGTGAAAAAAACCTGCGAGGGGTCGCTTCCGCAGGTTTTTTTCATCAGGCCGACTTGAGCGCCTGAGCGTACTCGACCCGAGCCCAGAACGCCGGCAAAAAGCACTCGCTGACCAGCAGCGCCGAACCATTGCGGGTGAAACGCGAACGCCGGGCCAACAGACGTTTGGCCTGTGGCGCGAAGCGATAGGACAGCGCCGCCAACGGTGCGCCGGGCGGCAGCAAGGCACATTGGAAAGGCTCGCGCAGGGTCTGCTCCGAGGTGTAGAGAATCTCGGCCAGAGGTCGACGGCCATAACCGTTCAGATCCGCCCAGTCGCCATTCAGTGCCGGCACGCTGGTCAGGCTGCGCGCGGTGACGCAGGCCTCGCCGTCGAGCTTCATCACCACTTCGCGCACCCAACCAATGGTGTTTGGCGACACGTTCAGCGCTTGCGCTTCTTCAGGATTGAGCGGGCCATGGGACTGCTCGACGACTTCGATTGAATAATCGCCCATGGCTTTCAGACGTGGGGTCAGTGCCCCGGGCAAAAACAGCCAGTGATGCTCGGAGCCGGTCAATTCCGACAGCGGTCGCGATGACCAGTAATGACTTGTATCCATACCCGCTCACACCTTCCTGGTGATGGTGAATTGTTGGTTGCCGTGGAAGGCCAACCCTTCACCGGCGGTGTCTGTCACTCGGCTCCGACTTCTTCGGTCACTTCGTGTTTGCTGATGACGCTGATGGTCTGTTCATCGGTCTTGACCGCCGCCAGCAGCGAGTCGAGCAATCCCGGAAAACGCACGTCCATGTCTTCACGACGCAGGGACAGCAGGTTTTCCCGACCGTAAGGGCGCTGCCAAATCAGACCGCTGTCGCGCAGAACCCGCCAGTGGTGGGTCATGGTCGACTTCGATGCGCCCTTGAGGATCCGGCCGCACGGATGTTCCTGGCCATCGGACAACACTTTCAACACGGTCAGGCGTAGCGGGCTTCCCAATGCGTTCAGCACATTTTCCAGAAGGATCTGATCCTGATTGGGATGATTCGGGACGTTCATAGGTAGGTACCCTTGATGATATAGGCGGGAAAAATCCGGCTTGTATTCGTCTATACGAGAACAGTAAGACTATACACAAGATGTTTTTTCCCCGCGACAGCCGCCCCGGAGGCGGCGTCCCGCAAAACAACTACAAATCGCTGCTCTGCGCTGTCTCCAGCGCGGGCGCCTGGAACCCGCCGCCCAGCGCTGCCATCAACGAAACCGAACTGTCGATGTGCTTGCTGTTGAGGAAGGCCAGGCGCATTTCGTCCTGAATCAATTGTTGCTCGATGTTAAGCGCATCGAGGAACGTGTCCTCGCCGGCCTTGTAGCGCGACTGCGACAGATCGTAAGACGACTGGGCAATCGCACAGGCATCGCGCTGCACGACGATTTGCTGCTCGAACGAACGCAACTGCGTCACCGAAATCGCCACCTCATGCAGCGCCGAATTCAACACCCGGTTGTACTGCGCGATGGCGCTGTCGAGTTCGGCATTGCCAGCCTTGAGATCCGAGCGCAGGCGCCCGGCATCGAAGATCGGCAGCGACACCGTCGGCGCCACATTCCAGAACTTGCTGACCCCGGCGAACAGCGCATCTCCCGTCAGTGCATGAGAACCCGCCGCCGCCACCAGATTGATGTTCGGGTAGAACGTGGTCTTCACCGCCTCGACGTTTTTAGTCTCGGCCTCCACGCGCCAACGTGCGGCGACGATGTCCGGACGACGGCCCAACAACTGGGCTGGCAACTGCGCCGGCAAGGCCACCACACTGGCTTGCAGATTCGATGGGCGCTCGAGCGTGTGCGCACGATCAACGCCTTTGCCGATCAGCGCCGACAACTGGAGACGAGCAATTTCAATGTCTTCGTTG
Organism: Pseudomonas paraglycinae; assembly: GCF_021601625.1. Taxonomy (GTDB): domain Bacteria; phylum Pseudomonadota; class Gammaproteobacteria; order Pseudomonadales; family Pseudomonadaceae; genus Aquipseudomonas; species Aquipseudomonas paraglycinae. The sequence goes on along the minus strand of NZ_BQHR01000016.1, from coordinate 31,607 downwards.
GCGCCGATCAGGGTCGATTCCGAACGCGCCTTGAGGCTCTGCACCTGCTTGAGTTGCGACAGGTTGTCGAGGCCCGAGCCGTAACGTGAATCCGTCAGGTCAACCAGTTTGCTCAAGCGTTCGAGATCGCGCTGGTTGAGCTCCGACACCTGCCACGCATACGCCAACTGGTTGTAAGCCTTGACCACATTGGTCGCGAGAATCAGCCGCGACGATTGCAGGTCGACTTCCGCCGCCCTTGCGCTGTTGAGCGCCGACTCCCACGCGGCACGCTGGCCACCCCAGAGGTCGAAGGTGTAGCCGAAATTGACCGCCAGATTGCGTGCGGTGAAATACTTGTGGCCCTCGCCGCTGTAGTCCTCAAAGCGCGACAGCCGACCGCGAGTGACACCCGCCGACGCGTCCATTTCCGGATAACGCTCGGCGTCGCGCAGGTCGAGAAATGCGTTGGCTTTCGCGACCCGGGCAGCGACTTCCTGCAAGTCCGGGTTGCTGGCGTAAGCCTCTTCGATAAGAGCACCCAGACGTGGATCGCCCAGCGATGTCCACCAGTCCGCACGCGGCCATTGGGCCGGTGGCAGTTTGTCTTTCAGGCTGTCGGACGGCGCATCGCCGACCGCCAGCAATTTGCCCTGATGATCGATCCCGGCGTAGTTCACACAACCCGCCGCCAACAGAATGGACGCCGCCAGCGGCGCCAGCATCAAACGTGTAATCGAATGCATGTCACGTCCTCACAGGATGGGTTGCGGCACACCGGCCGGTTCGGCTTCGGGTGCGTGGCTCGGTTGCTTGATCGAACTGAGCAGCGTGTACACCGACGGCAGAATGAACAGGGTGAACAAGGTGCCGATCAGCATCCCCACCACAATCACCAGCCCCAGGCCGAAGCGGCTGTTGGCGCCGGCCCCGCTGGCGAACAACAGCGGCGCGAGGCCGACCACCATGGCAGCGGTGGTCATCAGGATCGGTCGCAGCCGCACCTGCGCGGCGTGCTGGATCGCTTGCACGCGGTCCATGCCTTGCTGGCGCTGCAACTCGTTGGCGAACGCGACCATCAGGATCCCGTGCTTACTGATCAGACCGATCAGCGTGATCAGGCCGATCTGGGTGTAGATGTTCATCGAGGTCATGCCCAGCGCCAGGGGCACCAAAGCCCCGCAGATCGACAACGGCACGCTGATCAAAATGATGAACGGGTCGCGGAAGCTCTCGTATTGCACGCTCAGCACCAGATAGATGATCACCAGGGCCAGGCCGAAGGTGAACGCCAGGCTGTTGCCTTCCTGCACGTATTGGCGGGCGTCGGACTGCCAGTCGAAACTGAAGCCGGCGGGGAAACCTTCCGATTGTTTTTGCAGGAAGCCCACCGCATCGCCCAGGGTCACGCCCGGCGCCGGAATGGCCTGGAACGTGGCGGAGTTCTGCTGGTTGAACTGGGTCAGGCGATTTGGCTCGACCTTGACGCTGAGAGTGGCCAGTGTCGACAGCGGCACCGGATTGCCCTTCTGGTCCTTCACGTAATACAGCTTCAGGGTTTCCGGAGTCAGGCGATCCGCCGACACCGACTGCGGGATCACGTCGTAGGAGCGACCATGGAACGAGAACCGGTTGACGTACTTCTCGCCGATCAGGCTGTTGAGCGTTTCGCCGATGTCCTGCATGCGGATGCCCAGAGCGTTGGCCTTGGCCCGGTCAACCTGGATTTCCACCACCGGGTTGTTGAAGTCCAGATCACTGTCGACCACCGCGAACAGACCGCTGGCCTGCGCCGCCTGTTTAAGCTGATCCATCACGTTGTACAGCGCCAGGTATTCCTGATCGCTGCGGATCACCATCTGCACCGGCAGACCACCGGTAGAGCCCGGCAACGGCGGCATCTGGAACACGAAAATGCTCGTGCCTTCGATCTGGTTCACCCGCGCCTGCAAGTCGGGCTGGATGGTGTTGGCATCGCGGCCGCGTTTTTCCCAGTCCACCAGGTTGATCCCGCCGACGCTGTTGGACAGACCGTCGGAACCGTTCGCCACCCAGTTGCTGTAACCCTCGGGGATTTCGTTGAAGGTCTTGTACAGCTCGTGGGCGTAGGCCTCGAGGTAATTGAGGTTGGCGTGCTGCGGCGCCTTGATTGCGGTCAGCAGGATGTTCTGGTCTTCCAGCGGTGCCAGTTCGGTCTGCGCCGAGCGATAGAGGAACGGCAGGCTGAAGAAGATCACCAGCGCCACGCTCAGGCTGATCCAGCGACGTGCCAGCGAACCGCCGAGCAGCGCGCCATAACGACGGGACAGATACTGGAAGAATCGATCCGCCTTGACCGCCATGAAGCCTTCGCTGGTTTTCGCGTCCAGCAAGCGGGTACTCATGATCGGCGACAGGGTCAGGGCGACGATGCCGGAAATCACCACGGCGCCGGCCAGGGTCAGCGCGAACTCCTTGAACAGCGTGCCGGTGAGGCCGCCCATCAGACCGATCGGCGCGTACACCGCCGCCAGGGTGAAGGTCATCGCCACCACCGGCCCGGCCACTTCACGGGCGCCGATCAGTGCCGCGTCGAACGGGGTCTTGCCCTCTTCGATGTGACGGTGGACGTTTTCCACCACGACGATGGCGTCGTCCACCACCAGCCCGATGGCGAGCACCATGGCGAGCAGGGTCAGCAGGTTGAGGCTGAAGCCGAACATCTGCATCAGCATCGCCGCGCCGAGCATCGACAGCGGAATCGTCACCAGCGGAATCAGCACGGTGCGGAACGTACCGAGGCACAGGTAGATCACCAGCACCACGATCACCAGCGCTTCGAGCAGGGTGTAGCTCACCTCGTCGATCGACGACTGAATGAAGTGCGCCACTTCGAACGGGATCTGCACGGTCACGCCCGGTGGCAGGGTTTCCTGGATCTGCGGCAGCAATTCACGCACACGTTTGACGATCACCAACGGGTTGCCGGTCGGTGCGGCGTCCAGACCGAGGAACAGCGCCGGTACGTCGCTCATCGCGCCGCTGGTGTCGGTGGAGGCGGCGTTGAGTTCCACAGTGCCAACGTCACGCACACGGATAATGTGGCCGTTGTCGTTGCGCAGCACCATGTCGCGGAAATCTTCGACGCTGTTCAGGTCGGTGTTGACCCGCAGGTTGCTGACCACGTACAGGCCTTTGACCTGACCGGGAGCCGCCTGGAAGTTGTTGCCCTCGATGGCCGCCGAAACGTCCTGCCCGGTCATGCCGTAGCCGGCCAGACGCTGCGGGTCGAGCCACAGGCGCATGGACAGTTTCTGCTCGCCCATGATGTTGATCTTGGCCACCCCTTCGATGCCGGCGAACATCGGTTCGACGACGCGGGAGATGTAATCCGACATCTCCGGAATGGTCAGGTTGGAACTGGCAAACGCGACGTAGGCCACGCTGGTGAAGCCGCCGGAAGTGCGTTCCACCACCGGGTCGTAGGCGTCCTTCGGCAAGCGGTATTTGATCTGGTTGACCTTGGCCATGACCTCCGTGAGCGCCGCGATGGAATCACTGTTCAGTGCCATGCGGATCGTCACCTGGCTGCGGCCCTGGGTCGAGGCCGACGACAGATAGTCGATGCCCTCGACCGAGGCCACGGCCTGGCTGATCGGCTGCGTGACGAAGCCTTGCATCAGTTCCGAAGAGGCGCCGGGATACTGCGTCGTGACCGTGATGGTCGACGTTTCCAGCATCGGGTACTGGCGGATCGGCAGGTTCATCAGCGCGCGCACCCCGAACAGCAGGATCAACGTGCTGACCACCACGGCCAGCACCGGGCGGCGAAGAAAGAGGTCGGTGAAATTCATTTTTCCAGCCCACTGAGTTTAAGAGCAATCGTGTCCGGCACGCCTTCCACCGCCACGCCGTCGTGGAGCTTGAGCTGACCGGACGTCACCACTTGCACGCCTTCGGTCAGGCCCTTGTCGACCACCGCCCAGCCATCGCGGCGCTCGCCGACCTTGATGCTTTCACGCTTGACCTTCTGCACGCCGGCCTCGTCGGTGTAGACCGAAAACACGCTTTCGCCGTAGGCGTTGTAGGTGATCGCGGTTTCCGGAATCAGCAGCTCGGCGGTCTGCGGCAGGGTCACCGAGACCCGTGCGTACATGCCGGGACGCAGGCGTTTTTGCGTGTCGGTAATGACCGCTTGCACGTTGATGGTGTGGGACTGGTTGATCTGCGGATCGACCGCGACGATCTTGCCGGCGAAGGTCACATCACCCCAGGCATCGACCTTGGCCTGCACGGTCTGGCCCAGTTGCACTTGCGAGCCATCGCGCTCGGCGAGGGTGAAGTTGACGCGCAGCACGCCCGGATCGGTCAGGGTTGCCACCGCGCTGCCGGCCTGCAGGTATTGGCCCAGGTGCGCCTGGCGAATGCCGAGGGTGCCGGCGAACGGCGCGCGGATATGCCGTTGAGCGATCTGCGCCTGCATGCGCTCCATGTCGCCTTTGGCCGCGTCGTATTGAGCGCGGGCACTGTCGAAGGCGCGACGGCTTTCGGCGCCGGTCTTGGCCAGTTCCTGGACCCGGGCGAACTGGGCCTTGGCCGATTCGTACTCGCCTTTCAGGCGAACCAGTTCGCCTTGCTCCGGCGCATCGTTGAGCTTGAGCAGCACTTGCCCCGCCTTCACTTCATCGCCGGACTCGAAATCGATGTCCACCACTTTGCCGCTGACTTCAGCCGACACCAGCACCTGACGCTGGGCTTCGAGTTTGCCGATGGCTTCGAGGTAGTAGGTGTACGGTTGTTTCTTGACCACGGCCAGACCGACCCGGGTGCTGGGAATCCGTTGCTCGGCCGCCGCCGGTGGCGGCGACCAGAAACGCCAGCCCAGTGCAGCAGACAACACCACCACAAGAATAATAAAGATCAGCGACTTGATAATGTTTCGAGCAAGCATGTGGCACTCCCTTGACTCTTTGCTGCGAGCACAAAAGTTTGAGTTTTAAGAAAATAAAGGTGCAACTTAAGGCGGGCGCGTTATCGATCCTTGTGAACTTTCACTTGTAAACGCGCCCGCTTTATTTATCCGTTGTTACGCCGCGGCCAGTACGTTGGTTTTATCCAGGTAATACTTGCCGATACCGTGCAAGTTCAAAGGCGAAAGGGTGAAGTGTTTCGAACCGGTGTGGATATCGCGGAAGCAACGCTCCAGGAAGTGCGACTTGTAGACGGCTTTGGAACCGGCCATCGAGTAGATCTGGTTGACCGCATTGACCGAGTTCTCGGTCAGCACCGAGGCTGCCAGGCCGACGCGGGCGCTGACCGGTTCGCCGATGGTTTCACCCCGGTTGATCACCTGATGGATAGCATCTTCCAGCAGCAGTTGTGCGGTATGCACCGAGGAGATGGCGCGACCGGTCTTCTCGAAGATCACCCCTTCCAGACCCGGATCGGTGTTCACGGCGCGGTCATTGCGGAAATGGTCGACCGCAGCGCGGGCCACGCCCAGTACGGTGGACATCGCCGCCAGGGTGCCGAACTCGTAGTAACCGGTGGCGTAGGCCCGGGAGCTGCGCGCTTCGGGGGATTGCTTGAGGGTTTCGACATCCAGCGAGAAAGACTTGTGGACGATCACGCTGGAGCACTGGAAGTGATGGCTGCCGGTGCCGCGCATGCCCAGGGTGTCCCAGGTCGGCAGGATGGTGCATTGGCTGGCGGGCACGAAGAACATCCGCACTTCGGGAGTGGTGTTGTTTTCAGTGCCCTTGACTGTGGCGGTGCAGACCAGCCAGTCGGCGTGGGCCGAGCCGCTGGCGAACGCCCATTTGCCGCTCAGCAGGTACTCGTCGCCCATCGGCAGCGCTTCGCCACCGGAGTGGATGGCGCCGATCACGAAACCGTCGCAGTGGTTGTAGATCGCTTCGGAAGTGGCTTCCGGCAGGTAGTCCGACAGGCGCCCCATCGCCACTTGCACCGCCAGCTGCCAGGACAGCGAGGCGTCAAACCGGGCGAATTCCAGCAGCAGGGCCGAGGTGGTCTGGATATCGACCTGGGACCCGCCGAACGCCTTGGACACCGAGGTTCGGCCAAAACCTTCCTTGAAGAATCGGGACATCACATCCTTGTGCGTCGCATTGGTCTGCTCGCTGTAATCGCGGTGCTGAATAATCAGCGGATTCAGTGCACGCACCTTCTCGAGCCATTCATTGGATTCGGAGGGAAGGCTGTTCCATTGCATTAGATTTTTCATAACGGCTCCTAGCTATTATTTATTTACGATCAGCAGACGAAAAAACAGACAGAACTTTTTATTGTTGTTTAACCCCGATAAAAATGTACGTCTACAGTCGTACATTTGACAAGCACTATTATCAGACTTCTTTCATTTCCCAAATAAAAGAGCAATTACTGTCCGACAATAACGCGAGGCGCAAGAGACCACGTAACTTGCGAACAAGTTACGTTGCTTGAATCTTTTGATTACTTCACGCCGGCACGCCGGTCACTGACTTTCGACAGTGAGGCCCAGTCCTGATCGGCCTGACCATGGGCCATGCCGTCCAGCAGGTTGTCCCTCAACACGCTGGCAAACGGCAGGGGCACCTGGGCCGCTTCACCGGCCTCCAGCGCCAGGCGTACATCCTTGAGACCCAGCGACAATTTGAAACCGGCCGGCTCGAATTTCTCATCGACCATCAGCTTGCCGTAGCCCTGATAGACCGGCATGGCGAACAGGGTCGAGGTGATCATCTCGATGAACGCCTCGCGACTGATACCGTAGCCGCCGGCCAGGGTCGAGGCTTCGGCCATGGATTCGATTGCCGAGGCGATCATCAGATTGGCCGACAGTTTGGCGGCGCAAGCCACTTCAGCCGTGTCGCCGAGCGTCCAGGTCTTGCGCCCCAGCACATCGAACAGCGGCTGCACCCGGGCCAGTGCTTCGGCGGGCCCGGAGGCGAGAATGTTCAGATTGCCGGCAGCCGCCACATCGACCCGCCCCAGCACCGGTGCCGACACGTAACCGACGCCGCGTGCTTCATGCACGGTCGCCAGTTCTCTGGCCAGCGACACGGACACCGTGGACATGTTGACGTGCACGCTGCCGGCCCGCAGACCGTCCAGCGCCTTGGCGTCGAAGAACACCGAGCGGATTGCCGTGTCATCGCCGAGCATGGAAATCAGCACCTCGGCCTTCGCCGCCAGCGCCGGTGTCTCGACAGGTTCGGCGCCGGCCTTGGCCAGTGCTTCCAGCGGTGCCGACGAACGATTCCACACGCGGACCCGATGCCCGGCTTTCAGCAGGTTCAGCACCATCGGTGCGCCCATCGTGCCCAGACCGATAAATCCCAGTTCCATATCGCGTTCCTCTCTCGATGAGGTGTTCAAAGCCGTTCAGACGATGATGCAGAATTGCGATTGTACGTGTACAGGCGTACATTTCAAGTGCCGCGACGATTCATTCTTCGCGGCAAGGGTTTCAAACACACCTTTACCCAAGGCAAGGAGGCTTTATGCAATTCGGGATCTACACCGTTGGCGACGTCACACAAGACCCTACCAACGCCCGTACCCCCAGCGAATCCGAGCGCATCCAGGCCACCCTGCAAATTGCGCAGAAGGCCGAAGACATCGGGCTGGACGTGTTCGCCACCGGCGAGCACCACAATCCCCCGTTCATCACCTCCTCTCCCACCACGCTGCTGGCCTACATCGCAGCCAAGACCCAACGCATCATTCTCTCGACGTCTACCACCCTGATCAGCACCAACGATCCGGTGCGTCTGGCCGAAGAATATTCGCTGCTGCAAAACCTCTGCGGCGGCCGTATGGACCTGATGCTCGGCCGGGGCAACACCGCGCCGGTCTATCCCTGGTTCGGCAAGAGCATCGCCGACGGTCTGCCACTGGCGATGGAAAACTATCGCCTGCTGCACCGGCTCTGGCGCGAAGAAGACCTCAACTGGAGTGGACGCTTTCGCACTCCGCTGAAAAACTTCACCTCGATCCCGAGGCCCCTCGATGACCTGCCGCCCTTCGTCTGGCACGGCTCGATCCGCACCCCGGAAATCGCCGAGCAGGCCGCGTATTACGGCGACGGTTTTTTCGCCAGCCACATCCTCTGGCCCCGTGAGCATTTCATGGCGCTGGTCGAGTTCTACCGCGCGCGGTTTGCCCATTACGGTCACGGCACGCCGGAGCAGGCGATCGTCGGTCTCGGCGGGCATATTTTCATGCGTCGCAACTCGCAGGATGCACGCCGTGAATTCCGCCCCTACTTCGACAACGCCCCGGTGTATGGCCACGGTCCATCCTTGGAAGAGTTCATGGAGATGACCCCGCTGGCGGTTGGCAGCCCCCAGGAAATCATCGACAAGACCCTGACCTTCCGCGAGTACTTCGGCGACTATCAGCGCCAGCTGTTCCTGTTCGACCATGGCGGCATTCCGCTGAAGACCGTGCTGGAACAACTCGACATGTTCGGCAAGGAAGTCTTGCCGGTGCTGCGTGAAGAAACCCGCAAACGCCGCTCGCCGCTGGCGGCCGAAGCGCCGACCCACGCCAATCGCCTGGCCCGTTTGCAAATTCCGTCGGCCGATCCACGCGCTACGGTCAAAGCTGCCGAACTCGACAGCGTGACCGGCCACTGACCCTGTGGGAGCGAGCAGGCTCGCTCCCACACTTGATCAGGCAGCGCCTTTCAACGGGCGCTGCGCATCCATCGCCACCACCACATCATCGTGGATCAAACGCGCCAGGTACTGACCGTAACCGGTCTTGCTCATGCTGCCCGCATGCACCAGCAATTGCGCGTCGTCGATCCAGCCCTTGTGGTAGGCGATCTCTTCGAGGCAGGCGATTTTCAGGCCCTGGCGTTTCTCGATGGCCTGGACGAAATTGCCCGCTTCCATCAACGCGTCGTGAGTGCCGGTGTCGAGCCAGGCCATGCCACGGCCCATCACCGACACATTCAATTTGCCGCGTTGCAGGTAGACGTTGTTGACGTCGGTGATCTCCAGCTCGCCGCGCGGCGACGGCTTGATGTCGGCGGCAATCTGCAGCACTTCGTTGTCGTAGAAATACAGGCCGGTGACGGCGTAGTTGGACTTTGGATCGCTCGGTTTTTCGCAGATGCTCAAGGCCTTGCCGGCAGCATCGAATTCCACCACGCCAAAGCGCTCGGGATCGGCCACGTAATAGCCGAACACTGTCGCGCCTTCATCACGCGCCGCCGCTTGCAGCAGGGTTTCACCGAAGCCGGCGCCGTAGAAAATGTTGTCACCGAGCACCAGGCAGACGTTGTCTTCACCGACGAATTCACGACCGATGATGAACGCCTGAGCGAGGCCGTCCGGACTCGGTTGCACCGCGTAACTCAAGCTCAGGCCCAACTGACTGCCGTCGCCGAGCATGCGCTGGAAACCCGGCAGATCTTCCGGGGTGGAGATGATCAGGATCTCGCGGATTTCCGCCAGCATCAGCACCGACAGCGGGTAATAGATCATCGGTTTGTCATACACCGGCAGCGACTGTTTCGAGACGCCCAGGGTGATCGGGTGCAGACGCGAACCGGCGCCGCCCGCCAGCAGAATTCCTTTGTACTTGGCCATGCTTTTTTCCTTTCAAGCAGTGAGATTTGAATGACTGAACGTTCAGGCCACAAGGGCTTTGTCGCTTTGCTCGCCGAGGCGCTCCAGCGCGTAGGCACCGGACATCACCCGCACCCACCAGGCGCGGTTATCCAGATACCAGTCGACGGTTTTCTGCATGCCGCTTTCGAAGGTTTCCTGCGGCGTCCAGCCCAGCGTCGCGTGAATTTTTCCGGCATCGACGGCGTAGCGTTTGTCGTGGCCCGGACGATCCTTGACGAAGGTGATCAGGTCGCGGAAGTGCGCGACGCCCGCCGGTTTTTCCGCACCGCGTGCTTCGAGCAGATCGCACAGGGTGTGCACCACTTCCAGGTTGGTCTTCTCGTTGTGGCCGCCGATGTTGTAGGTCTGCCCGACCTCACCGCGCGTAACCACCGCATACAGTGCGCGGGCGTGATCTTCGACGAACAGCCAGTCGCGAATCTGCGCGCCATCGCCATACACCGGCAGCAGCTTGCCTTGCAGCGCATTGAGGATGACGTGAGGAATCAGTTTTTCCGGGAAGTGATACGGCCCGTAATTGTTCGAGCAGTTACTCATGACCACCGGCAGGCCAAAGGTGCGATGCCAGGCGCGAACCAGATGATCGGAACCGGCCTTGGTTGCCGAGTACGGCGAACTCGGCGCATACGGCGTGCGCTCGGTAAATGCCGGATCTTCGGGTTCCAGGTCGCCGTACACTTCATCGGTGGAAATGTGATGGAAACGGAACGCCGCCTGACGCGCCGCGTCCAGTCGGTTCCAGTAACCACGCGCCGCTTCGAGCATCGTGTAGGTGCCGACGATGTTGGTTTCGATGAAGGCTTGCGGGCCATCGATCGAGCGGTCCACGTGGGACTCGGCGGCCAGGTGCATCACCGCATCCGGTTGCAGGCGCGCGAACAGTTCGTCCAGCGCCGGCTTGTCGCAGATGTCGACCTGGCAGAAACGGTAACGCGGCGAATCGGACACATCGGCCAGCGATTCAAGGTTGCCGGCGTAGGTCAGTTTGTCGACGTTGATCACTTCACATTCGGTCTCTTCAATCAGAAACCGCACCACGGCCGAGCCAATGAAGCCCGCGCCCCCTGTCACTAAAATTTTCATCAGCGCCTCCCCTGGCAAAATGATGACTTAACGTCCTTCGATGCTGTGTGCGGGTCAGTTCAACAACGCAACCCAGTATGGCGACAGCCCTTGTTCGAGAATCAGCAGTGTCTGGATGCAGACGAAGCTTTCGTCAGTGGTTGCCGAGGTTGCGTTGAGCGGGCCGAAACCACCGTCCTGCTTCTGATGGGCAGCGATCCAGTCTTTCGATTCCTGCAAATACGTCGGCTGCGCGTCGAGCAGATACATCGCCGCGATGGCCATGTAAGTGCCCACCAGGCTGACCGCTTTGCCCGGCCGGTAGTGGAACGAGCCGTTGGCCAGTTGCAGCTTTTGCAGCCAGGCGATGGTCTGTTCGGCATCGACGATGCGTCGGTTGAGAATGAATAGCGTCGACACCACGCGGTACACCGAAAACGCATCCGGCGGGTAACCCGGCTTGTTGGCGAAACCGCCATCGACCGAGCGGCAGCGCAAGGCAAACGCCATCACACCCTGCTCGTCCGGCGCCTTGGCTTCAAGGGCATGCAGCGACAGCACCGCCAGGTTGGTGTGCCAGATGTCGGAGCCGAAACCCGGCACATCGCCGAACCCGCCATCGGGGTTCTGACACGCTTGCAGGTAACGCACGCAACCGCCGATATCGTTCGGCAACGCGCCCAGCACTCGCAGCGACAGCACCGCGCAGTAGGTCGCGAACACATCGCTCAGATGCCCCGGTTGCTCGGCAAATCCACCGTCGGTGTTTTGTGAAGCCCTGATGCAATCGATCAGGCTGGCCTTGTTTTCGATTTGCAGACCCAGCGCATGCAAGTCCGAGATCACGTGCAACCCGGAGAATACCTGCCAGGTCTTGTCGGCACGGAACCCCAGTGGCGCGGTTTCGGCAGTCAGCCCGTAAGGCGTTTCATTCGATGCCCGAGCCTTGGCCAGCCAAGCCAGATAACGCTGCAGATCGACATTGATGGTCGGCACGCCATTCGGATGAATGCGCTGCACATCACCACCGCCATCGATCACTTGCAGCTCACGGTTTACCAACGCCGCATCGTCATGATGAGTGACGGCAGCGGCCGGTTCGATGGACTGCAAGGCGTGGGCGGCGGCGAGCTGGGTTTTCAGGCTTTTCAGGTGCAACGGCAGGTACGTCAGGTTGCCGATGCTGAAGATCCCCGGCTGACGCGGCGGCGCCCAGAACTGCCGAATGAATGGCACGGTCGGGTCATCCGGCGTCGACCAGAAATAGCCCTTGCCCATGAACAGCCCGCCATTGCGGGCGTCGTGAAACTCCAGCAACGCTGCCGTCACCGAAGCCCGGTCGGCTTCGCTCGCGCCGGACGGCAAGGCTTGAATCGCCTGCAACAGCAACGCCACGTCGTAGGCAGTCTTGATCGGAAATGGCGACTCGTGATGTTTGTACGAAGTGTGCCAGTCGCAACGCACTTTGCCGTTGATCCCGACCCGATCCCAATACCCGCCGTACGCCGGATCGCGGAACAGCGCCAGGGTTTGCAGCAGGAACGAACGGGCCAGATTCGACAGCGCATTGTCGTCCCGCGTATCAGCCAGTTGCGCCAGCACCAGGCTTACCTGAGCCCGCACACCGCAACGGGTCAGCGCCACATCGACACAGGATTGGCTGTCGCTGCCGGCCACCCGGCCGATCAGGTTTTCTGCATGAATCTGCAAGTGCCCGACCAAGCCGAGACCCAACGGCTGATTGTCGATACGCGCCAGCAAGGCCGTGGCGCTGATGTCGAGATCGATCGAGGTCGCGAGCTCCAGCGGCGTCGACCAGTCGCTGCTGTACAGACCGGCGAGCGTGGAACGGGCGTAGAGCGCTTCGACCTTTTCCAGCAGGCCGTGGATCGCGGCATTGTTTGCTGCGTCCTGCGGCACCCTCCGTTGATAGGCAATCAATGCCGCCAGTGCGTCCAGTTGCAGCGCCAGCGTGCGGCAACGTCCGGAGCCGTGCGGCGTCCAGTAGCGGTCGGCCAGTTCGTGGAAACCGCCATTCGAAGCATCATGCAAACGCATCAGCCCGTCATGGGCAAAACGCAGTTCGACATCGTCGCCGTGCTCGGCCTGGTAGAGCGTCGCCGCGACCTGATCCTGCAACTGCTTGTCGCTGGAAATCGCAACCTCGCCACTGGCATCGGTCACGGCGAAAAAGCCGCCGTGCTCGATGTCCTTGAGGCCTTGATCAAATAGAAACTGCGGATGCAGTGACATGGTGAATCCCTCTTCCTTGAGGTTAAGCGGCTTTGCTTTCGGTCAGCGACACAACGCTGCCCTGGCACAACTCGATGATGCGCGTCGCGGCGCGGGCGGCACCTTCGCCATCCGGCGCGGCGACTTGCTGATGCGGCGCGTAGTAGGCCGAAGCATCGGTGTCTTTTTCCAGCTCGCCCTGGATCAGCTCGACGATCGCATCGCGGTCGTGGCCCAGATGCGTCGGGAAACCCAGCAGCTCCAGACGGCGCAGCGCCTCGAGTTCGTGGTACTCGGATTTGGACGGCAGCACGAACAGCGTCGGAATCTGGAGTGCGGCGATTTCCGTTACGGTGATCCAGCCCGGCGCCGAAATCAGCAGGCTGGCTTCACGCAGCAGGCCCATCCAGTCCGGGTAGTACGGCACGCAGACGACGCCGTCCTGAGCCTGGATATCCTGACGGCCGAGCAACACCAGTTTCAGTTCCGGATTGCGCTCGCGCAGGATCTTGAAGCTGTCCAGATACGCAGCGAGCAGCGCATCCTTGTTCTGGGCAAACATTGTGGTGCCGCTGATCGAAGCCACAATGAACGGCGAGTCGCCGAGGTTCAGTTGCTCGCGCACGTTCAAGCCGGTCTGCACATTGATGTCGCGGATCATCGGGCCGACAAAATGCGCCTTGCCACTGACCAGCGCTTCGGCCACCGGCGTGCCCTGATCGAGGGAAGCCACGTACGGTTTGTCGGTCAGCACCAGTTGGCTCTGATTGATCATCCAGTTGAACTGGCTGTGCAGCGCGGTGCGGGCCCGGGCCATTTCCAGCGCGTTGACTTCGAAACCGCCGTCGGCCAGATCATGGTCTTCGAGCTGGCACAGGGTGAAGTCGTAGCGCTCGGTGACGAACACCAGCGGCGTACCGCTGAAAATCGCGGCCAGGCAGGCGGCCATGTTGTAGTCCGACACCAGAGCGGTCGGTTTGTACTCGGCGATCAGGGCCAGGTAAGACAGAATCCGCTCGCCGGACAAGAAGGTATTGGCGATATATCCGCCGATGTAATTATTCCAGTCGAGTTCTTTCGACAAGTTGCTCTTTTTCGAGTAATCGACCAAACGTCCGGCAATATCCACAACTTCTACGCCAGACTTTTCGAACATCGGCGTGAAGGTTGGCTGCAAGGAAGCCAGTGCCACAGTCAGTGGCATGTCCGGACGCTGTTTCTTGATCGCCTGAGCGATGGACAGCGCGCGCATGTTGTGACCGGAACCGGTTGGATTGGGGGCAAATAAAATCATTCTTGAATCTCCATTAGTTGAACAACGCCATGAACCACAGTGTTTTCCAATACATCCCTTATAACCACCGAATACGGTTTGATAACGGCACCGTCACCAATATTCAGTGGACCTACCAAGATGGCGCCCTCGCCAATAACGCAACGACTTCCAATGCGCACCGGTGCCTCCTCCCAAGGCAGTGAGCGAAATGAATGATCATGGGTGGAGGCCACGATCGTGGCCCCCTCGGACAACTCGCTGAAGGCACCGACGGATACACCGCCGGCCGCCTCGATAACCACACCGGCAGCCAGTCGCGCGCCGGTGCCCAGTTCGATGCCGCCCAGTTGCGACATGCCGCCCTGACGGCTGCTGCGCCCGATCAGGATGCAGTCCCGGGCGATTTCCACCAACGCCCCGCCGCGCAATTCGGCATCGATCAGGGCCTCGTCGCTGATGTCCCAGGTCTGGGTGTCGGGGTTCAGCGACTTGAGCCGCGCGACCGACTGCGTGGACCGATCGAGCATCGACGGCAAGCCCTGGCGCGCCCGCTCCCGGACTTTGGCCAGCACCGGTTCCGGGCTCGGTCGGCCGTCCTCGACCACGGTGCGCCAGGCAATGACCCGCGCCGGGCGGCCGACGACGATCGCATCCGGCGGCACATCCGCTGTCACCAACGCGCCAGCCGCCACCACGGCCCCGGCACCGATGGAGACACCGGCAGCCACGGTGGACTTGGCGCCCAGCCAGACGTTTTCGGCAATCCGAACCGGCGACTGCGCCGTCCCCAGGCATTGGGCACCGGTGGCGAACATGCTGGATTTACCGATGGACGCGTGCTGCAAATCGCACCTGAAGCCGATGAAGCAGTCATCGCTTATCTGCACATTTGTCAGGCGACTGCCGACACGCACCCAGACGTGCCGACCAAGTTCACTCGCACTATCAACAATTGTCGAAACTTCAATTACGTTTATGTCGTCCACAATAAAGCCTCATTCCATTGATGCCGGGCACATAAAAATTCGATAGGCGTGCGTATCCCGCAGATATAAATCCGCCAGTGCACAAATAATAATTAACTGTTTATTTAAGGCTTCTACTCAAAGCACGCGAGACATTGCGTCCGCGCCGCTTATTAACTGTCCGGTTCATTCAACTGTCATTATTCATTAACAACAGGTAGAAGTTCACACTTGAGCCAAAAGCCAAGTCAGTTTCGAGATGAGAAAAAGCCGATTCAAGTCTGTCCGTGACTCAGGTTAAGCTCCCTTTGGAGGAATAGTTCTTTAGTACGAATGTTATAGTACAGACGATTTTGTTTTGCAATAGGTGTCAGAATGGTTATCTCGTTTTAGTCTAAAAATTGATTGAACTTTTATGGTGCACGCTTGTACCAAAACCTCCTTATATGCACGGCGCTGGTGCAAATCAGGGAGGAGTGCAGATTTGCTCCAGCGCTTACAGACATCTGGAGGTCGACCCCAGACACTTCGACAGCCCCCACGAACGCTACGGTGACGGCTCTATTTCCCTCTGGCCTGGAGCCGTCATGCCCGCACCTATCACCGTTCTGCGCGACACCCATCCCCTGCCCGTACTCGACGCCTGCAAATGGGAAAAGCTCGATGGCGACCCGCACACCGTCAACCTCAACGCCTACACCAGCGAAGACGGCAGCAAGATCATGGGCACCTGGATCTGCACACCGGGCAAGTGGCGAGTGGATTACGTGAAGTGGGAGTACTGCCATTTCCAGGAAGGCTACTGCGTGATTACCCCGGACGGCATGGAGCCGATTCACCTGCGCGCCGGCGACATCTTCGTGGTCGAGCCAGGCATGAAGGGCACCTGGGAAGTGGTCGAAACCGTGCGCAAATATTTCGTGTTCGCCTGATACAAAAAAGCCGGGAAACCACCCGACGTGATTTCCCGGCAACACCTACTGCATCTGAATTGCAGACCTGCGACGAGCGCAGGCCTGACGACGATTACTGCGGCTTGCGATAGCTGTTGATGATCGCCGAGAAGTCCTTACCCCCTTCCCCGCGCTGACTCATCGCCTGATACAACTGCTGCGCCACCGCGCCCAGCACCACCGGCTGACGGGCCTGACGCGCCGCTTCGGTGGCCAGCCCCAGATCCTTGAGCATCAGCTCGGCGCCGAAGCCACCGGTGTAACCACGAGAGGCCGGCGCCGTTTCGACGATCCCCGGCCACGGGTTGTACATTTCCGAACTCCAGCAACGCCCGGTCGAGCTGTTGATGATTCCGGCGAGCACCGAGGTGTCGATGCCCAGCGCATCGCCCAGCGCCATTGCCTCGCTGACGCCGACCATCGAAATGGCGAGCAACAGGTTGTTGCAGATCTTGGCGATCTGCCCGGTGCCGACCTCACCGCAATGCACGATGTTGCGGCCCATCTGCGCCAGCACCGGTTGCAGGGTTGCGAACAGTTCCGGGGTGGCGCCGACCATGAAGGTCAGCGTCCCGGCCGTGGCGCCACCAGTACCACCGGACACCGGTGCATCGGCCATGGCCACGCCTTGTTTGGCGGCCGCCGCCGCCACATCGCGCGCAGTCTGCGGGTCGATGGTGCTGCAATCCACTGCCGGCACGCCTTTACCGATCCCAGCGAGAACACCGTCTTCACCGAGCCAGACGCTGCGTACATGCACGGCAGCGGGTAGCATGGTGATCACCAGTTCTGCATCTTCAGCGGCTTCGCGAGCCGAAGCGCGGATAGTACCGCCCAGTTGCTCGAGTTCCGCCAGCACGGTTTTGTTCAGGTCCACCAGATTCAGCGAATGCCCGGCCTTGATCAGGTTGCGCGCCATCGGTGCGCCCATGTTGCCCAGACCGATAAATGCGATTTTCATGGCCATTCCTCAGCGCAGGTTGATGGTGGTGTTCACGCCGTCGTTGACGCTGTCGTCATCGAACCAGCGCGCCGTGACCGTTTTGGTCTGGGTGTAGAACTGCACCACTTGCTTGCCGTACGGGCCGAGGTCGCCGAGTTTCGAACCGCGCGAACCGGTGAAGCTGAAGAACGGTACCGGCACCGGAATCGGGATGTTGATGCCGACCTGGCCGACGTCGATTTCAGTCTGGAACTTACGCGCCGCCGCACCGCTCTGGGTGAACAGGCCGGTGCCGTTGCCGAATGGGTTGGCGTTGACCAGCGCGATGGCCTGATCGAGGGTGTCGACTTCCAGCACCACCAGCACCGGGCCGAAGATTTCCTGGGTGTAGATCTGCATGTCAGTGGTGACACCGGAGAACAGGGTCGGGCCGACAAAGTTGCCTTTCTCGTAGCCCGGCACGCTGATGTCGCGACCGTCCAGCTCGAGTTTGGCGCCTTCCTTGATGCCGCTTTCGATCAGATCGAGAATCCGCGCCTTGGCCTTTTTCGAAATGACCGGACCGACATCGGTGCCCGGCTCGTTGCCGGCGTTGACCTTGAGTTTCTGCGCCAGCGCTTTCAGATCCGGCAGCCACTGTTTGGCCGCGCCCACCAGCACCACCACCGAGGTGGCCATGCAACGCTGACCGGCCGCACCGAAACCGGCGCCGACCAGCGCATTGAGCGCTTGTTCACGATTGGCATCCGGCAGCACCACCGCGTGGTTCTTCGCGCCCATCATCGATTGCACGCGCTTGCCGTGCTTACCGGCCAGGTCATACACGTGGGTGCCGACGGCGGTCGAACCGACGAACGAAACGGCCTTGATGTCCTTGTGGGTGCACAAGCCGTCCACCACGTCCTTGCCACCATGGACGACGTTGAGCACGCCAGCCGGAATGCCGGCCTCGATGGCCAGTTCCACCAGCAGCATGGTCGACAGCGGATCCTGTTCGGACGGCTTGAGGACGAAGGTGTTGCCGCAGGCAATGGCCATCGGGAACATCCACAGCGGAATCATTGCCGGAAAGTTGAACGGGGTGATGCCGGCGCAAACGCCGATCGGCTGGCGCAGGGTGTAGGTGTCGACGCCGCCGGCCACGTTCTCGGCGAACTCGCCCATTTGCAGGCTGCCGATGGAGCAGGCGTGCTCGACCACTTCCAGGCCACGGAAAATGTCGCCTTCGGCATCGGCAATGGTCTTGCCCTGCTCGGCGCTCAGCACCACGGCGATGCGTTTGGAATGCTCGCGGATCAGCGCTTGCAGCTTGAGCATGATGCGCATGCGCGCGCCGATCGGGGTCAGTTTCCAGGTCTGGAAGGCGCGCTGTGCGGCGCTGACGGCGGCGTCGACTTCAGCGGCGGTGGCGAACGGAACCTTGGCCAGAACCTGCTGGGTCGCCGGGTTGACGATGTCGTGCCACTCGGTGGTCTGCGACTCGACCCACTCGCCGTCGATCAGCAGCTTGACCTTCTGGATCGTGGTTTCGTTGGGCGTAAGCGATGCGTTCATGCTGGTCTCCAGAACTTGTTTTTATCTTAGGAGCCAAGGCGAAAGGTTCGCCTTGAGATGAGGCGTGTGTCACGAATTGGTTGTCGGACTGTTTTTGGAGTATAGATGTGCAAACTTCTAATAAGAACGCACATATAAGCCCGTCCATCATGCAAAAAAACATCACGTCTTTAGGCTCGCTGAACTGGGACGACCTCAAGTTTTTCCTCGAAGTCGCCCGTACCCGCAAGGCCAGCACCGCGGCCAAACGCCTGGCGGTCGACTACACCACCGTGTCGCGGCGGATCAGTTCGCTGGAAGCGGCGCTCGGCACTTTGCTGTTCGAAAAGTCGCGTACCAGCGGTTTCGTACTGACTGCCGAAGGCCAGCGCCTGCTGAGTTACGCCGAGTCGATTGAAAGCACGCTGCACATGGCCTGCGAGCAGGTGTCAGGCTCCGGCGTCGCGCTGTCCGGGCATGTGCGCATGGGCTGCACCGAAGGTTTCGGCAGCTTCTTCATCACCCCGCAACTGAGCCACTTCGTCGACGCCTACCCGGCGATCTCGGTGGACATCCTGCCGCTGCCGCACTTCATCAGCCTGTCCAAACGCGAGGCCGACATCGTCATCGCCCTCGAACGCCCGGAACACGGGCCGTACGTGTGCTGCAAACTCTGCGACTACCGCTTGCAGCTCTACGCAACCCAGGAATACCTGGACAAGCACCCGCCGATCCGCCGCCCCGCCGACCTGGGCAAGCATCAATTCATCAGTTATGTGGATGATCTGGCGTTCAGCTCGGAGCTGCTGTATCTGGCGAACGTGTTGCCCGGCGCCAGCGCCAATCTGCGCAGCACCAGCGTGATTGCGCAGTTCGTCGCAGCGCAGCAGGGGCGCTCGCTGGCGATTCTGCCGTGCTTCCTCGCGGCACAGGATCCGCGCCTGCTGCCGGTGTTGCCGGAGGAAATCGACATCACCCGGCAGTTCTGGATGTACTGCCGGGAGGATCTGCGCAAGCTCAAGCGGATCACGCTGTTGTGGGATTACATCCGTGAGGTGACAGAGCGCAATCAGGCGCTGTTGATGGGTGAGACCCGCGAAATGCAATTCGCCGATTAATCGGCGCTGACCACAATCGACACCCGGCGGTTTTCGGTGCGGCCGGCGGCGGTGTCGTTCGAGGCGACCGGTTCGCGGCTGCCGAGTCCTTGCAGCTGGATGTTCTCTTCTTTCATGCCGACCGAGGTCAGCACTTTACCGACGCTTTTCGCGCGGCGCAGTGACAGCTGCTGGTTGTAGGTTTCCTTGCCCGAGGCATCGGTGTGGCCATCGACCCGCACCCGCTCGATGCCGACACCCAGCAACGCCTTGCCGATACGCTCGACGATTTCGGTACTTTGCTGGTTCAGGCTTTCGACATCGCTGCCAAACAGCACTTTGCCCGACAGGCCGAACTCCCAGCCATCATCGGTCAACTCGAAGCCTTGCTGCTTGAGGACCGCAACCTGGGCTGGCGTCAGGCCTTTTTGCGGGGCGGTCTGGCAACCGGTCAGGGCCAGCATGGCCGTCAGCAACAGGGTGGAAAACAGTCGAAAGGAAAGTGAGAACACGGGCATCAGCTCCTGGTTTGAACGGGATCGACCGGGTGCTCCGACCCGGCCGTGGATTGGGCGCCGCGCGACAAACGCTTGGCTTGATACATCGCGGCATCGGCCGCATCAAGCAAGGTGCCGGGCGTGACGCCATGATCGGGGTAAACGGCGATGCCGATACTGAGCGACGTCACGACACTGCTGTCGCCCGGCAGCGCAATCGGGGTGTCCATGCTGGCGAGGATCTTGTCGGCAATGCGCTCGGCGTCTTCGGTCTTGTGCAAGGGCGTGAGCAGAACGGCGAACTCGTCACCGCCCAGACGCGCCACCAGATCCTCTTCACGCAACTGCGCCCGCACCCGATTCGCCACCGCCACCAGCACCGCGTCACCGGCGGCATGACCGAAGTTGTCGTTGATGTCCTTGAAGCGGTCGCTGTCGAGAAACAGCACCGCCACGCGCTCGTTCAGTTTGTGGGCGCTGCGTAGCGCACGAATCAGGCGGCCTTCGAAAAAGGCCCGGTTCGGCAATCCGGTGAGACTGTCGTGGCTGGCCTGGTGGGCGAGGGTTTCGTTCTCGCTTTGCAGGTGGGTTTGCCAGTCTTCGAGTTCATCGAGCAAGGCATTGAAGTCATTGCCGAGGTTGTCCAGTTCGGCAATCTTCGCCCGTGGCACCCGTCGATCCAGTGCCCGCTCGCTGCGGGCCGCATGCGCCACCGCCGCCAGGCTGTGCAACGGGCCGATGATCCTGCGCAACTGACGCTGCGCCAGGTACAGCGCGACCCAGGCGCTGATCGCCGTGCAGAGAATGATCCCCGCCAGACCGCTCAACAGAAAGCGCATCAGGCTGCCGCCGTGGCCGATCAGCAAAATGCGCCCGATCTCGCGATCCTGATGCTGAATCGGCAGGTTGATGGGTTTTTCCAGAATCACTCGCGCGACCTGCATCTCCAGCTCGGAAATCAGGCCGTTCTCCGGACGCTGCCAGCGCGCGAGCAATTGGCCCTGATTGTCCAGCACCTGGGCATCGGCCACTTCTTCGGTCGAGGCGATCAACGCCAGCGCTTCGGTCGCGGCGACCTTGTCGTTGAACACCACGGCGGCTTCCACGGTGTAACTGATCGAGCGGGCGATCAAGTGCAGGTTGTGATCGGCATAGACCCGCAGCGCCAGCACCCCAAGCAGCGTCAGCGACACGCTGGCCATTGCCACGGCGACCAGCGCCACAATCAGGTTGCCACGGCCGATGACCGAGCCGAGGGTCGGGCGCCCTGTGGATTTGTCGCGTCTCATGGCACCGCCGGTTTGCGGCGCGACAACTGCAGCACGCTGGGATGAATGCGCACGCCGCTGCGGGCGACGGAGTCGAGATTGACCTCGAACGACACTTGTTCATCGCCGACCCGCAGGCAGAAAAGGCTGCCGACCGTGCATTGATCGCCGCCTTCGCTGATGCTCAGCACCGGATGGCCGATCAGGGACGCGAACAGCCGGCTGCGTTCGTCGGTCGTAAGCTTACCGATGTAGACTGCGTCGCACTCGCTGACGATGGCCGGATTGTCGGCCAACAGTCGACGCACGATGACCGGACGCCCCGTGGCCTGCGTCGTGCCCTTGACCAGGTCATCGGTGTATTCGGTCGGGCCGACGATGCACAGGCGTAACTGCGCCGGCTCCACCGGCCAGCGCGCATAACTGAGGATACCGAGGACAACCTGGGTGACGGATTTGGCCCGCTGTTCGGCCATGCCCGTCGAGGGTTGAGCCTGGGCAGCGGCCACACCCGTGAGCAAACAGAGCACACCGGCAAGCAACGCCTGCTTGCAGCCAACTACGCGCTCTGTCGCCCAGACAGCCACCTTCATGCAGGGATTCTCTTGGATCGTTACGAAATGATGCCGCAACGATAGCACAGGGTTGGAACACCAGCGATACAGCGACCTCTGACCGGTCGGTCAATTATCGGCGGCAATCGAAGGCACCTTCATCCTTTATGCGGCGCCCCTTCTTCCAGTTCCAGCATCAGTCCACTCAGGCGCTTCACCTTGCGCTGCACCGCTTCTTCAAACACGCCGCTCCGAGGTTCGATCAAGGTGAACCAGTCCTTGGCCCGGGTAATTCCGGTGTAGATCAGCTCCTTGGTCAACACGGGATTCAGGGCGTCCGGCAGGATCAACGCGGTATGGGCAAACTCCGAGCCCTGCGACTTGTGCACGGTCATCGCATAGACGGTCTCGACATCGTTGAGCCGGCTCGGCAGCACGAAACGCACCCCGCCGCGCCCGTCGTTACGCGGGAACGCCACTCGCAACACCGACTTGCCGGCATCCGGGCCATCACGCTCGGGCAATTTCAGGGCGATACCGATGTCACCGTTCATCAGCCCCAGACCGTAGTCATTTCGGGTCATCAGCACCGGCCGGCCTTCGTACCATTGCTGATCGCTTTCGATCAGCCGCGCTTTGAGTAACGCGTCGGTGATGCGCTGGTTCAGCCCCTCGACACCCCACGGCCCTTTGCGCACTGCGCACAACAACTGGAAGGTATCGAAGGCCCGCAGGACGTCACGCGCCCAGTCGACCCAGCCTGAATGTTCGAGCGGCGTTCCCATCGCCGGACGTCGATCGCGCAAAACGCTCAGATAATGTCGATAACCGTGAGGGCCTTCGCCGTGTCCATCGAGCACCAGGTGCTCAAGTTTCCGGTCGTGCTCGTTCTGAAGCGGCAACGAAAACACATCTCCATGAGTCTTGGCTTCCAGCAACTGCCGAGCCTCGTCCGGGAGTTGCTGATTCACCCGCCGCGCCAGTTGGCCGATGCCGCTGCCCTCGCCGAAACGCCGCGAGTGACGCAACATCACCACTTGCTGGGCCAGCGGATGCGAGCCGTCAGAGCCTTCGTGCAAGCCGCTGTCCTGCAGGGATTCGCCGCTCACCTGTTCCAGCCACTGGCGAGTCTGCGGACTGTACCAACCGGCTTCGGCATCGCGGCACAAATCTCCCAGCACCGCCCCCGCCTCCACAGAGGCCAGTTGATCCTTGTCGCCCAGCAACACCAATCGGGCATGAGGCGGCAAGGCATCGAGCAGGTTGGCCATCATTTCCAGGTCGATCATGGACGCTTCATCGACCACCAGAACGTCCAGGGGCAGACGGTTACCGGCATGGTGGCGAAAGTGCCGCGTGCCGGGACGACTGCCGAGCAGGCGGTGCACCGTGGTCACCTCGGTCGGGATTTTTCCCCGAACGCTGTCAGCGACCTTCAGCGATTGCACCTGCTGACTGATGGACTCGGTCAGCCGCGCCGCCGCTTTACCGGTAGGCGCCGCGAGCCGAATGCGCAATGGTTGATGCGCCTCGACCGCAGGTGCCTGGAGCAACGCCAGCAAACGGACCACCGTCGTCGTCTTGCCGGTACCTGGACCGCCCGTGATGATGCTGAAGGCACTTCGGGTGGCCAGGGCGCAGGCGAGTTTCTGCCAGTCGATGACATCCGCACGCTGCGCTGGATCGAACAGCTCGTCCAGCCGCCGTGCAAGATCGGATGGTGTCGCTTCCTGCTCCGCGAGCCGCTGACGCAATGCGCTGTCGATACGCCGCTCGTAGGCCCAATAGCGCCGCAAGTACAAGCGCTTGCCGGACAACACCAGCGGGCGTTCCTGCGACGACGCACTTTCGTCGGCGGCCAGTGCCACCAGCGAACTGCCGGCCAGTACCTTGCACCAGTGCGCTCCGTCGAGGGTTTCGAGCAGTTGCGATGGCAGCAGCAACACGCCGGGTTGTGCATCCCCCTCTGGCGGTAGGGACAAAGCGAAATCCGGCGCCTTGAGGGTTTCGAACAGATCCAGACAGACATGACCATGGCCGAGCTGGTGACTGGTCAATGCGGCGGCGAGCAACACCAGCGGATCGACATCGGGTGCCAACTCATGAAGAAAGGCCACGAATGCCTTGTCCAGTGCCCGCAACCAGCCACGCTCGACCCATTGGGTCAGCAACAGCAACAGATCATCGGCACGGGTCAGGGGCGTCAGTTGCGCGAGGCTGTCGGCGGTCAGCGGCGTTGGCAGCAGGTCGGCGAATGTCCGGTTCATAGCAATACTCCCTGTTCCCACGCGGGCTCGGCCTTGGGTTGCGGTTTGCCCTGGAACATCAAGTCCAGACGCTCGATCAGCGCCCTTGGTGGTCGCGCGAAGTAAACGCCACCGCCAGGGGCCCGTGTCCCGCGCAGGAACAGATACAACGCGCCGCCGATATGCCGGTCGTAGTCGTAATCGGCAAGCCGCGCCTTGAGCTGACGATGCAGTGCCAACAGGTACAACACGTATTGCAGGTCGTAACGGTTGTCGAGAATTGACTGCTCCATGGCCCGTTCGGTGTACGCAGCGTCATCGACACCCAGCCAGTTGGATTTGTAATCCGCCACGTAGTAACGACCTTCGTGCTCGAACGTCAGGTCGATAAAGCCTTTGAACATGCCATTGAGCTGCACCGCTTCGGCGCCGACCCGGGCCACACCGTTGTGAGTGAATTGACGCACCTGTTCGTCGAGCTTGAGCACGTCGACTTTGTGGCTGGCGAACCAGAACTCCATCTCGACCCGATATTGCTTCAATTGCTCAAGCACCACTGGCGGTTGGTCGAAGCCCGCAGGCAGTGGCAGTTTGAGCAAGTGCTGCAACCAGTCGCCGAGGGTGGTGATCCAGCCCTCCCAACCCCGTCGATTGCAACGCCGGGCGATCGCATCATCGAGCGACTCGCGGGTGACCGCGAAGCCCTCCTCACCCGCCCACTCGAGCAAACCGTGAAGAAACGTTCCCGGATTCGGTCCGCGAGGGAAGCGATGAATGTCAGCTCCGCCGGCGATGATCTCGCGCGGAGCTTCAGGATCGAGGCGTTCGTCGTCGAACAGCTTTTGCGCTTGCGGACTGTCGGGAGCTTCGTCATTGCCGACGCTCAGCACGTCACTGATGCGCAAGGCGCTGTACGATGCGATCCACCAGTTTTCGCTGGCCCTGCGGCTCGGTAAAAGGGTGGCACGTAGCGTGGCTTCGTTACGCGGAGGCTGGTACTCCTCGCTGGTGGCTGCCGGCATTTCAACAACGCTCAGCGCCGAACAATCCTGTTGCAGATCGTCCAGCCAGCGGGCCAATCCGCTGGATTCACCCAACGTTGCGCCACCGCCCAACAGATAGCCCAGTGCAGAAAGATGCAGCACCGAGCTGCTGTGATTGCCGCGTTTGAGATCCGTCACCCCGAGCCAGCACGCATGTTGTGCGCGAGTCAGCGCGACGTAGAGCAAACGCAGATCCTCCGCCAGGCGCTCGTTGTCCGCCAGGGCGATCAGTTCGGCGTCGGGCTTCAGACTGATGCGGGCCTTGCCGGACTCATCGTGGTAATGCAGCGGCAATCGACTGCCATCCACGGGTTTGGCCGAGCAGATGAAAGGCAGGAACACCAACGGGTATTCAAGCCCTTTGGACTTGTGAATGGTCACGACCTTGACCAGTTGTTCGTCGCTTTCAAGACGCAGGATCTGCTCTTCACCTGCCTGCCCTGACAGCGCCAGATGCTCGGCCAGATGACGGATCAGTGCCTGCTCGCCATCGAGTTCCGACGCGGCCTGTTGCAACAACTCCGACAGGTGCAACAGGTTGGTCAGCACCCGCTCGCCATCACTGCGGGCGATGAGCATCTGCGGCAGTTGAAAGTCGTGCAGCAGGCGCCGCAACATCGGCAGCACCCCTTGCTTGCGCCAGAGCTCACGATAACCTCGGAACTGCATGACCCGGGTTTCCCAGAGCAACTCGTCCTGATTCAGACGTTCCAGCTCAGCCAGCGGCAGGTTCAGCGTGATGCACGCCAGCGCCGCTTTCAGGGAGCGTTCGACATCCGGCTCGGCGCACGCCTTGAGCCACGACAACAGGTCATGGGCTTCCTGTGCGGCAAAGACCGAGTCCTTGTCCGACAGATAAACGCTGCGGACTCCGCGCGCTGCAAGCTCACCGCGTACCGCCTGCGCCTCTTTACCATCGCGCACCAGGATCGCAATGTCCGCTGGCCGCAGCCCACGCCAATCCTTGCCGTCCTGCGCAAACCCGGCACGACCGGTTTGCCCGCCATTGAGCAGAGTCGTGATCTCACTGGCGCAGGCCGCCGCCAACTGCTGGCGATAAACCGCCCCGGACAGTGGTTTGTCGGTGGATAAATGCCAGATGTTCAGCGCCGGTACGTCCAGCCCGGATACCTGCAAATGTTCTTTACGACCCTGAGCCTCCACAGGCTGGAACGGCACCGGGTTATCGCCACTTTTCTCTCGGAACAGAAATGCTCCGCACCCTTGCTCACGGGACTCGGCACGTTCGAAAACATGGTTGACCGCACTGACCATCCCGTGACTGGAACGGAAGTTGGTGCCCAGGGTATGCAGGCGTCCGGTTGTGGCCTGGCGGGCTCGCAGGTAGGTGTAGATGTCCGCGCCACGGAAGGCATAGATCGCCTGCTTGGGGTCGCCAATCAGGAACAGCCCGGTCTCGGGGTTATTCTCTTCAATGCGATAGATGCTTTCGAAGATCCGGTACTGCACCGGGTCCGTGTCCTGGAACTCATCGATCAGGGCGACCGGGAACTGCTCGCGGATGAGCGTGGCGAGCCGCTCCCCACCGTCGGATTGCAAGGCCGAGTCCAGACGCAATAGCATGTCGTCGAAACCCATTTCGGCTCGACGGCGCTTCTCGTCTTCAAAGCGGGCACCGACCCATTTGGCAGCATGCTGCAGCACGGCCGCATCGGGCGTCGGCAAATTGTCGAGGCTCGACTTGAGCACAGGCATGGCATCCAGGCCCGGGTGACTCGGCGGCTCGCCCTTCCAGGCTTCAGCCATGCCCTCCGGCGTGAGCCTGGCGAACCCGGTGCCGATATCCAGTTGCTCGAACGACTCGTCCTCGGCCCAGGCCTTGAGCTTTTCGAACCAGGGTTCGAAATAGCGGGCTTGCATCTTGCGCCCGTCCACGGTTTTGTTGGCGACGCCCTGATGACAGATCGCGAGCAACTCATCGGCCCACTGCCGCCATGGTCCCTTCAACTCCACCAATGCCGCACGGCGTTCCTGCAGGCATTCTTCGATCAGCTCGGAGGGGGTCTTGTCAGAGTCCGCTTCGCGCTCGGTGCCAAACAGCCCACGCACTCGCGGTAACAGGGCCGCCGGACCTCCCCAGTGACTGCGGACCCAGCTCAATGCATCGCCCTGCATCGGATAGCAGAACAGCCGCCAATAATCGCGCAGCACTTCGCCGAGCAGGTCGCTGTGATCGGTTTCCAGGGTCTGGGTAAACAGACTGCCGCTGTCGAACGCATGCTCGCGCAACATTCGCTGACACCAACTGTGGATCGTCGAAACGGCGGCTTCGTCCATCCATTGCGCGGCGATATCCAGGCGGTTCGCGCAACCGGGCCATTGTTGCGGATCGAACTGTGCACGCAGTTCATCGATCAGCGTATCAGGGGGAGGCGTCTCGTCACGAAAGAAACGGGCGGCCTCGGCCAGACGCGTGCGTATACGTTCGCGCAGTTCTTTGGTGGCCGCGTCGGTGAAGGTCACCACGAGAATCTGCGGGGGCAACAGCTCACGACCGAAACCGCTCGCCTCGCCTCCGTGGCCGAGGATCAACCGCAGATACAACGCCGAAATGGTGAACGTCTTGCCAGTGCCCGCACTGGCTTCGATTAGTTGACTGCCTCTTAACGGGAATGCCAGGGCGAGCGGCTGTTGGTTGCTCATGCGCCTGCCTCCTCTTGGGTCCATGAACGCCACGGTGCCTCAAGCAAAGGGCGATACAGTGCATCACACCAACCGGAGAATGTTTCATCCGCCTGCAGTGCATCGAAGTCGACGAATTGTCGGGATAGAGCCGGACTTTCACGCCGCTCGCCTTCGCTGGTCTGACCATCGCCCTCATAGGCTTTACGGGCAGCCGCTTCAGCCTTGACCGGATCGGTCTGGGCCAGCCATGCAAAAGCCGTTTTCACCGCGACCGGAAGTGGCTGGCACATGCCCGTCTGCCAGGCGAGCAGCAGATCCTCGAGAATTCGCCCCGCTCGAGTCCGCTCAAGAGGTTCAAGAAGGAGCGTGTCATCACTGGCCACCAGTGCGGTCGTCAGGGAGAGTCCACTGGCGCACGCGACGAGATGGCTGACCCAGGGCTTGGTCATGCGATGCCATTTGCGGCTCTTGATCGAGCCTATGCTGTTGGGGATTGTTGTGACAGACAGTACGCCGCCATCGGCGCGCCGGTGCAAACCGCCTAGCCATCCTTCAAGGCGCAGTTCCTGCCATTCAAAATTGATCGGTAGCGCGTTGGTTAGCGGTGTCGGCCATAACGCCAACAGCTGTTGATATCGTTGCAACAAGTCTGGCAAAGGCTCGATCAACTCTCGTTGAAGGCATTCACCGAACCCGGCCATGGGCAGCAGTCCGCTGTTCTGCAGGCGTCGGGCTTGAGACTCGAGCGCCTGATCAACATTGTCCGGGTGTCTCAAGGCTGCCCCGAGCAAGCTGTCGCTGAGCATGTATCGCTGCAACGCATCCAGCACAAAGGGTTCCTCGTCAGCCTGAGGTACCTGCGCCGCTTCAAAGTAAACCTTGAGTCGCTGAGTGAAAAAGTGTCGAACCGGATTGCGCAGGAAGTCCTGCAGCAGCTCCAGACTCAACGGTTCCTCCTGAACATGGGGGGCAAGCATTGTTGCGATGTCATTCTGTTCGTGAGGTTGATGCAGCACCTGCCATTCGCTGGCATAGCTGAACAGTTTGTCTTCCTCATGGAAGTAGCGCGAACTGAATGGCTGCAACGGATGCTCCTGAGTCATGGCAATCAGAAGATCTTCGTTGTCGTCGACCGATCGCCATCCATTGGCGAGATGATCGCGCAACTGGCCGATCAACACAGAGGCTGGCCGCTCGCTGTTGTCGCGAATGCTGCGGCCCACCCAACTGATGTAAAGCTGATGACGGGCGGACAAGAGCGCTTCGAGCAGAAGATAGCGATCATCCTCCCGACGGGATCGATCTCCCGGCCGGTAGTCGCTGCCCATGAGATCGAAGTCCAGCGGCGGTTGAGCGCGTGGATAATCGCCATCGTTCATTCCCAACAGGCAAACCAGCTTGAACGGGATCGCGCGCATCGGCATCAGTGTGCAAAAGTTCACGGCACCGGCCAGGAAGCGCTGCGACAGACGCCCCTGATCCAGTCCCGCCAGCCAGGCCTCGCGGACGACGGTCAGTGGCAGCTCGTCCAGCAGACCGACGGCCTCGCAGGTTTCCAGCCAGGTTTCGCGCAACTCCTCGAGTTGAGCCAGCAGGTAGTCGTCATGCTCATCTTCGGGCTTGAAAAACAGTTGCATCAATGCCTGAAGCCGATGCCCCCATTCCTGTGGTTGCGCGGGTTTCATCAGTTGCTGATGCGAGAGTTCCAGTGCATCCAGCAACGCTACCAACGGGCCGATCAACGCGGCATCGAGACCGCCGATTTCATCGTAGGGCTCGATATCTCCACAGGCTCCGGAACTGCCGACCGCATAACCGAGCAACATCCGACGCAGGCCGAAACGCCAACTGTTTTGCTCCAGCTCATCGGGTAATCCCAGCTCTGCCCGTTGCCCCGCATCGATGCCCCAACGCACGCCGGCACCTTCGATCCAGCGATGCAGAGTCGGCAAGTCTCGCTCCTGCACACCAAACCTGGCGCGTAACGCAGGAACGTCGAGCAGGTCGAGAATTTCACTGACGGGGAAACGACTGTCCGGCAGCTTGAGCAGATGCTCGACAGCGATCAGTAATGGATCCCGTCCGCGCTGCCCCTGATCGGCCATGGTGAAAGGAATGAAGCGTGGATCCTGACGATCCAGTTGGCCAAATACGGCGCGGATATGCGGCGCATAACTATCAATGTCAGGCACCATCACGATCACATCGCGAGGGCGTAATTGACGGTTGGCACTGAAACGGGCCAAGAGCTGGTCGTGAAGAATCTCCACTTCGCGCTGGGCGCTATGGGCAATGTGAAAGCGGATCGAATCGTCTTGAGTCAGATCGACTGCCGGCCAGAGCGCTCGAGTCTCGCTGAGCGGCCGCAGCTCCAGAATGTCGTCCTGTAACTGATTGAGCATGTTCTTCGGCTGGTTTTCGCTGAACAGATCGATACGTCCGTTGCGAAATGCTGCGCGATAGCTGTCCGGCTCGTCGTGGCTGTCGAGTAGGTTGATGTAATCGCGACCTTGCTTGCCCCACGCTGCGAGGAGCGGGTGAGCATGTTGGTGGAGCGATTCCGAATCCAGCACCACAGGCATGCCGTTTTTTCGGGCCTGCCGCTTGTACTGATGACGCAAGAGATCCTTGTCGGCAACGATATCGGCCCAGTGATAACGACAGGGGTTATGGACGCACAATAAAACCTGGCTGAAACGAGACAACCCGGCCAATGCTTCCAGTACCTGGGCGGGCAACGAGGAAATTCCGAAAACGATCACTCGCTGTGGAAGTCCGGTCGGTGCGCGTTCAAGACTGTTGATGCGCTCCATGAACCGCTGGTGCACGCCCGCGCGACTCTGGGCCATGCCTTGCTCGCCCACATCGTCCAGCAGAGCGCGCCACAATTCTGCCTGCCAGCAACTGGTCGGCGAGAGCGGCTTCGCTTCACCTCTTACATTTCGGAGTTGATGATGCCCCTCTGCCCAGTCCTCAAGCCAATCAGCGCGGTAAACCTGGTATTGGTCGAAGAGGTCTGCCAGACGTTCGGACAACTGGTAGCGTTTGCGCAGATCACTGTCATGGGTGAGAAAGCGTTGTAGCGGTTCGAAATGCGGACGGGTGATGACCTGTGGCAACAGGCGCATCAGACGCCAGGTCAACGGTGCCTTGTCGAGCAGCGACTTTGCCGGAATTTCCTCTCGTCCCAGAACCATCCGGTAAAGCTGCCACATGAAACTGCCCGGCAGTTGCACATCAATAGCGGCGGCGATACCACAGCCGCCGGAGTCGTCCTCTTCAGGGTCCTCAGCCAGTGCCAGCTTGAGCCATTGAGCGATGCCGTTGCTCTGTACGAGCGCGATTTCGTTCTCCAGGGGAGCCAGTGGATAGCGCCGCATGATGCTGATCACAAGGCTGCGCAGTTCATCCAGGCTGTTGCTCTGAACGACCATGAATGCAGCGTTGAGGGACTGGGTGTCCGGCATGAAGGCTTCCTTGGAAAAGTACAAAAGCTAGGGCTGAACCTTAGCATTGTCGGCCGGCGGCGACAGCCGCAAGGCGGCTGAGAATGCTGTAAGAACTTTCCTGCGGGCAAAACAAAACCCCAACTGCTTTCGCAATTGGGGTTTCGGAATTTAATCTTGACGATGACCTACTCTCACATGGGGAAACCCCACACTACCATCGGCGATGCATCGTTTCACTTCT
>NZ_BQHR01000015.1 GCF_021601625.1 Pseudomonas paraglycinae | reverse complement strand
TCGATGCGCAGGCGTTCTTCCAGCTCCGGCAAGGTCACCGGGTAGGCGTCAAGGAACACCTGGCCGCCGTCGTTGACCGAAATCGCCTTGGTCTTGGCCTCCGACAGCGACACGGCGGCGCTGGCCTCGCTGGGCATGATGGCTTTTCAGGCGTATCAGGCCTGGCAACGCAGCCAGGCGTCCGCCGCGCCGCAGCAAACCCCGCAAACTGCGGACCTGTTGTCCGGTACGCAAGTCGAAGAACACAGCCACGCCGTTCTGCGTGCATTGATCGCGGCGGCCAAGGCTGACGGGCGGATCGACGAGTCGGAAAAACACCTGATCAGCAGCGAAATCGGCAAGCACACCGATGACCCGAACCTGCAGCAATGGCTCGACGATGAAGTCGCCAAGCCGCTGGACCCCACCGAAGTGGCTCAGGCGGCGCAGAACGATCCGGCCATGGCCGCCGAAATGTATCTGGCCAGCGTGATGCTGGTGGACGATCAGCAGGACGCCGAGCGCAATTATCTGGATGAACTGGCGGCGGCGTTGCAGATCGACCCCGAGTTGCAGGTCCACCTGGAGCAGCAGGCCAAGGGTACGGCCTGACAGCAAAACCTCGCAGCCTTCGACCGCTTCTGTTCAAACCAGGAACGTGTCGGGGGCTCCGTCCGTCCGGGCAAATTTAACGTCGATTGAATTTTCGGCAGGCGCCGCCTCTCTGCTGCATTAGAGGCGAGTGACTGAGCGTCCTGCCAATCGATCGAGAATATTGCCATGACTGTCCTGACTCACCTGCAAGCTGCCCCCGCCCAATCGCGACCGCTCGACTCTTCGGGTGAGTTGCGGCGTATCCATGAAGCGCTTTTATCCGACGAACATCCGCAGCCGCTGGCGCGCGCCTTTCTGGAAGATCAACTGCTGCAAGCCGCTCGGTTGAAGGATGAGTTGCCATCGGAGCCCGCGCAGTGGCATGCCTGGGTGGCAGAGCACTGTGCCGATGTTGCCCGGCAATATGCCGACTACCTGCAACAACGCAAGGCTGGGGGCGCACGGCAGTTCTTCAGTTGCAAGGCGCATGCGCTGTATTTCCTGCAAGCGGTGGCGCCGACCAAGCTGGTTGATGGCGCCTGGCTCTATGGTCTGCTGGGACAGTGGCGCGATCCGCGCTTCAGCAGCCTGCTCAGCACCTATCTGGAAGAACTGGGCGATGGCAATCCGGCGCAGAATCACGTCGTGATCTACCGTCAACTGCTCGCCGAACAAGGCCTCGAGCCCAGCAGTCCTCTGCCCGACGAACGCTACCTGCAAGGCGCGCTGCAATTGGCCCTGGGTGCCGGCGGCATGGATTTTCTCCCGGAGGTGATCGGTTACAACCTTGGTTACGAACAGCTGCCCTTGCACCTGTTGATCAGCAGTTACGAGCTCAGTGAGTTGGGGATCGATCCCTACTATTTCACCCTGCACGTGACCATCGACAACGCCAGCACCGGCCATGCGCAAAAAGCCGTTCAGGCCGTTCTTGATCTGTTGCCTCTGGAAGCCGATCGCAGCGATTTCCTGCGCCGGGTCTCGCTGGGCTATCGGCTTAATGACCTGGGACAGGGCAGTCGCGCAATCATCGAGGAGTTCGATATGGAGCGCGAACTGTTGGCGATGCTTGAACGCAAGTGTCCGTTCGCCCAACACATGCACTCCGACTATTGCCGCTATGAAGGCAAGACCGTTAATCAGTGGCTGGCCGATCCGCAGCAGCTGTCCGGATTCTTGCAGGCCATGCAGGACAAGGGCTGGATCAAGCGCCACGAAGATCCGCAGAGCAGCCGCTTCTGGCAATTGATCGATGGCGATGGTGCGGCGATGTTCGGCGTGTTCAGCGCCTATGAAAAACAACTGGTGCACGACTGGATTGCCGGAGACTGGATTTCTGCGGACAAACCTGTCGCGTTCCGCCGCCGCCCCTCAGGCCCTGCGCCGATCGAGGTGCCCGAACAGGACCCCGATGTGCAGGGCCTCAGTGCGGCGCTGCAAGGGCAGGACGCTCACACCCAAATCGCAACGTTGATCCCTTGGCTCGCGCCGGCACGCCATGCGCATCCGGCCGGGCTGCTCGCCACTCGCCGATTCATCCAACTCAAATCCGGCCCACGTTAAGGAAATCATTCAATGAATCAGGAAGAACAACTGTCCGCCAACGACCTGGTGCTGCTGCAGCTGGGGCGGCGCCTGCAGGCCGACGGCTATCGTTTTATCACCCCGACGCCGCTGACCCACCAACGGGTCAACCAGCGCGACGAAGGGCAGGCCGCCGATTGCCTGCGGGATGTGTTCGGATGGTCGCGTCCTTTCGAAACGGGCCTCCTGTCTGCCGATGAACAGCGGCAATTGCAGGACGCTCAGGTGATCGATGAGTTCGACGGGCGCTTGAAGAGCCGGGTGCGCTGGTCGAGCCTGGACGACCTGCTTTTCGTGCATTCCGGATTTCCCACCGATGCCGCCGACTCGGTGTTCTTCGGCCCGGACACCTATCGCTTTGCTCAACTGATCCACAGCCATTTGCAGCAGAACTTTGCGCCGATCCACCGGGCGGTGGACATCGGTTGTGGCGCCGGAGTCGGCGCGATCCTGATCGGCCGTGCCCGGCGAGAAGCGCAAGTGCTGGCGGTGGATATCAACCCCGCCGCATTGCGCCTGACCACGATCAACGCGGCGTTGGCCGAAGTAGCCAATGTCGAAGTGCGCGCCAGTGATGTATTGCAGGGCGTCGACGGCGAATTCGACCTGATCGTCGCCAACCCGCCCTACATGGCCGATCCGGCCGGGCGAGCTTACCGCCACGGTGGCGGGACGCTGGGGGCTGGCCTGTCGCTGCGGATCGTCGAACAGGCGCTCAATCGCCTGACTCTCGGCGGCTCGCTGGTGCTTTATACCGGTGTGGCGATGGTTGATGGCCGCGATCCCTTCCTCGATACCGTAGTGCCACGGCTGGATGAAAAGCGCTTCGGCTGGACCTACCGCGAACTCGATCCCGATGTGTTCGGCGAAGAGTTGTTGAACCCCGGCTATCAGCGCGTCGACCGGATCGCCGTGGTCGCGCTGACGGTGACTCGAACAGGCTGAAACAAGGCAGGTGCAGGATGAGCAGGAATCTCGACGACTACAACCGGAAGCGCGACTTTTCGGCGACCTCTGAACCGGCAGCTGAACGACGTCGGGGCAAGAAATCCGCCGGCGACCACGCCCTGCAATTCTGCATTCAAAAGCACGACGCCTCGCACCTGCACTATGACTTTCGCCTGGAACTCGACGGCGCGCTCAAGAGCTGGGCGGTGCCCAAGGGCCCGTCGCTGGATCCCAAGGTCAAGCGCCTGGCGGTGCACGTCGAGGATCACCCGCTGGATTACGCGACGTTCGAGGGCAGCATTCCCGAAGGGCATTACGGTGCCGGCGATGTGATCGTCTGGGATCGCGGCGTGTGGATTCCTCTGGAAGACCCGGAGAAAGCCTACGCCAAGGGCAAGCTCAAATTCGAACTGCAAGGCGAGAAGCTCGCCGGGGTGTGGAATCTGGTGCGCACCCACATGCCAGGCAAAAAAGAGCAGTGGTTTCTGATCAAGCATCAGGACAGCGCCGCGCGCCCGCAAAGCGATTACGACGTGCTGGTCGCCGAGCCCGACAGCGTGCTCAGTGAACGCACGATCGTCGACAAACCCAGCCTCAGTGCGAAGCAGGTCAAGCCGCTGAAGGCTTCGTCGAAAGCGCCGCGCAAGCCGGCTTCGGGCAAACTTGCCGGGGCGCACAAGGCCAGGATTCCCGCGCAACTCAAACCGCAACTGGCCACCCTGGTGGAGAGTGCGCCGGAAGGGGATTGGCAATACGAGATCAAGTTCGACGGCTATCGGATCATGGCGCGTATCGATCAGGGCGAGGTGCAGTTGTTCACCCGCAATGGTCATGACTGGACGCACAAATTGCCGAAGCAGGCGCAAGCCTTGGCGGCACTGGGCCTGGAGTCGGCGTGGCTGGATGGTGAGATGGTCGTCGCCGACGCAGACGGCGTGCCGGACTTTCAAGCCCTGCAAAACGCGTTCGATTCGGGACGCAGCGAAAACATCGTCTATTACTTGTTTGATCTGCCGTATCTGAACGGTGTCGACCTGCGCGAGGTGCCGGTGGAGGAACGGCGCGCAGCGCTGGCCACTGTTCTGAAAACCCATCAAGACCCGCTGCTGCGTTTCTCCGAAGCGTTCGACGAAACCCCGCAGGCGTTGCTCAACAGCGCCTGCCAGATGCGCATGGAAGGCTTGATCGGTAAACGCCTCGGCTCGCCTTACGTGTCGCGCCGCAGCAGCGACTGGATCAAGCTCAAGTGCAAGCATCGCCAGGAATTCGTGATCGTCGGCTACACCGATCCGAAAGGCGCGCGCAGTTCGTTCGGCGCGTTGCTGCTGGGTCTGCATGATCGTGACAGCGGCGAGTTGCGGTACGCCGGCAAGGTCGGCACGGGATTCAATGAAACCACCCTCAAGAGCATCCTCGCGCAGCTCAAACCGTTGCGGGTGAAGAAACCGGCGGTGGCCAACCCGCCCACGGGGTTCGAGGCCAAGGGTGTGCACTGGCTCAAGCCTAGTCTGCTGGCGGAAGTGGCGTTTGCCGAAATGACCCAGGACGGCTCGGTGCGCCACGCCGTGTTCCATGGCCTGCGCGAGGACAAACCGGCCAAGGACATCACCGAGGAGCGCGCCAAACCGATGAAGACTTCAAAGGCTCAATCTACCGCGCCGTCCCAAACCGATCTGGCCGACGGCAAGGTGCGGATCACTCACCCCGACCGGGTGATCGACGCCAGCAGTGGCACCACCAAAATGCAGCTGGCCGAGTATTACGCCAGCGTCGCCGAATGGATTCTGCCGCAGCTCAAGGACCGCCCCGTGGCGCTGGTACGTGCGCCGGACGGCATCGCCGGTGAGCTGTTCTTCCAGAAGAACGCCGAGAACCTGGCGATCCCCGGCATCCGCACGCTCGACAAGGAGCTGACCGGCCAGCCGGTGATGCTGATCAACAACGCCGAAGCCTTGATCGGCGCGGTGCAGATGAGCACGGTCGAACTGCACACCTGGAACGCTACCACCACCGATCTGGACAAGCCCGACCGCTTTGTCCTCGACCTCGACCCGGATCCGGCGCTGCCCTGGAAAAGCATGGTCGAAGCCACGGCGCTGACCCTGACCGTGCTGGACGAGTTGGGCCTCAAGGCGTTTCTCAAGACCAGCGGCGGCAAGGGCATTCATCTGGTGGTGCCGCTGACCCGCAAGCATGGCTGGGACGAGATCAAGGATTTCAGCCACGCCATCGTCACGCACATGGCGAAATTGTTGCCGGAGCGCTTTTCTGCGGTGTCCGGGCCGAAAAATCGCGTAGGGCGGATCTTCATCGATTACCTGCGCAACGGCCTGGGCGCCACCACCATTTGCGCCTACGCAGCGCGTACCCGCGAAGGGTTGCCGGTGTCTGTGCCGCTGTTTCGGGAAGAGGTCGGGGAGATCAAGGGTGCCGATCAATGGAACGTACGCAACGTTCACGAACGACTGGCGGAAGTGGGCGATGAACCTTGGGCTGACATGAAGAAAACCCGGCAGAGCATTACGGCCGAGATGCGTAAGCGGGTGGGCATGAAAAAATGATCAGGTGCCGCGCAGCAAGTCGTGGGCGTTGAGCAGATCGAAGGCGACTTGCGGATTGTTTTCCAGGCCACGGCGGATGGCGGCGGGGATGGTTTTGCGGGTTTTGCGGCAGAGTCCAGGAAGCTCTTCGACCTCGATTTCGATGCCGCCTCGCACGGTTCGCACTTCACCGAACTTCGGTGCGATCAGCACGCGAATCCCGAGCTGATCGAACATCTTGCCTTGCAGCCGCTCGAGGTCGGCGAGGTCTTTGAGGTTTTCCAGACGCTCGAGCAGACGCTTTTCTTCCTCGCGAGTCAGCAAAAGGATGCGCACATCCGCGCCGGGCGTATCCAGCAGCGGATCACGCCCGCAGATGCACAGACCCGGCGGGCAAGGGGAGCGGAGTGAGGCGGAAATCGTCATGGCCTCCATCATAGAGGCCGTTCGACGGTTTTGCCCATGGTCGTTCGCCAGCCGTCCATCGGCAGGGCGTAACGGTGGCAAGTCCGTCAGCCACCATCATCATCGAACGTGCCGTGGTTACTGCGACAGACCTTCGTAGTGAACCAGGATGGCGTTGGCCAGCTCTTCATCGCTGGCGTTCAGGCCAGGATTGTCCTGACGCACCTGCTGCAGTACCGATTCCAGGTACACGCCACGGATCGTTCCGCCGCTGGCGACGAATGCCGACAAGTCGTCACGGGCCGGAATCACCATTTTGTGATCCTTGAACGTGGAATACAGCGAGGCGGAAACGCCGGCCGAAGTGGCGACATCCCCCGCATCCACGCGGGCGAAAGCCGAACCGAAAGGCAGGCACAGCATAAGAGACGAAACCAGTAGTAAACGACGCATGACGGTGTTCCTCCAGCAGCGTAAAGCGAAAAGGAAGTACCACATAATGTGAGAGGTGTCGGCGGGCACGGGAGTTCCGTAAGTCGGCTCAGCCGGTTGGGGGCGGCATGAGAACCGTCGCACAGTGCGGCATTTTTACTGGATGTAACGAAACACGCTGAGACGCTCTAACGCAGCGTGTTCATGGAAATAGGCTTAACTGAAGCGTTGAACGGCGCCGCGTGGCGCGACCTGGGAGGAAATCACGGTGTCGATCAAACTGCGTTTGGTGTTGCTGATTGCGACCAGCCTGCTGACGGCGCTGATCGTGAGCCTGGTCAGTTATGTCGGCAATCAGCGGATGGCTTCGGCGGTCAGTGACAACGCGGTCAGCATGAGCGCGCTGCGCAACCACATGGAAGCCGACATGATGCACGACGCCCTGCGCGCGGACGTGTATTCGGCGATGCTGGTGGGGCTGGGCAAAAGCACCAGTTCGGCGGACGAGGTGCGCAGTTCGGTCGAAGAGCATGCGGCGCATTTTCGCGAAGTGCTGGGTGAAAACCTCAAGCTTCCGGTGAACCCGACGATCAAGTCCGCGCTCGAGCAGATCAAGCCAAGCCTCGACACCTACATCAGCGCCGGCGAGCAGATCGTCGGTCTTGCGCTGGAAAATCCGGACAGCGCCCAGCAACAACTGGGGACCTTCAATACCGCGTTCAGCCAGCTCGAAGAACAGATGGCCGCTCTCAGCGAGCTGATCGAAACCAATACCCGGCAGACCAGCGAAGGCACCGAGGCGGCGATCCACAACGCCAATGTCGCGCTCGGCATCGTTCTGATCGCCAGTCTGTTGCTGCTGTTGGCCCAGGGTCGCTGGGTGATGCTGAGCATCATGGGTCCGCTGAAATCCGCCAGCCGCATCGCCGAAAGCATCGCCCACGGCAACCTCAGCGAACCGATCGCCGAACCGTCAGGCAAGGACGAAGCCAGTGCGCTGATCCGCACGTTGGCCACCATGCAGCGCGACCTGCGAGACATGATCGACGTGGTGCGACGCAACGCCCATGGCGTCAGCGGCATGAGCGAACAACTGAGCCACGGCTGCCATCAGGTGGCCGACAGCAGCCAGCAGCAAAGCACCGCCGCCGGCACCATGGCTGCCGCCGCGAGCCAGATGACCGCCAGCATCGAGGAAATCACCCGTCACGCCGAGCGTGCTTTGAACATGGCCAGCCAGGCCGAGTCACTGGCGAAAAACGGCGGGCAGGTGATCCATCAGGTGGTCAGCGACATGGACGACATCGCCCGTTCCGCCCAGCAATCGGCGCAGGTGATCCGCACCCTCGATCAGGAATCCGAGGGCATCTTCAACATCATTCAGGTGATCAAGAGCATCGCCGACCAGACCAACCTGCTGGCGCTCAACGCGGCCATCGAGGCAGCCCGGGCGGGCGAGCAGGGCAGGGGCTTTGCGGTGGTGGCCGATGAGGTGCGCAGTCTGGCGGCGCGCACCAGCGCCTCGACCCAGGAAATCGCCGCGATGGTCGCGCGCATCCAGAACAGCACCCGCGAGGCCGTCAGCAGCATGGAGGCCGGCGTCGCCCAGGTCGACAAAGGCATGGCGGTCACCGCCGACGTCGAGCGCGCCATCCGCGAAATCCTCGACGCCACCCTCAGCACCACGCAACTGGTCAACGACATCACCCGCACCATCGGCGAACAGAGCCAGGCGAGCAACGAGATTACCCATCAGGTGGAGATGATCGCGGGGATGTCGGAGGGCAACAGCAAGGTGATCGGTCAGACGGCCAATACCACGGATGAGCTGTCGAGTCTGGCGGGGCGGCTGGCGCAGTCGGTGGATCGGTTT
Organism: Pseudomonas paraglycinae; assembly: GCF_021601625.1. GTDB lineage: Bacteria > Pseudomonadota > Gammaproteobacteria > Pseudomonadales > Pseudomonadaceae > Aquipseudomonas > Aquipseudomonas paraglycinae. The sequence goes on along the minus strand of NZ_BQHR01000015.1, from coordinate 157,596 downwards.
CGGTTGTGAGAGCAGACTCTGCCGCCTTGTCAGCGGCAGAGCTCATGCTTCAGAACTTGTACGCCTGACGCCCCACCAGCAACCACTTGCCAGCCTGCTTCTGCCAGATCTGGAAGTTCTCGATTTCCGTCGGCACGACCTCGGTGCCTTTGAGGGCCTGTGCTGAAAAATGATGGCGCACCAGCGCGGTGTCTCCGGACAGGGTGATGGTCTGGTTTTGCATTTCCAGGGTCTTGAACGCGCTCTTGCCGGTTTCGATATCGGCAATGAAGGCTTTCTTGTCCTGGATCTTGCCGCTGGAGTGGCCGTAGGTGAGATTGTCGGCAGTCAGCGCGTTCAGTTCGGCGATGTCCTTGTGCAACATTGCCTGGGTCAGGTGATCGACGGCCTGGGCGACGTCCTGTTCCGCCGGGGCGGCGGCGACGTAGCCGCTGAAGAGGCAGATGAGACCGAGCAGCAGTCTGGATTTGTTCATGGGTATTCCTTGTTGTTGTAGGTAATGAAAACGACTGGGGAATTTGTCAGTCGTCGTACAACTTATCAGGAATGCACCAACGTTAGAAAGCGCTCGAGGAACCTATTGAAAACTATCCGGTCGCGAACAGACGCGCGGGTTTGCCATGACGTGATATTCTTCGCCCCACTTGGTTTGACCTAATTCAGTCTGGCGCGCTTTTCGGCGGGCCAGACAGAACCCCTGTCGCTCAAGTAGCTGAAGCCAATAATGATAAGAAGTCAGTTCAGAAGGGACATATAACTGAGGTCGACACTGCCTGTCGGTCTTGTGTGCCCACCCGTCAAAATTGAAGTGTGCCGGAACCCGCGACGCTGGCCTGAGTGTCGCGAAAGAGGGGACCTCATACGTACAACAGCGGCGGGCGGAAGGCGTTTTATCATAGGTGCAACAGATGTTTAAGAAAGTGAACACAGCCTTGCTGGGGCTGGCTTTGGCGATGGGGATGTCTTCCGCCAATGCCGAAGAAGCAAAGAAAGTCGACGTCCTGCTGATCGGCGGCGGCATCATGAGCACCACCCTCGGTGTGTGGATCAATGAGCTGGAACCGACCTGGTCGATGGAAATGGTCGAGCGCCTCGACGGCGTCGCCCTGGAAAGCTCCAACGGCTGGAACAACGCCGGTACCGGTCACTCCGCCCTGGCCGAGCTGAACTACACCCCGGAAGACGACAAGGGCAACGTCACGATCCCGAAAGCCGTCGAGATCAACGAAGCGTTCCAGGTCTCCCGTCAGTTCTGGGCCTGGCAGGTTCGTCAAGGCGTCCTGAAGGACCCTCGTTCGTTCATCAACACCACTCCGCACATGAGCTTCGTGTGGGGCGATGACAACATCAAGTTCCTGAAAAAGCGCTACGAAGCCCTGCAAGCAAGCCCGCTGTTCGCCGGCATGCAGTACTCCGAAGACCCGGCTGTGATCAAGAAGTGGGTTCCGCTGATGATGGAAGGGCGTGACCCGAACCAGAAAATCGCGGCCACCTGGAGCCCGCTGGGTACCGACATGAACTTCGGCGAAATCACCCGCCAGTTCGCCGGTTACCTGCAGACCAAGCCTAACTTTAACTTGAAGCTGTCGAGCGAAGTGCAAGACATCACCAAGAATGCCGATGGCACCTGGCGCGTCAGCTACAAGAATCTGAAAGACGGCACCAAGACTGAAACCGACGCCAAGTTCGTGTTCATCGGCGCCGGCGGCGGTGCCCTGCACCTGCTGCAGAAGTCCGGTATCGAAGAAGCCAAGGAATACGCTGGCTTCCCGGTAGGCGGCTCGTTCCTGGTGACCGATAACCCGGCCATCGCCGAACAACACCTGGCCAAGGCCTACGGTAAAGCTTCGGTGGGCGCGCCTCCGATGTCCGTTCCGCACCTGGACACCCGTGTCCTGGACGGCAAGCGCGTCATCCTGTTTGGCCCGTTCGCGACTTTCAGCACCAAGTTCCTGAAAGAAGGTTCGTACCTGGACCTGCTGACCAGCACCACCACCCACAACATCTGGCCTATGACCCGGGTCGGCATCAAGGAATACCCGCTGGTCGAGTACCTGGCCGGTCAACTGATGCTGTCGGATGAAGACCGTCTGAACGCGCTGAAGGAATACTTCCCGAACGCCAAAGCCGAAGACTGGCGCCTGTGGCAAGCCGGCCAGCGCGTGCAAATCATCAAGCGTGATGAAGCCGCTGGCGGCGTGCTGAAACTGGGCACCGAAATCGTTGCTTCCAAGGACGGCTCCATCGCCGGACTGCTGGGCGCATCCCCAGGCGCATCGACCGCTGCACCGATCATGCTGAGCGTGCTGCAGAAAGTCTTCAAGGACAAAGTCGCCAGCCCTGAGTGGCAAGCCAAGCTGCACCAGATCGTTCCAAGCTATGGCACCCAGCTGAACAACGATCCAGCCAAAGTGGCTGAAGAATGGGCTTACACCGCCAAGATCCTGCAACTGCCAACCCCTCCGGTGATTGGTCAGGTTGCAGCTCCAGCGGCGGACGCCTCGGCTGAAAAAGCCCAGGCGCCGAAAGAAAGCGCTGCACGTGACATGGCTCTGTAACCAGACGCCTGACACACGAAGCCCACTGAACCGGTGACGGTCAGTGGGCTTTTTTGTGTCCGGGTTTCAGGCCTTGGCGGCCGCCAGATAAGCCCCCAGCCGCCGTCCCATCTCTTCACCCAGCGCCTGCAACCCGCTGAGCGGCCGCACCATCACCTCGAACTCGACGATCTTGCCTTGTTCATCGAAACGGATCATGTCGATGCCTTTGAGCTCTTTTGCGGCGACTTTGGCGCTGAACTCCAGCACCACATTCAAGCCATCGGCTGTCGCCAGTTCACGGTGGTATTTGAAGTCTTCGAACACCTCGAACACGGTGTTGAGGATCATCGACACCACCGGGGCACCGGGGTAGGGGGTATGCGCCATCGGCGAGCGGAAAACCGCTTTGGAATCGAGCAGTTCGGGCAGGGCCTTGAGATTGCCGGTGCGGATCATTTCGTGCCAGCGGTTCAGGGATTCGGCGGCGTTGGGGTGCAGGTTCAGGTCGGACATGGTTTCACTCCTGTATTTTTTGTTGTTCTTGGCGCGGCGCCCATGACTCTAGATCAAAGCGGCGCAATGGAAACCATTTGTACCGATCTGAATGTCGACCCATGCGCCACCCCGATCCATCTGATCCGCTTTTTCCTGTCGAATCTGCATCTGTAACCATCTCAGCCACGGGCCCAAAATGGCCCTGCCGTTCGGTCATACGCGACGCGCTTCATTCCGGAGCGCCCGGTGCGCCGGACATTGAGTACTCAGGAGGCCTTCATGGCTAAGATGGCGATTTTCCTCGGCGGCTTTCTTGTGTTGACCATCATGATTGGCGTGCTTGCCACGATTTCTCCGGTCTGACGATCAGCCGTCGAGTTGCGACTTGCAGCGCTCTTCGACGGTTTCGGATGGAACCGGATCAAGGCGCCCCGAACAGCATCGTCCAGTAAACCCCTTCATCACTGCGCGCCTCACTGGCAAATCCGGCGCCGACCTGGGTGAACATTGGGTTCATCAGGTTGGCGCAGTGTCCGGGGCTGGCCAGCCAGCCGGCCATGGCCTTGCCCGGTGAGCTTTGTCCGGCGGCGATGTTTTCGCCGATCTGTCGGCCACGGTAGCCGGCCGCCCGGGCGCGATCTGCCGGGCCGTCGCCGTCCGGGTCGCGGTGGGCGAAATAATTGCCGTAGGCCATGGCCTTGCTGTGGCCCTGAGCGGCGGCGCCGAGTGCCGGGTTCCAGCTCAAGGGGCGGGCGGCGGCGAAGCGCTGGCGACCGCACATACGGGGTCGGGCGCGGGCGGCGTTGACTTCGGCCAGCAAGGCCTTGCCGACGCTGCGGTTGTCGCCGACGCGACTGTCGAGCACCGGCCGGGCCAGCACCACTTGCCATTCGCTGCGGGCGCGGCTGATGCCGATGTCGGCGTATTGACCGTCGAGCAACGCGCCGCAGTAATCGTCTTGCAGCATTTCGAACGCCTCTTCGGCGTCCTGTGCGCCGACGATCCGGATGCTGCGCACCGCCACGGCGGCATAGCCGGAGTCTTTCAATCGTTCGCGCAATCCACCGCCGTAGCCATAGCCGACCGGCAACGCCAGATTCGACTTCAACGTCAGCGGCGCCAGCCGTTGGGCCGGGCGACGGTCACAACGTTGCGGATGGGCGCGGTAGTCGTTGATGGCGGCCACCAGTTGCCGCTCGGCGCCGGCGTGGGCAGAGGGAGAAAGCAGGGTAGAAAGGATCAACAGGCACAGCGAAACGAAGCGAGACGAACGAACGGCGTGGCGCATGGGACGCAAAGCTCTGAACAAAGACAAGGCTGAAGGAAAGTGAACCGCAGAACGCGGCGCGGGTAGGACTGGCCTTTTTGCACTTGGTTCACGAAGCAGCGCCGGGTTTCATCGGCTGCCGACGAAGTGCTCAGCGATTCAACACATCCTGCATCCATTGCAGATATTGCGGCCGTTCGGAAATCGAATTGTGTGCCGAGTCGTTCACCACTTTGAGCGTGGCCACACCGTCGGGAAAACTGTGCAGCAAGCGTTCGGTGCTGGCCCGTGGAATCACCTCGTCATCACTCGCCGCCAGCAGCAGCGTCGGCACGCGGATATGTGCCGCGTACTGGCCGGACCGGAAACGATCCTTGAGCAACCACTGCACCGGCACCCACGGATATTGGCGGGCGGCGATTTCTTCGAGGCTGTTGTAGGGCGTGACCAGAATCAACCGTTCCACCGGCCGCTGGCTGGCCAGCCGCACCGCGACTCCGGAACCGAGGCTGCGCCCCAGCAGCGCGACCTGCGGATGACTGGCATACACCTGATCGAACAGCGCCAGCGCATCCTCGGCGATCGCTTCTTCGGACGGCGAGCCGCCGCTGCCGCCAAATCCCCGGTAATGCAGCAAATACAACGAATAGTCAGGAAATGCCTCGGAAAACTCCGGCAGATTGCGCGAAACGTCTTCGGCATTGCCGCCGAAATAGATCAGCGCTCTGGGCCCGGCGCGCTCGCGCACCGTCACGCGGACGTCGGCGTCGGGCATGGCCAGCGTCAGCCGTGACTCTGGCGAATCGAGGCTGGCGGGCTGCGGAAAATAAATCAGCGCCCGCTGAAAAACGAACAGCGCCGCGCACAGGATCAGGTACACGGCGACGATCAATGCGACGAGTGACAACAGGGTTCTGGACATTCGACTAACTTTAACCGGGCGCGCAGGTTGGCTGTCGCAGTGTAGTCCAACGGTTTTGCGGGCTGCATCAAAACACAAGGTGCAACAGATCCACGGGGCAAGGGCGCCAGCATGAACCACACTGAGGAATATTCCCGCCGCCGGTTGCTGACGCTCGCAGCCGGGGTGTCAGCGGTTTTCACCTTTGACCGGGCGCTGGCCGCCATTACGTCGCCGAACGCCACAGGAGCCCAGACCATGCAGACCCGTGCCATCCCTTCGAGCTCCGAGCCACTGCCGCTGGTGGGGTTGGGCACTTATCGCGGTTTCGACGTCGCTCCCGGCGATCCGGTCTACAAACAATTGCCGGCGGTGCTCGGCGAGCTGTTCAAAAAGGGCGGGACGCTGATCGACAGCTCCCCCATGTACGGCCGCGCCGAGGAAACCACCGGTGAATTGCTGTCGATTCACGAACCGCGCTCACCGGCGTTTCTGGCGACCAAGGTCTGGACCCGTGGTCGCGAGGAGGGCATCGCGCAGATGGAACAGTCGTTCAACCTGCTGCGCACCGAGCGCATCGACCTGATGCAGATCCACAACCTGCTCGACTGGCAAACCCACCTGCCGACCCTGCGCGACTGGAAAGAGCAGGGCCGCATCCGCTACATCGGCATAACCCACTACACGCCGTCGGCCTATGAGGAGGTCGAAGCGGTGCTCAAGGCCGAGCCGCTGGATTTCCTGCAAATCAACTACGCCCTGGATGATCGCGGGGTCGAGAAACGCATCCTGCCGCTGTGCCGCGAACGCGGGGTGGCGGTGATCTGCAACCGGCCGTTCGGCGGCGGCGACCTGCTCGCGCGGCTCAAGGGCAAGCCGCTGCCAGGCTGGGCGGCTCAGGTGGGGGCGAAGAGCTGGCCGCAACTGGCGCTGAAATTCCTGCTGGCGCATCCAGCGGTAACCTGCGTGATTCCCGGCACCAGCAATCCGTTGTACATGGCCGACAATGCCGGCGCCGGGTTCGGGTTGATGCTGACCGATGCGCAGCGTCAGCAGTTGATTGCGTTGGTGGACTAGACGGTTTCAGCCTTGATAGCGCAGCGCCGCCAGCAACAATGCAAAGGCCGGCGCTGTCTGGCGCCGGCTCGGGTAGTAGAGGTGATATCCGGAAAACACCGGGCACCAATCCTCCAGTACTTGTATCAGGCGACCTTCAGCCAGATAGGGGGCGACGATGTTCTCCGGGATGTAGCTCAGGCCGAAACCGTCGAGTGCGGCGTCCAGTAATGGATAGACGCCGTTGAGGGTTACCTGTCCGCAGACTCGCACCTTCAGGCGTTCGCCATCCTTCTCGAACTCCCAGGCGTATAGACCGCCGTTGGTAGGCAGGCGCAAGTTATTGCAAGCGTGGTCGGTCAGATCACGCGGGGTCTTCGGTACGATACGTCTGGCGAAATAGGCGGGCGAGCCGACCACCGCCATACGCATGTCCGGGCCGATACGAGTGGCGATCATGCCTTGTGCGACATCCTCGCCCAGCCGCACGCCGGCATCGAAACCCTGACCTGCGATGTCGACGAAACTGTAGTCGCAGCTGACTTCGACGGAGATGTCCGGGTATTGCAGAAGAAATTCTTTGAGGACCGGTCGCAACAGCCAGTTCAGCGAGTGATCGGTGGCGCTGAGACGGATCTTGCCGGCGGGAGTTTCCCGCAGGTTGCTGAGGGCGGCCAGTTCCGATTCGATCTCTTCGAAGCGCGGGCCGATGGTTTGCAGCAAGTGATCACCAGCCTCGGTGGGAGAGACACTGCGGGTGGTGCGGATCAGCAGGCGCAGGCCCAGCCGGGCTTCAAGGCTGCGGATCGTATGACTGAGCGCCGACTGCGAAACGCCAAGTTTGGCAGCTGCTTTGGTGAAACTGCGCTCACGCGCCACGGCGAGGAAAGCGAGCAGATCACTGGCATTTTCCCGAAGCATTAATGAGTGCCCTGCATAAGTTTTTTTGAATTCTAGTCGATTATCTGAAGAGTCGGGCTGGTTAAAGTGGAGGCTGTCCCTTTTCTGGAGAGCCTCAACATGAATCCGATCGCCGCTTCGGCGCTGACCCTTTCCCTGCTGGCGGGCGAAGTCCAGGCCAGCGAGACATCTCGCGTGACCGTTACTCCCAACGGCTCACAACCGTCGGCCAAAGGCTCGAGCGACTGGTTTACCGGGACGGTACGGGTCGATGCGCCGTTCAAGGGCAGCGATGCGGCGCGGATCAGCGGCGCCACCGTGACCTTTGAGCCGGGAGCGCGTACGGCGTGGCACACCCATCCGTTGGGGCAAACGCTGATCGTTACCGCTGGGTCAGGCTTCGTGCAGGAATGGGGGCAGCCAGTGCGGGTGATTCGGCCAGGCGACACCGTGTGGATCGCGCCCAACGTGAAGCATTGGCACGGTGCGGCGCCGACCACGGCCATGACGCATATCGCCATTGCTGAAATGCTGGATGGCAAAGTGGTGGACTGGATGGAGCAGGTGGGAGAGGCGGAGTATCCCGACGTCCGCTAATCAACAAGTCGCCCACGGTGAGACCGAACGTCCTCACCGTGGGGCCATTCCACAAATCAAATCATCTCTGGCAGTGACGCGAGAATCTTGTCCAAGGTAATCGGATACTCCCGCACCCGCGCGCCCGTGGCGTTGTAGATCGCATTCGCCACCGCCGCACTCACGCCGCAGATCCCCAGTTCCCCGACCCCCTTGGCTTTCATCGGCGAGGAAATCGGGTCGGTTTCATCGAGGAAGATCACCTCCTGATGCGGGATGTCGGCATGCACCGGCACCTCGTAGCCTGCCAGGTCATGGTTGACGAAAAAGCCCTGGCGCTTGTCCACCGCGAGTTCTTCCATTAATGCTGCGCCGACGCCCATGGTCATGGCGCCGATCACCTGGCTGCGGGCTGATTTCGGATTGAGAATCCGCCCGGCGGCGCAGACTGCGAGCATGCGCCGCACGCGGACTTCGCCGGTGGCGGCATCGACGGCGACTTCGACGAAGTGCGCGCCGAAGGTCGATTGCTGATATTGCTTGGCGAGGTCGGCGAATTCGATGCTGTCCTCGACTTCGATCGGGGCATGTTGCGCGGCCTCGCGTAACGGCACGTTCTGGCTGCCCAGTCGCACGTGGCTATCGACAAACTGCGCTTCACCCGCGTTCATGCCCAGTTTGGCCGCGACCGCTTCGCGCAGTTTCATGCACGCTGCGTAGACCCCGGCGGTCGAGCAGTTGGCGCCGAACTGGCCGCCGGAGCCTGCCGACACCGGAAAATTCGAATCGCCCAAATGCACAACCACATCGTCGAGACGCACGCCCATCACTTCGGCGGCGGTCTGGGCAATGATCGTGTAGCTGCCGGTGCCGATGTCCGTCATGTCGGTTTCCACGCTGATCTTGCCGTCGCGCTCCAGCCGTACGCGTGCGCCGGACTTCACCAGCAGGTTGTTGCGAATCGCCGCCGCAACGCCCATGCCGATCAGCCAGCGACCTTCACGACGGCTGCCGGGCGTTGCATTGCGCTTATCCCAGCCAAAACGTTCGGCGCCGGTTTGCAGGCATTCGATCAGACGTCGCTGGGAGAACGGCCGCTCGGTTTTCACCGGATCGACCTGGGTGTCGTTGAGGATGCGGAACTGGATCGGATCGAGTTTGAGCTGTTCGGCCATCTCGTCCATGGCGATCTCCAGTGCCATCAGCCCCGGCGTTTCACCCGGCGCGCGCATGGCGTTGCCTTCCGGCAGATCCAGCGGGGCCAGGCGCATGGTCACCAAGCGATTTTCTGCGGCATAAAGCAATTGACTCGGCTGCGCCGCGACTTCGACCTTGCCGTCGGCGAGGTTGCCCGACCAGCCTTCATGGGCGATGGCGGTGAGTTTGCCGTCAGCCGTGGCGCCCATGCGAATCCGCTGAATGGTAGCCGGACGGTGGGTAGTGTTGTTGGCGATCTGCGGGCGGGCGAGGGCGACCTTCACGGGACGGTTCGCCAGACGTGCGCCAAGGGCGGCGAGGATCGCGTCGGCACGAATGAACAGCTTGCCGCCGAAACCGCCACCAATGTATGGCGAGATCAGCCGCACGTTTTCCTTGGGCAGGCCGAGGGTGGCGGCGATGTCGCCGACGCTCCAGGCGATCATCTGGTTGGAGGTCCAGAGCGTCACGTGATCGCCTTTCCAGGCGGCGAGGGTCGCGTGAGGCTCCATCATCGCGTGGGATTGATCCGGCGTGGTGTAGGTCTGGTCGAACTGCACGGGCGCGGCGGCGAAGGCGGTGGCGAAATCGCCGTGCTTGACGTCCGGCAGATCGTCTTTCGGCTCCACGCCCTGGTCGCGCACGCTGGCCAGATCAAATTGGCCCTTGTCTTGCGCGTATTCGACGTTGACCAACTGCGCGGCAGCCCGCGCCTGTTCGAAGGTTTCGGCGACCACCAGCGCCACGGCCTGGTGATAGTGCTGCACTTGCGGCCCGGCCAGCAGGTGCGCGGCGTTGTATTGGCCTTTGCCGAGCTTGCCGGCATTGGCGGCGGTGACGATGGTCAGCACCCCCGGCGCGGCGCGGGCGGCCTCCAGATCGATGCGGGTGATGCGACCTTTGGCAATGGCCGAACCGACCATGACGCCATAGGCCTGATTCTCGACCGCCTCATGTTGCTCGTAGGCGTAAGGCGCCTGGCCGCTGGTCTTCAGCGGGCCTTCAATGCGGTCGGTGGGTTTGCCGATGACGTTCAACTGATCAATCGGGTTGGTCGTGGCGGGCGTGTCGAATTTCATGCTTCGTCCCTCGCTTGGGCCAGCACCGAGGCAATCGTGCGCTCGACCAATGTCACTTTGAACTGGTTGTCAGAAGTAGGCGTGGCGCCGTCGAGCAGGCGCGCGCTGACGGCTTTCGCGCCTTGCGGCAGCAGCGCTTCCGCCGCTTCGACTCGCCAGGGTTTCGGCGCGATGCCACCGACGGCGATGCGCCCGCTGCCATCCTTCTGCAGGATCAGGCCGACGGAGACCAGCGCGAAGGCGTACGACGAGCGGTCGCGCACCTTGTGATAGACATGGGTGCCGCCCACCGGCGCGGGCAGGGTGACGGCAGTAATCAGCTCGCCCGGTGTCAGGCTGGTTTCGACATTCGGCGTGGTGCCGGGTAATTGATGGAAATCCGCCATGGCGATGCGCCGCGTGCTGCCGTCGGCTTTGAGCGTTTCCACCTGGGCATCCAGCGCCCGCATCGCGATCGCCATGTCACTCGGATGGGTCGCGATGCAAGCATCGCTGACGCCGATAATGCCGAGTTGTCGACTGACCCCGCCAATCGCCGCGCAGCCACTGCCGGGATTGCGTTTATTGCAGGCTTGATTGGTGTCGTAGAAATACGGGCAGCGCGTGCGCTGGAGCAGATTGCCGGCGGTGGTCGCCATGTTGCGCAACTGGCCCGATGCGCCGGCGAGCAAGGCGCGGGACAGCAGCGCGTAGTCTTTCCGGACCCGACTGTCGGCGGCCAGATCGGTGTTGCGCACCAGTGCGCCAATGCGCAAGCCGCCGTCGTCGGTGGCTTCGATTCGGTCGAGGCTCAGGTGATTGACGTCTATCAGCTGCTGGGGCGTTTCGATGTCGAGCTTCATCAAGTCCAGCAGGTTGGTGCCGCCAGCGATGAAACGCGCACCTTCGATTTGCGCAGCTTGGGCAGCGGCTGCGGCAGGAGAGTCGGCGCGGCTGTAGTTGAACGCTCTCATGCTGGCACCTCCGCGACTTCGCTGATGGCTTCGATGATGTTCGAATAGGCGCCGCATCGGCAGATGTTGCCGCTCATGCGTTCCTGCAATTCGCTGGCGATCAGTTGCGGCGCTTCGGTGAGGCTGGCGCTGGCGTGGCTGGGGATGCCGTCACGGATTTCCTGGAGCACGGCGACCGCCGAGCAGATCTGCCCCGGCGTGCAGTAGCCGCATTGATAGCCGTCATGCTTGATGAACGCGGCCTGCATCGGGTGCAGGTGGTCCGGCATGCCGAGGCCTTCGATGGTGGTGACTTTGGCGCCGTCCTGCATTACCGCCAGGGTCAGGCAGGAATTGATTCGCCGGCCATCGACGATCACCGTGCAGGCGCCGCACTGGCCGTGGTCGCAGCCCTTTTTGCTGCCAGTCAGCTGCAGGTGTTCGCGCAGGGCGTCGAGCAGGGTGGTGCGAGTATCAACCTCCAGCGCCTGTGGCTTGCCGTTGACTTCGATGGTTACTTTGGCCATGGCCGGTTGCTCCAGGCTGGCCGCGTAGGCCTTGAGGCTGATGAAAGGGGGCATCGCGAACGCGGTTGCGGTCACGGCACCGAGAATCAGGAAACGGCGTCGGGAGATCGCCATTGGCGGATGGTCATTCATTTGCTTGGCTTCCTCTATCAGGTCGGCAGGGTGTGAAAGACCCGCACGGGTACGCTGGCGTGGTTGCCAGTCTCGCTCTGTTCTAGGAGTGACCACGCTGGAGAGGAAAAGGTTTTCTTTGATTTGCGCATGGCCTCATGCGCGCGGTTCATGAATCGACAGAAGGAACGCGGGTACCTTGGCTGTGAATCAGATCACTCTCACAACCGAGGCACCCGCGATTCTCAATGTGCGCCGACCACCATGGACGTAAACGGCGCCACATACGCCTGCAACGTCACCAGACCGCCGACCAGGATTGCCAGCACGATGGAATGGAAGAACACGTAACGCAGGATTTCCCCTTCATGGCCGTACCAGCGTGTCGCGGTTGAGGCGACCACGATCGACTGCGCGTCGACCATTTTGCCCATCACTCCGCCGGAGCTGTTGGCCGCCGCCATCAGGACCGGGCTGATGCCCAGCTGCTCCGACGTCACCCGTTGCAAGCCGCCAAACAGCACGTTGGACGCGGTATCCGACCCGGTAAGCGCTACGCCAAGCCAGCCGAGCAAGGTGCCGAACATCGGGTAGAAAATCCCCGTGGCAGCGAATGCCAGCCCCATGGTCGCGTCCAGCCCCGAGTAGCGGGTCAGGAATCCCAGCGCCAGCATCGCGGCAATCGTAATCAGCGAGAAGCGCACCACCCACAGTGTGCGAAGGTACTGTTTGATCAGTTGCGGGATCGAGTAGCCCATCAGCAATCCACCGACAATCGCCGCGAGCAGGATGCCGCTGCCGGTGGCAGTGAACCAGGTGAACTTGTACACCGCCTCTTCAGCTTTCGGCGCGGCGACCACCGGCGGGACTTTTTCGATCTGCAGATGCAGGGAGCTGAAAGTCACGGCCGGGGCGAACACCGGATTGGCCTCGCGCAGCGGTTTGCCCTGCGGATCAAGCTTGGCCGATTGGGTAACGGGGTCCATCGCCGGACGGGTGTCGAACATGTTCTTGAAACCCTGGGTGCCCCAGGCAAATACGAACACCGTGAGGATGATCCACGACATCCACGCGCGCATCACTGCCGGGCGCGCCTGATCGCTGAATGCGGCGCTGGCCGTGACCTTTTCTTCATCGACCTTCGAGTCGTCATGCCGCCCCGACAGCGCGGCCGAGGTGTGGACGGTTGCCGGTTTCCAGACCTTGAGGAACAACGTCAGGCAAGCCATGGAAATCAGCGCAGCGATCACGTCCACCAGCATCGGCCCGTGGTAGTTCGAAACCAGAAACTGCGGGATGGCGAAACTGACGCCCGCCACCAGAATCGCCGGCCATACCTCCAGCATCTTGCGCCATCCGGCGAAGGCCCAGATCAGCCAGAACGGCACCAGCACCGAGAAGAACGGCAATTGCCGTCCCACCATCATCGACAACTCCATTTCATCCAGCCCGGTGACCTTGGCCAGCGTAATGATCGGCGTACCCAGGGCGCCGAAGGCCACGGGCGCGGTGTTGGCGATCAGCGCCAGACCGGACGCTGCCAGTGGCGAAAAACCAAGACCGATCAGAATGGCCCCGGTCACCGCCACCGGGGTACCGAACCCGGCGGCCCCTTCGAAGAAAGCACCGAAACAAAAGGCGATCAGCAGCAATTGCAGGCGCCGGTCGTCGGTGATGCGGGCGAGCGAATCCTGCAACACCTTGAACGAGCCGTTCTCGGTGGTCAGACGATGCAGAAAAATGATGTTGAGCACGATCCAGCCAATCGGCAGCAGCCCGTTGGCCGCCCCGAACAGCGCCGCAGAACCGGCCATGTTGGCGGGCATGCCGAAGGCGAAGATCGAGATCAACAGCGCTGAGGCCAGCGCCAGCAGTGCGGCCAGATGAGCCTTTACGTGAAAGAAGGCCAGCGCCGCCAGCATCACCACCACGGGAACGGCGGCCATGATCGTGGAAATCACCGGATTGCCGAACGGGTCATAGACTTGTTGCCAGACCATGTCGCACCTCTGCTTGTTGTTCTTGAGGGGCAGATCCTTTGCGCGTTGCAAGCAGTATAGGTGGCATTTGGCCGGCGCTCGGGCGAGGCGGGCGAGGCGATCAACGGTCATCGGCGGTCTGTGAATCATCGTCGTTTTCCCCGGTCGTATCTGCGGCAGCGCACACCGCGCCTCTTCGGTGCGGGCAGCGCTGCCGTTTCCGTCGTCAAGACCTTGGTTTTAGGGAAATTCTGAATGATGCGTGCAACAAGCCTGCTGCTGACCGTTTCCGCCGCTGTACTGCTGGGCGGCTGTGTGGCGGATTTCGATGATGACCATCGCCATGGCCGGCATTACGACCGCGATCATGGCCGTTATTACGATCATGACCGACGCTGGGACGACCGCGACGACGACCGCCGCGACGGGCGTCGTTATCACCGCGACCGGGATGATGACTGACTGAAACGAAGAGGGCGCTCCCCTGCGGGAGCGCCCTCTGGCATTAAAAATGAGCGCTCGCCCGGACGCTGGATCGCGCAGGCACGGAGGCCTCGATGTCCAGCAAATGGGTGGCGAGAATGTCGCTCAGAAAACGGAACTGATCGTTGAGACCGACCACTTCATTGCTGAAATGATTGCTGGCGGCGGGCATCAACAGATCTTCGAAGGCTTCGTCGAACACCAGCGCTTGTGTCTTGCGCGACACGACGTGCTGATCGTAGTAATTGCTGCCGAAGACCGGGAAACTCACGGCGAGGGTGACGGTACTGATCATGATGTGAACTCCTCGTGCGGTGTGTTTCGGATGGGTTAATCGTGCCTTTGACGAGCGGTCGGCGGAAGGCAATCGTCGCAATGGTGAATATCGACGCCATTGATGGTTGGACTGATGCAGCCCTGACCAGCGGATAAACGGCGTACCGCACGCACCTATACTCATGTCATCTCCCCCGGATTCTTCAGGTCTCCCGCCCGAAGAACAGATAAGGACCGCCACCGTGAACCTGCGTGCGCTGCTCGTCGCCGCACTGGTGTTGCTGGCCGGCTGCGCCACCACGGCGCGGGCCCCGGTGAGCGCGCCGGCGGTGGTGGTCTCGCCGGCCACCTGGCAGCAGATCGACCGGGAAATCGTCAGTGCCTCGAAGCAGGCCACCGAGCAGGTCAAGCTGTTCGCCCGTGGCTCGATGGAACATTGGCGCATTCGGGTCTATGAGCAAACTGAAGAAAATTTCATCCCGTGGTTCAGCAGCTACTGGACCCAGGAATGGCTGTCGATGAAGGTCAGCTGGTACACCATCAGTGCCAGCGGCGAGCAGGATGCTTCGGCCAAACGTCTGGCGGCCTATCTGCTGGAGCAATATCAGGAACGCGTACTGGCGCCGGTGGCGGTGGAGATCGACCCGGACGCGATCCTCGGCCAGTCCACCGCGTTCTATGCGCAGCTGATGGCGCAGCAGATGCCGGTCATCGCCCAGCGCCACGGCGTGCCCATCGCCCAGCTCAACGGGCGGTTGCAGAAAATCCCCGCCATCGCCCTTGGCCCGCCGTCGGCGAGGGATGCTTCGCTGTATCAGGTTGTCAGCACTGAACCGTTGAACACGCTGCCGGCCTACGCGGCGCTGATCGACAAGATTCACACCGACGGCGGCTCCAAAGGCGTGACCTCGACGGAGTCGGCCATGGCCCCGGTGGCCAAGCGTGCCAGCCAGCGCATGGAGGCGGAAATGGCCCCGCGCGGCGCCGCGAGCGCGGTGGCGGCAGCGGCAGGCAAACTGGCCGGGGCGCTGATTTCGGTCGGGGTGGCGGGCGTCCGCGCAATCATTCAGGCCAACGACCGCCCCGACAGCGAAGCCCTGATCCGCAGCAGCCTGGGCAACACGTTCGACAAGGCCTGGCTGAAACTGGTGCAGAACCCGACCACCGGCGTGATGGCCGGCACGCTGCACATGGCGGCGCAGGTCGAGGGAAATCTGGGCGGGCGGGACGAGCCGTCGGTCGGGTTGGGCGTCAACCGTGTCGAATGGCGGCCGCCCGAGTCGACTACTCAGCAGATCGAACCCACCCTGCAAGGAGAATGACCATGGCTTACATCGATGTTTTCGTGGCGCCCGTGCCGAATGCCAACCGCGAACAGTACAAAAAACACTGCGAAATCGCCGCCAAGCTGTTCAAGGAATACGGCGCGCTGGAGGTGATTCAGGGCTGGGGCGATGACGTGCCGGACGGCAAGGTCACCTCATTCCCGATGGCGGTGAAACTCAAGGAAGGCGAAACCGTATCGGCGGGCTGGCTGGTCTGGCCGGACAAAGCCACCCGCGACGCCGGCATGGCGAAAATGATGGAAGACCCGCGCATGCAGCCGGACGTCAATCCGATGCCGTTCGATGGGCAGCGGATGATCTTCGGTGGCTTCAAGGACATTCTCGAGCCTTGATGCAGCGCTGCCGGGTCACTCCGCCGACGGGGTGATCCGGCAGCCTTTGCGGTTGCGGATCTGCTCGTCCGTCGGCCGCTCGCGCACAAATTCGAAACGCGGCTCACCTTCGCTGTAATGCACCAGCCAGCCCCATTCCAGTTCGCTCTCATCCTGTCCGGGATTCGGCGGTCGGGCCCACCAGGGTTCTTTGCTGAGGATCTCGCGCATGACGTCCTCCGGTTGATGGCAATCGTTGAACTATAAACCCCACGCCAAGAGTCGCCAGAAACGGGCGTGTAGAATCCAGGGATCTCGACGAACGAAGGAGCGTGGCCATGACGGACGAAACGCGCGGGGATCAACCGTTCAAGCGGCTGTTCTTCGCCCTGGACTGCCCGCCGGCGCAGCGCAAGGCGATTGCCCAGTGGCGCGGCGAACTGGGTTTGCGTACCGGCAAACCGGTGCCGGCGGACAACTTTCATCTGACGCTGCTGTTTCTCGGTGCGGTGCCGTTGGCGCAGATTGGCGAAGTCTGCGAGGCGGCGGCAAAAGTGCGCACGCCGGGCGAGGCGCTGAGGATTTCACTGGATCGGTTGCAGGTCTGGCGCCGTGCCGGGGTATTGTCGCTGGCGCCGGAGCAGGCGCCGCAGGCATTGCTGCGACTGGTGTATGCGTTGGAGCAGGCAATGTTGCCGTTCGGGTTTGAAGAGGCGACACGCGAGTATCGTCCGCACCTGACACTGGCCCGGGACTATCGGGCGCCGGAACCGGAATCTGCCACGCCGCCGGAGTTCTTCCTGCGGGCTGAACGCTTTGCGCTGTTCGAATCCCACAAGGGCCGCTATCGCTCGCTGGCCGACTGGCCACTGATCTGAGCCCACAAAAAAAGGCGCCCGAGGGCGCCTGAATTCACCTGAACCGAGGAAGCCAGGTGAGGCCGTTCAGAGCAGGGGGCAGCGGTGGTAAGGCGCTGCATGAACGGAAATCGATACTGACTGATCGTTCCCTCGTCGAGGCGTCGAACCGTCCGCGTGGGAATGCCTCAATGGACGCTCTGCGTCCGCTTTGGGACGCGGAGCGTCCCGGGCTGCATTCCCACGCAGAGCGTGGGAACGATCATCATCGGTGGTGCCATTACTTGCCGAGTTTCACGCGTGTCCAGCCCCGGGTCATGATCCGTTGCGTGGCAATCGGCTGATCCGGCACCGCATACAACGTGGCCATCACCGCTTGCGGCGGGTACGAGCCCGGGTCGTTGCGGATCGCTTCGTCCACCAGCGGCGTCGCAGCTTCGTTGGCGTTGCTGTAGCCGATGCTGTTGGTGACTTCGGCGATGATGTCCGGGCGCATCAGGAAGTTCATGAACAGGTAGGCGTTCTCGACGTTGGCGGCATCGCGAGGGATGGCGACCATGTCATAGAAACTGCCGGCGCCTTCCTTGGGAATGCTGTAGTCGATCTCGACCTTGTTGCCCGATTCCACCGCGCGGGCCTTGGCCTGCAGCACGTCACCCGAGTAACCGACCGCTACGCAGATGTTGCCGTTGGCCAGATCGGAGATGTACTTCGACGAATGGAAATACGCCACCGACGGCCGGATCTTCATGAACAGCGCTTCGGCTTCGGCGATGTGCTTCACGTCCTTGTCGTTCACCGGATAGCCCAGGTAGTGCAGGGCGGCCGGGAGCATTTCGGTCGGCGAGTCGAGGAAGCTGATACCGCAGGCCTTCAGCTTCTCGGCGTTTTCCGGTTTGAACAGCAGGTCCCAGGAGTTGGTCGGCGCATTCTTGCCGAGCACTTCGCGGACCTTGTCCGGGTTGAAGCCGATGCCGATCGAGCCCCACATGTACGGGAACGCGTGGGCGTTGTCCGGATCACTGGCGGAGGCGTTTTTCAGCAGCACCGGGTTGAGGTTTTTCCAGTTTGGCAGCTTCGATTTGTCCAGAGTCTGATAGACCCCGGCCTTGATCTGCTTGGCCAGGAAACTGTTGGACGGCACCACGATGTCGTAGCCGGATTTGCCCGCGAGCAGACGTGCCTCAAGGGTTTCATTGCTGTCGAACACATCGTAGGTCACGCGGATGCCGGTCTCGTCCTCGAACTTCTTGACGGTGTCCGGGGCGATGTAATCCGACCAGTTGTAAACGCGCAGCACCTTGTCGTTGGCCTGGGCGCCCGTGGCGATTGCGCCCAATAAGGACAGTGTCAGCAGAGTCCTGCCAAACATTTTCATCGGTGAAACTCCATTCTTTTTATTCAAAAGCTGTTAAGCCAAAGCGCAAAGCCGTAAAACGCGACGGCCCTAGGCCGTCGCTGCCACTCGTTGAGGTTGCGGTCGCTGCCACGATTCGTTGGCGGTCTGATCCATCGCTTCCTGAATCGCCCGCTTGCGGTTGGCTTCTGCCTTGCGGCCGAAGTACCAGACCAGGAAGGTCACCAGCGACACCGCCAGCAGAATCAGGCTGGCCACGGCGTTGATCTCGGGCTTAACGCCCAGACGCACGGCCGAGAACACTTCCATCGGCAGGGTAGTGGACCCCGGGCCCGACACGAAGCTCGCCAGCACCAGATCGTCCAGCGACAGGGCGAACGACATCATGCCGCCCGCCGCCAGCGACGGCGCGATCATCGGAATGGTGATCAGGAAAAACACCTTGAACGGTTTCGCGCCCAGATCCATCGCCGCTTCTTCGATCGACAGGTCCAGCTCGCGCAAGCGGGCGGAGACTACCACCGCCACATAAGCGGCACAAAACGTGGTGTGGGCGATCCAGATCGTGACAATGCCACGCTCCTGCGGCCAGCCGATCAGTTGCGCCATCGCCACAAACAGCAGCAACAGCGACAGACCGGTGATCACCTCGGGCATCACCAGCGGCGCGGTCACCAGACCACCGAACAGCGTACGGCCCTTGAAGCGCGTTACGCGGGTCAGCACGAAGGCGGCGAGGGTGCCCAGCGCCACGGCGGCAATCGCGGTGTAGCAGGCGATTTCCAGCGAGCGCACCACCGAGCCCATCAGTTGAGTGTTGTCGAGCAGGCCGACATACCACTTCACCGACCACCCGCCCCAGACCGTCACCAGTTTCGAGGCGTTGAACGAGTAGATCACCAGAATCAGCATCGGCAGATAAATGAACGTCAGGCCGAAGATCAACATGAACTTTGCAAAACCGAAGCGTTTCATCCCCGTGCCTCCATCTCTTTGGCCTGGCTGCGGTTGAACAGCAGAATCGGCACAATCAGGATCAACAGCATCACCACCGCCAGAGCAGACGCCACCGGCCAGTCGCGGTTATTGAAGAACTCTTGCCACAGCACGCGACCGATCATCAGGGTCTCCGGGCCGCCCAGCAGTTCCGGAATCACGAACTCGCCCACCACCGGAATGAACACCAGCATGCAACCGGCGATGATGCCGTTCTTGGCCAGCGGCACAGTGATTTTCCAGAAGTTGTTGAAGTTGCTCGAACCCAGATCCTGCGCGGCTTCCAGCAGGCTGCCGTCGTGCTTCACCAGGTTGGCGTAGAGCGGGAGCACCATGAACGGCAGGTAGGCGTAGACCACGCCGATATACACGGCCGTGTTGGTGTTGAGGATCTCGATCGGGTGATCGGTGAGCCCGGTCCACATCAAAAATGCGTTGAGCAAACCGTTGTTGCTGAGGATGCCCATCCATGCATAGACGCGGATCAGGATCGCAGTCCAGGTCGGCATCATGATCAACAGCAGCAGGACGTTTTGCGTTTCCTTGCCGGTCTTGGTGATCGCGTAGGCCATCGGGAAACCGATCACCAGACACATCAGCGTACTGAGCAGCGCCACCTTCAGCGAACCGAGGTAGGCCGACAGGTACAGCTCGTCTTCGCCGAGCAGGGTGTAGTTGCCGATGTTCAGCAGCAGCTGGAATTTCTGTTCGGCGTAGGTGTAGATCTCCGAGTACGGCGGGATCGACAGCGCGGCTTCCGAGAAGCTGATCTTCATCACCAGAAAGAACGGCAGCATGAAGAACAGGAACAGCCAGATGAACGGGATGCCGATGACGAACTTTCGCCCGCTGGGCACCAGGCGCAGGAATTGCTGATTGAAGGTTCTCATGAGCGCAGTACCACGCCGCTGTCGTCTTCCCACCAGACGTAGACCTTGTCGTCCCAGGTCGGACGCGCGCCACGGCGTTCGGCGTTGGCCATGAACGACTGGACGATCTTGCCGCTCGGCAACTCGACGTAGAACACCGAGTGGCCGCCGAGGTAGGCGATGTCATGCACCATGCCTTCGGACCAGTTGTAGCGGGTCTCCGGCTTGATCGTGCTGACGAGCATTTTTTCCGGGCGGATCGCGTAGGTGATCGACTTGTCCTGCACCGAAGTGCTGACGCCATGACCGACGTATATCTTTTGCTGCAAGTCCGGGCTGTGAATGATCGCGTGACCTTCAAGGTCCTCGACCACGGTGCCGTCGAAGGCGTTCACGTTGCCGATGAATTCGCAGACCATGCGGCTGACCGGCGCTTCATAGATGTCGACCGGGCTGCCGATCTGGGCGATCCAGCCCAGGTGCATGATCGCGATGCGCTCGGCCATGGTCATGGCCTCTTCCTGGTCGTGGGTCACCATCACGCAGGTCACGCCGACGCGCTCGATGATTTCCACCAGTTCCAGCTGCATCTGCGAACGCAGCTTTTTATCCAGCGCGCCCATCGGTTCGTCGAGCAGCAACAGCTTCGGACGCTTGGCCAGGGAGCGGGCGAGGGCCACGCGCTGACGCTGGCCGCCGGACAGTTGATGCGGGCGGCGCTTGGCGTATTGGGTCATGTGGACGAGGCGCAGCATTTCTTCGACGCGGGCATCGATTTCGCTGGCCGGCAAACGGTCCTGCTTGAGGCCGAAGGCGATGTTCTGCGCCACGGTCATGTGCGGGAACAGGGCGTAGGACTGGAACATCATGTTGATCGGCCGCTCGTACGGCGGCATGTCGGTGATGTCGACACCGTCGAGCAGAATGCGTCCTTCAGTCGGCCGTTCGAAACCGGCGAGCATGCGCAGCAAGGTCGATTTGCCCGAGCCGGAGCCGCCGAGCAGGGCGAAGATTTCGCCCTGATGGATCTCCAGGGACACATCGTCCACCGCAGTGGTTTCGTCGAACTTCTTGGTAACTCGATCGACCTTCACCAGAACCTTTTTCGGTTGCTGATGACCTTCAAGAGCCTTCCTGTAAGTGCTGGAGGCGTTTGCCATGTGAAACTCCCAACAGGTTTCAGTCGCCGGGCCAACGCGGCCTGGCTTAAGAGTGGATTGCAGACCCGCACCGTGCGGGTTGTTCGGCGCCGCCGTCCTGGCTGCCGGGTGGTGCTTTTTGTTTTCGCGGTGTGTTGCTGATCGCGGATGACGGATGCGCAAACGCGCAGCCGCCGACCCCGCGGGGGCAGTAAATGGTTTTGCAATCGTTGGGTGGCGTCAGCGCTGGTTGCGTCGCGCCGCACGCTGGCGGCAAGCCTCGCCGAATGCCTGGAAAATCCGCAGGTAGTTCGGGTTGTCCAGCACTTGCCATTCCGGGTGCCATTGCACGCCGAGGGCGAAGGTCGGGCTGTGCTCTACCGAGACCGCCTCGATCAGGCCATCCGGTGCCACGGCTTCGGCGCGCAGGCCGGGAGCGAGGCGGTCGATGCCCTGACTGTGAATCGAGTTGACCTGGAATTCACCTGGCAGCTCCAGCGCTTCGAACACGCCACCGGGCAGCACCGTCACGGCATGGGCCGGGGCGTATTGCACGGCGACATCCGGGCTGTCGGCTTCGCGGTGATCGAGCATGCCCGGCAACTCATGCACCTTCTGGTGCAGGCTGCCGCCGAACGCTACGTTCATTTCCTGGAAGCCCCGGCAGATACCGAGTACCGGAACGCCCGCCGCGATGGCTGCACGCAATAAAGGAAGGGTAGTGGCATCCCGCGCCGGATCGTGATCCGTGCCGGGAGCGCTGTCCGGGCCCTGATAGTGGAAAGGTTCCACGTTGGACGGCGAGCCGGTCAGCAACAGACCGTCGAGCTGACCCAGCAGGTCTTCGATTTCAGTCAGTTTGCCAAGGGAAGGAATGACGACGGGCAACCCCAGCGCCGCAACGCTGACAGCGCGAACGTACTTGTCGCCGCTGATGTGATAGGGGTGCAGGCCAATCTGTTTGACGCACGCAGTAACGCCGATCAATGGCTTGAATGCCATTTTTATTCACCTCGAAGTTTGACACTTGAACGAGCTTTTCCGGAGCTTAGCCTCGTTGATTTTAATTAACAACTCCCATGTAAAAAATTCTAAACGCCGTTCATCAAATCTTCATCAAGACCGGGGCTCTGGCGCATGTATTGGCACGAGAGTGTTAAAAAAAGCCCGAAAAATAAACGCTGAGCGGCCCTGTGTTCGCTATTGACTTCACTTTGCCGTTCGGGTTGACTGGCTCGGCGAAACAGCAGTGAACATAATAATTAACAGCTAAATAGGTGCATCATGTCGGTCCCTCTGCGTGCCGTTCAACTCAACGAAGCAAACGCATTCCTTAAGAAACATCCTGAGGTTTTGTACGTCGACCTTCTGATTGCAGACATGAACGGTGTGGTGCGCGGCAAGCGCATCGAGCGCACCAGTCTTCACAAGGTTTACGAGAAAGGCATCAACCTGCCGGCCTCGCTCTTTGCCCTCGACATCAATGGCTCCACGGTGGAAAGCACCGGCCTGGGCCTGGACATCGGCGACGCCGACCGTATCTGCTACCCGATCCCCGGCACCCTGAGCATCGAGCCTTGGCAGAAGCGTCCGACCGCGCAACTGCTGATGACCATGCACGAGCTGGAAGGCGAGCCGTTCTTCGCCGACCCGCGTGAAGTACTGGCCAACGTGGTGCGCAAGTTCGACGCACTGGGCCTGACCATCTGCGCCGCGTTCGAACTCGAGTTCTACCTGATCGACCAGGACAATGTGAACGGCCGTCCGCAATCGCCGCGTTCGCCGGTGTCGGGCAAGCGTCCGGTGTCGACCCAGGTTTATCTGATCGACGACCTCGACGAATACGTCGACTGCCTGCAAGACATCCTCGAAGGCGCGAAAGAGCAGGGCATTCCTGCCGACGCCATCGTCAAGGAAAGCGCCCCGGCGCAGTTCGAAGTCAACCTGCACCACGTCTCCGATCCGATCAAGGCGTGCGACTACGCCGTCCTGCTCAAGCGTCTGGTGAAGAACATCGCCTACGACCACGAGATGGACACCACCTTCATGGCCAAGCCGTATCCGGGCCAGGCGGGCAACGGTCTGCACGTGCACATTTCGATCCTGGACAAAGAAGGCAACAACATCTTCGCCAGCGAGGATCCCGAGCAGAACGCCGCGCTACGTCACGCGATCGGCGGTGTGCTGGAGACCCTGCCTGCGCAAATGGCCTTCCTGTGCCCGAACGTCAACTCGTACCGCCGCTTTGGCGCGCAGTTCTACGTACCGAACTCGCCGAGCTGGGGCATTGACAATCGCACCGTGGCCGTCCGCGTGCCGACCGGTTCGCCGGACGCCGTGCGCATCGAGCATCGCGTAGCCGGTGCTGACGCCAACCCGTACCTGCTGATGGCTTCCGTGCTGGCCGGTATTCACCACGGCCTGACCAACGAAATCGAGCCGGGCGCCCCGGTCGAAGGCAACAGCTACGAGCAGAACGAACAGAGCCTGCCGAACAACCTGCGCGACGCCCTGCGTGAGCTGGACGACAGCGAAGTCATGGCCCGCTACATCGATCCGATGTACATCGACGTATTTGTCGCGTGCAAGGAAAGCGAGCTGGCCGAGTTCGAGAACTCGATCTCTGACCTTGAGTACAACTGGTATCTGCATACGGTGTGAGGCCCTAAAAAGCCAAGAGCCCCTCACCCTAACCCTCTCCCGGAGGGAGAGGGGACTGACCGGGGGATGCTCGGGAAATCCGCCGACCTGAACGATTTTTACCGAATCCATATTCAACTCGGTCGTTCAAGTCGGTGCATCTCCCGAGACACTTCGGTCGGTCCCCTCTCCCCCCGGGAGAGGGCTAGGGTGAGGGCAGCCATCTCAAGTCGAACACACACCAGACACCCCCAAATTCCCCCGCGTCGAGCCACCACCATGACAACGACCCGCAACGACTGGGAACAACGCTTCCAGTCCCTGACCCTCGAATCCCGCGCCTTCATCAATGGCGAATACCGTCCGGCCATCAGCGGCGACACCTTCGAATGCCTGAGCCCCGTAGACGGCCGTTTCCTGGCCTCCGTCGCCAGCACCGATGAAGCCGACGCCAACCTCGCCGTCGAGGCCGCGCGCCAATCCTTCAACTCCGGCGTGTGGGCCAACAAGCCCCCGACCGAGCGCAAGCGCATCCTGATTCGCTTCGCCGATCTGATCCTGCAACACCAGGAAGAACTGGCGCTGCTCGAAACCCTCGACATGGGCAAACCGATCAGCGACTCGATGAGCATCGACATCCCGGCGACCGCCAACGCGATCCGCTGGAGCGCCGAAGCCATCGACAAGATCTACGACGAAGTCGCCGCCACCCCGCACGATCAACTCGGTCTGGTCACTCGCGAGCCGTCCGGCGTAGTTGCTGCGATCGTGCCGTGGAACTTCCCGCTGATCATGGCCAGCTGGAAATTTGCCCCGGCATTGGCGGCGGGTAACTCGTTCATCCTCAAACCTTCGGAAAAATCCCCGCTGACCGCGATCCGCATCGCGCAGCTTGCGCTGGACGCGGGCATTCCGAAAGGCGTGTTCAACGTCCTGCCAGGCTTCGGCCATACCGTCGGCAAGGCGTTGGCGTTGCATATGGACGTCGACGTGCTGGCCTTCACCGGCTCCACGGCGATTGCCAAGCAACTGATGATTTATGCCGGCCAAAGCAACATGAAACGCGTCTGGCTCGAAGCGGGGGGCAAGAGCCCGAACGTGGTGTTTGCCGACGCACCGGACTTGCGCGCGGCAGCACAA
The DNA here is from genome assembly GCF_021601625.1 of Pseudomonas paraglycinae. Classification (GTDB taxonomy): domain Bacteria; phylum Pseudomonadota; class Gammaproteobacteria; order Pseudomonadales; family Pseudomonadaceae; genus Aquipseudomonas; species Aquipseudomonas paraglycinae. The sequence continues at coordinate 132,622 of NZ_BQHR01000015.1, read as the reverse complement.
GCGGCGGCCGGCGCCATTGCGTTCAACCAGGGCGAAGTCTGCACCGCCGGCTCGCGCCTGCTGGTGGAGCGTTCAATCCGCGAGCAATTCATCCCGCTGCTGGTGGAAGCGCTGCAAGCGTGGAAACCGGGCCACGCCCTCGATCCGGCGACCACCGTCGGCGCCGTGGTCGATCAGCGTCAACTGGACAACGTGCTGCGCTATATCAGCATCGGTCGGGAGCAGGGCGCCGAGCTGATCGCCGGCGGTCAGCGCACCCTCGAAGAAACCGGCGGCACCTACATCGAGCCGACTATTTTTGACGGTGTGACCAACGCCATGACCATCGCCAAGGAAGAAATCTTCGGCCCGGTGCTGTCGCTGATCACCTTCGACACCGTTGAAGAAGCGTTGCACATCGCCAACGACAGCATCTTCGGCCTCGCCGCCGGGGTCTGGACCAGCAATCTGAGCAAGGCCCACACCTTCGCCCGTGGCCTGCGCGCCGGCAGCGTGTGGGTCAACCAGTACGACGGCGGCGACATGACCGCGCCGTTCGGTGGCTTCAAACAGTCGGGCAACGGTCGCGACAAATCGCTGCACGCGTTCGACAAGTACACCGAGCTGAAAGCGACCTGGATCAAGCTCTGACTCTTTTACAGCGGTGGTCGCCTGCAACCGGCGACCCTCGGAGAATAAAAAAATGAAACAACAACACGTGAACAGCTACTACGCCGCCACCCGCAACGAAGTGATCGATTTCCCGATCCTCGAAGAGTCGGTGGAGTGCGATGTCTGCATCATCGGCGCCGGCTACACCGGCCTGTCCTCGGCACTGTTCCTGAGCGAAGCCGGCTACAAGGTGACGGTGCTGGAAGCGGCGAAAGTCGGCTATGGCGCCAGCGGTCGCAACGGCGGTCAACTGGTCAACTCCTACAGCCGCGACGTCGACGTGATCGAAGAGCGCTACGGCGACAAGACTGCTGAAATCCTCGGCAGCATGATTTTCGAAGGCGCCGACATCATCCGTTCGCGCATCAAGGAATACGACATCAAGTGCGACTACCGCCCGGGCGGCATCTTCGCAGCGATGAACAAGAAACAATTGAACGGCCTGGCCGAACAAAAACGTAGCTGGGAACGTTACGGCAATAAAAACCTGAAGATGCTCGACGCGGCGGACATCCGCCGCGAAGTCGGCTCCGACGCCTACGTCGGCGGTCTGCTGGACGTGCAGGGCGGCCACATTCACCCGCTGAACCTGGCACTCGGTGAAGCGGCTGCCATCGTGCGTCTGGGCGGCAAGATCTACGAGCAGTCCGCTGCCGTGGAAATCAAATACGGCGAGCCCAACGTCGTGCGCACCGCCAAAGGTCAGGTCCGCGCCAAGTACCTGCTGATCGCCGGCAACGCCTACCTGCCGCAAGGCCTCGACAACCGCGTGACCGCCAAGAGCATGCCGTGCGGCTCGCAGATCTGCGTCACCGAACCGTTGACCGAAAAACAGGCCCGCAGCCTGATCACCAACAACTACTGCGTCGAAGACTGCAACTACCTGCTCGACTACTACCGCCTCACCGCCGACAACCGTCTGCTCTACGGCGGCGGCGTGGTCTACGGCGCCCGTGAACCGGACGACATCGAAACCCTGATCCGCCCGAAGATCCTCAAGACCTTCCCGCAGCTCAAGGACGTGAAAATCGATTACCGCTGGACCGGCAACTTCCTGCTGACCATGTCACGCATGCCGCAATTCGGCCGCATCGAGAAAAACGCCTACTACATGCAGGGCTACAGCGGCCACGGCGTCACGTGCTCGCACCTGGCCGGCAAACTGATCTCGGAAATGATCCGCGGCGACGCCGAACGCTTCGACGCCTTCGCCTCCCTGCCACACATGCCGATGCTCGGCGGCCGCACCTTCTCCGCGCCACTGACCGCCCTCGGCGCCGTGTACTACTCGCTGCGCGACCGTTTCGGCATCTGAGTTACCTCCCCGGCGGTGTCCCCGCACAGGCACCGCCGGTTTTTTCACATGACTCGCAACACCACAAACCCTGTGGGAGCGAGCTTGCTCGCGAAAGCGGCCTATCAGCAAAAGGGATGTTGAATGTGCCGCCCAATCGCGAGCAAGCTCGCTCCCACAGGTCTTGTGCCTGACCCGCAATTACCACCAGCAGGCTCTTTTCACCCACCGTCCATCGAACCTGCTGAGCAACACCGACAAACGTGATTTAATAGCCGCCTTTCACGGTTCCGGGACACGGGAGCAACGTGATCCGCGCGACCTGCGCGGCACCCGCCACCCACCCCCATTACCCTTAAGTCGTTCTCACATAAGGCTGTCATGGATACGGGTTCTCGACTCAAACTAGTACGCGAAAGCTACAAACTCTCCCAGCGCGAGCTGGCCCGGCGTAGCGGCGTGACCAATGCCACCATCTCCCTGATCGAACAGAATCGTGTCAGTCCTTCCGTCAGCTCACTGAAAAAGCTGCTCGAAGGCATCCCGATGTCCCTGGCCGACTTCTTCACCTTCGACCAGCCCCCCCGCGAACACCAATACGTCTTCCGCGCCAACGAACAACCCGACCTCGGCCGCCACGGCCTGCGCCTGCTCCTGATCGGCGCCTCGGTCCCAAGCCGCCAGATGCGCCTGCTGCGCGAGCAATACGCACCGGGCGCGAGTTCGGGGGAAGAGCCGATTGTTCACGCGGAAGGTGAAGAGTGCGGGCTGGTGACGCGCGGCACGGTGGAGTTGACGGTGGATGGGCAGGTGAGCGTGTTGAGTGCGGGGGACGGGTATTATTTTCCGACGACGCTACCGCACAAGTTCCGGAATATCGGGGCGGATGAGGCGGAGATTATTAGTGCGAATACGCCGGCGAATTTTTGAGGTTGTCGAACTATTTTAAAGGTGCGCAGAACTGCGTTACTTGCGCACCTTCTATTCTTCGGTTGTTGGGAAATTTAAATGCTCTCTTCTGATTGTCGGATGTGTTCAGTGAATTCCGGATCTTTAGAAAGCGTTTGGTTTTTGGTCTCGATTGATTGATTTATTTTTTGGAGTAGCGGAAAAATATAGGCTGGGAGTCTTCGTAGCTGTCGCCTTTCAAGTATTTCTATAAAAGACTGATGATTTGCTACCTGGGGTTTTGAAATCCCTTCTGTTCTTTTTTTCAAGCAGAAGACGGCATACGAGATAAATTGGTTTTCTTTTGTTGTTTCCTATTACTTCCATGTTTAGTCTATAACCGCTGCCATGGCTTTCAGCGTAAAGGTGTGGATAGTTTGGGTTTTGTTCGCCAGCTTCCGGGGTGGGTTTGAAAGTCAATAGTAGATCACTGCGTATCAGTTTGTCTTTTTGAATTTTTCCATAGTGGAAGTGATATCCGAATTCGTGATTCTCGATGTCTAACCCATTTGACGATTTTGGTACGCATATTAGATCTATTATATTCGGGATGTGATGAGGCTGGATTATCCAGCCCTGCGTCGCGAGTGCGATATAGTCGTCGTATATGGGGATTATTTCCTCGATTTTGTCATAAGAAAGCCACTTCCATATTTCTGAGCGTAGTCGTGGTTCCTCGTGTCTGCGTAATCTTTCATGTCGAGGGTAAGGGTAATAATATCCAATTTGCTCATCGAGCAGAATTAGCTCTCGTTGTAGTCGGCCTATTTCAACGCTTTTTGTTGAATTGATTGTTCGAAAAATTCCCTGGCGTTCATTTCTGTCAATGAGATTGGCAAAAAATCCAGTTATTTTAAATAAAAATTTTACTTCTTCAATGGTTGTTATGAAGTCGCTATTTAGTTGTATGTGGTTTGACATTGACTTAAAGGTATCCTTTCCCGAGGAGTGAAAATGGCAAAAAGGTGACAGATTTTTTTACGAGTCTGTCATCTTTGATTTTTGTTTCTTGTTTTCTTTTTCATGGTTTATCAGTTTGGTGATGAGTTATTGAGGTGCTTCAGAAAAAGTGACCAGAAAAGGTGACGGATTTATTTATGTGGGGTTTTATAGGTCTGTCACCTTTAAGTTATTACTTTAACTACCATGTAAGGCTTTTGTTCTTGGCTTCAAAATTTTTCTTATACATCATCCATATAGTGCTGTAATTACACATGTCAATTTTCTCGCAGTAGTCATGAATCACTGCGTTCATTATTTTTCGATCTGTGGCTTTAGTCGCTTCTTTGAAGGAGTCAAGATTCTTCTTTTCCATCATGCGAAGAGTGCTTTCCTGACACATGTCGATTTTTTCGCAGTAATCCTTCCTCACCGTTGCGGTGATGGAATCAATGACCTGTTGTTTCTGTGCTTCTGAACCGTCGAAATCCATCGGATTGAGAATTGTCGCGGCGGTGCAAGAGAATGAACTGAAGAGTGTGAGAATGAAGAGCAGTTTTTTCATGGAGATATCCTTCCCTAGTCCACTGTTGCCGTGATTGTCGCTGATCAGGATCGAAGATCCTCAGTACACCGATCAATTGCTGGATGTCAGAGTGCCACTAAGTTTTTGTCAGTGGAAGACGCTGAGACCAAAGTCGATAGCCGGCGGAGGCTCAGCCGACTTTGCGACTGAGTTTTTACTCCGACCCATCCAAGGGACTAAAAAACCGCGGTATCGCGGTTTTTTATGGTTTCAAAGGGGGGGCAGAGCGCTTGGGTCAGAATTCAATTGCTCGTTGCCCAATTACCCGAAATACATCCCTAACGTCCTGCACCAAGATCCTCGCGATCGTGGTGATGGTGCTGATGTCGTGTTCGGAATGGTCGGGGAGGCTAGTGCACGCCATGAGATCCAGATACTTGAGGACTGCCTCAAGGCGTTCGGATGCGCAGGCATGTAGGTCACTTAAGGGGGCTTCGGCATTAATCAGCAGGACAGGGTGATCCGAAGCCGGATAGGACATGTCAGCGCAGTAGTAGAGCGGTTTTTTGTTCGCCATGGTGCTAATCCTTTAATGAGAAGAATTGCCACCGTTCTGCTGCGAAACAAAATGGGTGGCAGCTATGCGCGGGTTCGCAGACCGGAGGACTAACACCAAGACCCGGCAGACCCGAAGGTCTCCCACGCACAACCGCCATAAAATTTGCGCAGCCGGGAGTCGGCCGTGCCAGACGGAACAGGGTATCAATCTTAAGGGCTGCGAAACCCTATCGCCAAATTCGTTCGGCGACAGACCCACTCTAGGCACCGCTCCCTGCTGTCGCAATCAGCCTGTAGGACGTGGAATCACCACGTCTGGCCATAGAGTTCGCTCGCGTTCGGCGGCGTAACTGGCGTAAATCAAAGGCTGCGGAGTATCAGGGGAAAATGACTAGCCAGGTTTCGGCCCTCTTCGCAGCCACACAAGAACAAGCCCCCTCACCACGCGGAGCAATTTCCTACGGCGTTTTAAGATCAAAAAAATCATCACACATCCCCGCCCCGGAACTTTCCTCAAAACCGATGTCAATTTGATGGCGTGTCGCGACGCTCATTCATCGGCTCAAGCAGTGCCAGGCTGGTTCCTGGTCAACCATGGAAGTGTGTGATGAGACTATTACTCGCAATGTTGTTGATGTTCAGCGGCTACAGCTTTGCCAGTTGCGGCAACATTGATGACCACGATCAGCGTGCCTATTGCAATGCAAGGGAGAGCGGCAGCAGTTGCGGCAACATCGATAATCACGACCTGCGGGCGGCGTGTAACGCGGAGCAGGGCGGCAGTTCCTGCGGCAACATTGACGACCATGACCAGCGCGCCTATTGCAATGCCAAAAAGAGCGGCAGCAGTTGCGGCAACATCGATGATCATGACCTGCGTGCGCGGTGCAACGCGGAGCAGGGTGGCAGTTCCTGCGGCAACATCGATGATCATGACCAGCGTGCCTACTGCAATGCCACCACGGGCGGCAGTAGTTGCGGGAATATCGACAACCATGATTTGCGTGCGCGGTGTGAGGCCATGAAGCGCTGATCTGGTTTTGATTGCGTCACCCAGTGCCGGCTGTTTTCCGGCAAGCCCAAGGAAGTGTGAGATGAAACTGATTCTTGCGATGTTGTTGCTGTTCAGCGGTTACGTTTCCGCCAGTTGCTCCAGCATCAGTGATCACGACAAACGCAGTTACTGCCAGGCCAGGGAGGAAGGCAGCAGTTGTTCTTCCATCGGCGCCCACGATTTGCGTTCGGCCTGCGAAGCTGAGAAAGGCAGTTCGTGCTCAAGCATTGGCGACCATGACCAGCGCGCTTATTGCGAAGCCAAAAAGGGCAGCAGTTGTTCTTCCATCGGCGATCACGACCTGCGCGCGGCCTGTGAAGCGGAGAAAGGCAGTTCATGTTCAAGCATTGGTGATCATGACCAGCGGGCGTTTTGTGAAGCGAAGAAGGGCAGTAGTTGTTCGTCAATTGGCGATCATGATCTGCGCAGTCAGTGTGAGGCCATGAAACGCTGAATCCACCCGCCATCTAGAACCAAAAGGGACACCCATCGGTGTCCCTTTTTCATGCGCGCTTGAACGCCGTTATTTCGCCTTCCAATGCCCACCCCCGTTCTGGCAATCAATCCGCGCCTGCGCCAGATGCTCCACGTCGTAGTAATAGGTGGTCACTTGCGCGCTGTCCGGAATGTTCAGGGCCTTGGCGTTTTTGTCCTTGCTGGTGGAGTGCGGGTTGGCCAGGGATTCCTGAGTGAGGGTGGCGATACACGAGGCCTGATAGTGGTCGGCGCAGTGTTCGACTTTGGTTTTGCTGCTATTGAGCATGTCCTTGCTTTCGTTGCTGCATGACCAGTCGATGGCGTTGACCGGCATGCCTTCGTATTCGTAGCAGCTGTGCGTCTCGACGGCGGGCACCGAGGGGCTGGAGGAGCGGGTCTTGACGTCGCAGCCCTCGGCCATGACGCAGGTGGGGATGAAGCTGAAGGTGGCGATTAGGAGCAACAGTCGGATGTTCATCGCGGAACTCTCCTATGGCGCCGTGTTTGATCGAGTGCGGGGCGCTTATGGTTTCGAGGTTGGGCGGGCGCGGGAGGTTCCATCAGGATTTTGATTTGCGCCGGGCGCACAGAGTGAGAAACAATCGGACACACCTAGCACCCAAGGATTGGAACAGTGCACATGATTCAAATCGGCAGCCACAACAACGCCCCCACGCCGCAGCACAAAACCCAGGACATCTACATCTTCAGCATCGACCTGTCCCGACCGGCGACGCCGTTCTGTTTCGAGCAATCGATTGGCGGCGGGCATGTCGAGCAGGGTGGTGCGCGGTGGTTGGCGCTGGATGAGCTGGATGGCTGGCCCGGCGAATGGTGTGAGCATTTGAAGAAGTCCGGTTGTGCCTGGGTAGCCGAATTGATGGACGCGCATTCGGGGGAGAGTCAGGCTGATCTGGTCTCGCTGATTCTCCAGCGCTATGCCGAGCCGGCGCAGCCAACTGGGCGTTTGCAGGCGATTGGGCGCTGGTTCAAGCGCCACTTCTATATTGGCGGCCGGTACGGCGTCTGACCCGAGGAAACCCCTATGACTCAGACACTGGAACGCGCCATCGCCATTGCCGCCACGGCCCACGCGGGGCAGGTGGACAAGGGCGGCGCGCCGTACATTTTGCATCCGCTTAAAGTCATGCTGCGCATGAACAGCCTGGAAGAGCGCATCGTTGCGGTGCTGCACGATGTGGTCGAGGACTGCGGCATCAGCCTGGAGGATTTGCGCAAGGAAGGCTTCAGCGAATCCGTTTTGTCCGCCATCGAATCGGTGACCAAAGTGCCCGGCGAATCCTACGAGGACTTCGTCGAGCGGGCGGCGCAGAACCCGATCGGGCGGGTGGTGAAACTGGCGGATCTGGAAGAAAACAGCGACCTGTCGCGGATTGCCTCGCCGAGCTGGGAGGATCTGGAGCGGATCGAAAAATATCGGCGGGCGATTGGACGGCTGCGCGCCTGACCTAACTGAAAAGCACCTTGAATAGCCAGGAAGGCGACCATGAAATCCATTCTGTGTTTGGCGATTGCTGCCGGCTTCGGCGCACTGTTGCAATTCGAAGGCGTGCCCCACGGTTTGCTGTTGGGCTCGATCCTTGTCACCGCGCTTGTAGTCACCAGATTCGGCATCGTGCCGGCAACGCCCTATGGCCTGGGCTACATCCAGGTCACGCTGGGCATCGCCACCGGGTTGATGTTCGAAGCGTGGGACAGCGCGACCGTTTCGACGATGTTGCCGAGCCTCGGCGTGTTGCTGCTGTGCCTGGCAGTGCAAGTGGCGCTGGCCGCGTGGTGGCTGTCGCGCGGGGCAGGGTGGAATCGAACGGATGCCTTGCTGGCGGTGTATCCGGGCGCGCTGGCGGCGGTGTTCGATTTGCTGGAATCGCATCAGGCGTCGAGCAAGGTGATCATCGTGCACTTGATGCGGCTGCTGCTGATCACGGTGCTGGTGAGTTTGCTGATTCCCGGAACGGCACCGGTTGACGTGGCCGAGGTCGAGCCGCTGTCGACGGGCATGGCGTTGACCGTGCTGTCGGTGATCGGTTTGAGCGTGGTGGTCGGGCGTTTGCTGCTGGCCGTTGGCGTGCCGGCGCCGTTCATGTTGACGGCAATCATCATCACCGCCGTATTCGTGAAATCAGGATGGCTGCAGGGCTTTCACATGCCGGATTGGAGCCTGAATCTGGCGGCGCTGATTCTGGGTGTGCGGATCGGTTCGCGATTCCAGGGACTTGGCCTCGCGGAACTGGGACGTCATGGCCGCACGGCACTGGTCTCGGTGGGTTTGATGATTCTGGTCGCGGCGGTTTTTGCATTGGCGGCGGCACGGTTGCTGGGCAGCGATGCGTTGTCGCTGTGGCTCGCCTACATGCCGGGGGCCATCGAAACCATCGCGATTGTGGCGTTCGCGGGCGGGCTGAATGTGGTGTTTATCCTGACTCACCATCTGGCGCGAATGGTGGTGTTGCACTTTGCACCGGCGTTGTTGGTGCAGGTTCGGCGGGTGCGGGAAGGGGCGTGATCCAAGTGGTACTGACTTTTATGGATAATCAGTGCCACCGTTTGGATAACGGCATCTGCAAATTCGCCGGGCGGTTAGATCGACCCCTTTGAAAAAGCCATATTTCTGAAAGGCCAAAATCGAGTAGTTCGAACAGCTAGGTTCGAATCTACATGCCGATCTCAGCCTTTCAGGCGCCATTTTCTGATAGCAACGGATTGCCAATATGGCGATGGGGACCATCATGCAGGCTTGCGTAGGGAAATGACGTAATACTCGGTCAGCACGTTTTTCTTACCGAGCAGCGTATCGAAGCACCCTGGTTTGACAGAAACCCCAATGGTATCGATTCGGTAGAACTCCCAACCGTCTTCTGCGTGGGAGTTCACTACGTTCTGAAGGTAGGCTGCGGCTTCATTCCCACGGTGCTCCTTGGCACGAACTTCAATGTTTGGTGGGACCTGAACCATTTTATATACGTACATCCTTGCTCATCCTTTCCATCGCTGCATTCCGAATGAATGACAGAACTCAACGTTTATACTCAATTTGATATCTCTTGGCCATCACTCGCTCAGCGTTGCTGGATTGGTCGTGAACTACACTCCCAGATTACCCCGCCCCACAGGCAACCCCGCCGCGTCGGAGGTCATCATGTTCCGCTTCTCACTCTTCATCGCAGCGTTCCTGTGTGCCACACAGGCCAGCGCCGAATCCGTCGTCCCGCTCAAGGGCCAGACTTCCCAGCAAACCCAGATCGACATCAACGATTGCCATTCCATCGCGTCCACCTCAACCACGTCGACACCCCAGGCCGGCGGTCGGTTGAAGGGCGCTGCAGTGGGAGCCGCTGCCGGCGCCACCGCAGCTGAAGTGCGCGGCCGTCAGCACGACGAGTTTTACGAAGCCGTGGATGATGACCGCAAGCAGGATTATCGCCAGAACCGCGCCAAAGAGACGGCTGCCGCCGGTGCGGTAGTCGGCGGTGCGCGGCAGCGGCAGGATCGGCGCGAGCAGCGGCGGACCGATGCTTCAGCCAGTTCAAGTGCCTACACCGGTTGCCTGCAGGGGCGGGGTTATCAGGTCACGCCCTGACGGCTTTCCCGGTGCGCGACGAGCAGGTGCATCATCAGGCCGCTGTAGAGCGTCACCAGAATGAACAACCCCATGCGCACCGCGAAGGCGGTGTAGACGTCTTTAACCGCTGCACTGTCCTCCACCGACTGGCCGAGCAGGATGATCATGGTGATCAGGGTGTTGAGCCAGAACCCCGGCGTGAGTTGCGTCGGGTGCAGCCGATAGAGTTTGCGCGCCAAGAACAGCCCGAACAGCAGCATCCACAGAAAGAACATCCACAGGTGCACGAACAGGCTCAACGCACACCAGAACAGCACCGCCAGCAGTCCGCCGAGCAAGGTCGAGCCGAGCAGTTCGCGCCCGGCGTGGTGGGTGCGGGTGGTGGTGCTTTGCTGGCCGAGGCTGACGGCTTTGAGGATGATCGGCAGGTAGCTGGCCGGGTCGATCAGCACCAGCAGGAAGGTCGGCAGCACGATCAATGTTGCGCGCATTGCTACGCGGGGCACGTCTTCGGCGGGCAGAGCGGGAGCGGGTGGTGGCGCGGGGCTGTTGGCCGGTTCCGGGAACAGGACGTGGCTCAGGCCGACGATGACGACGGCCAGCAACAGGCCTTTGACCAGCGCGCCGATCACCGCCATCGCCAGCTCGAATGAGGCGAAACCGGCGGCGGAGATCATGGTCATGCCGATCACCAGAAACGTCATGATTAGCACGTTGCCGCCGCGCAAGCCGTAGGTGAACACCAGAAACAGCCCAATAGCGATCAACAGCACGCCGCACACCGGGTAATACCGCAGCAACGGCACCAGCAACAGGCCGAGACTGGTGGTAAATGCGGCGACCAAGGTCAGTACCAGCGCCATTTTGACTGGCAACGGCCGAGGCATGCTGGCCAGCAGCAACACCGCGAGCACCGGCGACAGAAACGACAGCGGCAAGGCGAGGCCGTAACTGGCGGCGGTGCACAACGCCGTGCCGTAGGCCAGACGCAAGGCCCGTTGCGCTGGAACGCTGCGTTCAATAGGCATACGACAGCCAACTCATCAGCCAGACAAACACCCGGCCCAGCGGATTGAGCAGATTGCCTTCGCTGGGAAATGCCATGACTTCCGCCTGACCGCCGGCACGAATCGAACGGCTCTCGAACAGACGCTTTTTCGCCTCTTCGCTGAACTCGATGATCACCGGAAAACGCTGGGCCGGACGCAGCCAGTCGCGGCTGTTCTGGATCGTCGGCAGGTTGCCGGGCGGCGGCGTCTGGCCGACGCTGACGCCATAACCGACGCTGCGCACCCGGCCGTCGAGCACTTCGCCTGGCAGGGCGTCGAGGATGATCGACACCGGCGTACCGGGCTTGATCCGGCCGAGGTTGTTCTCGGTAAGGTCGGCGCTGACCCACACATCCTGGATCGTGATCAGCGTCATCACCGGACTGCCGACAGCGGCGAACTGGCCGACGTCGGTGCGCAGGTCGGTGATCAGGCCCGCCGAACGCGCGCCAATGCGGGTGTTGGCCAGATCCAGTTCGGCCTTCGCCAGCGTGGCGGCGGCGCTGAGCAGCTTGGCGTTGGTGTCGGTGTTGCCGCCTTCCTGCTCCTGCGCACGCAGCACTTCGGCTCGCGCGGCGGCGACCTGGCTGACGGCGGCCTCGTGGTTGGCCCGGGACACTTCCAGCAGCCGTACGGACACTGTGCCTGGGTCTTCTTTATACAAGCCTTCAAGCCGTCGATTGTCCTGGCGCGTTTTGAGTTCATTGGCTTGCGCCGCACGCAACGATGCCTGAGCCGACGCGATGCCGGCGGTGCTGGCGCCGACCGTGCGCCGGGTGTTTTCCAGATCGGCGCGGGCCCGGTCGACGGCGATCTGCAGCGGCTGCGGATCGAGCTCGAAGAGGATGTCGCCGGCCTGCACGTCCTGATTGTTGCGCACGTTGACCTTGATCACCCGGCCCGCGACTTCCGCCGCCACCGGGATCACGAACGCGCCGACCCGCGCCTGCTGGGTGTAGGGCGTAAAACGGTCGGCCAGCAGATACCAGACCAGGCTCAGCACAATCACCAGCAGCACCCAGCGGATGCCTTTTTTCGCCGGATCCGGCGGCGCTTCATCACTCATGGCGGTCTACCTGCGAGGGAATCGGATAGGTCGGTTGGGGCGGCGGGGCGCTCAGCAGATCGCCCCAGTCGGTGCGTTGCTGCATCTGCTGTCGGGTCGCTGAATCAATCTGCGGCCCAGCGCTTCGCCAGCCACCACCGACGGCGCGGTACAAAGCGATCAGATTGCTCACGGCGTTGCTGCGGCTGACCAGATAGTTGTCCTGTAGCTCCAGCAATGCGCGCTGGGCATCGAGCACCCGCTGAAAGTCTGAATAGCCTTCGCGATATTGAGTGTTGGCCAGCACCAGCGAACGTCGCGCCGCGCCTTCGGCCTCGCCGAGAATGCGTTCGCGTTCCAGCGCTTTGGTCAGGCCGCTGGCGGCGTCGTCGGCCTCGCGGGCAGCCTGGCGGACTTTGTCGCGATAGGCCTCGATCAGTTGCTGCAACCGCGCGTCCTGCACGCGGATGTTGTTGTGGATGCGGCCGTAGTCGAACAGGTTCCAGCGCAGGCTCGGGCCGCCGATCAGGTCGAAGCTGCGCGGGGTGCTGCCGAGGGTGTCGCTGGACCAGACAATGCTGCCCAGCAGGGTCAGCGAGGGATACATATCGGTTTCCGCCACGCCGACCAGCGCCGATTGCGCGGCCACGTTCAGCTCCGCCGCGCGCACATCGGGACGGCGCAGCAGCAGGTTGGCCGGGACATCCTGCAACACGGCGCGATCCACCAGCGGAATCAGCCCCGATTGTTCAGCCAGGAACGCCGCACCACCGGGCGGCTGGCCGACCAGCACCGCCAGCGCATTGCGGGTGCGCAGCAACTGATCTTCGAACGCCGGAATGCTGCTCAGGGTGCCGAGGTATTGGGTTCTGGCCTGTTGCAGGTCGAGTTCGGCGGTCTGGCCGCTGCGAAAGAGTTTTTCGGTGATCTCGAAGTTGCGCTTTTGCTGGGCGGCGTTTTCCCGAGCGACCCGCAGCCGGGCTTCGGTGGTGCGCAGGGCAAAGTAGGTGTCGGCCACTTGAGCGCGCAGCAGCACGAGGGCGTCTTCGTAGTTGGCTTGGGCGGCGAAGTAGCTGGCGTCGGCGGACTCGATGGCACGGCTGAAGCGCCCCCAGAAATCCAGTTCCCAGCCGACATCGAACGCGGCGCTGTGCTGCCAGAAGTGCAAGTCCTGCGGATTGCTGCCGCCGGACTGGTGGCGATCGATGTACAGGCTGTCGGCGCTGGCCTGTTGCAGTTGCGGGTAGCGACCGCTGTCAGCGATGCCCAGTTGCGCGCGGGCTTCGAGGACCCGCAGGCCGGCGATCTTCAGGCTGCTGTTGCGGGCTTCGGCGTCGCTGATCAAACGGTCGAGGATCGGGTCGGCAAACACCTGCCACCACTGGCGCAGATCCGGCACGGTGCCGCGTTCGCTGGCCTGCTCCAGTGCCGGGCTTTGCCACTGCTTGCTCCAGGCTTCGGCCGGTGGCTGGAAATCCGGGCCCAGCCGCAGGCAGCCGCCAAGGCTCAGCGCACCGAGCAGCAGCAGGTGGCCGGGACGGATCAGCAGGGCTGGCGTTGCAGGCATACCGGGAGGCCCCAGCGGGAAATGTCACTGGAGCATAGACCGCAGATTGCGGGTTGTTCGAAGCAATCAGCTGCTACGCTTTTTCAGGCGAACACCACCGAACCCCGCCCCGGATAAAAAGGTAGGAAGCCATGGACACTGCTCAAGAACCGCTTGCCCCCACCAGCGCCAGCTGGCGTTTCAAGGTCGGCGTGGCAATCATCTGCCTGATGCTCGGTTCGTGGCTGATGGTGCCGATTGCCGCCGCCCTCGACGTGCCGGGCTCGAAAGTCGCGGCGCTGACCGGGGTGTTGTTCATCAGCAATAAAGTGCTGTTGCTGCTGGTGATCGCGGTAATGGGCAAGGCCGGGTTCGCCGAACTCAAGCGCACGATCGGCCACTATATTTCCGGCGTGATCCCGACCCCGGTGGCTGAAGTCAGCCCGCTGCGCCACAAGATAGGCGTAGTGATGTTCTGCCTGCCGCTGCTGTCGTCCTTTCTGGAACCGTATTTCGACAACTTCTTCCCGGGCGTACGGCCCAACCTCTGGCAGATGCAGGCGCTGGGCGACTTGATGTTCGTCGGCAGCTTTTTCGTGCTGGGCGGCAATTTCTGGGACAAGGTGCATGCGCTGTTCGTGCGCAAGGCGCGGGTGGTTGCGGAATGACCGCCAACTGAGCACTGACTTCGATCAGGCGTGCCCGAGCGCGATGGCAAACGATACGACGACCATGCAGGCAAATGCGAAATTGAGGTTCATGGGGTGTTCATCCTGGTCCTTTTGAAAGTGGGGCCATTCTGCCGGGGTGGGGTCAAAAGAAAAAATTCGGCTTCGTGATTCCAATGATCGAAGCCATTGATACCTGCGTTGTGTTTACCGACCGGCTTGGCTAATCTCGCCAAACCTGCAACGACAAGCACAAACAGGCAAAACCATGCACGATCATTCCGCTTCCAAGCTTCCTTCTCTGCGCCGGCAGAAAATCCTTCTGATCCTCGAACGTGACGGCAAGGTCATGGCGTCCGAGTTGAGCCAGCATTTTGCGGTGTCCGAAGACACCATCCGCCGCGATCTGGCCGAGCTGGACAACGCCGGGCTGGTACAGCGAGTGCACGGCGGCGCGCTGCCGAGGCCCAAGGACACCGGCAAGGACTACTTCACCCGGCTGGAGGAGATCGACGAGGTGAAGATTCGTCTGGCGCAATTGGCGGCGCAGCAGGTCAGGAACGGGCAGACGGTGATGTTCGATTCCGGTTCCACTTCGTTGCAGGTGGCGCGTTCGTTGCCCAGGGATATCAGCATCACGGCGGTCACGGCCTCACCGATGACGGCGATCGCGTTGTCCGAATACCCGGGCATCAAAGTGATTCTGGCGGGTGGGCAGTTGAATCCGAAAACCATGTCCGCCGGTGGTCACGAGGCGCTGCGGCTGCTGTCGGGGATCAAGGCGGATCTGGCGATCACCGGGGTCTGCGCGATTCATCCGGAGGTGGGCATCACCTCGCTGCATTTCGATGAGGTGCCGGTCAAGCAGGCGCTGCTCGACTGTGCGGCGCGGGTGATTGCCGTGACCACGGCGGACAAGCTCGGCGCGGTGGAGCCGTTTGTGGTGGCGCCGTGCGAGCGCTTGCACACGCTGATCACCGAGCGGCATGTGGCGTCGGGGAGTGTCGAGGATTATCGGCGGTTGGGGATTGAGGTGGAGCAGTTGCCCGACTGAGGATTTGTGGCAAAAAAAGGCCCCATCACTGGCGATGGGGCCTGTTCGATCAGCGCAGTTTTTCCAGCATCTGGTAGTACCACATGCCGGCCGCGAGCATCGGATTACCCAGCAGATCGCCCATTGGCACGCGAATGTGCGTGCACGCGGCAAACGTGTCGAACTGCTGCATCTGCCCGGTGATCGCGCGGCTCATGATCTCGCCCATGATGTGGGTCGTGGCGATGCCGTGGCCGGAGTAGCCCTGGCAATACCAGACGTTGTCCGAGAGTTTGCCCAGTTGCGGGATGCGGTTGATGACGATGCCCATCGCGCAGCTCCACTGGTAATCGATCTTCACCCCTTTGAGCGCCGGGAAAGTCTGTTCGATGCACGGCCGCAGTTCGCCGGCGATGTCCCGTGAGTCCTTGCCGCTGTAGTTGGCGCCGCCGCCGAACAGCAAGCGACCGTCGGCGGTGAGGCGGTAGTAGTCGAGGACGAAACGGCAGTCGTAAACGGCGAGGTCTTCAGGGTTGATCTGCTTGGCCAGATCCCCCAGCGGTTCGGTGGTGACGATGCCGCCCATGGCCGGGAAGATCTTGCCCTTGAGCTGGCCCGGTTCGAGCTTGTGGTAGACGTCGCCGGCCAGCAGCACCTGATTGGCGTCGATCTGGCCGTGGGCCGTGCGCACGCCCGGGTTGTCACCGTGAATGATTTCCAGCACTTCGCTGTTTTCGAAGATCAGCGCGCCGAGGCTTTCCGCCGCCCGCGCCTCGCCGATGCACAGGTTGAGTGGGTGCAAATGCATGTTGCGGGTGTTCTTGATTGCGCCGTGGTAGAGATCGCTTTGCAGCAGATCGCGTACCTGGCTGCGGTCGAGCAGGCTTACCTCGTCGCCCATCCCTCGGCGCACGGCTTCGTCGTAGTCGCTGCGCAAACCGGCCATGTGGCTCGGCTTGTACGCGGCGTGCAAGTGGCCGTGCTTGAGGTCGCAATCGATGGCGTATTTCTCGACCCGCTGCTTGATGATTTCGTGGCCGCGCCAGCGCAGGTGCCAGATGAAATCATCGACCTCATCGCCCAAGGTGTTGCGCATCTGTTTGCGCATCGCACCGTCGCCGGACAGGCTGCCGGTGACCTGCCCACCATTGCGCCCGGTGGCGCCCCAGCCGATCTTGTGGCTTTCGACGATGGCGACTTTCAGGCCTTTTTCGGCCAACTCGACGGCGGTGGCGACGCCGGTGAAACCGCCGCCGATGATCACCACATCGACCTTGTGCCGGCCTTGCAGGGTCGGGTAGTCGGTGTCGCGGTTGAGGGTCGCGGTGTAGTAGGAATTGCTGCGTTCAGTCATCTCAGTATCCAAGGCAAAAAGAGGAAAAAAGGATCAGGCTTCGGTCAAATACCAGCGCCAGTCCTGCTCACCCACTTCGGCCATGAACTGCCGGTATTCCGCACGTTTTACCGCCAGATACACCCCGAGGAATTCCTGCCCCAGCGCGTCCCGCGCCCACACCGAATTTTCCAGTGCTGTGAGCGACGTCAGCCAGTCGGTCGGCAGCAATTCTTTCGCCTGCGCGTAACCGTTGCCTTCCACCGGCTCACCCGGATCGATGTCTTCTTTTATCCCGCGATGAATGCCCGCCAGGATCGCCGCCGCTGCCAGATACGGGTTGGCATCGGCGCCGCAGATGCGGTGTTCGATGTGTCGGGTGTTGGCCGGGCCGCCCGGAACGCGCAGGCTGACGGTGCGGTTGTCGACGCCCCAGGTCGGTGCCAGAGGCGCGTAGCTGTTGGCCTGAAAACGCCGGTAGGAGTTGGCGTTCGGGCAGAACAGCAGCAGCGAATCGAGCAACGAGGTGAGCATCCCGCCAATCGCCGTGCGCAGCAGCGGGGTGCCTGCCGGATCTTCGGAGGCAAACAGATTGCGCCCCTCGGCATCGGCGAGACTGACGTGCATGTGCATGCCGGTGCCCGCGAGGTGATCGAACGGCTTGGCCATGAACGTCGCCTGCATCCCGTGCTTGTGCGCCACGGCTTTGACCAGCCGTTTGTAGCGCACGGCCTGGTCCATCGCCTCCAGCGCATCGCCGTGTTCGAGGGTGATTTCCACCTGGCCCGGCGCGTATTCCGAGATCACCGTGCGCGCCGGAATGCCGTGCAGTTTGCAGGCGCTGTAGAGGTCGGCGAGGAACGGTTCGATCTGCTCCAGCTCACGCAACCCGTAGACCTGCGTGTGCCTCGGTCGACCACCGTCGGCATCCAGCGCCGGTTGCGGGCGACCGTTGTGATCGCGTTTGGCGTCGAGCAGATAGAACTCCAGCTCGCAGGCCATGACCGGGTGGTAACCCTCGGCTTTCAAGCGGTCGATGACCTTGATCAACAGGTGACGCGGGTCGGCAATGCTCGCCGGCATGCCTTGTTCCGGGTGCATGCTGACCTGCACTGCAGCGGTCGGAATCTGCCGCCACGGCAAGCGCACCAGACTGCCTTCCAGCGGGTAGGCGCGGCAGTCGATATCGCCGACGTCCCACACCAGACCGGAGTTTTCCACGTCTTCGCCATGCACGGTGAGGCCGAGAATGGTGCTTGGCAGCGGGCGTCCGCTTTCGTATACGGCGAGCAGTTCTTCGCGGTGCAACAGCTTGCCGCGCGGCACGCCGTTGGCGTCGAGGATGAACAGCTCGATCATGTCGATGTCGGGGTTCTGCTCAAGAAAGTTACGAGCGTCTTCAATGGCTGCGAATTTCATAATCAATCACTCACGATGGCGCCGCACAGGCGCGCAGATTCGGCCTGGACGCAGCTCGGCAAAAGGCGCGGGCGTCCTGGCAGGGATATCGAAAAAAGAGGGGGAGCTGTCGCGATTTTTTACCGGCGCGATCAGACGGGCAGGCAGATATCCGGCGGGCGTGCGGAGTGACGCAGCTTGGAACGGCTCAGGGCCATGGGGAGATTGACGATGCGATTCATGCGCGGCCCCTGTGAAGGAGGGCGCACAGTGCAGAGACGTTCAACGATTCTGATTGTTGGAGTGACGTGCTCATGACGCGTGTTTCCGTTGGCGGAAAACGTCGGCGGCGGGAGTGTCCCGCCATGCCGGTGTGGCTGGATAGTAAGGGGGAATCCCCGGATAAGTAAACGCCTGATTCCGCGAGCGGTGGCGTGCACCCCGGTTCAGCGCAGCAGGTAAAACCCCAGCCCGACGAGGGCGCAAACGATCAACACCTCGATCACGCCGCGCTTGAAAAAGAACAGGGCGACGGCGGCAGCCAGGGCCAGCAGGATCGAGAAAACGTCCGGTTGCCCGGCGAATCCATTGGGCCAGAACACGTGCCAGGCAAAGAAACACGCCAGATTGAGGATCACCCCGACCACCGCTGCGGTGATCGCGGTCAGTGGCGCAGTGAATTTCAGTTCGTTGTGCGTCGACTCCACCAACGGCCCGCCGGCGAGGATGAACAGGAACGAGGGCAGGAAGGTGAACCAGGTCACCAGCGTCGCGGCCAGCGCGCCGGCGGCGAACGCGTGTTCCGGGCCGAACGTCGGTTGCACGTAAGCGCCGACGAACCCGACAAACGCCACCACCATGATCAGCGGCCCCGGCGTGGTTTCGCCCAGGGCCAGGCCGTCGATCATCTGCGTCGGCGTCAGCCAGCCGTAATGCCCGACCGCGCCTTGATACACGTAAGGCAGCACAGCGTAAGCGCCGCCGAAGGTGAGAAGCGCCGCTTTGGTGAAAAACCAGCCCATCTGCGTGAAGGTGCCGTCCCAGCCGAACAACGCGGTCAGCAACGCCATCGGCAGGCACCACAGCAACGCACCGATCAGCGCCAGACGCAGCAGCCTCGGCAATCGGAACCGCGCATGCTCGGGCGGCGGTGTGTCGTCATCGATCAGCGCCGGGCCGAAGGATTTTTCGCCGCCGCGATGGCCGCCGTTGCTGAAGCGCTGCGGCGCCCAGCGTCCGCCGAAATAGCCGATCAATGCCGCGCCGAGCACGATCAGCGGGAACGGTACGTTGAAGGCAAAAATCGCCACGAACGCCGCCCCGGCGATCGCCCACAGCCAGCTGTTCTTCAAGGCTCGGGAGCCGATGCGATGGGCCGCGTGCAGCACAATCGCGGTCACCGCCGGTTTGATTCCGTAAAACACCCCGGCCACCGCCGGCACGTCGCCAAGCGCAATATAAATCCAGGAAAGAGCGATCAGGATCAGCAGCGAAGGCAACACAAACAGCGCACCGGCCAGCACGCCGCCACGGGTTCGGTGCAGCAGCCAGCCGATGTAAGTCGCCAGTTGCTGGGCCTCCGGGCCCGGCAGCAACATGCAATAGTTGAGCGCATGCAGGAAGCGCCGCTCGGAAATCCAGCGCCGACGCTCCACCAGTTCCTGATGCATGATCGCGATCTGCCCGGCGGGCCCGCCGAAGCCGATGCAGCCGAGTTTGAGCCAGAACGGCCAGGCCTGGCGCAGGGTGATGGGTTGAGGACGGGGCAAGTCTTTTGGCGTTTGGCTCAAGTGTGGCTCCCGAGTTGAGTTGTGGTGGAGCGGCTATCTAATCAGGCTTTTGTTAAGGAGTGGTATCCAGATTGCAGCCCTCACCCCAGCCCTCTCCCGGAGGGAGAGGGGGCCGACCGAGGTGTCTTGCGTCATACATCGACCTGAAGAATCGAGTCGATTATGGATTCAGCACACCGCCCTCAGACTGGCATCCGGATTCAACACTATGCGTTCAGTTCAGTATTCGGATTCGGCAAACTGCCCTCAGACTGGTATTCGGATTCAGTCCTATGCGTTCAGACCGGCATCCGGATTCAACGCTATAGGTTCAGGTCGGCGTAGTACTGCAATATCCCCGGGTCGGTTCCCTCTCCCTCTGGGAGAGGGCTAGGGTGAGGGCTTTCGGTCTTCAGGCATGCGCCAGACTCCAGCGAACCGCCGCATCCTGATCACTCTCCCGCGCCTCGACCCAATGCGAACCCTCCTGGGTAGTCTCACGCTTCCAGAACGGCGCACGCGTTTTCAGCACATCCATGATGAACGCACAGGCTTCAAACGCCGCATGCCGATGCTTGCTGCTGACGCCAACAAACACGATCGGCTCGGTCACCGACAATGCGCCGACCCGATGCACAATCTCCACCGCCATCAGCGGCCAACGCTCGCGGGCCTGTTCGGCAATATGCTCCAGAGCCTTCTCGGTCATGCCCGGATAATGCTCCAGAAACAGCTCGGTCACCGACTGCCCGACGTTCAGATCCCGCACATAACCAATGAAGTTCACCACCGCGCCCACCCGTGGATTGCGCGCATGCAGGTCGGCAATCAACTGACCGGCATCGAAGCCTTTACGCTGGACTCGAACACCCATGCCTCAACCCCCCGTGACCGGCGGGAAAAACGCGATCTCGTCGAAATCCTCGATCGCCTGATCCGGCTGACACAGCTCCTGATTCACCGCGCACATCAGGTTGCCGGCGCCGAGCACTTCACGCCACACATCGCCACGTTGCATCAGCATCTGCCGCACGTCTTCAACACAGGCGAGGGTGTCGCTGGCCGGAATCTTTTCACCGCCCAGATTGAGCCGGTCACGGTAGCTGGCGAAGTAGTTGATCAGAATCATTGCGGGTTCTCCCATTGAAAGTGGCCGGAGCGGCCGCCCTGTTTGCTGAGCAGGCGGATATCGCCGATCACCATCGCCCGGTCCACCGCTTTGCACATGTCATAGATGGTCAGCGCGGCGACGCTGGCGGCGGTCAGGGCTTCGAGTTCGACGCCGGTCTGGCCGGTGAGGCGGCAGGTACTGGTGATCTGCACGCGGTCCGGCTCGCAGGCCTTGAGCTCGACGTGGATCGAACTGAGCAGCAGCGCATGACACAGCGGAATCAACTCGTAGGTGCGCTTGGCGGCCTGAATCCCGGCGATCCGCGCCACGGCGAACACATCGCCCTTGGGGTGGCCGTTGGACTGGATCATTTGCAGGGTTTCCGGGCGCATCTGCACCCAGGCCTGGGCGGTGGCTTCACGGCGGGTCGCGGTTTTGTCGCTGACGTCGACCATGTTGGCGCGGCCCTGTTCGTCGAGGTGGGTGAGGGTGTTGCTCATGCGGTGGGCTCCTGGATCGGGCTGTAGATTCGCGGGGCATTGCGGTGCGGAACGTGGATCAGGTTCAGGCGGTGCTTGAGCGCCCAGCGCACGGTCAGCGCGGTGGGGGCGGACAGGCTGACGAGGGTGCCGAGGCGGGCGCGCACGGCTTTGTGGATCAGTTCGAGGCTGCAACGGCTGGTGACCACGACGAAACCCTGACGCGCATCGAGGCCTTCGAACTGCAGTGCGCCGATCAGCTTGTCGAGGGCGTTGTGGCGGCCGATGTCTTCGCGGCACAACAGCGCTTCGCCGTCGGCGCCGAAGTACAGCGCCGCGTGCAGGGCACCGCTGCTGCGGGCCAGTTGCTGGGCCTGCTCGATGCGCTGGCGGATGCCGTTGAAATGCGCGGCCGGTGGCAACGGTGTCGGGGTCAGGATCTCCAGTTGCGGCAGCGCCTGCTCAAGGGCTTCCACACCGCAGAGGCCGCAACCGCTGGTGCCCGCCATCTGCCGCCGGTGATCTTTCAGAGCCCAGAACGCACGGCTGGAAATCTGCACGTCGGCCTGGCAGGCCTGGTCGAAATGGGTCAGGCGGATGTCGTGGATATCGTCGAGGCGGTCGACGATGGCGTTGCTCAGGCTGAAGCCTCGAATGAAGTCTTCGATGTTGCCTGGCGAGACCATCATCACGGCCTGATTCAAGCCGTTGTAGCTGATGGCTAGCGCGATTTCGGCCGCCAGCGCCGCGTGGGACACCGGCGCGTCGTCGAGGTATTCGCGGTAGGCCACTTGCGCCGGTTGTGGCGCGGGGGCGTTGGCGTCGCCCGGTTCGATGAGTTGTTCAACTTGGCACAGCATCTTGAAAAGTCCCCGAAGCGCTGAAGTGAGTTCAGGCTACGGGGCAGCGAAAAGTGCGTCCAATCGCTTGTGCCGATGCAGTGATTGGATTGGTCGATCACCGCTTTCAGGCCGAGAATAGGTGTTGACTGATAAGGCCTCATCGCTGGCAAGCCAGCTCCCACAAGGTTTCGTGTCAAACACAGAATTTGTGACTAACTCAATCACTGTGGGAGCTGGCTTGCCAGCGATGGCGGCCTGACATTCAACACATTTATTCGGCAGGCGCCTCGATCCCGAACATCTTGCGCGCCTCGGCAAAACACTTCTCGGCAATCGCCGAGCGCGGTTCGGTCTTGCGCATCACCAGCCCCAGCGGCGCGAGTACGCTGGCATCCGGCAGGTTGATGAAGGCCAGGTGTTCGATCGGCTCTTTCAGCCCGCTGTCCAGCGGCATGATCGAGCAGCAGAAGCCCTGGTGAATCGCCTGCAGCAGTTGATAGGTCGAGTCGCTTTCCAGGATCGGCTGCGGATTCAACCCGCGACTGCGGAAACTCAGGTCGATGGATTTGCGGTAGTGCATGCCGGTGGTGATCATCCCCAGCGGCAGTTCGGCGGCGTCTTCCCAGCTCATTTCCGGGCCTTCGAACTGGAAGTGACGGGTGTCGTAGAGCAGGCCGACGCGGGTCTCGCCGATCTCGAAAAACTCGAAATAGTTCGGGTTGACGTGATCCAGATAACACACGCCCAGGTCCAGCTGATTGTTGCCCAGGCCCTCGATGATCTCGTCCGAACTCAGCGACGACAGGCTGTATTTCAGCTCCGGGTAAGTCCCGGACAAACCCTGAATGTAATTCACCGGGTTGAAGTTGCTCAGCGGCACCAGCCCCAGGCGCAGGCTACCGACCAGTTGCCCGCGGCAGGCTGCAGCTTCTGCAAACAGCCCGTCGTGGGCTGCCAGCAACGTGCGGGCCCAGGCCAGGACGCGCTCGCCGGCCTGGGTGAACCCTTCGAAGCGCTGGCCGCGATTGACCAGCACCAGATCCAGCTCGTCTTCCAGATTGCGCAGGCGCATCGACAGGGTCGGCTGGGTGATGTGGCAGCGCGCGGCGGCCTGGCCGAAGTGGCGGGTTTCGTCCAGCGCGATCAGAAACTTGAGTTGTTTGATGTCCACGACGGCACCTGCTCGATAAGGAATTTTGATTGAGTATTGACGCAGATGCGTACGGCGCACGAAAAGCGCAGGCAGCGACGATCCCATCGAGGGCTTTTTTCGTCCAATCGGCAGTGTTTACGAGCCTATCGAGGGTTTCGATGACCCCCGGTTTCATTGGCCCGGACAGCGGTCGAGGGGCTGAAAAAAATCACCGATAGAGCAGGTCGATAGTGTGGTTGGCCAGAGTGATTAGACAGGCTTCACAAGCGGCACTTAGGCTCGTCATCCATTGAATTGACGACGGCCGGAGAGTGCCATGAGTGTTAAATCGGATGCCTTGTTCGTTCCCCTGAATATTGCCGTGCTGACGGTCAGCGATACCCGCGATTACGCCAGCGACACCTCCGGCCAGTTGCTGGTCAGCCGCCTGCTGGAGGCCGGGCACACCTTGAGTGAACGCAACCTGCTCAAGGACGACCTGTACAAGATCCGCGCCCAGGTCGCGCAGTGGATCGCTGACGACAACATTCAAGTGGTGCTGATCACCGGCGGCACCGGTTTCACCGGGCGTGACAGCACTCCGGAAGCTGTGGCCTGCCTGCTGGACAAGCAGATCGACGGTTTTGGCGAACTGTTCCGCGCCATCTCGATTCTCGACATCGGCACCTCGACTGTGCAAAGCCGCGCGCTGGCGGGGCTGTCCAACGGCACGCTGGTGTGCTGCCTGCCGGGTTCCACCGGCGCTTGCCGCACCGCGTGGGAAGGTATCCTCGCTGAACAACTGGATAACCGTCATCGCCCGTGCAACTTCGTCCCGCACCTCAAGCCGGTGCAAGCCTGCGGGCCGCGCGGATGAGCAAGCCGGGGTTGATGCCGGTCGAGGACGCCCTTGACCAACTGTTGGCGATGGCCGATGAACAACGTCTGCCGGACAGCGAATCGGT
Source organism: Pseudomonas paraglycinae (assembly GCF_021601625.1). Taxonomy (GTDB): domain Bacteria; phylum Pseudomonadota; class Gammaproteobacteria; order Pseudomonadales; family Pseudomonadaceae; genus Aquipseudomonas; species Aquipseudomonas paraglycinae. The sequence continues at coordinate 108,222 of NZ_BQHR01000015.1, read as the reverse complement.
GCCGCTCAACGAAGCGCGCGGGCGGGTGCTGGCGAGCGATCTGGTCGCCACACTTGATCTGCCGCCGTGGCCGAACAGCGCCATGGACGGTTATGCCTTGAACCTCCCCGACCTGCATCGCCAGCCGTTGAGCGTGTCACAGCGGGTCTACGCCGGGATGGCGCCGGACGCCTTGCTGCCCGGCACCTGCGCACGGATTTTCACGGGTGCGCCGTTGCCGCCCGGCGCCAATTGCGTAGAGATGCAGGAAAACGTCGAGGTGCTTGAAGACGGCCGCGTCCGTTTCCTGCAACCGCTGAAGGTCGGGCAGAACATCCGCGCCCAGGGCCAGGAAAACCGCGTCGGCGACACCTTGCTGCGCGCCGGCAAACGCCTCGGCCCGTTCGAACTGGCCGTCGCCGCAGGGCAGGGCATGACCCATTTGCCGGTGGTGCGTCGTCCGCGCGTGGCGTTGCTCTCGACCGGGGATGAACTGGTGGAACCAGGGCAACCGCTGCGCCCCGGCAGCATTTACAACAGCAACCGCACCTTGCTTGACCACTGGTTGCGGGAATTGGGTTGCGAAGTGATCGACGCCGGGATTCTGCCCGATCGCCCGGCGCAGACACGGCTCAAACTCGAGCAACTGCAAGTGGCAGCCGATCTGATTCTGACTACGGGCGGCGTGTCTGCCGGTGATGCCGACTGCCTCGGTCAGGTGCTGCGCGACAACGGCAAACCGCTGCTGTGGAAACTCGCGATCAAACCCGGTAAACCGCTGACGGTCGGGCATTTTGGCTCGGTGCCGGTGATCGGCCTGCCGGGCAATCCGACCTCGGCGCTGGTGACCTTCGGCCTGCTGGCGCGCCCGTACCTGCTGCGCATTCAAGGCGTGGAAGAGGTGATGCCGCTGAGCTTCACGGTCAACGCCGGCTTCGATTGGCCGAAACCTGGCAGCCGTCGGGAGTATCTGCGGGTACGTCTGGAGGGCGGGCAGGCGGCGCTGTATCCGAACCAGAGTTCCGGGGTTCTGCTCGGCGCGACCTGGGCCGACGGATTGGTGGAAATCCCCGAGAACAGCATCTTGCAGATGGGTGATCCGCTGCGTTTCATTCCGTTCAGCGAGCTGTTCTGAGCGCGATCAACAATCTGTCGAAGACTGGGGGCAGCTACCGGGTCAACTTCAGCCGTTCGTGCCATTGGGCGATGGATTCTTCGGGGTAGACCTCGAACTGCTGATCCGTGGCGCTCGCCTGCACTTCGACCCACGGGGCTTTCGAGCCGAGCATCAGATGAGTGTGTTCCGGCGGCACCGGCAACGGCGTGTCGATGGCCGAGGCGAACGGGTGGATCAGCGCCGGCCATTCCGGGCTGAACAGCCACAGGCCGCTGCCGCACTGCGAGCAGAAGTGCCGTTCGGCGCTGCTGCGGTGGGCGCGGGCATCGCCTTCGTCTTTCATTTTCGCGTGGTAGATCGTGATGTGTTTGCGCCCGCGCACCTTGAGGCTGGCTGCGTCGCCGCCGAGGTTGATCGCAAAGCCGCCACCGCCCTGGGTCTTGCGGCAGATCGAGCAGTAGCAGCGCTGATAAGGGTAGGGGTGGGCGCTGTCGAGGGTGAATGAAACCGCGCCGCAGTGGCAGGAGCCTTCGAGGTGCATGAGTGGCCTCCGGTGTTTTTTGTTGGTGCGATTCAGCCTAGAAGAGATCTCTTGCCTGTGCCGCCGCTATGGACGCCTGCGAAAAGCCCGGTCAGCATGTCCGCAAAAAAGGGATCCACACCCATGCGCCGACTACCTTCCCTGGCCGCCCTGCGAACTTTCGAGTGTGCCGCCCGCCACGCGCATTTCGGCCGCGCCGCCGCTGAGCTGTGTGTCACCGACAGCGCCGTCAGCCATCAGATCCGCCAGCTCGAAGAGCAACTGGGCGTGTCGCTGTTCATCCGCGAGGGCCGGCAGATTCGCCCGACCATCGCCGCCGGGCGACTGATGCAGAGCCTGCAACAGGCCTTCGAACTGATCGGCGATGCCTGCGACGAGTTGCGCGATCCGTCCTCGCTCGCCGTGTTGCGGCTGGCGGTCACGGCAGAGCTGGCGCAGAAGTGGCTGATGAACCGTCTCACCGATTTCTACGCGCGTTATCCGCACATCACCTTGCATCTTTACGAGCAGCCAATCGACGCCACCGCGCCCGGCGAAGACATCGATCTGGCGATCACCTACGGCACCGGCCCGGTGGACAGCAGCGCGTACTTCGTCCGCCCGTTGCCGGCGCTGCAGTTCTTCCCGGTGTGCAGCCCCGGCCTGTTCAACCAGGGCACCCTGAAAACCCCGAAGGACCTGGCCCGCCATTGCCTGCTGCACGACGATCAGGACGGCAAGACCTGGACCGCGTGGCTCACCAGCCATGCCGGCGACCTGCGTCCGGAGCGCCAGTTGTATTTTGCCCACGCCGGTCTGGCGCTGGAGGCGGCGGCGCAAGGGCAGGGCGTTGCGATGGGCGACAACCTCACCGCGCAGGAGGATTTGCAGAGCGGGCGTCTGGTGCGCCCGTTCACCTCCAGCATGACCGCGCTGGGGCAATACGCGCTGGTCTGCGAGCGGGTGCGGCTGGAGCGTCCGGCGGTGGCGCAGATGCTGGAATGGTTCAACGATCAACTGGCGGATTGATGAGTTGAATTCAACTGTTCCGAAATAATCATCGTTGGCGGCCCGACTGCCCGCGACCGTAGCCTGAGGTCATTCCCATCCCGACGACGAGGTTTGACCATGGCACGTTTGCTCGACACCACCCCGAAACAGGACGGCTTCCGTCTGCCCGGCGAATTCGAAGCCAAGTCCGGCTGCTGGCTCGGCTGGCCGGAGCGCACCGACGTCTGGCGCAACGGCGCCAAGCCTGCACAGAAAGTCTGGGTGCAGATTGTCACCGCGATCTCCCAGAGCGAGCCGGTGACGGTCTGCGCATCGGCCTCCCAGTTCGCCACGGCCCGCCGCCAGTTGCCGCCACAAGTGCGGGTGGTGGAAATGACCTGCAACGACACCTGGTTCCGCGACAGCGGCCCGTGCTTCGTGGTCAACGACCAGAGCGGTGAAGTGCGTGGTGTCGACTTTGAATTCAACGCCTACGGCGGCCTCGACGGCGGGCTCTACTACCCGTGGGACAAGGACGATCAGATCGCCAGCAAGATCCTCGAAATCGAACGCTTCGACCGCTATCGCGCGCCATTGATTGCCGAGCTTGGCGGTATCCAGAGTGACGGTCAGGGCAGCATCCTCACCACCGAGCAATGCCTGCTCAACCGCAATCGCAACCAGCACCTGGGCAAGGACGAAGTCACCCGCCGGCTGACCGATTACCTCGGCGCCGAGCAAGTGATCTGGCTGCCACGCGGTTGCAAGTTTGACGAAACCGACGGCCATGTCGACGACCTCGCGTGCTTCGTGCGCCCCGGCGAAGTGGTGCTGCAATGGACCGACAACCGCGACGATCCGCAATGGGAAATCTATCAAGAGGCCTACGACATCCTGCGCAGCACCCGCGACAGCCGTGGCCGCGAGCTGATCGTGCACAAACTGCCGCAACCGGACGTGCTGGAGTGGACCGCTGAAGAAGCCGAAGGCCTCGATCAGCAGGACAGCACCCACACCCGTCAGACCGGCACGAAAATCTGTGCGTCGTACATCAACTACTACGCCGGCAACAGCTCGATCGTGGTGCCGCTGTTCGGTGATCGCAACGATCAGGTGGCGCTGGCGACCCTCGCCGAACTGTTCCCGCAGCACAAGATCGTCGGCATCGAGAACTCCCGGGAAATCCTGCTCGGTGGCGGCAACGTCGCGTGCATCACCATGCCGCAATACGCCGGCCAGAAAAAAGGAGCCTGACCATGGGCCTGCACAAACTGAGTAAAGCGTTATTGCTGGTGCTTGCACCCCTGTGTGTGCAGGCTGCCGAAACGGCGAAACCGGTTGTCAACCTGTACATCTGGGGCGAGTACCTAGCCCCGGATACCCTGAAGAATTTCGAGGCGAAAACCGGGATTCGGGTGGTCGCCGATCACTTCGATTCGCTGGAAACCGTCGAGACCAAACTGCTCACCGGGCGCAGCGGTTACGACCTGGTGCTGACCGCCGGCCAGCACCTGTCGCGGGCTATCGAGAGCGGCGCGATCCAGACCCTGAACAAGCAGCAGCTCCCGCACTTTGCCGGGGTCGGCGAGGAGTTCCGTCAGCACATGGCGGTGTTCGATCCGGGCAACCGCTACGCCGGGATCTACGCCTGGGGTACCACTGGCGTCGGCTATCAGGAGGAGGCCGTGAAGCAGCGCCTGCCGGACGCGCCGAGGGACAGTTGGGCGATGCTGTTCGATCCGGCAGTGGTGTCGAAATTCGCCGATTGCGGGGTGAGCCTGCTCAACGACCCGAACGAAGTGTTCGCGGCAGTCATGAAGTACATGGGCCTGGACATCAACCGCCAGAGCCTCGACGACCTGAAACTCGCCGAGCAGCAACTGGCGAAGATCCGCCCGTACATCCGCTATTTCGACAATGACCTGAACATCAGCGACCTGGCCAACGGCAACACCTGCGTGGCGATGTCGTGGAACGGCAACGTTGCCATCGCGGCAGGTCAGGCTGAAGCGGCGAAAAAGCCGTTCAAGTTGAATTACCGGATTCCGAAGGAGGGCACGCTGATCTGGTTCGATGCCATGGTCATTCCCAAGGATGCACCGCACCCCGAGGCCGGGCTGGCACTGATGGATTATTTGATGACGCCCGAGGTGATCGCGCCGATTACCGATACGATTCACTATGCCAACGCGATCACGGCGGCGGACGGGTTGATTGATCCGGCGATTCGCAATGATCCGGGGACGTATCCGCCGGAGGCGGTGAGGGCTTCGCTGTACAGCAAGAATGACAATGGCAAGGCGTTCAACCGGGCATTGATCCGAGCATTCAGCCGGTTGAAGTCGGGCCTCTGAAAAGCAACCCTCATCGGAACGCCGCCCGCCCAGCCCTCTCCCGGAGGGAGAGGGGGCCGACCGAGGTGTCTTACGCTATACATCGACCTGAAACACCGAGGCGACTATGGATTCACCAACGTGTTGGCAACTATGGGTTCGCTCACGTCTTGGCGCCTATGGATTCAGAGTTGATGTTTCAGGTCGGCGGAGCTCTCCAATATCCCCCGATCGGTTCCCTCTCCCTCCGGGAGAGGGTTAGGGTGAGGGGCTTTTCGGCACCCTCCACAAATACCACGCCGCCACCGTCCGAAACGGCTTCCAATCCAGCCCGATCTTAATCATTTGTTTGCGTGCAGGCTGCACCTCCAGCCCCTTCAACCGCCGATACCCCTCGCGCACCCCAAAATCGTCGGCCGGCAGAATATCCGGCCGCTCCAGGCTATAGATCAGCAACATCTCCACCGTCCAGCGCCCAACCCCGCGCAGGCTGACCAACCGCTCGATCAGCGCCTCATCCTCCATCGCCAGCGCGGTCGAGTAATCCGGCACCACGCCGTCCAGAGTCGCCTGGGCAATCCCCTGAATCGTCGCAATCTTGCCCGCCGAAAACCCGCAACTGCGCAATCGGTCGAAGTCCGTCGCCAGAACCTGCTCCGGACGCGGAAACGTCTGCCCGGGAAACAACCCCACCAGCCGCCCGACAATCGCATCGCCAGCCTTGGCATGCAGTTGCTGATAGGCAATCGCCCGCACCAGCGACTCATAGGGATCGCGCGCCGGATGCGGCTGATGCAGGCAGGGGCCAACCGCAGCAATGTGGCGCTGCCAGTCGGCGTCGAGGCTGGCCAGAAACTCGCTGGCCGGTTGATAGGGATCGGGTATCGGCAACTTCGGTGATCCGTTGATTTGAAAGCCGGGAGGGGCGTGGGTGTCGATTTGTCAGAAAGCCAGTTGTTGCGTCAGCTGCACGGCGGCGTTTTCCAGCCGGAGCAAAAACGCCTTGCGCGGTTGCCCACCACCATAGCCCGTCAATGAGCCGTCCGCACCGATCACCCGATGGCACGGCACCACGATCGACAGCCGATTGTGCCCGTTGGCCAGCCCCACTGCTCGGCTGGCGCCGGGTTTGCCCAAGCGTGCGGCGATGGCGCCGTAAGTGCTGGTATGGCCGTAGGGGATTTGCCGCAGTTCGCTCCAGACCTGCCGGGCAAACTCGCTGCCGGGCAGGTGCAGTGGAACACTGAATTCGCTCAGCTTGCCGGCGAAGTACAGCGCCAGCTCGTTGTCGATCTGCTGCAAATGCGCGTTCTGCCCCGGTGCCACCACGTAGCCGTAGCGGTTTTGCAGCTCTTCGACTTCGCGGGTCAGCGCCGGACGGTCGAGAAACTCCAGCAGCACCAGCCCGCGTCGCTCGGCCATGGCGATCATCGGCCCCAGCGGCGTGGTCAGGCGGGTGAACAGCAGCGGCTCGCTGGCTGCCGCGCGTCCCGGCGTGATGTGGAACGACTTCTGGAACGCATCGCGAAAACCGCTGAGGGATTCATAGCCGGAATCGAACGCCGCGTGATCGATGGACGTGCCTTGCTTGATCCCGCCCAATGCCACACCGAGCCGGCGGGTGCGCAGCCACGCATGGAAAGTCATGCCGAAATGCTGTTTGAACCAGCGCCGCAGCTTCAGCGGTTCGATGCCCTCGGCGAGCAATTGCGCATCGCTCCAGCGCAACTCAGGATCGGCGTCGACAGCTTTGAGCAGCCGCTGCACCCAGTCCGGGGCGATGGCCGCGGCGTCCAGCGGTTTACAACGCAGACAAGCGCGGTAACCGGCGGACAAGCAGTCGTCAGCGTGGGCGAAGAACTCGACGTTTTCCGGTTTCGGTTTGCGCGCCGTGCAGGTAGGGCGGCAAAAGATCCCGGTGGTTTTCACGGCCGTGAAGAACACGCCTTCATAGGCAGTGTCGCTTGCGAGCATGGCGCGAACCATTTCGGCGTGAGGGGGCAGGACAGCGGTCTGTATGTTCATGGGCCGAGGATAAAACCAGTTATTCGATGGCTCCACCGAAAAATCGACAGTGAATTTTCGGGCCGCTGCACTACAGTGATCGGGTCGCTACAACTCGGGAAATGAAGGTATGCCACCGTTCACGATTCAACACATCGATCACATCGTGCTGCGCGTCGCCGATCTGCAACGCAGCATTGATTTCTACGACCGGGTCTTCGGCGCCGAAGTGGTCAAGCGCAACGAAAAGTTCGGTCTGGTGCACCTGCGCGCCGGCACGTCGATGATCGATCTGGTCGACCTCGACGGCGAAATCGGCCGCAAGGGCGGCGCGGCCGCCGGCAGCGAACGGCGCAATGTCGATCACTTCTGCCTGCGCATCGAGCCGTTCGATGAAGCGGCGCTGATCAGTCATTTGCAAGCCTGCGGCCTGAGCGTCGAAAAAGCCGCCACCCGTTTTGGCGCCGAGGGTTACGGCCTGTCGCTGTACTGCTTCGACCCGGACGGCAATCAGGTCGAACTCAAAGGCCCGTCCGAAGCTTAGGCCCGCTTGGCCATCAGCAACACCGAAGCCGCCGCCGACAGCAACCCCGCGCAGCAACGGTTGAAAATCCGCTTGCCGCGCGGCTCGGCGAACCAGCGGCGCATGTGCAGCCCCATGTACGCGTAGGCGCTGATGGCGATCCATTCCAGCAGCAGGAACAGCACGCCCAGCAGCATGAATTGTGGGGTGATGGCGTGGGTCGGGTCGACGAATTGCGGCAGGAAGGCGGTGAAGATCAGGATTGCTTTTGGATTTCCCGCTGCCACCAGGAATTCCTGACGCGCCAGGGCCAGAATCCCGCTCGTCGGCGCAGTCACCGCGTCTTCGGCGGCAGGATTTGCCCGCCACAGCTGCCACGCCAGATACAACAGATACCCCGCGCCAACAATCTTGATCCCATAGAACAACAGCTCGGACGTTTGCAGCACCACCGCCAGCCCCGCCGCCGCGAGGGCGATCATCCCGGCAAACGCCAGCAATCGCCCGACACCCGCCACGCAGGCGCGCCGATAGCCGTAACGGGTGGCGTTGCTGACCGACAGCAGATTGTTCGGCCCCGGTGCCATGTTCAGGGCGAAACAGGCGGGCAGAAACAGGGAGAGGGTGGCGAGATCCATGGTGCGGGCTCCGGTGACGGGAGCGGTATTTTTATCACGCGGGTGTGCGGGCCTGAACCGTACAGTCAGGCGCCAGAGTCGCGGTACAGCGACTATCGGCAGTGAATTCCTTCGAACTTTCTGCCGTCCGGTCAGCTCTTAACCCTTCACAGGTTGATGAATTCATCAGAGAATCCCATCTGCCGGGTCAGAAACTACCATTGCCGTGTAAGCTTTCGCGCCATGCTTCTCCATTCCCCCATGGCCCCAGGCGGCCCACTGTACGAGCGACTACATGCAAGCAAAGGCCCGCGAGGTTCATGTACCACCGGTGTTGCAGGATCTGCGCGCCGGCACGGCCGAACTGCACATTGCACTTGAAAAGCGCCTTCCTTTTTTCTCCGACACCCTTGATCTGCACGCTTTCGAGCGACTGATGCGCGCCTATTACGGCTTCTATCAGCCATTGGAAGCCGTGCTGCAGGACAGCGACGCGATTCCCGCTGATTTTGATCTGGCTTCCCGCCTCAAGGCACCGACCCTGCAACGCGATCTGCAAGCGCTGGGCGCAAATGGTGGCGATTTTCCGATCTGCCGCCGGTTGCCCGTCATCGACTCCGCCGCCGCGTGTCTGGGGGTGTTGTATGTGCTGGAAGGCGCGACTCTCGGCGGGCAGATCCTGCGTCGGGAGATCGCCACACGGCTGAGCCTGGGCGCGGAAAACGGCGCGGCGTTTCTGGACGTTTACGGTGCCGCCACCGGCCGGCGCTGGCTCGATTTCATCGAATACCTGGGCAGTCGCCCGATGGACACCGACGAGCGTAAAGCCGTCGTGGCGGCGGCCCACACTACATTCAGTTGTTTCGAGCAGTGGCTCGAAAGTCAGGAGGTTCTGGTATGAACCCGCAAGACAAAGAAGTCTTTGAAGAGTTGCTGGCCAACTGCGCCGACGAGCCGATCCGCTTTCCCGGCGCGATCCAGCCGCACGGTTTGCTGCTGACCCTGAGCGAGCCGGACCTTTCGATCATTCAGATCAGCGCCAACGTCGAGACCTTGCTCGCCCGGCCGGCACAGGAACTGATCGGCCAGCCACTGCAAAGCCTGATCGGCGATGCCCATGCCGCGCAGGTTCGCGAGGCCTTGCAGCAACCGGCCTTGTCCGATGCGCCGCCGCTGCACTTTCGCCTCAACGGCACCGCGTTCGAAGGTTTGCTGCATCGGCATCAGGATGTGCTGATCCTGGAGCTGGAAATCCACGTCGAGAACTTCCAGCCGCGTAACGTCGCCGGCACCGAAACCCACCTCGGGCGGATGCTCGCGCGCCTGCAAAAGGCCCAGAGCCTGCAGGCGCTGTACGACATCAGCGTCAAGGAAATCCAGGCCATGACCGGTTACGACCGGGTGCTGATCTATCGCTTCGAAGAGGAGGGCCACGGTCAGGTCATCGCCGAAGCGTCCGATCCGTCGATGGAAGTCTTCAACGGTCTGTTTTTCCCGGCCTCCGACATCCCCGAGCAGGCCCGCGAGCTGTACCGCACCAACTGGCTGCGGATCATTCCGAATGCCGACTACCAACCGGTGCCGCTGGTACCCAAGTTGCGCCCGGACACCCAGACCCCGCTGGACCTGAGTTTCGCGACGCTGCGCAGCGTGTCGCCGATCCACTGCCAGTACATGAAGAACATGGGCGTGCTGTCCTCGATGAGCATTTCCCTGCTCAAGGGCGACAAGCTCTGGGGCCTGATCAGTTGCGGCAATCGTCAGCCGCTGCACGTGCCGCACGAGTTGCGCACGGCATGCCAGACCATCGGCCAGGTGCTGTCGTTGCAGATCAGTGCGATGGAAGCGCTGGAAGTCAGCCGTCAACGCGAGGAAAAGGTCGAGGCGCTGGCGCTGCTCAATCAGGCGATGATCGACTCGCCACAGAACGTCTTCGATGGCCTGGCCAATCAGCCACAGGTTCTGATGGCGCTGGCCAATGCCGGCGGCATCGCGATCATCGAAGACAAGCAATTGCACCGTTACGGTAATTGCCCGGAGCCGGAAGAGATCCGTGCCCTGCACAAATGGCTGCAGGAGCGTGGCGAGCCGGTGTTTGCCAGTCATCACCTGGCCAGCGTCTACCCGCCGGCCGCGCACTATCAGCAGGTCGCCAGCGGCGTGCTCGCCATGAGCCTGCCCAAACCGGTGGACAACGGCGTGCTGTGGTTCCGCCCCGAAGTCAAAGAGAACATCAACTGGAGCGGCGACCCGCGCAAGCCGCTGGATCTGGAAAACTCTGACGCCGGCCTTCGTCTGCGGCCGCGTACCTCGTTCGAAATCTGGAAGGTCGAGATGGCCGGGATTTCCACCAAATGGAGCCACGGCGATCTGTTTGCCGCCAACGACCTGCGTCGCTCGGCCCTGGAAAACGATCTGGCCCGCCAGGTACGCCGCGAGCAGGAAGCAGTGCGTGCCCGCGACGAGCTGGTAGCGGTGGTTTCCCACGACCTGCGCAACCCGATGACCGTGATCTCGATGCTGTGCGGCATGATGCAGAAGGCTTTCAGCTCCGACGGGCCGCACACTTCGCGGCGCATCTCGACTGCGATCGACACCATGCAACAAGCCGCCGGGCGCATGAACACGCTGCTGGAAGACTTGCTCGACACTTCGAAAATCGACGCCGGCCGCTACACCATCGCGCCGCAGAAACTCGATGTCGCGCAGATGTTCGAAGAGGCGCAATCGCTGCTGGCGCCGCTGGCGCTGGACAAGGACATCAGCATCTCGTTCGAGGCCGATCCCGACCTGAGCATCCATGCCGACCCCGAGCGGTTGTTTCAGGTGCTGTCGAATCTGGTCGGCAACGCGATCAAATTCACCCCGCGCCTAGGTACGGTCGACGTGTATGCCAAATCGGTCGGTGACGACATCGTCTTCACAGTACGCGACAGCGGCGAAGGCATTCCCAAGGATCACTTGCCGCACGTGTTCGACCGTTACTGGACGGTGAAGGAAGGCAATCCGACCGGCACCGGGCTGGGCCTGTACATCACGCAGGGCATCGTCGAGGCCCATGGCGGGCAGATCGTTGCCGAGAGTGAGCCGGGGCAGGGCAGTGAATTCCGCTTCACCGTGCCGCGTCTGGACTGAAACGCGGATCAGCGCTCGGGTGGCTGCAATATGGCCACCCACTCGGCGGCGAATCGATGGCAATCGCCGGGCCAGCGCGCCGTCAGCAGTTGCCCGTCGCGCACCACAAATCCCGATTGCAGTTTCTGCGCACAATCGCGCTTGGCGATCAGCGGACCGCGTTTGAAGTCGGTTTTGCTGGCCAGCGCGGTTTTCACTTCCGCTTCGACGGTCTGCTTGTAGGTGCGGTAGTAGCGCCCCAGCCACGCAGCTGTCATCAGCCACGCCGGCAACTCCATGGTGGCCGCGAGCAATGCCGTCACTTTGCGCCCGAACAACACCGACCGCCCGGTATCGGGGTCGAGCGTCCTCGCCAGCAACAGCACACCATGACACACCGCCGCCACGGGTTTTTCGGCTTTGAAAAATTGCAGGGCAATCTGCTGGGCCTGCGTGGATTCCAACAACGTGCGCATGCCTTTGGCATGCCCGCCGGGGATCAGCAGACCATCGAATCGATTCGTGTCGACATCGGCATACGCCAGCGGCTGCCTGAACGCTTCGGACTCGATCATCTGCGTGTAACTGTCCAGATCGGCCTTGCGCGTCATCAGCATCGAACTCAACAGGCCGAAGCCGATATCCACCAGCCGTGGATCGGCGTGGGCGGGCAAGCCTTGCGGCGTGGCAAAACGTACCTCGATCCCCGCGTCGCGCATGGCCTGCCAGGGCACACTGCTTTCGGTGGGGTCGTAATCGGCGCAGGGCAACAGAATCAGAATCATCGAGGGCAGACTTCCTGGTCAAAAGTGATCGCATAGCCAGAGCGTAGTGGGTCTGCGTGAGCGGGGGTAATTTCCTTCAATACTGCCCGGTGTGCGCTGGCTACTGTGGGCGCCTTGTTCCTCGATTTGAAGCAGGTGTGCGATGAGTCTGATTGTGTCGATGGCGGCGTTTGCCCTGGCCGCGTCCATTACCCCGGGGCCGGTGAATATCGTGGCGTTGAGCTCGGGGGCGCAGTTCGGCTTTCGCGCCAGTCAGAGGCATGTGGCCGGGGCGACGCTGGGATTTGTGTTGTTGCTGGTGTTGATGGGGCTGGGGCTGCACGAAGTGCTCAAGCTGTGGCCGGCGCTGACCCGCGTGGTGCAACTGGCCGGGGTGGCGTTTTTGCTGTTCATGGCTTGGAAACTGGCCACGGATGACGGCCAGTTGAATGCGGGAGAATCGGGCAGGGCGCCGTCGATGCTCTACGGCGCAGTGATGCAGTGGCTCAATCCCAAGGCCTGGCTGGCCTGCGTGGCGGGGATGGGCGCGTTTGTCGCCGATGGCGAGGCGCGGCTGGTGTGGCAGTTTGCAGCGGTGTATCTGGTGATCTGTTATCTGTCGGTCGGCTGTTGGGCGTATGCCGGGACGTTCTTGCGCGGTTATCTTGGCAACCCGGCGGGGATGCGCTTGTTCAACCGGGTGATGGCGTTGCTGTTGGCGGTGAGTGCGGGGTATCTGTTGCTGCCGTGAGTGTGACGGGGCTTGGGTTTAAAGGTGTTTAAGGATGCGTCCGACAAACCACGCGAACTTGCGCCATTGCCTACGCATCCGCCAGAATCCGCCGGCTTGTGCGCCTTGGGAGCGGGTTCTATTGTTTGCCGGTCGCTGACGAATCAGCGATCGGGTCTCGCAGCCCGCGATCTCTAGACGCACAACACCCTCCAGTTTTATGGCGGCTGTACGTGGGAGACCCTCGGGTCTGCCGGTTCTAGAGTCCCGGTCTGCGACCCGCGTATAGCTGCCACCTCTTCGTATCGCAGCGAATCGTGGCGGCTCCATGACTCTGGAGATTCAATCATGATCAAACCAACACCAAACCCACCCGAAACCGACCCGACCTCGCCCTACGAAACCCTCGACTCCAAGAAATTCCACGAAGCCGCCGACCGCGCTCTCGACCACTACCTCAATCCGTTCCACCCCAGAAAACCGATGCTCAAACCCAACACCCGCTACCTCATCGCCCCCGGCATCGACAGCGAAGAACTGCTGGCCGACGCCTGCGAAACCCTGACCTCGGCCAAAACCATGGCCACCGACTTCGCCGGGCTGGTGGATGGCTCGTATCGGCATGTGCTGTTGGGGATTGCGCAATTGATCATGCTGGGTGAACTGGCGGTGAATCGTGCGCTGGATAATCTGGAGTTGAAGGCCGAGGCGCCTCTGTAACCTGATCGTTCCCACGCTTTGCGTGGGAATGCAGCCCGGGACGCTCCGCGTCCCTTCCAAACCGAGACGGCCCAATGCGGGCCGTTTTTTCGTTTAACCCCGATACTGCCCCGGCGTAGCCGCCAGATGCTGCTTGAACGCCCGCTGAAAATGCGCCTGATCGGCAAACCCCGCCTCCAGCGCCACATCCGCAATCAACTGCCCGCGCCTCAGACACTCTCGGGCAAACTGAATGCGCTGGTTGACCAAGAACGCATGGGGCGTCATGCCGAAATGCTGTTTGAAGGCGCGAATCAAATAGGACGGTGACAGCTCGGCGGCGGCGCAAATGTCGTCGAGGCTGAGCAGGTCGGTGCAATGCTGGCGAATGAAGTCGGCGGCGCGTTCGAGTTTGAAGTTCGGTTCGCGCAACGGTGGTTCGACAGGATTCAGGCGCAGTTGCAGCTCGCTGAAAAACTCCACCGCAGCGCTCTGTTTGCGCAGCACGTCTTGCTGCTCGTCGACCAATATCGCGTACAACGCATTCAAGTCGCGAAACAGGTGGGCGTCATTCAAATGGGTATCGGCAAACCGCCGAAACTCAAGCTCCGCGCTGAACCCCAGCTGATGCTGCAGATCCGTCAGCCAGGGCGTTTCCACATACAACATCAAATACGACCACGGCTGGTCATCGATCGGGTTGCACGCGTGCACGTCCCCCGGATTCATCAGCACCACGGTGCCGGCCGTCACTTCGAAAGATGATTGCTCATGCACGTAAGTGCTGCGCCCGGCGGTGATCGCGCCGATGGAAAAGTGCGCGTGGGAGTGCCGTGAATAGCAGACCTCGCGCCCATCGGCGATGGCCCGCGCTTCGATGAAGGGCAGGGCGTCGTCGCGCCAGAAGCGCGGGGCTTGTTCAGGGTTCTTGGCGGCAGCTTTCATCGTTGTGGTTCTCGGCAGACCAGTGCCCGAGTGTATTAGCTCTGGCCGGCGAAGGCTCGTTCGAGTTCGGCAATGTCGAGTTTTTTCATCCGGAACATGGCCTGCATCGCCCGTTGGACCTTGGTCTGGTCGGGGTCGGTCATCATGTGCATGAAGGCCACCGGCACGATCTGCCACGATACGCCGAACTTGTCCTTGAGCCAGCCGCATTGCTGGGCTTCCACCGGCCCGCCGGCGCTGAGGTTGCCCCAGAAATGGTCGACTTCTTCCTGATTCTGGCAATTGACCTGAAACGAGATCGCCTCATTGAACTTGAACATCGGCCCGCCATTGAGCCCGGTGAAGGTATGGCCGTCGAGTTCGAAACTGACGGTCATCACCGAGCCTTCCGGGCGCCCGTGGAATTCCTGGCCGACCTTGCTGTAGTGGGTGAGGGCGGTGATTTTCGAGTGATCGAAGATCGAGCAGTAGAACTTGGCCGCCGCCTCGGCCTGATCGTCGAACCACAGGCACGGGGTCAGCTTTTGAAAGCGTTGCATGGCAGTCATCCTCGGCAGGTTAGACACGCTGGATTAAAAGCGTAGTCAGTCCGAAGCGGGTCGTAGGCGCCATAGATCGACAAGTGCGCCCAAAAACGTTTGTCGTTAGACTTGCCGGCCCGATTTTGCCGCAAGGACGCTCTGCATCATGGTTGCCTCTCGTACATGGATTTTTTTCTGCCTGTTTGCCGCCGCGTCGGCCAGTGCCGAACCGTTGAGCTGTCAGCTCTCGGATCCGGCAAACAGGTACAGCGTCGATGTGACCATCGAGCATCCACCGACGCAGAACTTCGAGCCAGTGGCGGCGCAAGTCATCCTGCGCGACAAGTCCAGTGGCGAAGTGTTGCAACGAATCGACACGGCCGATGCCGTCGACCTGGTTCCGCTCAACGATTCAGCCAAGGCCTTGCGATGCGATGAGCAACGTCTGGTGGTGTTTGGCGACTTCAATTTCGATGGACACCAGGATCTGGCGCTCCGTAACGGTAACGACGGTGGCTACGGCGCGGCGTCCTATGACGTCTATCTGTTTAAGCCGTCGAGCCCGGTGCTGGTGCCGAACAAGGCTTTGTCGGCGCTGACTCGCGAACCGTATCTGGGATTGTTTGAAGTCGATGGCGCCGCTCGCCACCTTGTCACACACGCGAAGAGCGGTTGCTGCTGGCGCCAGAGCAGTACCTGGCAGGTGAAGGACAATTCGCCGGTCAAGGTGACCGAAATCATCGAGGTGGCACAGCGGCCGTCGGAAGGCAGCCCGCTGATGCCGGCGGGTTATACCGACGTCACGCAGCGGGAATTGAAGGAAGGCAAATGGCGGGAACAGCGTCGCCTTGAAGGGCCCGTGGGTGAAGCGCCGGTGATGCTGCGGGGCAAGCTCGATGGCAAGCTCCCATTCGAGCTGTGGTGGCAGATGCTGGGTGGCGTCTACATTGGCGAGGTTCGTTATACGAAAACGGGCAATGGCCAACCGATCCGACTGGTGGGCGAGACCTACGATGACGGAGCTGTGTTGCTGCATGAGCTGGACGCCCAGGGCCGTGTCACCGGCGACTGGTACGTGGCAGGTGAGCCTGATGAGCACGGCTTTCAGGGCGGAACATGGCACGACGGCGACAAGTCTCTGATCTTCGAAGCACGGCCGACGGCGTTCCGGGTTGCACCGCAAAAGTTTCAGACGCCCACGGGCGATCAGCGTGAAGGACGTTACGTGATGATGGCGCCGGACGAGCGATCGGCGTGGCTGACGATCAAAATCGTGCCGGCCACCGAGACGTGTGCGGGTGAGCAGGCGTTGATCCAGATGGCCGTGACGCAACCGGGCAAACCACCCCGTGAGGAGAACCGGCAGTGGCCGTTGCAGGCGGGCAATCTGGTGATTGGTCAGGATCAGATCGCCGAGCCACTCTATCGATTGCGACTGCTCGACGGAGCGGTGCAAGTAGAGGGTGCCGGTGAGTTCTCTGATTTCAGAGGGGCTTACGCAAAGCAACCCTGAAGGCGATTGTTGTCTTTATGACTATCACTGAAGTCGATATGACTCTTTCTGGGTTGAGTCATATTGACTTCTTATGGCTTATCTAGCTGATCTTTAAAGTAAAAAAATCTGGCACACGAATTGATATATCAATCGTACAAACTGATCCGCTCAGGAGTACGAAACATGTTCACCTTCTTCGAGAATCCGCTGAACGTTCTGCACCTGTCGAGCAAAGTGCTCGTCGCCGGTCTGGTCATGTTGCTGGCCGGGATCTACGGCGCTTATCTGTATCAGGGCCACATGCCGATTGCGTTGCTGGTGGCGATGCATGCCATGACCATCGTTGGCCCGACGCTGATCAAGATCGGCTATGTGATGCGGCTCCTGTCTCAATATCGGCTGGGCCCACATCACGCCGCCGTGGTGGTTTGAACATGCGCAGACTCGCCGATGCGCCGCTGTTCAGCCTGGGCTTCCGGCCGCTGTTTCTGGCCGGGGCAGGATTCGCCGCGCTGGCGATCCTGATCTGGGGTCTGTGGCTTTACGGACATTGGTTCGATCTGCAACCGGTGGGCGGCATGCTTGCGTGGCATCGACATGAAATGCCCTTCGGTTTCGCGGCGGCGATCGTTGCCGGGTTTCTGCTGACGGCGGTGCCCAACTGGACCGGCATTCCCGGAGTGCGCGGCGGGGCGCTGATCGCGCTGGTCTCGGTCTGGCTGCTCGGGCGTGTAGCCTGGTGGCTGCCGTTGCCGACCGGGCTGATTCTGGCGCTGCAATGGGGTTTTCTGCCGCTGCTGGCGGTGATGCTGGGACGGGATCTGGTCGCCGCCCGCAAACGTGATAACTACCCGATTGTGTTGGTGCTTGGGCTGATGGCGGGTTGTCAGGCGCTGACTTTGATCGGCCTGTACAACGACGATGCCGGCCTGCAACGCCAGGGTGTGCTGGGCGCATTGTGGCTGGTGGCGGCGTTGATGACCGTGATTGGCGGGCGGGTGATTCCGTTCTTTATTCAGCGCGGCTTGAACCGTCCGCCGGCACCCGTCGCCAATCCACTGCCAACCCGATTGCTGTTGATCGGCAGCCTGCTGACCGCTGTCACTTTTGCGGCAGGCCTCAATGATTCGCCCCGGCTGTGGCTGACGGGCCTGTTTGTGCTGACCGGCAGTTTGCAGTTGATGCGGCTGATCCGCTGGCATGATCGCGGGATGTGGCGGGTGCCGCTGCTCTGGTCGTTGTATCTGGCTTACGGCTGGATGGCGTTGGCAATCTGGGCCATGGCGCTGTGGCATCTGGGTTTGATCGGCCAGCAAAGCCTGGCGACCCATGCGCTGGCGGTCGGCGGGGTGGGCGGGTTGATTCTGGCGATGATTGCGCGGGTCAGTCTCGGTCACACCGGCCGGTTGTTGCAGCTCTCGAAAGGCATGGTGCTGGGCTTTGCGCTGGTGCTGATCGCGGCGGGTTGCCGGGTGTTGCTGGTGCCGTTTTCCAGTCTGGGGCTGGGGCTGTCGGTGGTGCTCTGGTGCGCGGGGTTCGCGCTGTTTTTGCGGCATTACACCGGGATCCTGCTTAAGCCGAGGCTCTAGGGTTTTTATCCGCGACGCTCGGCAATCATCAACAACGACTGCGGCATCGGGCTTTGCGGATGCTGCGGCTCGCGCAGGCCGGTCAACTGCAGGCCGGCCATGTCCAGCGCATTCAGCCAACTGGACAAGGTGCGGAAATACCACGGCATCGGTTGCCACTCGCCCTGAAAACCGTCGAAGGTTTCTTCCCGCCATCCATCCTGATAATCACCGGTCGCGACCGACCACGGATGCAGCGTCTGGATCACCAGCGCACCGCCGGGCACGAGCAGGGCATTCATCGCCGCGAGCAGCGGAATGATGTCCTGATGCAGCAGGGAAAAGTTGGCGCAGATCAGGTCGTAGTCGCGGCCAATGTCGACCTTCGCCTCAACCAGATCTTCGTAACTGGCGACATGCACGGGCGATGAACCTGCCACCCGCGCGGCCTCGACCAGCGTCGCATCACCGTCCACGCCGACTGCGTCAAACCCTCGCTCGGCCAGCGCCCGCAACAGCCAGCCTTCGCCGCATCCCAGATCGAGCACGCGCTCGGGCTGACGCCCCATTACCGCCAGCAGAATGGCCTGATCAGTGACCTGCCGGCGACTCTCGATGGCGCCGCTGCGCACGGCTTCGGTCCAGGCCCGGGCGTTGTGGTGCCAGCTCTGGAGGAGGGTGGATTCAGGCGAGGACATGACGGACTCCGGGATCGCGGGATGCAGGCAAGGATAGGTCAGGTGTAGTCGGCCAGTTGAATCCGGTTGCGACCGCCGCGTTTGGATTCGTAGAGCGCGCTGTCACCTTGCTCGATCAACGCCGCGAGGCTGGCCGGCGGCTGATCGAACACCTTGGCACCGATGCTCAGGGTGACGGCCTGCGGTGTGGTGTAGGTCTGCGAAGTCATCTGTTGGAACTGCTCACGCAGCGCACTGCCCAGCACCATGATCTGTGCGTGCGACGCATCGCCCAGCAGCATCACGAATTCGTCACCGCCCAGCCGTGCTGCCAGCGCATCTTTGGGCAGTACCGCGCGGATCATTTCGCTGAGGGCGATGAGCAAGCGGTCGCCGGCGGTGTGGCCGTACAGATCGTTGATCAGTTTGAAGTTGTCGATGTCGATCAGCAGCAGGGCGCCGGGGCGGGCGCTGGAGACTTCGTCGAGCAGGCGCGGTGCGCGGACTTCCAGGGCGCGGCGGTTGTACAGCGCGGTCAGCGGATCCCGGGCGGCCAGTTCGGCAATCTGCTTTTCCCGCCGGTAGCGCTCGGTGCCGGTCATCGACAGCGCGATCAGCATGATCGCCATCGCGCCTTCAACCAGGGAAATCTGAATGATTTCGCCACGCAGCGACGCCAGATCGATCAACGTGCCCGGAATCACCGCGATGATCGCCTTGGCGAAATAGAACGCGCCGTGGATCAGCAGCACATAACGCAATTGCACCGCGCCGACGCTCAACGATTTGCCGTGCGGGCGCAGCAACAGGCTGGCTCGCAGCATCAACGCGGCCACCAGCAGCGAGTTAGCCATCAGCATGATCTTCGACCACGACGGATCTTCCGGTAGCAGCAGCAACGCCAGCCAGAGCAGGAACATCAAGTACCAGGCGCGTGACAAGCGCTGCTGGGTAAACCGCGCGACCCCAAGCAGAAACAGCCAGTGCGCGACCACCAGCAGGCCGTTGGCGAACCAGATGCCGATCAGCGGATAACCATTGGCGCGCAACAGGGCCAGGCTCGAACCGACGGTGATGGTGGCGAAACCGGCGCTCCAGAACAGCAGGGAAGGTTCGCGGATGCTGCGCCATTCGACCGCCAGATACAGGGCGGCCGCCGCGGCCAGGGCGGTGGAAATGGTGAGCATCGTGAGAGGATCGAGCGCCATGAAAGGACAGGTCTGCCTGGATAGTGTTAATGGGCCACGATTGTAAGCGTTCCCCCAATGGGCTGCTATTTTCACTCACCGGATATTCCATTTTCAGGCGAGGTGTCCCATGGACCGATTGACCGGCGGTTGTCTGTGCGGCGAAGTGCGGATTGAGGCGTCCGGGCGACCCTACAGGGTTGGCGTTTGCCATTGTCTGGATTGCCGCAAACACCATGGCGCGCTGTTTGCCGCGTCGGCGATCTTTCCCGAGGACGCGGTGACGATCAGCGGCGAGACCCGTGACTATGCCGGGCGACATTTCTGTCCGCGTTGTGGCTCGTCGGTGTTTGGCCGCAGTGGCGATGAAGTCGAAGTGAATCTGGGCGCGCTGGATGCGCCGGATCAATTCCAGCCCACCTATGAGCTGTGGACGGTGCGTCGCGAGTCGTGGCTGCCGGCCTTCCCATTGGCCCGACACTACGTGCGTGATCGCGAGAGAACGGGGCGAACCGAAGAGTAACCGGGGTCAGGCAGGGCGCCTGACCCCGGCCACTATTAGCCGCGAATGAACGCCAGCAGATCCGCGTTGATCGTCGGCGCCTCGGTGGTCGGCATTCCGTGGGGGAAGCCCGGATAGATCTTCAGCGTGCTGTTTTTCAGCAGCTTCGCCGACAGCACACCGGCGTTTTCATAGGGCACGATCTGGTCGTCGTCGCCGTGCATCACCAGCACCGGGATCGAGATGCTTTTCAGGTCGGCGGTGAAGTCGGTCTGTGAGAAGGCAACGATGCCGTCGTAGTGCGCCTTGGCGCCGCCCATCATGCCCTGACGCCACCAGTTCGCAATGATCCCTTCCGATGGCTTGGCGCCAGGGCGGTTGTAGCCGTAAAACGGCCCACTGGGCACGTCGCGATAGAACTGCGCACGATTGGCCGCCAGTTGCGCCTGAAGATCGTCGAACACTGACTTGGGCAAACCGCCGGGGCTGCTCTCGGTTTTCACCATCAGCGGCGGCACGGCGCTGATGATCGCGGCTTTCGATACCCGATCCTCGCCATGCCGGGCGATGTAGTGAATCACCTCGCCGCCACCGGTGGAGTGGCCGACGTGCACGGCTTTCTGCGTCCCCAGATGATTGACTACCGCCGCCACATCGTCGGCGTAGTGATCCATGTCGTGGCCGTCCCAGACCTGGCTCGAACGCCCGTGACCCCGTCGATCATGGGCCACGACCCGGAAGCCCTGTGCCAGGAAAAACAGCATCTGCGCATCCCAGTCGTCCGCGCTGAGCGGCCAGCCGTGGTGGAAGTGGATCACCGGAGCGTCTTTCGGGCCCCAGTCCTTGTAGAAGATTTCGACGCCGTCTTTCGTTGTGACAAATCCCATGTTCGCGACTCCTGGAAAGTGTGAAAGGGCAGGTCTTGCGATGACAACCGGAATCAACTGTAGGAGCAAAGTCGGCACTTTGGTCGAAGAATTCCCGAACGGTGCGGCATGACCGGTGGTCGCAGCGGCTGGTCGTCGGGTCAAAATGCGCTTAGCTGAAAGGGATAAGCCGAGGCGCGCACGGACATCGAGAGCCGGAGCAGCGCCCTTCAGAACACCGTGAGTCTGAGGAAGTCCCCGATGCTGACCTTGAACATCAATGGCAAGGATCAGGAGCTCGATGTCCCCGCGGACATGCCGTTGCTCTGGGTCCTGCGCGATGTCGCGCACCTGACCGGTACCAAATTCGGTTGTGGCATGGCCCAGTGCGGTGCTTGTACCGTGCACGTCGATGGCGCACCGCTGCGCTCCTGCATCACCCCGGCCACGGCCGTCGCCCATGGCCAGAAGATCCTCACCATCGAAGGCCTGTCGAGCGACGGTTCGCACCCGGTACAGCAGGCCTGGGCCGAACTGGACGTGGTGCAATGCGGCTACTGCCAGTCCGGGCAGATCATGTCCGCCGCCGCGTTGCTGGCGAAAATCCCCAAACCCACCGACAGCGATATCGATCAGGCGCTCTCCGGCAATATCTGCCGCTGCGGCACGTACCCAAGAATCCGCGCGGCGGTCAAACGCGCGGCCGACATCGGCTGAGCGAGGGGGAGGTGAGTGATGAACAGTCCTGTATCCCGTCGCGGATTTCTCAAGGGCAGCGCCGTGCTTGGCGGTGGTCTGGTGGTGGCGTTCGTGGTGCCCGGCGGCAATCGCTTTGCCAAGGCAGCCGAGAACGAAGGCAAGGTGTTTGCGCCGAACGCGTTCCTGCGTATTGCAGCGGACAACAGCGTGACCGTGCTGCTCGGCCATTCGGAAATGGGCCAGGGCATCTGGACCGGCCTGACCATGTTGATCGCCGAAGAGCTGGACGCAGACTGGTCGAAGATTCGCGTTGAGCACTCGCCCGCCTCGGCAGCCGATTACGGCATGCCAGGTTTTGGCGGGATGCAGATTACCGGCGGCTCCACTTCAACCTGGATGGAATTCGACCGTTACCGGCTCGCCGGTGCCACGGCGCGGCAGATGCTGATCGAAGCGGCGGCCAAGCGTTTCAACGTGGCACCGTCGACGATCCGCACCGAATCCGGCGTGGTGATTGCCGGCGACAACCGCGCCACCTACGGCGAACTGGCGGACGCCGCCGGGCAACTGCCGGTGCCGGATCCGAAGTCGATCACCTTTAAAGAAGCCAAGGACTGGAAGGTTATCGGCAAACCCACCAAACGTCTCGACACCCCGGAGAAAATCACCGGCCGCGCCAAGTTCGGCATGGACGTGCAGTTCGAGGGATTGATGACGGCGATGGTCGCGCGGGCGCCGGCGTTCGGCGCCACGGTGAAATCCTTCGAAGGCGCAGAAGCCCTGGCGATCCCCGGCGTGCACAAAGTGGTGCAGGTGCCAACCGGTGTGGCGGTGGTCGCCGAGCATTACTGGGCGGCAAAACTCGGTCGCGATGCGTTGAAGGTCGATTGGGACCTGGGGCCGAACGCTGATCTGAGCAGTGAAAAGCTGTTGGCGAGTTTCCGCAAACTGGCGGCCACGCCGGGCACTTCGGCGGCGCAGGCCGGCGATGCCAAGGGCAACTTCGGCAAGGCAGCGAAGAAAATCGATGTTGAATACAGCGTGCCATACCTGGCCCACGCGCCGATGGAGCCGCTCAACTGCACGGTGAAGATCAGCGCCGACAAGTGCGAGATCTGGACCGGCACCCAGTTCCAGACGCTGGATCAGATGGTTGCCGGCAAGATCACCGGGCTCAAGCCGGAGCAGGTGGAGATTCACACCGAATTTCTCGGTGGTGGTTTCGGCCGGCGGGCCAACCCGACCTCGGACTTTGTCGCCGAAGCGGTGCAAGTGGCCAAGGCTGCGGCGATGCCGGTGAAAACCGTGTGGTCGCGCGAAGACGATATTCGCGGTGGCTACTACCGCTCGATGTTTCTGCATCAGGCGAAGATCGGCCTCGGCGCCGACGGCCTGCCGCTGGCCTGGCAGCATGTGCTGGTCGGGCAATCGATCATGGCCGGCACCATGCTCGAGAAAACCATGGTCAAGAACGGCGTCGACCAGACGTCGGTCGAAGGCGTTTCGGACAGCCCGTACATCAAGGGCCTGGCCCATCATCAGGTCGATCTGCACTCGCCGACCACCGGGATCAACGTGCTGTGGCTGCGTTCGGTGGGTCATAGCCACACCGCGTTTGTCATGGAGTCGCTGATCGATGAAATGGCCACGGCGGCGGGCAAGGACCCGGTGGAGTACCGAAGAACGCTGCTCAAGGATCATGCCCGGCATCTCGGCGTGTTGAATCTGGCGGTGGAGAAGGCCAACTGGAAAGCCCCGCTGCCGGACGGCCATGCGCTGGGCGTGGCGGTGCACGAATCGTTCGGCAGTTACGTGGCGCAGGTGGCGGAGGTGTCACAGGACAATCTGGCGATCCGCGTGCATCGCGTGGTCTGCGCGGTGGACTGCGGGATTGCGGTCAACCCGCAGAGCATCGCTGCGCAGATGGAGTCGTGCATCACCTTCGGCCTGGGCATGGCGCTGCACAGCAAACTGACGCTCAAGGACGGCCATGTCGTGCAGTCCAACTATCACGACTATCAGGTGTTGCGGCTCAATGAAATGCCGCTGGTCGAGGTGCACATCGTGCCCAGCAGCGAGAAACCCGGCGGCATCGGCGAGGCCGGTGTACCGCCCACGGCGCCGGCGGTGGCCAACGCGGTATTCGCCCTGACCGGGCAGCGCCTGCGGGAAATGCCGCTGCAATTGTCGGGGGTGTGAGATGAAACGACATTTGTTGTTGGGCACGGTGATTCTGCTTGGGCTGGGCGGTTACGCGTCGGATCTGTTCGCTGACGATCAGGAAGCCTTGAAGGCCTTCAGCACGGTGCAGAAAGTCTTCCAGAGCCCGCGCTGCCAGAACTGTCACATTCCCGGCGATTCGCCGTTGCAGTTCGACGCCGGCATCCCCCACGCGATGAACGTGGTACGCGGCATGGACGGCAAGGGCGCCGCCGGTTTGCCCTGCGCCACCTGTCACGCCGAAAGCAATCCGCCGGCCAGTTACGGCCCCCATGCGCCACCGGGCGCGCCTCACTGGAGCCTGCCGCCTGCCGCCCACAAGATGGCCTGGATCGGTCTGCCGCCGGATCGCTTGTGCGCAATGATCAAGGACCGCGCCAGCAACGGCGACCGGGACTTCGCCGCGCTGATCAAACACGTCAGCGAGGACAAACTGGTGCTCTGGGGCTGGAATCCCGGGGCAGGGCGCGCGCCGGTGCCGGTGCCGCACGATATCTTCGTGACCCAGTTCAAACTCTGGGCCGATGCGGGCGGGCCGTGTCCGGTGGCCGGTGGATGAGAAGTTGAGTCATTGCTGATTCGGGCTACGCTCAACTGCATCGACGACAAAGGAGTGTGTGATGCTGGTACCCGGCAAACCCGCCAATGAAGCTGCGCGCATTCAAGCGCTGCAGGACCTGAAGCTGCTCGACACCGCACCGGAGGAGCGCTTCGACCGGCTGACGCGACTGGCCAAGCGTCTGTTCAACGTGCCGATCGCGCTGGTCACGCTGGTGGACAAGGAGCGGCAATGGTTCAAGTCCTGCGTGGGGCTGGACACGGCCGAAACGCCACGCTCTGTTTCATTCTGTGGCCATGCGATTCTCAAGGACGAGCTCATGCTGGTACCTGACGCCCGAGAGGACGAGCGTTTCCACGACAACCCTTTGGTTACCGGGGAGCCGAAAATCCGGTTCTACGCCGGTTATCCGCTGACCGTACCCAGCGGCAACAAGATGGGCACCTTGTGCCTGATCGACACCAAACCCCGCGATCTCGACGACGAGGAGCGCGCCCTGCTGCGCGATCTGGCCGGCATGGCCGAGCAGGAACTGATGGCCGTGCAGATGGCGAGCATGGACGAGCTGACGCTGCTGTCCAATCGTCGCGGCTTCAAGATGCTGGCCCAGCACGCGCTCGACGCCTGCGCACGCCTGGAAAAACCGGCGACGCTGCTGTTTTTCGACCTCAATGATTTCAAGCAGATCAACGACCTTTATGGGCACGCCGAGGGCGACAGCGCGCTCAAGACCTTCGCCGATGTGCTGCGCATCGCCTTTCGCGAGAGCGATGTGGTCGGGCGGCTGGGCGGCGATGAATTCGTGGCGCTGCTGACCGGCTCAAGCCATGTCGAAACCACGGCGATCATGGCGCGACTCAAGGAAATTCTCGAAGAGCGCAATGCCACGTTGCACCGGGGTTACGCGATTCGCTTCAGCGTCGGCCAGATCGAATACAACCCGCAGCGCCATGACACCGTGGACAAGTTACTGGCGGATGCGGATGCAGCGATGTATGAGCACAAGCAAGCGTTGAAGCGTTGTTGATTCTGGCCTTATCGCCAGCAGGCTGGCTCCCACAGAAAAAGACGATGTTAACGAAATCGCAGGCATGAAAAAGCCCGCCTGAATAGGCGGGCTTTTTATCGGCAGCGCGAAGATTACTCTTCGATGTTGCCCATGGCGGTGGTGTTGAAGCCGCCGTCCACGTACATGATTTCACCGCTGATGCCCGACGCCAGGTCGGAGCACAGGAAGGCGCCGGCGTTGCCGACTTCTTCGATGGTGACGTTGCGGCGCAGCGGGGTTTGCGCTTCGTTGGCGGCCAGCATCTTGCGGAAGTTCTTGATGCCCGAAGCTGCCAGGGTACGGATCGGACCGGCCGATACGCAGTTGACGCGGGTGCCGTCCGGGCCCAGGGAGCCGGCCAGGTAACGTACGCCGGCTTCCAGCGAAGCCTTGGCCATGCCCATCACGTTGTAGTTCGGCATGGTGCGCTCGGCGCCCAGGTACGACAGGGTCAGCAGGCTGCCGTTGCGGCCTTTCATCATTTCACGGCCAGCTTTGGCCAGGGCCACGAAGCTGTAGGCGCTGATGTCGTGAGCGATGCGGAAACCGTCACGGGTGGTGGCTTCGGTGAAGTCGCCGTCCAGTTGGTCGCCCGGGGCGAAGCCGACGGAGTGCACGATGCAGTCCAGGCCGTCCCACTTTTTGCTCAGTTCTTCGAAGACCTTGGCGATTTCTTCATCGCTGGCCACGTCGCACGGGAAGCACAGCTCAGGGCTCGAACCCCAGCCCTGTGCGAACTCTTCGACGCGACCTTTCAGTTTGTCGTTCTGATAAGTGAAGGCAAGCTCAGCGCCCTCGCGATGCATGGCGGCAGCGATGCCGGATGCGATGGACAGCTTGCTGGCGACACCGACGATCAGTACGCGCTTACCGGCGAGAAAACCCATGTGTTGCTCCTCTTTCAGGTTATTGCGCAGTGGCTGGTGCCAGGAAAGCGGCCTCCAGCAACTGCTGTGTATACGGATGTTGGGGGGCGGCAAAGATACTTTGCGCGTCTCCCTGTTCGACCACTTGGCCATGTTTGACCACCATCAGTTGGTGGCTCAGCGCTTTGACGACAGCCAGGTCATGGCTGATGAACAAATACGTCAGGTTGTACTTGGCTTGCAGTGAACGCAACAGCTCCACCACTTGCCGCTGCACCGTCCGGTCGAGCGCCGAAGTCGGCTCGTCCAGCAGAATCAGCGCCGGCTTGAGCACCAAGGCCCGGGCTATGGCAATTCGCTGCCGTTGCCCACCGGAAAATTCGTGGGGGTAGCGGTGCCGGGTTTCCGGATCCAGACCTACCTCCTTCAATGCCGCAATAATCGCCGCTTCCTGCTCGGCGGCGGTGCCCATCTTGTGGATCCGCAGGCCTTCGCCAACGATGTCATTCACGCACATCCGCGGGCTCAGGCTGCCAAACGGATCCTGAAACACCACCTGCATCTCCCGGCGCAGCGGCCGGACTTCGCTTTGCGTCAGGCAGTCTAGCTGCTTGCCCTCAAAACGGATCGCACCTTTGCTGCCGATCAACCGCAGGATCGCCAGACCCAGGGTGGATTTGCCGGAACCGCTTTCCCCCACGATCCCCAGGGTCTGACCCTGAGGCAGGCTGAAATTGATGCCGTCCACTGCCTTGACGTGATCCACCGTGCGCTTGAGCAGGCCTTTCTTGATCGGGAACCAGACTTTCAGATCCTCGACTTCAAGCAGCGGCGCCCCGATTTTATTGCTCGCCGGGCCTCCGCTGGGCTCCGCGCCAAGCAGTTCCCGAGTGTACGGATGCTGCGGCGAACGGAACAGCTCTTCGCACGATGCCTGTTCGACGATGCAACCGCGCTGCATGACACATACACGATGCGCAATTCTTCGCACGAGGTTCAAATCGTGACTGATCAGTAACAGCGCCATGCCCAATCGAGCCTGCAATTCCTTGAGCAGGTCGAGGATTTTCAGCTGAACGGTCACGTCCAGCGCAGTGGTCGGCTCGTCGGCAATCAGCAGTTCCGGCTCGTTGGCCAAGGCCATGGCGATCATCACCCGCTGGCGCTGGCCGCCGGACAATTCGTGGGGCAGGGCCTTGAGGCGCTTGTGCGGCTCGGGGATGCCGACCATCTCCAGCAACTCCAGCGTGCGCTTGGTCGCGACCTTGCCGGTCAGGCCCTTGTGGATGCCCAGCACCTCGTTGATCTGCTTCTCGATCGAGTGCAGCGGGTTGAGCGAGGTCATCGGCTCCTGAAAGATCATCGCGATCCGGTTGCCACGAATGTGACGGATGGTCTTTTCGCCCAGCTCCAGCAGGTTTTGCCCGGAATAATTGATGCTGCCGGCCGGATGCCGCGCCAGCGGATAGGGCAGCAGGCGCAGGATCGAATGCGCCGTCACCGACTTGCCCGAGCCTGATTCGCCCACCAGCGCCAGGGTTTCGCCGCGCTTGATGTCGAAACTCACGCCTTCGACCACCCGTTGCACGCGATCACCGATGCCGAATTCGACGGCCAGGTCGCGGATTTCGATCAGATTGTCCTGATTCATGTCACTTCCTCGGGTCGAAGGCATCGCGAGCGGACTCGCCGATGAACACCAGCAAACTCAACATCAGCGCCAGCACCGCAAACGCGCTCATGCCCAGCCACGGCGCCTGCAGGTTGGATTTGCCCTGAGCCACCAACTCACCCAGCGACGGACTGCCGGCCGGCAAGCCGAAACCGAGGAAGTCCAGGGCGGTGAGGGTGCCGATGGCGCCGGTCAGGATGAACGGCATGAAAGTCATGGTCGAAACCATCGCGTTAGGCAGGATGTGGCGGAACATGATCGCGCCATTCTGCATGCCCAGCGCTCTGGCTGCGCGCACGTATTCGAGGTTGCGCCCGCGCAGGAACTCGGCGCGCACCACGTCCACCAGGCTCATCCACGAGAACAGCAGCATGATTCCCAGCAGCCACCAGAAGTTCGGCTGGACGAAACTGGCGAGGATGATCAGCAAGTACAACACTGGCAAGCCCGACCAGATCTCCAGAAAGCGCTGGCCGGCCAGATCGACCCAGCCGCCGTAGAAACCCTGCAAGGCGCCGGCAATGACGCCGATAATCGAGCTGAGCACGGTCAGGGTCAGGGCGAACAGCACGGAGATACGGAAGCCGTAGATCACCCGCGCCAGCACATCGCGGCCCTGATCGTCGGTACCCAGCAGGTTGTCCGCCGATGGCGGGGCGGGGGCCGGGACTTTCAGGTCGTAGTTGATGCTCTGGTAGCTGAACGGAATCGGCGCCCACAGCACCCACGCGTCCTTGGCCTTGAGCAGCTCGCGGATGTACGGGCTCTTGTAGTTGGCTTCCAGCGGAAATTCGCCGCCGAAGGTGGTTTCCGGGTAGCGCTTGATCGCCGGGAAATACCAGTTGTTGTCGTAATGCACCACCAGCGGCTTGTCGTTGGCGATCAGCTCGGCGCCGAGGCTCAGGCCGAACAGGATCAGAAACAGCCACAGCGACCACCAGCCACGCTTGTTGGCCTTGAACAGTTCGAAGCGCCGGCGGTTGAGAGGGGACAGGTTCATCTCAATGCTCCCGGCTGGCAAAGTCGATGCGCGGATCGACAAGGGTGTAGGTGAGGTCGCCGATCAGTTTCACCACCAGCCCCAGCAGGGTGAAGATGAACAGGGTGCCGAACACCACCGGGTAATCGCGGTTGATCGCCGCTTCAAAGCTCATCAGGCCGAGGCCATCGAGGGAGAAGATCACTTCCACCAGCAACGAGCCGGTGAAGAAGATGCCGATGAACGCCGACGGAAACCCGGCAATCACCAGCAGCATCGCATTGCGGAACACATGGCCGTAGAGCACGCGGTGGCGGGTCAGGCCCTTGGCCTTGGCGGTGACCACGTATTGCTTGTTGATCTCGTCGAGGAAGCTGTTTTTGGTCAGCAGGGTCATGGTCGCGAAGTTGCCGATCACCAGCGCCGTCACCGGCAGTGCCAGGTGCCAGAAGTAATCGAGAACCTTGCC
This sequence comes from Pseudomonas paraglycinae, assembly GCF_021601625.1. GTDB lineage: Bacteria > Pseudomonadota > Gammaproteobacteria > Pseudomonadales > Pseudomonadaceae > Aquipseudomonas > Aquipseudomonas paraglycinae. The sequence goes on along the minus strand of NZ_BQHR01000015.1, from coordinate 78,559 downwards.
GCCCAGGCTCAGCTCATCGAAGTTGTTCGAGGTCAGGCCGCGTAGAGGAAACCAGTCCAGATAACTGCCGCCGGCAAACACCACGATCAGCAGAATCGCAAACAGGAACGCCGGGATCGCATAACCGACGATGATCGCCGAACTGGTCCATACGTCGAAATGACTGCCGTGCCGCGTGGCCTTGGCGATCCCCAGCGGAATCGACACCAGGTACATGATCAACGTGCTCCACAGCCCGAGGGAGATCGACACCGGCATCTTTTCCTTGATCAAGTCGATGACCTTGGCATCGCGGAAAAAACTGTCGCCGAAATCCAGCCGGGCGTAGTTCTTGACCATGATCCACAGACGTTCCGGGGCCGATTTGTCGAACCCGTACATCTTCTCGATTTCCTTGATCAGCGCCGGGTCCAGCCCTTGCGCACCGCGATAGGAGGAGCCGGCCACCGACACTTCGGCACCGCCGCCGGCGATGCGGCTGGTGGCGCCTTCGAAGCCTTCGAGCTTGGCGATCATCTGTTCCACCGGCCCGCCGGGCGCGGCCTGGATGATCACGAAGTTGATCAGCAGAATGCCGAACAGGGTCGGGATGATCAGCAGCAGTCGCCGAAAAATGTACGCCAGCATCTGATTACTCCGTGCCCACAGGGTCGGCTTGCAGTTGGGTTTCGACTTCTACCGCCGGCTTCGCATCGGGTTTGACCCACCAGGTGTTAATGCCGATGTCGTATTTGGGGGAGACTTTCGGGTGGCCGATGTGGTTCCAGTACGCCACGCGCCAGGTCTTGATGTGCCAGTTGGGGATCACGTAGTAGCCCCATTGCAGCACACGGTCGAGGGCACGGGCGTGGGCCACCAGGCTTTTGCGCGAGTCGGCGTTGATCAGGTTCTCCACCAGGTGATCGACCACCGGGTCCTTGAGGCCGATCGAATTTCGGCTGCTGGACTTGTCGGCGGCGGCGCTCATCCAGAATTCGCGCTGCTCGTTGCCGGGCGAGTTGGACTGCGGAAAGCTGCCGACCATCATGTCGAAGTCTCGCGAGCGCACGCGATTGACGTATTGCGACACGTCGACACGGCGGATCACCAGATCGATGCCGAGGTCGCTGAGGTTGCGCTTGAACGGCAACAACACGCGTTCGAATTCGGTCTGCGCCAGGAGGAACTCGATGACCACCGGTTTGCCGGTCGCGTCGACCATTTTGTCGTCGACGATTTTCCAGCCAGCCTCTTGCAGCAACTGATACGCCTCGCGCTGTTGCGTGCGGATCATGCCGCTGGCGTCGGTTTTCGGATTTTCGAAGGCTTCGCTGAACACCTGCGCCGGCAGCTGGCTGCGGAACGGATCGAGGATCGCCACCTGTTCTGCATCAGGCAGGCCGGTGGCGGCCATTTCCGAGTTTTCAAAATAACTGCGGGTGCGCGCATAAGCGCCGTTGAACAGTTGCTTGTTGGTCCATTCGAAGTCGAACAGCAGGCCGAGGGCCTGGCGTACCCGCACGTCCTGAAACACCGGACGGCGCAAATTGAAGACGAAGCCCTGCATGCCGGTCGGATTGCTGTTGGCAATCTGTTCCTTGATCAGCCGCCCTTCGGTCACTGCCGGCACGTTGTAGGCGTTGGCCCAGTTTTTCGCGGCCATTTCCAGCCAGTAATCGAACTGCCCGGCTTTCAACGCTTCCAGCGCGACGGTGTTGTCGCGGTAATAGTCGGTGGTCATTACGTCGAAGTTGTAGAAACCGCGATTGACCGGCAGATCCTTGCCCCAATAGTCCTTGACCCGCTCGTAACGCACCGAACGCCCGGCCTTCACTTGCGTAACCTTGTACGGGCCGCTGCCCAGCGGGATTTCCAGGTTGCCCTTGTTGAAATCACGCTCGGCCCACCAGTGTTTCGGCAGCACCGGCAACTGACCGAGGATCAGCGGCAGTTCGCGGTTGTTGGTGTGCTTGAACTTGAACAGCACCTTGAGCGGGTCTTCGGCGATCACTTCCTCGACGTCGGCGTAGTAGCCGCGATACATCGGCGCGCCTTCCTTGGTCAGGGTCTGGAAGCTGAATACCACATCGTCGGCGCGTACCGGGTGGCCGTCGTGAAACTTCGCTTCGGGACGCAGGTAGAAGCGCACCCAGCTGTTGTCCGGGGCCTTTTCGATCTTGCTGGCGATCAGGCCGTATTCGGTGAATGGCTCGTCCAGACCCTGTTTGGCCAGGGTGTCGTAGATCAGGCCGATATCGTCCGCCGGCACGCCTTTGCTGATGAACGGATTGAGGCTGTCGAAGCCGCCGAAGCCGGCCTGGCGGAAGATCCCGCCCTTGGGCGCGTCAGGGTTTACATAGTCGAAGTGCTTGAAGTCGGCGGGGTACTTCGGCGGCTCGTTGTACAGGGTCACGGCGTGTTGCGGGGCGGCCAAGGCCAGCCCGGTGAACAACAGACCGCTGGCCTGCACGAGCAGGGCGCGGATAGGCTTCATCGATCTTTCTCCGAAGATTTCAGCCACCACGCGCTCAGGCCCAGGGTGTAGGGCGGCGTGGTGACGAAGGCGAACCGGTTGCGGTACGCCAGACGGTGATAATTGAGGTACCAGTTGGGAATGCTGTAGTGCTGCCAGAGCAGCACGCGGTCCAGTGCCTTGCCGGCAGCGACTTGTTCGTCGCGGGTTTGCGCGGCGAGCAAGTGTTCAAGCAGATGATCAACCACCGGATTGGCGATGCCCGCGTAATTCTTGCTGCCCTTGACCCCGACCTGGCTGGAGTGGAAGTACTGCCACTGTTCCAGCCCCGGGCTGAGGGTCTGGTTGAGGGTCATCAGGATCATGTCGAAATCGAACTGATCCAGACGCTGTTTGTACTGGGCACGATCCACGGTGCGCAGGCGCGCGTCGATGCCGATGCTGTTGAGGTTTTCAATGTACGGCTGGAGGATCCGCTCCAGGTTCGGATTGACCAGCAGCAGCTCGAAACGCAGCGGCTGGCCGGCGGTGTTCTGCAAGCGCTGGCCATTGAGCTTCCAGCCGGCCTCGGCCAGCAGCGCCAGGGCTTTGCGCATTGTTTCCCGAGGGATGCCGCGACCGTCGGTCTGCGGCAGCGTGAACGGTTCGGTGAAGAGGCGCGCCGGCAGTTGATCCTTGTACGGCTTGAGCATCAGCCATTCATGGCCGACCGGCAGGCCGACGGCGCTGAACTCGCTGTTGGGGTAGTAGCTGGTGGTGCGCTTGTAGGCATCGCTGAACAGCGCGCGGTTGGTCCATTCGAAGTCGAACATCAGGCCGAGGGCTTCGCGGGTCTTGACGTCAGCGAAGGTCGCGCGCCGGGTGTTCATGAACAAGCCCTGGCTCTGGGTCGGGATCTGGTGCGGGATCTGCGCCTTTATCACGTCGCCGCGACGGATCGCCGGGAAGTTGTAACCGTTGGCCCAGTTCTTCGCCTGATGCTCGATATAAATGTCGAACTCGCCGGCCTTGAATGCTTCGAAGGCCACATCGCTGTCGCGGTAGAACTCGACTTCCATGCGATCGAAGTTGTATTTGCCGCGGTTGACTGGCAGGTCCTTGCCCCAGTAGTCCTTGACCCGCTCGAAAATCAACTGCCGCCCCGGCGTGACCGAGGTGATGCGGTACGGCCCGCTGCCCAGCGGCGGCTCGAAGGTGGTGGCCTTGAAGTCGCGACCTTTCCAGTAATGCTGGGGCAGTACCGGCAACTCACCCAGACGCAGGATCAGCAACGGATTGCCGCTGCGCTTGAGTACAAAGCGGATGCGCTGCGGGTTGAGGATATCAACCCGCAGCACTTCCTGAAGGGCGGTGCGGTACAGCGGATGACCTTCCTTGAGCAGCAGGCGATAGGAGAACGCCACGTCGTACGCGGTAATCGGCGTGCCGTCGTGGAAGCGCGCTTGCGGGCGCAGATTGAACACCACCCAGCTGCGATCTTCGCTGTACTCCACCGATTGGGCGATCAAGCCGTAACTGGACGCCGGTTCGTCACCGGACGGTGCGTATTGCCCAGTGCCGACCATCAGCGGCTCGTTCAGCTCGTTGATGCCGTATTGCAGGAAATTCGCCGTGGTGACCGGGCTGGTGCCCTTGAAGGTGTAGGGGTTGAGCGTATCGAAGGTGCCAAACGCCATCACCCGCAAGGTGCCGCCCTTGGGCGCTTGCGGGTTGACCCAGTCGAAGTGGGTAAATCTGGCCGGGTACTTGAGCGTGCCGAACTGCGCATAACCGTGGCTTTCGGTGATCGCCGCGCTGACGGGGGAGCTCAAGGCCAGGCTGATCAGGAGCAGGAGGAGGGGACGCTTCAAGTCAGATCCGATCCAGGCGGCTTGGGCTTTGTGGGCCGTACAGTAACAGCTTGTATGGACAGGAAAAAGACAGGTGCTTAATGCGCGGTTAATTGTGGGGGCTGTCTGCGCCGATCTATGGAAATATCAAAAAAATGACAGGCGAAAAAAAGCCCCTGAAATTCAGGGGCTCTTTGTCAGTGCGGCTGGTAGACCGTGAGCATCTGCCCAGGCTTGAGCGCCTTGCCGGCGCCCGGATTCCAGCGCTTGAGATGTTGCATCTCGACGTTGAAGCGCTTGGCCACGACGTACAGCGTGTCGCCACGTTTGACCTTGTATTGGGTCTGCTGCTTGCTGTCGTCCTGGGCTTTAGCTTTGCTGCTGGTCTTGCTGTTGGCAGCGACGACCGTATTGATGCGTCCGCCACTCTTGCGGGTAGGCGTGCGCTGGGTAGTGTCGCGCATGACCAGGGTCTGGCCGACCTTGAGGTTCTTGCCGGTCAGCTTGTTCCAGCGTTGCAGGTCCTTGACCTCGACCTTGTTGGCCTTGGCGATGGAACCGAGGTTGTCGCCACGCTTGACCCGATAAGCGCGCTTGGCCTGTGCGATCTCGCTCGGATCGGCGCCTTCGAACACCGGTTTCAGCGAACGCGGGCTGATCAGCTCTTCAGGACGCATGGTCTGCAGGCTGGCGGTCAGCAGTTGCGCCTTCGAGGTCGGCACCAGCAGGTGCTGCGGGCCGTCGATGGTGGTGCGCTGCTTGAACGCCGGGTTGAGCTGGAACAGCTCGTCTTCGTCGATGTTGGCCACCGCTGCGACCTTGGACAGGTCCATGCGCTGGTTGATTTCGACGACCTGGAAATACGGTTCGTTGGCGATCGGGTTGAGGTTTACGCCATAAGCTTCAGGCGTTAGTACCACTTGCGAGAGCGCCAGCAGTTTCGGCACGTAAGCCTGGGTTTCCGCCGGCAGAGGCAGGTTCCAGTAGTCGGTCGGCAGGCCGAGCTTTTCGTTGCGCTCGATAGCGCGGCTGACCGTGCCTTCACCGGCGTTGTACGCGGCCAGGGCCAGCAGCCAGTCACCGTTGAACATGTCGTGCAGGCGGGTCAGGTAGTCCATCGCTGCCGTGGTCGAGGCAGTAATGTCGCGACGGCCATCGTAGAAACGGGTCTGGCGCAGGTTGAAGTAGCGCCCGGTGGACGGGATGAACTGCCAGAGGCCCACTGCGTCGGCCCGGGAATAGGCCATCGGGTTGTAGGCGCTTTCGATGACCGGCAGCAGCGCCAGCTCCAGCGGCATGTTGCGTTCTTCGAGGCGCTCGACGATGTAATGAATGTAGAGGCTGCCGCGTTCGCCGGCGTTCTCGAGGAAGGAAGGGTTACTGGCGAACCACAGGCGCTGTTGCTCGATGCGCGGGTTCACGCCCAGACCTTCCTGCAGCTGGAAACCACTGCGCATGCGCTCCCAGATGTCCTGAGGCACCTGCGGGCTGGGCTTTTCGGACAACCAGATAGGCTTCTGCTTGGCTCGCGCAGCAATGTTCGGCGTATGTGTCGCTTCAGTCTGCGGAGCGTGGCTGGAACAGCCCGCCAGTGTGGCGGACACAGCCACCGCGATGGCTTGCGCCAGGCGGGTCAAAGCATCTGAATTGACGGACTTACGTATGGATGACGACATTGGCTGGAAGTAAGTTCCGGGCAAAAATGTCGGGCGATTCTAGAAAGCGCACCCCCTGCGGTCAACCATTCAGAATTTTTGTACCAAGCGGTGAGCCACTTAGAACGTATCTTTCCATGCCCGCAGAGCCGCAAAAACCTCACTCGGCGCCCGGTTTTGAGGGCCGTTCCGTTCGTCCACTTTTTGTGTAACTAATATTTCACCGGTGCGCAAAAAGGGGTTTGTGAGCTTTTCCAGCGCGAGAGTCGAGGGCAGGGTCATCACACCGTTGTCACGTTGCTGGCTGACTTTTTCCAGACGGGCGGCGATGTCCCGGTTGCCCGGCTCCACGGCGGCGGCAAATTTCAGGTTGCTCAGGGTGTATTCGTGGGTGCAGTAGACCAGCGTGTCTTCCGGCAGCGCCGCCAGACGGCTCAACGACTGGTGCATCTGTTGCGGCGTGCCTTCGAACAGGCGGCCGCAACCGGCAGCGAACAGGGTGTCGCCACAGAACAGCAGGCCATGATGGTAGTAGGCGATGTGTCCCAGGGTGTGGCCAGGCACGGCGTAGACGTCGAAGTCCCAGCCGAGCACGCGCACCGTGTCGTTGTCCTTGAGGGCCACGTCACGCCCCGGGATGCTTTCGCTGGCCGGCCCGTAGACCGTGGCGCCGGTAGCCTTTTTCAGCGTCTCGACGCCGCCGACATGGTCGTGGTGATGGTGGGTGATGAGGATGTCGCCGAGCACCCAGCCCGGATGCGCGTCGAGCCACGCCTGCACGGGGGCGGCATCCCCCGGATCGACCACTGCGCAACGCTGGGTGGCATGATCCTGTAACAACCAGATGTAGTTGTCGGTGAAGGCGGGCAGGGCACTGATCTGTATCATCGTCGAATTCGCCAAGCGGGTAACATTGGCGCATCTTAGAGGTTCCTGGCGTGTTGGAGAATGCAATGATCGATAAAGCGTTCGCTCAGGCCGATCCTGACTGGCTCGCGCTGATCGGTGCAGCCCGTGAATGGCTGTCCGGCCCCCTCGGGCAATTTCTGCTGGACGAAGAACGGCGCATGCTCGAAGACGAGCTGGGCCGATTCTTCGGCGGCTATCTGGTGCATTACGGCCCGTCCGCCGAAACACCGCCGTCGGCGCCGCAGGTGCAGCGCAACGTGCGGCTTGGCGCGCCGTTGCCGGGCGTGGAGATCGTCTGCGAAGAACAGGCCTGGCCGTTGAGCGAGCACGCCGCCGACGTGGTGGTGTTGCAGCACGGCCTGGATTTCTGCCTGTCGCCCCACGGACTTTTGCGCGAAGCGGCCAGCAGCGTGCGCCCCGGCGGGCATCTGCTGATCGTCGGCATCAACCCCTGGAGTACCTGGGGGCTGCGCCATGTATTCGCCCATGACGCTTTGCGTCAGGCGCGCTGCATCTCGCCGTCACGGGTGGCGGACTGGCTCAACCTGCTGGGCTTCGCGCTGGAGAAACGCCGCTTCGGGTGCTATCGTCCGCCGCTCGCGTCACCCAAGTGGCAGGCCCGTCTGGCCGGCTGGGAACGCAAGGCTGGCGACTGGCAACTGTCGGGCGGCGGCTTCTATCTGCTGGTTGCGCGCAAGATCGTGGTCGGCCTGCGTCCGGTGCGTCAGGAACGCCGCGAGCCGATGGGCAAGCTGATTCCGCTGCCGATGGCCAAGGTCAACCGCCGGCGCGTCGAACCGTAAACCTTCTTTTATTTATGGCCGGGTGTATCCCGGCCTCGGCCATTGTCGATCCGTGATCGGCGAGGCCACGTATTTTTCTGGAAAGACTGGCATGAGCGAAAGCGTCGATAGCGTAGAACTGTTCACTGACGGCGCCTGCAAGGGCAACCCCGGCCCGGGCGGCTGGGGCGCCCTGTTGGTGTGCAAGGGCGTTGAAAAGGAACTGTGGGGCGGCGAAGCCAACACCACCAACAACCGCATGGAGCTGCTTGGCGCAATTCGCGGCCTGGAAGCCCTCAAGCGTCCGTGCGAAGTGCTGCTGGTGACCGACTCGCAATATGTGATGAAAGGCATCAACGAGTGGATGGCCAACTGGAAGAAGCGCGGCTGGAAAACCGCCGCCAAGGAGCCAGTGAAAAACGCCGACCTGTGGAAAGAGCTCGACGAGCAGGTCAACCGCCACAAGGTCACCTGGAAATGGGTCCGCGGTCACATCGGCCACCACGGCAACGAACGCGCCGACCAGCTGGCCAACCGTGGGGTGGATGAGGTTCGCGGTTACAAGCAGAGCTGAATCCTTCCCACTGAAACACTCCCGGCGAGCGTGTTAACATCGCCGCTTTTGCACGATTGACCCCCGTTGAGAGCTGAACACTGATGGCCACCAGATCCGTTGTACTCGATACCGAAACCACCGGCATGCCGGTGACCGACGGCCACCGGATTATCGAAATCGGTTGTGTCGAGCTGATCGGTCGACGCCTGACGGGCCGACACTTTCACGTTTACCTGCAACCGGATCGCGAGAGTGATGAAGGCGCGATTGCCGTTCACGGCATCACCAATGAATTCCTGGTCGGCAAGCCGCGTTTCGCCGAAGTGGCCGACGAGTTCTTCGAGTTTATCAACGGCGCGCAGCTGATCATCCATAACGCGGCGTTCGACGTTGGCTTCATCAACAACGAATTCGCGCTGATGGGCCAGCAGGATCGCGCGGACATCACGCAGCACTGCACGATCCTCGACACCCTGATGATGGCCCGGGAACGTCACCCGGGTCAGCGCAACAGCCTCGATGCCCTGTGCAAACGCTACGGCGTCGACAACTCCGGCCGTGAGCTGCACGGCGCATTGCTCGACTCGGAAATTCTCGCCGACGTCTACCTGACCATGACCGGTGGCCAGACCAGCCTGTCGCTGGCCGGCAACGCCTCCGACGGCAATGGCACGGGCGAGGGCGCTGACAACTCCGCCACCGAAATCCGCCGTCTGCCGGCGGATCGCAAACCGGGGCGAATCATTCGCGCCACCGAAGCCGAGCTGGCCGAACATCAGGTGCGTCTGGAAATCATCGCCAAGTCGGCCGGCGCCCCGGCGCTGTGGACCCAGCTGCTGGAAGCTGAAGCTGAAGCTCAAGCGTAAGGCACTAAAGGATCGTCCGAACACCAAGCCATGTGCGGGCGATCCTTTGTTTTTGGCAGTACTGACAACTGGCCACCCTCGCCACATCCGCTCCGACCCTCTACCCTGAGGACATTGGCAGATCACTCTCCGCCGCCTCAGGACACTGAGCCCCATGTACAAAGATTTGAAGTTCCCGGTGCTGATCGTCCACCGCGACATCAAGGCCGACACGGTTGCCGGTGACCGCATTCGCGGAATCGCCCGAGAGCTGGAGCTGGAAGGTTTCAGTATCGTTTCGGCCACGGACTACACCGAAGGCCGGCTGGTGGCGTCAACCCACCATGGTCTGGCGTGCATGCTGATCGCCGCCGAAGACGCCAGCACCAACTCCCACCTGTTGCAGAACATGGCCGAACTGATCGGTCTGGCCCGGGTGCGGGCGCCGGATCTGCCGATCTTTGCCCTTGGCGAGCAAGTCACCCTGGAAAACGCCCCGGCCGATGCCATGGCCGAGCTCAACCAGTTGCGCGGCATTCTCTACCTGTTCGAAGACACCGTGCCGTTTCTCGCCCGGCAAGTGGCGCGGGCGGCGCGCAAATACCTGGACGGGCTGTTGCCGCCATTCTTCAAGGCGCTGGTGCAGCATACGGCCGATTCCAATTATTCCTGGCACACCCCCGGTCATGGCGGTGGTGTGGCGTATCACAAGAGTCCGGTGGGGCAGGCGTTTCACCAGTTCTTCGGGGAAAACACCCTGCGCTCCGATTTATCGGTGTCGGTGCCGGAGCTGGGTTCCTTGCTCGACCACACCGGGCCACTCGCCGAGGCGGAAGCGCGAGCCGCGCGCAATTTCGGCGCCGATCACACCTTTTTCGTGATCAATGGCACCTCGACCGCCAACAAGATCGTCTGGCATTCGATGGTCGGGCGCGATGATCTGGTGCTGGTGGATCGCAACTGTCACAAGTCGGTGTTGCACGCGATCATCATGACCGGCGCGATTCCACTGTACCTGTGCCCGGAGCGCAATGAGCTGGGGATCATTGGTCCGATTCCGCTCAGTGAATTCAGTCGCGAATCGATTCAGGCCAAGATCGATGCCAGCCCGCTGACCAAGGGCCGCGAGCCGAAAGTCAAACTGGCGGTGATCACCAACTCGACCTACGACGGCCTCTGTTACAACGCCGAGCTGATCAAGCAGAGTCTGGGCAACAGCGTCGAAGTCCTGCATTTCGACGAAGCCTGGTACGCCTATGCGGCGTTTCACGAATTCTTTGCCGGCCGTTACGGCATGGCCACCTCGCGCAGCGAGGACAGTCCGCTGGTGTTCACCACCCATTCCACCCACAAGCTGCTGGCGGCGTTCAGTCAGGCTTCGATGATTCATGTGCAGGACGGCGGCGCGCGGCAATTGGATCGCGACCGGTTCAACGAAGCGTTCATGATGCACATTTCGACGTCGCCGCAGTACAGCATCATCGCCTCGCTGGACGTGGCGTCGGCGATGATGGAAGGACCGGCCGGCCGCTCGCTGCTACAGGAAACCTTCGACGAAGCCCTGAGTTTTCGCCGGGCGCTGGCCAATCTGCGTCAGCACATCGCCGCTGACGATTGGTGGTTCTCGATCTGGCAGCCACCGGGCGTCGAAGGCATCGACCGGGTGCAGACCGAGGACTGGCTGCTGCAACCGGATGCGGACTGGCACGGGTTCGGCGAGGTCAGCGACGACTACGTGCTGCTCGACCCGATCAAGGTCACCTTGGTCATGCCGGGCCTGACCGCCGGGGGCGCTTTGAGCGACAAGGGCATTCCTGCGGCAGTGGTCAGCCGTTTCCTTTGGGAGCGCGGGCTGGTGGTGGAGAAAACCGGCCTGTATTCATTTCTGGTGCTGTTCTCCATGGGCATCACCAAAGGCAAGTGGAGCACGCTGTTGACCGAACTGCTGGAGTTCAAGCGCAGCTACGACGCCAACGTCAGCCTCGATACCTGCCTCAAGTGCGTCGCCCAGGAAGATCCTGTGCGCTATCGCGGCATGGGCCTGCGCGATCTGTGCGATCAGCTCCACGCCTGCTATCGCAGCAACGCCACCGCCAAACACCTCAAACGCATGTACACCGTGCTGCCGGAAATCGCCATGAAACCGGCCCATGCTTACGACCAACTGGTGCGCGGCGAGGTCGAGGCGGTGCCGATCGACGAGCTGGAAGGTCGGGTGGCGGCGGTGATGCTGGTGCCATACCCGCCGGGGATTCCGCTGATCATGCCAGGCGAACGCTTTACCGAATCCACGCGCTCGATCATCGAATACCTCAGGTTTGCCCGCACGTTCGACGCAACGTTTCCGGGCTTCGTGGTCGATGTGCACGGTCTGCAACATGAAGATGAGGGCAATGGGCGGCAATACACCGTCGATTGCGTCAAGGAGTGAGGGCTTTTCCGAGTATGCAACCGGTCATGAATCCGAAATACCCGGGGCTGTCGGTGCGGGTCGCCGACGAGGGTTTCGCCGAATATATCTGGGGCAGCGATTTCAGTTTCGAGGTGGCCGCCTACGGCGCGGCAGAAATCGGCAAGCCTGTGGCGCAATGGGCCGTGACCGCCATCGTGCCGTATCGCAAGTGCTACGGCATCGATCCGGAGGAGTTCAGCAGTTTTCGCGACGCCGCCGACAGCGCGATCTTCATGGCGTATCTGGAGGACGAGCCGGTCGGTCATCTGGTGATCAGCACCAACTGGAACGGCTTCGCCCATATCGATGAACTGGCGGTGCACGCCCCGGCGCGGCGCCATGGTGTGGCCAAGGCCTTGCTCGACGTGGCGCAGTTCTGGAGCCGCAAGAAAAAGCTGCCGGGAATCATGCTGGAAACCCAGAACAACAACCTTGGCGCCTGTCGCCTGTATGAGCGTTGCGGGTATGTGATCGGCGGCATCGACCACCTGCGTTATCTCGGAATCGATCCGAACACCGCCGAAGTGGCGTTGTTCTGGTATCGATTGTTCGATAACCCGCTGGAACATCCGATCAGTTCGCCAGCATCGCCTCGGCTTGTTCCGTGACGATCCCGAGCAGCGTCTGAATCGCCGCTGACGGCGTGGCGTGTTTGAAGGTCAGGGCATACAGGCTGATCGGCACCGCCGGCGACAACGGGCAAACATCGAGACCGCCCGCCCGTGCACCGAGGGCGGTGAACGGGTCGACGATCGCCAGGCCTTCGCCGGCCTCGACCATGCTGCGCATCATCTGGTGGGTCTGCACCCGGGTCTGGATGGTCGGCGCCGGGCGCAGGGCCTGGAGCTTGTTTTCCAGGGCCGGACTCAACGGGTCCTGACCTTCGAGGCCGACCATCGCCTGACCGGCCAGATCCTGCAGGGAAATGTACTTCTGCTTCGGCTGCAGCCAGCCGTGGGGCGCAAGCAATTGCAACTTGCCCTGGGCCATTGGCTGGCAATGGATATCGGGGTGTTGTGGATCGTGCAGGCTCAGGCCCAGATCGCTGTCGCGCAGCAGCAGGTGGCGGACGATGTCGCGGGTCGGTTCACTGAGCAGGGTGCAGGGCACGTCGGGCAGGCGCCGGCGCAGGGCGGCGAGGCTTTGCGGCAGCAGTTGCTGGGCCAGCGGCGGGGTGCCGATGATCCGCAGGGGTGGGGCGAGGTATTGCTTGAGACTGCTGGCCAGCCGTTGCACCGGTTCCAGCGCTTCATAGATGTGGCCGATCTCGACTTGCAGCGCCCGGGCCTCCGGGGTTGGCTGAAGTCGTCCGCGTACGCTGGCGAACAGCATGAACCCGAGCTGACTCTCGGCTTCGCGCAAACGCTCCTCGACCTCGGGCGCCGCTAGTTGCAGCCATTCGGCGGCGGTGCCCACGTGACCGGTCTGCAAAAGCGCCTGAATCACCTCGATATGACGTAAACGCATGCGTGAAGTCCATGTCCGGCCGTTGGGGTCAGTGGCTGAATCCTACCCCAACTCGGCGCGGATGACTTCTGCTCATAACGATCGGTTATGAAGCGACCGATGGCTCGGGTTCGCGGATCAGGGTGATGCCCGACTGAACCAGCAAAAACTCGTTGTCGTCGATCTTGTTGACGCGGTCGCCAATCGCCAGTTTGTAGGTGGTAACGGGCTCCGTGCCGGTGAAACCGTCTGCCGACGGGTTGGATTCCTGGAACTCATGCACGGAATAAACGCGGCCTTCCGCATCTCTTGCATGGAACTGACCGACGAGTACTGCTGCCATCTGCTTAGAACCTCTGGAGATAAAACGCTTGATTTGCGGCTTGGTAGACCTTCATCGAGCTTGGTAAGTTTTCCTACAGGAAAAAAATAATCCAGACGCGGGAAATAACCTTCGGCGTCTGGTGAAATCGTCACCGGATCATCTATAACTAGTGGCTCCTCCCACGGACAGTCGAGAGTCTTCCAATGAGCAATGTCTATAACGTCGCAGTAGTGGTCGGCAGCCTGCGCAAGGCGTCCATCAACCGCAAGGTCGCCCTGGCGCTGGCGGAACTGGCACCGGCCAACCTCAAGCTGAACATTGTCGAAATTGGCGATCTGCCACTCTACAACGAAGACATCGACGGCGATTCACCGCCGGCAGCCTACAGCACTTTCCGGCAAAAAGTGGGTTCATCCGACGCTCTGCTGTTTGTCACCCCGGAGTACAACCGCTCGGTGCCGGCGCCTTTGAAGAACGCGATCGATGTCGGTTCGCGGCCATATGGCAAGAGTGTCTGGAGCGGCAAACCGGGGGCGGTGATCAGCGTTTCGCCGGGTGCCATCGGCGGTTTCGGTGCCAACCAGCATCTGCGTCAGTCTTTTGTTTTCCTCAACGTGCCTTGCATGCAGCAGCCGGAAGCCTATCTGGGCGGCGCGGGCACGGCATTCGACGAGGCGGGCAAACTGAACGAGTCGGTGAAGCCGTTCCTGCAAAGTTTCATCAATGCGTTTGGTGAGTGGGTGGCGCAACACAAGAAGTGATCCACTTATTTTTCTGACAAGATATCGAACCTGTGGGAGTCAGCTCCCACAGGTTTTTTTGTGTGGTCTGATTCTTTCCCCTTTTATTGAAGGCTGTCGCGAATGTTCGCTGCGTCACTGATTTTCCTGCTGACCATTACCCTGGTGATCTGGCAACCCAAAGGCCTCGGGGTCGGCTGGAGTGCAACGTTCGGCGCCATCATCGCGCTGATTTTCGGTGTGGTGCACCTGAGCGACATCCCGCTGGTGTGGCAAATCATCTGGAACGCCACCGGCACGTTCGTGGCGCTGATCATCATCAGCCTGCTGCTCGACGAAGCGGGATTCTTCGCCTGGGCCGCCTTGCACGTAGCGCGCTGGGGGCGGGGCAGCGGGCGCAAGCTGTTTGCTTTCATGGTGCTGCTCGGCGCGCTGGTGTCGGCGCTGTTCGCCAATGACGGCGCAGCGCTGATCCTCACGCCGATCGTGATTTCCATGCTGCTGGCCCTGCGCTTTTCCCCGGCGGCGACTCTGGCGTTCGTCATGGGCGCGGGGTTCATTGCCGACACCGCGAGCCTGCCGCTGGTGGTGTCGAATCTGGTGAACATCGTCTCGGCCGACTTTTTCCACATCGGTTTTAACCGCTATGCGGCGGTGATGGTGCCGGTCAACTTTGTCAGCGTCGCGGCCACGCTGGGCATGCTGCTGTGGTTCTTCCGCCGCGACATTCCCAAGGCTTACGACCCGGAACAGCTTGAACACCCGGAAACCGCCATTCACGACAAAGCCACGTTCTCCGCCGGTTGGGCGGTGTTGGTGATTTTGTTGATCGGCTGTTTCGCGCTGGAGCCGCTGGGGATTCCGATCAGCGCGATCTCGGCGGTGTGCGCGGCGCTGTTGCTGGCGATTGCTGCGCGCGGGCACAAGATCTCGACGCGCAAAGTCATGAAAGAGGCGCCGTGGCAGATCGTGATTTTCTCGCTCGGCATGTACCTGGTGGTCTACGGACTGCGCAATGCCGGGCTCACCGATTATCTGGCCGGGTGGCTCGATGTGTTCGCCGTTCACGGCGTATGGGGTGCGGCGATGGGCACCGGGGTGCTGACGGCCTTGTTGTCATCGATCATGAACAACCTGCCGACGGTGCTGGTCGGCTTGCTGTCGATCGATGCCAGTCAGGCCAGCGGTGTGGTGAAGGAGGCGATGATCTACGCCAACGTGATCGGCAGTGACCTGGGGCCGAAAATCACCCCGATCGGCAGTCTCGCGACCTTGCTCTGGCTGCATGTGCTGGAGCGCAAGAACATCCGGATCGGCTGGGGTTATTACTTCAAGGTCGGGATCGTACTGACGGTGCCGGTGTTGCTGGTGACGCTGGCCGCACTGGCGGTGCGGTTGTCGGTTTAATTCTGCCCCGGCACGTTCGGCCACAGATCCGACACCAGAAACAGCCGCTCGGCTTCTTCCCACTCGCCCCGGGCATTTTCGGTCAGGCGCACCATCAGTTGCGCCGGGGCCAGCGGTTCGAGTTCATCGAGCCAGGCCTGCAAGTGCCCGTTGCTCCAGGTCTGGTCCGCCGGGTAGTGCGCCGGCGCCAGCCAGGCGTGGCGGGGCAGGGGTTGCCAGCGTCCGTCCGGGCGCTGGGCGACAAACGCCGGCCAGTCTTTCTGATGCAGCCAACTGCCACGCAAATGCTGCGGGTGGGCGCCGCTGGGCGGCACGGACTGACCGGGCCACGGATACAGCAAGTATCCGCCCAGCCACAGTTGCGCGCTGAACGACCTGACATCCAGCGCCGCCAGCACTTCGCGGCTTTCCGGGCGCGCGGAGATCGGCAGCTGATGTTCGCTCAGGTGCGCCAGTTTGCGATCCAGTCGATCATGACAGCCCGGCCCCAGCCACGACGCCGGATCATGACCGTCGCCGTTCTGCGGGCCGAGGTAGAGCTTGATGGC
This sequence comes from Pseudomonas paraglycinae, assembly GCF_021601625.1. Lineage (GTDB taxonomy): Bacteria > Pseudomonadota > Gammaproteobacteria > Pseudomonadales > Pseudomonadaceae > Aquipseudomonas > Aquipseudomonas paraglycinae. Next base: position 62,613 of record NZ_BQHR01000015.1, on the reverse strand, counting down.
CAGTTCCAGGTGGTGCACGCCGTCGCGATCGCGCAGCAGCATGTCCAGCTCGCCGAGGGTGTGGCCTTCGCGGCGGATCGGCAGGTTGGCGGCGATCAGTTCGATGCCCGGCGCGTGTTTCACCGCAAATTGCCACAACCGCTCGTAATACAGGCCCAGGCGCCGGGTGCGGGCCTGGGACAGCCAGTGCAGCAGGCCGTAACTGTCGCGGTCGAGCTGGCGCAGCCAGTGTTCCAGGCGCTCGGGGTCGCCGACCCAGTCGCTGCCCGCCAGCGGATGGCGCTGCGGCCATGGGGTTGCGGCGAGCATCGGCGGGGCGAGGATCACCCACGCCAGATCGCGCACCTCGGGGTGGCGTAACTGGTGGGGCAGCTGAAGCAAATCGGGAAATAGGATCATCTTGCGAGCATAGCCTCAAACACCGGCGCATCCTCGGGGCTGAAAGGATTTTGTCTATCCGGCGCTTTCGCCCATAATCGTGCTTTTCGCCGTCTCAGTCCCCCGCAGGAGTCCCATGGAGCAATTTCGTAATATCGGCATCATCGGTCGCCTGGGCAGCTCCCAGGTGCTGGATACCGTCCGCCGACTGAAACGCTTCCTGCTCGATCGTCACCTGCACGTGATTCTCGAAGACACCATTGCCGAAGTCCTGCCGGGCCATGGCCTGCAAACTTCGTCACGCAAGATGCTCGGCGAAGTCTGCGACATGGTCATCGTGGTCGGCGGTGACGGCAGCCTGCTCGGCGCCGCGCGGGCCCTGGCCAAGCACAACATTCCGGTGCTCGGGATCAACCGTGGCAGCCTCGGCTTTCTCACCGACATCCGCCCCGACGAGCTGGAAATCAAGGTCGCCGAAGTGCTCGACGGCCATTATCTGGTGGAAAACCGCTTCCTGCTGCAAGCCGAAGTCCGTCGCCACGCCGAGGCCATCGGCCAGGGCGATGCGCTGAACGACGTGGTGCTGCACCCGGGCAAATCGACGCGGATGATCGAGTTCGAGCTGTACATCGATGGCCAGTTTGTCTGCAGCCAGAAGGCCGACGGCCTGATCGTGTCGACCCCGACCGGTTCCACCGCGTACGCGCTGTCTGCCGGCGGCCCGATCATGCACCCCAAGCTTGACGCTATTGTGATTGTGCCGATGTACCCCCATACCTTGTCGGGCAGACCGATCGTGGTCGATGGCAACAGTGAGCTGAAAATCGTCGTGTCCAAAGATATGCAGATCTACCCGCAGGTCTCCTGCGACGGGCAGAACCACTTCACCTGCGCGCCGGGCGACACCATCACCGTCAGCAAGAAAGCGCAGAAGCTGCGGCTGATCCATCCGCTCGACCACAACTACTACGAAGTCTGCCGGACCAAGCTCGGCTGGGGCAGCAAGTTGGGTGGTGGAGGCGACTGATGCTCGATCCCGCGCGCAGTTATGACCTGATTGGTGACGTGCACGGATGCGCCCTGACCCTGGAACACCTGCTGGACCGTCTCGGTTACCACAAGCAGGGCGGGGTCTGGCGACATCCATCGCGCATGGCCGTGTTTGTCGGCGACATCATCGACCGTGGCCCGCGGATTCGCGAGGCGTTGCACATCGTTCACGACATGGTCGAAGCCGGTCAGGCGTTGTGCATCATGGGCAACCACGAATTCAATGCCCTCGGCTGGAGCACTCCGGCGCCTCCCGGCAGCGGCAAGCAATTCGTCCGTGAACACACGCCGCGCCACGCCCGTTTGCTGCATGAAACCCTGACCCAATTCGAAAACCATCCGGGCGACTGGCACGATTTCCAGCAGTGGTTCTACCAACTGCCGCTGTTCGTCGACGCCGGACGTTTCCGCGTGGTGCATGCCTGCTGGGATGCCGGATTGATCGAGCCACTGCGCGCGCTGTTCCCCGATGGCTGCATCGATGAGCACTTCCTCCAGGCCTCGGCCGTGCCGGGCAGTTTCGCCTGCACCGTGTTCGACCGCCTGCTGCGCGGCACCGACATGCGCCTGCCGGATGGCCTGACCATGACCAGCGGCGATGGCCTGGTGCGCTCGTTCTTCCGCACCAAGTTCTGGGAAGACGACCCGCAAACCTACGGCGACATAGTGTTCCAACCCGATGCATTGCCGGAACCGGTGGCGCAAAAGCCGCTGACCTCCAGCGAAAAGAATTCCCTGCTGCGCTACGGCGTCGATGAGCCGTTGCTGTTCGTCGGCCACTACTGGCGCAGCGGCAAACCGGCGCCGATCCGGCCGAACCTCGCGTGTCTGGATTACAGCGCGGTGCTGTACGGCAAACTGGTGGCCTATCGTCTGGATCAGGAAACCCGCCTCGATCCGCATAAATTTGTCTGGGTCGACGTCGAGCGGCCGGAGGTGCTGCGATGAGTACCATAGCCGTCTTGCGTGTGCCGTTGGCGGCGGACCTGAGTGGGTTCGTCAAACTGCTGCAACGCATGCAAGTGCCTCATCGCGTCAGTGAAGAGGCGGGCGAGCAGGTGTTGTGGGTGCCCTCGGAAATCAGCGACGACGTACGTTCGCTGTACGAGCGTTTCCCGGCGGGCGACCCGGATCAGCAACTGGAAATTCCGGCGGCGCCGACGCTCAAGCGCCCGAGCTTCGCCGAGCAACTGAAACATGCCAAGGCCACCGGGTTCATTCTGCTGCTGAGCCTGATCGTCGGCGGATTGACGTTCCTTGGCGATAACCTCGACACCATGCGTTGGCTGACCTTCCTCGATTTCCGCGTGGTAGGCGACTACATCCACTTCACACCGCTGGCCGACAGCCTGGCGGCAGGGCAGTGGTGGCGCCTGTTTACGCCGATGCTGATCCACTTCGGCATCCTGCACCTGGCCATGAACGGCATGTGGTACTGGGAGCTGGGGCGGCGCATCGAGTCGCGCCAGGGCAGCGTCAACCTGATCGGCCTGACGCTGCTGTTCGGCCTCGTTTCCAACTATGCGCAGTTCGCGTGGGGCGGCCCGAGCCTGTTCGGCGGCCTGTCCGGCGTACTTTACGGATTGCTCGGTCACTGCTGGATCTTCCAGTTGCTGGCGCCGAACCCGGCCTATCGCCTGCCGCGCGGCGTGCTGGTGATGATGCTGGTGTGGCTGGTGATCTGCATGTCCGGGCTGATCTCGATGATCGGTTTCGGCGAAATCGCCAACGCTGCCCACGTCAGCGGGTTACTCATCGGATGCTTCACCGGTTTGTTGGGCGGTTTGTACAACCGCCGTAAACTGGCCGCCTGAATTTTTTGAATAAAGAGCACGGAGACCCTGATGTCCTCTTTTAACGATTTGATCAAGAACATCACCCCCGACATCTACCAGAGCCTGAAACTGGCCGTAGAGATCGGCAAATGGTCCGACGGTGGCAAGCTCACCGCCGAACAGCGTGAACTGTCGTTGCAGGCGATGATCGCCTGGGAAATGCAGAACCTGCCCGAGGAAGAGCGCACCGGTTACATGGGCCCGCAGGAATGTGCGTCGAAGTCGATCGAAGTGCCGAACATCCTGTTCAAGTCGGACGCCATCCATTGATCGAGATCGGCCGCGGTGCAATCAGCAAAATGTCGGCGCGCCTGGACGGGCCGAACGTGCAGTACGCGTTTCGTCTGGATGACGTCGAGGTGCCGGTCAACCCGTTGATCGGCAGCACGGTGCGTCTGGAATACCTGGGGGCGATTCACTGCACCCATTGCGGGCGCAGGACCAAGACCAGTTTCAGTCAGGGTTACTGCTACCCGTGCATGACCAAACTGGCTCAGTGCGACATCTGCATCATGAGCCCGGAGCGCTGCCACTTCGAGGCCGGCACCTGCCGTGAGCCGGAGTGGGGCGAGAAGTTCTGCATGACCGACCACGTCGTCTACCTGGCCAATTCGTCGGGGATCAAGGTCGGCATCACCCGCGCCACCCAGTTGCCGACCCGCTGGCTCGACCAGGGCGCCAGTCAGGCGTTGCCGATCATGCGCGTGTCCACGCGGCAGCAGTCGGGTTTCGTCGAAGACCTGTTCCGCAGTCAGGTGGCAGACAAGACCAACTGGCGCGCCTTGCTCAAAGGCGACGCGGCGGCGGTGGATCTGGCGCAGGTGCGCGATCAACTGTTCGAAAGCTGCGCCCCGGGTCTGCAAGGTTTGCAGGAGCGATTCGGTCTCCAGGCCATTCAGACAATTGCCGATGTCGAGCCGTTGGAAATCCGCTACCCGGTCGAGCAGTACCCGGCCAAGATCGTCAGCTTCAACCTGGACAAGAACCCGATTGCCGAAGGCACGCTGCTGGGGATCAAGGGCCAGTACCTGATCTTCGACACCGGCGTGATCAACATTCGCAAGTACACGGCCTATCAGCTCGCCGTGCATCAATAAGGACTTCAGCATGCGCACCGAACAACCGAAGATGATTTACCTGAAGGACTATCAGGCGCCCGAGTACCTGATCGATGAAACACACCTGACCTTCGAGTTGTTCGAGGACCACAGTCTGGTCCACGCGCAACTGGTGATGCGCCGCAACCCGGCCCGTGGCCCGGGCCTGCCGCCGCTGGTGCTCGATGGCCAGCAGCTGGAATTGCTCTCGGTGACCCTGGCAGACCAGGAACTGAGCGCGAGCGATTACCAACTGACTGAAAACCACCTGACCCTGCAACCGGCCAGCGAAACCTTCACGGTCGACACCAGCGTCAGGATCCACCCGGAAACCAACACCGCACTGGAAGGCCTGTACAAGTCCGGCACGATGTTCTGCACCCAGTGCGAGGCCGAAGGCTTCCGCAAGATTACCTATTACCTCGACCGCCCGGACGTGATGAGCAAGTTCACCACCACCGTGGTCGCCGAGCAGCACAGCTATCCGGTGCTGCTGTCCAACGGCAACCCGATCGCCAGCGGCCCCGGCGAAGACGGCCGACACTGGGCGACCTGGGAAGACCCGTTCATGAAACCGGCGTACCTGTTTGCGCTGGTGGCCGGTGACTTGTGGTGCGTTGAAGACAGCTTCACCACCATGACCAACCGCAACGTGGCGCTGCGCATCTACGTCGAGCCGGAAAACATCGACAAGTGCCAGCACGCCATGAACAGCCTGAAGAAGTCGATGCGCTGGGACGAAGAGGTCTACGGTCGCGAGTACGATCTGGACATCTTCATGATCGTCGCCGTGAACGACTTCAACATGGGCGCGATGGAGAACAAGGGCCTCAACATCTTCAACTCCAGCGCCGTGCTGGCCCGTGCCGAAACCGCTACCGACGCCGCGCACCAGCGCGTTGAAGCGATCGTCGCTCACGAATACTTCCACAACTGGTCGGGCAACCGCGTGACCTGCCGCGACTGGTTCCAGCTGTCGCTCAAGGAAGGCTTCACGGTGTTCCGCGATGCCGGTTTCTCCTCTGACATGAACTCGGCCACGGTCAAGCGCATTCAGGACGTGGCGTACCTGCGTACCCACCAGTTCGCCGAAGATGCGGGTCCCATGGCCCACGCCGTGCGCCCGGACAGCTTCATCGAGATTTCCAACTTCTACACCCTGACCGTGTACGAAAAGGGCTCGGAAGTGGTCGGCATGATCCACACCCTGCTGGGCGCCGAAGGCTTCCGCAAAGGCAGCGACCTGTACTTTGAACGCCACGACGGCCAGGCCGTGACCTGCGATGACTTCATCAAGGCCATGGAAGATGCCAACGGCGTCGACCTGACCCAGTTCAAGCGCTGGTACAGCCAGGCCGGCACACCGCGTCTGGCGGTGAGCGAGTCTTACGACGCCGCCGCGAAAACCTACAGCCTGACCTTCCGCCAGAGCTGCCCGGAAACCCCGGACAAGGTTGAAAAGCTGCCGTTCGTGATTCCGGTCGAATTGGGCCTGCTCGACAGCCAGGGCAACGAGATTGCCCTGCGTCTGGCCGGCGAAGCCTCGGCCCAAGGCACTAGCCGAGTGATCTCGGTGACCGAAGCTGAGCAGACGTTCACCTTCGTCGACATCGCCGAACAGCCGCTGCCGTCGTTGCTGCGTGGCTTCTCGGCGCCGGTGAAACTGAGCTTCCCGTACAACCGCGATCAGCTGATGTTCCTGATGCAGCATGACACCGATGGTTTCAATCGTTGGGATGCCGGCCAGCAACTGTCGGTGCAGGTGCTGCAAGAGTTGATCGGCCAGCAGCAGAACGGCGAAAGCCTGGTGCTCGACCCACGTCTGGTTTCCGCGCTGCGCACCGTGCTGTCGGACGAGTCGCTGGATCAGGCGATGGTCGCGGAAATGCTCTCGCTGCCAAGCGAAGCCTACCTGACCGAAATCAGCGAAGTCGCCGACGTGGACGCGATCCACACCGCCCGCGAATTCGCTCGTCAGCAACTGGCGGACAATCTGTTCGAGGCGCTGTGGCTGCGTTATCAGGCCAACCGCGACCTGTCGAAGCAAACCCCGTACGTGGCCGAGGCCGAGCACTTCGCCCGTCGCGCGTTGCAGAACATCGCGCTGTCGTACCTGATGCTCAGCGGCAAGCCGGAAGTGCTGGCGGCAACGCTGGAACAGTTCGACAGCTGCGACAACATGACCGAGCGCCTGACCGCGCTGGCGGTGCTGGTCAACTCGCCGTTCGACGAGCAGAAAGCGACCGCGCTGGCCAGTTTCGCCGAGCACTTCAAGGACAATCCGCTGGTCATGGATCAGTGGTTCAGCGTGCAGGCCGGCAGCACCTTGCCGGGCGGTCTGGAACGTGTGAAGGCATTGATGCAGCACCCGGCGTTCAACATCAAGAACCCGAACAAGGTGCGTGCGCTGGTCGGTGCGTTCGCCGGACAGAACCTGATCAACTTCCACGCGGCGGACGGTTCGGGTTATCGCTTCCTGGCGGATCTGGTGATCGAACTGAACGGCTTCAACCCGCAGATCGCGTCGCGTCAATTGGCGCCGCTGACGCGCTGGCGCAAGTATGACGGCGCTCGTCAGGCGCTGATGAAGGCGGAGCTGGAGCGGATTCTGGCGTCCGGTCAGTTGTCCAGTGATGTGTATGAAGTGGTCAGCAAAAGCCTTGCTTGACGCTGTTTCAGGGCAATAAAAAAACGCCGCTCGATGAGCGGCGTTTTTTGTGGGTGGATGAAAAAGGTTTATTGGCGCAAATCAAACCGATCCAGATCCATCACCTTCGCCCAAGCGGCAACGAAGTCGTTGACGAACTTTTCCTTCGCATCGGAGCTGGCATACACCTCTGCCAGCGCCCGCAGCACCGAGTTGGAACCGAACACCAGATCGACCCGGGTCGCCGTCCACTTCACGCTGCCGGTTTTACGGTCGCGGCCTTCGAACTCGGTTTTCGACGTCGGTTTCCATTCCACGCCCATGTCCAGCAGGTTGCGGAAGAAATCGTTGGTCAGTGATCCGGGCTTGTCGGTAAAGACCCCGTGTTTCGTCTTGCCGACGTTGGTGTCCAGCACGCGCAGGCCGCCGATCAACACGGTCATTTCCGGCGCCGAAAGGGTCAGCAGTTGCGCCTTGTCGATCAGCAACGCTTCGGCCGGCACGCGGTAGGTGTTGGCGGCGTAGTTGCGGAAGCCGTCGGTGTGCGGTTCAAGGAAACCGAACGACTCGACGTCGGTTTGCTCCTGAGTCGCATCGGTGCGCCCCGGATTGAACGGCACGGTCACCGTGTGCCCGGCGTTTTTCGCCGCTTGTTCGACACCGGCATTACCCGCCAGCACGATCAGGTCCGCCAGCGAGACTTGCTTGCCTGCCGCCCCGGCGTTGAACTCGTTCTGAATGCCTTCGAGGACTTTCAGCACCTTGTCCAGTTGCTCCGGCTGGTTGGCCTGCCAGAACTTTTGCGGTGCCAGACGCAGACGTCCGCCATTGGCACCGCCGCGTTTGTCCGAGCCCCGGAAGGTCGATGCGGCCGCCCAGGCAGTGGAAACCAGTTCCGAAACGGACAGCCCCGAGGCCAGTACTTTGCCTTTCAGAGCCCTGATATCGCTGTCGTCCACCAGTGGATGCTTGGCCTCGGGAATCGGGTCTTGCCACAGCAGTTCTTCCTGGGGCAATTCCGGGCCGAGATAACGCGACAGCGGGCCCATGTCACGGTGGATCAGTTTGTACCAGGCGCGAGCGAAGGCGTCCGCCAGTTGATCGGGATTGGCCAGGAAGCGCCGCGAAATCTTCTCGTAGGCCGGGTCGAAACGCAGGGCCAGGTCGGAGGTAAGCATGGTCGGGTCGATGCGTTTGTTCGGGTCGTGGGCGTGGGGAATGGTGCCGGCCCCGGCGCCGTTTTTCGGTTTCCACTGATGGGCACCGGCCGGGCTTTTGGTCAGTTCCCACTCGAAGCCGAACAGGTTTTCCAGGTAGTTGTTGCTCCACTTCGTCGGGGTGGTGGTCCAGGTCACTTCCAGGCCGCTGGTGATGGTGTCGGCGCCTTTGCCGGTGCCGAAGCTGTTTTTCCAGCCCAGGCCTTGTTCTTCGAGGCCGGCGGCTTCCGGTTCCGGGCCGACGTTATCGGCGGGGCCGGCGCCGTGGGTCTTGCCGAAGGCGTGGCCGCCGGCGATCAGGGCGACGGTTTCCTCGTCGTTCATGGCCATGCGGCCGAAGGTTTCGCGGATATCCTTGGCCGAGGCCACCGGGTCGGGATTGCCTTCCGGGCCTTCCGGGTTCACGTAGATCAGGCCCATCTGCACGGCGGCGAGCGGGTTCTCGAGGTTGCGTTCGCCCTGATTGGTGCGGCTTTCCTCATTGCCGTGTTCGGCAGGTTCCGCGACCAGTGTTCCTTCGCCCGGCGGCTGCATGGATTCCGGGTCCTTGCCGTAGCGGTTGTCGCCGCCCAGCCACTTGTTTTCCGAGCCCCAGTACACGTCTTCATCCGGTTCCCAGACGTCCGCGCGGCCACCGGAGAAACCGAAGGTCTTGAAGCCCATCGATTCCAGCGCGACGTTGCCGGTGAGCACGATCAGATCGGCCCAGGAAATGTTGCGGCCGTATTTCTGCTTGATCGGCCACAGCAGACGTCGGGCCTTGTCGAGGCTGACGTTGTCCGGCCAGCTGTTGAGTGGGGCGAAGCGTTGCTGGCCGGAGCCGGCGCCGCCACGGCCATCAGCGGTGCGATAGGTGCCGGCGCTGTGCCAGGCCATGCGGATGAAGAGCGGGCCGTAGTGGCCGAAGTCCGCTGGCCACCACTCCTGGGAGTCGGTCATCAGCGCCGTCAGATCGCGTTTGAGAGCCTGGAAATCCAGGCTCTTGAAAGCCTTGGCGTAGTCGAAGTCCTTGCCCATCGGATCGGATGCGGGCGAGTGCTGACTCAGGATTTTCAGGTTCAGTTGATTCGGCCACCAATCGCGGTTCGTCGTGCCACCGCCGGCGGCGTGATTGAACGGGCATTTCGATTCATTTGCCATGTTCGGGTCCTTATCAGGTCTTCTGCGGCCGGCTCGTGCCGACTTCGGAGTAGTAAGGCTAGACCCGACTCGGCGAGTCAGCTAATAGGCCGACTATTGGTGCGTGATAGGCGCAGTCTTTTACGCGACGAGCCGTGAGCGTATGCCGGGAAGGGCGCTGAAATGCCCGTGCTTGAGCGATGGTTTGCAATTTTGTGGAAGAAACGTGATGGCCATTGGAAATGTTATTGTATAACATAAAAATGATTTCGATCTGATCGATGCCGGCAACACACCCTCTGTAGCGCTGGCCTCGATCATCACTTTCTGCCTGACGGATCTCTGAAATGCCTTCCCGTTTCCACACCTTCCAACCCCGCCTGACGCTCATGGCCTCGGCGCTGCTGATCGCTTCGCCCGCATTCGCCGCCGACCCGCTGGAACTGCAACCGCAAGTCATCACCGGCAATCCGCTGGGCAGTCAGACCCTGGCCTCGCCTTCGACCGTGTTGAGCGGCGATGACCTGACGCTGCAGCAAAAGGGCAGCCTCGGCGAAACCCTGAACAAGCAGCCGGGTGTGTCGTCGTCCTACTTCGGCCCGGGTGCCAGTCGGCCGATCATTCGCGGGCAGGACGGCGATCGCATTCGCATCCTGCGCAACGGCGTCGGCGCACTGGACGCCTCGTCGCTGTCCTACGATCACGCGGTGCCGCTGGATCCGGTCAACGTCGAGCGCATCGAAATCGTCCGTGGCCCGGCGGCCTTGCTGTACGGCGGCAGCGCCATCGGCGGGGTGGTCAACACCTTCGACAACCGCATCCCGACCGAAGCCATCGACGGCATTCACGGTGCCGGCGAGTTGCGCTACGGCGGCGCCGACACTACCCGCAGCAGCGCCGGTAAGCTCGAAGCCAGCAACGGCCAGTTCGCCTTGCACCTGGACGCCAGCGCCCGCGAATTCAATGACCTGAAAATCCCCGGCTACGCCAAGACCGGTCGTGAGCGGGCGAACGACGATGGCGATTCGAAGAAGCATCGGCTGGCCAACAGCGATGGTCGTCAGGACGGCGGTGCGGTGGGCGGGTCGTACACCTGGGATGACGGTTACGCGGGGCTGTCGTACAGCAATTACGATTCGAACTACGGCTCGCCGGCCGAAGACGACGTGCGCATCCGCATGGAGCAGGAGCACTACGCGTTTGCCTCGGAAATTCGCAACCTCGACGGCCCTTTCAGCTCGGTGAAGTTCGACGCCGGCTACACCGATTACCAGCACCGCGAAATCGAGGGCGGCGAGGTCGGCACCACGTTCAAGAACAAGGGCTACGAGGCGCGGGTCGAGGCCCGGCATCAGCCGCTGGGGCCGTTCAATGGGGTGATTGGCGCGCAGGTCAGCCGCAACGAATTCTCGGCGTTGGGCGAAGAAGCGTTTGTGCCGCACACCGATACCGACGCCGGTGCACTGTTCATTCTCGAAGAGCTGCAAGCCACGGATCTTCTGCTGTTCACCCTCGGCGGACGCCTCGAACACACCACGGTCGACCCGGACGCCAAAGGCAACGAGCGTTTCGCCAATGCCGATCGCTCCAGCAGTTTCACCGCCGGCAGCCTGTCATCCGGTGCGGTGTACACGCTGACGCCGGTCTGGTCGGTCGCCGCCACGCTGGGCTACACCGAACGCGCGCCGACGTTCTATGAGCTTTACGCCAACGGCGCCCACGTCGCCACCGGCACTTATGAAGTCGGGGACGCGGGGCTGTCGAAAGAGAAAGCCGTCTCCAGCGACCTGGCCCTGCGTTTCGACAACGGTACGCACAAGGGCAGCGTCGGCGTGTTCTACAGCCACTTCTCAAATTACATCGGATTGCTCAGCACCGGACGCACGCTGAATGACGAAGGGGAGGAGGACGCCGACGGCATCCCCGAATACACCTACTCCGGCGTGCGGGCGCGCTTCAGCGGTATCGAAGCGCAGGATCGCTGGACCCTTGGCGAAAATGCCTACGGCAAGTTTGCGCTGGAGCTGTCTGGCGACTACACCCGCGCCAAGAACCTCGACAACGGCCAGGACCTGCCGCGCATCGCACCGCTGCGGTTGAACACCGGTCTGTTGTGGGAGCTGGATCGCTGGCAGGCGCGGATCGATGTGGAACACGCCAGTTCCCAGCACCGGGTGCCGGACAATGAAAGCAGCACCGACGGCTACACCACGCTGGGGGCTAATGTGGGTTATCACTTTGATGTTGGCCAGAGCAAATGGCTGGCCTTCGTCAATGCCGAGAACCTGACCAACCAGACCGTGCGTTATGCCAGTTCGATCCTGCGGGATATTGCGCCGGCAGAAGGGCGCAGCATTCAGGTCGGTCTGCGCACCACGTTCTGATCGTTCACACCGGACGGGCGCCAGCGTCGTTGCGACGCTGGCGTTCACCTCAGCTCGATTGAGCGGTGTCTTCTTCCGGGATCTCGTCCAGCAGATCCTGTTGCCCCGGCAGTTCGGTGATCACGCTGAAATCACTGACCTCCACGGCGCCCAGGCCATACCCCAACAAGTGAAACGAAAACGCCTTGCGCGGTTGCGGGTTGTCGAAACTGAAATCCATCTCCAGCGGCTGATCCGCCGTGGCGACCATCTCGGTCGGCAGGCCCAGTTGCACGTCCTGTTCGAACTCCTTGGCCTTGAGCTGAATGTACGCCGCCTGCTGCGGATCCACCGAACGCACGGTCAGGCGCACGCGGGTGTGGGAGCCCTTGGGCATTTCCAGGTATTGCGCGCCGATCAGGTTGTCGGCCCAGTCGTCCTTGATCTGCGCTTGCAGCGGGATGACGTTGGCGCTGCCGAACTGATAGCGCTGGTTCAGCGGGGTGCGCAGCAGCGACAGGTCCAGGGCCGAGGCGCGGGCGGCGATGTCCCGGGCGTTCTGGCCGCTGGCATTGCCCTTGAACGTGGCGCTTTCGGCGATGAACCCTTCGCTGGCGTAATTGCGGCAACGGCGCGGCATGTCGCATTCAGTCAGCAGGCCGCGACCGTCGTGATAGCGCAGCTTGCCGTTGGTGAACGACATGATTTCGCGGCCCGAATCGTAATCGCGAAACAACGAGCGCCCGCTGAGGGCGGAAGGCACCGGAAAATCGAAGTAATCCAGAATCGACGCGCTCAGATCGACGTGACCGTAGACCCCGGCGTTCAGGCGCGGCAGTTGCGCCTGCTCCGGCGCGAGGGTCAGGTTGAAGCCCCAGGACGACGCGAGGCGTACGCCGTCGATGCCGTGGGACTCGTCCGAAGTGATCACCACCAGCGTGTCTTTCAGCACGCCCTGGCGTTCGAGGCCGCTGAGAAACTGTTCCAGTGCATCGTCCAGATAACCGACGGCGGCCTGCTTGGGCGTGTCGTAGCGTTGCAGGTAATCCTCCGGCGCGGAGTAGGGCTGGTGGGTGCCGACGGTCAGCAGCGTGAGCATCCACGGCTGTTTCTGCTTCTTCAGTTCGCCGACGTATTTCAGCGCGCCTTCAAAGAACGCCTTGTCATCCTTGCCCCACGGGAACTCCAGGTAGTTGGCGTTGGTGAACCATTCCAGGCCATGGGTCGCATCGAACCCGATGTGCGGCATGATCTTGTCTTTGGCCATGAACCGCAGCCCTGCGCCTTGCAGGTAGTGAGTGGCAAAACCGTGCTGACGCAACTGGGCCGGCAGGCACGCCTGATTGCGCTCGTGCTGGGTCAGCATTTCCACGCCTTTGGGCGTGCCGTTGTCGAGCTTGTCGTAATCGCCGCAGAGCATGGCGTACAGACCGCGAATGGTCTGATGGGTGTGCAGCACGTAATCCGGAGTGTTCATGCCGCGCTCGGCCCAGCGGCTGAGGTTGGGCATCAGGTCTTCCTGATAATGGCTGCCGATAGCTTGGCGATTGGCGCCGATGTAGGCGCCCGGAATGCCTTCGAGGGCGACGATCAGCACGTTGCGCGCCTGGCCCTTGGCTGCCAGCAACGAGTGACCGTTCAGATCGACATCGGTGAGCCCGGCCATCGGTGGGGGCGCGACCTGGGTGTCGCCGTCCAGCCATTCTTCGGCCTGCATCTGCACGTCGGCGACCTGCGCGGCGAGCAGTTGGTGCGGCAGGTTGTACAGACGCCACGGGTCGGCATCGCTCGGATTCAGGTGCTGCGCGCCCCAGTACGCGGAGAACAGCAGTACCGGCGTCGCCCAGGCTGCGCGGGGCAGAGCGGGGACGGTTCTTCCGCGTCGAGTCCAATGACTCAGCAACCAAAAGGCCAGAGCCACCAGCAGCGCAACCGCCACACCGGGATGGGCGAATCCGCCGCCAGTGGAGTTTTCCACGAACTGCGGGTCGATCAGGTAATGCAGATCCGCCACGGTGGGCAGGCGACCGACTGCGCTGACCAGTTCAGCGGTCGCCACCGCCAGCAGTCCCCAGACCAGCAGCACCGGTAGCGCCAGCCACCAGGGACGACGATGCAACAGCACCACCAGCAGACTGCCGATGGCCAGATCCGACAGGTAACCGAACAGGCTCGACCAGCCGAGCGCCGCGCGAAGGCACACCGGCACGATCAGTACCAGGAAAACCAGAGAAAGAAGGCGGGCATCCAGGCGCCGCAGCCGTTGAAAAAGAGCGCTCACAAAAAAGACCTTCCAGCCATTAAACCGTCATAAAAGTGTGGGCGATGATACCAAGCGTCGGCAGTCTGATCGCCTTTTTAAACGGCTGGGTGATCCGGTCCCGAAGATCGCTGTGATCCATCCGCAAGGGGCGGGGCCTTGATCGGCGACCGTCTTGGCGGTTTTCCGGCCTGAGTGCGGCGGCGGTTTTATTGTTTCAGGCTGTTTAAGCGGCCTTTGATCCGTTCGTGCTGCATTTGCGAACCAGTGCGATTTACAATGCGCGACTTCTGATGGAGTCGTTCGTCGTGGATTTACTCGCGCAACTTCACGCGCAGCTCAGCCGCTGGGTGATCGATCCGGTCACCGAAAGGTTCCTTGGCCTGTTCGATTTGAACGGCCGCCTCGGTGTGGTGTTTCTGCTCACATCCTACGGCGTGGCATACGGCCTTTATCGCCACCGAAAATCCCGGCACCTGACGCAAGCCCGATCCTTCTGGCAATTTGTCGGCGGCGGTCGTGTTCACGGGCATCGTTCGGCCTGGCTGGATTACCGTTATTACTTCATCAAGGCGATTCTTCGGGTGACGCTGGTGTTGCCCGTGGTCGGCCTCGTCGACCCGCATATTCTGCGTTCGGGCGACTACGCACAGTTTTTCACTCAGTTGTGGGGCGCGCGCGAGCAAGTGCCGGAACACCCGTTGATCGCGTTGTTCTACGGACTGGGCGTGTTCCTGTTCAGGGATTTTCTGCATTACTGGATTCACCGCGCCTTCCATTCCCGCTATCTGTGGGAATTTCACAAGGTTCATCATTCGGCGCCGGTGCTGGTGCCGGCCACCGCCAGCCGCATTCACATTGTCGAATCGATCGTTGAACGAATCGTCATCACCGCCGGCCTCGGCGCGTTTGCCGGGGCGGTCTGGTATGCCTGCGGCGGCGAGATCAGCCGCTACACGCTATTCGGCGTGACCTGGCTGGCGCTGATCATCAACAGCCTGGGCTCCAATCTGCGCCACAGCCATGTCTGGCTGTCGTTCGGGCCGGCGGTCGAGCATGTGCTCAGCAGCCCGGCCCAGCACCAGATTCATCACAGCGACGCACCGCGCCATTTCAACAAGAATTTCGCGATCAATCTGTCACTGTGGGACTGGCTGTTCGGCACGCTGTACGTCACCACCTCAAAGCCCGAAGCCTTGCGCTTCGGCACGGGCGAGCAGGACCGCACGCGTTATCTGACGCTGTACAGCCTGACCGTCACCCCGTTCGTGGAAACCGCGAAGCGCCTGTCATTGAACGCCGACGGTCTTAGAACCCGGTTCAACCAGCGTACGCCTTGAACGTCGGTATCAGCCTATTCATCAGTTTTTCGAAGCTGGTTTTCCAGTGATATCAATATGCGATAACGGTATTTAAATTTCGTTTTTTATAGCGATAAAGTCCGGCCTCACAGATTTTCCTGGAAATCACTGCGAGGTTGTCATGGCCCTACCGTTCAAACGTTCTGCACTGACGCTGCTGGCGGCTTCGCTGGCTGGTTCGCTACTCGGCAACACCGCTCAGGCCGAAGGCAAGATCAGCATCGCCCAGCAATTCGGCATCGGTTATCTGATTCTGGATGTGGTGCGCGATCAGCACTTGATCGAGAAGCACGGCAAGGCCCAGGGCCTGGACATCAAGGTCGACTGGAACAGCATTTCCGGCGCCACCGCCATGAACGAAGCGTTGCTCACCGGATCGCTGGACGTGGTCTCGGCCGGCGTGCCGCCGATGCTCACCGTGTGGGATCGCACCAAGGGCAAGCAGAACGTCAAGGCCATCGCTTCGCTGGGCTCGATGCCCAACTACCTGCTGACCAATAACCCGAACGTGAAAACCCTCAAGGACTTCAGCGACAAGGATCGCATCGCCGTGCCGGCGGCGGGTGTGGGCTTCCAGTCGCGCACGCTGCAGATCGAAACGGCCAAGGAATTCGGCAATGACCAATACAAGAAATTCGACGACATCTCCGTCAGCCTGCCGCACCCGGATGCGACGGCTGCACTGATCGCTGGCGGCTCGGAAATCAACGCGCATTTCTCCAGCCCACCGTTCCAGTATCAGGCACTGCAGAATCCTAACGTGCATAAAGTGCTGAGTTCCTACGACGTGCTCGGCGGCCAGGCCACGTTCAACGTGCTCTACACCACGGAAAAATTCCACGAAGAAAACCCGAAAACCTACAAGGCGTTCTACGACGCGCTGGCCGAGGCTGAGAAAATCATCAAGGCCGACAAGCCTGCGGCGGCTCAAGCTTACATTCGGGTTGAACAGTCAAAGCTGCCGCTGGCGCTGGTGGAGAAAATCGTCACCGATCCGGAAATCGATTTTACTGTGGTGCCGCAGCGCACCTTTATCTATGCAGAGAAATTGCAGGAGCTGGGCGTGCTGAAAAACAAGGCGGACAGCTGGAAGGATTATTTCTTTGAAGAGGCGCATGGCGGGGCGGGGAGTTGAACACTCGTCTTTTCTGAGCAGTCCGCACGTCCGTTCGCCGGGTGAGCGACAAACCCGTGTCTATAGTGAGAGGGCTGTGTGAAACGGGTGGCGCACCTCAAGGCTGCGACGGGAGGCGCCGAGTGAACAATCTGCTGTTTTTCATTCAGGAGATCGCCATGAGTCAGATCGAAAAAGTCCTCTACACCGCGAAAACCCACACCACCGGCGGACGTGACGGCGCATCGCGCAGTTCCGACGGGATCCTCGATGTAAAACTGTCGTCGCCCGGCTCCAGTGGCGGCGGGACCAATCCGGAACAATTGTTCGCAGCAGGCTGGTCGGCGTGTTTCATCGGCGCGATGAAAGCGGTGGCGGGGCAGCAGAAAATCAGCCTGCCAGCGGACCTGGCGGTGGATGCCGAAGTGGACCTGGGTACCAACTCGGAAGGGTATCTGTTGCAGGCGCGACTGAATGTAAGCCTGCCGGGCATGGAGCGCGGCGCGGCGCAGCAGCTGGTGGATGCGGCGCATCAGGTGTGCCCGTACTCCAAGGCCACGCGCAACAATATCGAGGTCGAATTGAAACTGGTCTGATATCCAGATGCAAAAGGGGCGGCATGATCGTCGATCATGCCGCCCCTTTTGTTTTTTGAAGCCGTAAATCTGTCCGTCGACGATCAATGCATCTTGCTGTGATCGTGGCCTTCCATGGTCAGCGCCTTGACCGGCGCTTTCACTTCAACGGTTTCCTTTTCGCCCTTGGCGTTTTCCACGGTCAGGGTCAGCGGCACGCTGTCGCCTTCCTTCAGCTGAGCGGTCAGGCCCATCAGCATCACATGGTAACCATTCGGGTCGAAGTTGACGGCCTTGCCCGCTGGCAGGTCGACCGATTTCACTGGGCCCATGCTCATCACGTCGTTCTTCATGGTCATCTCATGGATCTGCACGTCCTTGGCCGCTGGCGAGGCAACGCTGAGCAGCTTGCTGTCGCTGTCGGCGGTGACGGTCATGAACGCGCCGCTGGCCGACTGGTTCGGCACGGTCGCACGCACCCAGGCGTCGTCGACCCTGGTCTGCGCCGATACCTGGAAAGCCAGGCCCAGCAGGGACAGGCCCAGTGCGGCACGTTTGATGTGGTTCAGAAAAGGGTTCATCAGCAGACCTCCATGACGGTAAGCAAATCTTCCGTGCACTCTTGTGCAGAAAGCGATTGAGACAGGCCCACACGCAACGTGCCCCGGGTGTCGTAGACATAGCTGGTGGCGGTGTGGGAAAGGGTATAGGTGTCGCCGGCCGGGACTTTTTCGTAGAACACGTCGAATTCCTTGGCGGTGGCCTTGGTTTCTTCGAGGGTGCCGTACAGCGCGACGAAGCTTGGATCGAAGGTCTTGACGTAGGCGTCGAGGATTTCCGGGGTGTCGCGTTCCGGGTCGAGGGTGATGAACACCACTTGCAGGATGTCGCCGTCCTTGCCCATCAGCTTCTTGATTTTTGCGGCGCGGGCCAGCGTCGTCGGGCAAATCGCCGGGCACTGGGTGAAACCGAAGAAGATCATCGGCATCAGGCCGCGAAAGCTCGACAGCGTCACGGTGTTGCCTTCGGTGTCCTTGAGCTTGAAGGTGCGTCCGAGGATCTTGTCGCTCAGATCCTTGCCGTACTTGTACGACAGTTCGCCGCGGGTGTCGCAGCCGGCGAGCAGGCCGAGACCGAGTACGCCCATTCCCGCAAGCACCTTGCGGCGAGTCAACAAAGCCGTCATTTCATACCGCCCTTTGGAGCCCGCCGGTCGGCAGGACAGGCGGGGGGGTTAACCGTAAAAGCGGCGCATGATACCAAAATGATCCGGCAGGTCGGTTTTTGATCACCTGTCAATGTCGGAACAGGCGACAAAAGGTGTAAGAAAAAATGACTCAAGGCGATGGTGGAAGCGGCTCGACCGGGCTCCAGCCACCACCCAGCGCGGTGTACAGATTCACTTGCGCCACCAACTGCGCCAACCGATCGGTAATCAGCCCTTGCTGGGAACTGAACAGCGAACGCTGGGCATCGAGGAACGTCAGGCTGCTGTCGACGCCGCTTCGATAGCGGTGCTGCGCCATGTCGTAGTAATCCTGGGTCGCCTGCACCAGATCGCGTTGGGCCTGGAGTTGCTGTTCGTAGGTCTGGCGCGCCGCGAGGCCGTCGGACACTTCCTGGAATGCCGTCTGAATGGTCTTTTCGTACTCGGCGACGCTGATGTCCTTCTGCAGCTTCGCGTAATCCAGGCTGGCGCACAGACTGCCGGCGCTGAAGATCGGCAGGTTGATCTGCGGCTGGAATGTCCAGGCACCGGAGCCGCCCTTGAACAGCCCGGACAGATCGCGGCTGGATGTCCCGGCATTGGCGGTCAGGCTGACACTCGGGAAAAACGCCGCCCGCGCCGCGCCAATGTTGGCATTGGCGGCGCGCAGTTTGTATTCGGCCTGGAGAATGTCCGGCCGGCGTTGCAGCAAGTCCGAGGGCAGTCCGGCCGGCACGGTTGCCACCAGATCACTGTCCAGCGGACGCGCCGGCAGGTTTTCCGACACTGGCGCACCCACCAGCAGCGTCAGGCTGTTCAAGTCCTGGGCGACCTGACGCTGATAACGGGCCAGGCTCGCGCGGGTGCTGTCGACACTGGTCTGCGCCTGAATCTGATCCAGCGCCGAGGACTTGCCGGCCTCGCGGTTGCGGGTGGTCAGGTGCAGGCTTCGTTCGTCGGCGGCCAGCGTTTCCCGGGCCAGCGCCAGCAACTCCTGATCGGCGCGCCAGGTCAGGTACGCGTTGGCGACGTTGGCCACCAGACTCAATTGCGCACTGCGCCGGGCCTCTTCGGTGGACAGCCAGGTCAGCAGCGCCTGCTCGCTGAGGCTGCGCACCCTGCCGAAGAAGTCCAGTTCATAGGCGCTGATGCCCAGATTCACCGAGTAGGTCGAGGTGATCGCCGCCTTGGTGCGGGTCACGCTGGACGGCAGCCGCTGACGCAGCTCGTTGGCGTTGGCCGACACCGCCGGCAGCAGGTCGGCGCGCTGGATGCGGTATTGCGCCTGAAACGCCTCGACATTCAGGGCAGCTACCCGCAGATCGCGATTGTTGACCAGCGCGCTTTCAATCAATTGCTGCAACGCCGGGTCATTGAACAGCGCGCGCCAGTCCTCGAGGCGCAGAGTGGCCGGGGATTGCGCGGCATACGCCGGACCTTGCGGATACTGCGCAGCGCTCGGCGATGCCGGTCGCTGGTAATCGGGAATCAACGAGCAACCGCCCAGCAGCAGCGCAGCGGACAGCAGGGAAATCGGCAATCTGAACATCAAACAGCCTCGTTCACGAATGAGAGCGGACGCCGGGCGCCCGTGATGAGAAAAACGCCGGATCAGGCCCCGGCCATCCATTTCGCCAGACCGTGTCGCCCGCTGACCCCAAGCTTGGCGGCCGCGCGCTTGAGGTAGGTCTCGATCGAGCTGTTCTTGACTCGCAGCTTTTCCGCCATCTGCGGCACGGTGCCGCCGGTCAGCAGACCCAGGCAGACTTCTTTCTCGCGCACCGACAATGTGATGTCGCCCAACGCCAGGCGTTCGTCGAACACCTGTTGCAACGGCGTCTGGGGTTGATCGGCTTGTGGCGCGCGGGGTTGGCGGGCGATGGCTTGTCGACTGATGTGCGCGTGGCGCTCGATCAAGGGCAACAGGGTGTCGGACAGGCGCTTGAGAAACGACAGCTCCGGCAGGGAAAACACCCGATGCGTGTGGGGACGGTAGAACGAAATGACGCAACGGCGATTGGACGTGCGAGACACCAGATTGCATTGGTGGACGCTGTGGTGCGGGTGTCGATGCTGGAGCGAGGCTTTCAGTTGAATCAGTAGCGAGTCGTTCATCTCGATCATCTGTTGCAGCAGCGGGTGGTCGTCCGGGTGCTGCAACGGATCCGGGGGCGGAAAGGTGTCCGGCAAACCGGCACTGCCCAACGCCTTGATCTCGACCACGCTGGATTCCCGTTCATCCAGGGTCCACTCACTGAGATGGACGCGATTGACGGGTACGAGGTTGTCGACCAACTGGAACATATTCGTGGCAAAACGCTCGTTGCCGGTGCTGGCGATCAACTCCCCCAGCTGCCAATAAAAGTGCGGATTTTCCATGTTGCGAAGACTGCCGGTCAGATTCATATCCTTGTCATCCCTGATTTAGAGCCATTGCCGAATCGTCTGCCGTGCATGCACCCCTGAAGCGCCCACCCAGTCTTTTCTCCTTGAAATCGTCTGGAGCGGGATTTAAGCCTATGCATTTGTCCTACGTCTGTAGGGGAAAACAGGGACACAAAGTGCCACCATTTCCGAAAAAATGGCGTCACGTTTCTGTCAGGTGAATGTGCAAGGTCGCGTAGTCCGTGACTGTACGGTCTAGTACGAATCCCGAAATCCGGGGATCGGACCGCCGCACCCGTCAGTGCGGGACGCTAGCGGGCAGGCAAGTGTGGCGATTGTCCTACAGGATTTTCAGTCATTTCTTTCCGAACTTTTAGGGAAATCGCTGACTTCTCAGGCCCTGTTGGCTCGCACAGCTGTACAAAGTGGGGAGTGTTGTCCGGGTTTTACGTGTCACGCGGGTTTCGGGGCCGATGCTTGAATACGCGCCAAATCACGTGAGATGGATCTTATGAACCAATTTGCTGCCGATGCGGCGGACGGTCTGTCCGCGATCTCCGAGGCCTTCCCGTTGACCGCTGCGCAGCGTGACATCTGGCTCGACCAACTGCGTCAGGGGAATTCGCCGATGTACAACATCGGTGGCTATGTCGAACTGACCGGGTCGCTGGATCCGGCGCTGATGCAGGCAGCGCTTGAAGGGCTCGTGGCCCGGCATGACGCGATGCGCACCAGCCTGCTGCCGGGGGCCGGCGATGATGGGCTGCCGTTGCAGCGTTTTGCCAGGTCCATGCCGGTGCCGATGCCGGTGCACGATTTACGCAGCCATCCCGATCCATACGCCGCAGCGCGCCAACTGACGCAGGAAAACATCGAGCAGCTGTTTACGCTGGACGGCGGGCCGTTGTTCCGGTTTCGTCTGCTCTGGCTCGATGACGACTGCCATTGGCTGTCACTCCAGGCCCATCACCTGATCGTCGATGGCTGGGGTTTCGGCGAGATGCTCAAATCCCTCGACGAGATTTACAACGCGCTGGCGCTCGGGCAATTGCCGCCCGATTCGGCGCCGTCCTATGTCGATTTCATCCGTGACGATGCGCGGTATTTTCAGTCCGACCGTTACGCCCGTGACCGGGCGTATTGGCTGGACAAATACCAACATCGGCCCGAGCCGCTGTTGTTGCCGCGCTATCAGGAACGCTTTGCCAGCGCTGCGGCACCGACCCGGATTTTCTCGCAAGTCTTTCCGGCTCGCTTGCACGAGCGCATGAAGCAGGTGGCCCGAGAGTACGGCGCGTCGGCGTTTCATGTGTTGCTGGCAGCGATCCATGTGTATTTCAGCCGCAGCGCCCAGCGTGACGAATGGGTGGTGGGCGTGCCGCTGCTCAACCGCTCCGGCGCCCGGTTCAAATCGACCCTGGGGCTGTTCACCCAGGTCAGCGCGGTGCGCATGGGGTTTGGCCGCGAGTTGTCATTCAAGACGCTGGTCAAGGCGATTCACGACGAGTTGAAAAAAGACTTTCGCCACCAGCGTTTTCCCTTGAGCGAAATGAACCGTGCCCTCGGCTTGCTGCGCGAGGATCGCTCGCAGTTGTTCGAAGTGACCGTGTCCTATGAGCGCGATGCGCATGAATACCGCTACGGCGAGGCGCAGGGGCGGGTGGTCAAAGTGTCGAACCACGCAGAGGGCACGCCGTTGTCGGTGCACCTGCTGAGCAGCCGTGGTGACTACGAGGACAGTTTGTACATGGTGTACAACGAGGCCTACTTTGACGCCGAAGAAATCGCGGCGCTGAGCGGGCGCTTGCTGTGGGTGCTGGAGCAGGGGCTTGAAGACCCGGCGCTGATGGTGGGTGATTTCAGCCTGAGCCTGCCGACCGAATCGGCGCTCTTGCAGCAGTGGAACGACACACGCGCGCAATACCCTCAAAACCTGACCATTCACCAGCGCATCGAAACGCAAGCGGCGACACGACCGGATGCGGTAGCGGCTGAATCCCGAGGACAACGGCTGACCTATGCCGAGCTGAACCGACAGGCCAACGCCCTGGCCCATCATTTGATCGGGCTCGGTGTGCGACCCGATGACCGCGTGGCGCTCGTCGCCCGCCGAGGGCTGGACACGCTGGTCGCGCTGCTGGCGATTCTCAAGTCCGGCGCCGGTTATGTACCGGTCGATCCGGCTCATCCTGCGGAGCGGCTGAGCTATTTATTGCGCGACACTGCTCCGGTCGTGGTCCTGACCCAGCACGATCTGCGCGAACGTTTGCCGGTGCTTGACGTGCCGGTGATTGAAATCGATTCGCGTGCCTGGCCGATCAACGATCTCAACCCTGATGCTTCGGGTCTGACCACTGCACATCTGGCCTACGTGATCTACACCTCCGGCTCCACCGGCCAGCCCAAGGGCGTGATGGTCGAGCATCACACGTTATCGAATCTGGTCGACTGGCATTGCACGGCCTTCGACCTGAGCGCCGGTTGCCACACTTCAAGTCTCGCCGGCTTCGGCTTCGACGCCATGGCCTGGGAAGTCTGGCCCGCGCTGTGTGCTGGCGCGACCCTGCACCTGGCGCCGTCCCGTGACGGCGGCGAAGACATCGACGCGCTGCTCGACTGGTGGCGTGCGCAACCGCTGGACGTGAGTTTTCTGCCGACCCCGATTGCCGAGTACGCCTTCAGCCGTCACCTCGAACACCCGACCCTGCGCACACTGCTGATCGGCGGTGATCGACTGCGCCAGTTCAATCGCGAGCAGACGTTCGCGGTGATCAACAACTACGGCCCGACCGAAGCGACAGTGGTCGCCACCTCGGGCCGAATCGAACCGGGCCGGGCGCTGCACATCGGCAAACCCGTGAGCAATGCCACGGCCTATCTGCTGGATGACCGGCAGCGTCCGGTGCCGATTGGCGTGGCCGGCGAGCTGTACGTCGGTGGCGCCGGGGTGGCGCGGGGTTACTTCAACCGGCCGGAGCTGACCGCCGAACGCTTTCTCGACGATCCTTTCAGCCGCCAGCCCAATGCGCGGATGTACCGCACCGGCGACCTCGCACGCTGGCGCCCGGACGGCACCATCGAGTATCTGGGCCGCAACGACGATCAGGTGAAGATCCGTGGCGTGCGCATCGAGCCCGGTGAGATCGAAGCCGCTTTGAGCAGCCATGAATCCGTGCGCGATGCGGTGGTGCAGGTGCGCGACGGGCAATTGCTGGCCTGGTTCACCGAACGCCAGCCGCTGGATATCACGCAGCTGCATGCTCACCTCAAGACCCGTCTGCCCAGCGCGATGCTGCCATCGGCCTACGTGCGCCTGACGGCGCTGCCGCTGACGGCCAACGGCAAACTGGATCGTCAGGCGTTGCCGGCGCCGGGGCCGGAGGCGTTGATCCGCCGCGAATATGAAGCCCCGCAAGGCGACGTCGAAATCCTCCTGGCGCAGATATGGGCCGAGGTGCTGCAAGTCGAAAAGGTCGGGCGTCACGATCACTTCTTTGAACTCGGCGGGCACTCGTTGCTGGCGGTCAACCTGATCGAACGCATGCGCCAGCTCGGCATGAGCAGCGATGTGCGCGTGCTGTTTGGCCAGCCGACCCTGGCGGCACTGGCCGCGTCGGTGGGCAGTGGCCGCGAGGTCGAAGTGCCGGCCAACCGCATTCCGCAAGGTTGCACGCGGATTACGCCGGACCTGTTGCCGTTGGTTGAACTGGATCAGGCCACCCTCGACCGGATCATCGCCACGGTGCCGGGCGGGGCGGCCAACGTGCAGGATATTTATCCGTTGGCGCCGTTGCAGGAAGGCATTCTTTATCACCACATCACCGCCGCGCAGGGTGATCCGTACCTGCTGCAGTCGCAGCTGGCGTTCGACAGTGTCGAGCGGGTCGAGGCCTATGCGGCGGCGCTGCGTCAGGTCATGGCGCGCCACGATATCCTGCGTACCGCCGTGGTATGGGAAGGCTTGACCAACCCGGTGCAGGTGGTCTGGCGCGAAGCCGAACTCCCGGTACAGGAAATCACCCTCGAGCCGGCCGAGGGCGATGTCCTCACTCAATTGCACGAGCGCTTCGATGCCCGGCGTTATCGCATCGACGTCAGTCAGGCGCCGCTGATCCGGCTGATGTATGCCCGCGACCCGGCTCATGGGCGGATCGTGGCAATTCTGTTGTTTCATCACCTGGCGCTGGATCACATCGCGCTGGAAGTCCTGCGTCATGAAATGCGCGCCAACTTGCTTGGGCTGAGTGAGCCCTTGCCGCCAGCGGTGCCGTATCGCAATTACGTGGCCCAGACCCGGCTTGGAGTCAGCGAACGGGAACATGAAGCGTTCTTCCGCGAGATGCTCGCCGACATCGACGAGCCGACCTTGCCGTTCGGTTTGCAGGATGTGCAGGGCGACGGGCGCGGTATCGATGAAGCCGTACGCACGCTTGCGCCGGAATTGGATCGGCGTTTGCGCCTTCAGGCGCGACAGGCGGGCGTCAGCGTGGCCAGCCTGATTCACCTGGCTTGGGCGCAGGTGCTGGCAGCGACGTCGGGGCAGGAGCACGTGGTGTTCGGCAGCGTTTTTATGGGCCGCATGCAAGGCGGCGAGGGCGCCGACCGGGCGCTGGGCGTGTTCATCAACACCTTGCCATTGCGGGTGGACATGAACCGAGGCGCGCGCGATGCGGTGCTGCTCACCCACGCCCGACTGACCGATTTGCTCGGGCACGAACATGCGTCACTGGCGCTGGCCCAGCGTTGCAGCGGCGTTGCGTCGCCGGCGCCGCTGTTCAGTGCGTTGCTCAACTATCGGCACACCGACCTTGAGGCGCAGGAAGCAGCGTCGGACCCAGCCTGGCAAGGCATTCAGACCCTGGAGAACGAAGAACGCACCAACTACCCGCTGACCCTGAGCGTCGATGATCTGGGCAGCGCTTTGCAGATCACCACGCGAACCCTGATGAGCATCGGTGCGCAGCGCATCGGCGACTACGTGCAAACCGCGTTGCAGACGCTGGTGGATGCGCTGGAGCAAACTCCGCAACAGCCGCTGAATCGCTTGTCGATCCTGACGACGGCGGAGCTTGAGCAATTGCTGGTCGAGTTCAATGCCAGCGAAGTCGATTGCTCGCTCGATCAGCCGCTTCAGGTGTTGTTCGAACAACAAGTACAGCGCAGACCCGACGCCATCGCATTGCAGGCTGGCGAGCAGCAACTGACCTATCGTCAACTGAATGAGCAGGCCAACCGTCTGGCGCATCATCTACGTGAGCACGGTGTACAGCCCGATTCGCGAGTGGCGATCTGTGTCGAACGCAGCCTGGATCTGATAGTCGGCCTGCTCGGCATTCTCAAGGCAGGCGGCGCGTACGTGCCGCTGGATCCCGACTATCCGCTGGAACGCCTGCATTACATGCTGCAGGACAGCGCTCCGGTGGCGGTGCTGGTACACGAGACCACCCGCAATCTGTTGGGCGAGCCGGGTGTGCCGGTCATCGATTTCGACCGTTGCACCTGGCAGCACGCGTCCGCCGACAACCTGAAAATACCGGGTCTGAGCGCTGCGAACCTGGCCTACATGATCTACACCTCGGGCTCCACCGGCACGCCGAAGGGCGTGATGATCGAGCATCGAAGCGCTTGCAACATGGTGCACTGGGGCTCGCAGATCAGTCCGCCGACCGAACATGGCGCGCTGTTGCAGAAGGCCCCGTTCAGCTTCGACAGTTCGGTGTGGGAGATTTTCTGGCCGCTGTGTTCCGGCCTGCGGCTGGTGCTGGCGCGGCCCGACGGCAACCGCGATTCGGCCTATGTCACCCAGGTGATTCGCGAACGGCAGATCACCGTGGTCAAGTTCGTGCCGGCGCTGCTGCAACAGTTCATCGAACAGGACGATGTCAGCCAGTGCACCAGCCTGACTGACGTGCTCAACGGTGGCGGTGAACTGACCGCCGCACTGGCCCGGCGCGTCCGCGAGCGCCTGCCGTGGGTGCGTCTGCATAACGTCTATGGCCCGACCGAAACCACGGTCGACAGCACCGGCTGGACGCTGGAACCGGATCAACCGGTGCCGGAAGCCGTGGTGCCAATCGGTAAGGCCTTGAGCAACACCCGACTCTACGTGCTGGATGCCCACGATCAACCGGTGCCGTTCGGTGTCAGCGGACATTTGCACATCGGCGGGGTCGGGGTCGCGCGGGGTTATCTGGGGTTGCCGGACATGCAGGCCGAGCGCTTCATCGACAGCCCGTTCGTGGCCGGTGATCGCTTGTACCGCACCGGCGATCTGGTGCGCTACCGGGCGGACGGCAACCTTGAATTCCTCGGCCGCAACGACTTCCAGATCAAGCTGCGCGGCTTGCGTCTGGAACCGGGGGAAATCGAAGCGCGGCTGATCGAGCACCCGGCGGTGCGTGAAGCGGTGGTGCTGGTGCGTGACGAGCGACTGGTGGCGTATTTCACCGTGCGCGAAGGCTTCGACGCGCCTCCCATCGAAACCTTGCGCTCACACGTGCTTGAGCGCTTGCCGGAGTACATGGCGCCGGGTGCTTACGTGAAGCTCGACGCATTGCCCCTGACCCCGAACGACAAGGTCGACCGCAAGGCTTTGCCGGCACCGGGGGCAGAGGCGGTGCTCAGTCGCCGCTACGAGGCGCCCGAGGGCGAAGTCGAAATCCGGCTGGCGCAGATCTGGGCCGAAGTGCTGCAACTGGAGCAGGTCGGGCGCAACGACCACTTCTTCGAACTCGGCGGGCATTCGTTGCTGGCGGTCAGTCTGGTGGCGCGCATGCGTCAGGCCGGGCTGCACGTCGATGCGCGAACGCTGTTCAGCCAGCCGACTCTGGCCGCGCTGGCGGCGCAAACCTCGGCGCAGGCAAAACAGCTGGAGGTGCCGCAAACCACCATTCCGACGCTCAACCGCAAACGCCGGCTCTGAGCCGACATCGGCGTCGATTCGCGGTTCCCGCGGATCGACGCCATGACTGCCCGGTCACGGGGCTTGTCCCTGCTTCCCATGTCAGACACCCAAGCCCCGATGTTTTAGCTTTTCCGGGCTGCGCGCGGCCGCACGGACTCACCGCTGCGCGCTCCTTTTTCCCGAATTTACAGCAGGTTACCCCCATGCAATTTCGCGAGCTGATGGCTGTTATTTCCACCCATGCGATCCGCCTTCAACAGGACGATGAAGACCTGGTCATTCTGGGCGATGACGACGCACTGGACGATGCGTTGTGGGACAGCCTCGCCAAACACAAGGCGCAGTTGCTGGAACTGGTGGCGAGCCACGGCGGCAACTGGTCGAGCCCGGCGCTGCGCATCACCCCGGACATGCTGCCGCTGGTGCCGCTGGATCAGCCGGCCATCGACCGCATCGTCGCCACCGTGCCGGGCGGCGTGGTGAACGTGCAGGACATCTATCCGCTGGCGCCGTTGCAGGAGGGGCTGCTTTATCACCATCTCTCCGCGCCGGAGGGGGATCCCTACGTGTCGCAGGCGCGGTTCACGTTCGACAGTCGCGGACGGCTGGATACATTCACCGACGCGCTGCGTCGGGTGATCGGGCGCCATGACATTTTGCGCACCGCCATCCTCTGGGAGCATCTGGACGATCCCGTGCAGGTGGTCTGGCGTGAAGCCCCGCTGGTCAGTGAGGAAGTCGATCTGAATGATCGCGAGGACGTACTCGCGCAATTGCTGGCACGCCACGACCCGCAGTACTTTCGCCTCGACCTGCAACAGGCCCCATTGTTGCGGCTGGTGTTCGCCGAGGATCCGGCCAACGACCGGGTGGTCGCATTGTTGCTGTTCCATCACATGATCATGGATCACGTCGCGCTCGATGTGGTACGCCGGGAAATTCAGGCCTACCTGTCAGGCCGCGATGCCGAAGTCGCGAGGGCGGTGCCGTTTCGCGACCACCTGGCGAGGGCACGTCTGGAGTCGGATGAGCAAGCGCACCAGGCATTTTTTCGCGAGATGCTCGGCGACATCGACGAGCCGACGCTGCCCGGTGGCTTGCATGATGTTCAAGGTGACGGTCAGGGCATTGAGGAAGTCTCGTGCATGCTCGACAGCGATCTGAGCCAGCGCCTGCGTACCCACGCGCGACAATCGGGGGTGAGCGTGGCGAGCCTGATGCACCTGGCCATGGCACGCGTGCTGGGGCAGTTGTGCGGGCGCTCGACGGTGGTGTTCGGCACCGTTCTGCTGGGACGGATGAATGCGGCTGACGGTGTCGAGCAAGCATTGGGGATGTTCATCAATACGCTGCCTTTGCGGGTGGATGTCGGCGGGTCGAGCGTTCATGACGGCGTGCTGGCGACGCACCGACGCCTGACCGCGCTGCTCGCCCATGAGCAGGCGTCTCTGGCACTGGCCCAGCGTTGCAGCGCCGTGGCGGTGCCGACGCCGCTGTTCAGCGCCATGCTCAACTACCGCCACAGCAGCGTGGAGGAAGTTGCCGAGGTGATCGAGCTGTCGCCGGGGGTGCACGTATTGGGCGCCCGCGAGCGCACCAACTACCCGCTGACGGTCAACATCGATGACCTTGGTCAGGACCTGCGCATCACGGTGCTGGCCGACGCGACGCTTGGCGCCTCCCGAATCGCCGGATACCTGCGCACGGCACTGGGCAGTCTTGTCGATGCGCTGCAGAACAACCCGCAAGCCGCATTGCACAGCCTCAACATCCTGCCGCCCGCCGAGCGTGAGCACTGGTTGTATGGCGTCAATTCACCGAAGGCGACGTTTCCCGACACGCCGTTGATCCATCAGCAATTCGAAGCGCATGCGCACACCCGGCCCGAGGCAGTCGCGTTGCTGTTCGAGGGCAGGACTTACAGTTATGAGGCACTCAACCGACAGGCCAACCAGGTAGCCCATCGTTTGCTCGCCCTTGGCATCCGTCCGGATGACCGGGTAGCGATCTGCGTCGAGCGCGGCCCGCAAATGATCGCCGGCCTGCTCGGCGTGCTCAAAGCGGGTGCCGGATATGTGCCGATCGATCCGGCTTATCCGCTGGAGCGCATCACCTTCACCCTGCAAGACAGTGCGCCGGTGGCGGTGCTGATGCAGGCAGCGACTCTGGATCGGATTGCCGGGCTCTCCGTGCCGCAGATCGATCTCGACGACCAAGGTTTGCAAAATGAACCGGAGTTCAATCCACAGATCCCGGACTTGAGTCCGGCGCATCTGGCCTACGTGATCTACACCTCTGGCTCCACCGGGCTGCCAAAAGGGGTGATGGTCGAGCACCGCAACGTGGCACGCCTGTTTGGCGCGACCCACGATTGGTTCCGGTTCAATGCGCAAGACGTCTGGGCGTTGTTCCACTCGTTTGCCTTTGATTTCTCGGTCTGGGAAATCTGGGGTGCGCTGGCGTACGGCGGACAGTTGCTGGTGGTGCCGCAACACATCAGCCGCTCGCCGGACGAGTGTTATGCGTTGCTCTGCCGCTCGGGCGTCACTGTACTCAACCAGACGCCAAGCGCGTTCCGGCAGTTGGTCGCCGCCCAGGGCCGCAGCCCGTTGCAGCATTCGCTGCGCGAGGTGATTTTTGGTGGTGAGGCGCTGGAGCCAGGATCGCTCAAACCCTGGTATGCGCGGGTCGGCAACGCCGGCACCCGGCTGGTGAACATGTACGGCATCACCGAAACCACGGTGCATGTGACCTACCGTCCGTTGGTGGCGGCAGACGCACAATTGACCGCCAGCAGCCCGATCGGCGTGCGCATTCCCGACCTGCAGCTATACGTCCTCGATGCTCGGCGGGAGCCAGTGCCAGCCGGGGTGACCGGTGAGTTGTATGTGGGTGGCGCCGGGGTTGCCCGTGGTTACCTGAATCGTGATGCGTTGACCGCCGAGCGCTTCATTGCCGACCCGTTCAGCGAGCATGCCGAAGCGCGTTTGTACAAGACCGGCGATCTGGCACGCTGGACGGTGGAGGGCGAACTCGAATACCTGGGACGCAACGACGACCAAGTGAAAATCCGTGGTTTCCGTATCGAACTTGGCGAGATTCAGGCACGTCTTGCAGCCTGCGACGGCGTGCGCGATGCGCTGGTGATCGCCCGCGAGGACAGCCCCGGCGACACGCGTCTGGTGGCCTACTGGCTGGCCGCCGAAGGTGTCGAACCGAGCGTTGCGCAATTGCGCGATCACCTGCTGGCATCGCTGGCCGAGCATATGGTGCCGGGCGCGTTCGTGCGCCTCGATGCCTTCCCGCTGACGGCCAACGGCAAACTCGATCGCCGGGCGTTGCCGCAGCCAGACAACGAAGCCTTCGCCCGGCGGGCGTTTGAAGCACCGCTTGGCGAAATCGAAACCCGCATCGCTGTAATCTGGCAGACCTTGCTCGGATTGGACCGGGTGGGCAGACATGACAATTTCTTCGAGCTGGGCGGTCATTCGCTGCTGGCGGTGAAGCTGATCGAGCGCATGCGCCAGCAGGACATGCAGTGCGACGTCCGCGTGCTGTTCGGCCAGCCGAGCGTGGCGGCACTCGCGGCGACGCTGGGAGGGGACGCCACGGTCAGCGTGCCGGCCAATCGCATCGAACCCGGTTGCACCCGCATCACCCCGGACATGCTGCCGCTGGCCACGCTGGATCAAGCGGCCATCGACCGTATCGTCGAGACCGTCGAGGGCGGTATCGACAACGTGCAGGACATCTACGCCCTGGCACCGTTGCAGTCGGGAATCCTCTATCACCATCTGGCCATTGCCGACGGTGACCCGTACGTGCTGCAAGCGCAGTTCGCCTTCGACGGACTGGCGCAGATCAAGGCGTTCGTTCGCGCGTTGAACAGCGTCATCGCTCGGCATGACATCCTGCGTACCAGTGTGGTCAGGGAAAACCTTGAGGAGCCGGTGCAAGTAGTTTGGCGTGCGGCGCCGCTGGCACTGGAGCGGGTGGATGCCGATCCGCAGGACGGTGATGTGTTGCAGCAAATGCAGGCGCGCTTCGATCCGCGACACTATCGCCTGGACTTGCAGCGTGCGCCGTTGATGCGCTTCGCCTACACCGAAGACCCTTTGCAAAACCGCTGGGTCGGAATCCTGCTGTTGCACCACATCGTGCTCGATCACACCGCGCTCGAGGTGTTGGTGGCCGAGATGAGCGACGCACTTGACGGGCAAGTCGGCGCGCTGCCGCCCCCCGTGCAATACCGCAACTATGTCGCTCAGGCCCGTCTCGGTTCGAATGCCGAGGCACATGAATCGTTCTTTCGCGAGATGCTCGGCGACATCGTCGAACCGACCCTGGCGTTCGGCCTGCGAGACGTACTCGGCGATGGCACAAACATCGTGGACAGCGAGCTGGCACTGGATGAGCGTCTTGCCACACGCCTGCGCAAACAGGCCCGCACGCTGGGCATCAGTGTTGCGAGTCTGGTGCATCAGGCCTGGGGTCAGGTACTTGCCCAAGTCTGCGGGCGCGAGGAGGTGGTATTCGGTACGGTGCTGCTGGGGCGCATGCAGGGGGGAGAGGGCGCCGATCGTTCGTTGGGCATGTTCATCAACACTCTGCCGCTGCGGGTCCATGTCGGGGCCACGGCGGTGGAGGCGGGTGTCAGGGCGACCCACGAGCGTCTGGCGCAGCTGCTGGTGCATGAGCAAGCGCCGCTGATACTGGCTCAACGTTGCAGTGGCGTGACGGGATCGGAACCGCTGTTCAATACCTTGCTCAACTATCGCCACAGCGCGCAGCAGACGGCGACGCCGGGATGGGAAGGCATCCGGATTCTCGATTCTCGTGAGCGCAGCAACTATCCGCTGGTGGTCAGCGTCGATGACCTTGGACAGGGCTTCCGGCTTGCTGTGCAGGCAGTGCCCGAAGTGGATGGCATGCGGGTCTGCGACTACCTGCAAACGGCATTGCACAATTTGCTGAGCGCGCTGGAACAGGATCGCCATGCGCCAATGAATCAGGTGTCGATTCTGTCGGCGGCCGAACGCCAACGCGTGCTGGTCGGTTTCAATGTCACCGGTCGCGACTTTGCCCACGGCCATGTGGTGCACCAATTGTTTGAAGCGCGAGCGGCGAGCCAACCCGACGCTGTGGCAGTGGTGCAGGGCGGGCAAAGCCTGAGCTACGACGGCTTGAACCGCCGCGCCAACCGCCTGGCCCATCACCTGATCGGCCTCGGTGTGCAACCGGACGACCGCGTCGCGCTCTGTGTGCAGCGTGGTCCGCAGATGCTGATCGGGCTGCTGGCGATCCTCAAGGCTGGCGCCGGTTATGTTCCGGTCGATCCGGCACATCCGGCAGAACGGATCGCTTACCTGTTGCAGGATAGCGATCCGGTGGCGGTGCTGGCACAGACGGCTACTCGCGACCTGCTGGGTGCCGTGCCGGTGATCAATCTTGACAGCGACGCCTGGCAGCATCTGCCGGACAGCAATCCACAGTTGCCGGACCTGACCCACGAGCATCTGGCCTACGTGATCTACACCTCAGGCTCCACCGGCCAGCCGAAAGGCGTGATGGTCGAACACTCGACCCTGGAAAACCTTGTGCACTGGCACGCCGAAGCCTTCGACCTGCACGCGGGCAGCCACACCGCCAGCGTGGCCGGTTTCGGTTTTGATGCGATGGCCTGGGAAGTCTGGCCGGCGTTGTGCGTCGGCGCGACGTTGCACCTGCCGCCGGAAACGGTGAGCAATGAGCACCTGGACGGACTGCTCGACTGGTGGCGGGCGCAGCCGTTGCAGGTGAGTTTCCTGCCGACACCGGTAGCCGAATATGCCTTCAGCCGCGAGCTGCAACATCCGACCCTACGCACCTTGCTGATCGGCGGCGACAAGCTGCGGCAGTTCAACCGCGAACAGAGTTTCGCGGTGATCAACAATTACGGTCCGACCGAAGCCACGGTGGTCGCCACATCCGGGCCGGTCGAAGTCGGCCAGCCGCTGCACATCGGCCGGCCGATGGCCAATGCCAGAGTTTACATTCTGGATGACCAGCAACGCCCCGTGCCCGTGGGTGTGACGGGTGAGTTGTACGTCGCTGGTGCGGGCGTGGCGCGGGGTTACCTGAACCGTCCCGATCTGACCGCCGAACGCTTCCTGAAGGATCCGTTCAACGAAGGGCGCATGTACCGCACCGGCGACCTCGCACGCTGGTTGGCGGACGGCAACATCGAGTACCTGGGGCGTAACGACGATCAGGTGAAACTGCGCGGCGTACGGGTTGAACTGGGGGAAATCGAAGCGGCGCTGGCCAGCCATCCGGCAGTGCAGGACGCAGTGGCACTGGTGCGCGACGGCCAGTTGCTGGTGTGGTTCACCGAACGTGCGCCTGCCGATATCGAAGCCTTGCGTAATCATCTGCAAACCCGTTTGCCGCAAGCGCTGATCCCGGCGGCTTACGTGCGACTCGACACCTTGCCGCTGACCGCCAACGGCAAACTCGACCGCAAGGCCTTGCCGGAGCCGGATCAGAACGCCTGGCTCAGCCGCGAATACGAGGCCCCGCAAGGTCCGGTGGAGACTGCGTTGGCACAGATCTGGACCGATGTCCTGAAGCTGGAGCAGGTCGGACGTCACGACAACTTCTTCGAACTGGGCGGCCACTCGTTGCTGGCCGTGAGCCTGATCGAACGCCTGCGCCAGATCGGCCTCAACACCGACGTGCGCGTGCTGTTCAGCCAGCCGACTCTGGCTGCATTGGCTGCGGCAGTAGGGAGCGGTCGCGAAATCGAAGTGCCGGCCAACCGCATTCCTGCCGACTGCACCCGCATCACTCCGGAATTGCTGAGCCTGACCGAACTGGATCAGGCCAGCATCGACCGGATCGTGGCCAGCGTGCCGGGTGGCGCCGCCAACGTGCAGGACATTTATCCGCTGGCGCCGTTGCAGGAAGGCATTCTTTACCATCACCTGAGCGCCGCCGAGGGCGATCCCTACTTATTACAGTCATGTCTGGCCTTTGCCAGCATCGAGCGCCTGCGCGCTTTTGCCAACGCCTTGCAAAAGGTGATTGCGCGCCACGACATCCTGCGCACCAGTCTGGTTTGGGAAGGATTGCCGAGCCCGCAGCAAGTGGTATGGCGAGAGGCTGCGCTGGCGGTGCAATCGGTCGATTTGAGTCCGCTGGATGGCGATATCCTCGATCAGTTGCGCGCACGCTTCGATGCCCGGGATTATCGCCTCGACCTCGGTCAGGCACCGCTGATCCGTCTGGTGTATGCCGAAGATCCGCTGCATGACCGTGTGGCAGGCGTGCTGTTGTTTCATCACGTCGTGCTGGATCACACCGCGCTGGAGGTGGTTCGCCGGGAAATGCAGTTGTATCTGCCGGGGCAGGTTGAGTCTTTGCCGCCCGCCGCGCCCTACCGCAACTACGTCCATCAGGCCCGCCAAGGCATCAGCGAGGACGAACACGAAAGCTTCTTTCGCGAGATGCTCGGTGATATTGACGAGCCGACCCTGCCATTCGGCTTGCAGGACGTACAGGGCGATGGCCGCAACATCGAGGAGCATTCGCTGGCGCTGCCAGTGGAATTGAATCGGCACCTGCGCCGCCAGGCGCGGCAATACGGGGTCAGCGTCGCGAGCCTGTTTCATCTCGCCTGGGCGCGGGTGCTGGCGGCGACTTCCGGACGCCGGGACGTGGTGTTCGGCACCGTGCTGCTGGGGCGCATGCAAGGCGGCGAGGGCGCGGATCGGGCTTTGGGGATGTTCATCAACACCTTGCCGCTGCGCGTGGAGGTTGACGGGCAGAGTGTGAGTGAAGCGGTTCGCACGGTTCATGAGCGGTTGGCGGCTTTGCTGGGACATGAGCATGCGTCGCTGGCACTGGCTCAGCGTTGCAGCGCCGTGGCCGCGCCTTTGCCGCTGTTCAGCGCAGTACTCAACTATCGACATGGCGGCCACGACGCTGCGCGAGTGCCTGTTGATCCGGTCTGGCAAGGCATCGAATTCCTGGCCCAGGACGGGCGCACGAATTATCCGTTGACCCTGAGCATCAACGACCGGGGTGATGGCTTCAATCTGTCGGCACTGACCCCGGATCATGTGGGGGCGCAGCGGGTCTGCGAGCTGATGCACACCGCTCTCACGGAGCTGGCGACAGCGTTGGCCGACAACCCCGGACAGGCCTTTGAACGTCTCAACGTGCTGTCAGCGGCGGCGCGCGCGCAGCTGCTTGGCGACTTCAACGCGAGCACGT
The DNA here is from genome assembly GCF_021601625.1 of Pseudomonas paraglycinae. Taxonomy (GTDB): domain Bacteria; phylum Pseudomonadota; class Gammaproteobacteria; order Pseudomonadales; family Pseudomonadaceae; genus Aquipseudomonas; species Aquipseudomonas paraglycinae. The sequence continues at coordinate 26,848 of NZ_BQHR01000015.1, read as the reverse complement.
CGGTTTACCCGTCAGCGCAAGGTGTTCATCGTCTGTTCGAAGCGCAGGTTGCGCGCACGCCGGAGGCCGTGGCGGTTCAGGCCGGCACGCAGCGCCTGACGTTCAGGCAATTGAACCAGCGCGCCAATCGCCTGGCCCATCATCTGCAGGGGATGGGTGTTACCACCGATACGCGAGTGGCGATCTGTCTCAAACGCAGCCCGGACATGCTGGTCGGTTTGCTGGCGATCCTCAAGGCCGGCGCCGCCTATGTACCGGTCGACCCGGCTTATCCACCCGAGCGAATCGCTTACATGCTGGCCGACAGTGCGCCGAGGGTGTTACTGGTTCGCGATGTAGCTTTGCCGAATCAGGCTGGCGTACCTGTGATTGATCTTGCCCATGAGACCTGGCAAGACCTGTCGGTTGCTGATCCGCAGGTCGCCGATTTTACGCCGGACAACCTGGCCTACGTGATCTACACCTCGGGCTCCACTGGCCAGCCAAAAGGCGTGATGGTCGAACACGCGACCCTGGAAAACCTTGTGCACTGGCACACCGAAACCTTTGACCTGCACGCCGGCAGCCACACCGCCAGCGTGGCCGGGTTCGGTTTCGATGCGATGGCTTGGGAAGTCTGGCCTGCGCTTTGCGTCGGTGCGACGTTGCACTTGCCGCCGGAATCGGTGAGCAACGAGCATCTGGACGAACTGCTTGACTGGTGGCGGGCGCAGCCGTTGCAGGTCAGTTTCCTGCCAACTCCAGTGGCCGAATATGCGTTCAGCCGCGAACTGCAACATCCGACCCTGCGCACGTTGCTGATCGGCGGCGACAAGCTGCGTCAGTTCAATCGCGAGCAGACCTTCTCGGTGATCAACAACTACGGCCCGACCGAGGCTACGGTGGTCGCCACGTCCGGGCCGGTCGAAGTCGGCCAACCGCTGCACATCGGCCGGCCGATGGCCAACGCCCGAATCTATCTGCTCGATGACCAGCAACGTCCGGTGCCAGTAGGTGTCACGGGCGAGTTGTACGTCGCCGGCGCTGGGGTGGCGCGGGGTTATCTGAACCGTCCCGATCTGACCGCCGAACGCTTCCTGAATGATCCGTTCAACGAAGGACGCATGTACCGAACCGGCGACCTCGCACGCTGGCTGGCGGACGGCAACATCGAGTACCTGGGCCGCAACGACGATCAGGTGAAACTGCGCGGCGTGCGGGTTGAACTGGGGGAAATCGAAGCCGCCCTGAGTACCCATCCGGCAGTGCAGGACGCAGTAGCGCTGGTGCGCGACGGGCAGTTGCTGGTGTGGTTCACCGAGCGAGCGCCGACTGATATCGAAGCTCTGCGCAATCATCTGCAAACCCGGTTGCCGCAAGCGCTGATCCCGGCGGCTTATGTGCGACTCGACACTTTGCCGCTGACCGCCAACGGCAAACTCGACCGCAAGGCTTTGCCGGAGCCGGATCAAAGCGCATGGCTCAGCCGTGAATACGAGGCCCCGCAAGGCCCGGTGGAAACTACGCTGGCGCAGATTTGGGCCGATGTTCTGAAGCTGGAAAAAGTCGGTCGCCACGACAACTTCTTCGAACTGGGCGGCCACTCGCTGCTGGCCGTGAGCCTTATCGAACGCCTGCGCCAGATCGGCCTGAACACCGATGTGCGCGTGCTGTTCAGCCAACCAACGCTGGCTGCACTGGCCGCAGCGGTAGGCAGCGGTCGCGAAATCGAAGTGCCGGCCAATCGCATTCCTGCCGACTGCACCCGCATCACCCCGGATTTGCTGAGCCTGACTGAACTGGATCAGCCGAGCATCAACCGGATCGTGGCCAGCGTGCCGGGTGGCGCCGCCAACGTGCAGGACATTTATCCGCTGGCGCCGTTGCAGGAAGGCATCCTTTATCACCACCTGAGTGCGGAGCAGGGCGACCCGTACTTGCTGCAATCGTGGCTGGCTTTCGACAGCCTCGAGCGGCTCGACAGCTTCGCGGCGGCGCTGCGCAAGGTCATTGCACGCCACGACATCCTGCGCACGGCGGTGATCTGGCAGAAACTGGCCGAGCCGATGCAAGTGGTATGGCGTCACGTCGAGTTACCGGTGCAGGAGATCCTGTTCGACCCGGCGGATGGCGACGTTCTTGAGCAGTTGCACGAGCATTTCGATGCCCGTCACTACCGCCTCGACATCAGCCAGGCACCGTTGCTGCGTCTGGTGTATGCCCGTGATCCGGCCCACGACCGGGTGGTCGCGATGTTGCTGTTCCACCATGTGGTGATGGATCACACTGCGCTGGACGTGGTGCAGCACGAAATGCTCGCCTGCCTGCAAGGGCGCGAAGCCTCGCTGGGCGCGGCGGTGCCTTACCGCAACTACGTGGCGCAGGCGCGGCTGGGTGTCAGCGAGCAGGAGCACGAAGCGTTCTTCCACGACATGCTCGGCGACATCGACGAGCCGACCCTGCCGTTCGGTTTGCAGGATGTGCAAGGTGACGGTAGCGACATCGAGGAAACGCGACAGGCCCTGACCGAAGCGACCAGCCAGCGTCTGCGCAGCCTCGCACGGCAACTGGGCATCAGCGTGGCCAGCCTGTTCCACCTCGCGTGGGCACAGGTGCTGGCCGCGACATCCGGGCAGGATCGTGTTGTATTCGGCACGGTGCTGATGGGCCGGATGCAGGGCGGCGAGGGTGCCGACCGGGCGTTGGGGATGTTCATCAACACCTTGCCGCTGCGGGTCGATCTGGGGGCAGCCCCGGTGCGCGAAGGAGCTCGGGCGACGCATGCGCGGCTCAGTGCGCTGCTTGGCCATGAACACGCGTCACTGGCGCTGGCCCAGCGTTGCAGCGGCGTGGCCGCGCCGTCGCCGCTGTTCAGTTCGATGCTCAACTACCGGCACAGCGCCGACGAGGCGCAACAGCAAAACCGGCGTCAGGCCTGGCAGGGCATCGAGACCCTGAGCAGCGAAGAGCGCACCAACTATCCGCTGAGTCTGGGCGTCGATGATCTGGGCAGCGGTTTTGTGCTCACCGCCATGACCCCGGCGAGCATCGGTTCGCAGCGGATCTGCGACTACATGCAGACCGCGCTGGAGACACTGGCGGAGGCTCTGGAACAGGCACCGGATCAGCCGCTGAACCGCTTGCCGATCCTTGACGGCGCAGAACGTCAGCGGGTGCTTTACGACCTCAATGTCACCGGCACCGCCGATGATCTGGAGCAAACCGTTCACGGGCTGTTCGAAGTGCAGGTACAACGCACGCCACTAGCCGTTGCGTTGCAGGCTGGTGAACAGCGGCTGACTTACGCCGAACTCAACGCACAGGCCAACCGTCTGGCCCATCACTTGCGCGAGCTGGGCGTGGGGCCGGATTCTCGGGTGGCAATCTGTGTCGAGCGCGGGCTGGAGCTGATGGTCGGTCTGCTCGGCATCCTCAAGGCTGGCGGCGCCTATGTGCCGCTGGACCCGGCGTATCCGGCGGAACGTCTGGATTACATGCTCAAGGACAGCGCCCCGGTAGCGGTGCTGGTGCACGGGGCGACGCGTGAGTTGCTGGGCGAGAGCACCGCGCTGGTGATCGATCTAAATCAGGACCACTGGACATTCAATCCGGATGACAATCCGCAAGTGCCGAACCTGAGCACTTCGAACCTGGCCTACGTGATCTATACCTCCGGTTCGACCGGTGCGCCGAAGGGCGTGATGGTCGAGCATCGTGGCGTCGGCAATTTGCTGCACTGGAGTTCGCAGCTGTGTCCCGCCGTGACGGACGGCGCGCTGTTGCAGAAAACCCCGTTCAGTTTCGATGCCTCGGTCTGGGAGCTGTTCTGGCCTCTGAACGCTGGCCTGCGTCTGGTGCTGGCGCGTCCTGACGGGCACCGCGAGCCGGCTTATCTGGCGCAGGTGATTCGCGAGCAACGGATCAGCGTGATCCAGTTCGTGCCGGTCCTGTTGCAACAGTTCCTCGAGCAGGACGATGTCAGCCAGTGCAGCAGCCTCACCGATGTGTTCTGTGGCGGCGGTGACCTGACGCCGGCGCTGGCTCGCCGTGTGCGCGAGCGTTTGCCGCAAGTGCGTTTGCACAACGTTTACGGCCCGACCGAAGCCACGGTCGACAGCACGGTGTGGACGCTGGAACCGTCGATGCCGGTGCCGGACAGCGCGTTGCCGATCGGGCGGCCGATCAACAACACCCGTCTGTATGTCCTCGATGCCGCCAAGCGGCCGGTGCCGATGGGCGTGATCGGTCAGTTGTTCATTGGTGGTGCCGGGGTTGCGCGGGGCTATCTGGGCCTGCCGCAGTTGATGGCTGAACGGTTTATCCCGAGCCCGTTCGTGGCCGGCGATCGGCTGTACGCCACGGGCGACCTAGTGCGTTACCGCGCCGATGGGCAGCTCGAATTCATCGGGCGCAACGACTTCCAGGTCAAGCTGCGTGGCCTGCGCCTGGAACCGGGTGAGATCGAAGCGCAACTGGTCAGCCATCCAGCGCTGCGCGAAGCCGTGGTGATGGTGCGTGAGGAGCGTCTGGTGGCGTACTTCACCTGGCATGCCGACGCCGGGCAACCGGGGATCGAGGCGTTGCGCGAACACTTGCTGGCACGCTTGCCCGATTACATGGTGCCGTCGGCGTTTGTCGCGCTCGACAGCCTGCCGCTGAGCCCCAACGGCAAGGTCGATCGCAAGGCGCTGCCCGCACCGGATTCGGCTGCAGTCAGCATTCGCGAATACGAAGCCCCGGTCGGCGAGATGGAAATCCTCCTCGCGGGACTGTGGTGCGAATTGCTCAAAGTCGAGCGCGTCGGGCGACAAGACCATTTCTTTGAGCTGGGTGGGCATTCGTTGCTGGCGGTCAGTCTGATCGGGCGCCTGCAACAGGAAGGTATCGAAGCCGATGTCCGGACGTTGTTCGAGCAACCGACTCTGGCTGGTTACGCGGCTATCACGGAAAGAATGGAGATCGTCCTGTGAACCTGAATGAACTGTTGGCGACACTGAAGACAAAAGACATCCAGTTGGCAATCACGGACGGGCAATTACGGGTCAATGGAAACAAGCAGGCCCTGAGTGAACCGGCCTTGCTGGCCGCATTGCGCGAGCAAAAACCGGCGTTGATCGAGCTGATCGAGGCGGGCGTTTACTCGCCCGTACGGGAAGGGCAGGTTGCAGTGCCGGTCAATGGCATTTCACCGGGCACAACACGGGTCACCCCGGTGATGCTGACAATGGTTGACCTGAGCCAGGACACCCTCGATCAAATTGTCGCGCAGATCCCTGGCGGCGGCGCCAATGTCCAGGATATCTACCCGTTGACGCCGTTGCAGGAGGGCATCCTCTACCACCACGCGAGCGCTGCACAGGGTGATCCGTATGTGATGCAGGCGAAATTCGCGTTCAGCGGACCCGAGCGGTTCGAGGCATTCGTCCAGGCCCTGCAGACCGTCATCGAACGCCACGACATTCTGCGCACCGCCATCGTTTGGGAAGGACTGGACACGCCGGTGCAAGTGGTCCTGCGACGTGTCGGGTTACCTGTGGAAGAAGTGCAGCTCGATGTGGCTCAAGGCGATGTTCTGGAGCAGTTGCATGCGCGATTCGACGCCCGGCATTTCCGTCTCGACGTGACACGTGCACCGCTATTGCGCCTGGCCCATGCCTGGGATGCAGAGTCCGGGCGTATTGTCGCGATATTGCTGTTTCACCACATGGCAATGGACCACTCGGCGCTCGCTGTGGTCAGCGAGGAAATGCAGGCTTGCCTGTCAGGGCAGAGCGCCAGACTGGGAGCGCCCGTACCGTTTCGCAATTATGTCGCCCAGGCGCGGCTAGGCATCAGCGAGGCGGAGCACGAGGCGTTTTTCCGCGAGATGCTCGGTGACATCGACGAGCCGACGTTGCCGTTCGGCCTGCAAGGCGTACATGGCGACGGCAGCGACATCGAAGAGTGCGGTGTGCCACTTGACCCGTTGCTGGGGCAGCGCCTGCGAGCCAGTGCCCGGTCGCTAGGCGTGAGTGTCGCGAGTCTGTTCCATCTCGGCTGGGGGCAGGTTCTGAATGCACTCACCGGCAAGTCCGCCGTTGTGTTCGGTACCGTGCTGATGGGGCGGATGCAAGGGGCGGAGTCGACCGAGCGCGCGCTGGGCATTTTCATCAACACCTTGCCGTTCCGTGTCGAGGTCAGCGCGCTGGCAGCAAGCGAGTCGGTGAAGGCCACCCATGCACGTCTGACCCGTCTGATGCGCCATGAGCACGCCCCGCTGGTGCTGGCCCAGCGTTGCAGCGGGGTGGTCGGGTCATCGCCGCTGTTCAGTTCGCTGCTCAACTACCGGCACAGCACCTCGAGTGCCAATGCCAGTGCCGAAGCGCTCTCGGCCTGGGAGGGGATCAGCGTCCTGCATGCGGAGGAACGCACCAATTACCCGCTGACCTTGAGCATCGATGACTTTGGCGATCACTTCAGCCTGACGCTGCTGGCCACCCGTGAAGTCGAGGCGCAGCGCATCTGCGGCTATATGGTGTGTGCCATGGAAAACCTGTTGCAGACACTGGAGCAAGCTGCGGATACGCCGTTGAGCCAACTGTCGGTTCTGCCCGCCCTGGAGCGCGAACAGCTGTTGACGGGGTTCAACACCAGTGATGTTGAATACGTACGCGGACAGACGATTCATCAACGCTTCGAGGCGCAGGTCGTCGCGCGACCGCAAGCGCTGGCAGCGGTGCAGCTGGACAAGCAACTGACGTTCCACGAATTGAACCGCCAGGCCAACCTTCTGGCACATCGCTTGATCGAACTGGGCGTGCAACCGGATGACCGGGTAGCCATTGTCGCCCGGCGAGGGCTGGATACCCTGGCCGGATTGCTCGCCGTCCTCAAGGCAGGCGCCGGGTATGTGCCGATCGACCCCGCGCACCCGGCCGAACGCCTGAACTATTTGCTGAGTGATTGCGCACCGGTGGCGATCCTGACCTCACGTGATTTGCTCGCACGGCTACCGGCGCAGGAGCTGCCGGTGCTTGATCTCGACCCGCGCACCTGGCGCTCAGGCAATGACGCAAACCCGGTGGTACCAGGTTTGTCCGAGGCGAACCTGGCTTACGTGATCTACACCTCCGGCTCCACCGGTTTGCCCAAGGGCGTGATGGTCGAACACCAGACACTGGCCAATCTGGTCGACTGGCACAGCAACGCCTTTGACCTGTGTGCCGGTCGCCATACGTCGAGTCTGGCCGGGTTCGGCTTCGACGCAATGGCATGGGAAGTCTGGCCAGCTCTGTCCGTTGGCGCGACCCTGCACCTGGCGCCTGCGCAGGACGGCGGTGAAGACGTCGACGGGCTGCTGGCCTGGTGGTGCGCGCAACCGCTGGACGTGAGTTTCCTGCCGACGCCCGTCGCCGAATACGCCTTCAGCCGGCATCTCGAGCACCCGACATTGCGTACCCTGCTGATCGGCGGCGACCGCTTGCGTCAGTTTTCGCGCAATCAGCATTTCGATGTGATCAACAACTATGGCCCTACCGAAGCCACCGTAGTCGCCACGTCCGGACGGATCGAGGCGGGGGAGGCGCTGCACATCGGCAAACCGGTGAGCAATACCTCGGTGTACCTGCTCGACGACCAACAGCGTCCGGTGCCGATCGGCGTATCCGGCGAGCTGTATATCGGTGGCGCAGGCGTGGCGCGCGGTTACTTGAACCGTGCGCAACTGACCGCTGAACGCTTTCTGCCGGACCCCTTCAGTGAACGACCGAATGCGCGTATGTATCGCGCTGGCGACCTTGCTCGCTGGCGCCCGGACGGGACGATCGAATATCTGGGGCGCAACGATGATCAAGTGAAAATCCGCGGCATGCGCATCGAATTGGGGGAAATCGAAAGCCGTCTGCATCAGCTTCCCGGCCTTCAGGAAGTGGTTGTCCTGGCTCGTGAAGACGAGCCAGGACAACCGCGGCTGGTGGCCTATTTCACCGAACAGGCCCAGGTGCAGCCACTGGCGGTAGCGCAGCTGCGCGAGCATTTGCTGGGCCAGTTGCCCGAATACATGGTGCCGGTCGCGTTTGTCAGGCTCGACAGCTTGCCGCTGACCGCCAATGGCAAGCTCGATCGCAAGGCCTTGCCGTTACCGGAGCGCACAGCCCTGCTCACACGCGAATACGAGGCACCACAAGGCGAGCTGGAATGCACACTGGCGCAGATCTGGGCCGAGGTTCTGCAGGTCGAACGGATAGGGCGTCAGGATCATTTCTTTGAGTTGGGCGGCCATTCGTTGCTGGCCATGCGCATGGTCGCGCAAGTGCGTCAACGGCTGGGTGTGGAGCTTGCGCTCGGCGAGTTGTTCGCCAATGCCGAACTGGCGTCGGTGGCGCAGTCGCTGACCCGGGCCGGCCGCTCTACGCAGCCGCCGATCCTGCCGGTGCCACGGGAAGGCGCATTGCCGCTGTCGTTTTCCCAGCAGCGCTTCTGGTTTCTGGCGCAGATGGAAGGTGCCAACACGGCTTACAACATTCCGATCAGCCTGCGTCTGCGCGGTGTGCTCGACGCCGATGCGCTACAGCGGGCGCTGGCCCGGATTGTCGCCCGCCACGAAAGCCTGCGCAGCCGTTTCATGCCGTACAACGGCGAAGCCCAGGTGCTGATTACTCCGCCCGACAGTGGCGTGCTGCTGCGGGTCGAGGACCTGCGCCAGCACCCGCAGGCTGACGAAGCCTTGCAGGCGCTGATTCAGGGGGAAGCTTCCGGCCCGTTCGACCTGCAGGACGATCCGTTGATTCGCGGACGGCTGGTGCGTATGGCCGACGATCACCATGTGTTGCTGATCACCTTGCATCACATCATCTCCGACGGTTGGTCGATGGAAGTGCTGACCCGCGAGCTGATGGCGTTGTATCAGGCTTTCAGTCAGGGGTTGGCGGACCCTTTGCCGCCGCTGGCGTTGCAATACACCGACTATGCCGTCTGGCAGCGACGCTGGCTGAGCGGGGAGGTTTTGCAGCGCCAGAGCGAATATTGGCAACGCACGCTGGCCGATGCGCCAGCCTTGCTGACGTTGCCTGCCGACCGACCGCGACCACCGCAACAGGATTACGCCGGCAGCAGCGTCGAAGTGTGCCTGGACGAGCGCTTGAGCGCCGGCCTCAAAGCCTTGAGCCAGCGCCATGGCGTGACGCTGTACATGACGATGCTGAGCGTGTGGGCGATGCTGCTCAGCCGGTTGGCCGGGCAATCGGACGTGGTGGTCGGTTCGCCGGTGGCCAACCGTTTCCGGGCCGAAATCGACGGATTGATCGGGTTGTTCGTCAATACCCTGGCGTTACGCATTGATACTTCCGGTGAGTTGAGCACCGAAGCGCTGCTGGCGCGGGTCAAGGCGCTGACCCTGCAGGCCCAGGCCCATCAGGACCTGCCCTTCGAGCAAGTGGTGGAAATTGCCCGACCGGCCCGCAGCCTGGCCCACAGCCCGCTGTTCCAGACCATGTTCAACTGGCGCAACAGCGACGGGCCGGTATTGGCGCTGGGGGATCTGACCCTGGAAGCGGTGGCGGAGCCGAGTCACTTCGCCAAGTTCGACCTGACCCTGACCCTGGGTGAATCGCCCAACGGGATAAATGGCTGGATGGAGTACGCCACAGCGCTGTTCGATGAGGCGACGGCACGGCGTTATGTCGGTTATTTCCAGCGCTTGTTGCAGGCCATGGTCAACAACGACCAGGCAGTGCTGGAACACGCGCAGATAATCGAGGATCAGGAACGCACGCAGTTGCTCGACGAATTCAACGCCACCGCACCGGACTGTCCGCAAGTGCTTACCGTGCACCGGGTCTTCGAGATGCAGGCCGCCGAGCATCCGCAAACCGTTGCCGCGGTGCACGGGACGCAGGTGTTGAGTTACGCGGAACTGAACCGCAGCGCCAACGGCCTGGCGCATCATCTCATCGCTCAAGGTGTGCAGCCCGGCGATCATGTGGCGATTCTGTTGCCACGCTCGCTGGAGTTGTTGGTCGCGCAGTTGGCGATCATCAAGTGTGCGGCGGCCTATGTGCCGCTGGACATCAACGCACCCGCCGAGCGTCAGGCATTCATGGTGCAGGATTGTCAGGCGGTCGCGCTGTTGACCGGCAGCGATCAGGTCATCGAGTACCCGGTACGGCGAATGGATCTGGATACCCTGGCGCTTGCCGGGAGTCCTTCGCACAACCCGGATCTGCCTCAGTCCTCGGAGGCGCTGGCGTACATCATGTACACCTCGGGCTCCACGGGCACCCCGAAGGGGGTCATGGTGCCGCATCGCGGCATTACCCGCCTTGTGATCGACTGCGGCTACGCCGATTTCAACTCGAGTGACCGGGTGGCATTCGCTTCGAACCCGGCGTTCGATGCGAGCACAATGGATATCTGGGGCGCCTTGCTCAACGGTGGCCAGGTGGCCGTGATCGATCATGCGACCTTGCTCGACCCACAGGCATTCGGTAGGGAGCTTGACCGGTGCGGGGCGACGATCCTCTTCGTCACCACAGCGTTGTTCAATCAGTACGTGCAATTGATTCCCGAGGCGCTCAAAAGGCTGCGCATCCTGCTGTGCGGTGGGGAGCGTGGCGATCCGGCAGCGTTTCGAAAGCTGCTCGCCGAAGCACCGGACCTGCGCCTGGTGCATTGTTATGGCCCGACCGAAACCACGACGTACGCCACCACCTTCGAAGTGCGTGAGGTGGCGCCGGAAGCGGACAGCGTTTCGATTGGCGGCCCCATCGGCAATACCCGCGTGTATGTGCTGGATAACCGGCAACAACCGGTGCCGTTCGGCGTAACCGGTGAGTTGTACATCGGTGGTCAGGGGGTTGCGCTGGGCTATCTGAATCGGCCTCGACTGAGTGCCGAGAAATTCCTCCGGGATCCGTTCAGCGACAATCCGCAGGCCTTGATGTATCGCACGGGCGACCTGGTGCGCTGGCAGGCGCCGGGGCGACTGGAATGCATCGGCCGCAATGATGACCAGGTGAAGATTCGCGGCTTCCGCATTGAGCTCGGAGAAATCGAAAACCGCCTGTTGAGCTGTCCGGGGGTCAAGGAAGCGGTGGTTCTGGCCCGACGCGACGGACAGGAACCAACGCGGCTGGTGGCCTATTACACGGCGCACGATCCTGCATTGCAGGGCGCTACCCTCCGCGCGCTGCTGCAAGCCAGGTTACCGGAGTACATGGTGCCGACCGCCTGGGTGGCGCTGGAGAGCCTGCCGCTGAACAACAACGGCAAGGTCGATCGCAAAGCCTTGCCGGCGCCGACACACCAAGCGCTGGTCATACGTGACTATGAAGCGCCGGCCAATCCTCTTGAGGAATCACTGGCCGGGCTATGGGCTGAAGTGTTGCAAGTCGGGCGGGTAGGCCGCCATGACAACTTCTTCGAACTGGGCGGGCATTCGCTGCTGGCGGTGCGGCTTGTCGATCTGATGCAAAAGTCCGACAGGCCGATTTCGTTGGCCGAGCTGTTCCAGCATCCCACGGTCGAGGGGACTGCCACGCTGCTGTGCCAGCGCAGTGACGCTGTGCCGCTCCATGACGGCGTGGTCGTGGTGCGTGCAAGTGACCAAGGCACGCCGTTGTTCCTGGTGCATGAGTTCAGTGGTCGGGACCTGTATTTCCCGGCGCTGGGCCTGCATATCGGCGGCGAGTTCCCGATTTACGGCTTGCCGGGTATCGATCCCGGTATGGCGCAACTGCGCACCATGGAGTGCCTGGCGGCCCGGCTGGTCGAGGTGATCCGCGCCACACAACCCCACGGCCCTTATCGGCTTGCCGGCTGGTCGTTCGGTGGCGTGCTGGCTTATGAAATCGCGGCGCAACTGCTCGGGATGGACGAGTCAGTGGCGTTCGTCGGGCTGATCGACACCTACGTGCCGCGCCTGGCCGATCCGAACAAGGCGCAGTGGAACGATGCACATGTGCACAAGCGCCAACTGCTTTTGCATTGCACGGCGCATTGGGCCGGGCACGAAACACAGGGGCAGCAAGCATTGGCGCGTCTGGCGGTGTTGCAGACTGAACTTGAGCAGTGGGCGTTCGCCGATTTGTTCAACCATTGTCACGAACAGCAGTTGCTCAGACCCGAGCTGGCGGCTGTCTCGTCGGCGGATGCCTGGCATTACCTCGACCGGGAAGTGGCCCACGGGCATGCGTTGGCCCATTACCGGATCAACCCGATCGGTCTGCCGTTGCATCTGCTGCGTGCCAAGGAGCGTTCGGCGCAAATGTCACGACTCAGCGCCACGCGTGGTTGGGCTGAGGAGTTGCCAGGTGCGCAGCTGCACTGCATCGACGTACCGGGCGATCACCAGAGCATGATGAAAGCACCCCACGTTCAGGCATTGGGGCAGGCCCTGACTCAGGCGCTGGAAACGGCGACTGCGCCAGCGCCAACGGCCTATCAGCCGATCTTGACCATTCAGACCGGCCATACCGGGCATGCGCCGATTTTCTGTGTGCCGGGGGCTGGCGACAGTGTTACCGGGTTCATCCACCTGACCGAGGCGCTGGGGCCGGAGTGGCCGATTCATGGGTTGCAACCCCGAGGCCTCGACGGCGCGACGGTGCCGCACAGCCGGGTCGAAAGTGCCGCCACGTTCTACCTGCGGGCGCTTGAGCAGTTGTATCCGCAAGGGCCGGTGCATCTGATCGGGCATTCGTTCGGTGGCTGGGTGGCTTACGCCATGGCGGCGCAGTTGCAGGCGGCGGGGCGCGAGGTGGCGTCCCTGACCCTGATCGACAGTGAATCACCGGGCGGCAACAGCGTGGTGGGCAAGCCTTACACCACCACGGCAGCGCTGCTGAGACTGATCGAGTCGCTGCAATTGTCCAGCGGCAAGTCTCTGGGTATCGATGCGCTGGCCTTCGCCGAAGCCGACGACAGCACGCAAATGCGCCTGCTGCACGAGGGAATGGTGCGCGCCGGTGTGCTGTCCGAACGCGCGTCATTCGACGCGATGCAGGGCCCGGTGCGGACCTTCGCCACCGCGCTGCGCACGGTCTATCGGCCGGCTCTGGCCTACACCGGGCCGGTGCGTCTGGCGCTGGTAGACGACCCGACGCTGGACGCATCAGGCAACCAGCGCGAACAGGCGGCGATGCTCGAAGGCTGGCAGCGCGAGACCAGGGATCTGGCGGTGTGGTACGGCCCGGGCAACCACTTCACGATCCTCAAGGCGCCCAACGTCTTCAGTCTCGCGGCGTGGTGGCATGACGGGCTGACGGTGGCGGCGGGTCAAGTATTGTCCTGATTGAAGTCTTTATCCTGGAACCCGGCCGCTGGCCGGGCTCAACCCTGAACGGAATCGTGGTCATTTATGGAACAGTCGAAGTTGCGCAAAGTCGGTCTGGGAATCGCGTTGACGCTGGTGGCCGGGTTGGTGTTCTACACGGTGCAGGCGCCGGCCGAGGCACCGCAATACCTGACCGCCACGGTCGAACGCGCTGACATTGAAAACGCAGTGCTGGCCACCGGTTTGCTGGAGGGCATCAAGCAGGTGGACGTCGGTGCCCAGGTTTCGGGGCAGTTGAAGTCGCTGAAGGTCAAGGTCGGCGACAAGGTCAAGAAGGGCCAGTGGCTGGCGGAGATCGATCCGTTGGTGCTGCAGAACACCCTGCGTCAGGCACAGGTCGATGAGGAGAATCTGCAAGCCCAGCGCCGGGCGACTCAGGCTCAGTTGCGCCAGACCAAGGCGATCTACGAGCGTTATCAGAACCTGCAGGAGGACGCCTCGATCTCGCGGCAGGATTTCGAAACCGCGCAATCGAACTACGAAGTGCAGCAAGCCAACCTGTTGTCGCTGGACGCGCAGATCAAGAGCGCGCATATCCAGATCGATACGGCCAAGGTCAATCTGGCCTACACACGGATCGTCGCGCCCATCGACGGCGACGTGGTGGGCATCGTGACCCAGGAAGGCCAGACCGTGATCGCCAACCAGCTGGCACCGATCCTGCTCAAACTGGCGGACCTGGACACCATGACCGTCAAGGCTCAGGTGTCGGAGGCCGATGTCATTCACATCGCGCCGGGGCAGGAGGTGTATTTCACCATTCTCGGCGAGGACAAGCGTTATTACGGCAAGCTGCGCGGTACCGAGCCTGCGCCGCAGAACTTCCTCGAAACCCCGCCCGCCGGCACGCCGAAGCAGAACACGGCGGTGTTCTACAACGCGCTGTTCGAGGTGCCCAACCCCGATCACCGTTTGCGCATTTCCATGACGGCTCAGGTGCGGGTGGTGCTCGACACCGCCAAATCGGTGCTGACGATTCCGGTGGCCGCGCTGGGCCCGCGCAACAACGACGGCAGTTTCCCGGTGCGGGTGCTGGACGCCAAGGGCCAGGCGCAGTCGCGCAATGTGCAGACCGGGATCAACAACAACGTCAAGGTGCAGGTCAACGAAGGCCTGGCCGAAGGCGACCGGGTGGTGATCGGTGATCCGGTGACGAAAGTGGCAGGGGCATGAGCATGAGCGAACCTCTGCTGCAACTGACCGGCATCAGCCGCAGCTTCACGGCGGGCGACCGTGAATTCCTGGCGCTGAAGAATATCGACCTGACGATCCACGCCGGGGAAATGGTGGCGATCATCGGCGCCTCGGGCTCCGGCAAATCGACCTTGATGAACATTCTCGGCTGCCTCGATTACGCCACGGCCGGCAGCTACAAGATCAACGGTCGGGAAACCCGGGATCTGGACAATCAGGCACTGGCCGAACTGCGCCGTGACTATTTCGGCTTCATCTTCCAGCGCTACCACTTGCTGCCGCACCTGAGCGCGATGCACAACGTCGAGATGCCGGCGATCTACGCCGGCACGCCGGAACCACAGCGCCATGCCCGAGCCCGGGAGCTGTTGGCGCGCCTGGGGTTGGAGGGGCACCTGACCCATCGCCCGAGCCAACTCTCGGGCGGTCAGCAGCAGCGGGTGAGTATCGCCCGCGCGCTGATGAACGGCGGCGAAGTGATCCTCGCGGACGAGCCCACCGGCGCTCTCGATACCACCAGCGGCAAGGAGGTGATGCGCATTTTGCTGGAACTGCACGCGGCCGGGCACACGGTGATTCTGGTGACCCACGACCCCAAGGTCGCGGCCAACGCCGAGCGCATCATCGAAGTCAGCGACGGCGAAATCCTCAGCGACCGTCGCAACGAGCGCGACACCACGGCACTGACCAATGAGGACGCGGTGCCCAAATCCACGGCAGCGCGGCGTCTGGTGGCCAGCCTCGGGTTGTTCAAGGAAGCGTTCAACATGGCCTGGGTCGCGCTGATCTCGCATCGCATGCGCACACTGCTGACCATGCTCGGGATCGTCATCGGCATCACCTCGGTGGTGTCGATCTCGGCCATCGGCGAGGGGGCCAAGCGCTATGTGCTCAAGGACATTCAGGCCATCGGCAGCAACACCATCGATATCTATTCCGGTACCAGTTTCGGCGACAGCCGTTCGGCGGCCATCGAAACCCTGGTGCCGGCGGATGTGACGGCGCTCAATCAGCTGTATTACGTCGACAGCGCCACGCCGGTGGTCGGGCGCAATCTGTTGCTGCGCTATCGCAACATTGACCTCGATGCCCAGGTCAACGGCGTCAGCGATCTGTACTTTCAGGTGCGCGGAATCAAGATGGAGTCGGGCATTGCGTTCAGTGAAAACGATGCTAGACGCCAGGCTCAGGTGGTGGTGATCGATCACAACACCCGCCAACGGTTGTTCGGCGAGGGAGTCGATCCGCTGGGACAGGTGATCCTGATCGGCAACCTGCCGTGCACCGTGATCGGTGTGGCAGCAGAAAAGAAGAACATCTTCTCGTCGAGCAAGTCGCTCAATGTCTGGGTGCCTTACGAAACCGCAGCCGGTCGACTGTTGGGCCAGCGCTACCTGGACAGCATCAGCGTGCGGATCAAGGACGGCCAACCGAGCAAGGTCGTGGAGGACAACGTCAACAAGCTGATGCTGCAGCGCCACGGCACCAAGGATTTCTTCACCAACAACCTCGACAGCGTGATGCAGACGGTGCAGAAAACCAGCCGCTCACTGGCGCTGTTGCTATCGCTGATTGCAGTGATTTCGCTGGTGGTCGGCGGCATCGGGGTGATGAACATCATGCTGGTATCGGTCACCGAACGGACCCGCGAGATCGGTATCCGAATGGCGGTCGGGGCGCGGCAGTCGGACATTCGTCAGCAGTTTCTGGTGGAGGCGGTGATGGTCTGTCTGCTCGGCGGGGCCATCGGTATTTCGCTGAGTTACGCCATCGGTCATCTGTTCTCGTTGTTCATCAAGGAGTGGGAAATGGTGTTCTCGCTGACCTCGGTGCTCACGGCGGTGATCTGTTCGACGCTGATCGGCATCGTGTTCGGCTTCGTGCCGGCACGCAATGCGTCGCGGCTCGACCCGATCGAGGCGTTGGCGCGGGACTGACCGGCGGGCATGAAAAAACCGCCGTCCCTGGCAGGGCGGCGGTTTTTTTACAGGCGTGCGAACGATCAGGCCGCGTTGGACGGATCGCAGGCGGCCGGGCAGTCTTCAGGTGAATACATCCAGCGCATCAGCGAATGGCGGCCGCTGATCCCCAGTTTGATGGCGGCACGCTTGAGGTAGCTCTCGACGGTGTTGACCTTCAACTGCAACTGTTCGGCCAGTTCAGGCGCGGTGCGGCCGGCGAGGAGGCCGACGCACACTTCCATCTCACGGTTGGACAGGCTCAAGCCCAGTTGCTGCACGCGCTCGCAAAAACGCAATCGCAGGGTTTCCAGGCCTAGCAGCGAGGCTTCAGTCGCTGCGGCTTGCGCCTCGGGATCCGCATTCGCCGGTTGCAGCGCGTGGATGTGCTTTTCCACCATCGGCAGCAATACCGGGGAGATGTCCTGTAACAGGCTGCGCTCCCGGGCGGAAAACCGCTTCGACGGCCCGCAGCGGTACACGGAAATCACGTAACGGTAACCGTCCTTGCGCCGGGTCAGGTGCAACTGCGACGCATCGGTGACCGTGGAGGGTTCGGGGGCGGGCACGTCGCTGCTGCCGGGATCGGTGCTCAGTTCGGAATACACCGTCTCGGCCGTCAGTGTCGCGTCTTTGGGGCATTCAGGCTCGCTGCGCGGTTGCGCACGTCCGACCGGCTCCACGCGCATCTGCCGGATATGTGTGGCATCCACGGCCAGTTGGGTGAGGATCAGATCATGCAGCATCCGCGGAAAATGCCGGCTGCCGGTGCTGGCGATGACCTTGCCGATGTGAGGGAACAGATGTGAGTTCATGTGTTTCATCCATGAGTAGCAATGGGGGAATTGCGCTTTCCCGACTCTCCGGCTGGTGTCCTTGGCCGGCGACCACAAATCGGGAAATTTGGATCCTATCCTAGTACAACGTTTGAGCGACCGTTTAATGAAGGGGTTATTAGCAACGAACATTGAGTGCCGCAACCGCATCGC
The DNA here is from genome assembly GCF_021601625.1 of Pseudomonas paraglycinae. Lineage (GTDB taxonomy): Bacteria > Pseudomonadota > Gammaproteobacteria > Pseudomonadales > Pseudomonadaceae > Aquipseudomonas > Aquipseudomonas paraglycinae. Next base: position 9,419 of record NZ_BQHR01000015.1, on the reverse strand, counting down.
CTTCCACTCGTCGCATGTATCGAACGACGCAGAACCGAACCGGCTCTACCCGATGTCATCTTCGCGAGGCATTCGATATGTTCGATCAACGCAAAAAAGACTCCCTGTCGGCCTGGCGCAATCTGGCAACACAGTCTCGGGAGCAGCTCGACCCTCAGGATCAATACGATGAGTTGCTCAAGGGGGCCGACGAGATGCTGGAGCAGGGACTTATCAACGCTTCCGAGTGGCGACAGTTGGTGCGCGATGCAGGCCACATCTTTATCCGTCATGAAGACTTGTCTGCGCCACCGCTTGAAGGGTAGCAGGCACTCCGGACATTCAGCGGCAATGCGCGTCCACCAGTTCGATCCAGTGCCTGACGGGCGTGCGGCCGGCGCCGTCGAGGTGTGCCTGACAGCCGATGTTGGCGGTGGCGATGATCTCGGGATGACCACTCTCCAGCGCAGCGAGTTTGTTGTCGCGCAGTGACCTGGCCAGCGTCGGTTGGGTGATCGAGTAAGTACCTGCCGAGCCGCAGCACAGATGAGCGTCGGGGACGGCAGTCAGGTCGAAGCCCAGTCGGACCAGTACCGACTCCACCACACCGCCAAGTTTCTGCGCGTGCTGCAAGGTGCAGGGGCAATGGAAAGCCACACGTTGATTGGCGTGGATGCCGAAGGATTCGAGCGGCTCTTCACGCAGCACCTCAACCAGATCTTTTGCCAGCGCGCTGACGGCTTTGGCCTTTTCGGCATAAGTTGGATCGGCGTGAAGCAAATGCCCGTAATCCTTGATGAACGCACCGCAACCGCTGGCGGTCTGCACGATCGCTTCGGCACCCTGTTCGATGGCCGGCCACCACGCATCAATATTGTGACGGGCGCGGTCAAGGCCGGTGGCCTGGGCGTCGAGGTGATAATCCACCGCGCCGCAACAACCAGCCTCGCGGGCCGGGATCACGCTGATGCCCAGACGATCCAGCACCCGTGCCGCTGCTGCATTGGTATTGGGTGACAAACCCGGCTGTACGCAACCCTCCAACATCAGCACTTGCCTTGCATGGCGGATGTCGGGACGTGATGCAGGCATCACCGCGTTGCGTGGCAGTTTGTCTTGCAGGGCATCGGGCAGTAGCGCCCGGAACATCTGCCCGCCATTGACCAACCCTTTGAACAACCACGGATTGGGCACGATGTTTCGCAACCCTTCACGCAACAGGCGCTGTCCGAGCGGCCGCGGGACAGCTGCGTCGACCACTGCTCGGCCAATGTCGAGCAGGTTGTGATAGTCCACGCCGGAAGGGCAGGTGGTTTCACAGTTACGGCATGACAGGCAGCGATCCAGGTGTTGCTGGGTTTTCGCTGTAACTTCGTTGCCTTCGAGTACTTGCTTGATCAAATAGATGCGTCCGCGCGGGCCGTCCAGTTCATCGCCGAGCAATTGATAAGTCGGGCAGGTCGCGTTGCAGAATCCGCAATGAACGCACGTGCGCAGGATGCTTTCGGCCTCTTCGGCGCGGGGCAGTTGTCGGGCTTGCGGGCTGAGGGTGGTCTGCATGGCTCAAAGCTCCGCGTACTGACGCCCGGGATTGAAAATGCCCCGGGGGTCGAGTTGTCGTTTGAGTTGGCGGTGATAGCGCAGCAGGGCGGGCGCCAGAGGATGGAACGGTTCATCGATCAGGCCGTGGCTGTAGCAGGTCGCATGCCCGCCGACGTCACCGACGACTTTGCGAATGGTCGCCGCTTCGGCTGTCGATTTGAGCCAGCGTTGCGCGCCGCCCCAGTCGAGCCACTGCTCGCCGGGCAGGTTCAGCGGCGGCGTGTTCAGCGGCACGGACAGGCGCCAGAGCGGTTGGTCTTCATCGAAGAAGCCCAGGCGTTGCTCGTTGAGGTCGGCCCAGAACGAACTGTCGATCAACGCGCCGCCAAGGCGATCATGGGCGGCCGCCACTGAACCTTCGCCACCCTCCAGACGCAAGTGCAATTGCCGGCCATCGTGACAGGCGGCGCTGATCGGCAACGGCTGCTGGCCCCATTCGGCCAGGCGCAGCAGGGCTTGTTCGCCGGTCATTTCCAGACTGAGACTCAGGCACGCGCGCGGTTTGGGCAGCACCTTGAGCGAGACTTCAGTGATGATGCCCAGCGAGCCGTAACTGCCTGCCATCAGACGTGACAAGTCATAGCCGGCGACGTTTTTCATGACTTCGCCGCCGAAGCGCAAATGCTTGCCATGTCCCGTGATGATCCGCGTGCCCAACACGAAATCGCGCACCGATCCCGACCAGGGCCGACGCGGCCCGGACAGGCCCGTGGCGATCATGCCGCCGACCGTGGCGTCGTCGGCGAAGGCGGGTGGTTCACAAGCCAGCATCTGTTGCGAAGCGTCCAGCACGGCCAGCAATTCTGCCAGTGGAGTACCGCAGCGTGCGGTGATTACCAGTTCGGTCGGGTCGTAGCTGACGATGCCGCGATGGGCGCGGGTGTCGAGAATCTCGCCACCGACGAAGCGTCCGAGAAACGCCTTGCTGTTGGCCCCCTGGATGCGCAGCGGGGTAGCGTTTTCCAGTGCCCGGTTGACCTGTTCGAGCAACGCGGCGCTGGCATCGAAATCCTTCCTTTCACCCATCAGAACCGCTCCAGCTCGGGGAAGGGCAATTGCCCGTGGTGTACGTGCAGGGCGCCGAATTCGGCGCAGCGATGCAGGGTCGGAATGTTTTTGCCGGGGTTAAGCAGGCCGCCCGGGTCGAAGGCTTTCTTCACAGCGTGGAACAGGGTCAGCTCGTCACGATTGAACTGCGCGCACATCTGGTTGATTTTTTCCCGGCCCACGCCGTGTTCGCCGGTGATGCTGCCGCCGACCTTCACGCACAGTTCGAGGATCTTGCCGCCCAGCACCTCGGCACGTTCCAGTTCGCCGGGCTGATTGGCATCGAACAGAATCAGTGGATGCATGTTGCCGTCGCCAGCGTGGAATACATTGGCGACCCGCAAGCCATATTCGGCTGAAAGCTGCGCAATCGCGTGCAGTACGCCGGGCAATTCGCGGCGCGGGATGGTGCCGTCCATGCAGTAATAGTCCGGAGATAACCGTCCTACGGCGGGGAAGGCATTCTTGCGTCCGGCCCAGAATCGCACGCGCTCGGCCTCATCCCGGGCCTGGCGCAGCTCGGTGGCACCGGCGTGGTCGAGCACCTGTCGGACCCGCGCGCAATCATCGTGGACATCGGCTTCAACGCCATCGAGTTCGCAGAGCAGAATCGCCTCGGCGTCTACCGGATAACCGGCATGGATGAAATCTTCGGCGGCGCGGATCGCCAGGTTGTCCATCATCTCCAGGCCACCGGGAATAATGCCGGCCGCGATGATGTCGGCCACTGCACGACCAGCCTTTTCCACGGAGTCGAACGCCGCCAGCAGCACTTTGGCAGTCTGGGGTTTGGGCAAGAGTTTGACCGTGACTTCGGTGATGACGCCGAGCAGGCCTTCGGAACCGGTGAACAGTGCTAACAGATCGAAACCGGGGGAATCCAGTGCGTTCGAGCCTAGCGTCAGATGTTCGCCATCGACGGTAAGAATTTCGACCTTGAGTAGATTGTGCACGGTCAGACCGTACTTGAGGCAATGCACCCCGCCGGCGTTTTCCGCCACGTTGCCGCCGATGGAGCAGGCGATTTGCGAGGAAGGATCAGGCGCGTAATACAGCCCGAACGGCGCAGCGGCCTGGGAAATCGCCAGGTTGCGCACCCCGGGTTGAACCCGCGCGGTGCGGGCTTCAGGGTCGATGTGCAGGATGTTGTTGAAGCGCGCCATTACCAGCAACACGCCTTTCTCCAGTGGCAGGGCTCCGCCGGACAAACCGGTCCCGGCGCCTCTGGCCACCACTGGAACCCGCCGCTCATGGCAGATCCGCAACACGCCCTGAACTTCATCGATGTGCCGTGGCAGTACCACTAGCAACGGCGTGGTGCGATAGGCGGAGAGGCCATCGCACTCATACGGCTTGAGTTCTTCAAGCTGATGCAGGACTTCAAGATCCGGCCACTGGCGCTGCAGGGCTTGCAACAACGCGGCTTTGTCGACGTCGGGCAAAACGCCGTCGACCTGTTCGTCGTAGAGAATGTTCATGATCGGTGGACGACCCTCCGTTGTCGTTATTCGAGGTCGGTGCCGTTTTCTATCATTGGGCCGCTGACCCCGAGAAGTAAAGCGTAGCGGCCGTTGGTCCGTTGTCCCGCGTGCTCCTGTAATATGCGGCCCTTCACTCCGACGAGATGAAAATCGAGGCAAGGATCAGAAACTGCGGCAGCAATGCCGCGCCTTGATCGGGCGTTGTCGGTGACATCCTTGACGCTCTACGCGGCGCTCGCCTCCCGCGCCAAGGGCGTGTTGACCCGGCCTGCGCTGTCCCGCTGGGTCAGTCGCGTAAGTAAAAGATGTCCGACTGAAATCAGTCATCCATTTCAAGGAAGTATTGCGTGGCACTCAGGGTTTTAGTGGTTGGCGGTTACGGAAATTTCGGCAGCATTGTCAGCCGGCATTTGATTGAGATGCCGGACATCGAGCTGGTGATCTCCGGCCGCGACCCGCAGAAATTGGTGCGCAAAGTCGACGAGCTGAAAGCCCGGTCGGGCGTTGTCTGCGAGAGTTGGTGCGGCAACGCGATGGGGGACGGGTTTGACGCGGCTCTGAAATCGATGGGCATTCAACTGGTCATCCACACCGGCGGCCCGTTTCAAGGGCAATCCTATGCGGTCGCCGAGCGCTGCATCGACGCGGGTGTGCATTATTGCGACTTGTCCGACTGCCGAACCTTCGTCAACGGCATCGGAGCTCTCGATACCCGCGCGAAACCGGCCGGCGTGGCGATTCTCAGCGGTTGCAGTTCGGTGCCGACACTTTCATCGGCCCTTATCGATGAACAGCGGCATCGCTTCTCCCGCATCGATTCGATCGAACATGGTATTTCCTCGTCGGCGAAAATGCCGGGCCTGTCGACGGTTGAAGGTGTTCTGGCCTACGCCGGCAAGCCGATCAGGCAACTCAGGAATGGCCAGGTTCATGAGGTGGCAGGCTGGCTGGATCTGACGTTGCGCAGGATGCCTCAGTTGGGCGTTCGGGTGCTGGCGAACGTCGATGTTCCGGACATGGATATCTTCGAAAAACGCTACGGCGCACGAACCTTGAGTTTCAAGGCCGGCGCGGGCCTGAAGCTGGGTGGTGTGGCCAACGGTCTGTTCGCCCTGGCCCGCAGGTTTGGTGCGTTTCGTGATCATGTTCCCTGGGCGGCGCGGCTTCATCGCTGGGGTACCTGGTTCGAGCGATTCGGTGATGGCAAAAGCGCGATGTATATCGACGTGACAGGACTCGGTATCGACGGAAAACCGCTGGCCATGACGGTGCAGCTCACCGCCCGAAATGACAAGGGACCGGAGATCCCGAGCTGCGCAGCCGTTGCCCTGGCCGCGAAAATCGCCCGGGGATATCGGCCCGAGGCTGGCGCACGTCCCTGCGTGGGCGAGATCACTGTCGCTGAATACATGGCGGCCATCAACGATCCGCAGAATCTGAGCCTGTCGATGCATTTCTCTGACGGGCAGAACTGACCATGCTCTATCTGTGCCTCAAATACATTCACATCATCGCCGCGGTTTTTCTGTTCGGATTCGGCATGGGCTCCTACCTCTACCTGATCGCCGCGAGCCGTACAGCCAACCCTCTGGTGATCGCTCACGTGGCGAGAATGGTCGTACGTTTCGACGCCTGGATCACCACGCCGGCGGGCTTTATCCAGATCGCGACGGGTTACGGGTTGACCAGGCTTGCCGGACTGCCCCTGACCACGGAATGGGTGCTGACCTCCTTGATCATTTTCCTGTGTGTCGGCTCGCTCTGGTTGCCGGTACTGGTGCTTCAAAAGCGTTTGCACGTGATGGCTTCGAGCGCGGTCGAGACCGGGGCAGGGCTCCCTGATGAGTACAGCTGCGTGTACCGAAAATGGTCCTGGATGGGGATTGCCGGATTTCTGGGGATGTTCGTGATCGTGCTGCTGATGGTGACGAAGATGACGCCGGGGCAGTGGGCCAACCTGTTGGTGTAGCGAACGCAACGCCCGATAAATCCGCACCGGGCGTCGCGTGTATCAGGCGAAGCTCAATCCAGATCGCTTGCTTGATGTCGCTCAGGAACCTGGCTCGCTTCATCGCCCCACGTCCGGTTGACGCGTTGGCCACGAATCACCGCAGGCCGTTCGGCAATCTCTTGCGCCCAGCGTTGCACGTGGGTGTATTCGTGAGCGGAAAGGAACTCGGCGGCGGAGTACACGTTGTTGCGCACCAGTTGTCCGTACCATGGCCAGACCGCGATGTCGGCGATGGTGTAGTCATTGCCGGCAAGGTAGGGGCTTTCGCTCAGGCGGCGATCGAGCACATCCAGCTGCCGCTTGGTTTCCATGGTGAATCGGTTGATCGGGTATTCGAGTTTTTCCGGCGCATAGGCATAGAAATGTCCGAAGCCGCCACCCAGATAGGGCGCTGAGCCCATTTGCCAGAACAGCCAGTTCAGGGTTTCGGTGCGCCCCGCCAGGTCGCTGGGCAGGAAAGCGCCAAATTTTTCCGCCAGATAGAGCAGGATCGAGCCGGATTCGAAGACGCGAATGGTCGGTTCTACACTGCGATCCAGCAGCGCCGGAATTTTCGAATTGGGGTTGATCTCGACAAAGCCGCTGGAGAACTGGTCGCCCTCGTTGATGCGGATCAGCCAGGCGTCGTACTCGGCGTCGGTGCGTCCGAGCGCCAGCAACTCCTCAAGCAGGATGGTCACTTTCACGCCGTTGGGCGTGGCCAGCGAATACAGTTGCAACGGATGCTTGCCGACCGGCAGCGTCTTGTCGTGCGTTGGCCCGGCAGTCGGGCGATTGATGCTGGCGAACTGGCCGCCGGACGGAGCGATGTGTTTCCAGACCTTGGGTGGTGCGTAGGGCGCCTTGCTCATGAAACGGACCTCATCGGTTGCATGCCGGAATGGAGTGAGCCGGACGGTGAGCGTGCCGGGCTCTTGTCGAACAGGACACCACAGAAGGGCGTTTGAATGCCACTGGTTGTTCGCTGAAATGGTTTGACTAAAGACATGCCGGGCAGCTGCCGGGTGACCGCTTCTTCTATATAGAAGAATGTTGTTTGTCGGTAACAGAGCTATGGCGCGAATCTGTGCGCAATTGCGCCGGACTCACGCCGAGGCGCTGTTTGAAGGCTGTGGTCATATGCGCCTGCGAGTTGAAACCGCAGGCGAGGGCGATCTGCGAAAGACTGTCCGTTGTATCGCGCATTGACGCTCGGGCTTTGGCCAGTCGTCTGTCGATCAGGTAACTGTGGGGGCTTTTGCCGGTTGCCTGCTTGAAGGCACGCATGAAGTAACCCTCGGACAACTCCAGCAATTGCGCCATCGCCGGGACGGCGAGCGGGCTGCCGAGACCGGCGTCGATGAAATCATCCAGCAGGCGCATGCGGCTGCTGGTGATCGAGCCTGGAGACGACACCGCTTCATGACCTTCGACCCGTTCCGCCAGACCGAGCGCCCAGCGTTCCCAGTCATCATCCAGAGAGGCTTGCAGCAGCGCACTGCGCATTCGCGACGCGAGGTGAATGGCCTGCGGGTCGATGCGATTGTTGAACGCCCGGTCACCCGCCAGTGCTTTGCCGTCGGTGCGTATCACTCGCAGGTACTCGCCGCCCATGGGCGACTCGGACAGCACGTCACATCCAGCCGGAACAAACGCCAGGCCATTGGGCATCGCATCGAAGGGGCGTATCCGGTCAGTACCAATCGCGTGCACGCCGTGCTGGCTGTCGAAGGCAAAGCCGATCGCTGACTGGGTTGCCACGTACCGCGCCGAGTAGGCTGCGCCCGGCAGCAGTTCGATCGCCCACGGACCGGCCTCGATACGACGTATCGGTTCAGCGACGGTTATGGGGTGGCGCCGGTTTCGATGGTTCATGACCACCATAGTAGAGAAGAGGTCGGATAAAAGTCAGGTCAGTTTTTTGAAAGCCGACGTGGTGCGTCCGTGCCTAGACTGGGCCAAAGTTCAGGGAGCCACCTAAATGCACGCATTCACTCGCGACGATATCGAAAACGCTGCCCGCCAGGTTTACCAGGTGATGCCGCCTACCGCCCAATACCGTTGGCCGTTGCTGGCCGAGCGGTTGGGCTGCACCGTTTGGGTCAAGCATGAAAATCACACGCCGACCGGTGCCTTCAAGGTGCGAGGTGGTATTACCTTTATGCACTGGTTGCGGCGTGAACATCCGACAGTCAAAGGCATCGTCTCCGCGACGCGTGGAAATCACGGTCAGAGTCTGGCGCTGGCAGCGGGGGCCGTGGGCCTGAAAGCGCTGATTGTGGTGCCGCAGGGCAATTCGCTGGAAAAGAACAACGCCATGCGTGGCTTTGGTGGTGAAGTGGTCGAATACGGGCGCGATTTTGACGAGGCCCGTGAAGAGGCGGCGCGCCTGGCGCAGGAGCATGACCTTTTTCTGGTGCCGCCGTTTCACGTTGAACTGGTCAAGGGCGTGGCGACCTATGCGCTGGAGCTGTTCGGTGCGGCGCCGGATCTGGATACGGTGTACGTGCCCATCGGTTGCGGATCAGGGATCTGTGGTGTCATTGCTGCTCGCGACGCACTAGGACTGAACACTGAAGTGGTGGGCGTGGTGTCGACGGAGGCCGCGGCTGCCAAGCTGTCGTTCGAAGCGAATGTGATCTGCGAAACGGCGTCGGCGAATACCTTTGCCGATGGCCTGGCTGTGCGCAAGCCGATTGCGCAGGCGTTCGACATCTATAAGGAAGGGGCGGCGAGGATCGTCTCGGTCAGCGAAGGCGAGATTGCCGAAGCCATGCGTGTGTATTACACCGATACCCATAACCTTGCAGAGGGTGCAGGCGCCTCAGCGTTGGCTGCGTTGATGCAGGAGCGTGGGAGGATGGAGGGGAAGAAGGTCGGGGTGATTCTGTCCGGGGGGAATATTGACCGGTCGGTGTATGCGAAGGTGATTGGTTGATTTCTGGCGGGCTCGGCATTCAGTGACAGCTATACATTCGCCTCTATATAGAAACGGCCTTTTTCCCTCTCTTGATAGAAAACGCAAATTAGGGGTTGACGGCAGATTCTGAGTCTCTATAATTCGCCCACTTCCGGCGCAGTCGAAACGGAAAACTCCTTGAGATTCAATGAGTTAAGTAGTTTTCGAAGGCGGGTCGCTTCAGTTCATCGAAGCCTGGGAGGAGTTGGAAATGCCGGTTTGTCTGGCGCTTTCAACGGTTCGATCTTCTCGGTCGAAAGCGGAGAAAAAGAGGTGTTGACAGCAGCGTGTAACGCTGTAGAATTCGCCTCCCGCTAACGAGAGATCGGAAGCGCAAGTGGTTGAAGTTGTTGAAGAAATC
>NZ_BQHR01000014.1 GCF_021601625.1 Pseudomonas paraglycinae | reverse complement strand
AATCCCCCTGCCGCCCCCACCGCGAAACCCCGACCGAACATCTATTCTTGATAAAGGTCAACCAAGGGAGATCAACGCGGAGGGACGTTCACCGTGCATATCGCCGACATCACCATGTTCTACGCCCCGGCCAGCGGTGGCGTGCGCACCTATCTGGATGCCAAGCACCGCCGGCTGGGAGTCAAGCCCGGCATCCGCCACAGCCTGCTGATTCCCGGCGCGCACTTGGGCGAACGCGATGGCGTCTACACGGTTCCCGCCCCCGCCCTGCCCTTCGGCAAGGGCTATCGCTTTCCCCTGCGCCTGGCTCCTTGGCGAAACGTCCTGCAGGATCTGCAGCCTGATCTGATCGAAGTTGGTGATCCGTACCTCACCGCATGGGCTGCGCTCGATGCGCGTCGACAACTCGATGTGCCAGTGATCGGCTTCTATCACTCGGATCTGCCGCTGCTGGTGGGCAACCGCATGGGCCACTGGGTCACGCCGAATGTCGACGCGTATGTGCGCAAGTTGTACGGCAATTTCGACCGGGTGCTGGCACCCAGCCAGGTGATGGCCGACAAGCTCAGCGGGTTGGGCGTGCGCAACGTCTTCGTGCAACCGCTGGGCGTTGATCTGCACACCTTCCACCCGGATGCCCGCGACGCCGGGTTGCGCAGCGAACTGGGGATCGCCGAGGACACGCGCCTGCTGATCTTCGCCGGTCGCGGTTCCAAGGAGAAAAACCTGCCGGTGCTGCTCGATTGCATGAAACGCCTGGGCCCGCGTTATCACCTGTTGCTGGTCGGCTCGTCGATGCCGGCTTCCGTCCCGGACAATGTCAGCGTGATCGACCGGTTCTGCCCGGCCGCGCAGGTCGCACGGCTGATGGCCAGTGCCGACGCGCTGATCCACGCCGGCGATCAGGAAACCTTCGGTCTGGTGATTCTGGAGGCCATGGCCTGCGGCATTCCGGTGGTGGCGGTGGCGGCCGGAGCGTTCGAAGAAATCGTCAGCGAATCCTGCGGCCTGCTCTGCGCGCCGAACAGTGCGCAAGCCATGGCCAATGCCGTGCGCGAACTGTTCAGTCGCGGGACTGGCGTACTCGGCCAGCAGGCACGCCAACATGTCGAACGGCATTACGCCTGGGACACGGTGGTCGACAGCCTGCTGAGCCATTACCACGCGGTACTCGGCGATTCGGTTCCTCGGGTGGCCAATGGCTGAATTTCACGAGCGCCCGGCGGTAATGCTGGTGCTGCATGACGTGGCGCCCTCCACGTGGGCCGATTATCGAGCGTTCGTCGAAGCCGTTGACCGGTTGGGCAACGTCCCGATGACGTGGCTGGTGGTTCCGGATTTCCATCGACGCGATGCACTTGAAGCCCATCCAGCGTTCTGTCGAAGGCTCGACGAGCGCGTCGCACGCGGCGATGAACTGGCCCTGCACGGCCATTTTCATGAAGACACCGAGCCCGGCCCGCGCACGGCGCGCGACTGGTTCATGCGCCGGGTCTACACCCATGAAGGCGAGTTCTACCAGTTGTCCCGGGAAGCCGCCCTCGCCCGCCTGCGCCCGGGCATCGATCTGTTTCGGCGCCACGACTGGCCGCTGCACGGTTTCGTCGCCCCGGCCTGGCTGATGAGCGACGGCACGCGCCAGGCATTGCGCGAATTGCCGCTGCGCTACACCAGCGATCCGCAGCATCTTTATCACTTGCCGGATTTCACCGCGGTCGAGGCCCCGGGACTGGTCTGGAGCGCACGCAGCGCCTGGCGTCGCGGCATGTCGAAGGTCATCAGCGAACAGCGAGAGCAGCGCTGGCGCCAGGCGCCAGTGATTCGTCTAGGCTTGCACCCGGTGGACATGCGCCACCGCTTTTGCCGGGATTACTGGTGGCGCACCCTTGAACGACTGCTCGCGGACGGACGTGTGCCCATGACCAAAATCGACTGGCTGACGCGCCAGCGCACTCAAGCCGAGCGTGCCGCTTGAGTCGCGGCATTCTGTTGCTGATCGGCCTGCTGGTGGCCGTGGCGGTGCCCGTCCTGCTCGGGGGCGGCGAGACCTGGGGGCGCCTGCAGGCGTTTCCGCTGCGCTGGCTGTTGATCATGTTCGCCATGGTTCTGCTGTGCTGGGGCATCAACACCTTGCGCCTGCGGCTGTTGCTCGGCGATCAGCGTGACCGGGTCACACCCCTCAAAAGCCTCGGGGTGGTGATGGCCGCCGAATTTGCCTGGTGCGCCACACCCGGCGGCAGCGGAGGACCGTTGACGATCATGGCGCTGCTGGCGCGCAGCGGCGTGCGTCCGGCCCGGGGCAGCGCCGTGTTTGCGATGGATCAGTTGAGCGATCTGCTGTTCTTTCTCTGCGCCCTGAGCGGAATTCTGATCTACGCGCTGTTCCAGCATCTCAGCGACCGTATGGAATGGCTGCTGATCGTCAGTGCCCTGTCGTTGACCGGCGGCCTGTTCAGTTGCGTGCTGGTCGCGCGTTATCACCGTCGCTTGATTCGCCTGAGCGGGCGCCTGCTGGCCGGGATGAACGTCGAACCGCGTACCCGACGGCGCTGGGCACGGCAGTTGCTGCACTTTCTTGCCGCTTTCACCGATGCGCTGAAATTACCGTGGCAGACATTGATCAAGGTGTTCGTCCTGACCTGCGTGCATTGGTCGCTGCGCTATAGCGTGCTGTATCTGGCGTTGCGCGGGCTGGGGACGGATGTGCAGTGGGCCTGGACGTTTCTGATCCAGATGCTTTCGCTGGGTGCGGGGCAATTCAGCCTGTTGCCGGGCGGTGCCGGTGCAGCGGAATTGACCTCGGCGGCGCTGTTGGCGCCGATGGTCGGCAAATCGACCGCGGCGGCGGCGATCCTGATCTGGCGGGTGGTGACGTATTACTTCTATCTGCTGGTCGGTGGCCCGGTGTTTCTACTGATGCTGGGACGGCCGTTGCTGAAAAAGCTGCTGAGCGTCAGACAGGCTTCTTGAGGTTATCGTCTTCGTCCTTGAGTTGTTCCCACAGTTCGGCAGCGCCGGGAAACTCCGTGCCGTCCTCCGGGCTCAGGTCATCCGGGTCATAGCGGCTGAGGCAGCCCTCGCCGAGCGTGGCGGGCGCCTTGGAAGTGGCTTTGTCCAGTGGATCGCTCATCGGTATGTCCTCAAGGTCCGTGGATCGTTCCCACGCTCTGCGTGGGAACGCAGCCCGGGACGCCCTGCGTCCCAAAGCAGACGCGGAGCGTCTGAAGAGGCATTCCCACGCAGAGCGTGGGAACGATCCTGAATCAGAACACCACGGTCTTGTTGCCGTGCACCAGCACGCGGTCTTCCAGGTGATAACGCAGACCACGGGCCAGCACCATCTTCTCGACGTCACGGCCGAAACGCACCATGTCTTCGATGCTGTCGCTGTGGCTGACACGCACCACGTCCTGCTCGATGATCGGTCCGGCGTCCAGCTCTTCGGTCACGTAGTGGCAGGTCGCACCGATCAGCTTCACGCCGCGCATCGAAGCCTGGTGGTACGGCTTGGCACCGACGAACGACGGCAGGAAGCTGTGGTGAATGTTGATGACCTTATGCGCGTATTCGCGGCACATGTCCGGCGGCAGGATCTGCATATAGCGCGCCAGCACCACCACTTCGGCATCGTGCTGCTTGACCAGGCGCGACACTTCGTCGAAGGCCGGTTGCTTGTCCTGCGGATTGACCGGCACGTGGTAATAAGGAATGCCGTGCCACTCGACCATGCTGCGCAGGTCGTCGTGGTTGGAAATCACGCAGGAAATCTCGCAATCCAGTTCGTCGCTGTGCCAGCGGTGCAGCAGGTCAGCCAGGCAGTGGGATTCGCGGCTGGCCATCAGCACCACGCGTTTTTTCTGCTCGGTGTCGGTGATGCGCCAGTCCATCGAGAACTCTTCGGCGATCGGTGCAAACTTCTCGCGCAACACCTCGATACCGAAAGGCAGGGAATCGGCACGGATTTCGTGACGCATGAAGAACCAGCCGACCTGGTTATCCGAGTGGTGGCTCGCTTCGGTGATCCAGCCATTGTGGGCCGCCAGAAAGTTACTGACTTTGGCAACGATGCCAACGCGGTCCGGGCAAGAAATCACCAGCCGAAAAGTGCGCATGAGGGGGAAACTCCAGAACTTCGCAAAGGCGGCCATTCTAGCGACTGCGCGGAAAAACTGCAGTATTGATGACCCTCGAAGCCTCACGGCAGGCCGCCGCAGCTTTTTTGACGCCCTCAAACGCCAGAATGATGGCGCAGTAATAGCCATGCATGAACAGGCTTGTGTGAATATCTGTGAAGACTCCATCACATTATTTAACTGAACATTCAATTCACGGCTTTTCAACGTAACTAATTCAAATAAAAACCCCGGTTAAATGTTTACTTGATGAAACAGCCTGACTATTATTGCCGCACTGTCCCCTGCCATCGCGCACTCCCACATAAGGTAGTAATCATGTCCTTGATCAACGAATATCGCGCCACCGAAGAAGCTATCAAAGAGCTGCAAGCCCGTTTGAAGAACCTGTCGCAAGACGACAAACTGCAAGCCGAGCTGGAATTCGAAGGCAAACTGCGCACACTGATGGGCGAATATTCCAAATCCCTGCGCGACATCATCGCGCTGCTGGATCCAGAGTCCAAAACCAAAGCACCACGTGGCGGCGCAGCCAAAACTACCGGCACCAAGCGTGCTCGCAAAGTTAAACAATACAAAAACCCGCACAACGGCGAAGTCATCGAAACCAAAGGTGGCAACCACAAAACTCTGAAAGAGTGGAAAGCCAAGTGGGGCGGTGACGTGGTTGAAGGCTGGGCTACCCTGCTGGGCTAAGCCGCAACCCTTGTCGCAGAGCGCTTCTGTGACACAAAAAAACGCCAGCGAATGCTGGCGTTTTTTTATGCCCGGCATTCAAGCGCCGGACATGTTCGATTTCAAAGATCCAAACGTTTGCGCAATGCCTGGACATAGTTCTGCCATTCAACCAACACCTCGGCCTGCATCGGCGCAGCACTAAGCAGCCATTGCTCCATGGCCTCGGCAAAAGATTGCAAGGTATTAGGGGCGCCCCACTCCGGCGCGGACAAGCGTTGCCGGCAAAAGATTTTCCAGCGTTCTTGCTCTTCGAAATTCAACGTATCGGGAAAGTTACGTGCTCGATATCGAAACAACAATTCAGGCAAACGTTCATCATCGAACGGCCATTGCTCTCGCGCCAATTGAGCAGGATCGGTCGTCCTCACTTGCTCACATAAACGACGATCGCGATCACCGATAAATCCGTCGTACAACTGTTGTTCGGGATCTTCACTCGAGGTGAAATCTTCGCTGGCATAAATCGCCGAGACTTTATCTTTCCAAACTTGTTGTGCGTCACTTAGTCGCAATGCACGCGCCTGATACAACGCCATGTCCAGACCCAGACGCTGCTGATCTTCAGCCCTCAGCACCGACAACGGAGCCACCACCGGGCACTTGTTGATGTGAATCAGCTTGAGCGGCACCGGCAACTCGCCTTCGGCCAGATCGTCACGCCGGGTATACAGGCGCTGGCGCAATGTTTCGGCATCCAGGTCGAGCAGGCCCTGCGGGTCCAGATGCAGATCACAGACAATCAGCGCATTCTTGTTGCGCGGATGCCAGGCCAGTGGCAGCACCACGCCGACATAACTGCGCGCAGCGGAGAAACGACCGGAGATGTGCACCATCGGTTGCAACAATCGAATCTGGTCCATGACCTTCTGTTTGCTGCGCAACTGGAACAGCCAGTCATACAACTTCGGCTGCTTCTCGCGGATCAACCGGGCCAGGGCGATGGTGGCGCGCACGTCCGACAAGGCTTCGTGCGCATTGCCGTGATCGATGTTGTTGGCGGCGGTCAAGCGCTCGAGCTTGAGCGTCACCTTGCCTTCGTCATCGGTCGGCCAGACCAGACCATCCGGGCGCAACGCATAGGCGGCGCGCACGACATCGATCAGGTCCCAGCGACTGTTGCCGCCCTGCCATTCACGGGCATAGGGATCGAAAAAGTTGCGGTACAGGCTGTAGCGGGTCATCTCGTCGTCGAAGCGCAGGGTGTTGTAACCCGCGCCGCAGGTGCCGGGAGCCGCGAGCTGGGCGTGAACCCGGGTCATGAAATCGGCTTCGCTCAAGCCCTGTTCGGCGAGGCGGCTCGGGGTGATGCCAGTGATCGCGCATGCCGCCGGGTGCGGAAGGATGTCTTCGCTGGGCTGGCAGTAGAGATTGACCGGCGCGTCGATTTCGTTGAGTTCGTGGTCGGTGCGGATCCCGGCCACCTGCAACGGGCGGTCGCATCGGGGATTGATGCCGGTGGTTTCGTAGTCGTACCAGAAAATGGAAGTCACGGGCGGTTCCTGAACTGAAGATCGGCAAAGTCTAGGCGTTCGACTGCGGTCGCGGCCAGCGCCGCATCATTCAGTCACCTTTGGTTGAACGATGTGTATGACATAGTTATGTCGTTCCCCCCCGAGAGACTGCTAGCATCGAACGCACTTGCATCCCGATCCGGCAACATCAGGTAGCCCATGCTCGAGACCACAGCACCGCCAAGGAAAGCACCGCTGGCCCCACCACTGGACACGCGGCACCAGGTCGAAACGCCGGAAGGCATCGACCTGCCGCTGCGTCCCGCCGGCCTGATGGTGCGTGCTGTGGCGTTCACCCTCGATCTGGGGTTGCGCGGGCTGATTTTGGGCCTGCTGCTCATGGTGCTGGCGTTGCTCGGCAAACTCGGTATCGGCCTGGGCTCACTGCTGCTGTTCGTGGTGAGCTGGTGGTACATGGTGTTGTTCGAGGTGCTGCGTCAGGGCCGCTCGCCGGGTAAACAATGGATGGGCCTGCGGGTGGTGCACGACGACGGCACGCCGGTCGGCTGGTCAGCCTCGCTGTTGCGCAACCTGCTGCGTTTTGTCGACCTGATGCCTTTCGGCTATTTCCTCGGTGCGATCAGTTGTCTGCAACACCCGACCTTCAAACGCCTCGGCGACATCGCTGCCGGCACGCTGGTGATCTACAGCGAACGCCCGCTCAAGCGTCCGCAATTGCCCGATGCCGAACCCCGCCGCTCTCCGATCCCGCTGACCCTGACTGAACAACGCGCCTTGCTCGCTTTCGCCGAACGCCAGGGTGAACTGTCGACGGCGCGGGTCAACGAACTTGCTGCATTGCTCGCTCAGCCACTGCATATCAGTGCGCCGAAAGCCGTCGGCGAACTCAACGGCATCGCGCGCGGCCTGTTGGGTCCGACATGAAGCAAAGCCTTTTCGAATCCCGCCACAAGGCCGAATGGGAGCGTTTCATCCTCGCCCTCGAACGTCTGGAACGCGGCAAGGACACTTCGCAGGTAGCGGAATTTCCCAAGGCTTATCGCCGACTCTGCCAGCATCTGGCGCTGGCGCAGGAACGTGGCTACAGCAGTTTTCTGGTCGACTCCTTGCAACAGCAAGTGCTGCGCGGCCATCAACAGCTTTATCGGCATCGCAGTCAGCTCGGCGCTAACGTGCTGGGTTTCATCCTGGCCGGATTTCCACGGCTGGTGCGCGCCGAATGGCGCTTCGTGCTGGCCGCCGCCCTGCTGTTCTTCGGCAGCCTGGCCGGTTTCGGTTTGCTGGTATTCCTGTTTCCGGAGCTGGTCTACAACCTGATCCCCGCCGATCAGGTGCGCGAGATGCAGAGCATGTACGACCCCGCCGCCGGCCATCTCGGGCGTTCGGCCGAGCGTGCGGCGAGCGAAGACTGGGTGATGTTCGGTTACTACATCATGCACAACATCGGCATCGCCTTTCAGACCTTCGCCAGCGGTTTGCTGCTGGGGGTGGGCAGTGCGTTTTTCCTGTTCTACAACGGGCTGATCATCGGCGCGGTGGCCGGCCATCTCAGCGAGATCGGCTTCGGCCAGACCTTCTGGTCGTTCGTGATCGGGCACGGTGCTTTCGAACTCAGCGCCATCGCCCTGGCCGGTGCGGCAGGACTGAAACTGGGCTGGGCGTTGATCGCGCCGGGACGCCTGACACGAATCGAAGCCCTGCAGATTGCGGCGCGCCAGAGCATCCTGCTGATCAGTGGCGTGATGCTGTTTCTGTTGATCGCCGCGTTTATCGAAGCCTACTGGTCGTCGCGCACCGGGGTTTCGCCGCAGACCAAATACCTGGTCGGCGCCGGGCTCTGGCTCTGCGTGGCGCTCTATCTGCTATTCGCCGGAAGGACCCGTCATGCGCCTGAGTGATGCGACCGTGGCGATCCGTCCGCGCACCACCTGGGAAAGCATGGATCTGGGCGTGCTCATGAGCCAGCAGCACCGGCGCCTGCTGATGACCAGTTGGGCCATCGTCACCCTGCCGCTTTTCGCGGTGCTCAGCCTGTTGTTTTGGGATTCGCCGTCACTCGCCGTGTTCATCTTCTGGTGGCTGAAACCGGCCTACGAACGCTTGCCGCTGTACATCCTGTCCAAGGCACTGTTCGGCGAAACACCCACCTTGAAACAGGCCTTGCGCCAATGGCCGCGCCTGCTAAAGCCGCAACTCCTCGCCAGCCTGACCTGGCGCCGCTTCAGCCTGAGCCGCAGCTTCCTGCTACCCGTGCTGCAACTCGAAGGCCTCGACGGCACCGCCCGCCAGCAGCGTTTACAAGTGCTGTTGCAACGCAATGCCGGCGCCGCGCAGTGGCTGACGATCATCGGCGTGCATCTGGAAACGGCACTGTGGATCGGCCTGATGGTGTTGTTCTACCTGCTTCTGCCGCAACAGGTCGAAACCGATTGGGACTGGCAAAGCCTGATCTTCGCGGCCGACTACGAATGGCGCTGGCTGGAGCATCTGACCAATGCGTTCTATGCGCTGATCCTGG
Source organism: Pseudomonas paraglycinae (assembly GCF_021601625.1). Classification (GTDB taxonomy): domain Bacteria; phylum Pseudomonadota; class Gammaproteobacteria; order Pseudomonadales; family Pseudomonadaceae; genus Aquipseudomonas; species Aquipseudomonas paraglycinae. Next base: position 164,712 of record NZ_BQHR01000014.1, on the reverse strand, counting down.
TGATCTGGGAGCCGGTGTATGTCGCCTGCGGGTTCAGCCTGTATCTGAACCGCCGCACCGTCCTCGAAGCCTGGGACATCGAACTGGTGTTCCGCCGCTTGCGCCAGCGTTTGAACAGCAGCGTGATCGGCTTGCTGCTGGTGGCGTGTCTGCTGTTGCCGGTGTTGCCCTCAGCCTGGGCTGCCGACCCCGCCACTGCTCCGGATGCACCGCGCCTCTTGAACCAGCCTTTGACCAGCGAGGCGTCCCGCAACAGCATCAAGGCCTTGCTCGAACAACCGCCGTTCAAGAACAAGGAAACCGTCACCCGTTATCGCTTCGGCGAAGATCCCGCTACTGCCCAAAAACCCAAGGAAGGCGAGGCACCGCAATGGTTGAAAACTCTGCTCGACTGGCTGGACGGCCGACACCTCGACGGTCTGGCCAAGGCGATCGAAGTCGTGCTGTGGGGCGCAGTTATCGCCGGGCTTGGCTGGCTGGTCTGGCGTTATCGGGATTTTCTGCAAGCGTTCGTCGGCCGCCGTCCGCGCCTGCCCGAACAGATCAAAAGGCCCTTGCCGCAACAGGCCTTCGGTCTGGATCTGCAAAAGGAAAGCCTGCCCGATGACATCGCCAGCCACGCGGAGCAACTCTGGCAAACCGAACCGCGTGCGGCACTGGGTCTGCTGTACCGGGCACTGCTCAGTCATCTATTGCACGACTTCAACCTGACCCTCAAACCCGCCGACACCGAAAACGAAGTGCTGGCCCGGATCGAACAATTGCAGCGACCGGACCTGCTCACTTATAGCCGTCATCTCACCGGCCACTGGCAGAACATGGCCTACGGGCACCGCGTACCGGCGGCGCATCTGCAACAGGAATTGTGTGATGGCTGGCGCACCCTGTTCGGCCACGGAGTTGCCCGTTGAGCCGGCGCACGCTCTGGCTTTTGGGTGGCGCGCTGATCGTCGCCCTGCTCGGTGCGCTGGGCATTTATCTGTACCTCAAAGCCACGCCTTACCAGGCCGAGGTCGATCACGGCCCGTCCCCCGCCGCACAAGCCAATCCCTATCTGGCGGCGGAGATGTTTCTGCGTGAACGCGGAATCGACGTCAGTCATGCCGAAAGCCTCGCCGTGTTGCCCGACATCGACCCGCGCCAGCACACGCTGCTGATGTTCAACGACCGCTCGAAAATGACCCCGCGCCAGGTCGATCAGGTTCTGAACTGGGCCCGGGCCGGCGGAAGGCTGGTGTTCGTCGCCGAATCGATCTGGGATGAGAAGACCGGACAGAGCAACGACCTGCTGCTCGACCGCGTGCAACTGCATCAATCCTTCACCAAGGATCTCAAGGGCACGCCACCGGATGCCGCCGAAGATCCTTACCCCAACCTGACCAAGCTCTATCTGGAAGACGAAGACGCGCCCGCCTATGCCGGGTTCGACACCGCGTTCCACCTCGACGACCCGAAAAACCTCGCCCAGGCCTGGGCCAACAGCGCGAAAGCCACGCACATGATGCAACTGGCTTTCGGCCTCGGCACGATCACCGTGGTCACCGATGCCGACCTGTGGAAAACCCCGGCGATTGCACAGCACGACAATGCCTGGCTGCTCTGGTACCTCAGCGCCGACACCGCCGTGACCTTGTTGTACAACACCGAACACGACGGTCTGTTGACCCTGCTCTGGCGCTATTTCCCGCAAGCCATCGTCGCCCTGTTGGCGCTGATCGGCCTGTGGCTGTGGCATGTCGGCGTGCGTCACGGACCGTTGCAAGCGCCGGCTCCGAGTGGTCGCCGGCAGTTGATGGAACACCTGCGCGCCAGTGCCGATTTCATCCTGCGTCACAACGGTCAACAGACCTTGCTGCAAGCGTTGCAGCAGGACGTCCTGCGCCGCGCCCGCCATCGTCATCCCGGTTTCGACCAACTGAACGTCGCCGAACAATGGCTGGTGCTGTCGCGCCTGACCCGCCAGCCGACCCGTGCCATCAGCCAGGCCCTGAGCCCGGCACCGAAGCGGCGTATGTCCAGCGCCGAATTCTGCCGTCAGGTCGCCCACCTGCAAGCCTTGAGGAACACGCTATGACCGAACACATCGAACCCGGCTCGCCCGGCCACGCGGCCCAGCAACGCCAGCGCGCGAGCCAGTTGGCGCAAGCGGTGCGCGGTGAATTGCAGAAGGCGCTGATCGGCCAGAACCCGGTGATCGACGACGTGCTGACCGCGCTGATCGCCGGCGGTCACGTGCTGCTCGAAGGCGTTCCCGGCCTCGGCAAAACCCTGTTGGTACGCGCCCTCGCGAAGTGCTTCGGCGGCGAGTTTGCACGTATCCAGTTCACCCCGGATCTGATGCCCAGCGACGTCACCGGCCACGCGGTCTACGACCTGCAGACCGAGCAGTTCAAACTGCGTAAAGGCCCGTTGTTCACCAACCTGCTGCTGGCCGACGAGATCAACCGCGCCCCGGCCAAGACGCAAGCCGCCCTGCTCGAAGCGATGCAGGAACGTCAGGTCACCCTCGAAGGCCGGGCCCTGCCGATTGCCCAGCCATTCATGGTGCTCGCCACGCAGAACCCGATCGAACAGGAAGGCACTTACCCGCTGCCGGAGGCCGAACTCGACCGTTTCATGCTCAAGGTGCGCATGGACTATCCCGACGCCGATCAGGAGCTGGACATGGTGCGTCAGGTCAGCCGCTCGACCCGCGCCGATATGCTCGACGTGCAACCGCTGCGCACCGTGTTGCAGGCCAAGGATGTGCAAGCCCTGCAACGCATCGCCAGCGATCTGCCGCTGGACGAGCAGGTACTCGATTACGCCGTGCGCCTCGCCCGCAGCACCCGCACCTGGCCGGGGCTGACCCTCGGCGCCGGGCCACGTGCCTCCATTGCACTGGTGCGCTGCGCCCGCGCCCGAGCCCTGTTGCGCGGCGGTGAATTCGTGATTCCCGACGACATCAAGGGCTGCGCACTGGCGGTGTTGCGCCATCGCGTACGCCTTGCGCCGGAGCTGGACATCGAAGGGCTGCAAGTCGATCAAGTCCTTCAGCAACTGCTCGACCAAGTACCGGCGCCGCGCCTGTGAAACCCTCGCGCCTGCTGTTGATCTGGCTGGCGACCCTGCTGGTCATCGGCATTGTGCTGGGCGCGTTGCAGGCGCTGGACGTCGAGGTGCCATCGAGCCTGCTGTCGATCAACTGGGGATTGTTGCTGGCGCTGTTTGCGCTGAGCCTGCTGGACGCGCTGCGCCTCAAGCGCCTGCCCTCGCCCCGCGTGCAACGACAGATGCCCGGCAGCCTGGCCCTCGGTCGCTGGAGCGAAATCCGGCTGGAAGTCGAACACGACCTCGACCCACCACTGGCCATTCAACTCTTCGACCACGTACCCGACGGCCTCAGCCATGAAAACCTGCCGCTCTCCACCGAGCTGCAACCCGGCCAGCGCAGCCTGATCGGCTACCGCCTGCGCCCACTCAAACGTGGCCACTTCACTTTCGAAACCTGCGAACTCAACTTGCCGAGCCCCTTCGGCCTGTGGTCCGGCAAACGCCTGCTGAACATCACCGACCACACCCGCGTCTACCCCGACTTCGCCCGTCTCTACGGCGGCCAATTGCTGGCGGTCAACAACTGGCTCAGCCAGCTCGGCGTACGCCAGCGCCAACGCCGTGGCCAAGGGATGGAATTCCATCAACTGCGAGAATTTCGCGAAGGCGACAGCCTGCGCCAGATCGACTGGAAAGCCACCGCCCGCCACCGCACACCGATTGCCCGGGAATACGAAGACGAACGGGATCAACAGATCATTTTTATGCTCGACTGCGGGCGACAGATGCGCAGTCAGGACGGCGAGCTGTCGCATTTCGATCATGCGTTGAATGCGTGTCTGCTGTTGAGTTATGTGGCGCTGCGGCAGGGGGATGCGGTGGGCTTGTCCACCTTCGCCAGCGATCAGCCTCGGTTTATTGCACCGGTCAAAGGTACGGGGCAGCTCAAGGTGTTGCTCAACGGTGTTTATGATCTGGATAGCACGCGACGTTCGGCGGATTATCCGGCGGCGGTGGATCAGTTGTTGGCCAGGCAGAAGCGTCGGGCGCTGGTGGTGTTGGTGACTAATGTGCGGGATGAGGTTGATGAAGAGCTGCTGACTGCCATGACACAACTGGGCAGGCAACACCGCGTACTCATCGCCAGCCTGTACGAAGAAAGGCTCGAAGACGTGCGGCTGACTCCGGTTCAATCGCTGACGGAAGCGCTGGCCTATTGTGCAACGGTGGATTACTTGAACGGCACGGCAAGACTCCATGAGCAGTTGAGGACTCATGGAGTACCGATCATCAATGCCCGGCCCACCGAACTGGGCGCCGAGTTGGTGGCCCGATATCTGGCCTGGAAAAAAGGCGAGGCCTTGTGACTTCCGAATCAACGCTCCACAACAGGCACAGTCACCCCCTTGCTAACCGAAGTACCGCCGGGGTTTTCCAGGGTGACCCGAAGAGAAACCTGCTCAGAGGTTGAAGTCGGCGACCAGGAGTGCGAGTACTTGCCCTGATTGTCGGTGCTTGATTCCTGGCTTGGCTGTCCATTTCTGGAAACGAAGACTTTCCTGTTCGCCATAGGCTGGCGGGACCGCGTTGCCACAATCAGCGCGGTCATTGTGGTGTACGTGTTAACGAGCACCGGACTGATCGAAGCTGTCACAGACTCGATATCTGCATGGTCAGGAGAATCAAGCGGATCAAGAACCTCATAATTCAAAGTCCCGGATCCGCCAGATGTCTCCTGGACATAGGCAGCCAACTGATGCAAACCAATTTGCGCAGGCATCTCTTGCATCATTGCCAGTCCATTTTCATTGGTCATGGAGGTGCGCGACTGCGAAGTCGGGAAACGCCAAACCACCGGTACGCCTGGTGCAACTCCCCCGTGTCGCTCATAGCGCACTCGGGCCTGTGCTGTCATGGTCTCACCCAGCCAAAATCTGGTTTTGTCACTGGCCAGCTCTGCAACGACCAACTCATCCGGCGGGGCTGACAGTATCAGCGACTTCACATTGTTACCGGCCAGACCGCTTCGAACCGAAGCGATCAATCGGGTTTCACCGGGCACCCTCCAGAACTCGATCGTTGCCTTGCCTTGAGCATCAGTGAATGTCGAAGGCAATATTTGTTCACCCTGCCGCCAGCCCACCTCGATCCCTGACAGCGCCTTCTTGCTAAGAGCCGAAACCACGAAAACATGCGCCGACACTTTTTGCCCGGGATTTCCGCTCGACACATCAACGACCAAATCTTCAATCTGGCACGGTTCGTTCATTGAATAACGAAAGTCGACTGAAGCCGAATCAGCGCCACCGGCAACAGAAGCGGTGACGATACCTGGACCCGCGACTTCGGGAACAAAGCTGATCTGCGCAACCCCCCGATAGTTGGTGGAAGTCACCCGAGACTCCTGCTCCGACAACTCCCACCGGATCGGTAAACCTCTCATGGCCTTTCCGGTCAACACATGGGTTACGGTGACTTCAGCGTTCACTGTTGCTCCCCAATCAACGACCTCAAGAACACTACTGGTCGAGGTAATCCGGGCGACAAGGGCTCGACTTCCCAAAGACAGGGGCTGAACAGGAGAACGTTCCAGCAAGCGAAAGGCAGCCAACTGCAAAGACACACTGGCGTCCTTCACATCTCCATCCTTGAGCTCAAAATCCAGCCCCCGCTCATCCAGCGTGTGGAATTCACCCAACACCCGATTGAATTCGAGCCCGACCTCACTCCGGCCGGGATTAACCAGACCCAGCGCTAACTTTTGATCAAGCAAGGGGCTGCCATCCCTCGCAAAAAGCCGGAAACCGAAGGCCTCACCGCGTCTCGGAAACAACGCGTTGGCTGCCCACACATACCGCTGTGAAGCGCTCACGGAAACATCCGGATCCAGATCCAGATCCAGATCCAGCCAGGGATCCGTTGCCAGGGCAGTGAGCTGCGTCCGGGTTTCCGCCGTTGACCCATCGTAAGGATTCGAAGCAACAGCAGTGATGAAGCTTATACCGGCCTGACTCGGCAGTGCATCGTGCCGCGCCCAGCCATCGGCATCTGTCCGTAAGGAAACCGGCCCGGCACTCCCGGTCTGCACCGCGATTTCTGCCCCCTTGATCGGCTGATCATTGAACGCCGAGCCCAAGCGAAACTCGACCCTGGCACGCTCGCCCTTGCTCATGACGGGATCAATGGCAGGACCGCGCGTGGCCAGAATCTTGAGTTTGTTATGGCCCAACTTCAATTGAGTCTGCGCCGTCAGCGACTCTCCATCGATCATGATGGTAGCGGTCTGAGTCATCTCGACATCGGCTGTGCTGTTGGTGAAATCCAGTTGCCTGCGCGCACCACCCGCCGTCATGACGACACCCTCAGTCAGTGGTGGGTTGACCTCCATTCCCGGTGCCAAGGGTGTGATGGCCATTTTCACAGGCAGCCCATGCAGTGCGCTGATCCCATATGGCATATACATCGACTGGTGAGACGTCCACAGGCAGGGATACAACCTGTCGTTACCCGGTTCAGCTGAAACATGATCAAGCATCGCCCGGACCTCACTGGCGAGATCGGCGGCCAGCAGCCGCAAGGGAAACTCGCACTTTTCCGGCAAATGGGAACTGCTGAACGCCAATGTCGAGAACCCGCTGAGATCGGTGCCCGAGGTGATGTCCCACTCAAGGCCGAAAATAGTCATGACCCGAGGAACATCGACTTGCGGGTCCAGCTGAAACCCCGGTAAAGGGGGCGTATTTGCATTCCAGTGCAGGGCAATCGACTTGCCGATAAAGTTGCTGTTCGCAACGGGATCAATCCGCAGCTTGTGCGCTCTGCCACGCCGACAGACCACACCCTGAATCAGTCGATCAATCGGTTTCCCGTCCAAAGAGAAGTTGACCTGCCCTTTCCATGCGCTGGTGGGCAAAGCTTTGACGGCGAATGAATGTTCATCCACTGGCGCGTCTTCGTGGCGCTGTACCCGCGCGACGATATTCTGGTCACCGGCATTGGCGGGCAAGTAATCCACGCTTGCCCAGCCATCCACGCCCGTGAGGGATGTGACTGTACCCTTCGGTGTTTCAAACTCGACTTTTACGTTACTGACAGGCTGTCTGTCGCCCTTTTGCACATTCACCATGCAGGTGACGATTTCGCTTTCGTCCACCCTCGGCAACTTGTTCGGCCCCCAGGTCTTGCCGATCTCGACTCTGTTGTAAGCCAGCGACAGGGCATTGCCTGGCGATAAATGCTGCAACCTGGAACAACCGAGAACCCAATCAAACAGGCCGTCGCGCTTGTCCTCGAAGGTCGTTGTCCAGAGGACTGTACCGTCAACTACAGGCGCAGGAGCCCCGAAGTTCGGTTGAGCGGTTGCTCCGACGTCCTCTTGTGAATCACCATTTGCCCAGATCAGGAAAAAGTTGGCGGCAATCAGAGGATGCTCCGCAGTAATATCCAGATTGACAGGGAATGACTCACCGCGTTCCGGATAGCGGGTCTTCTCCCCCCAGACGGCCGGTGCCCCACCATCGAACCGAGCCTGTAAGGTTTTGAACGGATCGATAGCAAACGCCCGAACTTCGAAGATATGCGTCGCTTCGCCATCGTCGGACAAAGGGCTGGCAACCGAGGCGGTAACCCTGCTCACCCCCTCCTCGGTTGGCGTGCACAGATAGGTCGCTCGACCTTGAGCATCGGTGGGTGCCCGGTGCAAAACCTTTCCCGCCTTACCCTCTTCCCGCCAGATCACCTCACTCGGTACCGGTGCCTGGGTATAGAAGGATCTGACCTGAACCTGCAGCTCCACCGATTGGTTGTACTCAATGACCGGGTACGTCTCGGCCTGTTTGAGTACGAACAGCTCCAAGAGGTGATGCCCCCAGGAAACCAATAGCGGATACGCTGGCGCCGAGTATTTGCTGTAAATCTTCGCCTCCAGCTCATAAGGTTCTTTGCCTGACGGCTGCGGACAATCCAGCAGCCAGTCCAGACTGATGAGCTGAGATGTTCCCAACTCGGGCTCGGCGGTAATGGCCTCCAGCGGGTTATCTTCAAACCACAGGCAGGCCTCGAGATTTTTCCAGACACTCTGCGGATCAACCGCAAAAAAAACCCTGTGACTCTGATCCCCGATAGCGCCCAGGCAGATCGGCAAGACGTTGCCTGCGTCGAAACCTTTGCCATCATTGAATACGGCCAACAGCCCCAACTCCGGAAGATTCAGCTTTATCTCTATCCCGGTCAGACGAATTTCCACAGAGCTGGGTTCGCCCACACCCCTTGCCGGGCTGCTCAAATTAATCTCCAGCTCATCACCCGCTTGTAAATCCAGGCTGTCCGGCAAATCCTTGCGCATCTCGGTCAGATCAATCGCCAAAGGATCGACATCCTGCAACCCTGTCTTCACCGGCAATTCGATTTCGAACTTTTCGTCACTCCCCCTCTTGTTTACAACCACTAGCCCGGGCGATGACAAATAGGTGGTGTCGTAAAGAAGACGCAGGCCATAACGGACCTCCGCCTGCTGTCCGATCGGCACGATCATCCTTTGCCGAACCGCCGCGCGGTGGGTTAGCGCCATGTACGATACGTTACCGTCGTTCCGGATTTCGACGCCCCCCGGATTGGCCACATCGTCCCAGTGGTCATAGCCCTCAGTCATGTCGCCGTTCATCACGAAATTGTGATCCGTGTCGATGTCGATTTCGATCATGATTGAGTCCCCTTGGCCTCGACCTTGCGCTCAGCTTCGTTCACCAGTTCCTGCACTTTTCTGGAAAAAGCCAGATCCCCGACCTTGGCGGTGTAAAACACCTTGATCACGATATCGGTCAGCGATAACAGCATCGGCTTTTGATTCAAATGCCAGGGAAATACGATCCGCCAGCGCGAAACGACACCGGTGTTTTCGAACGGCAGGGTCATGCCTTCGTCAGCTCTGAGTGAAACCACACCGGTATCATCCAGCCCGGTAGACAGGGAAACCTGCTGCCCACTGCTCAGGTTGATCAGCACATCGACAGGCGCAACGCCTCCACCGGAGTGCAGATATTCCAAAGACTCGATCGACGGTTTTGTAGCGATATAGCTGCCGACCTGTATCAGTTTCACCACCACATTTTCGAAGGGCCCGGTGAGCACCGGCAGACTGACTTCGACACGAGAAATCTGGCGGCAGTAATGATCGTGGTAGTCGCGATCGAACAGTAGCTGGATCAGCTCGAAATCCAGTGCGCCCGTTGCCAGCAAGTGGTCCAGCGCATCAGTCCAGTTGTCAAAACCCTTTGGCCGGGTCGCCGGATCATTGAACAATCGTTGTAGCGAAACGGTCTTGACGATCTCCTGGCGTCGCTCATTGCGTTGCAGATATTCCGACCGCATTCGCAACAAACCGGCCTGCAATGTCGCGCCAGCCGTCAAGCCGCGCCGCTGGTCGCTCCAGACATCGGTGTTCAGTTGATAGGCATCGAACTCACAGGTTTCCGCCCGCAAGGCTGTCTGGGCACTCCGGCACAGAGCAACAGCGGCGTCATACGCCTGAAAGTGCAAGGTCTGCAGTTGCCCCATCAACCACTGGTAAAGCTCCAGATTGGTCGCCCGGGTCTGCAGGAACTCGAACAGTCTGAGCGCCTGGCTATTCGCGGCAAGGGTGTGTTCCAGATTGATCCTTGCTGCATTGATGGCCCGTTCCTGACCTGCAATCTGGGCACTGATCGCATTCTTTTCAGTATTGGCCTGTTTACGCAGCAACCACCAATCCTCTCGGCGACGACGATAGCTTTCGGAGGTGGCCGTCTTGTCGGCACTGGCGCGCTGCACGTCTGCGGCCATCCGAAAACCAAATCCCACGGCACTGACCAGATAAGCCGGCTCATGATTGCCATTGGACAATCCAAAGATTTTGGGGAACGCGTGGATTACCGCTGCCCCCATCTCAAAGCCAGTGGCCAGAGAAGCGAGGCCCGAAGCGGCTTCAACATGCTCCATGACTTTGAACTCATCGGGAGAAATGTGCTTGTCGTACAGATCGGCGTAGTGCAGCTCTCGCTCTTCGGCCATGGTTCTGCTGTGCTGCAACGCCGTAAGGCCCTCGACCTCACGTGCTATGGATTCTTCCTGTGCCCGACGAGCGAATTCGCCAAGCTCAGTCAAATGGCGTTGCTGCAACGTCTCCTGCTGGACACGATCCTGCTGCTCAAGCAGACGCTGTACTTCGTTCCCCAGCTCCTGCAGGTACTGCACCATCTGCAACGCTGCATTGAACAGTACGTCCCAGCGATAGACCGCAACTCGCAACTGTCCACCCATCGGTCGCACCGGTCCCGCCTTACCGGCTGCCAGGCGATTCAACAACTCACTTGGATCCATGGCGGTAAAAAGAGGGATGGATGCAAGCTTGCCGTCGATTGTCCGACCATGGCGAATGTTGTCGATACGCTGATCAGGCAGGTCAAAGAACGTCAGCAAACGCGGGCTGACCGGTATATTGAAAGAACGCGTGCCGTACACACCCAAATGCTGAGTACGCGCAGCCCTGACCGGTAAATCCTCTGTTCGCAGCTGCAATGTCGTTTCAAATTCCGCGAGGGCCGGTCGGGTCTGCATCTCTCCCACAAGTTCACCAAGTTCCTTTGCAACCCAGCGATTGACGCTACGGGTATCCGGCCTGGCTCCCATCAGCGATCGGGCCCGGACATACTGCAGCTTGGCGGCCGTCAGGCTGTCCCGCGTCATCTGGCGATAGAGCCAGTCACCCCAGGCGATGAGGTTGTTCACATACTCGAGGAAAATCACGACCTTGTAATGCCAGGGCGATGAATAGGCGATGGCATCCGGATCCCCCGGTGCGAAGACTTCATAGCAATAGCAGATGTCGGGCTTTTCCACGTCCAGAGGCCGGCAATGCCAGTATTGCGGCCTTGCCGGGGTATCGCCCTGCGCCGGTTTAGCGGGCGACTGCGGCTCGAATATGAAATGCAGCCAGCGCTGGGCCGCCTCAAAACGGTTCTCGTCACGCAGCCGGACGGCAATCAGATGTGGCAGGTGAAAAAACAGCTCCCAGAAAAACAGACCATTGGCACCATCGAACGGACCGTTCGGCTCGACCTGGCTTTCGGGCAAAGGCGGCTCCTTCGGAAACTGCGTCGCCCAGTCCAGCAACACGCCGATCGATACACTGGAGCGCAACACCAGTTCGTGACCGATCAACGTATTGAGCCGGACGTATTTCAACTTCAGAACGTTTGCCGGTTGGTTGAAGGCCAGAAACTGGGCGCCCTGCGCATCGGTGTCATGGATGTACGGTAGAGGTCCATGATCACCGAGCGTGGCGGGGACCGTCAGGACGAGGGTTCGCTCACCGTGGTCTGCGGCGCCTGTCAGTTTCACGGTGAGCGTGCTGCTGTTAAACCCTGTTCGCTTGATCTCCTGCCATTTCGTTGCCCATCCACCGGAACTCGAGTAACTGGCAGTAACTGGGTCCGGGTCACCACCAGTGGTGAATTCGACTTTCAGCGTGAACTCAACGTTCGTGTCACCGCCACGTGAGACATGGGCACAATGCCCCTGAACCCAGAGCGAGTGCTCAGTAGCGCTGTTACGCACGATATAAGCCTTGATCCCCAGGTACTCGGCCAGCGTGCCGGGCCTGGTGATCTCACTGTCAACGGCCGGAAACAGCTTCGGCTGCATCTTTTGCTGAAGCGTACGGCGCTCGACAAACAGGTGATTGGCCAGGTAATCCATGACCGCCGTTTCGTCCTTCACCTTGCGAAACAGCGAGTCACGGGTTTCATAGATAGCGACAGACAGCACTGACGACGTACCGACTTTGGGCTCGGCATTGGTCACATGTACCGCCAGCCTGCCCTTGGGATACGAGGTATCGATCTCGTCGCGCAAAATTACCGCGACCAGCCGGCAACCCTTCGAAACGTCCTTGTCCGTCTGCAGCAGATGCAAGCGAATGGGTGGCGACCAGCTGTCGTCCAGCGCGATGAACGCCACCATGACTTCCAGCTCATGGAGGCTTTGCAGTTGACCCGCGTTATCGAAAACACCCGGGCGCCATTGGACCCAGACCATGCACGCCCGGCCTTCCCAAAAGACCATCCGACAATCCAGCACAGTGTCATCGGTGGGAATGTCGGCAGATTTCCATTCTCGCCAGTCAGTCGGGTTGACCGATGGCGAGTCGAAGGCGAGTTTGATGTTCGCTTCACGCCAGAACCAGCCAAAAGGTGCAACACGTTGCCTGCCCACCAGGTAATAATGCGTCTCCAGCGGATTGGCCCCATCCAGATAACCGGTCTTGACGTTCAGATTGCACGTTTCTTCAAAGCTGCGCAGGTAGCGCTGAGCGCCCTTGAGCACCGAATCGTCAGTGATCGAGGTCTGATTCACATAACTCTCAAGAGCCCTGAACAAACCGGTTTTGCGGATGCGTACATAAGGCGTGATGTAATCCTCAGGTGTGCACAACAGCAGCATGCTTGCCGACCACGACCCGTAACTGCTGGCGAGATCCCACTCTTGCAGAAGGTCAGGATCGAACTCCCGCCCGTCGTACCCCGGTTCAAATTTCTGCAACACCGCAAAAAGGTAGGACTGCAAACAGCTCCTGGCCTCCGCCACCCACGAGGTTTCAATTTCGTCGCTGTCCAGCGGATCGGTGCGCAGCCATTCCCAGAGGTCATCCGCCGATTGGGTATTCATCGGAAAGGGATGACTGGCCTTGTCATGTTTTGCGTGAAGACAGAAATCAATCAACGCATTGCGACGCAGGGCTGACAGCTCACCTGAAGTTTTGTTGAGCATCACCATCTCCTGTCACTGTTTGCGTTGCTTGCGGGGCGCCGGTACTCGCCGGCGCGCGGGAAGGGCTTCGACAAACTTCACATCGCGAAACGTAACGGCCGTCGAATTTTCAGCCGCCGCATTAACCTTCACGGTAAGCGGTTCGGCACTGGTGAATGTCACCTCGGTGCCTCCTTGCCGGTCAGTCACAGTCTTGATCTCACCCTGAGGTAGCGGATCGAGTTTCCAGCTCACCGAGGCGCCTGCGATGGGGTTGTCGTAGTCGTCCAGGACAATGGCGCGGTAGGTCACCGGCGTTCCGATCAGCACGGTGCTGTCGGGCACGGGGAAAGGGTTTTGGGCTCTCAAATGGAGTGTGGCCATATCCGGCCCGATTTCGATCCTCGGTGCGGCCGTCTCCTCACCCAGATCCAGCCTGAAAACGGGAGTGACGCTGCCCATCCGGCTGTCCGGGAAAAACTTCACCGTCGCCGTGCCGTTGACGTCGGTGGTGATCATTGAAGTTTCAAACCGGCCCAGCGTGGTGGCGCAATGAACATTGACGTTCAATCGCGCCTGGCCTTCGCGGTTCTTTACCGTTACGGTAAATTCGGCAAATTCGTCCGGTTTGTTAGCGATCAACCTGACGGGGTCGGGCACCGTCGTCCAGTGCACGATCACGTCCAGCCCCACGGCCATGACGTCGTCAGCGTAATTCGGTTCGGTCGTGGTCGTCAGGCTGGCTCTGACAAGGTCTGCGACGTACTCATAGTCGGCATATTCGCTGTCCGGTGGCAGCTTCCCGAGCTCGAGGAGTGTCCTGGCACTCTGACCGGTCTTTTGGGCAAACAAGCGAATGCGTGTCAGCACATCGAGCTGTTGCAGGGTCACGACCAGGCCTTTCGACGGATTCACATGGGCAGCGCAGATGCGCACCTCATCCACGCTCCAGTTGAACAGCTCGGCGAGCCACTTCGCGGCTCGCTCCTGGACCAGCTCAAGCCCGTGATTGCTCAGGTTGGCCGGCAGCGCGTTAACGCGGCGCAGATAGTCAACCAGCCTCGTTTCCGGCTGATCACTCATGCCCAGGGCACGTTTGTAGACTGTCAGGTAATACAACGCTGAAAGGTCGAATGCGTCGACCGAGTGCAGACCGAACCATTCGCGATACCCGGTCGCGATGAAGTGAGTGAGAAATTCACCGCTGAGTTCCAGCCTCGCGACCACGGCGCTGCGTCTCGAGAACTCGGCCAACACCTGCAGAACAGGATCGCTCGACGGGTCTTCCCGCCGCGGCACAGTAGCGCTGTCCTTGGAGGCTTCCGGCAATCCGAGCACCTGAGCCAATACGAAATGCACATTTGCGCCGGACCAGCCAAGCACCTGCAGAACCAGATCCGGCTTCAGACCGCTATAAGCAGCCAACCCCTCCTGAACCATACTGTTCTGACTGGCGCGGCAACGCAGCACCACCGCCAGAATCAGCGCCACCAGACCTGTATCGAGGCTCCCCGTCTCCAACACCACGGCCCGCTCCGTCATTTCCCGGGCGTGGGCTTCGTAGGTCTGATCCGCTGACTCAACAAAATCACGAATCAGTCCCTGTTCGTCAACCAACGCCCTCAACGCCCGCAGCCACTGGCGATTGTTCGACAAGGGCTCGATACCGGCCATTTTCAGTACATCTTCCGTCACCCGAGCCACCGGGACCTGCCGACGCCATTGATCAAACAACGAGAGTTGTCTTTCATCGGGCCGGTTCGGTGGCCAGGCTGTTGCTTGTTGCACCACCCAGTGCACCGGCAACTGCGCGGTCCGGGCCCATTGCACGCCATCCATCAAGGCATGCATCACACTCAGTACGTCCGGCTTACCCGCTGATTGTTGGTTGTTGATCTGCGGCACGCCGGCCAGTGCGTTCACCCAGACCTGACCTCCCGTCAGATTCAACAACAGGACCGCCTCGATCGGAGTAATCCCCAGTAACCGGGGCAGCCTGACCATGCGATAAAAACCGGACACGATCGGCAAGCTGCACTTGAGTTCAGCCAGGCCGTGAGCGGCGGCAATCAGGTTGGCGAGGTAAAAATAGGTTTCCAGATCAATACCCAGGCCTGCGCACAATTGCTTGACCGTAATCAGGTCGGCAGCGGTCACGGGAATCACCGGGAAGGATCGGTCATCAAGTACCAAAGGACGAGAACCGGTGGCACCACTGTTGAAAACTCGATCGTATTGGGCACGCTCCGTGCCGCGCCCGAAAACGCAAAGCGGCCCGATAAAGGCGGCGAAGTCTTCTGCGGTGCATCCAAAGACCTCCCGCAGTGCCTGGAACAGCCCGATAGCTCGCAGAGTATTGCTTGTGATCCAGTAGCGAGAAGGGGTCGGCGGGGGCACTTCAGCGAGCATTGCCGCAACGATCAGTCGATCGGTTTCGTCACTGGCCAACCGCAACCAGTCAGTCAGTCGCAATATACGATTGGCACGATCAACCCGCTCGGAATGGTCGGGCTCGTCGGGCTCGTCGGGCCTCCCCATATTCTCGAAACGATTGAGAAGGCCCGATTCCGTTTTGACAATGGCAATGGACGGGGTCTTTGCCTCATGTACAAAGACAGACCCATGGTCCTTGCCTGTAACAGGGCCCGTGACGACACCCGGCGCATTTTCGGACAGGAAGGGAGTGAAACCTTCAATCGAAAGCAATGCCTCAAGCGCCGGCGTATCCAGCTTCGTTCTTTCATTGAAAACGTGGACGAGCCTCAGATTACCAATCGAAATTTCCTTGAGACCGAGGTATTTCTGGTAGAACTCGTCGCCCCCGTCTGGAAAATGACTCGCCTCGGTCAGGATTGTCCGCTGTGATGGACTCAACCGTGAAGCTTGAACGAGGGCGTCATCCGACTTGTCGCTCCACGGTGCCGAACGAAGAAAGCACGGATACTGCAAATCGCACAGACGCACCACGCTGCCCACCGATTCGCCATGTCCCTTCAGTACATGATCGAGCGTAACCCAAGGCCAGTGAAAGGGCAGTTCCCGAGGAAAGGCCTTCTGGTTCAACGCCTCATCGAGGTTTTGAATGGGCCCCAGCGTGGCGGTGATGAAGTGCTCCATGATGTGGCTGATCACTTCCACCGACGACACTGCACCATGGACGGCCTTGACATCGATCAGCAGTTTTTCGAGATCCGTACGCCGGCCAACCAGCGGAAGCTCCTTGCCATCGGTTTCCCCCAGCCGATGCAATGCCCAATGCAACAGGGCTGTCAGATACGCCGCAGGCGAGTGAATGGCTTCGATCGCATCCGGCGGGCATAACGCGTCGAAGTTCGGCTTGAACAACAAGGCGTAAGTCGGACCGTTATTGAGCCCCGAACGCGCAACAGCTCTGGCATCTCTGGCAGTCAACTGGTGCTCGATGAACTGCCGCAATACCACGGTCGACAGCACATTGAGGCGCTGCTGGAACTCCCCGGCCTGCTGCCGGTTCAGGCCAAAATCGTGCATCAACCCGTCGACGCCTTTCTGCGCCAGTACGGCAACCGATCCCCCCGCCTTGAAAAAACGTGTCAGAGCCGTCGTGGACGAGCGCTTGGGTTTACCGACCGCTTGAGTGAACATCTTCTGAGCGATCTGAGCGGGAGAGCGGTACATGTGGATGCTCCTGGGTCTGAAACGACTTCCAGTAAAGGAACGGCGCCTTTCGCATGGTGCCTGCAAAGGATTTGGCGTCATCGAGCGGGTGGCGTCTACTGTCAGAACTGACAGTAGACTTGACCTTTGGTCGGATTAAGCCTGACTTGGCGGTTCGTCGGGCGGC
Organism: Pseudomonas paraglycinae; assembly: GCF_021601625.1. GTDB lineage: Bacteria > Pseudomonadota > Gammaproteobacteria > Pseudomonadales > Pseudomonadaceae > Aquipseudomonas > Aquipseudomonas paraglycinae. The sequence continues at coordinate 148,073 of NZ_BQHR01000014.1, read as the reverse complement.
GCGACATCGAATCGCTTGCTGTCCGCTGGCATGGAATGTTTTCCACCCACGACCTGTACGGCACAGGCCCATTGCGGGCCAGCAGGCAGATTTCGCTCCGATATTCCGGCCCAACGTCCGCCGTTGGTCACAAGAGACTTGGCATGTTTATCCTCGGAGTCATACCAGGCGACCACATCAACCTTCGGACCCGCCAGAGCACCGCCTGCGAATCTGGGCGTTGCTCCCTCCCACTTGCCCTCCGACGGTTCGTTGAATGAGGGTGGGGGCGCAAGGCGCTGCAGGGGTCTTGCCTCGGACCAACCGGAGTGGAACTCACCCTTGCGCTGCTCGGTGACGAGTGAAAGGTCGGTGCCGGTCCCTGGGATTTCGATCCGGCAAAACCATGTCCCGTCTTGCTGGACCTTGGCCTGCCCCAGCTCCGCACCACCCGGCAAAGCAACCACGACGGTATCTCTTGCGTATCCGAACCCGCAGATCACCGCAGTACGTCCGACAGCCTCACCACTACCTGGCGTTTCAATGTATGCCTTGTCGGGAACGATCGTGACCTGCACATCCTCGCTAAGTGGAGACTCCTGATCCTTGAAATACTGCCTGGCTTTCAGTACGCATGGCCCCACTGGCCGTGTGAAATTCTGTTTGAAATATCCATCGCCAAAATGCGGATAAATACGAAAGGGAACGCCGTCGAGATACACATCGACCTCAGTCCGGACGAATCCTTTCCCTGCTCTGGCATAACCTTCGACCGTGAATGTACGGGGGACCGATGTTCTTGTTGTTGGAAAGTCGATCCTTGGCGCATACAAAACCACTTTGAAAGCGACCGAAGTGCTGGGCAGCGATTGCAAGTCACCCAGCACCTGTATGGCGAAAACGGTTTGGGTCAGGTAGTCGAGTTCCGTGAGCTGTACCGACCAGGCATTCCCTGTTGCGAGCGTCTCTCCCAACCGGTCGAGGGTCACGAAATCGAAAACGCTGATCGTGAAGCCGTCGATCCCGCCGGTGCCGTGCAATACCGGCAAATGATCCGTTTGCCCACCGGGTGGTGGGGTGATCACCGGTACGCTCACCGCTATATCGAAGGACATGGACACCGGATTAGAGGTTTGCCCGCCGAAAGTCTGCGTGACCGTGACCAAGTGCCTGCCGGGGCGAAACGCCGTGGGGCGCTGGAAGTCCCATTGCCCGTTCTTGTCCGTATCCGTAACCGGATAGGGAGTAGTATCGTCGCTGAACTTGATCGTCAGCACCGCTCCCGGCCAGCATTGGCCAGCAACCGTTGCAAACAAGCCGTTCGGGGTCACTTTTTCGATAACGGCAGGGGGGGCGGAGATGACCACCGAAACAGGCGGTTGAACCCTTTCCGATTGCAGCGTTGTGAACCACTGAATGGCCGTAACCTGATACGTACCAGGAGCCCAGCGTGCTGTTGCCGTGCTGGTCCAGGTCGTATCTTCGGAAACGTCGACGATCGGCACGATCGCGGAGCTGGCGCCTTCCAGTCGGACCTCGATTCTGGAGGCCGGTTGACCGGACCAGTTCCTGCCCGTACCGGAAAACGTAGGAATGCCGTCCGGGCTGACGCGCACACTCAATGTTGGACGAGGAACAGGCACCACGACCGTGGTGCCCTCCGATATCCAGTCCGAATAGATCGGCTGCCCTACACCGTCGGGCACACTTTGTCGGCCACCGATCAGCGAAGTACCCGGCAACCAATCGGGAAAGAACACCGACCAGGGAGACGTTGTCACGGTAAAGGAGTGGAGAGGCGTCCCGTTGTTCACGACGTGGAGATAGAACGTCGCACTGATATGTCCGACACCTCCGAGGGTCACCTTGCCTTGGGCATCGACCTGTACCGTCAGTTTGCTCGGTTGCGGGGGTTTTATTTTAAATGGCCGATAATCGCTTCGATCGGAAGGCACTCCCAAAGTCTGCTGGGCAGTAAGGCGGACTTCGCCGGGAGCGATACTGGCCGGGATAACGACCGGTACACTCCAGTCATTCCCTGCTACCGATTGAAGAGAGCCAACCACCGCATCATTCAGATCGAGATGGATCCTCATGATGGCCCCGACCTCGCCCCCGGTGCCGCTGACGGTGAATGAACGGTTCTGTTCTGATTGGGCGGCGGGTTGGGTAATGACAGGCAATCTGGGCAAAACGAAAACAGGCACCTTGTCGGACCATGTCGTTTCCCCGGCATAGTCCTGGCTTACATGAAAAGTGAACCGCCCGATGGGGAGCGGTGTGGTCAGCCGTATGCTCCACTGTCCGCCTTGGGCCGTTCCAGATCCATAGAGAATCACCCCACTATCAGCCTCGTAGACCTTGATTGTCGCTCCCGAATGGCCCTTGCCATTGATCACCGGTTGACGCTCTCGCAGCGAGTCACCGGATTTTGGAGAGTCAATGGTGACAGCAGCCACCACCAGATTCACAGTGACACGGTTGGACTCGTCTGAAACAGAATTCCGGATAGTCTGTTTGGCGTAGAAAGTCAGCGTCTTAAGGCCGGGGGGAAAGGCGACAGAGGCAGTCCACCCTCCATCGGTCGCAATAACCGCAGTAGCGAGTTGAGCACCGCCATTGGCATTATGCAGGGTGATAGTTCCAGCGTTAGGAATGCCTCGCGTGCCGGTAACCGTGAATGGAGTCGTTGCCACATTCCCTGAGGGGCTTGTAATGACGGGCGTGGCGGGCTTGAAGGTGAGGACGATGTCCACATCCATTTCTACGTCACTGGCACCAGATCTGTCATAAATGTATTTGAAGTAAACAGTGGCGCTCCCGCTCGGTGAATTAATCCACCCGGTAGCTTCCAGCGTATTCCACTGGCCGTTTTGGTTACCTATATCATTCCAGGTGAAATCCCATGTGTTCTGACTGCTGGCTCTGACATATAAGTTGCCCTTTGTCCCTCCATTAGCCTTGGCGTTATAACGTGATGTTCTGCACTTGAATTGACTACCGTCCGCAGTAAATTCACTGAAAAATTCCAAACTGCACCAATAGGCAGTGCCTGCAACGGTTTTGTACGCTCTGATCTCTTGTCGTTCCTCCAAAACTTCATCTGACTGGATGAATGATGGCAACGTCGAAATGCTCGTGTCTGGAACATCATTTTCAATGGTGCCTTCTTCATGATCTTCCATAACCTGCTCCTCGACGGGATGTATAGGACACGAGCTGACCGTTCTCATTAATGCCAATTCGGTTATGGCCGACACCTGTAAAATCTGACAGTCCCGACAAACGGTAACTCTTCCCACAGCCCGGTTCGGCAGCGTCCCGCAAGTCGTAACAACGGGCTACGACGGCTTGTGCCATTGCCTACAAATCACTCAGAATCCGCCGGCTTGTGCGCCTTGGCGTTGCCCCGTAACTTGATCCGTGTCGCTGCCAATCAGCGGCCGGGTTTAGTCGCTCGGGCAGGTATTACGAAAGGTGTATAAGCGTCATCAAGTCGGGTACTCCCTATCCCCGCACTCGATGGTGGCTGTACGCAGGGCGCCCTCGGGCGCGCCGGTTTTTCGTAATTCCTCCCGGTCGACTAACCTGCGTTCAGCCGCCACCCCTCGTTTAGTCGCGAGGTGGTGGCAGGCCCACTAGAGGATTTACGTTTATGTTCAAAGCAACTCCAAATCCACCACTGGACACCGACCCAACAGAACCGTCCGATCAACCCGATCCGGTCTCCCCCTACGCCTCCGTCGATTCAAAGAAACTCCACGACGCCGCTCACCGGGCTCTGGATTTCTACCTCAATCCCTCGCCCGAAAAACCGCGCAATTCCGTGGATCGCGGCATGCAGATGTTCAAGGTCGATCCCGAGATCAACCCCGAAGCCATCGCCATCCAGACCTACGAAACCTTTTCGTCAGTCAGCATCCTGCTGCTCGACCTGGCCGACAGCCTGGACGACAAGCCGCGGCATCTGGCGATGGCGATCTATCAGTTGAGTGAGTTGGGGTTGTTGCTGGTGGAGAAGACGCTGGATAACGAGCGGGCGATTGCGATAACCGCATAAGAAAAAAGGCCACAACCTTCGTCAGGTTGTGGCCCTTTTTTGTTTTCAGGCCGAGGCCGGCAACGGCTGAAAACTGAAATACTGCTTCAACGCCTCGACCAGTTGCCCATACTCGGGCGGTGTCCGGTACAGGCTGAAGCCGGCGTCGTAGTGTCGGGGGGTCGCGTCTTCGTGGCACCACAGGCAACAAGCCGTCAGGTCGATAACCTGCTGACAACCCTCGCCCAAGGGGATTTTCAGGCGCAGGTTGAACTCGGCACCGATCATCATCGGCAACTGGCTGATGAGCATCAAACCGTCTTCGGACACGTTGCCCAGAAAGCCGATGGGTTTGTCGGTGACGCTGTTGAACACTCGCAGAAAATACGGCAGCTGATGCCGTTCGATTCGACGGTCGGTAAACATACTCAGTTCGCCATGCAAGGCTCCATCACAGAGCCGCACTCTCGCTTCGGAACGGACCTGTGCGTCAGGTTCGCTCTCCCCGCTCCCGGTGTGGCGCTCGCCACGTGCATCTCATGCCAGTCGCAGGTGTTGCGCCGGTACAGAATTCGATCTGCACCGGTTTCATTCGACTATAGCTCACCCTATACAAGCAGCCAGCTTTTGTATGACAACCGCCATCAGAACCGGGTTGGACGGACCACGGCGGCAGCGCTGCGAGTCGGGTAGTGACCCAGGCTCTGCAGGGTTTCCAGACGCGCGCGGGCGCGGTAGGCGTATTCGCTGTTGGGGTACGAGGCGATGATGAACTGATAGGTCTGCGCCGCATCGACGAACATTTTCTGCCGCTCGAGGCACTGGCCGCGCATCATCGACACTTCCGGCCACACGTAAGGGCGGGCACGGCTGGCGCGTTCGACCTTGGACAGTTCGAGCATCACTTGCTCGCAGTTGCCCCGGTCGTAGGCGCTGTAGGCGTTGTTCAAATGATGGTTCATCGACCAACGGGTGCAGCCCGAAGCGGCGAGGACGCTGAGGGCAAGGGCGGCAATGGGCACGAATCGCATGGGGGGGTTCTCCTGTCTTGTGCTCTGTATCGACCCCTGGTCGGAAATCTTCAGGCGCGTTTGTCCCAAAGTTGCCGTGTTCAATAAAGAAACTATTAAGTAGTGCAAACGAACAATGACTACACCCCAAGAGCATAGTAGCCTTCGCTGGCGCTTGAACTTGAGGAGTCTTTGCATGTCCGTCCGTCGTACCAAAATCGTCGCTACCCTTGGCCCGGCCAGTAACTCGCCGGAAGTTCTCGAACAGCTGATTCTGGCTGGCCTGGACGTCGCCCGTCTGAACTTCTCCCACGGCACCCCCGACGAGCACAAGGCTCGCGCGAAGCTGGTGCGTGACCTCGCTGCCAAGCACGGCCGCTTCGTCGCCCTGCTGGGTGACCTGCAAGGCCCGAAAATCCGTATCGCCAAATTCGCCAACAAGCGCATCGAGCTGAAGATCGGTGACCAGTTCACCTTCTCCACCAGCCATCCGCTGACCGAAGGCAACCAGCAGGTGGTCGGCATCGACTACCCGGACCTGGTCAAGGACTGCGGCGTGGGCGACGAGCTGCTGCTCGACGACGGCCGCGTGGTCATGCGCGTTGAAACCGCCACCGCGACCGAGCTGAACTGCGTCGTGACCATCGGCGGCCCGCTGTCTGACCACAAAGGCATCAACCGTCGCGGTGGTGGCCTGACCGCTCCGGCACTGACTGAAAAAGACAAGGCCGACATCAAGCTCGCCGCTGAAATGGAAGTCGACTACCTCGCCGTGTCCTTCCCGCGTGACGCTGCCGACATGAACTACGCCCGTCAACTGCGCGACGAAGCCGGCGGCACCGCCTGGCTGGTGGCGAAGATCGAACGCGCCGAAGCCGTGGCCGACGACGAAACCCTAGACGGCCTGATCAAGGCTTCCGACGCCGTGATGGTTGCCCGTGGCGACCTGGGTGTGGAAATCGGCGACGCCGAACTGGTGGGCATCCAGAAGAAAATCATTCTGCACGCACGCCGCCACAACAAAGCGGTGATCGTGGCGACCCAGATGATGGAGTCGATGATCCAGAACCCGATGCCGACCCGCGCCGAAGTGTCCGACGTGGCCAACGCCGTGCTCGACTACACCGACGCCGTGATGCTGTCTGCCGAATCCGCTGCCGGCGCTTATCCGCTGGAAGCCGTGCAGGCGATGGCGCGCATCTGCGTCGGCGCTGAAAAGCACCCGACCAGCAAGACCTCCAGCCACCGCATCGGCAAGGAATTCGAGCGCTGCGACGAGAGCATCGCGCTGGCGACCATGTACACCGCCAACCACTTCCCGGGCGTCAAGGCGATCATCGCGCTGACCGAAAGCGGCTACACCCCGCTGATCATGTCGCGTATTCGTTCGTCGGTGCCGATCTACTGCTTCACCCCGCACCGCGAAGCCCAGGCCCGCGCTGCGATGTTCCGTGGCGTGTACACCGTACCGTTCGACCCGGCTTCGCTGGCCCCGAACGAAGTCAGCCAGAAAGCCATCGACGAGCTGGTCAAGCGCGGCGTGGTCGAGAAAGGCGACTGGGTCATCCTGACCAAGGGCGACAGCTACCACACCACCGGCGGCACCAACGGCATGAAGATCCTGCACGTGGGCGACCCGCAGGTCTGAGTGACCGGTTGCTGAAAACGAAAAGCCCCGCCATGTGAATGGCGGGGCTTTTTCATTTCAGATTGATCGTTCCCACGCTCCGCGTGGGAATGCCTCAATGGGCGCTCCGCGTCCGCTTCGGCATGGGACGCGGAGCGTCCCGGGCTGCATTCCCACGCAGAGCGTGGGAACGATCGGTGCACGGAGTGCGGCGGCGGTCGGCGGATATCTCAATGGCGTGATGAACCCGGTCAACACCGCCAACGCCTCCGGCGACCTCAGCCGCTGGGTGAACAGCGCGCCCTCCTCCTCGATCACCTTGCGAATCAACTCGCGATCCGGCGCGCGCATCAACTGTTTGCTGATCCGCACCGCCTCGGCCGGCAGCTCATCAAACCGCAACGCCATCTCCCGCGCCTTGGCCAACGCGGCTTCGCCACTGCCCAGCGCCTCGGTTGCGATGCCCCATTGCGCCGCCTGCTCACCGGTGAAGCCTTCACCCAGCAACAACAGCTCCGATGCCTTGGCCTGCCCGAGCAAGCGCGGCAGGATCAGGCTGGAACCGAACTCCGGGCACAAACCGAGGTTGACGAACGGCATGCGCAACCGCGCATCCCGCGCCACGTACACCAGATCGCAATGCAGCAACAGCGTCGTGCCAATCCCCACCGCCGCCCCGGCCACGGCGGCAATTACCGGTTTGCGGCATTCGAGCAGTTCGAGCATGAAGTGAAACACCGGGCTGTCGAGGTCGCTCGGCGGTTGCTGGATGAAGTCGGCGATGTCGTTGCCGGCGGTGAAGCACTCGGCGCTGCCGGTGATCAGCACGGCGTTGATTTCAGGATCGCTGTCAGCCTGTTTCAGCGCGTCGCCCAACTGGCTGTACATGGCGCGGGTCAGGGCGTTTTTCTTGTCGGGGCGGTTGAGGCGCAGGGTCAGCAAACCGCGTTCGCGGTGCAGCAGGATGGCTTCGGGCATGGCAGGTCTCGCGTCTGAGAATTCAGCGCTCAACCACGGCTCAGGAAGACATCGGCCAGCAGTTGATTGCGCGGCAGTCCGGCCAGGAACAGACGCTTGGCAAACGCGTCGACGCTGGCAGTCGAGCCGCAGACTAAGGCCAGGGTTTGTCGGGAAACAAGGCGCAGTTGCGCCAAAGCGCCCGGCAACTCGGCCGCCGTCCACCCTTCGACGCTGAGGTTTTCCCGCTGCGCAGCCAGTGCTTCAAGGGGTTTGGCCAGGTAATGCCCGTCGGCATCATGGGCCAGATGAATGACGCGGATGGCGCCCCGATGATCGTGACGCAAGGCTTCGCGCAAGACACCGAACAACGGGCCGAGGCCGGTGCCGGCGGCAAGCAGCCACAGCGGCCGGTCATGCCAGTCCGGGTCGTAATGCAACGCACCGCCGCGCAGTTCGCCGAGGCGGATCGGGTCGCCGATCTGTAGGCGGCGCGCGGCATCGCTGAATTCGCCGGGCTGGCGGCAATCGAGGTGGAACTCGAGAAAGCGGTCTTCTTCCGGCAGGCTCGCCAGCGAATAAGGACGCGCAATGTGGCCGGCCCATAGCACCAGATGCTGGCCGGCGCTGTAGCGCAACGGCCGCTGGGGTGTCAGGCGCAATCGCAGCACGCTGTCGCCGAGCCAGTCCAGCGCTTCGACCGTGGCCGAGCGACCATCGGTGACGGGGTCGAAAGTATGCACCTGCAAGTCTTCGATCACCTGGCACTGACAGGCCAGCCGCCAGCCCTGATCACGCTGCTCGGCGCTCAAGGCATCGGGGCGACTGTCGGCGGGCAAGCCCTGCACGCATTGCACCAGACACGCATGGCAACTGCCGGCGCGACAGCTGTAAGGCACCGCCACACCGTTCTGAAGGAGGGCATCGAGCAGGTTGCTGCCCGCTGCCACCGACCACTGTCGTTCACCGACCCGCAGTTCAGGCATCGACGTTCTCCCACGCGGCTGCGCAACGGTTGCGCCCGTCACGCTTGGCCCGGTAGAGCGCCTGATCGGCACGCTGCAAGGCATCGTCCAGATCATCGCCCAGTTCCAGCAGGGTCATGCCGGCGGACAGGCTCAGGTTTTTCACATTCAGGCCCACCAGTTCAACGTCGGTGAAGGCGATGCGCAGCCGTTCGCAACAGGCGGTCAGGCGCTCGGCGTTGCAATCGGGCAGCAGCACCACGAATTCTTCACCACCATAACGCGCCAGCACATCGCCGTCGCGCAGACAGGCCCCGGCCACCCCGGCGAAGGCTTGCAACACCTGATCGCCGGCGGCATGGCCGTGAATATCGTTGATGCGCTTGAAGTGGTCGAGGTCGATCAGCGCCAGGCCATGCACCACGTCGGCCTCCATCGCATTCAGCTCGCGGGTGGCCAGGCGCAGGAAATGCCGGCGATTGAACAGCCCGGTCAATTCGTCGGTGGCCACCAGGTCTTCGAGCTGGCGCATCATCCCGCGCAGGGTGTCCTGATGCGCCTGCAAGGCGAACCGGCGCTGACGCATGCGTTGGCGCGACGTCTGGACGAAACGCGCGTAAATCACCAGCCACGCCAGCACGATCAGCAGAATGCACGCCTGCAACGCGGACAGCGCCGGATCGTGAAGACGCATGTGATAACCGTCCCACAGCGTGATGGCGCAGAAGCTGAAGAACACCAGCATCGCGCAGCGCACGAACGCCCGTTGTGAAAGATGGAACAGGCCGAACAGCAGGATCAGCACATAAAAGACCAGAAACTCGCCCCGAGCCTCCTCCAGATGTGCAATCAGCCACGTCTGCCAGCCGAGGCCAAGCAGCACTTGTGCTTCCGTCAGGCTCGGGTCGGAAAAACGCAGGTTGCAGCCAGAAAAGAATAGGGCAAATAGGGTCGCCTGACTGATTACCACCAGTGCGCTGCCGACGGCGACGCCGGCCAGTGAGTCATTGTAATGACCAGTGAAATACGCCAGCCACAGCAGCAGCAAAGCCAATCCATAGGTGGCTGCAGCGAGGGCGAAGCGTTTGAGCAAAAGACGTTGAATGGCGTTATGGGTCAATCGTTGACTCACCGTGCGATAAGAGGCTGACCGAGTGTCCTACTCTACAGACCGGCTGCCACTTTAGTGGCCCAGTCGATAAATGACCATTGATTTTCGGGCCGGGTATTTGGCGTCAAAAACCTGCAGCCATGCGACCAACGAATGACTCCCGGCAGATGTGCCCGCCACCGAGGCGCGGTATACTGCCGCGCCTTTTTAGCGTCGCGCCAGCAGCCCCGGCGTGCCTTGAAAGGTGTCTGCGACCGACCGATGCACCCAAGCCGCAGGCACCTTATTGAATGTTCCCGTCTTTTAGAGGAGCGCGACTCATGACCGTGATCAAGCAAGACGACCTGATTCAGAGCGTTGCCGACGCCCTGCAGTTCATTTCCTACTACCACCCCGTGGACTTCATCCAGGCGATGCACGAAGCCTACCTGCGCGAAGAATCGCCAGCGGCCCGTGACTCGATGGCGCAGATCCTGATCAACTCGCGCATGTGCGCCACCGGCCACCGGCCGATCTGCCAGGACACCGGCATCGTGACCGTGTTCGTGCGTGTGGGCATGGACGTGCGTTGGGATGGCGCGACCATGAGCCTGGACGACATGATCAACGAAGGCGTGCGCCGCGCCTACAACCTGCCGGAAAACGTCCTGCGTGCTTCGATCCTGGCCGACCCGGCCGGTGCGCGTAAGAACACCAAGGACAACACCCCGGCGGTCATCCACTACTCCATCGTTCCGGGTAACACCGTGGAAGTGGACGTAGCGGCCAAGGGCGGCGGTTCCGAGAACAAGTCGAAAATGGCCATGCTCAACCCGTCCGACTCGATCGTTGACTGGGTACTGAAGACCGTTCCGACCATGGGCGCCGGCTGGTGCCCACCGGGCATGCTGGGCATCGGCATCGGCGGCACTGCCGAGAAAGCCGCGGTGATGGCCAAGGAAGTGTTGATGGAGTCCATCGACATTCACGAGCTCAAGGCCCGTGGCCCGCAGAACCGCATCGAAGAAATGCGTCTGGAGCTGTTCGAGAAGGTCAACCAACTGGGCATCGGCGCCCAGGGCCTCGGTGGCCTGACCACCGTGCTCGACGTGAAGATCATGGATTACCCGACCCACGCCGCCTCTTTGCCGGTGTGCATGATCCCGAACTGCGCCGCCACCCGTCACGCGCACTTCGTGCTCGACGGTTCCGGCCCTGCTTCGCTGGAAGCGCCACCGCTGGACGCCTACCCGGAAATCGTCTGGGAAGCCGGCCCGTCGGCCCGTCGCGTCAACCTCGACACCCTGACCCCGGAAGACGTGCAGAGCTGGAAGCCGGGCGAAACCGTCCTGCTCAACGGCAAGATGCTCACCGGTCGCGACGCCGCGCACAAGCGCATGGTCGAGATGCTGAACAAGGGCGAAACCCTGCCGGTGGACCTCAAAGGTCGCTTCATCTACTACGTCGGCCCGGTTGATCCGGTCGGTGACGAAGTGGTTGGTCCCGCTGGCCCGACCACCGCCACGCGGATGGACAAGTTCACCCGTCAGATCCTCGAGCAGACCGGCCTGTTGGGCATGATCGGCAAGTCCGAGCGTGGCCCGACCGCCATCGACGCGATCAAGGACAACAAGGCCGTGTACCTGATGGCCGTCGGCGGTGCCGCTTACCTGGTGGCGCAAGCGATCAAGAAGTCCAAGGTCCTGGCGTTCGCCGAGCTGGGCATGGAAGCGATCTACGAGTTCGAGGTCAAGGACATGCCGGTCACCGTCGCGGTGGACAGCAAAGGTGAATCGGTACACATCACCGGTCCTGCGATCTGGCAACAGAAGATCAGCGAAAGCCTGGCGGTTGAAGTGCAGTAAGCGCTTCATCCGTCAGTGAAAAGGCCGGGCGGTCAGCAATGACCGCCCGGCCTTTTTTTCGCCTGCCATAAAGTGCAGACAAAGACACCTGTCAGATCTGACAGGTGTCGAAGGAAAAATGCTCTGTTAGCGTGCAATCTCGGCATTCACTGGTTGCGTTGCTATGGTTCCTGATGCAGATGCGCTCGTCACCCCGCCCTCCATTGCCAAAACTGCGTCCATTGCCACCAATGGACGCAGTTGGGGGGAGATCGGTGCGACCGGGCAACGGTCTTACTCATTGACGTTGCCGATCATCGCTGCGCGCTCGCTCAATCCTGACCTGCAACTGGTCTATGACGGCAACGCGGGTAACGGCAAGTGCGGCCTCGGCTGGGACTTGCCGCTGCCAGTCATCTCCCGCAAGACCAGCAAGGGCGTACCGAAATACGCACCCGACGACGTCATGCAGGCGGACGGCACCGAACTGCGACCCGAACTGACAACCCGCGGCAAGATCAAGGCAACCCGGCGCACCCGTGGCAAGGGCAAGAACGCCCGCAAGTTTTCCGTGGTGCGCTACATCCCTCGCCTGGAAAGTACGTTCGACCGCTACGAACGCTGGACCTCTGCCGACGGCAATACCTTCTGGATCGTGTTCCGCGCTGACGGCTCGCAAGATTGCTATGGCAATAACCCGGGCTCACGCATCTACGACCCGGCAGACCCAGGCAATATCGCCACGTGGTTGCTGGTGGAAACCCGGAACGCGGTGGGAGAAAACATCTTTTACGAATACAAGGCCGATGACAAAGTCGCCGACGCTCGTTTTGATTACCAGGCCCAACGTTATTTGCGTCAGGTCTGTTACTGCAACAAGAGCGCCAGCACTGATCTGTATTGCCTTGGTAATGAGCAGCCAGAACTGCTGGACTGGCTGTTCCGGCTGGTCGTCGACTACGGCGAACGCGTCGCTGGCTATGACGACATCCCACCGTACACGGCCGCCAACGAAAACGCCTGGACGGTGCGCTCCGATCCGTTTCGCATGCATCGTTTCGGCTTCGAGGTCGGCACCCGGCGCCTGTGTCGGCAGTTTCTGCTGTTCAACCACACCGGCCCCGCTCCGGCCCTGGTCAATCGCCTGTTACTGGAACACGAAACCACGCCGCAGCAATACAACCAGCTGAAAGCCGCGCATCACATGAGTTATGACGCCGCCGGCCAGGTCAAACACACGCCTCCGATCGAGTATTTCAATCAGGCTCTTGTGCTCAACACACTGCCCCAAGCCTTCCTTGCACTTGATCGCATGCCCGGCCTCGACAACGGCCAGCCCTATCATTGCGTCGATCTCTATGGTGAAGGTTTGCCCGGTTTCCTTTGCCAGTACAACAACGCCTGGTACTACCGCGAACCCTTGCGCGGCACACCCGGGACGGACGAGATCAACTACGACCCATGGTCTTTGCTGCCATTGATCCCCAATGCCGACAGCAGTAAATCAGTGCTGCAGATCCTCACCGATCTTACCGGCAACGGACGTCTGGACTGGGTGGTCGCGCAGCTCGGTGGCAGCGGTTATTACACGCTCAACCCGGATCGAAACTGGTCATTGTTCAAACCTTTCAGCCAGTTCCCTGTGGAATTTTTCCATTATTCAGCGCGAATGGGCGACTTTAGCGGTGACGGGCTGGACTCGATGGCCCTCATCGGCCCGAACAGCGTGCGGGTGTATGCGAACCTGAGGGAAAAGGGCTTCGCTCCCGGCCAGGATGTACCCCATGCCCCGGACAGATTGCCGCTGTTCAGCGATGACAAAAGCGCACTGGTGACCTTCAGCAACATGGGCGCCAGTGGAATGGAGCTATGCCGGATTCGCCACGATGAAATCCGTTGCTGGATCAGCCTCGGCCATGGTCGGTTCGCAGAAGGTTTCAAGTTGAGCGACTTGCCGTTCAACTATGGCGAGTTCGATGCCGACCGGGTGCGTATCGCCGATCTGGACGGCTCCGGTGCCCCGGCCTTCATTTACCTGTCTTCGGATTATTTCGAAATCTGGCTCAACCAGGGCGGCAATGGCCTGGCCGCGACGCCGGTACGCGTCCCATGGCCCAGAGGCGTGCGCTATGACAACCTCTGCCAGGTGACCTTCGCCGATCTGCAAGGCATTGGCTGCGCCAGCCTGCTGCTGACCGTGCCACACATGAAACCGCGGCACTGGGTGTATCACTTTGTCAGTGAGCGGCCGTACCTGCTTACCGGCTGCAATAACAACATGGGCTACAGCGCCACCCTGAGTTATCGCAGCAGCGCACAGTTCTGGCTGGATGAAAAACGCCAGGAGCTGATCGCACGCAGGCGCCCGGTCTGCCATCTGCCGTTCCCGCAGATGGTGCTCGAATGGTTGCGTCAGGATGATGAAGTTACCGGTAATTACCTGATGCAGTTCCACGAGTATTTCGAGGGTTACTACGACGGGCTCGAGCGCGAATTTCGCGGCTTCGGCCGGGTCTGTCAGATCGACAGCGAACTGGAATCGGGCAAGGCCGAGAGCGGCCATACGGCGCCGATGCGGATGACGCACTGGTTTCATACCGGCAAAAGTATCGATCTGACTTTGAACAATATTGGCGACCTCGACGATGAGATACAGCCACTGTGCCCCACTGTCATTTCAGCCTACGACACAAAACTTCGCAAAGAGCGCATTCGCAAGCGCCGCAAGGCCGACGACCCCGAAATTGCCTACGCCCTGGCGGGTCGCCTGCTTCGCACCGAAGTCTGCCAGGCAGACGACCCTGCCCCTGCGCGCCTGTTCTTTCTGAACGAGTCCCGCTATCGGGTGCGGGTCGTCAACGAAAGCCCATCCAGCCTGCTGGTGCTGGAACTGGAAAGCCGCAGCCAACAATACGAACGTTTCATGGACGACCCTAACTGTCAGCACGTGGTCAATCTGGCGTGGAACGAATACGGCCAACTGACTCACAGCCTGACGGTTGCCTGCGCACGCCGTCGAACCGAAACAGACGAACCGCCCTTCGATCAAGAGGATCAGCGGCGCGCCTGGGTGGACAGTCACGATGAGCAACAGCGGCACTTCTATCTGGCGGAAACCCTTGCCGAGCACACGCACCTGATCACTGACGGCCACTGGCTGCTCAATCTGCCCTTGCGCAAGCGCGGCAATGCGCTGATGTTGCCCAAGGGGGCATTGCCGGGTGGATTGACTGCGGACGCAATCAGTTTCGAAAACGTCGTCCTACACAAAGACAGTGCGCAATGGACAGCGGCCCGCGAGCTGACCTCGCTCTCGCAACAAACCTATCTGGAGGCGGCCGGCGAGATTCTGTATCCGCCATTGGCGGGACCAACCGAGCAGGCGGTGTTCGACAAAAAAGCACTGGCAGCCTACGACGACGTCCCAATTGTCATTCGGGACGAGTTGGCAAAAATCGGCTACGCCCCGATGAAGCTGTTCTTCCCGGAAGACCCGGCACAGGATCTGCTGCAAAACCTGTGGTCGGCACGGAGCGGCTTCTTTACTTACGACAATGCCAACGGTTTTTATCACGTCACCGATGTGCAACCGACCGCCAGCCATGGCGCAACCCACATCACCCGGGACGCAGACCATCTGCTGACCATTGCCATAAGACCGCCGGACGGCTGCGTCACGACAGTGACCTACGACATGCACACACTGCTGCCGTGGAGTGTCACCGACCCCAACGAGAATATTCACGAAGTGCTGTACGAAGCGGGGGGGCATCCCATCGCGCACAGTTCTCATGGAACCGAAGGGGGCGTGCGCGCCGGTTTCGAACCTCTGTCCGTTTATCCACCTCAGTCTGATCTGAGCGTCGAGTTTGCCCTCGCCAATCCGAAAACCGTGCTGGCGTCCGCTGCCGGCGTGGTGCGCACCGATCTGTTCAGCTGGATGCCATTGCTCCCAATCAAAACGGCGCGGCTCAAAAGAAAGCAATGGATCGCCAACGGCCTGATCCTGCCCGACGGGCACATACGCGCATCGGCCCTGCGCGGGTTGACCAGGCTGAAAAAACGCACTGCCAGCGAACAGACCCTGCTCAATATCATCCAGACCGCCCTCAGGCAGCCGGTTCACAGCCTCAGCCTGGTTGCCGACCGCTACCACACCGACCCGTTGCAACAGATTCAGATGACCCTTCGCTACGTCGACGGATTCGGCCGGGAACTGCAAAACAAACAGCTAGTGCCGCCGGGCGATGCCTTTGTGGCCACGTCCGATAACGGCCTCGAGACCGGCGCCGACGGCAAGCCGATTGAAATGCCCGCCGCGCGTCGCTGGCGGGTCATGGGACGCATCGAATACAACCACAAGGGCGAACCGATTCGGACCTATCGCCCTTATTTCCTCAACACCCATCGCTGCATCAATGACAGCGCCATGCGTGAGCACGGCTATCACGACCAAATGTTCTACGACGCGTTGGGGCGTCCGGTCCGGACACTCAATGCCTTGGGCGATCTGGCGTTCGAGCTTCTGCATCCGTGGTTCAAACTCAGTTACGACTTCAACGATACCCACGAACCAGCGCCCGCCGGGCCGGCGAAGAAAACCACGCCGGCAAAACCTGCAAAACGGGTCAAGTCATGAACACCGGCGTGCACCATCTCACACCGAAGATGTCGGTAATCGGCCCCCGTGGCGAGGCTGTCAGGCACGTTGACTATCTGCGCACGGTGGCCGGCGGAGAGGTGCGAGCGCTCATCAACCGACTGCAATATGACGTGGCCGGCCACCTGGTTGCACAGCGAGATCCGCGCCTGTCCACACCCAATACAACAACGGTGCACAGACTCGATGGCATGGCGGTCAGAACCCACAACGTCGACGGCGGAGAACACACTGTCCTGCCGGGCCTCGGCAGCGAGCTACTGCAAAGCTGGGATGCAAACGACAATCACCGGGAGATGGGCTACGACCCGCAACTGCGGCTGCGGAGCGTCACGGAAAACGGGGTAACCGGCATCGAAAACTTCAAATACGACGACGCCCTGGCCGACCCGACGCACAACCTGCGCGGTCAGATGACGGCGCTAAGCGATCCATCGGGCACGTTACAAATCAACAGTTTCGCCATGAGCGGCCCGTCACTGGAAGAAACCCGCACCTTCAAGGACGGCAAGATCTGCACCAGCCGCCAGCGCTTCAGCGCCGTCGGTGCGCGGCTGCAAATCACCGACGCCGGCGGGCATGTACAGCAATCGACCTACGACATCGCCGGGCAGCTTATTCAAGTGCAGCTGCAACTCAGAGGACAAAATCTCCAGAATATTTTGAACGGCGCGACTTACAACGCTGCCGGCCAGATCACCGAGCAACGGCTCGGCAACGGCGTGACCAGCCACTGGCACTACCGGCAGGCCGACGGATGCCTGCTTCGCCAATATGCGCAAAAGGCATCAGAACCGGCGGTTCAGGATTTCGAGTATGAGTACGACGCAGCAGGAAACGTCATCCGGATTGTCGCTCCCACCTACAAAACGACGTTTTTCCGCAACCAGAGGGTCGACGGTGAACGTGCATTTGTCTATGACTCGATGTACCGGCTGAAGCACGCCACTGGTTACAGCGACGCCCCGCCCGCAGACAACCCCGGGCGGCCGCAACCCACCGATCCCAATGACCGACTCAACTACGTCGAGTCTTTCGAATACGACGATGGCAACAACCTGAAGAAATTGACCCACGTTCGCGACGGCAACACCTACACCCGCGAGATGTTCATTGACCCTGCGAGCAATCGCGGTGTGCGCTGGAAAACGGGGGACCCGGTCCCTGATTTCGGCGCTCTGTTCGACCCTGCCGGCAATCTCAGGCATCTGCAGGCCGACCAGCCGCTCGACTGGAACAGCCGCAACCAACTGCAATCGCTGACCCTCGTCGAACATGACAGCGGGCCATCGGATCAGGAGCTGTACCAATACAGCCAGGGCACCAGGGTCTACAAACGTCACGAAACCCACACCAGCAAAGTCAGCCACGTGGATGAAGTGCATTACGTGGGAAGTCTGGAAATCCGCACCAAAAGCAGCGGTGAGGAATTGCACCGGATCACTGTCGCAACCGGTATCGGTGAGGTGACTTGCCTGCACTGGGTAGCCGGAAAGCCGCCGGGCATCGATGTTGATCAGGTGCGTTATTCCCATTCCGACCACCTGGGATCGAGCGTGACGGAGATTGATCAACGGGCGCAGATAATCAGCCGCGAAAGCTACTACGCCTTCGGCGGCACCGCGTCGATGGCGGCCCGCTCGCAGATCGAAGCGGACTACAAGTTCATCCGCTACTCAGGCGAGGAAGCGGACGCCACCGGGCTTTATTACTACGGCGCGCGGTATTACGCGCCGTGGTTGTGTCGCTGGGTCAGCAGCGACCCGGCCGGGGATGAGGACGGGCTGAACCGGTACGCATTTGTCGGGAACAACCCGATGACATACGTCGACACTAACGGGCAGACCAGGACACCTGCAGAGCTGAAAAGGCAGGCTGACTACTCGATGAACTTCCTGAGTGCAGCCAACAGGCAAATGGACGTTCTCGAACGACAGATTGACAACCTTTCGAGTCGGAGTCGGTTCCGTACCGTCACCACTGCAAAATTTGTCGTACAAGTCTCGAAGGTTCTTGCCAGTTGGTTCTCCACAAACGATCTCTTCAGTGCGGTGGAAACATTCGCCGGAGGAGATCCTTATTCATCAATGGTGGGTGAACTCAAGGGGCTGACCATCGGCAACTTCACCGCTGATCGTTCCGCTGAACTGGTCGATATGGCCCTTTCAAACTTTCAGGACGTTTCCAACCCTCTGATACCCCGCAAAGCCGATATATCGGCTGAATCAATCTCGCAACAGGCGAGGGGTGTGGAAAGTGGCCCCCTCGATGCTTTCATGCACATCAGATCTTTTGAGCCAAAGGACGCCATCGAAGCCTCGGTCAATGCCATCTCCGCCACCGGGGGATCACAACTCTACGGCGTCGGAGAATTAATAGAACTCGCGAAAGTGGCAGAACAGGGAAGCAGGGCCGAAGAAGGCATGTTTTCACAAGAGATCGACGCGCATCTGAATGCGCTCGACGCATTGCGTGAGAAAGTTGTCAGAGTATCCAATGTCGGCCAAATAGCCTTCAGCGAGCTTGGGGTCAACGAGTTCTACAACTCGGATGTCGATCATCTACTCGATCTGGCGCAAGGGAGAGTCGGCACTCAACAAGCCAGATCAGTCAGACTCGAAAATCTGCACGCACTTACTGAAAAAGCCTTGTACGTTGTCGATGACAGAAAGCAAATGCTCAAGACCTATGGCAGGCGGACCGCGCACAAACAGAAGAACAACTAACAACCGACAGGTGATCAAACCGGGCACGCAAAGGTGAAAATCTGGTCAAGTGGCAATGATGGACACCCAGGGTCATCGGGGGAAAATCACTGACATGCTCCGCGGTCTGGCAAACACGCTTCGACACCACCGGGCCAGACAGAGGGCAGCCCGTGAACACACGGATTTTATAGTGTGATAACACTGCCAGCACCCGGCGACATGCTATCGTGCCCGCCCGTCCTGCCATCCGTTTGCCCCAGCATGCTGCCGACTTCCCGTACCCTGCGTCTGTCGTTGTATACCCTGCTGATCATCGCCGGTGCCGCCCTTGCTGCAACGCTTGCGATCCGCCACGCCGAGCGCCAGGCGCTGGAAGAAGACGCCGCGCGGGCCAATCAACAGCTGGCGCTGTACGCCAACTCGCTGCATACCCTGATCGACCGCTATCGCGCCCTTCCAGCCGTGCTGGCGCTGGACCCGCAATTGCGTGCGGCGCTGGCCGGCCCGGTCGACGCCGAACAGCAAGCGGCGCTCAACCTGAAACTGGAAAAGATCAACGGCGCGGCGCAGTCCTCGACGCTGGAACTGCTCGACCACACGGGCCTTGCGGTGGCAGCCAGCAACTGGCGTCTGCCCAGCAGTTACGTCGGTCACAACTACGGCTTTCGCCCCTATTTCAGTCAGACCCGTACCCAGGGCACCGGGCGTTTCTACGCGGTTGGCGTGACCAGCGGGATTCCCGGTTACTTCCTGTCCAGCGCGGTGCTCGGCGACAACGGCGAGTTCCTCGGGGCGATGGTGGTCAAGCTCGAATTCCCCGAACTCGAACGCGAATGGAGCCAGGGCAGCGACACCCTGCTGGTCAGCGATGCGCGCGGGATCATCTTCATCGCCAACCAGCCCGGCTGGCGCTATCGCCTGCTGCACCCGCTGAGCCCGGCCGATTACCGCGAGATCAAGGCCACCCGCCAATACGACAAACAGTCGCTGGTGCCGCTGACGCATCTGGCGCTGCGCAGCTTCGATGACAACAGTGATCTGCGCCGCGTCGAAGGCCCGCAAGGCACGGCGGATTACCTGTGGGAATCGCTGCCGTTGAGCGCCGAAGGCTGGACCCTGCATCTGCTGCGCCGCCCGCAAATATCTTTCGAGGATCAGCGCAATGCCGGGCTCGCCGCCGCCGGAGTATGGCTGGCGCTGGTGTTCCTGCTGCTGTTCCTCAATCAGCGCTGGCGCCTGGCGAAGATGCGCCAGCGTAGCCGCGAAGAGCTTGAGCAACTGGTCGAGGAACGCACCCGGGATTTGCGCACCGCCCAGGACGGTCTGGTGCAGTCGGCAAAACTGGCGGCACTGGGGCAGATGTCCGCCGCGCTGGCCCACGAAATCAATCAGCCGTTGACCGCCCAGCGCATGCAACTGGCGACCCTGCGTCTGCTGCTAGATCATGGCCGGGTCGATGACGCCTACAAGGCGCTCAAACCGGTGGATGACATGCTCACGCGCATGGCCGCCCTCACCGGCCACCTGAAAACCTTCGCCCGCAAGAGCCCCAGCGGTTTGCGCGAACGGCTGGATCTGGCGACGGTGGTCGATCAGGCCCTGCAATTGCTCGATACGCGTCTGCGCGATGAACAGGTCAGTCTGGTGCTGCACCTGACCCGTCCGGCCTGGGTGCGTGGCGATGCGATCCGTCTGGAGCAGGTGCTGATCAACCTGCTGCGCAATGCCCTCGATGCCATGCAGGGCAAACCCTGCAAGCGTCTGGAAATCCGCCTGGAAGCCGACGAGCAACTGTGGCGCCTGAGCGTCATCGACAACGGCGGCGGCATCGCCGAAGAACATCTGGGTCAGGTGTTCGATCCGTTCTTCACCACCAAACCGGTGGGTGACGGGCTGGGTCTGGGGCTGGCGGTTTCCTTTGCCATCGTCCATGAATCCGGCGGGCGTCTGTGCGCCGAGAATGGCGATAATGGCGCAGTGTTCAGCCTGACCTTGCCGATCGATCTGGAGGCGCACATCTGATGCTCAACTCGGTGATGGTGGTCGATGACGAAAGCAGTATTCGCAGTGCCGTCGAACAGTGGCTGAGCCTGTCCGGGTTCGAGGTGCAGCTGTTCAGCCGCGCCGAGGAATGCCTGGCGGCGCTGCCCGCGCATTATGCCGGGGTGATTGTCAGCGACGTGCGCATGCCCGGGCTCAGCGGTCTTGAACTGCTGGCCGAAGTGCAGCGCCGGGATGCCGACCTGCCGGTGATTCTGCTGACCGGCCACGGCGACGTACCGATGGCGGTCGAAGCGATGCGCGACGGCGCCTACGACTTTCTGGAAAAACCGTTCAGCCCCGAGACCCTGCTCGGCAGCCTGCGCCGGGCGCTGGACAAGCGTCGCTTGGTGCTGGAAAACCGCGCCCTGCACGAACAGGCCGACAACCGCGCCAGGCTGGATGCGACGTTGCTCGGTGTATCCCGCGGCTTGCAGACCTTGCGCCGACAGGTGCTGGATCTGGCAACGCTGCCGGTCAACGTGCTGATCCGTGGAGAAACCGGCAGCGGCAAGGAGCTGGTCGCCCGCTGCCTGCACGACTTCGGCCCGCGCGCCGACAAGCCGTTCGTGGCGCTGAACTGCGCGGCGATCCCCGAGCAGTTGTTCGAAGCCGAGTTGTTCGGGCATGAGAGCGGCGCGTTCACCGGAGCCTCCGGCAAGCGCATCGGCAAGCTGGAATACGCCGATGGCGGCACGTTGTTTCTCGATGAAATCGAAAGCATGCCGCTGGCCCAGCAAGTGAAACTGCTACGGGTGTTGCAAGAGCAGAAGCTGGAGCGGCTGGGGTCGAACCAGAGCATTCGGGTGGACTTGCGGATCGTCGCGGCGACCAAACCCGATTTGCTGGATGAAGCGCGGGCCGGGCGTTTTCGTGAAGACCTGGCGTATCGGCTGAACGTCGCCGAGCTGCGACTGCCGCCGTTGCGTGATCGTCGGGAAGACATTCCGTTGTTGTTCGAATCCTTCGCCCAGAGCGCCGCCCAGCGCTTGGGCCGCACGTTCCCGCCGCTCAGTGGCGCGCAGTTGAGTCACCTGCTGAGTCATGACTGGCCGGGTAATGTGCGGGAGCTGGCGAACGTCGCCGAGCGGCAGGTGCTGGGGCTGGATGAACCGGTGCAGGGGATTGATCCGGGGCAGTCGCTGGCGGCGCAGCAGGAAGCGTTTGAGGCGCAGTGTTTGCGGGCTGCTTTGACCCGGCACAAGGGGGATGTGAAAGCCGTGCTTGAAGAACTGCAACTGCCGCGTCGTACGTTTAATGAAAAGATGCAGCGGCATGGGTTGAGTCGGGAAATGTTTTTGGTTGATTGAGTTCGGCTGGATATTTTTCGCGTGGCTGAAATCCATCCCCCTCACCCCAGCCCTCTCCCCCAGGGGGGCGAGGGGGAAAGGGAGCCGATTTGCGCTGGTTTTCAAACCTGAGTTCGACTCGATATCTCAGGTCGGTGCACCTCGAATAATCTACTCCGTCAGTCCCCTCTCCCTCCGGGCGGTCCGACGTTTCGGGAGGGCTAGGGTGAGGGGGCTTTTGATTCAAGCCCCCATAAGCGGAAATCCGCTCATTCATTCCGGATCATCGGCAAAATCCCGCTCAACTCATCTCCCCAGCCCCTCTAAACCGGCCCTCCCTCCGTTGGCACAGCTCCTGCTACAGCCCTCGCAGGCTGCGTTTCAACGCGCTCCACAAAAACAATTAAACGAAGGATCCTTCAATGGATAACTCCAACGCCCTGCCTCTTGGGTCGGCTGCCGTGCCGGCTAAAGAACGAACCACCGCCAGTCGCATCAAGTCGATCTTCAGCGGTTCCGTCGGCAACATGGTCGAGTGGTACGACTGG
The DNA here is from genome assembly GCF_021601625.1 of Pseudomonas paraglycinae. Classification (GTDB taxonomy): domain Bacteria; phylum Pseudomonadota; class Gammaproteobacteria; order Pseudomonadales; family Pseudomonadaceae; genus Aquipseudomonas; species Aquipseudomonas paraglycinae. The sequence goes on along the minus strand of NZ_BQHR01000014.1, from coordinate 125,317 downwards.
TACGTCTATGCCGCCTTCTCGCTGTACTTCGCCAAAGCCTTCTTCCCCAAAGGCGACACCACCGCCCAACTGCTCAACACCGCCGCGATCTTCGCCGTGGGCTTCCTGATGCGCCCGATCGGTGGCTGGCTGATGGGCCTGTACGCCGACAAGGTCGGACGTAAAAAAGCCCTGATGGCCTCGGTTTACCTGATGTGCTTCGGCTCGCTGATCATCGCCCTGAGCCCGGGTTATGAAACCATCGGTGTCGGCGCGCCGATCCTGCTGGTGTTCGCCCGCCTGCTGCAAGGCTTGTCGGTCGGTGGCGAATACGGCACCTCGGCGACTTACCTGTCGGAGATGGCGACCAAGGATCGTCGCGGCTTCTTCTCCAGCTTCCAGTACGTGACTTTGATTTCCGGCCAGCTCATCGCGCTGGGCGTACTGATCGTGCTGCAACAGTTCCTGACCACCGAAGAGCTGTACGCGTGGGGCTGGCGTATTCCGTTCGCCATCGGCGCGCTGTGCGCAATCGTGGCGCTGTACCTGCGTCGTGGCATGGAAGAAACCGAGTCGTTCACCAAGAAAGAGAAGTCCAAGGAAAGCGCGATGCGCACCTTGCTTCGTCATCCAAAGGAACTGCTCACCGTGGTCGGCCTGACCATGGGCGGTACGCTGGCGTTCTACACCTACACCACCTACATGCAGAAATACCTGGTGAACACCGTCGGCATGAGCATCTCCGACTCCACCACCATTTCTGCCGCCACGCTGTTCCTGTTCATGTGCCTGCAACCGATCATCGGCGGCCTGTCCGATAAAATCGGTCGTCGTCCGATCCTGATCGCCTTCGGCGTGCTCGGTACGATCTTCACCGTGCCGATCCTGATGACCCTGCACACCATCCAGACCTGGTGGGGCGCGTTCTTCCTGATCATGGCGGCGCTGATCATCGTCAGCGGCTACACCTCGATCAACGCCGTGGTGAAGGCCGAGCTGTTCCCGACCGAAATCCGCGCCCTGGGCGTCGGCCTGCCGTACGCACTGACCGTGTCGATCTTCGGCGGCACAGCCGAATACATCGCACTGTGGTTCAAGAGCATCGGCATGGAAACCGGTTACTACTGGTACGTGACCGCGTGCATCGCGGTGTCCCTGCTGGTGTACATCACCATGAAAGACACGCAGAAACACTCGCACATCGTCACTGACTGACCGCAAAAAAACGCGCGAAGGTGCAAGACCTTCGCGCGTTTCTTTTCTGTCCGATTTCCCGATCAGGACAATTCGGCAACGCCCTGTTTGCTGCCATAGCGCTTCTGCGCATACGACGCACCCACGATCATCACCAGCAAAATCCCCGCCAGTACCGCCGACGAACCGATAGTGCCGAAATCCAGTCCGCCCTTCTCATGGGACTTGGTCATCAAGTCACCCAGGGTTGCGCCAAACGGCCGGGTCAGCACGAACGCCACCCAGAACAGCGCCACCGGCGAAATCTTCGTGAAGTACTTGAGCAGCACGACCACACCAATCGCCGAGCCGATCAACAGCGCGCCACCGGCAAAGCCCAGGCCGGAGTCGTCCGCCAGGTAATCGCCGAGTGCGGTGCCCAGGGTGTTGGAGAACAGAATCGCCATCCAGTAGAACATCTCGCCGCGAAAGCTCTGCACCTTGGTGACGTTGAGCGAGTCGCCGCTCAGGCGCCAAGCCGCGAAGATCGCCAGCAGGATCGCGATCAGGATCATGGAACCGGTGGCGTAACCCAGTTCCAGCGTGCGGTCCATGAAGTCGGACATGGTGGTGCCGGCGGTGCTGGTCGACAGGATCACGATCCAGTACAGCAACGGCTTGTAAGTCTTGGACATCAACTGCGCGACCAGCGTCAGGACAAACACGCTGATCAGGATCAGCGAGCTGATGGCGTAGCCGACGTTAAGGGTCATCGACAACAAATCCCCCGCGGTTTCCCCCAGGGTCGTCGCGCAGATTTTCATGACCCAGAAGGCCAGGGTGATTTGAGGCAGTTTGTTCATCGCGGGCAACGCTCCAGTGTGTGACGGCCGGTTTTTGGCTTTATGGCCGTGGCAGACTGGCGTTGCGCGGGTGAAAAACCGGTCGGGAATCCATGAAAAATCTGTCACACACGCAAAAAACGGTGATTAATCACCGGTTAATGCCTCTGCCGCATCCTGCACCTACCTGATCGATTAACTGCGCGACGCTCGCTCCGACGACGAAAGCGAATTGAATGTGTCGCCCTTAATATCAATTTAATCGATTGTTTCTAGCATTATTTTGCGCTTTTTAATCAATTTAGTTGGCGTAGCATGAACCCCATGCGAAACACATCGCCAACGAATTTCGAATCTGGAGAACGACCATGAAAACCAAACTGATCCTCGCCCTGACCCTGTCCGTACTGGCCGCCAACACTTTCGCCGCCGACGGTTCGGACAAAACCAAATCCGCCGACTTCATTTCCGGCGCCAGCGCTGCCATCGAAACCAGCCACACCGGCGCCTACGCTGCCGATGGTTTCGATAAAACCAACGTTGGCAAAGCCGTTGCTGCTGATGGTTTCGATAAAACCGGCACTGCCAACGCCATCGCTGCAGACGGTTTCGATAAAACAGGCACCGCAAACGCCATCGCCGCCGACGGCTTTGATAAAACCGGTACCGCCGCTGCCATCAGCTGATTGCCAGAATGCAGACACCAAAGCCCGGCCATTGCCGGGCTTGTTCATTTCCAAAGGTCGGTATTTGATCTTCGCGGATCGGACTTGCACTATTGGTCGCTTATAGAAGCCTTCAGGATCACCCCGCCATGCCCGATGACATCCATTTCTACGAACCGGCCAACGGCCACGGCCTGCCCCACGATCCGTTCAACGCCATCGTCGGCCCGCGTCCCATCGGCTGGATTTCTTCGCAGGATGCCGAGGGCCGGCTGAACCTGGCGCCCTACAGCTTTTTCAACGCGTTCAACTACATTCCGCCGATCATCGGGTTCTCCAGCGTCGGTCGCAAAGACAGCCTGAACAACATCGAGCAGACCGGCGAATTCGTCTGGAACCTCGCCACCCGACCGCTGGCCGAGCAGATGAACCAGAGCTGCGCGATGGTCGGGCCGCAGGTCAACGAGTTCGAACTCGCAGGGCTGACGCCGGTGGCGTCGAAGGTGATTGCCGTGCCGCGCGTGGCCGAAAGCCCGGTGTCCTTCGAGTGCAAGGTCACCCAGATCATTCAGTTGCAACGCGCCGACGGCGAGACCGTGCCGAGCTGGCTGGTGCTCGGCGAAGTGGTCGCCGTGCATATCGCCAAGTGGCTGTTGAAGGACGGGATCTACGACACGGCCGCCGCCGAACCGATACTGCGGGGCGGCGGGCCGGCGGACTATTTCCAGCTGGGGCCGGAGGCGTTGTTCAAGATGTGGCGCCCGGGGGCAACGAAGTAAGCGCTTACCAGATCAGCTCGGCGTCGTCGGTGACGCCCTTGAGCTTGTCCAGTTCGTTGATCGCGGCTTCATCGGCCGCAATGGCGCCGGGGAAAACCTGATCGTTCAGCAGTTTGTGAAAGCGCGGTGCGCCGCCGTCGACCAGGGCCTTGACGGCGATTGCCGCGTGATAACCCTTGTTGCCGCCCAACTCGACGGGGACTACAGCGGAAACCGCTTCGAAGTGTTCGAACTCTTTACGTGCCATATCGCAGGTCCTGGCTCAATCGGATAAGCCCGACATTAAACATTCAACCGGCGAGTTTGTGTATCGGCGCAGTGCATTGCCCTACGGCCTGTGCGGCCGAGACTTCCTTGAAGGTGTGGAAATCCAGGCTGTTGACCACCAGCTCCTGCACCAGCTCGGCAAAGATTTCCATCGACGGGCTGCTGAAATACGCGGTCATCGATTGCTGGTTGTTCCAGAAGCCGGAGACCAGCCACAAATCCGGATCGCACTGCGAATGCTGCAAGGCAAAGCTCAGGCAACCGGGGGCGGCGCGGGACGGTTCGATCAGGGCGCTCAGGCGCATGCCGAGTTCCGCCGAGCGTCCGGCGCGCGCTCGAACGAAGGCCATATGACTGACGGGAATCTGCTTGGACATGTTCAACCCTCCCAGGGAGTCGCGTGGCAGCCGGGGACGGGCTGCGACAGGATTCAAGGTTAAGGGCCGCCTCCCGTTCGCCGTTAGTCGATTCCTGCCGTCGCGTTGCACAATCCTGCGAGACTGTCGTGCAGACCTGTAACAAGTCGTGAATTGCTGTCACCGTCCTGTCACACCGGTTTCGGGCAACTCTGACGATCTGCGTCCTGCTATGGCTGGACGGGCCAACAACCCAATGCAGGATCAGGCAAGCATTTCGCAGGATGTGTCTACCGCTTGCGCTTGCACAAACTTATGCTCTGCTCCATTCCCACCGACTTTGCCGAGGATGCCGCACGTGACGTCATTCGATCGTTTTCAAGCGCCGCCCGATGCCGACATGGAAAAGCAGCGCGCGGAACTGGCGGCCATCATCCGCCGCAACACGTCCGAAGATGGCAGTTATGCCACTGCCGTCGGCTCGCTGGTCATGTCGCGCCACACCCGGTCCCATGACTTCGCCCCGGTGCTTGCGCAACCGGCGCTGTGCATCATGGCCCAGGGTCGCAAAGAGGTACGGCTGGCGGACGAATTCTTCAATTACGACCCGCTTAATTACCTGGTGGTATCGGTCTCGATGCCGTTGAGCGGTCGGGTGGTGAATGTCTCGCCCGAAGAGCCGATCCTCGCCGTGCGCCTGGACATCGATCCGGCGGAAATCACCGCACTGATCGCCGACGCCGGCCCGATGGGCGTGCCGACCCGTCCGACCGGACGCGGTTTGTATGTGGAGAAGATCGACAGCGCCATGCTCGATGCGGTGCTGCGTCTGGCCCGCCTGCTCGACGCGCCGAAAGACATCGCCATGCTCGCGCCGTTGATCCGCCGGGAGATTCTCTATCGCCTGCTGCGCAGTCCGCAGGGCCATCGGCTGTACGAGATTGCCATCGCCAACAGCCAGAGCCACCGTATCAGCCAGGCGATCAAATGGCTCAACGGCAACTTCGAACAGCCGCTGCGCATTGATGATCTGGCGAAGGAAGTGAACCTCAGCGTCTCGACCCTGCATCACCGTTTCAAGGCGATGACGGCGATGAGTCCGTTGCAGTATCAGAAGCAGCTGCGCCTGCAAGAGGCGCGGCGCCTGATGTTGGCTGAGGGGCTGGAAGCGTCGGCGGCCGGGTATCGGGTGGGGTATGAAAGCCCGTCGCAGTTCAGCCGCGAGTACAGCCGGTTGTTTGGCGCGCCGCCGTTGAGGGATCTGGCGCGCCTGAGATTGAGTGTCTGATCAGGCGCCGAGCACCCGACACGCCTCACTCGGCAACGTCACCGACACCGGATGCCCGATCCCCAACCCGAAGCCCTGACACGGCGTACTCAGCGCCGTAAACGTCACCCCGGAACACTCCACCGTAGTCTCGATGGTCGCGCCGATATCCCGCACAAACGTCACCTTGCCCAGCAGACGATTGCCCGCCGTAGCCTGCGGTGCCGACAGTTGCAGGTCTTCGGGACGAATCAGCATCTTCACTTTCTGCCCGACTACGATGCTGCTGCAGGTCGGCACTTGCAGGGCATCGCCACCCGGCAGCACGATCTTGCCATCGCCCAGTGCGGTGGCCGGGAAAATATTCCCCGAGCCGATAAAGTCCGCGACGAATTCGTTGGCCGGATGCCGATAGATTTCAATCGGCGTGCCCACCTGCTGCACCCGATGCTCACCCAGCACCACCACGATATCGGCCATAGTCATGGCCTCGCGCTGATCGTGGGTCACCATGATCGTGGTGATGTTCAGGCGTTGTTGCAGTTGACGGATTTCCACCTGCATCGACTCGCGCAACTTGGCGTCCAGCGCCGACAGCGGTTCGTCGAGCAGAAGGATTTTCGGGTGCGAGGCAATCGCCCGGGCAATCGCCACTCGCTGACGCTGGCCGCCGGAGAGTTTGGCCACCGGGCGATCAATCATCGGTTGCAGCTGGATCAGCTCCAGCAACTCCACCACCCGCGCCTGTTGATCAGCCTTGCTCACACCGCGCAGTTTCAGCGGATAGGCGATGTTCTCGCCCACGGTCATGTGCGGGAACAGCGCCAGCGACTGAAACACCATGCCGAAGTTGCGCAGGTGCGCCGGGGTGTGGCCGATGTCCTCGCCGTCCAGGCGGATCTCGCCGCCGGTGAGGGTTTCCAGCCCGGCGATCATTCGCAGCAACGTGGTCTTGCCGCAACCCGACGGGCCGAGGAAGCACACCAGTTTGCCCTCGGGCAAATGCAGGTTGACGTCTTTTACCGCGCAGGCCGAGCCGTAGTGTTTCTCGACGTTTTCCAGAATCAGACCAGACATAAATCACCTCAAGAAATCAGAATGAAACGCCGCCTTCACCGACCAGCTTCTCCAGCGCCCAGATCAGGACAAAGTCGATCAGCACGATCAGCACGGCAAACGAGAACACGGTAGGGTCGAGCGATGACACAGTGCGGCTGTACATCCAGATCGGCACGGTCATGACGTCGATGGTGTAGAGGAAATAGGTCACGGTGAATTCGTTGAACGAGACGATGAACGCCAGCAGCATCCCCGCCAGAATCCCCGACTTCATCAACGGCACCACCACATCGACGATGGCGCGCAATGGCGAGGCGCCGAGCATCTGCGCGGCTTCTTCGACTTCGCTGCCGATGGAAAGCATGGCCGCCGTGCAATTCTTCACCACGAACGGCAGCGCCAGAATCACGTGGGCGATCACCAGCCGCGAGGTGGTCATGTGGAACGGCAGGCTGTCGAACACCAGCAGCAACGCCAGCCCCAGCACCACCATCGGGAACACCAGCGGCAGCGACATCAGCTGCAGCGCCACACCCTTGCCACGGAACTCGCAACGGGTCAGCGCGTAGGCCGCCGGCACCGCGATCAGCGTGGCGAAAATCATCGTCAGGCATGACACCAGCAAACTGGTGCCCATGGCCTGGCCGAGGCTCAGCACATCGCTGGCATCGGGCGAAACGAAGGTGTGCCACGCCGCTTTGTACCACTGCAGGCTGTAGCTGCTCGGCGGGAAGTCGAGGTTCGACGCGCCGCTGAACGACATCACGATCATGGTCAGGATCGGCAACACGGCCAGGAACAAAATGATCCCGGAAAGAATGCCGGCGAACTTGCCGGTATCGCCCGGCAACAGCGACTGACGCTTCTTGATCAGGGCACTCATTGCGAAGCCTCCAGCAGACGGCGACGGCGGCCGGTGATGTATTCGGACAAGGTCATGATGGCGAGCGTGGTGACGATCAGCACCACACCGGCGGCGGATGCGGCGGGCCAGTTCATCAGCGGGGCGATCTGGTCATGCACCATCACCGCGAGCATCGGCACGCGCCGACCGCCGAGCAAAAGCGGCACCACGAAGCTGCTGGCGTTGTAGGCGAACACCAGGGTCGCGCCGGTGATGATCCCCGGCAGACTCATCGGCAACACCACCTGACGGAACACTTGAAAGCGGCTGGCACCGAGGGTCGCGGCGGCTTCTTCATAGCTGCGAGCAACACCGCGCATGGCGCTGGCAATCGGCAGCACAGCCAGCGGGAACGCGGTCTGCACCAGGCCCATCAACACGCCGTTCTGGTTGTACAGCAACATGATCGGACGCTTGATCAGACCGAGGCCCATCAGGGTCTGGTTGAGCATGCCGCCAGGGCCGAGGATCACCAGCCAGCCATAGCTTTGCAGCAGCAGGTTGACCAGCAGCGGCAGCAGCACCGCCGCCAGAAAAATCCGTCGCACGAATGGCGAAGTCAGGCGCGACATGGTGTACGCCACCGGGATCGCCAGCACCACGGCGATCACCGCGCTGATCAGCGCCAGACGCAAGGTCAGCAGCAACGATTTGAGGTAGTATGGTTCGAGCAACTGGGCGTAACTGGTCAGGCTGAAACCGGACCACTCCGCACCCTTGGTACCGACACTCATGCGCAGCACCAGCAGGCTGGCGGCAATCAGCACGCCGAGAAACAGCATCGACGGCGTGAGGAAAAACCACGCCCGCGCGGTCGGCGAAACACCGCGCGCCGGGCGCGCGTCACCCGCGCCGACCGGTTGGGTCAGGGATTGATGTTCCATAGCAATGATCTCGTCAATGGAAAAACAACTGACAGACACTGCCTTCAAATCCACCGAGAAATCTGTGGGCGCGAGCTTGCTCGCGATAGCAATCTGTCAGTCGACACTGTCGGTGAATGTCAGTCCGCAATCGCGAGCAAGCTCGCTCCCACAGGTACTTCGGTGTTTGAAGAACCTGCGTCCATCACTCGATCAGGAAGAAAAGATTTCCGTGTAGCGACGAATCCACTGGTCATGCACGGTCGCCAGGAAGGCGTTGTCGTGCATGATCGCCTTCTCCGCGATCTGCTCCGGCGTGAGGATGAACGGGCTCTTGCGCGCTTCGGCGGAGATGATCGCCTTGGCATTGACCGGGCCGTTGAAGATGTCTTCGGCCATCTTGCCCTGCACCAGCGGATCGAGAGAGTGGTCGATGAAGGCGTAAGCCAGGTCGGTGTCGCCCGGACGGTTCTTCGGCATCACCGAAAGCATCAGGTCGGTGTAGAAACCTTCCTTCATGCCGAACGTGGCGCCGAGGCCATAGTTCGGGTCGCGGATCTGCTTGGGGAAAAACGCCGGGGCATACAGGCCGCCCATGTCCAGGGAACCGGTGCGGAACAGCTCGGCGATCTGGTTGGGGTTTTCGCCCAGGGTCACCACGCGGTCTTTCAGCTCGGCGAGTTTCTTGAAGCCCGGCTCGATGTTGTGCTCGTCACCCCCGGCCAGTTTGGCGGCGATGATGATCAGGTCCATGGCCTCGGTCCAGTTCGGCGGCGGCAGGAAAATGTTCGGTGCCAGATCGGCGTCCCACAGTGCCGCGTAACTGTCCGGCGCGGTGGTCTGGGTGCGAGTGCTGTAAACCAGACTGTTGCACCACAGCAGGTAACCGATGCCGTGACCGTTGGCCCCGGTGCGGTATTTTTCCGGGACGTCGACCAGGTTGGGAATGCGGTTGAGATCGGGTTTTTCCAGCAGTCCGGCAGCGGCCAGACCTTCGGCGCCGACGCCAGCCAGGGTGATGATGTCGTACTGCGGGCGGTCACCACCGGCCTTGAGCTTGGCGACCATTTCCGAGGTGCTGCCGGTACGGTCGGCAATCACTTTGGCGCCGGTCTTGGCTTCGAACGTTGCAGCGATGTTGCGCAGTGCGGCGAGGCCCGTGTCATCGGACCAGGTCAACAGGCGCAGGGTCTTGCCGGCAAAGCGGGTGTCGCTGGCACTGGCCCGGATGAAGGGCATGCTCATGGCCGCCGCAGCCACCGAGGCCACACCGACGGTTTTGATGAATTGACGCCTGTTCAGATCGTGCTCGCCCATTTAGGACTCCCATTATTCTTGTAAGTATGAGACTGATCGCAACCCTTGCATCTGCCTGACCGAAATTGCTCAAGCGCCCGGTTTCAAAGGGCTTGAGCGTGGTCTGCGGGTTCATCCTGAGGTCGTGCAAAACACCTGACTATCGATAAAAACTCATTGGAGCCATGACGCCGGCGCATGCCTCGTTGCGAGGCATGCGCTGACCTTTTTCGGGCATTCAGAGCGCGCGAATCACGTGCTTGATTTCCTGAAATGCCGCCAGGCCCCATGGCCCCAATTCGCGGCCGATGCTGCTCTGTTTGTAGCCGCCCCACGCGGTCTGCGGGAAGATCACCTGCGGCGCGTTGAGCCACACCAGCCCCGCCTGCAGGGCGTTGGCGACCCGATCCGCGGTCTCGGCATTGCGCGTGACGACACTGGCGACCAGCCCGAACTGACTGTCGTTGGCCAGGGCAATCGCCTCCGCTTCCGAAGCGAAACTGCGCACGCAGATCACCGGGCCGAAAATCTCTTCACACCACAGCGCACTGTCGAGGGGCACTTCGGTGAAGATCGTCGGCTGCAAGAAATATCCGCGCGGCAGATCGGCCGGACGATTACCGCCACAGATCAGCTTGGCCCCGGCGCTGAGGCCACGGTCGATGTGACCGAGCACACGCTGGTACTGCGCCTGATTGACCAGCGCGCCCATCTCGACTTCAGGATCGAACGGATCGGCCACCCGGATTTTTTCCGCGCGGGCCTTCAGACGAATCAGGAATTCATCGGCAATTTCATCGGCCACCAGCACTCGGCTGGTGGCCGAACACATCTGCCCGGCGTTGAAGAAACCGCCACCGCAGGCCAGTTCCACCGCCAGATCAAGGTCGGCATCTTCCAGAATCAGCAGCGAGGATTTGCCGCCCAGTTCCAGGCTCACGCCCTTCACGGTTTCAGCGGCGCGCTGCATCACCTGCACACCCACGGCGTTACTGCCGGTGAAGGAAATCTTGGCGATGCGCGGGTCCGCCGACAGCGGCGCGCCGACTGCCAGACCGGTGCCGCACACCAGGTTGAACACGCCTTTTGGCAGACCGGATTCGGCAATGATGGTCGCCAGTTCCAGCTCCGGCAGCGGTGTGACTTCCGACGGTTTGAGCACCACGCAGCAACCGGCGGCGAGAGCTGGCGCGAGTTTCCATGCGGTGGTGACCATCGGGAAATTCCACGGCACGATAAGCCCGACAACACCGCACGGCTCGCGGCGCAGACGTGCGCTGAAGTCATCGCTGGGCAGCGGCACATTGCTGTTCTGTTTCGCATCGAGGCCTTCGGCGAGTTCGGCGTAGTACTCGAAGGTGGCGATCACGTCGTCGACATCGATGCCCGCTTCGAACTGCGGTTTGCCGTTGTTGCTCGACTGCAACTTCATCAGATGTTCGCGACCGTTGCGCACGCCATTGGCGATGCTGCGCAGTATCGCGGCGCGCTCGGCACCGGTGGTTTTCGACCAGCCCTTGAAGGCTTCGGTCGCCGCCGCTACCGCCTGGTTGACGGCGCTTTCGTCACCGCCATTGACCGTGGTCAGCAGCGCTTCGGTGGCCGGGTTGATGACGCGCAGATGTTCGCGGCCGGCGGACCATTGGCCGTTGATGTACAGGCCGTCGAGTGTGGTCGGGAAATTGATCATTGGGCCACCGCCTTCATCCATTGGGTCTGGTCGATTTCGATCAGGGTCGGGCCCTGACGATCGGTGGCGGCGCGCAGTGCACCGCGCAAATGTTCGGCCGAGCTGATCGCTTCTGCTGCGCAACCCAGTGCCTTGGCCACACCGATGAAATCCGGGGTATAGATATCCACGCCCACCGGCTCGATGGCGCGGTTGACCATGTATTTCTTGATTTCTTCGTAACCCTGGTTATTCCACAGCAGGATGATCACCGGGGTGCGCGCTTCGACGGCGCTGGCCAGTTCCGGCAGGGTGAATTGCAGACCGCCGTCGCCGATCAGACACACCACCGGCGGACGTGCGCCGTGTTCGAGGTTGCCACCGAGCCACGCGCCGATCGCTGCCGGCAAGGCGTAACCGAGGGTGCCGTAACCGGTGGACGAGTTGAACCAGCGGCGCGGGCGCTCCGGGTTGAACGTCAGGTTGCCGGTGTACACCGGTTGCGTGGAGTCACCGACGAACACTGCGTTCGGCAATTCGTGCAGCACGGTTTCGAGGAAACGGGTCTGGGCCAGCGTCGGGGCATCCCAGGTCGCAGCCAGGTCTTCACGCAGACGCGCGGCACGCACCTGACCCCAATCGTTGCGGCGCTCGGCCAGCGGTTTGTGCGACAGCGCGCTCAGCAATGCTTGCGCAGCGTTGCGCGAGTCGGCCACCAGCGCCACGTGCGGCGGGTAGTTGCGCACGGTCTGGTCGGGATCGATATCGACGCGAAGCAACTTGCCGGGGATTTCGAAGCCGCCGGCGAAGGTGACGTCGTAGTCGGTTTCCGCCAGCTCGGTGCCGATCGCCAGCACCACGTCGGCATCGGCCACCAGAGCGCGAGTCGCCACCAGGCTCTGGGTCGATCCGATCAGCAGAGGATGGCTGGACGGTAGCATGCCTTTGGCGTTGATGGTCAGGGCCACCGGTGCGTCGAGCAGCTCGGCCAGTTCGGTGAGTTCGGCCGCTGCGTCGATGGCGCCGCCACCGGCGAGGATCAGCGGACGCTGAGCGCCGGCCAGCAGTTCAGTCATGCGGCTCACGGCGGCCGGCGCAGCACCGGCGCGGTCGATGTTGACCGGCACGCTGGCGAGCAGTTCGTCGGCTTCTTCGACCAGCACGTCCAGCGGAATTTCGATGTGCACCGGACGCGGACGCCCAGCCTGGAACAGCGCGAAAGCACGGGCCAGCACGCCCGGCAATTCGGACGCCGACATCAGGGTGTGGGAGAACGCCGCCACGCCGCCGACCAGTGCGCTCTGGTTCGGCAGTTCATGCAGCTTGCCGCGACCGCCGCCCAGTTGACTGCGCGACTGCACGCTGGAGATCACCAGCATCGGGATCGAATCGGCGTAAGCCTGGCCCATGGCGGTGGTGATGTTGGTCATGCCTGGACCTGTGATGATGAAGCACACACCCGGTTTGCCGCTGGTGCGGGCGTAGCCGTCGGCCATGAAACCGGCGCCCTGTTCGTGGCGCGGGGTGACGTGGTTGATGCTCGAACGGGCCAGCCCGCGATACAGCTCCACGGTATGCACCCCGGGGATGCCGAACACCTGCTCGACCCCATAATCTTCGAGTAACTTGACCAGTACTTCGCCACACGTCGCCATGTCTTTGCCCTTCTTGTTCGTTGAGGCACCGGGCTTTAAAGGAACCGGTGATTGGCCTCATTGAAACGGGCGACCCGTAGCCGCAACAATCGATAAAAGCTCATACTAGCCATGTCCTCACGTCATACCTTGGATCCACATGAAACGACTGCCTCCCCTGCCCGCCCTGCACACGTTTCTGATTACCGCGCAGTGCTGCAACTTCACCCGGGCCGCCGAGCAGTTGCACATCACCCAAGGCGCGGTGAGCCGGCAGATCGCGGGGCTTGAGGAACATCTGGGTTATGAGCTGTTCATTCGCCTGGCCCGAGGCCTGGAGCTGACGGCCGAAGGTCGCGAATGGCTGCCACGGGTGCAGCAGGTGTTCAGCCTGATCGGCGACTCGGTGGAGCAGATCGGCGCCAAACGCGAGACCTTGCAACTCAAGGCGCCGAGCTGCGTGATGCGCTGGTTGTTGCCGCGCCTGCTGCAATGGCAGCGCGAGCGCCCGGACGTGCCGGTGAAACTCACGGCGTCGCTGCAACACGGGGTGGATTTTCATCGCGAGCAGTTCGACGCAGCGGTGATCTACGGCACCGCGCCCCACGACTCACCCGCCACCCTGCACCTGTTCGATGAACAACTGACGCCGGTCTGCTCGCCGACGCTGCTCAACGGTGGGCCGGCCCTGCACACACCGGCAGATCTGCAACAGCATCTGCTGCTGCACCCGACTCACACGGATGACGACTGGACTCTCTGGCTCGAAGCCGCCGAACTGCACTTGAGCAATATCGCCAGCGGTCAGCATTTCGAAACGCTGGATCAGGCGATGTCGATGGCGTCCCACGGGACGGGGGTGGCGATCGGCGACTGGTCACTGATCGGCGACGACTTGAACGCCGGGCGACTGGTGATGCCGTTCGATCTGAAGGTGAAGACGGGACTGGGCTATTACATCGTGGCGCCGGCGTCGGAGCCGTCGGCGAAATTGCAGGAGTTGATGGGGTGGTTGGTTGAGCAGGCTCATACGCGGTGAGGCCTTGCCCTCACCCTAACCCTCTCCCGGAGGGAGAGGGAACTGACCGAGGTGTCTTACGTAATACATCGACCTGAAAAATCTGGGCGATTATGGATTCAATACATCCCGTTCAAGTCGGCGTAATTTTCAAGCATCCCACGATCGGCTCCCTCTCCCTCCGGGAGAGGGCTGGGGTGAGGGGCTTTTCAGTACTTAATAACCGACAGTAAACCGCTGACGCGAATGCTTCGGCGTTTCCACTTCGTCGATCAACGCAATCGCATAGTCGGCAAAGCTGATCGAGCTCTGCCCTTCGGCACTCACCAGCAAGTCATCCTTGCCCACGCGGAACTTGCCGGTGCGCTCGCCTTCGACAAACAGCGCCGACGGCGACAGGAACGTCCAGTCCAGTTCCTTTTCCTGACGCAAGGCATCAAGGAACGCCGCACCGGCGCTGGCCTCAGCCTTGTACTCGGCCGGGAAACCGGCGCTGTCGATCACGCGGGTGCCGTCCGGCAGCAACAGCGAACCGGCACCGCCGACCACCAGCAGACGTTTCACCCCGGCCTGTTTCACCGGACCGATCAGCGCGCTCGCCGGCACCGTGGCGAAATGCGCTGCGCTGATCACCACATCGTGGCCGGCGACGGCGTCCTGCAACGCGGCTGCATTCAGCACGTCGACATTCTTGCTGACCACACCGGCGCGGGCGCCGATCTTCGAGGTATCCCGAGCGATGGCGGTGACGCTGTGGCCGCGACGCAGGGCTTCTTCCAGCAATTGGCTGCCGGCACGGCCGGTGGCACCAATGATTGCGATCTTGCTCATGACATTCTCCAGTTGGCTTGAGAGTGCTGCGTTTTTCAGATTCGGGTTACCACTTCATCTCGCCCTTGGCGACTTTGGCGCTCAGCTCCAGCGAGCTTTCCTCGCCCAGTGTCGGGTAGCGTTTTTTCATCGCGGCGATCAGCGCGGCAGAGTCCTTGGCCTTGGCGGTTTCGGCATCGAACGCCTTGATGTAGTCGGCGGTGAATTTCACCGCCGCCAGCGAACGGGCGCTGTCACCCAGGTAGTGACCCGGCACCACGGTTTTCGGTTTCAGGGTTTCGATCGAGTGCAGGGTTTCCAGCCAGTCGGCGTGGGATTGCGCAGTCTGGGTGTCGGCCATCCACACGTGAATGTTCTCGGCGACAACCACACCACCGACCACGGCTTTCAGCGAAGGAATCCACACGAAGCTGCGATCCGGCTGCTTGCCTTCCAGACCAACCACCTGCAATTTCTGACCTTCGAGCATCAGGCTGTCGCCCTTGAGCACGCCCGGCACGATGGTTTTGGCCGGCACGTCGGCGCCCATTTTCGGACCCCAGAACGCAAGCTTGCCGTCGACGGTTTTTTTGATGTGATCAACGGTCGGTTGCGAAGCCAGCACCTTGGCGTCCGGGAAGGCTTTGGTCAGGGTGTCGAGACCGAAGTAGTAATCCGGGTCACCGTGGCTGATGTAGATGGTGGTCAGTTGCTTGCCGCTGGCGCGGATCTTTTCCACCACTTGCTCGGCCTGGGATTTGCCGAACTGCGCGTCCACCAGAATCGCGTCCTTCTCGCCACTGACCAGCACCGAGGTCACCGGGAAGATCGCATGGGTGCCCGGGTTGTAGACATCGAGGGTCAGATTCGCAGCCGCTGCGTGGGCAGCAAAGCCGAGGGTGGCGGTGGCCAGTAAAACGCGCTTGAGGGTGGTGAAGCCGATCATGGGTTGCTCCGCTGTTCGAATGCCGTGCTTGGCGATGGGGACAGAGCTTAGTTGCCAGACTCGTTACAAAAAATGCGATGCTTGAACATAGTTTGTTTCTGAAAGCGGGCAAATCATGGATCGTCTCCAAGCAATGCGGGTGTTTGTCACGGTAGTGGATCTGGGCAGCCAGTCGGCGGCGGCCGATCACCTGGACCTGTCGCGGCCGGTGGTGTCGCGCTATCTGGCGGAACTGGAAGACTGGGTCGGCGCGCGCCTGATGCACCGCACCACGCGCAAGTTGAGCCTGACCGCCGCCGGCAACGAAATCCTGCCGCGCTGCCGGCAGATGCTGGAGCTGTCCGGCGACATGCAGGCCGCCGTCAGCGAACCTGCCGATGCGCCACGGGGTTTGCTGCGGATCAGCGTCAGTACCTCGTTCGGCCATGCGCAACTGGCCGATGCCATGGCGGCGTTCGTCAAAGCGTATCCGGGGGTGAACATCGACCTGCAAATGCTCGATCGCACCGTGAACCTGGTGGACGAGCGCATCGACCTGGCGATCCGCACCAGCAACGATCTCGATCCCAACCTGATCGCCCGGCGACTGACAGTCTGCCGTTCGGTGGTCTGCGCGGCGCCCGCCTATCTGCAGGAACATCCGCAGCCACAACGGGTCGAGGATCTGAGCCGGCACAACTGCCTTACCCATTCCTATTTCGGCAAGAGCCTGTGGCACTTCGAGGAAGATGGCGAACCGGTTTCGGTGCCGGTGCAGGGCAACATCAGCGCCAACGAGGCCAGCACCCTGCTGCGCGCGACTCTGGCCGGCGCCGGGGTCGCGATGCTGCCGACCTATCAGGCCGGGGTGCATGTGCACAGCGGTGAACTGGTTCGCCTGCTGCCCCACGCCGAGCCTCGGCAGATGAACATCTACGCCGTATATGCCTCGCGCAAGCACATGCCGGCGGCGCTGCGCTGCATGCTGGATTTTCTGGTGCAGCGTTTTCCCGAAAACCCGCAGTGGGATCAGCTTTAAGCTGCAAGCTGCAAGCTGCAAGCTGCAAGCGGAGAGCTCCAAGCGGAGAGCGGAGAGCCTGCGTCAATCTTGAAGCTTCAATCTTGAAGCTCGAAGCTTGCAGCTGCTCCCCTCTGGCCTATGCTGAAAGTAGTACCCAAGGGTATTCGTTCAGAGGTCAACGCCATGAACACCAGAACAAGAAGATACCTCGCGATTTTCATCACCTGCGCGGCCACGCTGGCGCTGTACGGCACCGCGGCATGGCGCGTGGAGCAGTTGCGGCAACTGCCCCGTGAGTACGCGAGCTGCAACTTCGAGCGCTGCATCCCTCACAACGCCACCCTCAACGCCCTGCGCTGATACAAGGCTCAGGCGTCGTCGTTCTGCTCGGCCTTCAAGCGGTCGCGGAACGCCTTTGGCGAGATCCCCACCCGGCGCCGGAACAGGCGCGTGAAGTTGGTCGGATCGGAAAACCCCAACACCTCGGACATCTCGTAAATGGTCATGCTGGTGTAAGTCAGCAGGCGCTTGGCTTCCAGCAATTGACGCTCGTGCATGATCTGCAACGCCGGCTGCCCCGCCAGTTCACGGCAGGTGCCGTTGAGGTGCGAGACGGAAATCCCCAGCCGATGGGCCAGGTCTTCGACCTTGACGTGCTGGCGGTAGGTTTCTTCCACCAGCTGAATGAACCCGTTGAGGTATTCGCGCTGACGCTGCGGACGTTGCGTGGCGTTGTGACGGTGAATCGCCTGACGGCTGACCCAGACCATGATCACACTGACCAGCGAATGCATGAGCATTTCCCGCGCCGGTTGATGGCCGTTGTACTCGGCCTGCAACGCGGCGAACAGACTGTTGAGGTACTCCGCGTCCTTGCCCGCCGGATAACTTTCGGCCTGGGCCAGGGCCTGCACCGCGCTACCCAGTTGCGCCTGCAAATGGTTGATCAACGGTGTGGCGAGGGTGACGACAAATCCTTCGACGTCCTCGGAAAAACGGAATCCATGCACCGATAACGGCGGCAGGATCTGGATCGCGGCTTCGTTCAGTTGCGTGCGTTGGCCTTCGATTTCAAGCTCTGCCTGACCTTTGAATACGAAGAGCAACTGGCACAAATCGGCGTGGCGGTGGGGTTTGATTTCCCATTGGTGTTCGCGGCTGCGTTTGGAAATGGTTTCACAGTGCAGCAAGTCAGGGGTCGGCCAGTCCAGGCTTTCACCGTAGAGCTTGAACACCGGAATCGAAGGCAGGTCAGGCTTGTTCATCACTTCAATCCAGGCCTCGAGGTTTGCGGGCGATAATCGCACCGATTGGCAGAATGTACAGGTATCGGCTCAGTTTTCACCTTCAATTGACAGACCCGCAAGGGAAAAATGCAAGCACTCGAATCCTGAAAATCATTCACCGGCCGTTGTCGCGTGAAGCTTGCGAGTCATAAAAACAATGAAAACGCTGAAAACCCAAGTCGCCATCATCGGCGCCGGTCCGTCCGGATTATTGCTCGGCCAACTGCTGCACAACGCCGGCATCGACACTCTGATTCTGGAGCGCCAGACACCTGACTATGTGCTCGGCCGAATCCGCGCCGGCGTGCTTGAACAAGGCATGGTAGAGCTGTTGCGCGAGGCTGGCGTAGGTCAGCGGATGGACGCCGAAGGTCTGGTGCACGGTGGTTTCGAACTGGCCCTCGACGGGCGCCGGATCCACATCGACCTGCAAGCCCTGACCGGCGGAAAAACCGTGATGGTCTACGGTCAGACCGAGGTCACTCGCGACCTGATGGCCGCTCGTCGGGAGACCGGCGGACAGACAATCTATGAAGCCAGCCATGTCGTTCCCTGTGGCATGAAAAGCGACGAAGCCTATGTCACCTTCGAAAAGGATGGCGAAACCTGGCGCGTCGATTGCGACTACATCGCCGGTTGCGACGGTTTCCACGGCGTAGCCCGGCAGTCGATTCCCGAGGACTGCCTGAAAGTCTTCGAACGGGTGTATCCGTTCGGCTGGCTGGGGATTCTCGCCGACACACCACCGATTCATGATGAACTGGTCTACGCCCGCCACGAGCGCGGCTTCGCCCTGTGCAGCATGCGCTCGGCGACCCGCACCCGTTATTACCTGCAAGTGCCGGCCGAGGAAAACGTCGACGACTGGTCGGATCAGCGTTTCTGGGATGAGCTGCGCAATCGTCTGCCGGAGGATCTGGCGCAGAAACTGGTGACCGGTCCGTCGATTGAAAAGAGCATCGCGCCGCTGCGCAGTTTTGTGGTCGAGCCGATGCAATACGGGCGGATGTTTCTGGTCGGGGATGCGGCGCACATCGTTCCGCCGACCGGTGCCAAGGGCTTGAATCTGGCGGCCAGCGATGTCAGCACGCTGTTCAGGATTTTGCTGAAGGTTTACCGCGAAGGTCGCACTGACTTGCTGGAGAAATACTCGGAGATCTGCCTGCGCCGGGTGTGGAAAGCCGAGCGGTTTTCCTGGTGGATGACTTCGATGCTGCACCGCTTCGACGAGCATGATGATTTCAGCCAGCGGATCTGCGCTTCGGAACTGGACTACTTTGTCAGCTCGGAGGCCGGTCAAAAAACCATTGCAGAAAATTACGTCGGGCTTCCTTATGAGGCTATCGAATAGCCTGCTACCGACTTACACTGGCGAGCACTCACCCGCTCGCCGTGGCACTGCGGGTCAATCACTGCCCGCAGGTTCGCCCGTGACCAATCTCAACCATCCCGAAACGCCCAAACCGGCCATTCGCAGCGTGCTGGTCGCGCTGATGATGGCGATCTTTCTCGGTGCGCTGGACCAGACCATCGTCGCCGTTTCCATGCCGGCCATCTCCGCCCAGTTCAAGGACGTCAGCCTGCTGGCCTGGGTGATTTCCGGCTACATGGTGGCGATGACCGTCGCGGTGCCGATCTACGGCAAGCTCGGTGACCTGTACGGGCGGCGCAAACTGATGCTGTTCGGCATGGGCCTGTTCACCCTCGCCTCGCTGTTCTGCGGCATGGCCCAGAGCATGGAGCAACTGGTGCTGGCGCGGATTTTCCAGGGCATCGGTGCCGGCGGGATGATTTCGGTGAGCCAGGCGATCATCGGCGATATCGTGCCGCCTCGCGAACGAGGCCGCTATCAGGGTTATTTCTCCAGCATGTATGCGGTGGCCAGCGTCGCCGGTCCGGTGCTCGGCGGTTACATGACCGAGTACCTGTCATGGCGCTGGGTGTTCCTGATCAACCTGCCGCTGGGTCTTGGCGCGTACTGGGTGGCGCGACGCAACCTGATCGGCCTGCCGATTCCCCAGCGCAAACCGGTCATCGATTACCTCGGCACGCTGCTGATGATCATCGGCCTGACCGCGCTGTTACTGGCGATCACTCAGGTCGGCCAGGGCCATGCTTGGCGCAGCAGCGAAGTGCTCGGGCTGTTCGCTTGTGCGGTGGCGGTGCTTGCGGTGTTCGTCTGGCATGAGCGGCGCGCCCGGGAGCCGTTGCTGCCGATGCACCTATTCACCAACCGCAGCGCCCTGCTGTGCTGGTGCACGATTTTCTTTTGCAGCTTCCAGGCGATTTCCCTGATCGTGCTGATGCCGCTGCGCTTTCAGAGCGTGACCGGCGCCGGGGCCGACAGCGCTGCGCTGCACTTGCTGCCGCTGGCGATGGGTTTGCCGATCGGCGCGTATTTCGCCGGACGTCGCACCTCGATCACCGGGCGCTACAAACCGCAGATTCTGACCGGTGCGCTGCTGATGCCGATCTCGATCCTTGGCATGGCCTTCAGCCCGCCTGATGCGACGCTGCTCAGCAGCCTGTTCATGCTGCTCAGCGGGATCGCCGGTGGCATGCAGTTCCCGACGTCGCTGGTCGGTACGCAGAATTCGGTCGAGCAAAAGGACATTGGCGTCGCCACCAGTACCACCAACCTGTTCCGCTCTTTGGGCGGCGCGGTGGGTGTGGCGTTGATGTCGGCACTGTTGCTGGCATTGTTGCAGGACTCCAGTTTCGCCCACCTGACCGGCAGCTCGCTGATGAGTGAAGGGCATTCCGGCAACGTGCTGCTCGATGGCCTGAACGCGGCGCCCGGCGATGCGCAGAATGCCTTGCGCGCTGAGCTGCTGGTGACGTTCCGGCATTTGCTGATGGTCAGTGCGGCGGTGTCGCTGCTCGGGCTGGCGGCGGCGATTGCGATGCCCAACCGGTTGCTGCGGGGCCGTGAGCACGGCGCCCGCTGATTGATGCCGATGGCTCCCACGCGCCGCGTGGGAGCTTTCAGCAATCAAGCACTGTAATAACCGACCGCCACCAGCATGTTCCCGACCTTCTTCAGGTAGGCATGCTTGTTCTCGACCTTGCCGGTCACCGGATTTTTCCAGCGGTATTCATACTCGCCCTCATCCTGTTTGCCGATCAACGACAGAATCGGCTCGCCCACCGGTTTGCCTTCCGGGTCGTCGACCTTGGCGAAATCGGTGTTGATCAGCCGCAGGTTGGTGCCGTGGGCGACGTAGCGGTGGTTGTTGAGATTGACCACGAACACATACAGGTCGTCCTGCAGGTAACCGCCCTTGAGCGAGTTGATCGCGGACAGCGTGCCCTTCTCGTCCTTGGTCAAATCGCTGGCCGCTTTGTCGAGCAACGCTTTTGCCTGCTCCGCCGACGCCCGCGGCAAGTAATAACCCACCGCCAGAATCCGCTGACCGATGCGTTGATAGTAAACGTGCTTGCGCTCGACCTTGCCGTCGGACCAGTTCTGCCAGCGGTATTCGGCCTGCTGGATGCCGTTGCCTTCCGGCACTTTCAAGGCGTCCTTGAAGGACTTCTGCAAGTCCGGCCCGAGGACTTCGCTGACGTCGCGACCGATCAATGCCGACGACGGCCCGCCGCTGGCGAGCATCACGCCCTTGGTGTCGACCACGAACACGTAACGGTCCTTGTCGACGAATTCGCCCTGGCGGCTGAACGCCGCGAACGCCTTGTCGCCGTTGTCGTGGTAATAGGCCAGAGCCTTTTCCAGCAAGGCGATGGCGGCCTTGCTGTCGTCTTTTTCCGTGGTGGCCGCATTGGCCTGACCGAAACTCAACAGCAGCACCGCGCCGAGCCAGGCCAGCTTGTGCACAAACCCCATGACGCATCCCTCGTTCTTGTTGGTGTTTCAAGAGCGTAGACGGCCTGAAGGCATGTATGGATATTCAGAAAGCTTCTGAATGTTGCTGTGGCGAGGGCGTTCGCGCCCTCGCCACACAAGAGGCTTACGGACGGGCGTTGAGTTGCTGTTGCAGGTTCTGGATCTGCGCTTGCAGGGTGTTGATGTTGCGGGTCATCTGCGCTCGGAACGCATCGAACTCGGCGGTGTTGGTGCCTCCCTGCGCAGCGGCCGGACGGTTGTCCTGCTCGCTCTTGAGGATGACGATTTCCTGCTCCAGACGATCGATCGCCGGGTTCGACCCACCTTGTTTTTTCAAAGCCGTAATGTCGGCACCGAGGCTCTTGAACTGCGCATCGAATCCCTTCACCTGTGCATCAAAGCTCTTGAGCTGAGCATCGAGCTTGCTGGTGTCGGCCGAGGTGCTTTTCAGCGTGGCCAGTTCGGCGCTCAGGGCTTTGACCTGGGCCTGCAACTGAGTGTTGGCGTTCTGTTGTTCAGTGGTCTGGGCGGTCATCTGCGCCAGCCGCTTGTCCAGATCCGTCGCCTGCCCGGCCACGCCCTGCTGCTGTTTGCTCTGATCCTGAAGCGCACTTTGCAGCTGTTTGATCTGCAGCTTCAACGCTTCGCTGTCGGTGGTGACGTTGGTCTGGCTGGCCACGACCTTACCGGAAATGTCCTGCAGGCGCCCCGCCGCTTCCTCACTGATGCGCGCGAAACTTTCCTGGGTCGCCACCAGTTGCTGCTCCATCAGCGAGATCTGCTGGAAGCTCCACCAGGCAAGACCAATGAAGGCGAAGAACAATGCGCCGACCAGTGCCCACAACGGCCCGGTGCTGGCGGCCTTGACCTTGACCACCGGCGGCGTGCGCGAATGCACGGTGGTGCGGGCGGTGACCGGAAAATCGTCGTCATCGAGGGTGTCGGCGCGCAGGCTCGGTACATCGTCGAAATCGTCGTGGGCATCGTTACGCATGGACATTGAGGCAACCTTTGTGAAACGCGGTGATGGCAGAGTGGGGCGAAGTATAAACCCCGCGGCCGCTGGGGTTGACCCTCAAGCCGTGGCGCGGTTCAGTGCCGGCCGGCAGATTCGTATCAACGAATGTCCTGGGCCTTCCACCAGCCACAGAACTCATCGAGGGCCGTCCACAGACTGACTTTCGGATCGTAGTCCAGATAATGCCGGGCGCGACTGATGTCGAGGGTGAAATTTTTGTTCATCACCTGCATGCCCAGGCGCGACAGGGTCGGCTCGGGACGCCCGGGCCAGAGCTTGCACACCCCTTCGTTGAGCGCCGCCACGCTGTAGGCCAGACCGTAGGAACGGTACTTGGTGACCTGTGGGACTTCCATCTTGCGCATCACGTAATTGACCACATCCCACAGCGGCACCGGAGCGCCGTTGCTGATGTTGTAGGCTTTGCCCAACGCGGAGGCGTCGGCCAGCAGGCTGCTGAGCAACGCTTCGTTGAGGTTGTGTACGCTGGTGAAATCGACCTTGTTCAGACCGTTGCCGATGATCGCCAGACGGCCCTTGCGCTGCATGTTCAGCAAGCGCGGAAAGATGCTCATGTCGCCGGCGCCGGTGACGAAACGCGGGCGCAGGGCGAGGGTTTCGAGGCCGAATTCCTGGGCGCCGAAGACCTTTTGCTCGGCCAGGTATTTGGTCGCGGCGTAGTGATGCTTGAAGCGCTTGGGCACTTGCTCTTCGGTCAGGCCGAGATGGTCGCGACCGTCAAAGTAGATCGAGGGCGACGACAGATGCACCAGCCGCCGGACCCGTTGCTTCAGGCAGGCCTCGACCACGTTTTCGGTGACTTGCACGTTGCCCTGATGGAAGTCCTGATAACGGCCCCACAAACCGACCGCGCCGGCGCAATGCACCACGGCTTCGACATCGCTGCACAGCGCACGCACCAGATCCGGATCGCTCAAATCGCCTTGAACGAACTCGGCACCGCGACGCACCAGATGCTCGACACCCTCGGCCCGGCGACCGTTGACCCGCACGTCCAGGCCCTGCTCCAGGGCGAAACGCGCAAAGCGTCCGCCAATGAAGCCGCTTGCGCCGGTGACCAGAATTTTCATGTAGAGCTCCAACAAAACCAGCTGCAAGCTTCGAGCTTCGAGCTTCGAGCTGCAAGGTAAATACAGTACGCAAGCGCTTTACTTGGCGCTTGCAGCTTGACGCTCGTAGCTGCTTTCAGGCCACCAGCCATTGCGCCGACGAGCGCACCAATTGCTCGGTCAACAGCCCGAGCAACTGACCGCCATTGCGCCAATGATGCCAATACAAGGGCACGTCGATCGGTTTATCTGGCAACAGTTCGCGCAGTACGCCGCGCTCCAGCTGCTCGCGCACCTGCAATTCCGGCACCAGTCCCCAGCCAAGCCCGGCTTCGGTCAGGCGGATGAAACCTTCGGACGACGGGCACAGGTGATGTTCGAAACCGCCATCGACGCCGAGGGAGGCGAGGTAACGATGCTGGAGAAAATCGTCCGGGCCAAACACCAGCGCCGGGGTGCGCGGCAATTGTTCGGCCCGCACGCCGTCGGGAAAATGCCGCTCGATGAACGCCGGACTGGCCAGCGCCCGATAGCGCATCGCTCCGAGCAGCACGCTGCGCGCGCCTGCCACCGGACGCTCACTGGCGCACAGGCAACCGGCCACTTCACCGGCGCGCATGCGCTTGAGGCCGACGGTCTGGTCTTCGACGATCAGATCGAGCAATAGATGTTGTTCGGCGCAGAAGTCGCCCACCGCCTCGGCCCACCAGGTGGCTAGGCTGTCGGCATTCAGGGCGATGCGCAGGCGTTCCGGCAGGCCCTCTTCGTCCAGCGCCGGCACCAGCGTCTGCAAATCCCGTTCGAGCAGGCGCACCTGCTGCACATGGTTGAGCAGACGCCGGCCAATTTCGGTTGGCGACGGCGGTGTCCCGCGTACCAGCACCGGTTGGCCGACCCGAGCTTCCAGCAGTTTGATCCTTTGGGAAATCGCCGATTGCGAAAGGCCCAACACCTGCGCCGCGCGTTCGAATCCGGCCTGCTCGACCACAGCGGCCAGAGCGGAAAGCAATTTGTAGTCGAACATCAGTTTTCCTAATGAGCGATCAGCACTATTGGTTTTTCTTATACCGCGTCAACCGGGAGAATAGCCAGCAAGCACTCTTTATCAAGGACCACCATGATGGCTGGCGAAACCTCATTGACCACCCTGCTGCGCAGCATGAGCCCGCAGCTCAATGCCGGCGAATACGTGTTCTGCACCTTGCGCGACGGCCAGTTGCCGAGCGGTCTGGAAATCGTCGGCAGTTTCCGCGAACAGGAAGGCCTGACGGTAATTCTCGAACGTTCCCGCGCCGAGCGCGCCGGTTTCAGCTTCGACTACGTCGCAGCCTGGATCACCTTGAACGTGCATTCGGCGCTGGAAGCCGTCGGCCTGACCGCCGCATTCGCCACCGCACTGGGTAAGGCCGGGATCAGTTGCAACGTGATTGCCGGCTACTACCACGATCATTTGTTCGTCGGTCAGGCCGACGCCGAACGCGCCATGCAAGTGCTGCGCGATCTCGCAGCCAACGCGGAGTAACCGTCATGTGGCAAAGCTATACCAACGGCTTGCTGGTGGCGTTCGGGCTGATCATGGCGATCGGCACCCAGAATGCTTTTGTCCTGGCGCAGAGCCTGCGGCGTGAACATCACCTGCCGGTCGCCGCGCTGTGCGTCGCCTGTGATGCGTTGCTGGTGGCGGCCGGTGTGTTCGGTCTGGCCACGGTGCTGGCGCAGAACCCGACCTTGCTGGCGGTTACCCGCTGGGGCGGCGCGGTGTTCCTGATCTGGTACGGCAGCCAGGCGCTGCGCCGGGCCTGTTCGAAACAGAGCCTGCAACAGGGTGAAAACCAGACCGTACGTTCGCTGCGGGCGGTGATGCTCAGCGCTCTGGCGGTGACCCTGCTCAACCCACACGTCTATCTCGACACCGTTTTGCTGATCGGCTCCCTCGGTGCGCAACAGTCGGTACCCGGCGCTTATGTGGTCGGCGCGGCGAGTGCTTCGCTGCTGTGGTTCTTCACCCTGGCGTTCGGCGCGGCATGGCTCGCACCGTGGCTGGCACGGCCGAGTACGTGGCGGATTCTGGATCTGCTGGTAGCGGTGATGATGTTCACGGTGGCGGGGCAATTGATATTGGCTTCCTGAATTATTCCAAAAGGCTCTGGAACCTCTATCCCACACAGTTGTTGCGTGGTTAAGCCGCACCCCCGGTGCTATGATCCGAACCCTGCGCCGCAAAGAGTAAAAACTCGCCGGTGCATTTCTGGCCGCCCGTGATCGGCCTTGCGCTCACCGCAACAGACCTGATTAGGAGAATCATCATGGCTTTCGAATTGCCGCCGCTGCCTTACGCACACGATGCCCTGCAGCCGCACATTTCCAAGGAAACCCTGGAATTCCACCACGACAAGCACCACAACACCTATGTCGTGAACCTGAACAACCTGGTGCCAGGCACCGAGTTCGAAGGCAAGACCCTGGAAGAAATCGTCAAGACTTCCTCGGGCGGCATCTTCAACAACGCCGCTCAGGTCTGGAACCACACCTTCTACTGGAACTGCCTGGCGCCAAACGCCGGCGGTCAACCAACCGGCGCCCTGGCTGAAGCCATCAACGCGGCTTTCGGTTCGTTCGACAAGTTCAAGGAAGAGTTCAGCAAAACCTCGATCGGCACATTCGGTTCCGGCTGGGGCTGGCTGGTGAAAAAGGCTGACGGTTCCCTGGCTCTGGCCAGCACCATCGGCGCCGGCAACCCGCTGACCAGCGGCGACATCCCGCTGCTGACCTGCGACGTATGGGAACACGCTTACTACATCGACTACCGTAACCTGCGTCCTAAGTACGTCGAGGCGTTCTGGAACCTGGTCAACTGGAAGTTCGTGGCCGAGCAGTTCGAAGGCAAGACCTTCACCGCTTAAGCTGCACGCCAGACAAAAAACCCGGCTATTGCCGGGTTTTTTCTGCCCGCGAAAATCATCACCGTTGCGTCCCATCACAAACAGGGCCTTTTCCCACACGCAAAGCAGCCCTTCTCGCCTTGCTCCCAAGCCACGGCGAACTACCATCAAAAGAGGAAAAATTGTCCGACGCCCCTCAAGTTGGAGGCCAAAACTACCGACACAGTACAAATAGGGCAAATACTCCAGACAGCAGCATTTCGGCCAAGGCCACGGACAAATTTTCCGCGGCTCGATTGTCCCTTTGACTGCCAACACGGGATTGCCAATACTCATGGCAACTTGACGCTACCCGCACGGAACAAGGAATAACCCTTTGAAGCTGGAACTCAAGAACAGCTTGTCGGTGAAGTTGCTCCGGGTCGTGCTCCTGTCGGCATTGATCGTCGGCGTGGTCTTGAGCTGCGCGCAGATCGTTTTCGATGCCTATAAAACACGCCAGGCCGTCGCCGGCGATGCCGAACGCATCCTCGACATGTTCCGCGATCCCTCAACCCAGGCGGTCTACAGCCTGGACCGGGAGATGGGCATGCAGGTGATCGAAGGCCTGTTCCAGGACGACGCCGTGCGCCAGGCCTCCATTGGCCATCCCAACGAAGCGATGCTCGCGCAGAAATCCCGTGAGCTGCAGCATTCCAACAGTCGCTGGCTGACCGACCTGATCCTCGGCCAGGAACGCACGTTCACCACCCAACTGGTGGGACGCGGGCCCTACAGCGAGTATTACGGCGATCTGAGCATCACCCTCGACACGGCCACCTACGGTCAGGGCTTCATCGTCAGTTCGGTGATCATCTTCATTTCCGGCGTGTTGCGCGCCCTGGCCATGGGCTTGGTGCTGTATCTGGTCTATCACTGGCTGCTGACCAAACCGCTGTCGCGGATCATCGAACACCTCACCGAAATCAACCCGGACCGCCCCAGCGAACACAAGATTCCGCAACTCAAGGGCCACGAGAAAAACGAACTGGGGATCTGGATCAACACCGCCAACCAGTTGCTCGAATCCATCGAACGCAATACCCACCTGCGCCACGAAGCGGAAAACAGCCTGCTGCGCATGGCCCAGTACGATTTCCTCACCGGCCTGCCGAACCGCCAGCAATTGCAGCAGCAACTGGACAAGATCCTGGTGGATGCCGGCAAGCTGCAGCGCCGGGTTGCGGTGTTGTGTGTCGGACTGGATGACTTCAAAGGCATCAACGAACAATTCAGCTACCAGACCGGCGACCAATTGCTGCTGGCACTCGCCGACCGCCTGCGCGCCCACAGCGGTCGCCTCGGCGCCCTCGCCCGTCTTGGCGGCGACCAGTTCGCGCTGGTGCAGGCCGATATCGAACAGCCTTACGAAGCGGCGGAACTCGCGCAAAGCATCCTCGATGATCTGGAAGCACCGTTCGCCCTCGATCATCAGGAAATCCGTCTGCGCGCGACCATCGGCATCACCCTGTTCCCGGAGGATGGCGACAGCACGGAGAAGCTGTTGCAGAAAGCCGAGCAGACCATGACCCTGGCCAAGACCCGCTCGCGCAACCGTTATCAGTTTTATATCGCCAGCGTCGACAGCGAAATGCGCCGCCGTCGCGAACTGGAAAAAGACCTGCGCGACGCCTTGCTGCGCGATCAGTTCTACCTCGTCTATCAGCCGCAGATCAGTTACCGCGATCATCGCGTGGTTGGCGTCGAGGCATTGATCCGCTGGCAGCATCCGGAACACGGTCTGGTGCCGCCGGACCTGTTCATCCCGCTGGCCGAGCAGAACGGCACCATCATCGCCATCGGCGAATGGGTGCTGGATCAGGCCTGCAAGCAACTGCGCGACTGGCACGATCAGGGCTTCGTCGATCTGCGCATGGCGGTCAACCTGTCCACCGTGCAACTGCACCACGCCGAGCTGCCGCGGGTGGTCAACAACCTGTTGCAGATGTACCGTCTGCCACCGCGGAGCCTGGAGCTGGAAGTCACCGAAACCGGCCTGATGGAAGACATCAGCACCGCCGCCCAGCACCTGCTGAGCCTGCGCCGCTCCGGCGCCTTGATCGCCATCGACGACTTCGGCACCGGCTACTCCTCGCTGAGTTATCTCAAGAGTCTGCCGCTGGACAAGATCAAGATCGACAAGAGCTTCGTCCAGGACCTGCTGGACGACGACGATGACGCGACCATCGTTCGCGCCATCATTCAACTGGGCAAGAGCCTGGGCATGCAGGTGATCGCCGAGGGCGTGGAAACCGCCGAACAGGAAACCTACATCATCTCCGAAGGCTGCCATGAAGGTCAGGGCTACCACTACAGCAAACCGCTACCGGCGCGCGAGCTGAGCATTTATCTCAAGCAGGCCCAGCGCAGCAACGCGGCCATCCTCTGAAATCTCCCTGCGAAGCCCGGCAAACCCCTTGATCCGCCGGGCGTGCTCTACGCTATTGATCCAGCGCAACCCCCGCGCAAATAAGAAATATTTCCAGCTACAACCCTTTACACATAATGCGAAAGATTTGCATTATGTCGCAGCTTTTGCGCACCCCCGCGCCTGTCCACTCAATTACCGAAGCAGGATGTTCGCCATGATTCGTATGCCTCTGGCTACCGCCAGTCTGCTGGCCATCGCTATTTCCCTCGCCGGTTGCGGCGAAGGTAAAGACAAAGACAAGGCCGCCGCTCCTGCGCCGACCCCGGCTGCCAGCACCGCTGCACCGGCTGCGCCTGCTGCCGCCGGTAAAGTCGACGAGGCCGCCGGCAAAGCCGTTGTCTCGCACTACGCCGACATGGTCTTCGCCGTTTACAGCGATGCCGAATCCACCGCGAAAACCCTGCAAACCGCCATCGACGCGTTCCTCGCCAAGCCGAACGCCGACACCCTGAAAGCCGCCAAGGCTGCCTGGGTCGCCGCCCGCGTTCCTTACCTGCAGAGCGAAGTGTTCCGCTTCGGCAACACCATCATCGACGACTGGGAAGGTCAGGTGAACGCCTGGCCTCTGGACGAAGGCCTGATCGACTACGTCGACAAGTCCTACGAACACGCACTGGGCAACCCGGGCGCCACCGCCAACATCATCGCCAACACCGAAGTACAGGTCGGCGAAGACAAGGTCGACGTCAAGGACATCACCCCGGAAAAACTCGCCAGCCTGAACGAGCTGGGCGGTTCCGAAGCCAACGTTGCCACCGGCTACCATGCCATCGAATTCCTGCTCTGGGGCCAGGACCTGAACGGCACCGGCCCTGGCGCCGGCAACCGTCCAGCCTCGGACTACCTGGAAGGCGCCGGCGCCACCGGCGGTCACAACGATCGTCGTCGTGCCTACCTGAAAGCCGTGACCCAGCTGCTGGTCAGCGACCTGGAAGAAATGGTCGCTAACTGGAAGCCGAACGTGGCCGACAACTACCGCGCCACCCTGGAAGCCGAACCGGCTGAAAGCGGCCTGCGCAAAATGCTGTTCGGCATGGGCAGTCTGTCCCTGGGCGAACTGGCCGGCGAGCGCATGAAAGTGTCCCTGGAAGCGAACTCCCCGGAAGACGAACAGGATTGCTTCAGCGACAACACCCACAACTCGCACTTCTACGATGCCAAGGGCATTCGTAACGTGTACCTGGGCGAGTACACCCGTGTCGACGGCACCAAAATGACCGGCGCCAGCCTGTCGTCGCTGGTGGCCAAAGTCGACCCGGCTGCCGACACCGCGCTGAAAGCCGATCTGGCCGCCACCGAAGCCAAGATCCAGGTCATGGTCGATCACGCCAACAAGGGTGAG
The DNA here is from genome assembly GCF_021601625.1 of Pseudomonas paraglycinae. Lineage (GTDB taxonomy): Bacteria > Pseudomonadota > Gammaproteobacteria > Pseudomonadales > Pseudomonadaceae > Aquipseudomonas > Aquipseudomonas paraglycinae. Next base: position 94,881 of record NZ_BQHR01000014.1, on the reverse strand, counting down.
CACTACGACCAGTTGATCGCGGCCGGCAACACCGCCGGCAACCAGATCGTCCGCGACGCCATCGCTTCGCTGGTCAAGCAGACCGGTTCGATCGAAGCCGCTGCCGGCAAGCTGGGCATCAGCGACCTGAACCCGGACAACGCCGATCACGAGTTCTGATCACAGCGTCCGCGTTAAAAAAGGCGACCTTCGGGTCGCCTTTTTCGTTCTGGCTGACCTGACGTGCATCAAGCAAACGATAATTCCTCTTATTCAAACCCCCTCGCCCTGTTAGACTTTGCGCCTTTAAATTCGCCCCTCTTGCAGGAAGTCTGATGCCCTCGCTGCCTCTTCGCTTGTCCGCACTGTTTCTGGCCCTGGGCCTGAGTGCCTGCGATGACGCCCCGCGTTTCACCAAGGCCGAGCCGGGTGAGGCCCGTTCCGGCGGCACGGCGACCGTGCGCAAGAGCGATCAGAACGCGTTTTCCCTGCCGTCGGCCAACCTGCCGCCTTCGCGGCGGGTGGACTTCAGCGTCGGCAACAGCTTCTTTCGCAGCCCGTGGGTGATCGCGCCATCGACCACCACGGCCCGCGATGGCCTCGGCCCGCTGTTCAACACCAACGCCTGCCAGAACTGCCATATCAAGGACGGCCGCGGCCATCCGCCGACGCCGGATGCGGCCAACGCGGTGTCGATGCTGGTACGCCTGTCGATTCCCGATGCGCCGGCCTATGCCAAGGTCATCGAGCAAGTGGGCGTGGTGCCGGAGCCAGTCTATGGCGGCCAGTTCCAGGACATGGCCGTCCCCGGCGTCGCGCCGGAAGGCAAGGTGCGGGTCGATTACACGCCGGTGCCGGTCCGCTTCAAGGACGGCACCGAGGTCGAGCTGCGTAAACCGGTCCTGCAGATCACCCAGCTCGGCTACGGCCCGATGCACCCGGACACACGTTTCTCGGCCCGCGTTGCACCGCCGATGATCGGCCTGGGCCTGCTCGAAGCGATCCCGGAAGAAGCGATCCTCGCCAATGCCGCCGCGCAGGCCAAAGAGAACAACGGCATCAACGGCCGGCCAAACCGGGTCTGGGACGATGAGCAGCAAAAGACCGTCATGGGGCGATTTGGCTGGAAAGCCGGCCAGCCGAACCTCAATCAACAAAATGTTCACGCGTTTTCTGGTGATATGGGCCTCACCACCAGCCTGAGACCGTTTGATGACTGCACCGACGCGCAAACCGCCTGCAAACAGGCGCCGAACGGCAACGGCCCGGACGGCGAACCTGAAGTCAGCGACAACATCCTGCGCCTGGTGCTGTTCTACAGCCGTAACGTCGCCGTTCCTGCCCGCCGTGGGGTCAACGATGCGCAAGTGCTGGCCGGCAAGAATCTGTTCTTCCAGGCGGGTTGCCAGTCCTGTCACACACCGAAATACACCACCGCCGCCAACGCGGCCGAACCTGAACTGGCCAATCAAGTGATTCGCCCGTACAGCGATCTGCTGCTGCACGACATGGGCGAAGGCCTGGCGGACAACCGCACTGAATTCCAGGCCTCCGGCCGCGACTGGCGTACCCCGCCGCTGTGGGGCATCGGCCTGACGCAGGCGGTCAGCGGCCACACTCAGTTTCTGCATGACGGCCGCGCCCGCAACCTGCTCGAAGCCGTGCTCTGGCACGGCGGCGAAGCGAAGGCGGCGCAGCAACAGGTTTTGTCTTTCAACGCCGAACAGCGTGCCGCGCTGCTGGCGTTCTTGAACTCACTTTAAACACTTAAAAGAATCGGGAGCCCGACATGTTCCGTCCCAAGCTGTTGTTCACCAGCCTTGCCGCACTGGCCCTCGGCGCGTGCTCGCCGCAGGATCCGCAAGCCGTCACCTCGGCGGCCATCGCCAAATCGGTGATCCTGCCGACCTACACCCGCTGGGTCGAAGCCGACAAGCAACTGGCCGTCAGCGCCCTCGCTTACTGCCAGGGCAAAGAGTCGCTGGACACCGCCCGTGCCGACTTCCTGCACGCGCAGAAAGCCTGGGCCGAGTTGCAACCGCTGTTGATCGGCCCGCTGGCCGAAGGCAACCGTTCGTGGCAGGTGCAGTTCTGGCCGGACAAGAAAAACCTGGTCGGCCGTCAGGTCGAGCAACTGGTCACCGCGCAGCCGCAGATCGATGCCGCCGCACTGGCCAAGTCCAGCGTCGTGGTTCAAGGCCTGTCCGCTTACGAGTACATCCTGTTCGACGCCAAACCTGACGTCGCCAACGACGCGCAGAAAGCCAAGTACTGCCCACTGCTGGTGGCCATCGGCGAGCGTCAGAAACAACTGGCCGAAGAGATTCTCAGCAGCTGGAACAACACCGACGGCATGCTCGCGCAGATGAGCAAGTTCCCGAACCAGCGCTACGCCGACTCCCACGAAGCGATCGCCGATCTGCTGCGGGTACAGGTCACCGCCCTCGACACCCTGAAGAAAAAACTCGGCACGCCGATGGGCCGTCAGAGCAAGGGCGTACCACAGCCGTTCCAGGCCGATGCATGGCGCAGCCAGTCGTCGATGGAGTCGCTGGAAGCCAGCCTCGCAGCGGCCAAAACCGTCTGGGAAGGCGTCGACAACAAAGGCCTGCGCGGCCTGCTGCCGGCTGAGCAAAAGCCGCTGGCGGACAAGATCGATGCAGCTTACGCGGCGTCGCTCAAACTGTTCGGCAGCACTCAGCGCTCGCTGACCGAAATGCTCAACGATGACGCCGGTCGCCAGCAGCTCAACGACATCTACGACAGCCTCAACGTCGTCCACCGCCTGCACGAAGGCGAGCTGGCCAAGGCGCTGGGCATCCAACTGGGCTTCAACGCCAACGACGGTGACTGATGAGGGCACGTGCCATGCTGCGACGCCAGGCTCTGACTTTAGGTAGTTTGCTGCTGGGAGCAGTGACACTGGGCGGCTGGACGCTGTTCAAACGCAAGGACCAAAGCCCGCTGCTGTTGTCGGCGCGGGACGACACCGATGGCAAGCATTACGCCGTCGGTTATCGGCTGGACGGCACCCAGGTGTTTGCCACCGAAGTCGGCCAGCGCTGCCACGACATCATCAATCACCCGACGCTGCCGATCGCGCTGTTCGTTGCCCGTCGGCCGGGCACCGAGAGCTACCTGATCGATCTGCGCAACGGTGCATTGCTGCAAACCGTGACGTCGCAGCCGAACCGGCACTTCTACGGCCACGCGGTGATCCACCACAGCGGCGACTACCTGTACGCCACCGAAAACGACACCACCGATCCGGGCCGTGGACTGCTCGGGGTGTACAAGTTCGAAGGCGAACGGCTGGTGCACAGCGGCGAGATTTCCACCCACGGTCTCGGCCCGCATCAGGTGTCGTGGATGCCCGACGGTGAAACCCTGGTGGTGGCTAACGGCGGGATCCGCACCGAGGCCGAAAGCCGGGTCGACATGAACCTCGACGCCATGGAGCCAAGCCTGGTGCTGATGCAGCGCGATGGCACCCTGCTGAGCAAGGAAACCCTCGCCCAGCAGATGAACAGCGTGCGCCACCTGGGGATCGCCAGCGACGGCACCATCGTTGCCGGCCAGCAATTCATGGGGCCTTCCCACGAGCGCTCGGAGCTGCTGGCGATCAAGCGACCGGGCCAGCCTTTCGTGGCGTTCCCGGTGCCGGAGCATCAGTTGCAGTCGATGGGTCATTACACCGCCAGCGTCGCCGTGCACAGCGACCTGCGTCTGGTGGCACTGACCGCACCGCGCGGCAACCGCTTCTTCATCTGGGACCTGGACAGCGGCGAAGTGCGCCTCGACGCACCGTTGCCCGACTGCGCCGGCGTCGGTGCGGTGAAGGACGGGTTTGTCGTGACCTCCGGTCAGGGACGTTGCCGCTACTACGATTGCCGTCAGAACGATCTGCTGGCCAAACCGCTGGATTTGCCCGCAGGGCTCTGGGACAACCATCTTCATCTGATGGCCTGAAATTCGCCGCCGGCCGTTCGGTCGGCGGCGCTGCTTTTTTGTATCGCCTCCCCTCATACCCGGTAAAAACTGGCAGTTGGAATCCCTGCCGGACTCGGGGTAATGTGCCCGCCTGTCTCGCCTGATTTTCTCCAAGGAACTGGAAATATGCTGCGTCGCCGCATGCTGATCATGTTGGGTGTTGTACTGCTGATCGTTCTGCTTCTCGCCGGTTACAAGGCCTTCTCGATCTATACGATGATCCAGGGCTTTTCCAAACCGAAGCCGCCGATCAGCGTCGCCGTGGCCACCGCCGTCGAGCGCCCGTGGCAGATGCGTCTGCCCACCGTCGGCACGCTGAAAGCGCTGCAAGGCGTCGACCTGAGCCTGGAGAACGCCGGCACCGTCACCGAGCTGAAGTTCGAATCGGGGCAGAAGGTCAAGGCCGGCCAGCCGTTGCTACAACTGGACAGCGCCGTCGAAGCCGCCTTCCTCGAAACCGCCAAGGCCGATCTCGGCCTCGCGCAGCTGGATTACGGTCGCGGCAGTCAACTCGTCGGCAGCAGCGCCATCTCCAAAGGCGAATTCGACCGGCTCTCGGCGCAGTTGCAAAAGAACAAGGCCACGGTCAATCAGCTCAATGCGGCGCTGGCGAAAAAACGCATCGTCGCGCCCTTCAGCGGCACCATCGGCATCCGCCTCGTCGACATCGGCGACTACCTCGCCAGCGGCACCAAGATCGCCACCCTGCAGGACCTGAGCAGCCTCTACGCCGATTTCTACGTGCCCGAACAATCGGTGCCGAAACTGGCTATCGGTCAACCGGTACAGATCACGGTCGCGGCGTATCCCGGCCAGCATTTCACCGGCGCCATCAGCGCCATCAACCCGATCGTCGAAAGCACCACTCGCAACATTCTGGTGCGCGCCACCCTGGCCAACCCCGATGGCAAGTTGCTGCCGGGCATGTTCACCAGCGTCGAAGTGCTGCTGCCGGATCCGCAGAAACACATCGTGGTCCCGGAAAGTGCGATCACCTACACCCTGTACGGCAACTCGACGTACGTGGTCACCCAGAAGAAAGCCGAAGATGGCACCGTCGAAAAAGACGACAAGGGCCAACCGGTACTGATCGCCGAGCGTCGGTTCGTCGAGACCGGCGAACGCCGCGATGGTCAGGTGATGATCAACAAGGGCGTGCAGAGCGGCGAACAGGTGGTGACGGCCGGCCAGATCAAACTGGACAACGGCGCCCACATTGCCATCAGCGACGACAAGACCCTCGGCGAGCAGAACAGTCCGCCCCGCGCCGACTGATCAAGGAAACCCCATGGCTTTTACCGATCCGTTCATCCGCCGCCCGGTGCTCGCCACCGTGGTCAGCCTGCTGATTGTGCTGCTGGGCTTCCAGGCCTGGAGCAAGCTGCCGCTGCGCCAGTACCCGCAAATGGAAAACGCCCTGATCACGGTGACCACCGCGTACCCCGGGGCCAACGCCGAAACCATCCAGGGCTACATCACCCAGCCGATGCAACAGAGCCTGGCCAGCGCCGAGGGCATCGACTACATGACTTCGGTCAGTCGCCAGAACTTCTCGGTGATTTCGATCTACGCGCGCATCGGCTCCAACAGCGACCGCTTGTTCACCGAACTGCTGGCCAAGGCCAACGAGGTGAAGAACAAGTTGCCTCAGGACGCCGAAGATCCGGTGCTGAGCAAGGAAGCCGCCGACGCCTCGGCGCTGATGTACATCAGCTTCTTCAGCAAGGAGCTGAACAACCCGCAGATCACCGACTACCTCTCACGGGTGATCCAGCCGAAACTGGCGACCCTGCCGGGCATGGCCGAGGCAGAGATTCTCGGCAACCAGGTGTTCGCCATGCGCCTGTGGATCGACCCGGTGAAACTCGCCGGCTTCGGCCTCAGCGCCAGCGACGTGACCAACGCGGTGCGCCAGTACAACTTTCTCTCCGCCGCTGGCGAAGTGAAAGGCGAGTACGTGGTCACCAGCATCAACGCCAACACCGAACTGAAGTCCGCCGAAGCCTTCGGCAAGATCCCGCTCAAGGTCAGCGGTGACAGCCGGGTGCTGCTCAGCGATGTGGCACGGGTCGAAATGGGCGCGGAAAACTACAACTCGATCAGTTCGTTCGGCGGCACGCCTTCGGTGTATATCGGGATCAAGGCCACACCCGGGGCCAACCCGCTGGAAGTGATCAAGGAAGTGCGCAAGATCATGCCGGAGCTGGAAGCCCAGCTGCCGCCCAACCTCAAGAGCGAGATCGCCTACGACGCCACGCTGTTCATCCAGGCCTCCATCGACGAAGTGGTGAAAACCCTGTTCGAGGCGGTGCTGATCGTGATCGTGGTGGTGTTCCTGTTCCTCGGTGCCCTGCGTTCAGTGGTCATTCCGGTGGTGACCATTCCGCTGTCGATGATCGGCGTGATGTTCTTCATGCAGATGATGGGCTACTCGATCAACCTGCTGACCCTGCTGGCGATGGTGCTGGCCATCGGGCTGGTGGTGGACGACGCGATTGTGGTGGTGGAAAACATCCACCGACACATCGAGGAAGGCAAGACACCGCTGGACGCCGCGCTCGAGGGCGCACGGGAAATCGCCATGCCGGTGGTGTCGATGACCATCACCTTGGCGGCGGTGTATGCACCGATCGGTTTTCTCACCGGACTGACGGGGGCACTGTTCAAGGAGTTTGCGTTGACCCTGGCCGGGGCGGTGGTGATTTCCGGCGTCGTCGCCCTGACCCTGTCGCCGATGATGTGCGCCATGCTGCTGCGCCATGACGAAAATCCCACGGGCCTGGCCCACCGCCTCGACCGGATTTTCGACAGCCTCAAGCGTCGCTATCAGAGCATGCTGCACGGCACGCTCAATACCCGGCCGGTGGTGCTGGTGTTCGCGGTGATCGTGCTGTGCCTGATTCCGGTGCTGCTCAAGTTCACCAAATCGGAACTGGCACCGGACGAGGATCAGGGCATCATCTTCATGATGGCCAACGCCCCGCAACCGACCAACCTCGATTACCTGAACACCTACACCGACGAGTTCATCAAGATCTTCAAGGAGTTTCCGGAGTACTACTCCTCGTTCCAGATCAACGGCTACAACGGGGTGCAGAGCGGCATCGGCGGTTTCCTGCTCAAACCATGGAACGAGCGCAGTCGCACGCAAATGGAAATCCTCCCCGAGGTACAAGGCAGACTCGAGGGCATTCCGGGCCTGCAGATCTTCGGCTTCAACCTGCCGTCCCTGCCTGGCACCGGTGAAGGCCTGCCGTTCGAGTTCGTGATCAACACCGCCAACGACTACGAGCTGTTGCTGCAAGTGGCCGACCGGATCAAGAAGCGCGCCATGGAATCGGGCAAGTTCGCCTTCGTCGACCTCGACCTGGCTTTCGACAAACCCGAAGTGGTGGTCGACATCGACCGCGCCAAGGCTGCGCAGATGGGCGTGTCGATGCAGGATCTGGGCGGCACCCTCGCAACCTTGCTCGGCGAAGCCGAGATCAACCGGTTCACCATCGAAGGCCGCAGCTACAAGGTCATCGCCCAGGTCGAACGGGCCTACCGCGACAACCCGGACTGGCTGAACAATTACTACGTGAAAAATACCCAGGGCGAACTGCTGCCGCTGTCGACCCTGATTACGGTGACCGACCGCGCACGACCGCGACAGCTCAACCAGTTCCAGCAACTCAACGCGGCCAAGCTGTCCGGGTTCCCGCTGGTGAGCATGGGCGAAGCCATCGACAGCGTGTTGCAGATCGCCCGGGAAGAGGCCCCGGCCGGGTTTGCCTTCGATTACGGCGGCGCCTCCCGCCAGTTCGTCCAGGAAGGCAGCGCGCTGTGGGTGACCTTCGCCCTGGCATTGGCGATCATTTTCCTGGTGCTGGCGGCGCAGTTCGAAAGCTTCCGCGACCCATTCGTGATTCTGGTGACCGTGCCGTTGTCGATCTGCGGGGCGCTGATTCCGCTGTTCCTCGGCTGGTCGAGCATGAACATCTACACCCAGGTCGGGCTGGTGACGCTGATCGGGCTGATCAGCAAGCACGGGATCCTGATCGTCGAGTTCGCCAACCAGTTACGCAAGGAGAAGGGCCTGACACCCCGCGAGGCAGTGGAGGAAGCGGCAGCGATTCGCCTGCGCCCGGTGTTGATGACCACGGCGGCGATGGTCTTCGGCATGGTGCCGCTGATCGTGGCCACCGGCGCCGGTGCGGTCAGCCGTTTCGACATCGGGACGGTGATTGCCACCGGGATGTCGATCGGGACGTTGTTCACGCTGTTTGTCCTGCCGTGCGTTTACACCGTGCTGGCGAAACCCGATCCCAAGGCATGACGCAGTAAAAAAAGCCATGACGAAATAAAAAAGGCCTCGCATCAGCGAGGCCTTTGGCTCTTCTAGAAAGAGATTTCAATCGATTCAACTCTGCGGCCTCATTCCTTGAGAGAGTCCGAACATGAACAGCAACAGATCATGGTCCGGCTGGGTGGCCACGGCGGCTTTCGCCACCCGTGGCATCGGGCAATGCGGATCGCTCGCCGAGGCACCGATCACCTGCATGCGTGGCTGTTCCCAGGCCGCCACCGCCAATGATGCAACTGCCAAGGCTCCTACCAGAAACAAACCTCGTGCAATTTCTAGTTTCATCGCTATAAACCTTTGATAGCGCTGCCAAACGCCGTCTCATAAAAGTAGACGAGTTTTTTCCAGTCCGTTGCGCTGAACGACGAGTGGCGACGCAATTGCTTCATGTCATGGGCGGCTGCGCGATAAGCGGTCAATCGCTGACGGCACTTTTCCAGATCGATCAGGGCGACTTCGACCTTGACCGATTCACCTTCGCCCGTCACCCGCACAAATACGTGCTTGATGTAGATGCAGCTGTGCTGCCAACGGCCCTTGTGCATGCGCGCGAGGTTTTCGGCGAGGTCCTTGAGCACGCGCTCATAGACAGCTTCGCCATATTGCTCGCGACCGCCGCCGGCTTCCCAATGCTCAAGCTCCTGAAAGCCATCGAGGGATTTGGTCACCAACAGCGCTCGCCATTTGAATTGCGAATCGGGCTGGGCACCGCAGAACACGATTTCGGGGACTCGAACGCCGATCTTGGCAACGCCCGTCAGCGCATCGAGCTCGCGCAACACGGTCGGCCGTCCGAACGGGTGCAGCCAGCTGCGATAGATATGTCCGGTCTGGCGTTTGGCATACAGCAGCTGGCCGTCACGTCCCATGATCCGTTGCACACCACTTTCGCCACCCCGGCGTACATTGGGTTCCTCGACCCATTCGCCACGCTGGTTCCAGTAGTAGTCGAAGCGATCCTCGGGAGCGACTTCCGCTTCTGCTGCAAATTGCACTGCCATCCTGTTACCTCTTGCGTAATACGTAGACTCGCCACATGGCATAGAGCGGAATAAAGTCCAGTTGTTCCTGGATCCGGAACCCCGCGTCTTCAAATTCCTTTTCAACTGTAGCGGCCGGTAACACAAACCGGTTCTGGTAACCTTCCTGCCCACGCGTGCGCTCGGCGCGCTTGCGTTTCCAGGACTTGAAATTGCCGTCGACCCACAGCGAAATGATCACGCTGTCGCGAGTGACGCGCTCGAATTCGCGCAGAATCGCCCGGCGGTGCTCGGCTTCGCCGATGTGATGCAGCAGTCGCATGCAAAAAATGCTGTCGACGGCGTTATCGGGCAAGGCAATGTCGAACGCAGATGTGTGCAAGGGTTGTACCCGTTTCACCACATCCGCCGGTTGTGCCTGCATGGCGGTCTTGATCATCGACTCGGAATTGTCCGCACCGATGATCACCCGGTTGGGTTTTTCCGCGAGCATCGGCCAGAAACGCCCCGCACCGCACGGCAGGTCGAGTACCAGCCCCGGCTCACCGACCAGGGTCAGCGCCTTGCGGGCCATCTGCTGATCCCGCCAGTTGGACAAACGACGTCCCAGACCGTCCTGGTGCTTGCGCAGGTATTTCTGCGCATGTTTATCGTCGTACTTTTCGGAAAAATCGAGCTTGATCGGGCCGGCCATCACCAGGACTCCTGAATTACTGATGACGCCACCTTAAGCAGCGGCGTGTCAGCGTCAGGTCATCCCTTTGTGAAAAAAACGTCATGTAAATCGGCAATCTATTTCAAGGTTATACAGGAATTAGACAGGTTGGCGGGAGTACCCTCGTCGACCGGCTGATCTTCAGCGCTTGCCCAGATCGACCTCGAAACGGCAGCCATTGGGCTCCATCGTGCTCAACGTGACGCTCCAGCCCTGGTTCTCGCAGATGCGTTGAACCAGTGAAAGACCCAACCCCAGCCCTTCGCCGCGTTTTTCGTTTCCGCGTACAAAAGGCTGGAACATCGCCTCGCGTTTTTCCTCGGGAATGCCTACGCCCGAATCCTCGACCACGAAACCGTTCTCGTTGAGCGTCAGGCGAATGAACCCCTGCTCGGTGTAGTGCAAGGCATTGCGCAGCAAGTTGCCCATCACCGCATTGAGCAGCGTCGCGTTATAACAGGTGTCGGGCGGATTGCCCGGCTCGAAAATCAGCTGCAAGCCCTTGGATTCGATGGGTTCTCGCCACAGGCAAAGCAAACTGTCGGCCACTTGCGAGAGGTTATGCTGGGGCGCCGCGCCTGCGTCTTCACGCTGGGCGCGAGCGAGCATCAGGAAGGTCTGCACCAGCTCACGCATCTCTTCACTGGCCCGCGCAATGCGCTGAACCTGGGCCTTGCCGCGCTGATCGATGCCCGGATTTTCCAGCAGCAGTTCACAGGAGCTGGCCAATACCATCAGCGGTGTACGCAATTCGTGGCTGACGTCGCTGGTGAACAGGCGCTCCCGCGTCAGCGCCTGACGCAGGCGCCCAAGCGTGGCATCGAACGCCACTGCCAGTTCGCCCACCTCGTCAGCCGCATAGTCCGGCGCCAGTGGAGGTGCCAGCCCGAGCAACTGGTCGCGATGGCGCACCTGGCGGGCAAGACGCACCACCGGGGCCATCACTTTGCGCGCCAGCACCCAGCCAAGGAACACCGCCAGCGCCAGACTGAGCACGAAGCCCACCAGCACCACGGCGAACAGCACGCGCTCGCGTTCTTCAAAATCGCTTTGATCCTGCAGCAGCACGTAGCGGCGACCGTCGACCACCTCGACCATCGCGTGGTACGACAGCTGCTCGCGAAAGACTTCATGGAACCCCGAATCCAGGTGTCGCAGGTCCTTGGGCAGCTCGAAGTCGCCCGGCCCGCCGCTGAAGTAGAACAGTTGATCCGGCTCCGGCCGATGGCTCCAGTCCGAGACGTTGTCCATCAGCAGCAGGCGTTGCAGATCCCCGCCCAACCCGGCGGAAATCAGTTTTTCCTCGACCAGGTGCACGGTCGCGACGATGCCCATGGCAAACGCCCCGGCCACCAGCGCACTCATCAGCGCAAAGGCGATGATGATCCGCTGGGCAAGGCTTTGCTTAAACTCCATCGCGGCCCTCGGCCAGGCGGTAACCCACGCCGTGCACGGTGTGCAGCAGTGGCTTGGCGAATGGTTTGTCGATCACCTGGCGCAATTGGTGGACATGGCTGCGCAGGCTGTCGCTGTCCGGACAGTCATCGCCCCACAGCGCTTCTTCGAGAATTTCCCGACGCAAAACATGCGGGCTCTTTTGCATCAGCACCGCCAGCAGTTTGAGGCCGACCGGATTGAGCTTGAGCAGTTTGCCTTCGCGGGTCACTTCTAGGGTATCGAGGTCGTAGCTCAGATCGCCGACCTGCAGGGCCCGACGACCGCCGCCCTGGGTGCGACGCATCACCGCTTCGACCCGCGCCGCCAGTTCCGACAGCGCGAACGGCTTGACCAGATAATCGTCGGCTCCGGACTTGAAGCCCTGCAAGCGGTCATCGAGCTGATCGCGAGCGGTGAGCATGATTACTGGCGTATCGCGACGGGCGTCTTCGCGCAGGCGCTTGCACAGGGTGTAGCCGTCGATGCCTGGCAGCATGATGTCGAGCACGATCAGGTCGTAATGCTCGGTGGCGGCCAGATGCAGGCCCGACAGACCGTCCTGGGCGCAATCGACGGTATAGCCTTTGAGCCCCAGGTAATCGGCCAGATTGGCCAGGATATCGCGGTTGTCTTCGACCAATAGAATTCGCATGGGCACCTCCTACGTACACAGTAGCGGCCGTCTTGGCCCGCGCAGCTTACGGCCAAGTGTGGCTCACGGCTAGGCACCGAGTGGGTTGATTTGACTTAATTGCACGGATCGCCGGACTTGACGAGTTTTTCACGAGCGACCGACAAATCGCCGACAGAACCGGGCGCAGACTCACACGGTTGTGCTTCTTTGAAGACCTTACCGATGAAGGAATTGCCATGGTTTCGATCTCTGCCCGCCCTGCTTCAAGGCCTTTGAATGTATGGCTTTGCCTGGGCATTCCCGCCGTCGCGGCGGTCATTCTGGTGTTGCTGGAGCTGACCGACCTGGACATGGATCTGGCCCGGCTGTTTTACGATCCGGTCGCGGGCGACTTCATCGGCCGCCACAGTTACTTTCTCGAAGACATCCTCCACGACCGCGCCAAACAAGTGGTGATCGCCTTTTCGGTGTTATCCATCCTCGGGTTCATCGGTGCTTTTTTCATCGAACGGCTCAAACCATTCAAGCGTGAACTGGGTTGCCTGGTGTTGTCGCTGGGTCTGGCCACCTCGTTTGTCACGCCGGTGAAAGCCGTGACGGCGGTGCAATGCCCATGGAGCCTCGAACAGTTCGGTGGCCACGAAACCTACAGCAAACTGCTGGATCATCGCCCGCCGACCGACAAGCCCGGTCGTTGCTGGCCGGGTGGTCATGCGGCCACCGGTTTCACCTTGTTTGCGCTGTTCTTCGTGCTGCGTGACCGCCGCCCGCGGCTGGCCCGTCAGGCATTCATCTTTGCCTTTGCGCTGGGTTCGGTGTTTTCGATCAGCCGGATGATGCAGGGTGCGCACTTCTTCTCCCACAACGTGTGGACGGCGATCTTCTGCTGGCTGATCTGTCTGGGTTCGTATTACTGGATTCTGTATCGCCCGGCAGCCAAGAACCAGGCCACGACGTTGGCACAACCCGCCAACGCCTGACCCCTGAAACGCGGGCAATAAAAAACCCCGTCTGCTTTCGCAGACGGGGTTTTTCGTTACAGGGTGAGGCTGGCTTACATCATGCCGCCCATGCCACCCATGCCGCCCATGTCTGGCATACCGCCGCCAGCTGCACCTTCTTTCTTCGGTGCGTCAGCAACAGCAGCTTCGGTGGTCAGGATCAGACCGCCGATGGAGGCTGCAGCTTGCAGAGCCGAACGGGTGACCTTGGTTGGGTCCAGGATGCCCATTTCGATCATGTCGCCGTATTCGCCGGTAGCAGCGTTGTAGCCGAAGCTGCCTTCGCCGTTCTTGACCTTGTCGACAACCACGCTTGGCTCGTCGCCGGAGTTGGCAACGATCTGGCGCAGCGGCGCTTCAACAGCGCGGCGCAGTACAGCGATACCGACGTTCTGGTCAGCGTTGTCGCCTTTCAGTTCGGTCAGGGCTTCCAGAGCGCGGATCAGCGCAACGCCACCGCCAGGTACCACGCCTTCTTCAACGGCTGCGCGGGTTGCGTGCAGGGCGTCTTCAACGCGGGCTTTCTTCTCTTTCATTTCAACTTCGGAACCGGCGCCAACCTTGATCACTGCAACGCCGCCGGACAGCTTGGCCAGACGCTCTTGCAGTTTTTCACGGTCGTAGTCCGAGGAAGTCTCGGCAACCTGGGCACGGATCTGAGCGATACGGGCTTCGATGTCGCCTTGAACGCCAGCACCGTCAACGATGATGGTGTTTTCCTTGGACAGGGTCACGCGCTTGGCGCTACCCAGGTGTTCCAGGGTGGTGCTTTCCAGGCTCAGGCCGATCTCTTCGGAGATAACGGTACCGCCGGTCAGAACAGCGATGTCCTGCAGCATGGCCTTGCGACGGTCGCCGAAGCCTGGAGCCTTGACGGCTGCGACTTTAACGATGCCACGCATGTTGTTCACGACCAGAGTCGCCAGGGCTTCGCCTTCAACGTCTTCGGCAACGATCAGCAGTGGACGGCCGGCTTTGGCAACGGCTTCCAGCACTGGCAGCATTTCGCGGATGTTCGAGATCTTCTTGTCGACCAGCAGGATCAGCGCGCCTTCCAGCTCGGCAACCATGGTGTCCGGCTTGTTGACGAAGTACGGGGACAGGTAGCCACGGTCGAACTGCATGCCTTCTACAACCGACAGTTCGTTTTCCAGGCCCGAGCCTTCTTCAACGGTGATCACGCCTTCTTTACCGACTTTTTCCATGGCTTCGGCAATGATGTCGCCGATGGAGTTGTCGGAGTTGGCGGAGATGGTGCCTACCTGAGCGATAGCCTTGGTGTCGGCGCATGGCTTGGACAGGGCTTTCAGTTCTTTGACGATCGCGATGGTCGCTTTGTCGATACCGCGCTTCAGGTCCATCGGGTTCATGCCGGCAGCGACGGCTTTCAGGCCTTCGTTGACGATCGACTGAGCCAGAACGGTAGCGGTGGTAGTACCGTCACCAGCGTCATCGTTGGCACGGGAGGCAACGTCTTTGACCAGCTGCGCGCCCATGTTTTCGAAACGGTCTTCGAGTTCGATTTCCTTGGCGACGGAAACGCCGTCCTTGGTGATGGTCGGAGCGCCGAAGCTCTTCTCGAGAATCACGTTACGGCCTTTCGGGCCCAGGGTCGCTTTTACCGCGTCAGCCAGGACGTTTACGCCAACCAGCATTTTCTTGCGGGCGGAATCGCCGAATTTAACTTCTTTAGCAGCCATGATCGATATTCCTTAAATACTTTGTAGTAGCGGGAAAATGAACGGGGGTAATCAGCCTTCGATAACGGCGAGGATTTCGTTCTCGCTCATTACCAGCAGGTCTTCGCCGTCGACTTTCACAGTGTTGCTGCCGGAGTACGGACCGAACACAACCTTGTCGCCTACCTTCACGGACAGTGCGCGCACTTCACCGCTTTCCAGTGCCTTGCCCGGGCCTACAGCCAGAATCTCACCGTGGTTGGCTTTTTCAGCAGCCGAACCTGGCAGGACGATACCGCCAGCGGTTTTCTTTTCTTCTTCGCTGCGACGGATGACGACGCGGTCATGCAGAGGACGAAGCTTCATTGTCGATCTCTCCTAATTGTGGTTTTCATCGGCCGGTGTAGTCCCGGCGGGTTTAACGAATCCGGCCTGCGCCGGTTGCGGCTCGTCGAGCGAACCGCGGAAGTCTGTCCGGTTCAAATACCGGAAACCTTTCGGTGACCGATACATAAGGGCGCATAAGCTTATTACAAGGGCGGGGGCTAAAAAATTTTCACGCACATTGCATGAATTCGCCCCACAAACGAACACGGCACCCGAAGGTGCCGTGTCGACGTAGAAGTTACTTGGTGTCGCGGTGTTCGAATTCGCCTTCGATCACATCACCTTCGCGGCCAAGAGGCTGGCGCGGTGCAGGACCGCCGCGAGGTTGCAGGTCATCGGCGAACGCTCGCTGGCGCATGGCCTGTTCTTCGGCACGCTGGCGCATCTTGTTGGCGACCAGTCGACGACTGAACGGCAACAGCAGCACCAGACCGACCACGTCGCTGATAAAGCCCGGCAGGATCAACAGACCACCGGCCAGGGCCAGCATCAGGCCTTCCAGCATGGTTTGCGCAGGCAGTTCGCCGCGGTTCAGGCTTTCACGGGCACGCAGTGCGGTGGCCAGCCCGGCGACGCGCAGCACAAACACGCCGAACATCGAGCCGAGAATGATCAGCAGCAGGGCCGGGAAAAATCCGATCGATCCTGCCACTTTGACGAATACGAACAGCTCCAACACCGGGAACAGCAGAAAGAGCAACAAAAAAGGGCGCATCAAAGTTTCCTCAACGCAAGAAATGCCTTGCAGTAAGCCTTAGATGACGTCGCCCTTTCGTGAATTCAAGCGTCGGCCACCGCATTTTTTGGCCAGACCTCGGCGTGAGCCAGAGAAACCAAGGCCTCGCGCACTTGTATCGGCGTATGACAAGGCGCTTGAAACGGCAGCCAGTACAGCGCCTGACCGATGCGCAGGTGCATGCCTTCGGTGTCGATCCCGGCCAGTTGCGCCGGTACGGTTTTCGGCAGACCGGCGAGGTCGACGTAATGGGCGATGGCCTTGGCGTGGTCACTGTTCATGTGCTCGACCATGCTGATTTCGGCCTTGCCGGCGAACGGGTTGGCCAGGGTCAGGTGATCGACCCAGTGGATCGCGCCAAAACCGCCGATGTAGCGATGGCGCACCGGATTGAGCACCCAGAAATCGAAATCGTGGGCCTTGTGGTAATTCTGCGAATCGGGGAAATAGCGGTAGTAACGCTCGGCGGCGGCTTCGATGGCGGCAGCGTCTTCGAGTTTTTCCGCCTCGGCCAGATAGGTCAGGCGACCAACGGCTTGCACATCGTCAGCCTCGCGCTCGCCCACCAGCAGCGAACATTTCGGATCTTTCTGCAGATTGTGAGTGTGCTGGGCGATGCGGCTGATCAGGATCAGCGGCCGGCCCTGGTCGTCCAGGCAGTAGGGAACCACAGAGCCGAATGGAAAACCGGGCATTGATTTGGAGTGGGTCGACAGCACGCCACGGTATTCCTTGAGAAGCAATTCTCGGGCATTCTTAGCCGCTTCAACGCTCAATTTATGACTCCTTAAATAGAATCCGTCGACAAAACGGACAGGCGCATGGGTTTTGTCCCACTCGCCATCGGGCAGTTCTCATGTGCAACAGGCTGCTGGCCGGTGCAGATCGAGAGGCTACCTGTAAGGACCACTCTGACCTGCTCTCGGGGGCATGCGAATGCAACTCAACGACAAAGTAATCATTATCACTGGCGGTTGCCAAGGCTTGGGCCGCTCGATGGCCGAGTATTTCGCGGGCAAGGGCGCGAAGCTGGCGCTGGTCGACCTGAACCAGGAAAAACTCGACGACGCGGTTGCGACCTGCAAGGCCAAGGGTGTCGAGGCGCGCAGCTACCTGTGCAACGTCGCCAACGAAGAGCAGGTGACGCACATGGTTGCCCAGGTCGCCGAAGACTTTGGCGCGATCCACGGCCTGATCAACAACGCAGGGATCCTGCGCGACGGCCTGCTGCTCAAGGTCAAGGACGGCGAGATGACCAAGATGAGCCTGGCCCAGTGGCAGGCGGTGATCGACGTCAACCTGACCGGCGTGTTCCTCTGCACCCGTGAAGTGGCGGCGAAAATGGTCGAGATGAAGAACAGCGGCGCGATCATCAACATCTCGTCGATCTCCCGCGCGGGCAACGTCGGCCAGACCAACTACTCCGCCGCCAAGGCCGGTGTGGCGGCAGCGACCGTGACCTGGGCCAAGGAACTGGCGCGCTACGGCATTCGCGTGGCGGGCATTGCACCGGGCTTCATCGAAACCGAAATGACCCTGGGCATGAAACCCGAAGCGCTGGAGAAAATGACCTCGGGCATTCCGCTCAAGCGCATGGGCAAGCCGGAAGAAATCGCCCACTCGGCGGCGTACATCTTCGAGAACGACTACTACACCGGCCGGATTCTGGAGATGGATGGCGGGTTGCGCATCTGACCTCTGTCGCGTAATGAAAAACGCCCCGGTGCACAGGCACCGGGGCGTTTTTGTTTAAACCACAGCCATCAATCGTCGCTGATGGTGATGTTCGGCATCGCCGGCGAAGCCGCTTCCTGCAACACGATCCGCGCGCCGACGTGGCGGGCCAGCTCCTGGTAAACCATGGCGATCTGGCTGTCCGGCTCGGAAATCACCGTTGGCTTGCCGCCATCGGCCTGTTCGCGGATCAGCATCGACAGCGGCAACGAAGCCAGCAGCTCGACGCCGAACTGGGTCGCCAGCTTCTCGCCACCGCCCTCACCGAACAGATGCTCGGCGTGTCCGCAGTTCGAGCAGATGTGCACGGCCATGTTTTCCACCACGCCCAGCACCGGAATGTTGACCTTGCGGAACATCTCCACGCCTTTACGCGCGTCCAGCAGCGCCAGATCCTGCGGTGTCGTGACAATCACAGCACCGGCCACCGG
Organism: Pseudomonas paraglycinae; assembly: GCF_021601625.1. Lineage (GTDB taxonomy): Bacteria > Pseudomonadota > Gammaproteobacteria > Pseudomonadales > Pseudomonadaceae > Aquipseudomonas > Aquipseudomonas paraglycinae. The sequence continues at coordinate 76,833 of NZ_BQHR01000014.1, read as the reverse complement.
GACTTTCTGCGCCAGGGTCAGCTGGATGTCGCCGGTGCCTGGCGGCATGTCGATCACCAGATAATCCAGGTCGCCCCAAGCGGTTTGCGTGACCAGCTGCAGCAGCGCGCCGGAGACCATCGGCCCGCGCCAGACCATCGGCGTGTTGTCGTCGGTCAGGAACGCCATCGACATCACTTCCACGCCATGGGCCTGCAACGGCACGAACCACTTCTGATCCTTGATCTGCGGTCGGGTGCCCTCGGGAATGCCGAACATGATGCCCTGACTCGGGCCGTAGATATCGGCGTCGAGAATCCCGACCTTCGCACCTTCGCGAGCCAGCGCCAGCGCCAGGTTGGCGGCGGTGGTGGATTTGCCCACACCGCCCTTGCCCGATGCCACGGCGACCACGTTCTTGACGTTGGCCAGCCCTGGGATCTGTGCCTGGGCCTTGTGCGCGGCGATCACGCTGTTGACTTCAACCTTGGCCGACACCACGCCGTCGAGGTTTTCGATGGCCAGTTGCAGCAATTGCGCCCAGCCGCTCTTGAACAGACCGGCGGCATAACCGATTTCCAGTTGCACGCTGACGCGATCGCCGGTGATTTCGATGTTGCGCACGCAACCGGCGCTGACCGGATCCTGATTCAGGTAAGGGTCGGTGTATTGGCTGAGGACGGCTTCCACCGCTGCGCGAGTGACGGCACTCATGGGCAACTCCGATAACAAGACTGGGAAAAGATGGCGGGTATCCTACCCCTTCTGTCCTCCGGACGGCATGCCCGGCAACGATTTGCAGAGGTGAAATATCTTTCCCGGCGCTTTATAGTGGCCGACCTCCGTTTCATCAAGTAGCGAAGCCCCACATGTCCGAACCACGCAAGATTCTCGTCACCAGCGCCCTGCCCTACGCCAACGGTTCGATCCACCTTGGCCATATGCTGGAATACATCCAGACCGATATGTGGGTGCGCTTCCAGAAGCATCGCGGCAATCAGTGCATTTATGTCTGCGCCGACGACGCCCACGGTTCGGCGATCATGCTGCGCGCGGAAAAGGAAGGCATCACCCCGGAACAACTGATCGCCAACGTCCAGGCCGAACACAGCGCCGACTTTGCCGAGTTCCTGGTGGACTTCGACAACTTCCACTCCACTCACGCCGAAGAAAACCGTGAGCTGTCGAGCCAGATCTACCTGAAGCTGCGTGACGCCGGGCACATCGCCCAACGTTCGATCACCCAGTATTTCGACCCGGAAAAGAAAATGTTCCTGGCCGACCGCTTCATCAAGGGCACCTGTCCGAAATGCGGCACCGAAGACCAGTACGGCGACAATTGCGAAAAATGCGGTGCAACCTACGCGCCGACCGACCTGAAGGATCCGAAGTCGGCAATCTCCGGCGCCACCCCGGTGCTCAAGGATTCCCAGCACTTCTTCTTCAAGCTGCCGGACTTCCAGGAAATGCTGCAGGCCTGGACCCGCAGCGGCACCCTGCAAGACGCCGTGGCCAACAAGATCGCCGAATGGCTGGACGCCGGCCTGCAACAGTGGGACATCTCCCGCGATGCGCCGTACTTCGGCTTCGAGATCCCGGGCGAGCCAGGCAAGTACTTCTATGTGTGGCTGGACGCGCCGATCGGCTACATGGCCAGCTTCAAGAACCTCTGCAACCGTACGCCGGAGCTGGACTTCGACGCGTTCTGGGGCAAGGACTCCACCGCCGAGCTGTATCACTTCATCGGCAAGGACATCGTCAACTTCCACGCCCTGTTCTGGCCAGCGATGCTCGAAGGCGCGGGTTTCCGCAAGCCGACCGGGATCAACGTGCACGGCTACCTGACCGTCAACGGTCAGAAGATGTCCAAGTCTCGCGGCACCTTCATCAAGGCCCGTACCTACCTGGATCACCTGTCGCCGGAATACCTGCGCTACTACTACGCAGCCAAACTCGGCCGTGGCGTGGACGACCTCGACCTGAACCTCGAAGACTTCGTGCAGAAGGTCAACTCCGACCTGGTCGGCAAAGTGGTCAACATCGCCAGCCGTTGCGCCGGTTTCATCCAGAAGGGCAACGCCGGTCTGCTGGTGGACACCAACGCCGCACCGGAACTGACCGAAGCGTTCCTGGCTGCCGCGCCGAGCATCGCCGACGCCTATGAGGCCCGCGACTTCGCCCGTGCCATGCGCGAAACCATGGCGTTGGCCGACCGCGCCAATGCCTGGATCGCCGACAAGGCGCCATGGTCGCTGAACAAGCAGGAAGGCAAGCAGGATGAAGTCCAGGCGGTCTGCGCCACGGCGATCAACCTGTTCCGCCAGCTGGTGATCTTCCTCAAACCGGTGTTGCCAGTGCTGGCCGCCGATGCCGAGGCGTTCCTCAACGTCGCCCCGCTGACCTGGAACGACCACACCACCCTGCTGGCCAACCACCAGTTGAACGAATTCAAACCGTTGATGACCCGCATCGACCCGGTAAAAGTGCAAGCCATGACCGACGCCTCGAAAGAAGACCTGACCGCCAGCCAGACCGACACCGGCGCCACCGCGCCTGCCGGCAACGGTGAATTGGCCAAGGATCCGCTGTCGCCGGAAATCGACTTCGACACCTTCGCCGCCGTCGACCTGCGCGTCGCGCTGATCGTCAAGGCCGAACACGTTGAAGGCGCGGACAAGCTGCTGCGTCTGACCCTCGACATCGGTGACGAGCAACGCAACGTGTTCTCCGGGATCAAGAGCGCCTACCCGGATCCGTCCAAGCTCGACGGTCGCCTGACCATGATGATCGCCAACCTCAAGCCACGGAAAATGAAGTTCGGCATCTCCGAAGGCATGGTGATGGCGGCAGGCCCTGGCGGTGAAGAAATCTACCTGCTGAGCCCGGATAGCGGCGCCAAGCCGGGTCAGCGCATCAAGTAAGGTTCTGCCCTGACAGATCCCACAGGCGTGCTCCGTGCGCCTGTGGGATTTTTCATATCTGGCCCACCCGTCATGGCGGCCGGATAATGCCTAATCTTAAGTGACACCCGCCCGCTCTCACCGGCAGAACCATGACCGAACTCGTGCTTACGCTCTTCAGTGCTGCGCTGATCAACAACTTTGTGTTGCACTGGCCGCTGGGCGTCGATCCGCTGCTGGCCGGCGAACGCCGTCAGGTACATGCGCTGGGGCTGGCAACGTTGTGCCTGATGCTGATTGTCGGCGTGGCGGGTTATGCGATCTGGCATTGGCTACTGGTGCCGTTGCAACTGGAATTCCTGCGGCTGTTTGTATTCCTGCCGCTGAGCGTCCTGCTGATCACGCCGTTGCTGAAGTTGCTGACGCGTTGGCGACCCGATATGCCGTTCGACGGTTTGTGGCCGCTGCTGCTGGGCAATGCCGGTGTGCTGGGGCTGACGCTGATCAACGCGCAAGCGGACAAAGGCCTGTTTCATACGACAGCGCTGAGCCTTGGCGCCGGTCTGGGTTTCTGGCTGGTGTTGAGCCTGTTCAGCGATTTGCGTGAGCGCACGGCCGACAACGATATTCCCCTGCCCTTTCGTGGCCTGCCGATCCTGTTGATCGGCGCCGGACTGATGGCCGTGGCTTTTCTCGGATTCAGTGGACTGATCAAAACATGAGTCTGATTCAACGCATCGATGCCCTGCTGCCGCAGACCCAATGCGGCAAGTGCGGCCATCCCGGATGCAAACCCTACGCTGAAGGCATTGCCGACGGCGAGCCGATCAACAAGTGCCCGCCGGGTGGCGACGAAACCATCGCGGCACTGGCCGGACTGTTGAAAATCCCGGTGCTGGAGCTGGACATCAGTCGTGGTTCGGCGCCGCCGCAAGTGGCCTACATCCGCGAAGCCGAATGCATCGGCTGCACCAAGTGCATTCAGGCCTGCCCGATCGACGCCATTGTCGGCGCGGCGAAGCTGATGCACACCGTCATCATCGACGAATGCACCGGTTGCGATCTGTGCGTGGCGCCCTGCCCGGTCGATTGCATCGAGATGCACCCGCTGCCTTTGGGCACACTGCCGGTGGTAGGCGGTCTGGCCGCCAGCCTTGAAGAACAACAGGCCCGCGCGGCCAAACGCGATCACGCCCGACAACGCTTTGAACGGCGCAATGCTCGCCTGCAACGCGAAGAACAGCAGAAGCAGGCCGAGCGCGAGGCCCGGGCACAGCGCGCGGCACAGGTCGAAGTCGCCGCCACCACGCTCGATCCGGTGCAGGCGGCGCTGGAACGGGTGCGCGCGCAAAAGGCCGCGACCGCCGATGCTGCGCTGAAAAAAGCCAAGATCGACGTGGCCATGAGTCGGGCGCAGTTGAACAAGTCGCTCAAGGCGTTCGGTCATCCGCCGACCTTCGATCAGCAATCGCAACTGATCCTCCTGCAACAGCAGTTCGAGGCGGCCGAACAGGCACTGGCGAAGCTGGAAAACAGCGCGGCACCTGCGCCGGTCGTGGCCGCCCCGGCAAAGGACGCCGATCTGAAGCGGGCGAAAATCCAGTTGGCGATGCGCCGCGCCGAGCTGAAAAAGGCGCAAACCGCAGAGGCTCCGCCAGCCGAGATCGCCGCGCTGGAGCAAGCGCTGCGTGACGCCGAACAGGCGTTGCACAACGCCGAAGCGGCCAGCGATCAACCGGCGCCCGAGCTTGTGCGTGTCGAGAAACGTCCGATCGACGACCACCTTCGTAAACTGAAAACCGAATTGGCCTACGCTCGCGCCGACCTGAACAAACTGCAACGGCGCGACGGCACGCCCGCCGATATCCTCGAAAAGGCCCGCGCCCGCCTGCAAGACGCAGAGCGCCAGGTACAAGCCCATGTCACCCATTGAAACCGGAGACGAGCGCCTGCAACAGGCGATGAAGCTGGTTTTGCTGGCGACATTGCCGGGATGGCTGGCGTTGTTCTGGTTTTATGGTTGGGGCGTGTTGATCAACCTGATTCTGTCCGTTGTCACAGCTTTGGGCGTTGAAGCCGCCGTGACTTATCTGCGCCGGCAACCGCTGAGGGCCAACTTGAGCGATGGCAGCGCGGTGGTCAGCGCGACGTTGCTGGCAATTGCCCTGCCGCCTTATTGCCCGTGGTGGCTGACGGCCACGGCAATCGCCTCGGGCCTGCTGCTGGGCAAACATCTGTACGGTGGTGTGGGCCGAAACCCGTTCAATCCGGCCATGCTCGGCTTCGCGCTGGCCATGGTGATGTTTCCTCAGCCGATGACCCACTGGCCGGGCCATGGCATGGATCTGGCGGCGGCTTTTGGCCAGGTGTTCAATCTGGGCGCGCAACCGGATGCCTGGGTTCAGGCCACCGCGCTGGACAGTCTGCGCATCAATAAAAGCCTGACCATGGACGAACTGTTTGCCGGCAATCCGGCATTCGGGCGCTTTGGCGGGCACGGCGTTGAATGGGTGAACCTGGCGTTCCTCGCCGGTGGACTGTTTTTGTTGCAGCGTCGAGTGTTTGGCTGGCACGCGCCGGTCGGCATGCTCGCCAGCCTGTTCGTGATCAGCCTGTTGTGCTGGAACGGTTCGGGATCCGACTCCCACGGCTCGCCACTGTTTCACCTGCTGAGCGGCGCGACGATGCTGGGAGCATTTTTCATCGTCACTGAACCGGTGTCGGGGGCAAAAAGTCCGCTCGCCCGCCTGCTGTTCGGTGTCGGCGTGGGGTTGCTGACTTACGTGATTCGCACCTGGGGCGGTTACCCCGATGGCGTTGCGTTTGCGGTGCTGTTGATGAACCTGTGCGTGCCGGCGCTGGAGCGCTTCGCGATGGCCCGTCAGGCGCAGGTGGCACCATGAACCGGACGAACAGCCTGATCACACTGGCGTTGATTACTGCGTTGGGCATCGGCGTGACGTGGTTGGTGCAACGCAGCAACGCACCTCAGATCGCCGCCGAACAGCGTCTGCTTGAAAGTCGCAAGCTGTTGGACGTGCTGCCGGTCGACGCTTACGACAATCAGCCGCTTGAACAACCTCTGGCGCTGACCGACATCAACCTGAGCCACAGTCTGTTGCTGGGCGGTTATCGGGCGAGCAAAGGCGGCCAACCCGTGGCAGTCCTGTTGCGCAGCCAGGCCCAAGGTTATGCCGGCAATATCGAGTTGCTGATTGCCATCGACGCTAACGGCCGATTGCTCGGTGTGAGAACCCTCGAGCAAAACGAAACACCTTCGCTGGGTGGACATATCGGCGACTGGCCAAATAGCTGGCTTCAGACCTTTAGCGGAAAATCGAGCAACCAACCGACGGACGCCGGATGGGCCTTGAAGAAGGATCAGGGGCAATTCGACCAGATCGCGGGCGCAACCATTACCTCTCGCGCGGCCATCAATGCCATCCACGATGCCCTGCGTTACTTTGATGAACACCGGACGACCCTGCTCGGGAGCACGCCATGAATACGTCAGCGACTCTGGCGAACTCAATGATGCTGGTGTTGTTGATCGGTGCCACCGACTCTGTGGCGGGCGCGCTGGCGACTCTGTTGATATTTGCGGTTGTCGTGGGCATTTACGGTTTGTGCATGGCACCGCTGCGCTCGCGCCTGAGCAACGAGAGCCTGTTGCCGGTCAGCCTGGTACTGGCCGCGACCCTGGCCGGCAGCGCCGATATTGTTCTGCAACGCGGTGCGCTGCAGTGGCATCAACTGATCAGTCTTTATGCCGGGCTGATTGGCTTGCAGTGCGTCGTGCTGGAGCACAATGGATTTTTTCGCCGGTCGGTCCGTAATCGACTGAAACTGTACGGCCTGTTTGCCGCACTGATGATTGTGCTCGCGGTGTTGCGTGAACTGATCGGTCAGGGCAGCATCGGCCATCATTTGTCGGAACACTGGCAAGGTTTGATTCTGTTCGGCGACGGCCTGCATTTCGCGACGCTGGCGCCCGGCGCCTTCATATTGCTTGGACTGTTACTGGCCGCCCGTCAGGCCTGGGCTCGCCCCTCCGACCTACCCGAGGAAACGCATCACCCATGAATGCCGCAAAACGTCTGGAGATCTTCCGCAGGCTTCACGAGGACAACCCCGAACCCAAGACCGAACTGGCCTACTCGTCGCCTTTCGAACTGTTGATCGCGGTGATTCTGTCCGCGCAATCAACGGACGTCGGGGTAAACAAGGCGACGGCCAAGCTGTTCCCGGTGGCGAACACGCCGGCAGCCATTCACGCCTTGGGCGTCGAAGGGTTGTCCGAGTACATCAAGACTATCGGCCTCTACAACAGCAAGGCCAAAAACGTGATCGAGACCTGCCGCCTGCTGGTCGAGTTGCACAATGGCGAAGTCCCGCAGACGCGCGAAGAACTGGAAGCCTTGCCCGGCGTTGGCCGCAAGACCGCCAACGTGGTGCTAAACACCGCGTTCCGCCAGTTGACCATGGCGGTGGACACCCACATTTTCCGGGTCAGCAACCGCACCGGGATTGCACCGGGTAAAAATGTGGTCGAGGTGGAAAAGAAGCTGATGAAATTTGTGCCAAAGGAATACCTGCTCGACTCCCACCACTGGCTCATTCTTCACGGACGCTACGTGTGTCTGGCGCGCAAACCCCGTTGCGGCAGCTGTCGGATCGAAGATCTGTGCGATTACAAGCACAAAACTTCCGACGATTGAGCGGCTATGGGTTTTATTGATTTATCGATTGAAAAAATCTTTTTTACCATCTGCTGGAATATCGATATAAGGAGCGCCAAAGGCAGTCTTAGCCTGGAGTCGACCTTATGAGCACCAGCAAAGAGCAATTAGAAGCGGATGACGATTTTATCGCCACGGAGGCCGATGATGCCGAACCTGTGGTTGAAGTCGCCAAGACCAACTTGAGCAAACGCCGAACCATCGACAACCTGCTCGAGGAGCGCCGACTGCAGAAGCAATTGGCCGATTACGATTTTGATCTCTGACATTTGAAAGCCTCCTGAAACGGAGGCTTTTCTCTTTATGTCACACGCTGATTCCGATCCGCCCATGATCCGTCAGCCACTGAAACCCTCAGACAAGGCCGTTTCGTTGCGCCAGTTCAATCAGATCCACCAGCGAGCGCGCATTGAGTTTCAATAACAACCGAGTCTTGTAGGTACTCACGGTCTTGTTGCTGAGGAACATTCCGTCGGCAATCTCCTTGTTGGTCTTGCCGCGCGCCAATTGCTGCAACACCATCATCTCGCGCCCGGACAGGCGATCAACCATGTCCGCCTCGCTGGCATTCCCCAGGCTGGTTCGCACGGTGTGCAACGCCTGGTTCGGAAAATAGCTGTATCCAGACAGTACCGCCTTGATTGCACTCAGCAACTCCGTCAGATCCTGTTGCTTGCAAACATATCCCGCCGCCCCCGACTGCATGCATCGCATGGAGAAGTGTCCCGGTGACTGGGACGTCAGCACGAGCACTTTCAACGGCATTGCACTTGTTGTAAGGCGCGCGATGACTTCCAGTCCATCCAGTTTCGGTATGCCGATATCCAGAATGACGATATCCGGCATCTGGTCACGAGCCAGTTGTAACGCATCTACGCCATTATCGGTTTCTGCAATGACTTCGTAGCCATGACGTTCCATCAGCATACGTACCGCAAGACGAATGACGGGGTGATCATCCACGATCAGCACTTTATTCATGGGCAAGTCCAGTTTCGCTGTTCGAATTTTTAGAACCGGCACAATAACGTAGTCATTTCCTACATGGCATAGAGAAGTTCCTCTACACGGGTAGCGAGAGACGCCTCCTACAGCCAATAAAGACTATTCCTACAGAAATGACTCACCCACACAAAAACATAAACTATTTTCAGTACGACGAACGCCTGCCACCCTGCTTAAGAGAGCGCCCGCAAATCCAAAAAGAAAAAAAACACGAGTTATTATCGAGCACAAAAAAACAGCAGATACAACTTATCGGTATCGCAAACACGAGAATTAATATAAACACAAAAAACACACCTCAGACTGACCCAGTCATTTCACACCCACCCAACCCAAGACAACGAGAAAGACTAAAACCATGAGTAAATAACATGCTAAAACTCAACAAGAAGATACCCAACCCGATCAGCGTTATCGCCATCTTTGCATTTATATCAGAGACTTCCGCTGCCGTTTCCCTGCCATTCCTCAATAACAATGAACGGGAAATCTACGTCTGGTTTCTGATCACCTTTCCTTTCTACCTGCTGCTTCTATTTTTCATCACACTCAACTTTAACTATCGCGCACTATATGCACCTTCGGATTTTGATAATGACAAGAATTTCCTGAAGGCTTTCGAGGAAACAACTACCCACCCACCAGAAGTACCCTGCGAACACGTCAATAGCGGGTCATACCCAATAAAACTACCGAAACCGTTGAGCGAGGTGTACATCATTGATGCTCGACAGAAAAACACGACTCTGAAAATAGAGGAGCTACTGGAAAAAATCCCACACCCAAACAAGCATTCGCCCCGATTATTCCTTTTTTTAACTGACGCAGTGTCGGACATTTTACTCAATGAACATGTCGCCAGATCAGCAAAACAGGCGAAAACGCCACAAGGAACAACGTACTTTAGTATTTACAACACCCAGTCATCTAACATTTCCGTATTGGGAAAGTTTTAAAAAATAGAACGCGGAGCGCGACATCCATGCAATGCAAGATCTACAGCCGATGAAGACGGGAACGCTGACCGATATCAATCAGGTCGAAAAAGAAACACCAAAAAAAACGGCCTTGTCATTAAGACAAGGCCGTTTTTTCACATCAAGTCCCGATGGACTCAGAACAGCTTGCGGCCCTTGTTGGCAGCAATGCGCATGCGTAGCGCGTTGAGCTTGATGAAGCCCGCCGCGTCGGCCTGGTTGTAGGCGCCGCCGTCTTCTTCGAAGGTCGCGATGTTGGCGTCGAACAGCGAATCGTCGGACTTGCGGCCGGTCACGATCACGTTGCCCTTGTACAGCTTCAGGCGCACTACGCCGTTCACGTTGACCTGGGAGGCGTCGATCATCTGTTGCAGCATCAGACGCTCAGGGCTCCACCAGTAACCGGTGTAGATCAGGCTGGCGTACTTCGGCATCAGCTCGTCTTTGAGGTGAGCGACTTCGCGGTCCAGGGTGATCGATTCGATGGCGCGGTGAGCGCGCAGCATGATGGTGCCGCCCGGGGTTTCGTAGCAGCCACGTGACTTCATGCCGACGTAACGGTTCTCGACGATGTCCAGACGGCCGATGCCGTGCTCGCCACCGATCTTGTTCAGCGTCGCCAGCACGGTGGCCGGGGTCATTTCAACGCCGTCCAGCGCAACGATGTCGCCGTTGCGGTAGGTCAGTTCCAGATATTGCGGGGTGTCGGGAGCCTTCTCCGGAGAGACGGTCCAGCGCCACATGTCTTCTTCGTGCTCGGTCCAGGTGTCTTCCAGCACGCCGCCTTCATAGGAGATGTGCAGCAGGTTGGCGTCCATCGAGTACGGGGATTTCTTCTTGCCATGACGCTCGATCGGGATCGCGTGCTTCTCGGCGTAGTCCATCAGCTTCTCGCGGGACAGCAGGTCCCACTCGCGCCAAGGGGCGATCACTTTCACGCCTGGCTTGAGTGCGTAGGCACCCAGTTCGAAACGGACCTGGTCGTTGCCCTTGCCGGTCGCGCCGTGGGAAATGGCGTCGGCGCCGGTTTCGTTGGCGATTTCGATCAGACGCTTGGCGATCAGCGGACGCGCGATGGAAGTACCCAGCAGGTACTCGCCTTCGTAAACGGTGTTGGCACGGAACATCGGGAACACGAAGTCACGCACGAATTCTTCGCGCAGGTCGTCGATGTAGATCTCTTTGACGCCCATGGCCTGCGCCTTGGCGCGAGCCGGCTCGACTTCTTCGCCCTGACCCAGGTCAGCGGTGAAGGTCACGACTTCACAGTTATAAGTATCCTGCAGCCACTTGAGGATCACCGAAGTGTCCAGGCCGCCGGAATACGCCAGAACGACCTTGTTTACGTCCGCCATGCCATCACTCCACGGGGTTCTACGGAAAGCCGAGGAGTCTACCGCTCAAACGCGATAATTTACAGAGGCGCGACAGCTTAAGACGACAAAGCGACAGAATCTGTCGAGAGGGCGACGATGACCTGCAGGTCAGGAAGTCGCCGCAGTGTTGGCAGGCGTGCTGGCCTGAGGTGCCGGAGCAGTCGTCGGTGCCACCCGCGCCAGATGCACGTTGACCCGACGGTTCTTGGCCCGGTTGGCGGCATTGGTGTTCGGCACCAACGGGTAGCGTTCGCCATGGAAACGCACGGTGATCTGCGATTCCTGGATGCCATTGGCCTTGAAGAAGTCGACCACCGCCAGCGCGCGGCGGCGCGACAGTTCGCGATTGGTCAGGCGATTGCCGCTGTTGTCCGAGTGGCCGTCGAGTTCGATGTGATTGACCGTCGGATCAGCCTTCATGTACTCGAGCATCACTTGCAGCTTGGCCTTGGCGGCGGCGTCCAGTTCGATGCCTTCGCCGGGGAAGCCGATCTGCGATTGTTTGACCTGATCGAAATTCTGCGGGAGCAGTTTCGCCACGCAGGTCTGATAGTCATTGAACGCCTTGCTGAACTTGACCGGTAACAGGCGCACTTCCGACACCCGACCATCGCCCGATGCCCGGCGTACCACCGGGCTGCGACCGTCCATCAGCCCGCTGATCAGTTGCCCGGCCTGGGACTGAGAACTGTTGAACAGCACGTTGCCGCTGCCCAGTCGAACCGTGCCCAGATTGATGTCGCCACGTCCCGGCTGCCACGGCGCAGCCGCTGCCAGCAGGGTCGCCGAACCGCCGCCGAGCATGGCGTTGTAGGCGTTCAGGCGGAAGGTCGCCTGCTCGCCGGCCTTGCGCACGAATTGCCCCGAGCCGAAGTCGGTGATCGGCTGCGTCAGGCGGCACTCGAACTTGTCGCCCTCGACCGTCCACTCAATGTTCTCCAGACGGGTCTGGTAGGTCAGTGCCATCGCGGGAAGGCTGGCAAACACACTGAGCAAGGCTAAATATCGCTGGCGCACGGGAGGCTCCATTGGCTTCTACAACAAAAAAGACCGAGACATACATCTTTACGGCATACCTATGGGATATCGGACGCTCGTCGCAAAACTTGATAGCGAGTGCCTGCAAGAGTCTTTTCCGGTAGCATTCGCCTCAGTTTGACCCGCCTGGAATCCCCTCATGTCCGACCGCCTGACCCTGCTGCGTCCCGACGACTGGCACATTCATCTTCGCGATGGTGCCGTGTTGACCAATACCGTTGCGGATGTCGCGCGCACCTTTGGTCGCGCCATCATCATGCCCAACCTGGTACCTCCGGTGCGCAACGCCGCTGAAGCCGACGGCTATCGCCAGCGGATTCTCGCTGCCCGCCCGGCCGGCAGTCGTTTCGAGCCGCTGATGGTGCTGTACCTCACCGACCGCACCCAGCCCGAAGAAATCCGTGAGGCCAAGGCCAGCGGTTTCGTGCACGCCGCCAAGCTGTACCCGGCCGGCGCCACCACCAACTCCGATTCCGGGGTCACCAGCATCGACAAGATTTTCCCGGCGCTGGAAGCCATGGCCGAAGTCGGCATGCCGCTGTTGATCCACGGTGAAGTCACCCGTGGCGACGTCGACGTGTTCGACCGCGAAAAAATCTTCATCGACGAGCACATGCGCCGCGTGGTCGAGCGTTTCCCGACGCTGAAAGTGGTGTTCGAACACATCACCACCGGCGACGCCGTGCAGTTCGTCAACGAGGCTTCGGCCAACGTCGGCGCGACCATCACCGCGCATCACCTGCTCTACAACCGCAACCACATGCTGGTGGGCGGGATCCGGCCGCACTTCTACTGCCTGCCGATCCTCAAGCGTAATACCCATCAGGAAGCTTTGCTCGACGCGGCCACCAGTGGCAGCGCGAAGTTCTTCCTCGGTACCGACTCGGCGCCGCACGCCCAGCACGCCAAGGAAGCCGCCTGCGGCTGCGCCGGCTGCTACACCGCGTACGCCGCCATCGAGCTGTATGCCGAAGCCTTCGAACAGCGCAATGCGCTGGACAAGCTCGAAGCCTTCGCCAGCCTCAACGGCCCACGTTTCTACGGCCTACCGGCGAACACCGATCGCATCACCCTGGTTCGTGACGAATGGACCGCCCCGACCAGCCTGCCTTTCGGCGAGCTGACCGTTATCCCGCTGCGCGCCGGTGAAAAACTGCGCTGGCGCCTGCTGGAGGAACACGCGTGAGTGAAGACCATTTCGACGACGAACTGGACGGTCAAGGTGGCGGCGGTTCGCGCCATCCAATGGCAGCACGTTTTCGCGGCTACCTGCCGGTTGTCGTCGACGTAGAAACCGGTGGTTTCAACTCGGCCACCGACGCTCTGCTGGAGATTGCCGCGACCACCATCGCCATGGATGAAAAGGGTTTCGTCTACCCGGATCACACCTACTTCTTTCGCGTCGAGCCGTTCGAAGGCGCCAACGTTGAAGCGGCGGCGCTGGAGTTCACCGGGATCAAGCTCGATCACCCGTTGCGCATGGCCGTCAGCGAAGAAACAGCGCTGACCGACATCTTCCGTGGCGTGCGCAAGGCCTTGAAGGCCAACGGCTGCAAGCGGGCGATTCTGGTTGGCCACAACAGCAGCTTCGACCTGGGCTTCCTCAACGCCGCCGTCGCGCGGCTGGACATGAAGCGCAACCCGTTCCACCCATTCTCCAGCTTCGACACTGCGACCCTCGCCGGTCTGGCTTACGGTCAAACCGTATTGGCCAAGGCCTGTCAGGCAGCCGACATCGACTTCGATGGCCGTGAAGCGCACTCCGCGCGCTACGACACCGAGAAGACGGCCGAGCTGTTCTGCGGCATCGTCAACCGGTGGAAACAGATGGGCGGTTGGGAAGACTTCGACGACTGATACTCGTCGGGTTTCTTCCATTCATGAAAAAACCGGCCACATGGGCCGGTTTTTTTGTACCTCGACGTTGCGCCTTACAGGGCAGCAGCGTTCTCGGTCAGGTAAGCCGCAACGCCTTCTGGCGAAGCGTTCATGCCTTTGTCGCCTTTTTTCCAGTTGGCAGGGCAGACTTCGCCGTGCTCTTCGTGGAATTGCAGAGCGTCGACCAGACGGATCAGCTCTTCCATGTTACGGCCCAGCGGCAGGTCGTTGACGATCTGCGAGCGGACAACGCCTTTGTCGTCGATCAGGAACGCGCCACGGAAAGCCACGCCGCCTTCGGATTCAACGTCGTAGGCCTTGGCGATGTCGTGCTTCATGTCGGCAGCCATGGTGTATTTCACCTGGCCGATGCCGCCATTGTTGACCGGGGTGTTGCGCCAGGCGTTGTGGGTGAAGTGCGAGTCGATCGACACGGCGATCACTTCTACGTTGCGTGCCTTGAAGTCGGCCATGCGGTTGTCCAGAGCGATCAGCTCGGACGGGCAGACGAAGGTGAAGTCCAGCGGGTAGAAGAACACCAGGCCGTATTTGCCTTTGATGGCCGAGGACAGGGTGAAGCTGTCAACGATCTCGCCATTGCCGAGTACGGCCGGGACGGTGAAGTCAGGGGCTTGTTTGCCTACGAGTACGCTCATTGATATCTCCTGGTGTAGAAACTTGAAGTTCAGGGTTCGGGCCAGCCTGCCACCCTCAGGCGACAGCCCTGTGACACGAACCCCCTTCGCAAGGGCCGACCATCATACACTGCGTTTTTCGACTGTCCTCAAAGGTTTTTCGCGAAATCCCGGCTGGCATCCGGCCATGTACCACCGTTCGTCAGTCACAGGCGTTGGCGATGAAAACCACTGGGAAAGCACTTTGACAATCATTCTCGTTAACATTAAGATCCATCGCAATTGAGTCACAACCAGCGACGGTTCTCACTTATGTATGTTTGCCTCTGCACTGGCGTCACCGACGGACAGATCCGCGAAGCGATCTATGAAGGTTGCTGCAGCTATAAAGAAGTCCGCCAGGCCACCGGCGTAGCCAGCCAATGCGGCAAATGTGCGTGCCTGGCGAAGGAAGTGGTTCGCGAAACCCTGACCAAGCTGCAAACCGCCCAGGCTGCGATCCCCTACCCGGCAGAATTTACCGCCGCATAATTACCCCGATTTCGAAGAACCGGACTTAAGTCCGGTTTTTTTATGCCTGAAAATCAACTGCTTAGCGCCCAGACGCGGAACACAAACATTCTTATTCCGATTAATTTTCATTTATTATTCAATAACTTAGGTTTGACACTTATAAATACCAAGCTCAAACTCTGCCTTATATACCGTTACTTAGGGCAGGACTCCCATCATGAAAGGCGACGTAACAGTCATCCAGCATCTCAACAAGATCCTTGCCAATGAGCTGGTCGCGATCAATCAGTACTTCCTGCATGCACGCATGTATGAAGATTGGGGCCTGAACAAGCTCGGCAAACACGAGTACCACGAATCCATCGACGAGATGAAGCACGCGGACAAGCTGATCAAGCGCATCCTGTTCCTCGAAGGCCTGCCGAACGTGCAGGATCTGGGCAAGCTGCACATCGGCGAGCACACCAAGGAAATGCTGGAGTGCGACCTGCGTATCGAGAAGACCGGCCACGCCGATCTGAAGGCCGCCATCGCCCACTGCGAATCCGTCGGTGACTTCGGCAGCCGCGAACTGCTCGAAGACATCCTCGAATCCGAGGAAGAACACATCGACTGGCTGGAAACCCAACTGGGCCTGATCGATAAAGTCGGTCTTGAGAACTATCTGCAATCGCAGATGGGCGAAGACGAGTAATTAGCCAGCGCTAAACTCGAGACACTAAAAAGCCCCGCCCTCTTTCAAGAGGCGGGGCTTTTTATTGCCCGGATTTCAGACTGGCTGAAACCCGGGCAGAAGCCAATCAGGCTTCGGACTTGGCCGCAGCAGCCTTGGCGGATGCTTCCTTGACCAGAGTCTGCAGCTCACCGTTGGCGAACATTTCAGCCATGATGTCGCTGCCGCCGACCAGTTCACCGCCGACCCACAGTTGCGGGAAAGTCGGCCAGTTGGCGTACTTTGGCAGGTTGGCACGGATTTCCGGGTTCTGCAGGATGTCGACGTAGGCGAACTTCTCGCCACAGCCCATCACAGCCTGCGCAGCTTTCGCGGAGAAGCCACACTGCGGGGCATTCGGCGAGCCTTTCATGTAAAGCAGAATGGTGTTGTTGGCAATCTGCTCTTTAATCGTTTCGATGATATCCATGGAGCACCTCGGCTGAACTTTCCGACTCATGGGTCGGCACGGTGGCGCATTGTAACGGAATCCCGAGCGCGCTGCTCGGTCTCCCCGACAGACATGCTCAAGCCGCCGCCACCGTCACCGGCACGCCATTGAGCGCCGCGTTGCCTGACAGCTCGTCGAGCTGGCATTCATCGGTCAGGTCATTGGCACTGGAGCCCGGCTGACCGCTGGCAATCGCCATCTGCACGCCCGGCCGGGCATGGCCCCATCCATGCGGCAGGCTGACCACGCCCTTCATCATGTCCGCACTGCCCAGCACTTCGACCTCGATCTGCCCGACCCGTGAACTCACGCGCACAAGCTGACCATCACTGAGCCCGCGACTGGCGAGATCGTCCGGGTTCATCAACAGCTGATGACGCGGCTTGCCCTTCACCAGTCGATGGTAATTGTGCATCCACGAATTGTTGCTGCGCACATGACGGCGGCCGATCATCAACAGCTCATCGGCGGCCGGTGCCTGCAAAGCGGCGAAACGCGCGAGGTCAGCGAGGATTTCCGGCGGCGCGGCCTGAACTCGTTGATTGGCGCTCTTCAATCGCGGTGCCAGGTTGGGTTTCAGCGCTCCCAGATCAACGCCGTGAGGATGATCGAACAGCGTCGCCAGCGACAATTTGTGCTCGGATGCATCGCCATACAAACCCATGCGCAACCCCATGTCGATCATCTTCGCCGGCGGCATCGTTGGCTTCAGCTCCTTGCCGGTCATCGCGGCAAAGGCCTTGGCCAGGCCGACGAAAATTTCCCAGTCGTGCAGCGCCCCTTCGGGTTTGGCGAGGATTGCCCGGTTGAACCGGGTGACGTTGCGCACCGCGAACAGGTTGAAGGTGGTGTCGTAGTGATCGTTCTCCAGCGCCGAGGTCGATGGCAGGATCAGGTCGGCATAGCGCGTGGTTTCGTTGATGTACAGATCGACGCTGACCATGAACTCCAGCCCGTCCAGCGCCTGCTCCAGTTGCCGGCCGTTGGGTGTGGACAGGACCGGATTGCCAGCCACGGTAATCAGCGCGCGGATCTGCCCCTCGCCTTCTGTGAGCATTTCTTCGGCCAGCGCCGAGACCGGCAACTCGCCGCCGTACTCAGGACGCCCGGACACGCGGCTCTGCCATTTATTGAAGTGTCCACCCGAAGTCGACGCCACCAGATCCACCGCCGGCTCGGTGCACAAGGCACCGCCGACGCGGTCGAGGTTGCCGGTGACCAGATTGATCAACTGCACGACCCAATGGCACAGCGTGCCGAAGGCTTGAGTGGAAACACCCATCCGACCGTAGCAAACGGCGCTTGGCGCGGCGGCGAAGTCCCGGGCCAACTGGCGGATCTGTTCGGCAGGAACCGCGCACAACGGGCTCATGGCTTCAGCGGTGAACCCCGCCACCGCTGCGCGGACCTCGTCCAGACCGTCCACCGGCAAATGACTGACCGACGTCAGCCCTTCGCTGAACAGCGTGTTGAGCACACCAAACAACAACGCCGCATCGCCACCGGGACGCACGAACAAATGCTGATCGGCCATCGCCGCCGTCTCGCTGCGCCGTGGATCGACCACCACCACTTTGCCGCCTCGGGCCTGGATCGCCTTAAGACGCTTCTCGACATCCGGCACGGTCATGATGCTGCCGTTGGACGCCAGCGGATTACCGCCCAGGATCAGCATGAAATCGGTGTAATCGATATCCGGGATCGGCAGCAGCAGGCCGTGGCCGTACATCAAGTAGCTGGTCAGGTGATGAGGCAGTTGATCGACCGACGTCGCCGAATAGCGGTTGCGGGTTTTCAACAGGCCGAGGAAGTAGTTGCTGTGGGTCATCAACCCATAGTTGTGGACGCTGGGGTTGCCCTGATACACGGCGACCGCGTTCTGCCCATGACGCTCCTGAATCGCCGAGAGTTTTTCGGCGACCAGTTCGAACGCTTCGTCCCACTCGATCGGCAGCCATTCGCTGCCGACCCGGCGCATCGGCTGGCGCAGGCGATCCGGATCGTTCTGGATATCTTGCAGTGCGACGGCCTTGGGGCAGATGTGTCCACGACTGAACGTGTCCAGCGCATCGCCCTTGATCGAGGTGATCTGCACCTGACCGTCGGTTTCGGTGGTTTCGATGGTCAAGCCGCAAATGGCTTCACACAAGTGGCAGGCACGGTGATGGAGAGTCTTGGTCATGGCCAGTCTCTGTCTTGTTCTGGGCAGGCAATCACGCCTGCGGGAACAAAACTATGGCCCGCGACCCGGTGCAGCGCCAGCGACGTTCGTCTTGTGAATCGGCGGCCATCAGGCCCGCCGATAGACGCGTCAGTTCGCCGGAAGCTGGGGCGGTGCGGCCAGCTGGATTTCCTGGATGGTCTCGATCTGCTCGTGGGCGACGTGGACGCCGGTGAGTTCGCCGATCAGTCGCCAATGCTCGTCGAGCCCGGCGCTGATGGTCGCCATGCGGTCGATCATCTGCCGGCTGGCGGCCTTGACCACGTCGTCATCGCTGCGCAGCAGTTCGAAGGACATCGAGGTCATCGAGGCGGTAAGGTGGGTCAATGAGCGTGCCGTGTGGCCCAGCAGTTCCATTAACAGTTTTTCTTTCGATTCCATGCGGAGGCTTCCTGCGTCGCTCGTGATTTATTTATAACCCAGCACTTTGCTTTAGCAAATGTTTCAACCTGCGCATCCGACCAAGCGAACCAGTGGCTCATCGGTCGCAAACCGACCAGGGCTGTGCCATCCCCGCCGCGCCGGATTGCCAAGCCCGGTGGGGCCAGTGTACAAATGCCTCGCTGCCCTCTCGAAAACTGACCGGAAATCACAGTGTTCGCACTGTTCTCACCCCGGCACATTTCTGCAAAACCCGTAGCCTATTGGAAAAACGCGACATTTAGTGTCAATATCGCGCCTTCCCCTATTTCGTCGCCCCCGTGCGGCTTACGCCGCAGGTCTCGCCCGTTGTTCCGATAAACAAGGCTTTGAGCATCTGCGGTTTGTAGCAAAAAGGTAGTCAATGATGAGCGCAAGGCACTTTCTCTCCCTGATGGATTGCACGCCCGAAGAGCTGGTCAGCGTGATCCGTCGAGGCGTTGAGCTCAAGGACCTGCGTAACCGCGGCGTACTGTTCGAGCCTCTGAAAAACCGCGTCCTGGGGATGATCTTCGAGAAATCCTCGACCCGTACCCGGATCTCCTTCGAGGCCGGCATGATCCAGCTCGGTGGCCAGGCGATCTTCCTGTCGCCGCGCGACACCCAGCTGGGCCGTGGCGAGCCGATCGGCGACTGCGCCATCGTCATGTCGAGCATGCTCGACGCAGTGATGATCCGTACCTTTGCCCACAGCACCCTGACCGAATTCGCCGCCAACTCCCGCGTGCCAGTGATCAACGGCCTGTCCGATGACCTGCATCCGTGCCAGTTGCTGGCCGACATGCAGACCTTCCTCGAACACCGCGGCTCGATCCAGGGCAAGACCGTGGCCTGGATCGGCGACGGCAACAACATGTGCAACAGCTATATAGAAGCGGCGATCCAGTTCGACTTCCAGTTGCGCGTGGCCTGCCCGGAAGGCTATGAACCAAACCCTGAGTTCGTGGCCAAGGCCGGTGATCGCGTAACCATCGTCCGCGATCCGAAAGACGCCGTGCGCGGCGCGCATCTGGTGAGCACCGACGTCTGGACCTCCATGGGCCAGGAAGAGGAAACCGCCAAGCGCCTCAAACTGTTCGCGCCGTTTCAGGTCAACCGCGCCCTGCTCGACCTGGCTGCCGATGACGTGCTATTCATGCACTGCCTGCCCGCTCACCGCGGTGAGGAAATCAGCCTCGACCTGCTCGATGATCCGCGCTCCGTCGCCTGGGATCAGGCAGAAAACCGTCTCCACGCACAGAAGGCCCTGCTCGAGTTCCTCGTCGAACCGGCATATCACCACGCATGAGTCATGAATTACTGCTGAACCTGCGCAACCTCGCTTGCGGCTATCAAGATCAACGCGTGGTGCAGAACCTCAATCTGCACCTCAACGCCGGCGACATCGGTTGCCTGCTCGGCTCCTCGGGCTGCGGCAAGACCACCACACTGCGTGCGATTGCCGGTTTCGAACCGGTGCACGAAGGGGAAATTTCTCTCGGCGGTGAGGTCATCTCCAGCGCCGGTTTTACCCTCGCCCCGGAAAAACGCCGGATCGGCATGGTGTTCCAGGACTACGCGCTGTTCCCGCACCTGAGTGTCGCGGACAACATCGCCTTCGGAATCCGCAAGCACCCGAACAAGGAGCGCGTCACCGAAGAGCTGCTGGAACTGGTCAACCTGAAGAACCTCGGCAAGCGCTTCCCCCACGAACTGTCCGGCGGCCAGCAGCAACGTGTCGCCCTCGCCCGCGCCCTGGCGCCGGAGCCGCAACTGTTGCTGCTCGACGAGCCGTTCTCCAACCTCGATGGCGAGTTGCGCCGCAAGCTCAGCCATGAAGTGCGCGACATCCTCAAGGCCCGTGGCACCAGCGCGATTCTGGTGACCCACGATCAGGAAGAAGCCTTCGCCGTCAGCGACCACGTCGGCGTGTTCAAGGAAGGCCGGCTGGAGCAGTGGGACACGCCGTACAACCTCTATCACGAGCCGGCGACGCCGTTTGTGGCCAGCTTCATCGGTCAGGGTTACTTCATTCGCGGCCAATTGGGCAGCCCGGAATCGGTGCAGACCGAACTCGGTGAACTGCGCGGCAATCGCGCCTACACCTGGCCGATCGGTGGTGCGGTGGATGTGCTGCTGCGTCCGGACGACATCGTTTACGCGCCGGACAGTGGATTGAAAGCGCGGATCGTCGGCAAGACCTTCCTCGGCGCCTCGACCCTGTATCGCCTGCAACTGCCGACCGGCGCACAGCTGGAATCGATCTTCCCGAGCCATGCCGACCATCAGGTGGGTGCGGATGTCGGGATTCGGGTGGCGGCGGAACATCTGGTGCTGTTCCAGGCCTCCGGCAGCACGGCAGCGCAGATTCCGGCGCTGGAAAACGGCGTTCGCCGTTACAGCACTGCGCACTGATCTTCACACAAACAACGAGGGAGCCTGATGGCTCCCTTGTTTTTTGGCTTCAGCCCAGCATCAATGTGCCGCTGGCCACCAGCGTCGCATTCCCGCCGATCTTCACCCGCTCGCCTTCCAGCCGACAGAACAGTTCACCACCCCGCGCCGAACGCTGGCATGCAGTGAGGCTGGATTTGCCCAGACGTTTCGACCAGTACGGAATCAGGCTGCAATGTGTCGAGCCGGTGACCGGGTCTTCATTGATGCCGATGGCCGGGGCGAAATAGCGCGAGACAAAATCATGCTGATTGCCCCGGGCGGTGACGATCGCACCCAGCCAAGGCAGCTTGGCGAGGGCGACCATGTCCGGCTGGCAATCAAGCACCGCCTGCTCGGACTCCAGCACCACGAACAGCTCGTTGGAACTCAGAACATCCACCGCCTGAACATTCAGCGCCCGTTCGATCTCCACGGTGACGCCTTTCTCCACCGCTTCGATGGCCGGGAAATCCAGCCACAACCTGCCACCCTCGCGGCTGACGCTCAACGGCCCGGACTTGCAGGTGAAGTCCAGACGCTCGGCGCTTTCCTTATAGATCTCGAACAGTACATAGGCGCTGGCCAGGGTCGCGTGACCACATAGCGGCACCTCGGTGGTCGGCGTGAACCAGCGGATGTGCCACGCCTGCCCTTCGCGCACCAGAAACGCGGTTTCCGCCAGATTGTGCTCGGCGGCGATCTTCTGCATCAGTTCGTCCGCGAGCCACGCGTCGAGCCGATAGACCATTGCCGGATTGCCACTGAACGGTCGATCACTGAACGCGTCGACCTGATGAAACTCGAGCTGCATAACCTTCTCCCTGTGTCAGTCGAACGAGCATGCAGCGCCGGCCGGATCAGCGCCAGTGACAGTGCCGGCCAATTTTCTTCATACAGACTTCAAGGGCGACCGATGTCGGCAAATTTCGCCTGAGTGTGTTCCGCCAATACCGCCGGCGCCAGTTCCACTTCCAGCCCGCGCCGACCGGCGCTGACATAAATGGTCGCAAAAGGTTGGGCCGAGTTATCGATGAAGGTACGCAGGCGTTTTTTCTGCCCCAGCGGGCTGATGCCGCCCAGCAGGTAACCAGTGGAACGCTGCGCGGCGGCCGGGTCGGCCATCTCGACTTTTTTCACGCCGGCGGCATGGGCAAGCCCCTTGAGGTCGAGACTTCCGACGACCGGCACCACCGCCACCAGCAACTCACCCTTCTCACTCGCCGCGAGCAGCGTCTTGAACACCTGCGCCGGATCGAGCCCCAGTTTCTCCGCGGCCTCCAGGCCATACGACGCGGCCTTCGGGTCATGTTCGTAACTGTGCACGCGATGTTCGGCACGAACTTTTTTCAACAAGTCCAACGCAGGGGTCATGGCAGCTCCGGGCTCGGCAGTGGCAAAAAAACCTGCGGCGGATTTTAGGCCATCGCTGTGCAAAAGGCTCTACCACGCGCCACGTTTCCCGGGGTTTGCAGGCCGATAACAATCGTGCGAGACGGGTGACCCGCAGGATCATTCACGTGACTGATAGTTTATTTGTGACTGACGGTTCACTTTCGACCTTTGACAGGTTTGTTTCTTGTCTATATTTTTTCGAATCTGAATAATGTAAGAATTATCGTCATCGCAGCACCCAGCAGTAAACCGGGAACAGGATGGGGATCCTGCCTCGGCGAAAATCGCGCCTTGCCCTGTCGGCAACGCGCCAGACAACAACAAAAACCGAGGTTTTCAATGACAACTGCGTTACAGCAACCTTCGCTCTCGAGCCAATGCCTGGCCGAGTTTCTGGGTACTGCACTCCTGATCTTTTTCGGTACGGGTTGTGTCGCCGCGCTCAAGGTCGCGGGCGCCAGCTTCGGTCTGTGGGAAATCAGCATCATCTGGGGCGTCGGCGTCAGCATGGCGATCTACCTCACCGCCGGCGTTTCCGGCGCGCACCTGAACCCTGCCGTCAGTATTGCCCTGAGCATTTTCGCCGACTTCGAAAAGCGAAAACTGCCGTTCTACATTCTGGCCCAGGTCGCCGGCGCCTTTTGCGGCGCTCTGTTGGTTTACACGCTGTACAGCAACCTGTTCTTCGATTTCGAACAGACTCACCACATGGTTCGTGGCACTGAAGCCAGCCTCGAACTGGCGTCGGTGTTCTCCACCTTCCCGAACCCTGCGCTGTCGACTGCCCAGGCGTTCCTGGTCGAGGTGATCATCACCGCGATCCTGATGGGCGTGATCATGTCCCTGACCGACGACAACAACGGCCTGCCGAAAGGCCCGCTGGCGCCGCTGCTGATCGGTCTGCTGATTGCCGTGATCGGCAGTTCGATGGGCCCGCTGACCGGTTTCGCGATGAACCCGGCCCGGGACTTCGGTCCGAAACTGATGACTTTCTTCGCCGGCTGGGGTGAAATTTCCTTCACCGGCGCACGTGAAATCCCGTACTTCCTGATTCCGATTTTTGCACCGATTGTCGGTGCCTGCCTCGGCGCTGCCGGGTATCGCGGGCTGATTGCCCGTCACCTGACCGGCGCCACACCTGCTACAAAGGATGCAGAACCGGCCATTGACGGCAAACCAAGAACTTCTTGAAACAGTCGGCGCGGGCTCCTGCCCTTTAGAGCCCGCGCCACGGCCCACTCTCCCTTATTTCGTCCAAGGCAATCGACATGACCGACATTCAGAATAAGAACTACATCATTGCCCTCGATCAGGGTACGACCAGCTCCCGCGCGATCATTTTCGACCGCGACGCGAACGTGGTCTGCACCGCACAACGCGAATTCGCCCAGCATTACCCGCAAGCCGGTTGGGTCGAACACGATCCGATGGAAATCTTCGCCACCCAGAGCGCGGTAATGGTCGAAGCGTTGGCCCAGGCCGGTCTGCATCACGATCAGGTCGCTGCCATCGGCATCACCAACCAGCGTGAAACCACCGTGGTCTGGGACAAGACCACCGGCCGCCCGGTGTACAACGCGATCGTCTGGCAATGCCGCCGCAGCACCGAGATCTGCCAGCAGCTCAAGCGCGACGGTCATGAAGACTACATCCGCGACACCACAGGTCTGGTCACCGACCCGTACTTCTCCGGCACCAAACTGAAGTGGATCCTCGACAACGTCGAAGGCAGCCGCGAGCGCGCGCGCAACGGCGAACTGCTGTTCGGCACTGTCGACAGCTGGCTGATCTGGAAATTTACCGGCGGCAAGGTCCACGTCACCGACTACACCAACGCCTCGCGCACCATGCTCTTCAACATCCACACGCTGGAGTGGGACGCGAAGATGCTGGAGATCCTCGACATCCCGCGCGAGATGCTGCCGGAAGTCAAAGCCTCCTCGGAAATCTACGGTCGCACCAAAAGCGGCATCGCCATCGGCGGTATCGCCGGCGACCAGCAGGCCGCGCTGTTCGGCCAGATGTGCGTCGAGCCGGGCCAGGCGAAAAACACCTACGGCACCGGTTGCTTCCTGCTGATGAACACCGGCGACAAAGCGGTGAAATCCCAGCACGGCATGCTGACCACCATCGCTTGCGGCCCACGCGGCGAAGTGGCTTACGCACTGGAAGGCGCTGTGTTCAACGGCGGTTCGACCGTGCAGTGGCTGCGCGATGAACTGAAAATCGTCAACGACGCCCACGACACCGAATACTTCGCCAATAAAGTGAAGGACAGCAACGGCGTCTATCTGGTGCCAGCCTTCACCGGCCTCGGCGCTCCCTACTGGGACCCGTATGCCCGTGGCGCCCTGTTCGGCCTGACCCGTGGCGTGCGTGTGGATCACATCATCCGCGCCGCACTGGAATCGATCGCCTACCAGACCCGCGACGTCCTCGACGCCATGCAACAGGACTCCGGCGAACGCCTCAAGGCCCTGCGCGTGGATGGCGGCGCAGTAGCGAACAACTTCCTCATGCAGTTCCAGGCCGACATCCTCGGCACCCAGGTCGAGCGTCCGAAAATGCGCGAAACCACGGCGCTGGGCGCCGCTTATCTGGCCGGTCTGGCGTGCGGTTTCTGGGGCAGCCTGGAAGAACTGCGCGGCAAGGCCGTGATCGAGCGCGAGTTCGAACCGAGCCTGGACGAAGCGGCAAAAGAGAAACTGTATAAAGGCTGGAAAAAAGCCGTCAGCCGCACCCGCGACTGGGAACGTGAAGACGCTGAATAAGCCAAGCTGAGTACTCGTAACCTGTTGTAACTGGTAGGGAGCGGATTCCTGCGGCATCATGGGCAAATTTTGCACGGCAGCCCAAAGGAAGCCCCATGAATCTGCCTCCCCGTCAGCAGCAAATCCTCGAACTGGTCCGCGAACGCGGCTATGTGAGCATCGAGGAAATGGCCACGCTGTTCGTTGTTACCCCGCAAACCATCCGCCGCGATATCAATCAACTGGCGGAAGCCAATCTGCTGCGTCGCTACCACGGCGGCGCCGCCTATGATTCCAGCGTCGAAAACACCGCCTACGCGATGCGCGCCGATCAGATGCGCGATGAAAAGCAACGCATCGGCGAAGCCATCGCCGCACAGATTCCCGATCACGCCTCGCTGTTCATCAATATCGGTACGACGACCGAATCGATTGCTCGCGCCCTGCTCAATCACAGCCACCTGAAGATCATCACCAACAACCTGCACGTCGCCTCGATGCTCAGCGCCAAGGATGATTTCGATGTGCTGCTGACTGGCGGCAACGTGCGTCGCGACGGCGGTGTGGTGGGTCAGGCAAGCGTGGACTTCATCAACCAGTTCAAGGTCGACTTTGCGCTGGTGGGCATCAGCGGTATCGACGAAGACGGCAGCCTGCTCGACTTCGATTACCAGGAAGTGCGGGTGTCCCAGGCGATCATCGCCAATGCCCGACAGGTGATTCTGGCGGCGGACTCCAGCAAGTTCGGACGAAACGCGATGATCCGCCTCGGCCCGATCAGTCTGATCGATTGCCTGGTGACCGATCAGCAGCCGGTGCCAGCCCTGGCGCAACTGCTGAGCCAGCACAAGATTCGTCTGGAAGTCGTTTAACCCCCCTCCCGCATATAACTCCCTCCCGGTGAGTTCTCGTTCCCACGCTCTGCGTGGGAATGCCGCCGGGGACGCTCTGCGTCCCATTCAGAAGCCGACGCAGAGCGTCAATGTATGCACTCCCACGCAGAGCGTGGGAACGATCAGTCCGCTCTGCGTGCAACGATCAGTGCTCTAACGCGCATCTTATGTTCGAAAATTTTCTTTTACCCGTCCTTCGATGAGTTTTTTCAATCGAAGTCGACTGGCTGCGCGCGTCTTTATGGGCTACCATTTTCGCAAATGAACATTCATGTTCGATTTCCAAGACAGAAAATCAAAAGAGCCCGAGGCCAGCCGATGTCCACATCTACCTTGCGTACGCCCCCTATCTCCGAGATCTACGACATCGCCGTCATCGGCGGCGGGATCAATGGCGTGGGGATCGCAGCGGATGCCGCCGGTCGCGGTCTTTCGGTGTTCCTTTGCGAAAAGGACGATCTGGCCAGCCACACCTCGTCGGCCAGCAGCAAGCTGATCCACGGAGGCCTGCGCTACCTCGAACATTACGAATTCCGTCTGGTGCGCGAAGCCCTGGCCGAACGCGAAGTGCTGCTGGCCAAGGCCCCGCACATCGTCAAGCCGATGCGTTTCGTGCTGCCGCACCGCCCGCACCTGCGTCCGGCGTGGATGATCCGCGCGGGCCTGTTCCTTTATGACCACCTCGGCAAGCGCGAAAAACTGGCTGGCTCGAAAAGCCTGAAGTTCGGCGCCGACAGCGCACTGAAAAGTGAAATCAGCAAAGGCTTCGAATACTCCGACTGCTGGGTCGACGACGCCCGCCTCGTGGTTCTCAACGCCATGGCTGCCCGTGAAAAAGGCGCGCACATTCACACCCAGACCCGCTGCGTCAGCGCCCGCCGCGCCAAGGGCCTGTGGCACCTGAACCTGGAACGCGCCGACGGCAGCCTGTTTTCGATCACCGCCAAAGCGCTGGTGAACGCCGCCGGTCCGTGGGTCGCCAAGTTCATCCGTGACGACCTGAAGATGGAATCGCCGTACGGCATCCGCCTGATCCAGGGCAGCCACATCATCGTGCCGAAACTGTACGAAGGCGATCACGCGCACATCCTGCAAAACGAAGATCAGCGCATCGTTTTCACCATTCCTTACCTGAACAACCTGACCCTGATCGGCACCACCGACCGCGAATACACCGGCGATCCGGCCAAAGTGGCGATCACCGACGGCGAAACCGATTACCTGCTCAAAGTGGTCAACGCCCACTTCAAGAAGCAGATCAGCCGTGACGACATCCTTCACACCTACTCGGGCGTACGTCCGCTGTGCAACGACGAGTCCGACAATCCTTCGGCCGTGACCCGCGACTACACCCTGGCGCTGTCCGGCAGCACCGAAGAAGCGCCGCTGCTGTCGGTGTTCGGCGGCAAGCTGACCACCTATCGCAAGCTCGCCGAGTCAGCGATGGCGCAGCTGATGCCGTACTTCACCCAGATGCGCCCGAGCTGGACGGCCACCGCCACCCTGCCCGGCGGCGAGGACATGACCACGCCACAGGCCCTGAGCGCGCTGATCCGCGACAAGTTTGACTTCGTGCCGACCGAAATTGCACGCCGCTGGGCCACCACCTACGGCAGCCGCACCTGGCGCATGCTCGAAGGCGTCGACACCCTGGCCGACATGGGCGAACACATCGGTGGCGGGCTCTACACCCGTGAAGTCGATTACCTGTGCACTGAAGAGTGGGCCACCACCGCGCATGACATCCTGTGGCGTCGCAGCAAACTGGGCCTGTTCACCACGTCGAACGAGCAAGAGCGACTGGCGGCATACCTGAACAAGGTCGAGCAGAATCGCAGCAAGATCGAAGCGGCCTGATCCGTTCGTAGCCGAATAAAAAGCCCCTGAATCGAAAGATTCAGGGGCTTTTTGCATTCAGGCTGAAACAAGGCGCAATGAGGACGTTCGGTTTTCCGAACGCGACCTGACGGTCAATTCGGTTAACCGGATCAGATTCACGGAAAAACACCATCACAAAACTTTAATAACGTTATAAATCAATGAATTAACCTGTACTGACTGGTCTGGCACGACTCATGCTCTACACTCCTTCGACGAATGCCTGTTGCGCCAACACAACAGGAGCCGTCAGGCATTCGAAGTACAAAGGGCCCGCTCAACCGGCTCCATAAAAAAAACAATGTCGAGGAAAATTTGATGCGCATCGTTCCCCATATCCTGGGCGCAGCCATTGCTGCCGCTCTGATCAGCACACCAGTTTTCGCTGCCGAACTCACCGGCACCCTTAAGAAGATCAAAGAGTCCGGCGTCATCACCCTGGGCCACCGTGACGCTTCCATTCCTTTCTCCTACATCGCTGACGCTTCCGGCAAGCCGGTCGGCTACTCCCACGATATCCAGCTGGCCATCGTCGAAGCGATCAAGAAAGACCTGGACCTGCCAAACCTGCAGGTCAAATACAACCTCGTGACTTCGCAAACCCGTATCCCGCTGGTGCAGAACGGCACCGTGGACGTCGAGTGCGGCTCCACCACCAACAACGTCGAGCGTCAGCAACAGGTCGACTTCTCCGTCGGCATCTTCGAAATCGGTACCCGTCTGCTGTCCAAGGCTGACTCCAAGTACAAGGATTTCGACGATCTGAAAGGCAAGAACGTCGTGACCACCGCCGGCACCACTTCCGAGCGCATTCTCAAGGCGATGAACGCCGACAAGCAGATGGGCATGAACGTGATCTCCGCCAAGGACCACGGCGAATCCTTCCAGATGCTGGAATCGGGTCGTGCCGTTGCGTTCATGATGGACGACGCCCTGCTGGCCGGCGAAGCCGCCAAGGCCAAGAAAGCCTCCGACTGGGCTGTAACCGGCACGCCACAGTCGTACGAAATCTATGGCTGCATGATGCGCAAGGGCGATGCGCCGTTCAAAAAGGCTGTCGACGACGCCATCAAGGCGACTTACGCCTCGGGCGAGATCAACAAGATCTACGAAAAATGGTTCATGCAGCCGATTCCGCCGAAAGGCCTGAACCTGAACTTCCCGATGAGCGACGAGCTCAAGGCCCTGATCGCCAATCCGACCGACAAAGCGGCTGACGACAAGAAATCCTGATTTCTGACTAACCTTATCCCCCTGAGGAGGCGCCTGCCTTTTCAGGGGATGGTCACTCCCTGCTGGCATTTTCTGGAAACACTCGAACCGGTGGCTGTCGAGCCGATCGCGTGTGCCTGATTTTCACAATCAGGGCGGGAACGGAGCTTCCCCAGGCGGGCACTTGTACATCGATCGAATCGAGGGGAGACCCTAATGAATTACAACTGGGACTGGGGCGTGTTCTTCAAGTCCACCGGCGTGGGCAGCGAGACCTATCTCGACTGGTTCATCTCCGGTCTGGGCTGGACCATCGCCATCGCCATCGTGGCCTGGATCATCGCCCTGATACTCGGCTCGCTGCTGGGCATCATGCGCACCGTGCCGAACCGCATCGTGTCGGGCATCGCGACCTGCTACGTCGAACTGTTCCGTAACGTGCCGCTGCTGGTTCAGCTGTTCATCTGGTACTTCCTGGTGCCCGATCTGCTGCCGCCGGATCTGCAGGAGTGGTACAAGCAGGACCTGAACCCGACCACTTCGGCCTACCTGAGCGTTGTCGTCTGCCTGGGCCTGTTCACCGCCGCCCGTGTCTGCGAACAGGTTCGCACCGGTATCCAGGCGCTGCCACGCGGCCAGGAATCCGCTGCCCGCGCCATGGGTTTCAAGCTGCCGCAGATCTACTGGAACGTGCTGCTGCCTCAGGCCTACCGGATCATCATTCCGCCGCTCACCTCGGAATTCCTGAACGTGTTCAAGAACTCCTCCGTGGCGTCCCTGATCGGTCTGATGGAGCTGCTGGCGCAAACCAAACAGACCGCCGAATTCTCGGCCAACCTGTTTGAAGCGTTCACCCTGGCGACCCTGATCTATTTCACCCTCAACATGAGCCTGATGCTGCTGATGCGCATGGTCGAGAAGAAAGTCGCCGTGCCCGGCCTGATCTCCGTGGGGGGTAAATAATGGAATTCGATTTCAGTGGCATCGTTCCGGCCATTCCCGGCCTGTGGAACGGCATGCTGATGACCCTCAAGCTGATGGCGCTGGGCGTGGTCGGCGGGATCATCCTCGGCACCATCCTCGCGCTGATGCGCCTGTCCCACAGCAAACTGCTGTCGAGCATCGCCGGCGCGTACGTCAACTATTTCCGTTCGATCCCGCTGCTGCTGGTGATCACCTGGTTCTACCTGGCAGTGCCGTTCGTGCTGCGCTGGATCACCGGCGAAGACACCCCGATCGGCGCGTTCACCTCGTGCATCGTGGCGTTCATGATGTTCGAAGCGGCGTACTTCTGCGAAATCGTCCGGGCCGGCGTGCAGTCGATCCCGAAAGGCCAGATGGGCGCGGCGCAGGCACTGGGCATGACCTACGGCCAGATGATGCGCCTGATCATCCTGCCCCAGGCGTTCCGCAAGATGACCCCGCTGCTGCTGCAGCAGAGCATCATCCTGTTCCAGGACACCTCGCTGGTCTACACCGTGGGCCTGGTGGACTTCCTCAACGCCTCGCGCGCCAGTGGCGACATCATTGGCCGCTCGAATGAGTTCCTGATCTTCGCAGGTCTCGTGTACTTCACCATCAGCTTTGCCGCCTCGGTGCTGGTCAAGCGTCTGCAAAAAAGGTTCGCCGTATGATCTCTATCAAGAACATCAACAAGTGGTATGGGGACTTCCAGGTGCTGACCGATTGCAGCACCGAGGTCAAAAAGGGTGAAGTGATCGTGGTCTGCGGTCCGTCCGGTTCGGGCAAGTCGACCCTGATCAAGTGCGTCAACGCACTGGAGCCGTTCCAGAAAGGTGACATCGTGGTCGACGGCACGTCGATTGCCGATCCGAAGACCAACCTGCCGAAACTGCGCTCGCGCGTCGGCATGGTGTTCCAGCATTTCGAACTGTTCCCGCACCTGACCATC
Source organism: Pseudomonas paraglycinae (assembly GCF_021601625.1). GTDB lineage: Bacteria > Pseudomonadota > Gammaproteobacteria > Pseudomonadales > Pseudomonadaceae > Aquipseudomonas > Aquipseudomonas paraglycinae. The sequence continues at coordinate 45,537 of NZ_BQHR01000014.1, read as the reverse complement.
ACCGAAAACCTGACCATCGCGCAGATCAAGGTGCTGGGCCGCAGCAAGGAAGAGGCGACCAAGAAAGGCCTGCAACTGCTCGAGCGCGTCGGCCTGTCGGCTCATGCCCACAAACATCCGGGCCAGTTGTCCGGCGGTCAGCAACAGCGTGTGGCGATCGCCCGTGCGCTGGCGATGGACCCGATCGTCATGCTGTTCGACGAACCGACCTCGGCGCTCGACCCGGAAATGGTCAACGAAGTGCTCGACGTGATGGTGCAGCTGGCCCACGAAGGCATGACCATGATGTGCGTGACCCATGAAATGGGCTTCGCCCGTAAAGTGGCCGACCGCGTGATCTTCATGGACGCCGGCAAGATCATCGAAGACTGCAAGAAAGAAGAGTTCTTTGGCGACATCAGCCAACGCTCCGAACGCGCGCAGCATTTCCTCGAGAAAATCCTGCAGCATTAAAAACGGCTGCATTCCCCGACATCCTCTGTCGGGGAATGCAGGTGGTTGACCCAAGGCATCTGTGATGAAATGCGACCCCACTCTCTATCGCGCCACGCCGCCATCACTTGCCGTGAAACCCCGTCTGATCCGCCACCTGTTCCTGCCGCCGCTGGTCATCGCCCTGATGATCGGACTGGGTTACATCGGCTTCTGGACCAGCGAACATTTCGGCATCCGCAGCCTCGGCGAAAACGGCCAGCGCCAGCTGGAACTGCACGCCCGCGCGGTCGAAAGCGAGATCAGCAAATACACCTACCTGCCCAGCCTGCTGGAACTCGAATCGAGCGTTTCGCAGTTGCTGGACGACCCGACCCCGGAACACCGGCAAACGGTCAACGATTACCTTGAAGGCCTGAACCGACGCAGTCGCAGTCGGGCCATCTACGTCATGGACACCACCGGCCGCGTCATGGCCACCAGCAACTGGCGCGACGTCGACAGCTACCTCGGTGAAGACCTGTCGTTCCGCGCCTACTTCCAGAATGCCATTCGCGGCCAGCCCGGACGTTTCTACGGGATCGGCAGCACCAACGGCGAACCCGGTTATTACTTGGCTCACGGCCTCGAAGAACACGGCAAGATCATCGGCGTCGCGGTGGTCAAGGTGCGCCTGGAAGCCATGGAAGAACGCTGGCAACGAGCGCGTCTCGAAGCATTCGTCAGCGATGAAAACGGCATCATCATTCTCTCCAGCGATCCGGCCCGGCGCCTGAAATCGGTCATACCGCTGAGCGACGAGACCAAGGAAAAACTCGCCCGCAGCCTGCAGTACTACTGGTTTCCGCTGAACGAACTGCAACCGCTGGCCCGCGAAACCCTGTCCGAAGGTGTGGAGAAACTCACCTTCCCGGCCAACAGCGAAGTGCCGAGCCAACAGGATGGCGATGAGGAAAACATCAGCTATCTGGCGCAAACCCGACCGCTGAGCGATACCCCGTGGAATTTCACCCTGCTCACGCCGTTGCAGGATCTGCGGCGCGAGGCGATCAATCAGGGGATTCTGGTGGCAGTCGCCTTTGCGCTCGTGGCATTCCTGCTGATCGCCTGGAACGAACGGCGCAAGGTCATCGCCACCCGCCTCGCCGCCCGTGAAGCCCTGCAGGAAGCCAACAATCAGCTGGAGCGTCGGATTACCGAACGCACAGCCGACCTGCGCGCCAGCAATGACCGGCTCAAGAGCCAGATCCGCGAACGGCGTCAGGCCGAAGAAACCTTGCGCCGCGCCCAGGACGAACTGGTGCAGGCCGGCAAACTCGCGGCCATCGGCCAGATGTCCACCAGCATCGCCCACGAACTGAACCAGCCGCTGGCGGCGATGCGCACGCTGTCGGGCAACACCATCCGCTTCCTTGAACGCGGCCAGCTCGATGTCGCCAGCACCAACCTCAAGACCATCAACGACCTGATCGACCGCATGGGCCGGATCACCGCCAGCCTGCGCTCCTTCGCCCGGCGCGGTGACGACAAGGGTCGCGCCAGCCTTGGCAAAGCGGTGGATGCCGCGCTGCAAGTGCTCGGCGCCCGCGTCGAAAGTGCCTCCCTGCAACTGCATCGCCAGTTCGACGACGTGCAGGTGCAGATCGACCAGACGCGCCTGGAACAGATTCTGGTCAACCTGATCGGCAACGCCCTCGACGCCATGCAGGCGCAACCGCTGCCGGAGCTGTGGCTGGAAGGCGAAGAATTCAACGGCAAATATCGCCTGCGGGTGCGCGACAACGGTCACGGCATCGACGCCGAAGCCCGCAAGCATCTGTTCGAACCGTTCTTCACCACCAAGCCCGGCGAACAGGGCCTGGGCCTCGGCCTGACCCTGTCGGCCAGTCTGGCGGCCGCCACCGGCGGGCATCTGGGTGTCGAACACCCGGCCAGCGGTGGTACCACTTTCGTCCTCAGTTTACCGTTGGTAAGCCCTACTCCTGCCGAGCCAATATGAACAACGACCTCAGTGTATTGATCGTCGAAGACGACCCCCATGTCCTGCTCGGCTGCCAGCAGGCGCTGACGCTGGAAGACATTCCCTGCATCGGCGTGGGCAGTGCCGAAGAAGCGCTGGAGCAGGTCGGTGACAACTTCGCCGGGATCGTCATCAGCGACATTCGCCTGCCGGGCATCGACGGCCTGGAACTGCTGACCCGGCTCAAGCAACGCGACCGCAGCCTGCCGGTGGTGCTGATCACCGGACACGGCGACATCTCCATGGCCGTCGGCGCGATGCAGAAAGGCGCCTACGACTTCATGGAGAAACCGTTCTCCCCAGAACGACTGGTGGACGTGGCCCGCCGAGCCCTCGAACAACGCAGCCTGAATCGCGAAGTCTCGTCCCTGCGCCGGCAACTGGCCGAACGCGATTCCCTTGAAGGTCGGATCATCGGCCGTTCGCCAGCCATGCAGAACCTGCGCGAACTGATCGCCAACGTCGCCGACACCTCGGCTAATGTGCTGATCGAAGGCGAAACCGGTACCGGCAAGGAACTGGTCGCCCGTTGCCTGCATGATTTCAGCCGCCGTCACAGCAAACAGTTCGTTGCGCTGAACTGCGGCGGGCTGCCGGAAAACCTGTTCGAAAGCGAAATCTTCGGTCACGAGGCCAACGCCTTCACCGGCGCCGGCAAGCGGCGGATCGGCAAGATCGAGCACGCCGACGGCGGCACGCTGTTCCTCGATGAAGTGGAAAGCATGCCGCTGCCGTTGCAGATCAAACTGCTGCGGGTGTTGCAGGAGCGCACCCTCGAACGCCTCGGCTCGAACCAGAGCGTGACAGTGGATTGCCGGGTGATTGCGGCGACCAAATCCGACCTCGACGAATCGAGCAAGGCCGGGGAATTTCGCAGTGACCTGTACTACCGCCTCAACGTGGTAACGCTGGAACTGCCGCCCCTGCGCGAACGCCGCGAAGACATCCTGCAACTGTTCGAACACTTCACCCAGCAATCGGCCCTGCGTTTCGACCGCGCGCTGCCGGAGCTGGACAACCAGACCCTGTCTAGCCTGATGAGCCACGACTGGCCGGGCAACGTGCGCGAGCTGCGCAACGTCGCCGAGCGTTTTGCCCTCGGTTTGCCGGCGTTCAAGAAAACCGGCGCGGGTAGCGCAGGCCAGGGCCTGGCGTTCGCCGAAGCGGTGGAAGCGTTCGAACGCAACCTGCTCAGCGACGCCCTGCAACGCAGCGGCGGCAACCTGACCCAGGCCAGCCTGGAACTGGGCATGGCCAAGACCACGTTGTTCGACAAAGTGAAAAAATACGGCCTGAGCCATTAAGCGAGAACGACGTGGATCTGATTTTCAAGGCAATGCTCGGCGCGGCCGTGGTGGTGATCCTCGCCATGCTGGCCAAGACCAAAAACTACTACATCGCAGGGCTGGTGCCGCTGTTCCCGACCTTCGCCCTGATCGCCCACTACATTGTCGGCAAGGGCCGTTCGATCGACGACCTGAAGACCACCATCGTTTTCGGCATGTGGTCGATCATTCCGTACTTCGTCTATCTGGCGACCTTGTACGTGATGGTCGACCGCATGCGCCTAGAGGCTTCGCTGGCGGTCGCGGCGGTGGCGTGGCTGATGGCGGCGACGGTGCTGGTGTCGGTGTGGGTGCGGCTTCACGCCTGAATCAGACGTAGGTATCGGTGCACCGCTCGTCTGAAAATCACGATGACCTGTTAGATCTGACAGTAGACGGACCTCATCGGTAGCTGCTCAATCTCCCTATACGCAGGGGACTGCAACGCTACCTTACTTGAGGCAAAAACATGGTCAGCCTATCGAGCAACACTAACGCTTCGACTCAGCAACTTGTCTTTTCAACGGATCACGACCCCTTGCGCATAATGGCGGATGTCCCGCCGTTCATTCCGGGGGCGAAAGCGCTGGCAAATAACGTCTACGGCGTGAATCGAAACATGGTGAATAGCGATCGACGGGGACTATTGGGTTACTTTTTCCCGTACTCGGACATGGACAGTCTGGACTTCATACAGTTACTCATCGGGACACCTCCCAGACCTGTCGGCGCCCCCATTTCGGTAGGATCAAACGTCGACAAACCGGTACCGTTTTACCTGCCGTCTGATCTTCTGAATCAGTTGTTTTCCTCCCCCATCCCCATGCCTGATGCGTTGCCGTTGGTGTTCAAAGTCACACGTCCGAGCGGAAATACAAATACCTCTCCGCCCCTGTCTCTGCTGTTCAAACCCTTCGGTCCCGGTGAAGAAGATACACGGCCCGACAAGCCCAACAACCAGGGACTGGCACGGCCAATTCCCTCGGAGACGGTAATTGACAAAACCGTGCTGGACAATGGCATGACCGTCACTGTGCCGCAGTACCGGTATCAGGCAATCGGCGACACGGTTTATCTGATGGTTGGCCCGCTTGGCCTGAGCGTAACGGTCACCGCTTTGGGGGAGGTATTTTTTGACTTGCTTCCCGAATTCCTGGCCAGGCTGCCCAACACCGACAAGGTGGCGCTCAGTTATGAACTCGAAGACCGGGTGCACAACGCCAGTGGATGGTCAAGCGCAGTCATGCTGTCCCTGAAGCCTACCGCTGTGCTTCTCCCGCCCCCCCAGGTAGATGAAACGGATGCTGCAAACAATCTCGACTACAGCAGCCTAGCCGGCGCTGCGGCAACAGTTCTTTTGACGGACCAATTCAGCATTGGCGATAACGTACTACTCACCATTGTCCTGTTTACTTCCCGGGGTGACCGGGTCGAACATGTGATCGAAAGGACGATGGAGGCCAACAGCCGGCTTTTGCAAATACCGTTGCCAAACGAGCTCATTCGAAACGTCATCAAAGGTCTGTTTACGCTCAGCTACACGAAAAAACGCGGCACGATCACTCAGAGCTCCAAGTCCGCTACCGTTACCGTCAGCGCAAGCAAATCCGAAAACCCCGCCGCTGCCCCGACCATTACCGAACAGAAAGGAGACGAACTACCTGCGGACACCACGCTGGCGCATGTCGTGATCCCCAAATACTGGCCTTTGGCCAACGATGCAAAGATGACAATGTTCTGGCAGATAACCGGATCAGACGGGGTGGTGAACATGTATATGTTCAGACAATTCATTGTCGATGCAACCCAGGAGGTTGTCTTCACAGTGCCAGCCGACTACATCAAACGGTTCGCAAGCAAGCGATTGATCGTTGCCTACGAAATCGAAAATCCGGGAACGCCCTCAGTGCAGTCCGAGCTGTTGCTGCTTCAGATCGGTGCCTTACAAACGCAGACGCCTACAATTACCGCAACAATCAACACTCAGACAAACCAGCCTGTACTCAATGGGGGTACCACGACGGCAGTCAGTGTGACCGTGAGCGGCAGCTCGTCGGAAGACGAAAATTTGCAGATTCTGAACGGAAGCACACCGCTCGGTAATACGACAGCAAGATCGACCGGCAAATGGGACTTCACCTTTGTAGTCGCTGCACCAAATACTTATCAAATAACGGCCAAAGCGCTGTCCGGGACCAACCCACTCTCGAACACGTGGACGTTCAAAGTTGTCGCGCCTTTGAGCCTGGGCCAGAATCACTCACAGAATGCACAAGGCTGTTACAACTTCCGGGGAGTCAATCCACAATCACCACTGGCGCAAGGCATTTACCATCGATCCGCCACAGGAGGCACCCCACCATTCCGGTACTACTCTTCAAATCCGTCGGTTGCCTGGATAGATATAAACACCGGAACAGTACACGCGACGGGCAACGGGACGGCATCAATCACGGTTCATGACAGCGCAGGTCGCACTGCGTCTTACACCATCACTTTTTACAATGTTCAACGACTCGAATTCGGTTACACCACCTGGACCCTACCGGACCAACCCAACCTGGCAAACTACGGATTGACGCTAGGGGAGCTGGAAGTCGTCAGGAGAACGTACCGCGGCCCGGCGGGTACCGCGACCCAAAGAATGGGCCTGCCAAACGAACTGTATTGGTCAAAAGAAAATATTCTTTACAACCCCGATGGTTCCTGGAGTCCGAACGCTTGGGCGATGTGGCTTTCCAGTATGGGTTCTGACTTGGGCATCTCAGCTTACGGAGAACGACGAGCCTGGCTTTATAAGATCGCAGGATGATTGGCAAGACGACAAACGCGCGGATCGGAGAAGCCTTGGCGACTGACACCCCCGAGGCTTCGCCCTACTCTCCCTACAACAAATTCCCTTCCGCCACCGGCTCGATCTGCGCCCAGTGCGACGTGTCTTCGCGGTGCTCGCGCAGATACGGCAACACCGCCGCCAGCAACGGCTCCTTGAACGCTTCCTGAAAACGGTGCGCCAGCCCCGGAATCAGCCGCAGCTGACTACCACGAATGTGTGCCGCCAGATGTACGCCGTGCATCACTGGCAACAAAGGATCCGCCGTGCCATGCACTACCAGGGTCGGAACGCGCAGTTGATTGAGCAACGCCACCCGGCTCGGTTCGGCGAGGATCGCCATGATCTGGCGCTTCACGCCTTCGGGATTGAACGCTCGGTCATAGGACAGCGCCGCTTGATGCAGCAACGCCTCGCGATCATCGCTGACTGAAGGACTGCCCAGCGCCGCCAGCAGATCGGCCTGTTGCTCAAGCGCGATCTGGCGATTGGGCGCGCCACGTCGTGCCAGCAACTGCACCAACGCCGCGCTCGGCGCCGGCAACCCTTCGGCGCCGGAGCTGGTCATGATCAGCGTCAGGCTCTCGACCCGTTGCGGCGCCATGGCCGCCATGTGCTGGGCGATCATCCCGCCCATGCTCGCGCCAAGTACGTGGAATTGCTCGACGTGCAACGCATCCATCAGGCCCAGTGCATCGTCGGCCATGTCGGTCAGGCTGTAAGGCGCCGCCACCGGCAGGCCGAGCTTGTAGCGCAGCACTTCAAAGGTCAGGTTGGCTTCGGCCGGCGTCTGGCGCCAGGTCGACAGACCGACATCGCGGTTGTCATAACGGATCACCCGAAAGCCCTGCTGACACAGCGCGACCACCACTTCGTCCGGCCAGTGGATCAACTGTCCGCCCAGGCCCATCACCAGCAACAGCGCCGGATCCGACGCACGACCGATGCTCTGGTAGGCCAGGCTCACCTGGTCCAGATCGACCCGTTCGGTCGGTACATTGACGTCGCAACGCGACGCTGCATAGGACGCCGGAACGAAAAAAACCGCGGCCAACAACGCCGCGATTGCAAAAAATCCCTTGAACATGAAAAACACCGAAACGCAGAACCCCAGTAGAGCGCGAGTCTGATGAAGTTTGTTCAAGCGCGCTGCCACAGTTCGATGACAGTTTGATGAAGAGTGCCGAGCGGTCGACACTCTTCATCCGGTGCTGCCGTTACGCCAACTGACTGCGCAACTGCCGCGCCGCCGCCACCATGTTGACCAGCGCCGCTTCGGTCTCGGGCCATGCGCGGGTCTTCAGGCCGCAATCGGGGTTGACCCACAGGCGCTGCGCCGGGATGCGCTTCACGGCTTTGCTCATCAGTTTCACCATCTCGGCGGTGTCCGGCACGCGCGGCGAGTGGATGTCGTAAACGCCCGGGCCGATGTCGTTCGGGTAGTCGAACGCTTCGAAGGCATCGAGCAATTCCATGTCCGAGCGCGAGGTTTCGATGGTGATGACGTCGGCGTCCATGTCGGCGATCGCCTTGATCACGTCATTGAATTCGCTGTAGCACATGTGGGTGTGAATCTGGGTTTCATCCTTCACGCCCGAAGCCGTCAAACGGAACGCCTGCACGGCCCAGTCGAGGTATTCCTGCCATTGTTCACGGCGCAGCGGCAGGCCTTCGCGGAACGCGGCTTCGTCGATCTGTACGATCTTGATTCCGGCGTTTTCCAGATCCACCACTTCGTCACGCAGGGCCAGCGCCAGTTGTTGCGCCTGGACTTTGCGCGACACGTCTTCGCGCGGGAACGACCACATCAGCATGGTCACGGGACCGGTCAGCATGCCTTTCATCACCTTGTCCGTCAGGCTCTGGGCGTAGGTGATCCAGTCAACGGTCATGGCATTAGGACGGGACAGGTCGCCATAAATCACCGCCGGTTTCACGCAACGGGACCCGTAGCTCTGGACCCAGCCGAAGCGGGTAAACAGGTAACCGTCGAGCTGCTCGGCGAAGTACTCGACCATGTCGTTGCGCTCGGCTTCACCGTGCACCAATACATCAAGGCCCAGACGTTCCTGCACCTGTACCGCGTGGCGGATTTCGCTGCGCATGGCGTCGTGGTAATCGTTGGCCGACAGCTTGCCCTGCTTGAACGCCTGACGGGCCAGACGGATCGAGCCGGTCTGCGGGAACGAGCCAATGGTGGTGGTCGGGAACGTCGGCAATTTCAAACGCGCCTGTTGCGCGGCGATGCGTTTGGCGAACGGCGAATGACGCTGGCTGTCGTTGGCATTGATCGCCTCGATGCGCGCCTGCACCTCGGCTTTGTGAATGCGTGGCGAACGAGTGCGACTCTCTTGAATCGCGCGGCTTTCGGCCAGCGCGCTTTGCACTTTTGGCGCTTGCGGATCGTTCAGCGCATCACGCAGCACGGAGATTTCGGCACACTTCTGCACGGCGAATGCCAGCCAGCTTTTCAGTTCCGGATCAAGCTTGTCTTCACGCTCGACATCCACCGGACTGTGCAGCAACGAGCAGGAACTGCTGACCCACAGGTTATCGCCAAAACGCTCCTGCGCCGGTTGCAGTTGTGCCAGCGCCTGCTCCAGTTCGCAGCGCCAGACGTTACGACCGTTGACCAGACCGACCGAAAGAATCTTGTAAGTCGGCAGACGATCCAGCACCTGACCGAGTTGATCCGGCGCACGCACGGCGTCGATGTGCAGGCCTTGCACCGGCAGGCCGACGGCCAGGCCGAGGTTGTCTTGCAGACCGCTGAAATAGGTCGCCACCAGTTTCTTCAGCGGCGAGTACTGAAGGATGTGATAGGCGCGTTCGAAGGCGCTTTTCCAGGCTTGCGGCAGGTCGAGGGTGAGGATCGGCTCATCGATCTGCACCCACTCCACGCCCTGTGCGGCGAGGCGACCGAGGATTTCGTTGTACACCGGCAACAGGCGCTCAAGCAGATCAAGCTTGTCGAAGTCGTTGCCTTTCGCCTTGCCCAGCCACAGGTAAGTCAGCGGGCCGATGATCACCGGTTTGACGTTGTGACCGAGGGCCTTGGCTTCTTCGACTTCATCGAACAGCTGCTCCCAGCTCAGCTTGAATTGCTGGTCTGCGCTGAATTCCGGGACCAGGTAGTGGTAGTTGGTATCGAACCACTTGGTCAGCTCTTGCGCGTACTGAGTCTTGCCGTGCTCGCCGCCACAGCAGGACGACGTGGCGCCACGGGCCATGGCGAACAGGGTGTCGAGGGTCGGCAGGCCGCGCTCGTCACGCACACCGTCGAAGCGCTCGGGGATCACACCGAAGGTCAGCGAGTGGGTCAGCACCTGGTCGTACCAGGCGAAGTCGCCGACCGGCAGCAGGTCGATGCCGGCATCCTTCTGCAGTTGCCAGTGCTTGGCGCGCAGCTCGCGGCCGACCTGATTCAAAGCGGCCTGATCGAGATCGCCTTTCCAACAGGCTTCGAGGGCTTTTTTCAGTTCACGGTCGGCGCCGATGCGCGGGAAACCCAGGGTGTGTGCCACGGCCATGTCGAGTGTTCTCCATTGCGTAAAAGATGGCGCCATTGTCGACAGCCAGGGCAACATGAGACAAACTCAACCTTTTCGTGTTGATCACAAATTTTCCTCATGGAGCCTGCGGTGCTTGAGATCCGTCACCTGAAAACCCTGCATGCCCTGCGCGAAGCCGACAGCCTGGTCGATGCAGCCGACCGCCTGCACCTGACCCAGTCGGCGCTGTCCCACCAGTTCAAGGAACTGGAAGAGCGCATGGGCATGCCATTGTTCGTGCGCAAGACCAAACCGGTGCGCTTCACCAGCGCCGGCCTGCGCCTGCTGCAACTGGCCGACGCGACCCTGCCGCTGCTGCGCGCCGCCGAACGTGATATCGGGCGTCTGGCCGGGGGCACCGCCGGGCGTCTGCACATGGCGATCGAATGCCACAGCTGCTTCCAGTGGCTGATGCCGACCATCGACCAGTTCCGCGATGCGTGGCCGGAAGTCGAACTCGACCTCGCTTCGGGTTTCTCGTTTGCCCCGCTGCCGGCTCTGGCCCGGGGTGATCTGGATCTGGTGGTGACGTCCGACCCGCTGGAAATCGCCGGCATCACCTACGTGCCGCTGTTCACCTACGAAGCCATGCTCGCGGTCGCCAATCAGCATGCGCTGGCGAGCAAACCGTACATCGTTCCCGAAGACCTGCTGACCGAAACCCTGATCACCTACCCGGTCGAACGCGACCGGCTGGACATCTTCACCCGCTTCCTCGAACCGGCCGACATCGAACCGGCGCAGGTGCGTACCTCAGAGCTGACGGTGATGATGATGCAACTGGTGGCCAGCGGTCGTGGCGTGTGCGGCATGCCGCACTGGGCGCTGCATGAATACAGCTCGCGCGGTTACGTGAAGGGCAAGCGGCTGGGTGAGAAAGGTCTGTTCGCGACGCTGTACGCGGCGATCCGCGCCGACATGCTGGACGCGCCGTACATGCGCGATTTCCTGCTGACGGCCAAGGACACCTCGTTCTCGACCCTGGATGGGGTCAGCGCGGTTCGTTGAGGCTGGCGGTCGGCACAGAAGGCGGGCACCACATGTGGATCTTGTCGAAGTAGTCCTCGCCGACCCGCACCGCCATCGGCTCGAGGCCGAACTGGATGAAGCCGCAGCGCTGGTACAGCTGGAACGCCGCGTCATTGCCGGCGGTGACGGTCAATTGAATGACTTTCAGCGCCGGGTGCTGCTGCGCCTCACCCAGCACCGCCTCCATCAATTTCAGCCCCAGCCCGCGCTGACGAAAGTCGGCCGACACATACATGCCGAAGACCGTTGCCTTGTGCCGGGCCTTTTCCCGAGGCTCGAACGCCAGGCCGACGATGCCCGCCAGCCGGCCGTCTTCGAACGCGCCGAACACCGCGTCGAGCTTGCTGGTCAGGCGTGATTCCCACCAGCTCAGCGGCATCACTGCGCGCTCGCGCACGCTGGAGGTGAACGCCTGCGGATGCCGGTCATAGGCTTCCAGCATCAATTCGCGATAGGCCAGCGCATGACTGGCGTCCAGCCGTTCGATCCACATGTCAGGCTGCCTTGCGCTGTTCAAGCATCAGCCGCACGGCCAGGCCGCCCAGCACGAAGCCCATGAAATAACGCTGCGCCGCCAGCCAGGTCGGGTTGTTGACGAACCACGACGCGATGCCCGCCGCGAACAGCGCGATCAGCAGGTTGACGCAGAAACTGACGCTGATCTGGGTCAGGCCGAGGATGATGCTCTGGGTGAACACCGAGCCGTGCTCTGGCGAAATGAACTGCGGAAATACCGAGAGGTAGAACACCGCGATTTTCGGGTTCAGCGCGCTGGTGAGAAAGCCCATGGTGATCAGTTTGCGCGACGAATCCGCCGGCAGTTGCTGCGCCTCGAATGGCGAACGGGCGCCGGGTTTCACCGCCTGCCAGGCCAGCCACAGCAGGTACAGCGCACCGGCCCACTTCAACACTTCATAGGCCATCGGCACCGCGAGAAACACCGCAGTCAAACCGGCAGCCGCCGCGAACAGATGCACAAAGAAACCCGCCACCACGCCGAGCAGCGAAGTCACCCCGGCACGGCGTCCCTGACAGATCGAACGCGAGATCAGGTAGATCATGTTCGGCCCCGGCGTCAGTACCATCAGCAGTGCAGCGGCGGCAAAAATCAGCAGGTCTTGAAGCGGGATCATGACGAAGTCCTTTACACGAATGATCAGGCGATCGCGGTCAGCGAGGCTCGATAAAACGGCAGGATCAGGTCACGTGTCAATGGGGCGAGAATTACATTGCCGTCGGTGGCCGGGTCGATCCAGATCACCTCTTCGATCTCGGCAGCCGGCAACACTTGAGCATCGATGGTCAACTGAAAGATCTCGGCCTGCACGACGAATCCCGGCTCGTTGGCGGCGGGCGCCGAGAACTGGCCGAGAAAGCTCGCCTGCGCCGGATCGATCACCAGTCCCAGTTCTTCTTCCAGCTCACGGGCCAATGCATGCACCGGCAGTTCATGAGGTTCGATCTTGCCGCCCGGTTGCATGAACGCCGTAGTGCCGCGCTTGCGCACCAGCAGGGTCTGGCCGTCGGGGTTGAGCAGCAATGCGGCAGCAATGCGAATGATGGAATTATTTGTGGTCGACATGAACGGAAAGCCTTTGACTCAAAAAACGGCAAGCATCACACGCCCGCCGTTCATGAGCAAAGACTCGGCCGGAACCTCAGGCCGCTTCCTGGAAATCCATCTCCGGCGGCTGCCGGCGGAAACCACCCGTGAGCACCGCCAGGTACACCACGCCAATCGCCAGCCAGCTCAGGCCCAGATACACCGCCAGGTGATCGAGGCTGACCATCAGCCACAAGTCCGCCGCCAGGCCGATGAACGGAAAGATCAGGAACAGGATCAACTCGCGCAGGCCTTTTTTCTCGCCGCCGATCCAATAGTGAAAAATCACCGACAGGTTGACCAGGCTGAACGCCAGGAACGCGCCGAAGTTGATGAACGAGGTCGAGGTGGTCACGTCGAGTTTCAGCGCCAGCAAGGCCACCACCGCACACAGCAGGATGCTGTTGACCGGGGTGCCGAAGCGCTCGTGCAAGGTGCCGAAGAATGACTTGGGCAGAACACCGTCACGGCCCATCGCAAACAGCAGCCGCGAACCGCTGGCCTGCGCCGACAGGCCCGAGGCGAACTGACCGACGATCAGGCCGATCAGGAAGATCGACACGAACAGATCTCCGCCGATGTTGCGTGCAATTTCGTAGGCCGCCGAGTCGACGCTGTCGAACTGGAACGAGGGGTGGGCGATCTGCACGAAGTACGAGACGCCGACAAAAATCAGCCCACCGATCAGGGTGATCAACATGATTGCCCGAGGGATGGTGCGACGTGGATCGCGGGTTTCTTCGGTGAGCGTGCTGACCGCATCGAAACCGAGGAACGAGTAGCAGGCGATGGCGGCGCCGCTCATGATCAGCGGCATCTGCATGTCGCCGTTGAAGAACGGTTTGATCGACCACAGCGGCGTGCTGGCATCGCCGCCAACGTAATGCACGCACAGCGCGACGAAGGCGATCAGCACCAGGAACTGCACCAGCATCAGCAAGGCGTTGATGCCGTTGGCCAGTTTCAGACCGATGATGTTGATCGCGCTGGTGATGCCGATGAATGCCAGTACCCAGACCCACTGCGGGATCGACGGGAACGCCGAAGCCAGGTACGCGGCGCCGATCAGCCAGATCGCCATCGGCAGAAACAGATAATCGAGCAGCACCGCCCAACCGGCGATGAAGCCGAGTTTCGGGCTGATGGCCTTGCGCACGTAGCTGTAGGCCGAGCCGGCCACCGGGAACGCGGCGGCCATTCGGCCATAACTCATGGCGGTGAAGAACATCGCCACCAGCGCCGCCAGATACGCGGCGGGCACCATGCCGGCGGTGGACTGGGCGAGGATGCCGAACGTGCCGAGAACAATGATCGGCGTCATGTAGGCGATGCCGAACAGCACCACCGACCCTAGTGAAAGGGTGCGTTGCAAACGAGCCATGGGCGACTTACTCCGGATTTTATTGGATTTATGGCAGAGGCCGAGTTCGGCGAATGTTTCGGGTGTTGCTTGTTTTTTTGTTCGACTGGAGATCCTTACCCCCTCACCCCAGCCCTCCCGAAACGTCGGACCGCCCCCAAGGGGGCGAGGGGGAAAGGGAGCCGATCTCCATGCTTTTCAAGACCTGAGTTCACTCGGAATTTCAGGTCGACGTAACTTGAGCGAGCACCTCGGTCAGTCCCCTCTCCCTCCGGGAGAGGGTTAGGGTGAGGGCAGCGGTTCAACGGGCAGGAATCAAAAGCTCCCGAACGCCACAGTCCCGCACCACCACCTCTCCCAGCAACCTCAACCGCTGATCATCCAGATACCGATAATCCTTGCGCGCCAGCTCCAGCTGAGCGAAATCCAGCTCGACACTGAACTGCCCTTCCTCACGCCCGGCCTCGAACAGCACCGTGCCCAGCGGGTCCACCAGCGCACTGCCGCCGGCAAACATCAACCCGTCATCCCCGGCTTCCACCCGATTGACCATCAGCGCAAACGCCTGGTTTTCCTGAGCCCGGGCCATGATCGCGGTACGGTGGGTCGGACCGTATGGGTCCATGTTGCCGTTGGTCACGATCAGCAATTCGGCGCCCAGTTGCGCCAGGGCCCGGGCCGATTCCGGGAACTCGATGTCGTAGCAGATCAGCAGACCGACCCGCACGCCGTTCCACAGGCAGGTGGCGTAACGGTCACCGGCCTCGAACACACCGCGATCCGAGGCCCAGAGATGGGTCTTGCGGTATTTCAGGGCGATGCGTTCGGGGGTAATCAGCAGCGTGGTGTTGTAGAAGCGGCCGTTGTCGTTCTCGGCCATGCCGATCACCACGGCGAGGTTGCGTTCACGGGCGGCGGCCTGCACGGCGCTGACGGTAGGGCCGTCCAGCGGTTCGGCGATCTGCGCCACGGTGTCGGCGGTCGGGAAGCCCATCAGGTGGGTCTCGGGGAACACGATCAATTGCGTGTCGACGGCGCAGGCCGCCATCGCCGCGAGGGCGCGTTCGAGGTTGTACGCCGTGTCTTTGTCACGGCCCGCCAGCTGGGCGAGTTCGACTTTCATGGGGAGTCCTTGTTATGAGCGCCGGGCGCCGAAAGATTGCCCGGCGGCTGTCTGTGGGCCAGTATGCTTCGCATTCGACCGGCCAGGGAATTACGCGGCCGGGGTAACCCGATAGGGGTAGAGGCATGACTCTTTCGTTTGACGACATCACCTGGCACCGTGCCGTCGGGCAGTTGATCGACGCCCTCGACAAGCCGAACTTCTGGGCGCAACTGGTGCGCCTGCTCGACCAGTACGTGCCGTTCGATAGCTGGGTGGCGCTGCTGTTCAGCGCCGACCGCCATCCGCAGGTGTTCGCCGAATGCCCCGGCGCGGATGGAAGTCCCGATCAGCTGTTTCAGGATTATCTGCGCGGTCTTTATCTGCTCGACCCGTTCTACATCGCCTGCCGCGAGCAGTCGCGCACCGGTTTGTATCGCCTGTCTGAGGTGGCGCCGGAACACTTCGAACTGACCGAGTATTACCAGCGATACTTTCGTCTGAATGTGGTGGCCGACGAAATCCAGTTCAATTGCCAACTCGAAGGCGACCGCACGTTGTGCCTGTCGCTGGGCAGCCAGCAACGCTTCACCGGCGAGCAGATTGCCCTGCTGTCGCTGATCCAGCCGTGGGTGCTCGGCCTGTTGCGCCAGCGCCTGCCCTATGAAATCAACGAAACCGTGGCATTGGCCCCGGCGCCTGCGCAACCGGACTGGCGGGTACAGCTCGAAGCGTCGGTGCAGCAACTCAAGGGCGCGCAATTGACCGCCCGGGAACTGGACGTCGGGCGCCTGATGCTCAGCGGTTGCTCCAGTAAAGAAATCGCCCGTAAGCTGGAAATCTCTGTTGAAACCGTGAAAGTCCATAAGAAACACATGTACAGCAAGCTGGGGATCAAATCCCAGTCGGAGCTGTTTTCGATCTTTCTGCAGGCGCAAAACGCCTGACTGCTGCAAAAAAACCGTCCGAACCAAGGAAACCGTATGAGCCTGTCACTCCTGAGCCGCTACGCCTTCTTTGCCGTCTGCGTGATTTTCACCCTCGCCAGCCTGCCCTTTCTCGAACACGACTGGCTGTGGCCGATCACCGCCGTCACCGGCGTATTGAGCCTGATAGGTGTGTTCGACCTGATGCAGAGCCCGCACGCGGTGCGCCGCAATTATCCGATCCTCGGCAACATCCGCTATCTGGTCGAAGGCATCCGCCCGGAAATCCGCCAGTACCTGCTGGAATCCGACAGCGACGCCCTGCCTTTCTCCCGCGCCCAGCGTTCGCTGGTGTACTCGCGGGCCAAGAATGAAACCGCCGACAAGCCGTTCGGCACCCTGATCGACGTCTATCAATCCGGCTTCGAATTCATCGGCCACTCGATGCGCCCGGCGCCGTTGAGCGACCCGAACAGCTTTCGCGTCACTGTAGGCGGCCCGCAATGCACCCAGCCGTACTCGGCGTCGGTGTTCAACATCTCGGCCATGAGCTTTGGCTCGCTCAGCGCCAACGCGATCCGCGCGCTGAACCAGGGTGCCAAACTCGGCAACTTCGCCCACGACACCGGCGAAGGCAGCATCAGCCCCTATCACCGCGAACACGGCGGCGACCTGACCTGGGAGCTGGGCAGCGGCTACTTCGGCTGCCGCACCAGCGACGGCCGTTTCGACCCGGAACGTTTCGCCGCCCAGGCGCAGACCCCGCAAGTGCGGATGATCGAAATCAAGATGAGCCAGGGCGCCAAACCCGGCCACGGCGGGATTCTGCCCAAGCACAAGGTCACCCAGGAAATCGCCGACACCCGCGGCATCCTGATGG
This sequence comes from Pseudomonas paraglycinae, assembly GCF_021601625.1. Lineage (GTDB taxonomy): Bacteria > Pseudomonadota > Gammaproteobacteria > Pseudomonadales > Pseudomonadaceae > Aquipseudomonas > Aquipseudomonas paraglycinae. The sequence continues at coordinate 28,476 of NZ_BQHR01000014.1, read as the reverse complement.
GCGAAGACTGCATCTCGCCGTCGCGCCACAGCGCGTTCTCCACGCCGATCGAGATGATGCATTTCATCCAGCAACTGCGGGAACTGTCCGGCGGCAAACCGGTGGGCTTCAAGTTCTGCCTCGGCCATCCATGGGAGTTCATGGGCATCGCCAAGGCCATGCTGGAAACCGGCATCCTGCCGGACTTCATCGTGGTCGATGGCAAGGAAGGCGGCACCGGCGCCGCGCCGGTGGAGTTCACCGACCACATCGGCGTGCCGATGCGCGAAGGCCTGCTGTTCGTGCACAACACTCTGGTGGGCCTGAACCTGCGCGACAAGATCAAGCTTGGCGCCAGTGGCAAGATCGTCAGTGCCTTCGACATCGCCAGCGTGCTAGCCATCGGCGCCGACTGGGCCAACTCGGCGCGCGGCTTCATGTTCGCCATCGGCTGCATCCAGTCACAAAGCTGCCACACTAACAAATGCCCGACCGGCGTCGCCACCCAGGACACCCTGCGCCAGCGCGCGCTGGTGGTGCCGGACAAAGCCCAGCGGGTCTACAACTTCCACCGCAATACGCTCAAGGCCCTGGCGGAAATGCTCGCCGCCGCCGGACTCGATCATCCGTCGCAACTGTCGGCCAAGCATCTGGTGCGGCGCATGTCGGCGACCGAAATCAAACTGTTCTCGCAGTTGCACGTGTTCCTGAAGCCAGGGGAATTGCTCACCGGGGAAGTGAACGGCGAGTTCTATTCGCGGATGTGGCAGATGGCGCGGGCGGACAGTTTCGAACCGCAGGAAATCGCGGCGGCCTAGACTCTGAACGGTCACCATTGCAGTAAGCGGCCGTGGGGCGGTTCCTTCATCACGATGAAGCCGTAGTCGCCAATCAGGTAGAGGCGGTAATAGAGGCTGTCCACCAAAGGTGGATAGCCCATCAGACCGACGTGGGTCGCGTTGCGCCGTTCGCGCTCGGCGACCACGTTGGTGATGCCGGCCGAGGGCAGGTTTTCGGCGAGCATGAAGTAATCGATGTTCAGCAGATAGTGCAGCACCGGCAACTGTTTGAACGTACCCACCGTTCCCGCCAGCCAGCGATCGGAGTACGTCACCGAGATATATATCCGTTTGGCTTCGCGCAGCTCGCGATGAGATGAAATGTCGTGGCTCAGGCTGTAGAGCGCACTGCTGGCGAAGGTTTTCTCCATCGTCAGCACCCGGCCATAAGCGAAGGACAGCGACAGCGTGGCCAGAAGCGGAATCGCCAACACCAAAGGCAACCGTTGATGCAGCGGCATCAACCCCAGCCAGGCCAGATAGAACAGCAACATCAGCAGCACGCCGAACCCCATCAGGGTGCGCGCGCCTTCGTTGAAGTCGCGAAACAGCAGCGTCATGCCTGGCACCAGCAAAACAACCACTGGCAATGTCAGCAGACAGCTGAGGCTCAGAAGCAAAGCCTGGGCGCGCGACAGGTTGCGCTCGCGAATCTGCCGCCCCAACTGCACGGCGCCGAACACGGCGCACAGCACCAGCACAATAAAAATCGCCGTGTAGCCGCCGTGAAACAGCAGCGCAACTTTCTCTATCACCCGACCGATATTGATGCCGATCTGCAGCAACGGATCAGCGCTCGCATTCAGCAACTGCGTGCGCCCGTGGTCCGTGAACGGATAGGCCGTGACGCTGTAGATCGACACCGCCAGCAGCAGCTGCGCCAGCCTCCAGCCTGACCGGCGCCAGAGCTCCGACCACGGTATTCGCTGGTGAACATCTCTGAGCAATTCAAGGCAACACAGCCCGAGAAACACATTGAGGCTGATCTGATACAACCCGATCGCCAGCGCCAGCAACGCCGACGGCACCAGCCATCGCTGAATGCGCGAAGCGCCGCAAAACGTGATCGCGTAAATCACCGCGACCAGACTCAGGGCCATGCCGGCCCCGTCGTATTGATAGGACAGGTTCTGCAACAGAAACGGGTTGTACCAGAGCGGCAACGGCACCAGACAACAGGCCAGCGTCGGTTCGGGAAAATAGTGGAAGGTCAGCCGGGTCAAAGCGAACGACATCGCTACGGCGGCAAGCAACAGCGGCAGAGGAAAAATATTCGGCGCAGCGTCGGTGAAGGTCAGCGCCTGATACAACCAGTCCATGAACAACCGCCCCTGCCCGGCCCAAGCGTTGCCGGCGGCCAGCGTGCGCCAGTTATCGTCGATGTAGGGGAAGTCGGCAAGAATCAGCGGCAGGATGTACAGCAGCGTGGCGAGCAGGAAGAACAGCACGACCTGACGGCGGCCGAGTTCTCGTACGAGAAAATCGCTCATCCTCATACCTGCGCCTCTGTTCACGGCTGCGCTGGAAACAACGTAGCTAAACCTTCGAACATGACTCTGGATCAGAAGTCGTTTTTTGCGGCGTTTTCAGACCAGCGGCATCAACCTCGCACCCACGAAAAAGCCCCGGACTTTCGACCGGGGCTTTCGAGTTTCAGCAACAACGAATTACGAAGCCGAACGCACCGCGCCCTGGGACGCATCGTTCGGTTGCAGCTTGAACACGTAGAACAAAACGGTCAGCAGCACCAGGAACGCCGGACCTACATAAAGTGCCACGCGAGTGTCCGGGAAGTACGCCATCAGACCGACTACCAGCACCAGGAACGCCAGCGCCAGATACGAGCTGATCGGGAACAGCCACATCTTGTACTTCAGGCCGGCCCGTTCAGTGGCGCTCAGGCCTTTGCGGAATTTCAGCTGGGCCAGCAGGATCATCACCCAGGTCCAGATCGCGCCGAAGGTGGCAATCGAGGTCACCCAGACGAAGACTTTTTCCGGAACCAGATAGTTGAGCAGCACGCCCAGCAGCAGCGCGAAGATCGACAGCAGCAATGCGCGACGCGGTACACCGTTGCTCGAGGTGCGAGCGAAACCGGCCGGCGCCTGGCCGTTCTGCGCCAGGCTGTAGAGCATGCGTCCGGTGCTGAAGATGCCGCCATTGCACGACGACAGCGCTGCGGTAATCACCACGAAGTTGATGATGCCGGCGGCGGTCTTGATGCCCAGACGTTCAAAGGTCATCACGAACGGGCTGCCCTGGGTGCCGATTTCATTCCACGGGTAGATCGACAGGATCACGAACAGCGCACCGACGTAGAACAGCAGGATCCGCCAGAACACCGAGCCGATCGCATTCGGGATGGTCTTCTGCGGGTTCTTCGCTTCACCGGCGGTCAGGCCGATCATTTCCACACCGAGGTAGGCGAACATCACCATTTGCAGGGACATCAGCACGCCCGTCACGCCGTTGGGCATGAAGCCGCCGCGGGCCCAAAGATTGGAAATCCCCAGCGCCACACCATCGTTACCGAAACCGAAGGCAATGATGCCGATGCCGCCAAGCACCATGGCAATGATGGTGACGATCTTGATCAGGGCGAACCAGAACTCGAATTCACCGAAGGCCTTCACCGCGATCAGGTTGATCGAGCCCATGCTGACCAGCGCCGCCAGCGCCCAGATCCAGCGCGGGACATCGGGGAACCAGATGCCCATGTAGACCGCCACCGCGGTGATTTCGGCGACGCAGGTCACCAGCCACAGGAACCAGTAGTTCCAGCCGGTGAGAAAGCCCGCCAGCGGGCCGAGATAATCCTGTGCGTAACGGCTGAAGGAGCCGGCGACCGGGTTGTGTACGGCCATTTCGCCGAGGGCGCGCATGATCACCAGGATCGCCAGACCGCCGATGATGTACGAGAGCATGATCGCCGGGCCGGCCATTTCGATGGCCTTGGCCGAACCGAGAAACAGACCGACACCGATGCAGGCGCCGAGCGCCATCAGGCGAATATGCCGTTCACCGAGTTCGCGTTTGAGCGGACCGCCTTGAGCGGTTTCGCCATGGGGCGGGTGATTGCCGACTGGCATGGGGACTTCCTCGTCTTGTTATTGGATGTGACCACCGAGTGTTCAAGCGCCGGCCGATAAGCCTGCGCCTGGGTAAAACCGGCCCTGCTTCGTGGGCAGGACCGTCCCGCAGAAGCAACCTGCGGGATCAGCGGGGCGTGCAGTATAAAAAGCTTGCGACAGGTTTTTTCACTCTATAAGGCATCTGATTCAGACGTAAACCTCGTCGATTCACAGGTTTACGAGACAAACCATCCTGCATTTCGAGGATTATTCACCGCGCAAATGGGCGCCGAGTATTGCACAGCAATGGTGCAACGTCATGCCGCAACCGGGTTTGAAGATTTGTTCAGATGACGCCGGCCACCGTTCTTCACAATTTTTTCACCGACGCCAACCACCGACTAAGCTTCAGACAAGTCCGATCAATCTGCGTGAATGGATCAATCGACTATGGGCGCTTTGTGGCAAACCGATTCGAGTGAAAAAGTGGTTCCGACTGAACGTGTGGATGAAGCGCCTGTACCTGAAAAACCCCGTCGTAACCGGCATGGGTGGAAGGCTTTCTGGCTCCTGGTGGTGATCATCGCGATTGTCGTGGGCCTGGCCGCGATGAAGGAAATGCGCACCTCGCGTTTTCAGTCCCGCGAGGTCAGCCAGTACGCCGCCAAACTCAAATACGAATTGCAACCGGGACCCAGCGAAGCGATCCGTTATCCGGGCAACGGACCGTTCGACCTGCGTCTGGGCTACAGCTCGCTGGACGAATTCCTGCCACGGCTGATCAAGCGCAACTATGTGATCACCGAGCAGACGCGCTTCTCTCCGGCCCTGCTCAACTACACCGACAAGGGCCTGTTCGTGCCCTATTCCGAAAAGATCCAGGCTGGCCTGTCGATCACCGATTGCCGCGCCGCGCCGCTGTATCAGTACAACTATCCGCAGCAGCTGTACGCGAGTTTCGATTCGATCCCGCCGGTGGTGGTCAACAGCCTGCTGTTCATCGAAAACCGCTTTCTGCTCGACCCAAAGCAACCGATGGCAAACCCGGCGGTGGACTGGCCGCGCTTCGGCATGGCCGCGTGGTCGCAAGTTGCCAAGTTGCTGCACTTGCCGGGGCAGTCGGCCGGTGGCAGTACTCTGGCCACCCAGCTTGAGAAATACCGCCATTCGCCCGATGGCCTGACGGTGTCCGGTGCGGAGAAGATCCGCCAGATGATTTCCGCCAGCGTGCGCGCCTATCAGGGCGGCCCGGACACCTTGCCGGCGCGACAGAACATCATTCGCGATTACCTGAACAGCGTGCCGCTGTCGGCAGTGCCGGGGCATGGCGAAGTGCACGGCATGGCCGAGGGTCTGCGGGTCTGGTATGGCGCCGATTTCAACGAGGCCAACCGCAAACTATCCAGCTCAGCGACCGATCCGCAGTCCATGGCGGAAAAAGGTCTGGCCCTGCGCGAAATGCTCTCGCTGATGATCGCCCAGCGCCGTCCTTCGCATTACCTGACCAAGGGCCGTGAAGAACTGGTCGAACTGACCAACAGCCACTTGCGCCTGCTCAAACAGAACGGCGTGATCGACGCTGCCCTGGCCGATGCTGCGCTGGCCAGCACCATCAGCTATCGCGACTGGCAGACCCAGCCGACGATTCAACCGATCGAAACCAACAAGGGCATCAGTGTCGCCCGCAGCCGGTTGGCATCGATGCTCAACCGTCCGCTGTACGACCTCGACCGTCTTGATCTGTCTGCTACCAGCACCTTGCAAGGCGAGCTGCAAACTCAGGCCACCGCCTACCTGAAAAAACTCGCCGACCCGGCCTACGCCACCGAAGTCGGCCTGATGGGCGAACGCCTGCTGACACCCACCAGCACTACTCAGGTGCGTTACAGCTTCACCCTGTTCGAACTGACCCCGGACGGTTCACGTGTGCGGGTGCAGACCGACAGCACCGACCAGCCGTTCGACATCAACGAAGGCAGCAAACTGGAACTGGGCTCCACGGCCAAGATGCGAGTGCTGACCACCTACCTGCAAATCATCGCGGAGCTGCATGACAAATACGGCGCCATGACCGTGCCGGAACTGAAGAAAGTCGAGGTGCCGGATCAGGATCGCCTGAGCCAGTGGGTGATCGATTACCTGATCCAGAACAAGGATCACGACCTGTCGAAAATGCTCGGCGCCGCCCTCGACCGCAAATACTCGGCCAGCCCAGGTGAAGCGTTTTTCACCGGTGGCGGCCTGCACGTGTTCCATAACTTTCGCAAGGAAGACAACGGCCGCCTGCCGACCCTGCGCGATGCCCTGCGTGAGTCGATCAACCTGCCGTTCATTCGCCTGATGCGCGATCTGGTGCGCTACACCACCTACTCAGGTCCCAATAACAGCGCCGAGCTGCTCAAGGACGATCGCGACCCGCGCCGTCAGGAATACCTCGCCTCGTTCGCCGACCGCGAAGGTACTTCGTTCCTGCTCAAGTTCTGGAAGAAGTACCGCAACAAGGACACCCAGGCCCGGCTCGACACCTTCCTCGACAGCATGCGCCCGACGCCGATCCGCATGGCCGCCGTGCACCGTTACCTGCTGCCCAACGCCAGCCAGGAAGACTTCAACACCTTTGTGCGCTCGCACCTCAAGGGCGTGAAGATCACCGAAAAACTCACCGACGAACGCCTGGAACGGCTCTACCTGGCCTACGGTCCCGGCACCTACGACCTGCCGGATCAGGGTTTCATCGCCAAGGTTCACCCACTGGACCTGTGGATGATCGGCTACCTGCTCAACCATCCCGACGCGACCTTCAAGGACATCGTCAAGGCCAGCCAGTTCGAGCGTCAGGAAGTCTACAGCTGGCTGTTCAAGAGCAAGCACAAGGGCGCCCGTGACAGCCGGATCCGCACGATGCTGGAGATCGAAGCGTTCCTCGAGATCCATCAGCGCTGGCAGAAAGTCGGCTATCCGTTCGATCACTTGGTGCCGTCGCTGGCCACCGCCATCGGCAGCTCCGGCGACCGCCCCGCTGCGCTGGCCGAGCTGATCGGCACCATTCTCAACGACGGCGTGCGTATGCCGACCCTGCGCATCGACAGCCTGCACTTTGCCGCCGGCACGCCTTACGAAACGAAACTGGTCAATGACCCTCACGTCGGCAAACGGGTGATGCCGTCCGAAGTCGCCACGGCAATGCGCGAAGCGTTGTCGCAAGTGGTGGACTCGGGGACCGCCAAACGTGTTTCCGGCAGTTTCAAATTGAACGATGGAACACCGTTGGTCATGGGCGGCAAGACCGGCACCGGCGACAACCGGATCGAAGCGATCGGCTCCGGCGGGCGGATTCTCAGCTCGAAATCGATCAACCGTACGGCCACCTTCGTGTTTTACATCGGTGACCACCATTTCGGCACGCTCACCGCGTTCGTGCCGGGGCGCTCGGCGGAGAACTTCAAGTTCACTTCTGCCCTGCCGGTGCAGGTTCTCAAGGGGATGGCACCGATTCTGATGCCATATCTGCAACCGGGCAGTGATTCGCAGTGTCTGGCGCCGCAAACAGCGACTGTGGCATCGACCACTAACTGAACCTGTGAAGGGTAATAGTTATGTGTTTTATGCATTCCAATATTCAATAAATCAGACATTAACCCGACACTTCGGCAACAGGCTTTTAAACTAATTAATCCGCTCATTGGACGTTAGGCTGAGAATTCTTTACTTATTCAAGGCCTGCACAATGACTGCAACATCCACATATAAAGGGCAACATTACGACTTAATTAAATCGCGTATCGATCCGGTCTTCAGCGATATGCAGTTACACCGTGCCCATGCGCTAGGCAATACGCCCCTCCAGCTTGAATCCTGGATGACCGATGCGTCGGCCGGCGAGCTGGAACGCATGTCGGCCGATAACCGTCGGGCGTGGGGTGCACAGAACCGAATCGACCGCCTGCTCGGGCGTCTTCAGGATGTCTACGCTTTCGCCGAGCCCTTGCTCAAGGCCAGGCTGCTCGAACAGTTCCAGATCGATGTCGACGTCAAGAATACTTATCTGAGGCTATACGCTTCGGCTCAAACGCCCTGGTACGTCCATAACTTCAACAAAGCCTCCAAAGCCAGAACGGTTTCGATGCTTGATGCGGCATTGCATAACTTCGCACACGACGAGCACTATCAAAACTATTCGACTTTCATTACCAAAACCGACGTCGCACGCGACTTGTTCGACTCCTCGCCGATCAACCGGACAATCAGCGTGAGTCAGTTTCAGACGTTGTGCCGGGAACTGGACCTTGGTGCGCGCTACAGGCGCCATCTCGAAACAGTCCTGCTGGACAAGGAACCGGTAGCAGAAACGTACCTGCGCACACGGGTCGAGCAAAGCCAAAAAGCGACGCTCAAGGCCGCTGCGCAGATGGCGCGGCTCAAAAAGGACATCGGTCACAGTGCCCATGCGCTGATCCGCGAAGTGTTGCTTGGCCGTCAGACTCTGACACTGGACGGCCAGCCGATGCTGGTTTGCGACCTGGGCATGATGGATCTGACTTTCACCGGCATCCTGATCATTCGGCCGGATCCGGAACAGGCGCCTCACTCTCCGAAAATGATTGCCTATGTTCCCCACGACCCGGAGCACCCGCTCAAGGAATACGCCTCGACCCTGGACTTCATGCAAGAGCTGACCCGGCAACTTCGGGCCAATGCGACGTCACCCTCCTCCGGGCTCAGCTACCGGCAGTTTTTCAGCCAGTTTGTCGATCATGAACAGCGTGGGCATTTTTTTGCCGGGCTCGAACAACGTCTGAGCTACGTGAAATGGTATCCGCAAGAAGCGGGCGATTCGCGTCCATCATGGCGGGAAACACCGGTGGAGAAACCGCAACTGCAATTCAGCGCACCGCCGATCCGCTCGCCGCTGTGGAAGTACCTCTTCGAGCAGCGACTCAACAAGATTCTCAACGACGCACGCGTGATTGCAGTGGCGACCGCCGACGCCGACGACAAGGCACGCTGGGCCTGGTGGGAGAATGTCCTGAAGATTGCCGGCGACATTCTCAACGTGTCGTTGTTCGTCTTGATGCCGTTCGTGCCGTATCTGGGCGTTGCGATGCTGGTCTACACGGCGTTCCAGTTGACCAAAGAAGTCATCGAAAGCGCAGTGGATCTTGGTTACAGAAACTGGGTCGAAGCGGCGGAGCATGTCGTAGGTATCGTCATCGATGTGGTGCAACTGGCGGCATTTGTCGTCGGGGGCCTGGCCGCCAAAAAAATTCTGAAACTCTCGCCACTGGTCGAAGGCATGAAACCGGTGACGGGACACGACGAAAAAATCCGCTTGTGGCACACCGACCTCACGCCATACGCGCAAACAGACACGGTTCCACCGCCGGCAGCGAAACCTTCTGCATCCGGGCTGTATCGATTTGCGGGCAAAACCTTGCTGCCTCTCGACGGTCGGCATTACGCAGTGAAATTCGATCGCAGCAACGGCCGCCATCGCGTCCAGCATCCCACTCGCCCGCAGGCGTACGCACCACAATTGCGCCACAACGAACAGGGCGCGTGGGTACACGAGGGGGAAAAACCACAGGACTGGGACGGTTCGATTCTGATGCGCCGGTTGGGTCACAGCGTGGACGGCTACAGCGACACCGAACTGGAACACCTGCGCAGCATCAGCGGCACCTCGCCAGAATCACTGCGCCGGATGTATATGGACAACGCGCCGCCACCGGCACTGCTGGCCGATACCCTGACTCGTTTTCGGACGTGGGACGAAACCCGCAACGTCGGCCAGTTGATTCGCTCCGGACAACCACTGGCCCCGACCGCCTATTGGTTCAGCCGAATGGTCCCGGACATGCCAGGCTGGCCTGCCGACAAAGCGTTGAAGGTTTTTGAAAGCGCTGACTCGAACGGAAATTTTCACCTGTACGGCAACCCGCAAGCGACAGCCGGACAGACGCTGAGCATTGGCATGCCTGACCTGTTGGCTGGCAGGCTGCCGGAGCGGCTGACGGATTTTCTCGACGACGCCGAGATGCGGTCGTTGCTCGGCGGCAGCTACCCCAGAGCGCAACGGGCTCAGACACTGCGCAACCAACTGGCGGATGCAGTGGAGACGCGCACCCCGGAAATTTTCAACTATCAATATCAAGCCAATGATCACCTTGGCGATGCCCAGGTTCACTTGCTGCAACAACAGTTTCCACAGCTGCCGTCCCGGGTTGCCGAGGCGCTGCTGAAGGACGCGACACCGGCCGAGCAGACCATCATCCGCGAAGAACGACGTATCCCGCTGCGCCTGAAAGACCAGGCCCGGGAAAGTGCTTTTGAAGTCAGCGCGGCGCGTGCCACTGAAGGATTGTATGAGCCGGCATTGCGGTTGCCCGATACCGAGCGATTGATTCTTGGCGCTCTGAGGCAACGCACCGATGCCTTCGCTGATCTGCGCATTGAAGTACGTGAGCTTTTTCATGACGGCGCGCTTCGCTGCAGTGTCGGCAACGAAAAGGCCAGTACCGTGCGTGTACTGATCAGGGATCAGCGTGGCCGCTATGAAGTGCGCGATGACCGGGACAACAGTCTGCATCCGCCTGCAGATCTGTATGAAGCCATTCTGCTGGCCGTGCCCGCCGACAAGCGGGCCGCGTTGGGCTACCGCCTCGGCCAGGGGCAATCGCTCAAACAGTGGGTGCAAGTCATGAGCGAACGTCCTGCCGAACGAAGGACATTGCTCGCACGGCCGCCCATCCGCCCTCGGGTTCCTCTGCAAACCGAGCTGCTGCTGCGCGGGCCGGGGCACTCGAAAACGGCACTGAGCGTAGAGGAGAAAGTCGCAAACCTCTATCCGCATTTCGATCAGGCCGAAGCACTCGCCTTCACCCGTTCCCTGCAAGCGAACGGTGATCCCCACTCACAGATCAAACTGCTGGAACAGCAGCTTCAACGGCTCAGGCAGACACTGGAAACCTGGCGTCAGCGCTATCTGACCGAGTGGGATCCTGAAAGTCCGGACAGCACTATCCCGCGCACTTACTGGGACTATCAACGGAACGGCGGACAGTTTCTCGCCGATCGTCTGCTGGAGTGTTTCGAACGCAAGTCCGAAGTATTCGGCGAGCGCAGTCTCAGCATGCAGGAAGGTTATCGGCTGGACCTGTCCAGCGAATGGCTGCCCAAGGATATCGAGCGTTGGTGGCGACAACTGCCGGAAGAACTCAAATCCTGGTTCGAACAGATCACGACCGTGAATCTGGACGGCTCGACGTTCTCCACCAGACCGAATGGTCTGCTGAAGGACTTGCGGCATATCCGCCAATTAAGTGCCAGAAACTGTGGGCTGAGTTCTCTGCCGGACACCATCGGCCAGATGCAGCAACTGGAGACCCTGCGCCTTAACGACAACCAGATTCAACTGACCCCGAGCACCGCCGAACAACTGCGCAACATGACGCGCATGGAAACCCTCAGGCTCGATCACAATCCACTGGGCATTGCGCCGAATGTCGAGCGCATGCCCCGACTCAAGGTGCTGAGCCTGATCGACACCGGCCTCGAAGGCTGGCCATCGGGCTTGTTCGACAAGCCCCGGCCACGCGGCTTTTTTCTTGATCTGGGCGCCAACTCGCTCAAGCGCATCCCGAATGTACCGCTGGGCTCCGACAGCGCACGGTTGATTGCCCGCAGCCGCGTCTATGCCGACAGACTCTCTGACGCGGTGCGTGTCAGGTACGAGCAATACAGGACATCGGTCGGCATCCCTTCGCGCATGACTTATTCCCGGGCGGCGGAAGACCTGCTGGAACGCTGGCCCGTTTTCGTCGATACCTCGTTGCGCAATGAAACGGCCGGCGTTGGCACCTATCGGCCCGAAGCCTGGCACGAGCTCGCCGAGGAGCCGAATTCCGACGGTTTCTTCACGATCATCGAAGATCTTACCCACTCGGCCGACTACACAGCGGGTGGCAAAGCCAATGATCAACTGACCGACCGCGTGTGGCGGATGATCGGCGCCATGGACATCGACACGCCATTGCGCGAAGAGCTGTTCCTGATGTCGACGGATCCCGAAGGCTGCGCGGACGCCGGCGCACAGCTGTTCAACAACATGGGGGTCAAGACACTGGCCTCTGAAGCCTACTCATACTCGACCAACCGGGCCGAACTTGAACGCAAACTGGTGACGCTGGCCAAAAGCGCATCGCGACTTGATCAGGTAGGCGAAATCGCCCGCGCCGACATTCGCACTCGCGGTGGCAATCCCGATGAGGTCGAAGTGCACCTGGCCTATGAAACCGGACTGGCGAAAAGTCTCGACTTGCCCTGGCAGTCTGAAGACATGATGTTTCGCCCCACCGCCAGCGTCGATAACCAGACGATCACCACCGCTCGCGATACCGTGCTCGAACGCGAGGCAGGCGACGGACTGGTCAACCAGATGATTGAACAGCCGTTCTGGGAACGCTATCTGCGCGACAACTGGCCGGGCGAAATCGAATCCAACAAGCGCGTGCACCTGGAAAAATTCGACTGGCTGGATGACTTGCGAACAGCCCAGACACAGTGGGTGCAAGCGGCTGACCTGCCGTCGGCACAACGTGCAGTTCTCAAAAAGAACCTCACGGATCTGGCCGACAAACTGTCGGTGCCACACAAGGAAGTGCTCACCGGGCAAGCCATGAGCGATGCCACCTATGAGCGATTGCTGCGTGACATCGGCTACCAGGAAAAACAGTTGAGCCGACAGCTCACCCGCGAAGCCATGAGCCGGGCCGGGATCTGAGTACGGTGCCCTGAAGGTAAACCTTCAGGGCATTGCAACGTTCTAGACCTCCGAATCCCAGATCACCGTGACGTTGCCGACGTAGCGTTTGCCTTTCCCGGGCTGGAGCATCTGTTCGACATGGGCACCCGGAATCTCGAAGTGCAACGTGGCCGGCGCGCGTTGCATGAAGCGGGTCGGCTGGAACGCCATGGCATCGGGACTGTTGCTCAATGGACGGCGTTTGACCGGGTGGCCCGCCATGTCGGCAATGCTGTCGGGCAGGCTGACGCTCAGGAAAACCTGCGCATCGGTCGCTCCGCTGACCGTGTCGCGCAATGCGCAGGAGCCGACGGCGGCGTACTCGCATTCGAAGTACATCTTGAAGCGTGAGGACGCCGAAATATTGAAGGTCTGGTCGCGAAACAACCGGGTCGGTTTACTGCCCTGCTGCAGCCAGGCTTGCCAGCCGCCCTGGGGTACCAGCGCAATTCTGTTGCCGCCGGGCGGGATATCGACCTTCAGCACATGTTGCACGTCGAGAAGAATCCGGAAAGTCAGGCTGGAGGTATCAGGCAACAGGTTGTTGCCGGCATCGATGTCCTGACCTGGACCCACACCATAGGTGAGCTCACCGGCGTAAATTCCCGCCGACATGCCCAGCGGGTTCGGTGTGCGAAGTTCATAGGCCACGTCGAGATAATCGTAAGTCATCCACGGGATTTCGAACGCGGACGGTTTGCTGCACACGACGTCGGACGGCGTGAACCAGAAAAACCGGTAAAACTCCGGTCCGTATGAGGCCATTGCCCCGTCTTCACAAGGTCTGGGCGCCCAGCCCCACCCCCTCCCGACCCAAAGCGCGTTATGTGACTCATATTCGCCCGAGACACCGGTCAGGTTACTTGCCGTATCGCTAAGGACATAACGCGAGCCAAATCCGCCGATCCGCACCTCTACCGTCTCGGCTTCACCGGTGACGATATTGCGCACCGTCAGGCCACGCCACTGCGCCGGCATCCTGAACATCGCGCCATCGCGCTCGGCGCTTTCCGGCCGAATGGCCTGCACCGAGGTGAAGCGCAGCGGCAGCGAAACCCCCATCAGGTTGTAGCGTCGGCAGTCATTGGGGTATTGGCCGCAGTAGCCGCTCTGCGGCGTCTGGTTGATGAATGCGTTGCTCTGCGGGTTGGCGGGATCGGGAACGTAGGTGGCGCGAATCTCCTGAGTGATTGCCAGCGCTGGCGCGGAAAAAATACTCCCGCAAAAGCAAAACGCACTGATCCTTGAGCACTTGCGTACAGCTGAAACCATTGGCTGTTTCCTTGCCTGTCAGGTCGGTTGTCCTTGTCCGGCGTGCGCTGTTCATCCTGTCGGCGCCGCCACGTTGAACACGATATTGACGGTGCCGTTGTATTCACCCGGCTTGTAGCCGCCCGGTTGCTCGCGGGGGACGATTTCCAGTTGCACGCGACTGCCCGCCATTGCTTCCTCGGCCGACACCACCTCCCGGGGCGTCGGGTCCTGAGTGAGATCCTTGCCGTTGAAACTGACATGCAACACGATGTTGTCGCGTGAATCGCCACCGGCGGTCAGGTAAGGGAAACTCTCGAGCCGCGCTTCAATGGCACTGCCGTCGGTTTTCACATCGAAGCTCTTGCGCAACCCGAGCAACGTCGAGCTGTGGATATCCCATGGCAGGGTCTGCTCGCGATGAATCCAGTCGGCTTCGCTGGGAATCACGTAGAAACCCAGGGTCGGGATGTCTACCGACACCTCGAAAGTATGTTTTTCCTGGGCGGCGAACACTGCCGGATGAACCGACGCCGGCAGGCCCAGGCACAGCGCGATAGCGACTTGCTTGATCATCTCAGGAACCTCTGCGTGGATGACGGTGCGCGATCAACTTCCCGGTGCCCGGGCGTTGAACAACAACATCACCGTGCCGTCGTACTCCCCCGGTTTGAATCCGCCGAGCGGTTTGATCGGGTCGATTTCCAGCAAAACCCGCTTGCCCGCTGCCGCCTCGGCCTGGGACAGCACTTCACGCGGGCGGGTGTCCTGACTCAACACCACACCGTTGAATTTCACATGCAACAGAATCTCCTCGCCCGTCCGGCCGTTGGACATCGAGCCCGTACGTTCCAGACGCGCTTCGATGGCACTGCTGTCGTGGCGCACGTCGAACGACTTGCGCAAGCCACGCAAGGTCGATGTGTTGTAGTCCCAGAGCAACCGCTGCGGGCGGTGAATCCAGTCGGACTCTGCCGGAATGATGTAAAAGGCGCGACTGGGGATGGTCAGAAACACCTCGAAGTTCAACTCCTCCCGAGCCGCCCAGCCCGGGACACTTGTCAGTGCGGTTAAAGCCATCAGCGCGGCAATGGCGCATTGCTTGTTCATGATCGATACCTGGCGCGTCATTGGTGCAGGCCTTAGCGGCGTGCCACCCTGAGGTCTTTCTTGTTATCGCCTTCAACCAGTTTGAAGCGGTATTCGCGACCGGCTTCCTTGTCGAATGCGAAGCTTTTGCCAGCCATGACGTGATGTTTGGTAGTCGCGCCGCAATCGCTTTCATCGCTCAGCGAACAGTTCTTGAACTCGTCGACCACCATCACCGTGTTGCCGTCGTTGCGGATCTCGTAACGCTCCGGGCTGTCGTTGATCACCGTGGCGAAACGCGCATCTTTGGGCCGCACGAAGAACACGATGCCGAAGCCCGTCATGACGTTGACCCCGGCCGACAGCGACTTTTTGTAGTCTTCGCGTTCATCCTGGGACACCACGAACTCATCTTCCTTTTCCGGCACCACCGGCACGAAGCGCACCCGGAAATAGCGCTCGCGATCCCGCTCTCCCATGTACAGCAAGCGCGTGCCCTGAACGCCCTGCGCCGGTACGATCAAACGCGCCGGGCTGGCCATCACGCCATTGCGCGAAGCGCCGTCATCCGCATTGGCGACGGGAATTTCCTGCGGCTTGCCATCGGCGTCATAAACGATTTCCAGCACGTTGATCTTGACGAACGCGGTGCTGTCACCGCTGTTGAAGACCCGTTTGAGATAGGTACTTTTGTCGCCGTCGAGATAGTCGTACACCGTGCCGACATTGATCTGTGGCCCGCCATGGGCCGTCATGCAGAACATCCCGGACAGCAACAGCAAAAACATTCGAGTCATGGAGCTCAACCTCATGAAAATGAAAAATGACCTGCCCCGGAGTTTCATACTTCCGAGTCGAAAATGACGGTGACGTTGCCCCAAAGCGTGCCGTTCATGCCGGGCTTGAGCAGGGATTCGATCCAACGCCGCGGAATCTGAAAGCGCAGGTTGCCGGGTTTGCGATCGACGTAGCGGGTGGGCTCGAACGGACCGAGCCAGGTGTTGTGCATCAACGTTCCGGACCAGCCGTCACTGTTACCCGGACCGACGATGCCTGCGGGTAGCGTGAGCCTGACCTCAAACTTGGAGAAGCCCACTTCATTGTTGCCAATGCCGCATTCAGACCCACCCAGTGAGTTACAGATCATCATCACCTTGAAGCGCGACGAGGCCGATATGTGAAACAGTTGATCGCGATAGATATCGGTGGGCATACGCCCCGTTTCGATCCAGCTGCGCCAGCCGCCGGGCGGCTCCATGGTGACCTTGTCGCCGCCCGGTGGCAGGCTGACTTTCAGTTCGTGCTGCACATCAAGCACAAAATCCAGAGTCAGGTTGGCGTCATCCGCCCGAAAGAAAGGCCCCATGTTGAAATCCGCGCTGCCGGGGCCGACGCTGTAGGGCAGTGAACCGGTGTACACACCGGTCGCCATGCTCAACGGATTGGGAGTACGCAATTCGTAGGCGATATCCAGATACTCGAATTCCATATGCCCGATGTCGAAGAGTGCCACCTTGTTACAGCTGCCCAGCACGGGGGTCTTCCAGAAAAACTGGTAAGTGGTGGCGCCCGGAAAGCCGACTCCGCTGTATTCGCATGGAGGCGCGGCATAAACCCACGAACTGCCCACCCACAATTTACGATGCGCCTCCGCTTCGTTTGGCTCGCCCGTGAGTTCGGTGACAGGCTTGCTCAAGCGATATCGCGAACCGATCCCGCTGATCCGAACCTCCACCGGATGAGTCTGCTGAGTCTGCTGATTGATGACATTCACGACTCGCCAATCCGCGGGCACCTTCACCCACACGCCATTGGTCGAAAACATAGGCGTGAACGTCGAGAAGCGGATCGGTACCCGGAGACTGAACATGCCCTGATGGGCGCACTCGTCCGGGTAATCTGCGCAATAACCGCTGTTCGGCGTCTTGTTGATGAAGACGTTCTTGCTTGGCTGTGTCGGATCCGGCTGAAACAGCGCGCGGATTTCCTGATTTGCCGCTTCGACCGGCGGCAGGCTCAGCGCAACGAACAAGCTCAAATATCTGGTCAGCTTTTTCACGCTCAGCCCGCCTTCTGATCGGTAATGGTTGTATCGGCCAGGGTGTCCGGCGTGCAGCGCAGATCCCCGATCATCAACACGTTGTTTTCGCTGCGATGCTGATCGGCGTCGAGGCGGAACTGGCACAGCAGGCGGTTATCCTGGCGCACCTCGAGGGTTGGCGAACCGGCGTTCATTTCCATCGAGAAGAAGCCGTCGACTTCGGTGACCCCACGACTGGCGTGGTTGATCACGTGATGCCCCTTGAGCGGCTGGCCCTGTTCGTTGACCAGCCGTCCGAGCACGGTCAGGGTTTTCATCACGCGGATCTTGCGGTAGTCCACGCCGCCCTTGTTCAGGTGGTAACGGGTGCGCGCCGGTTCGATGGTGGCGGCGGGCACGTTGTTGCCCTCGAAGTCGAAGCTCACCGAGCTGTTCTGATAGGCAGTGATCGGGATGAAGTTGCGCCCCGGTTTCAGCGCGGCGCTGCCACCGCTGAAGTCGTCGGCGCGCAAGGCAATACCTTCGATATCCGACTCGACATCGACGATCATCCCCGCCCCGCGCATTTCGTACTCGCTGGTCATGAGCATCTGCTGGCCGCCGACCACCAGTGTGCTGTCGAGGTTGAGACCGCCGGTGAAATTGCCGTTGTAGGACGAGCGCTGGATGAAGCCGTCGCCGTTGACCGTATCGGTGCGAAAGTTGGCCAGGCCCGAAGCTCCGATACCGTAGGTGTCGGTCAGCGCGGTGACCGAGACGTTCTGCAGCACGTGGCCTTTGAGGTCCTTGCGCCAGCCGATGGAGGCGTTGTTGTCGCGGCCGCCATCGCGGTCGGTGCGCGAACCGATGCTGCCGGTGATCTGCTCGCCGGGGGCGCCCAGTGCCATGTTGAGGCTCAAATCGACCCCACGGTTACGCGCGTCGCCGCTACTGAAACTGCCCGGCCGGTCGAACAACGACAGACGCCAGTTGGCGTCATTGCCGAACAGCTCGCTGCGCCGGGTCCAACCCAGATCCACGCCGACGCCTTCGACGTTGCCTTCGCTGTGGGAGACCCGTGCATTCAGCGAATTGC
This sequence comes from Pseudomonas paraglycinae, assembly GCF_021601625.1. Classification (GTDB taxonomy): domain Bacteria; phylum Pseudomonadota; class Gammaproteobacteria; order Pseudomonadales; family Pseudomonadaceae; genus Aquipseudomonas; species Aquipseudomonas paraglycinae. Next base: position 10,331 of record NZ_BQHR01000014.1, on the reverse strand, counting down.
GACTGTTGAGCCGGTGGTTGAGCGCCAGCGACGAGTTGCTGGTTTCGCCGATGAACACATTGCGCTGGCGCACCCGGGTGCCGTCCGGCAGGGTTTCGTACTGGTCGGTGGTGTCGAGCCAGCTGCGGTTGTGGCTGATCACCAGGCTGCCGGAACCGTAGTTGTACAGGCTCTGCAAATCCAGACCGGTGCCGTGATCCTCGGTCTTGTAGACGTTGGCATACAGGCTGATGTGATTGGCCAGGGTCCAGTCGATGGACGTGCCGTATTGCAGCTTTTCGCGGATCTGCCGTGCCGACAGGCCAAGGATGACTCGCGGGTGCAACAGATAGTTGAGCGAGGCACCGGCGGTAGGACTGCCGCTGGATTGTTGGTCCCAGTTGCTCAGCAGTTTCTTTTCTTCGCCGGCAAACAGGTTGTAGCGCCAGCGCTCGTCGAGGTTGCGCCAGTTGCTGGGCTTGTACACCAACTCCTGGGTGCTGGACGTGATCTGGCCGTCTTCGATCAGCCGTACTTCCACCTCGTAAATACCGCCGGGCAGCGGCCGGGTGTCGAGGCTCTGCAAACCGGCGGGTATCGATTGGGTGTTGATCAGCAGGCCATCGCGCCAGATCTCCACCGAGCCTTGGCGATTGGCGGTGACGTAGATCGGGTAGACGCTGGGCGCGGCGTTGTTGATAGCCAGGCTGTCGGAGCTGCCGTACATCACGCCGACGGCGGTATCAGGGCTGGTGCCAAACGTGCGCGGTTGGCGGGTCAGCCCTTCGGAATTGGGGGTGAAGTAGCCCAGTCGGAAGAAATTGCCTTGCAGTTCGCGCTGGGTGTAGAGCTCGTGGACGGCGTGATAGAGCTTGTCGTCCGGGCCGCCGAGGCGAGCCATTTGCATGTTGAAGGTCTGGCTCCAGTTGCCCAGGCTGCCGCTGGCTTCAAGGCCGAAACGCCCGCCCAGATCCTGATCCTGGCCGCCATTGAGGTTGAGCTGGTTACGCACCATCAGGCCGCTGCTGCCGCCTTCGGGTTGATCGTGAAAACGCTTGGTTTCCAGGTCACGCTCGGCGTTCTCGGTGAGAATCGAGAGCAGCGAGTTTTCCAGGTTGTAATGCACCGCCAGCACCTGATCAGGGCAGGAGCCGGTACACGCGCCCAGCGGCACGCCGGGCTTGAGATAGGCCGCCCACTTTTCGCGTTCGGCGGGGGTGTAGCGGTTTTCGCTGGTGTCGGTGAATTCCAGCAAGGTCACGCGATCATCACGGGACAACACCACCATGGCCTCCCCCAGCGGTTGCTGATCGAGCTCGACCCGCACCGCCAGCGGCACATCGAAAAAGTGCTCTTCGAAATCCGCCGGCAAACCTTTGGCCTGCGCCAACAGACTGCGCGGAGTCGTGCCGGCGGGTTCGGAAGCGGCCGCTGCGCTGGCACAAAACAACAGCGCAAGCGCAGCCGCGATGGGTGTCATCGGGAACATGAACTCGTACTCTGATTTACAAAAGTTGAAGTCCGGCGGGACAGACAAGGCTGTTTATCCCGCCGGGGAACGCGACTCTGGCAAGCTGCGTTGAGTGCGGATCAACCGATTACTTGCCACCACCGATCGGCGGCACGGCGTCGAAGGTCATGGCGACAACACCGGTGTAATCACCCGGCTGGAAGTTGCTGCCCTTGGCACTGATCTTCAGGGGGGCGCGGAAGTTGACGTCGGACTCCGACTCACCCACGACCATTTGCGGGGTCAGGGTCAGTTCCTTGTTGTTGAACAGCACTTGCAGATCGATGGCGGTGTTGCCGGCGATCAGTTTTGGCTGGCTTTCCAGGCTGGCATGAACCGAGCCGTTGTTATTGCGCACGTCGAAGAAACCATTGACTTCACGCATCTTGCCGGTGCTTGGCTGGAAGCTCATGTCCTGATCCTTGTTGACCAGATCGGAGTCGGTCGGCACCACGTAGAAACCGTTGGTCGGTACGTGGGCGATCAGGCTGATGGAGTGACGGGCTTCACCGGCGGCAAAGACCGCGGACGAGCTCAGGGCCAGGGCAGCGAGAGAAGCGGTGATTGCGATTTTCTTGAACATCGGTCAGTACCTGTTTTCTTTTTAAGGGAATCGAAACATTGAAGTTCACGTCATACCGGTCGATAAGTACCGAAAACATGTAAGTTCAATGCCGGGGCATGATCAACCCTTGTCTCAAGAATGTAAGCAGGCAACTTCCCACGAACTTGTAGTTAAACAACCTCGCAACACGAAAGAAAAAACATCAAAAAATCAGAATATACAAAAGTGACTGTAAGGCATTCCCTACCTACAGTTATTTATAAAAAACGTTACAGCAGTTTCGACAATACCAGCCAGCACTTTCTAATCTTTTTAGAATATACGCTCAAGTATTAATAGAGTGATAGCTTTAACTTTCCGGTTATTCCTGTCTCGATCAACCAGGTAGGGCGGTTCCTCCTTCAGCGCGCCTTGCTCACCGCTGACCACTCGTCAGCTCTGCGGCAAAAAGCTCTTGCCCAGCCTTAAAGATATATCTTAAGTTGTATCTAAACACGACGAGAGAAGACTGAAATGAGAGACCATCATTCCCCCCACCGCGACCACGGCGACAGCCGTGACGGCTTCGAAAAACGCCACGGCCGCGAGCGCGGCGGTCGCGGCCCGCGGGTATTCGCCCCGGGCGATCTGAAATTGCTGTTGCTGGCCCTGATCGCCGAACAGCCGTGCCACGGCTATGACCTGATTCGCCAGATCGAAACCATGTTCGACGGCGCCTACAGCCCCAGCCCCGGCGTGATCTACCCGACCCTGACATTTCTCGAAGAAAGCGAAATGATCACCGGCGATGCCGAGGGCGGCAAAAAGCGCTACGCGGTGACCGATGCCGGCCGCCAATCCCTCAGCGAACAGGCGGTGGCGCTGGACGGCGTGCGGATGCGCATCGACGTCAGCAAGCGCTCGCTGCGCGGCCACGACCGGCCGCCGGAAATTCATGAAGCGGTGCACAACCTGCGCCACGCATTGCAGATGCACCACGGGCGCTGGAGCCCGGAAGAAATCCTGCGCGTACGCGACCTGCTCAATGACACCGCCAAAGCCATCGTCGACGGCCCCGCCGTTCAATCTGCCCCGGAGAAAGCCGAATGACTACAGTCGATACCCAAACCATTCACCGCGTCATGCATGAAATCAAACGTCGCCGCCTGGAAGTGCTGCGAGTGGTCGACCTGACTCCGCGCATGCGCCGCATCACCCTCGGCGGGCCGGAACTGGCCGGGTTCATCAGCCTCGGTACCGACGATCACGTCAAACTGCTGTTCCCGCAGAACGCCGAACAGGCCGCGGCGCTGGAAACCCTGGTGCTCGGCGCCGGCAAGAGCGACGTACCGATGCCCGAAATGCGCGACTACACCCCGCGCCGCTACGACCTCGACAAGCTTGAGCTGGACATCGACTTCGTCCTGCACGGCGACGGCCCTGCCTCGACCTGGGCCGAACAGGCGAAGCCCGGGCAATTCCTGCACATCGGCGGCCCGCGTGGCTCGATGATCGTGCCGGACATCTTCGACAGCTACCTGCTGATCGGCGACGAAACCGCCCTGCCCGCCATCGCCCGCCGCCTCGAAGGCCTGGCGGCCAATCGCAAGGCGCTGGTGGTGATCGAAGTGGAAAACGGCAAGGAGCAGCAAACCCTGGAAAGCGCGGCGCAGGTCAATGTGATCTGGGTACTGCGCGAGGGCGGCAAGGACAACCTGCTGACCACCGTCAAACAATTGCAGGTGCCCAAGGGCAATCTGTATGCGTGGGTGGCGACCGAGACCAAGGTTTCGCGGCAGATCCGCCGGGTGCTGCTCGATGAACACGGACTCGACGAGAAGTTCGTCAAAGCGGTCGGTTACTGGCGCGCAGAAGGCTCCGAAGAGGAGTGAATACGCGCGGCGGCGCTGTTAAAGGCGCCGCCCCTGCCAGCGATCAATCCCGATCACCAGCAACGCAATCAGCACAAATCCCAGCAAAATCCCCCCGGCATTGACGAACACCTGTGGATAACCCAACAGCGCCACATCAATGAACGGATACGCGTAGGCCCCCAGCAGATGCCCGCGTAACAGCGCATAGGCGAAGTACACCAGCGGGTAGATCAGCCACAGCGGCAGGTGCTTCAGACGCAAGCTGCCCTTCGGCACGCACAACCACCAATAAGCCAGAAACAGCAGCGGCATCACGTCGTGGAGCAATTCGTCGGCGATAAATTGCCAACCCTGCGGATGCCACAGGTGTCGCAGCAGAATGCTGTAGGCCAGTCCCACTACGGCAATGCTCACCGCGATACCACTGCTGACCCAGGGTTGCAGAAACCAGCGGCGCGCGGCGGATTCGCGATCGGTCACCGCGCAGGTCAGCACCAACGCCACCAGGGTGTTGGTGATCACGGTGAAGTAGCTGAAGAAACTGACCAGCCCGCCCAGCAGACTGGCGCCGACACTCAGCCGGGCGAAGAAAATCAGGTACAGCTGAATCCCCAGCCCGGCCCAGCCCAGCACCGCGGCCGAAGTAATCAGGCGTCGCCGCCATACGGCGTTCATCTCAGAGTGGTCGCTTGGTGCGCATCAGTTTCACGTACAGACGCTCGACTTTCTCCCGCGCCCAAGGCGTCTTGCGCAAAAAGGTCAGGCTCGACTTGATGGTCGGATCGCTCTTGAAGCAACGGATATCGATGCGCTCGGCCAGGCCCGACCATTCGTAATGGGTCACCAGCGCATTGAGGATCTGTTCGAGGGTCACGCCGTGCAGCGGATCGGGGTTGTGGTCGTTCATGCCGGGCCTTTGGGCGAAGTGAAAATGCAGAAGCCGCGCACCTTAGCCGAGGGCATGGGCGGGTGGAAGGCCTTGGGTTAAATGTAGGCCAACCGGAGAAGATCGCAGCCTGCGCCAACGCCCGCAATGCGCCGTATTGCCGCACTGTTACCGAATCCGAAAGGGTTCATGTCTGCAAAAGCACTTTGTGTTTTTGTAACAGGACATTATCCTGCCGCCCTTCTGCTGAACCGCTTCACTGCCTGCGTCAAATCGTAGCGGCCAGTTTATCCCCCAAAAAAGATCAAGAAAGACCCAATTCATGCCCGATTTTCCGTTCTCCCGAGACAGCGCTATCTCAACCCTGCGCCTGATCGGCGGCTGCACCGCCCTTGGCCTCGCCACCTGCACCCAGGCCGCCCCGGCCTTCGACAGTGAATCACCATGGATGCTTGGTGACTGGAACGGCACCCGCAGCGAACTCTCGGCGAAAGGCATCGACTTCAAGCTCGACTACACCGGCGAAATGGGCAGCAACCTGCACGGCGGCTACGACCACGATCGCACCGCGCGCTACAGCGACCAATGGGGCCTCGGCACTCATCTGGACCTGCAAAAACTGCTGGGCTGGAACGACGCTGAATTCCAGCTGACCGTGACCAAGCGCAGCGGCAACAACATCAGCAACGACCGCATCAACGACCCGCGCGTCGGTGGCTTCACCTCGGCCCAGGAAGTCTGGGGCCGTGGCCAGACCACCCGCCTGACGCAGATGTGGTACCAGCAGAAATTCTTCGACCAGAAGCTCGATATCAAGGTCGGCCGCTTCGGCGAAGGCGAAGACTTCAACACCTTCCCGTGCGACTTCCAGAACCTGGCGTTCTGCGGCTCGCAAGTCGGCAACTGGGTCGGCGGCATCTGGTACAACTGGCCGGTCAGCCAATGGGCAATGCGCGTCAAATATCACCTGACGCCGGAGCTGTACGCACAAGTCGGCGCCTATGAGCAGAACCCGTCGAACCTCGATCGCGGTAACGGCTTCAAGCTCAGCGGCAGCGGCACCCAGGGCGCGATCCTGCCGATCGAACTGGTGTGGAAGCCCAAGCTCAACGGCCTGCCAGGCGAATACCGCGCCGGTTACTACTACAGCAACGCCAAGGCCTCCGACGCCTATAAAGACAGCAACGGCCAGCCGGCTGCCCTGAGCGGCGAAGCCTATCGCAGCGCTTCGAGCAAACACGGCGTGTGGCTCGGCGTGCAGCAGCAGATCACCAGCGTCGCCAGCGACAATTCCCGTGGTCTGAGCGTGTTCGCCAACGGCACGATGCACGACAAGAAAACCAACGCCATCGACAACTACGTCCAGGCCGGCGTGGTCTACAAAGGCCTGTTCGACGCCCGCGCCAAGGACGACATCGGTTTCGCCCTGGCCCGCGTCCACGTCAACCCGGCCTACCGCAAGAACGCCGAAGCGACCAACCAGGCCCGCGCTGTCTACGACTACGACGATCCGTCCTTCCTGCCACCACAGGACACCGAATACAGCGCCGAACTCTATTACGGCGTGCACGTCACCAACTGGCTGACCGTGCGCCCGAACCTGCAATACATCCGCCATCCGGGCGGTGTGGACAAGGTCGACGACGCGCTGATCGGCGGGATCAAGATCCAGTCGTCGTTCTGACCCAATGCAGGCCGCTCAGGCCTGCAGATGAAATTCGATAGCTAGACAAGTTTTTATCTGAACCATGCCCGCGCCCGATCGTCATCTACAGTGACTACAGCGCGGGACTACTTGAAACGTCACGGAGAACCACACTATGAGCACTGAAGGTGCTTCGAGTCGAAGCCGTCTTCTGCCGAACCTGCTCGGCATTCTGCTTCTGCTGATGGGCCTGGCCATGCTGGCCGGGGGAATCAAGCTGAGTACGCTCGGCGGCTCGCTGTATTACCTGCTGGCCGGTATCGGCATCACGCTGACCGGCATTCTGATGCTGATGCGTCGTCGCGCAGCATTGGGCCTGTACGCCATCGTGCTGTTCGCCAGCACCGTCTGGGCGCTGTGGGAAGTCGGTCTGGACTGGTGGCAACTGGTGCCGCGCCTGGCACTGTGGTTTGTCCTCGGTTTCGTGATGCTGCTGCCGTGGTTCCGTCGCCCGCTGCTGCTCGCAGGCCCGGCGCCGATGGGCACCGGCGGCCTGTCCGTGGCCGTGATTCTGGCCGGCGTCACCGCCCTGGCCAGCCTGTTCACCCATCCGGGCGAAATCTTTGGCGAACTGGGTCGCGAGACCGCCGACACCACCAGCACCGCGCCAGCCATGCCTGATGGCGACTGGCAGGCCTATGGCCGCACCGAATTCGGTGACCGCTACTCGCCACTGAAGCAGATCACCCCCGCCAACGTCGGCAAGCTGCAGGAAGCCTGGCGCATCCAGACCGGCGACCTGCCGACCGCCGATGACCCGGTCGAGCTGACCAACGAAAACACCCCGCTCAAAGCCAACGGCATGCTCTACGCCTGCACCGCCCACAGCAAAGTGCTGGCGCTGGACCCGGACACCGGCAAGGAACTGTGGCGCTTCGACCCGCAGATCAAGAGCCCGGTCGGCTTCAAGGGCTTCGCCCACATGACTTGCCGTGGCGTGTCGTACTACGACGAAGCCGCGTACGCCAAGTCTGAAAATGCAGTCTCCGCCGTCATCTCCGAGGCCGGCAAAGCCGTCGCCCAGGCCTGCCCGCGTCGCCTGTACCTGCCGACCGCCGATGCACGCCTGATCGCACTGAACGCCGATACCGGCAAGATCTGCGAAGGCTTCGGCACCAACGGTGTGGTTGACCTGACCCAGGGCATCGGCCCGTTCACCGCCGGTGGCTACTACTCCACCTCGCCTGCCGCGATCACCCGTGATCTGGTGATCATGGGCGGCCACGTGACCGACAACGAATCGACCAACGAGCCATCGGGCGTGATCCGCGCTTTCGACGTGCGTGACGGTCACCTCGTCTGGAACTGGGACAGCGACAAGCCAGACGCCACCGAGCCTTTGGCGCCAGGCGAAACCTACAGCCGCAACTCGGCCAACATGTGGTCGCTGGCCAGCGTCGACGAAAAACTCGGCATGGTTTACCTGCCACTGGGCAACCAGACCCCGGACCAATGGGGCGCCGACCGCACCCCGGGCGCCGAGAAATTCAGCGCCGGCGTCGTGGCTCTGGACCTGGCCACCGGTAAAGTGCGCTGGAACTACCAGTTCACCCACCATGACCTGTGGGACATGGACGTCGGCAGCCAGCCAACCCTGCTGGACATGAAAACCGCCGACGGCATCAAACCTGCGCTGATCGCCCCGACCAAACAGGGCAGCCTGTACGTCCTCGACCGTCGCGACGGCACGCCGATCATCCCGATCAAGGAGATCCCGGTTCCGCAAGGCGCCGTGAAAGGCGACCACACCGCCCCGACCCAGGCCCGTTCGGACCTGAACCTGCTGGCCCCGGAACTGACCGAAAAAGCCATGTGGGGCGCCAGCCCGTTCGACCAGATGCTGTGCCGCATCCAGTTCAAGGAACTGCGCTACGAAGGCCAATACACGCCTCCGTCGGAACAGGGCAGCCTGATCTACCCGGGTAACGTCGGTGTGTTCAACTGGGGCGGCGTCTCGGTCGACCCGGTTCGCCAGATGCTGTTCACCAGCCCGAACTACATGGCCTTCGTCTCGAAAATGGTGCCACGCGAGAAAGTCGCCGCCGGCAGCAAACGCGAGAGCGAAACCGCCGGCGTGCAACCGAACACCGGCGCGCCATACGCGGTGATCATGCACCCGTTCATGTCGCCACTCGGCGTACCGTGCCAGGCCCCGGCCTGGGGCTACGTCGCCGGTATCGACCTGACCACCGGCAAAGTCGTCTGGAAACGCAAGAACGGCACCAGCCGCGACAGCTCGCCAATCCCGATCGGCTTCACCCTGGGCGTACCAAGCATGGGCGGCTCGATCGTCACCGCTGGCGGCGTCGGCTTCCTCAGCGGCACGCTGGACCAGTACCTGCGCGCCTACGACGTGAACACCGGTAAAGAACTGTGGAAATCGCGTCTGCCCGCGGGTGGTCAAGCGACTCCGATGACCTACACCGGCAAGGACGGCAAGCAATACGTCCTGCTCGTGGTGGGCGGTCACGGTTCGCTGGGCACCAAGATGGGTGACTATGTGATTGCGTACAAACTGCCGGAATAAACTTTAACGGCGGTAAGGAAAAAGGCGATGCCCTGTGAGGGGTGTCGCCTTTTTTGTGGGCTGCGTTTTTTCAACGGGGTGTTTATGTCCTACAGACAGGGCGTTTGCAGGGGATGTTTCTGACATGTCGCGTCGGTTGTGGCTCGGAAATGGGGTGGATAGGCTTTGGGGGTCGCTGCAAATTCAGCGAACGGGCGTCGCGGCCCGACTTCTGAGGCATAATTGCCGCCGCTTAACAGCAGCACCTCAAGTGCTTGTTTATGGTGGCTGTACGCGGGATACCTTCGGGTATGCCGAATGCCTCAGGTCGGTCCGCGAACCCGCGTACAGCTGCCACCCCTCTTTTTGCGTCGCGGCAATTAGAGGAATGGACCCATTCCTGAGGAGTAAAAAATGAAAAAGCCAACACCCAATCCCCCCGAATCAAACGACACCTCGCCCTACGAATCCGCCGATTCAAAGAAACTCCACGACGCCGCCGAACGCGCGCTCGACCACCATTTCAATCCCATCCCCAAAAAATGCCCCGGTCGCCGACCGAGCCAGATGTTCCAGGTCTCGCCAGACATGGACGATGAAAGCCTGTTGGCCCATGCCTGTGAGTCCCTGGCTACCGCAAGTGTCATGGCCAGTGATGTAGCGGCTTTTGTCGATACGCCGCAGCGGCATCGGATCCTGGGAATTCAGCAGGTGATCATGCTGGCGGAACTGGCGGTGAATCGGGTGCTGGATAACGTTGAGGTCAGTCGATATCCGGCATAAATGCTGATGAGGTCTCTGCGGGAGTCAGGCTTGTGGTGAGTCAGTCAGGACGCTGCCCTCACCCTAGCCCTCTCCCGGAGGGAGAGGGGACTGACCGAGTTGATCAATCGATGTACATCGACCTGAAAGTCCGAGTCGACCTCAAGTTTGCAAAGCCCACAAACCACACCTCTCAAGGATGAGCGTTAGCTCGACAAAGCTCTTGATCTTGATCCACCCGTCCCTTCGGAAGGCTGAGTGGAGGTGTTCATCCGGGGATTGGCGCGCAGCGCCGTTTGGCGAAGCCGAACTCATCGACGAAGTCGATGCCCCCGGAGGGACGCCGGAGCGAAGGAACCCGAGCCTGCGAGGGCCGAACGCCGGGACGAGCCTTTTTGGGTACTTTTTTGGCGTTTGAAAAAAGTGCCTCGCCGTAAGGGCGAAACCGCCAGCGGGCGCACCCGAAGAAACGGATATGTACTCGATAAAACCGCAGCATGGTCGGCCCAAAGGCCGCCAAGCCCAACCCCCAAAACCCTGTCAAAACCCTGAACACACAAGCAGA
>NZ_BQHR01000013.1 GCF_021601625.1 Pseudomonas paraglycinae | reverse complement strand
AGTGAAACGATGCATCGCCGATGGTAGTGTGGGGTTTCCCCATGTGAGAGTAGGTCATCGTCAAGATTAAATTCCGAAACCCCAATTGCGAAAGCAGTTGGGGTTTTGTTTTGCCCGCAGGAAAGTTTTTGCTCACGTTTGAGCACGCGTTGTTGGTTACCATGTGCGTCCGTTCGGCAGGAGGCAGGCAATGCAACTCAAGTTCAGTCACGTCGATGTACTCGTCAATAACCTCGAAGAAGCCTGCGCGTACTACGCGCAAATATTAAAGGCGAGAACCTCCAGGACGCTGGTGTGGGAGCGGGGCGGCCTGCATGTGCGTTATGCGATTGCGTTGATCGGGCAGGAGCGTTTCATGCTGGTTCAGCCATTGGCCGGTAATCTGCGGGAGCTCCTGGATAGCGCAGGCGAGGGCATGATCTACCGTCACTGCTATTCGACTCCCGATATCGAAAAAGCCTACGACGAGCTTGTCGCTGAAGGCGTACAGCCCGAAGATGAAAACGGTAAACCGTTGGTCCGCGAACATCTCCAATCACCGGCAGGGGCACGCATCATCTGGTTGCCCAAGCGCTTCGGCCACTTCTCGATCGAAATCCTCGAGGAAGAGACGCTAGAGGCATTTATCGAAGACGCGTTTGCCTGATAGCTTCTCCTCTTGTGATACGCCATCACTACCCCGTATAAGAGCGACTTTCATTTCCGATATCAGAGTAGGGTGCACGCATGAGCAATGCCTGGAACGAGGGATATTTCACGGACGAAGGCTACACCTACGGGTATAGCCGGGAAATCAATCCGGTTTTCCAGCGTTATTGTCTGCTGCTGCGCGGTTTCGCCACGCTGGAGAGCACCGACGGTTATCACTGTGAGCTGGGCTTTGGTCAGGGCGTTTCGATCAACATCCATGCCGCGGGCAATCCAGGCTCCTATGTCGGTACCGACTTCCACCCGGGTCAGGCGTCCCATGCCATCGCTCTGGCCAGAGACTGGGGCAGCGATGCGCGACTGTATGACGACAGCTTCGAGCAGTTGCTGGCCCGCCATGACTTGCCCCAGTTCGACAGCATCAGCCTGCATGGCATCTGGACCTGGGTCAGCCGCGATAACCATAAGCTGATCGTGGAATTCGTCCGCCGTCATCTCAAGCCAGGTGGTCTGCTCTACGTCAGCTACAACTGCTTCCCGGGCTGGTCGCCTCAGGCACCGTTGCGCCAACTGTTCAGTCTGCACGACCGTTTCGCCAGCCAGCCGTCTGCGCGCCCTGATCAACGTATCGACGCTGCGCTGCAATTTTCCGAAGCGCTGCTGGCTGCAAATCCTAAATATGCCAACTCCGCACCGGGGCTGGACGCCAAGCTCCAGAGCATCAAGGGTCAGGATCGCCAGTACGTCGCCCATGAGTATTTCAACCGCGACTGGAACTGCATGTATTTCACCGACGTGGTGGATGCCCTGGCACCCGCCAAGCTCGATTACGCCACGACAGCCGTGCCGCTGGACTCCGTCGACCCGCTCAACCTGAGCGCCGAAGGCATGGACTTTCTGGAAGGTATCGAGCATCCCGTCATGCGTGAGCAGGCGCGTGACTACTTTGTGAACCAGAGTTTCCGCCGGGATCTTTATGTGCGTGGCGCCAACAAGCTGTCCGCCTCCGAGCACCGTGAGCGGATGCTCAGCACGCGCTTCGTCCTGTTGCAGGCAGCCGACAGCGTGCCGGCCAACGTCACCGGTCCGGCGGGCGCAGCGACGCTGCAGGCAGAGATCTATGGCCCGGTACTCGCAGCCCTGGCGGATGACGCCTATGTGCCGAAGACCTTGCGGCATTTGCTGGATCTCGTGCCCTCGTTGGCCTATGGCGACGTCGAGCAGGCCCTCAACGTGCTGATCGGCATGAGCGTTGTAGCGCCCTGTCAGAGCGAGGCGGCTGAAAAGCTGGTGCAGGCCCGTTGCAACACCCTCAACCTGCAGCTGTGCAAGCGTTCGTTGTACGGCAACAGGATTCAGACCCTGGCGAGTCCGGTGACCGGTGGTGGCGTGACGGTCAGCCGCTTCCAGCAGTTGTTCCTGATCTCGATCAAGCAAGGCAAAAAGCACCCGGCTGAATGGGCGCAACTGGCGTGGGGCATCATCGGCGGCCAGGGCGAAGGTCTTCTGAAGGACGGCAGGGCCCTGACCACCGCTGAAGAAAACCTTGCCGAACTGACCTGGCAGGCTCAAGCGTTTGCCGAGAATACGCTGGTGATTCTCAAGGCTTTGAAAATCGTCTAGTCGAGACGAGGGACGGCGCAGCGGTCGTGGCGCAAATAATCCTGAAACGCTTGGCGCAAGAGCCTATCGCTCACCGGACCAGTCCATTCGGCCGAGTGAGTGTGAGCATCGGCATTGCGGCCGCCACAGGGTCGCAACTGGACACGGTACAAGGCCTGATCGCTGCGGCAGATCAGGCGCTGTATCAAGCCAAAGGGGCGGGCCGCAATCAGCTCGCCAAAAGTGTCGCCAGCGAAAGCTACTCTCCGTACACCGGGTAATCCACATAGCCTTCGGCATGGCCGCCATACACCGTGGCCGGGTTCAGCGAATTCAGCGGCCAGCCATTGGCGATCCGCGCGGGCAGGTCCGGGTTAGCCATGAACGGGCGACCGAAAGCCACGAGGTCCGCCAATCCGGATTCAAGCAACCGCGCACCGCTTTCGGCGTTGTAGCGGCCCGCGTAGATGATCGCGCCGCTGAAGGTGTCGCGTACCGCTCGACGGAAGGTTTCCGGCATCACTGGCGCGTCGTCCCAGTCGGCTTCGGCGATGGACAGGTAGGCGATGCCGACGTCTTGCAGCACCTTGATCGCTTCGATATAGGTGGTGTGCGGGTCTTCCTCGACCATACCCAGATAAGTCCGCTCTTCATCGGTGGTGGTGAACAGCGGGGCAAAGCGCACGCCGACCTTTTCTTTGCCGATGCATTCGGCGACGCCGCCCACCACTTCACGCAGAAAGCGCAAACGGTTATGCAGCGAACCGCCGTATTGATCGGTGCGCAGATTGCTGTGGGCGGAGATGAACTGGTTCACCAGATAACCATTGGCACAATGCAGTTCGATACCGTCGAAACCGGCGTCCATGGCATTGCGCGCCGCCTGGATGTACAGCTGAACCAGTTCCTGGACTTCATCGGTGGTCAGCGCTCGAGGCGCGGACGGCGGAACCAGAGCGCCCACACCGGGCGCGGTTTCGATGAACACACTGACCCGGTCGGTGGCGATGGCGGAGGCCGACACCGGTGCGTCGCCATTGGGTTGCAGGGCAGTATGGGATACGCGACCGACATGCCATAGCTGCGCGAAAATCACGCCGTCACTGGCGTGGACAGCCTCGGTGACCTTGCGCCAACCGGCAATTTGCTCAGGTGTATGAATGCCCGGGGTCCAGGCGTAACCCTGGCCACGGGGTTCGATCTGAGTGCCTTCAGTCACCAGCAAGCCCGCACCGGCCCGCTGCTGGTAATACTCGGCCATCAATTCATTGGCGACATTGCCCGGTTGGGTGCTGCGCTGGCGGGTGAGGGGCGGCAGGACTATGCGGTTTTTCAGGATGTGGCGGCCCAGGGTGACGGGTGTAAAGAAGATGCTGTGGTTCATGGAAATACCTTTTCATGGCCTTATTAGACCAGTCGACTATTCAAGTGGCGAAAAAAGAACACCGTGCAACGCACACACGGTGTCCGGATCAGTTGTTCGAGGATGTAGCGGAAAGCTTCAGCCCAGCAGCTTCAGCAGTTTTTCGGCGACAGCTGCCGAGCTGGCAGGATTCTGGCCGGTGACCAGTTTTCCATCCGTCACGACATGAACTTGCCAATCCGCAACTTTGGAATAGCGACCGCCAAGACGCTGAAACTCGTCTTCGATCAGGAAAGGTACGACATCCGTCAAACCGACGGCCGCCTCTTCGGAATTGGTGAAACCGGTCACTTCGCGATGCTGGATCAGCGGTTTACCGTCTGCGTCGACGACATGACGCAGCACCCCCGGCGCATGGCAGACGAAGCCATGGGGCTTGTTGCTGCGCGCGAAGGCTTCGATCAGGGCAATCGAATGCTTGTCTTCGGCCAGGTCCCAGAGCGGGCCATGGCCACCTGGATAAAACACCGCATCGAAATCTTCGGCGCGTACGTCGGCCAGGCGGCCGGTGCTCGCGAGTGCCTGCTGGGCCGCAGGGTCCTGGCGGAAGCGATCGGTTTCAGCCGTCTGAGCGTCGGGCTCGTCGCTCTTCGGATCCAGCGGTGGCTGACCGCCAGCGGGCGAAACCAGGGTGACGTCGGCACCGGCGTCCTTGAAGGCGTAGTAGGGGGCGGCGAACTCTTCGAGCCAGAAGCCGGTTTTCTTGCCGGTGTTGCCGAGTTGATCGTGGGAAGTCAAAACCATCAAGATTTTCATAGAGCACCCTGGGTTGGTCTGGCGGCGGTCATGAGCAAGGGATTCGCACAGGATCGGCACCGGGAAAAGGTTTGTCGGGGCGCAGCATAGTTTCCAATTAGACCAGTCGTCTAGTAATTTTTTCTTCGAGGGTTTTTCATGGACAGGTGTGGCAAACTCGCGTTCCTTTGAGATAAACGACTGGTCTATTGCCTGGTAATTCGTGCCCCATGAAACCGACCTACGACGACACCCGCCAACATTTGCTCGACACCGGCCACCGGATGATGGCCGAGAAAGGCTTCACCAGTGTCGGCCTGAACGAGATCCTGCAGACCGCCGGCGTGCCCAAGGGCTCGTTCTATCACTACTTCAAATCCAAGGAACTGTACGGTCAGGCCTTGCTCGAGGATTACTTCGTCGACTATCTGGCGGACATGGAGCGACGCCTGACGCTGCCCGGCCTGAGCGCCTATGAACGGCTGATGGATTATTGGCAAGGCTGGCAGGATCGCTGCACCCTGGAAGGCCATGGCGACGAATGCCTGGTGGTGAAACTCAGCGCCGAGGTGGCTGACCTTTCCGAAACCATGCGCCTGACCTTGCGTGATGGTGCAGAGCGAGTGGTGGCGCGCATCAGCGAGTGCATCGAACAGGGCCAGGTCGAAAAAAGCTTGCCTGAGGGCGATGCTCGGCAACTGGCTGAAACCCTGTATCAACTGTGGCTGGGGGCCAGTTTGCTGAACAAACTGCAACGCACAGGACAGTCGTTGAGTACGTCAATGGCGACCACGAAACGCCTGTTGAGCGTGTGAGCAGGAAATAGACGCAAGAGGTGAGAGTCAGCTGCACAAACGAATGGGAATGCCTATCAATTGCGCGGCGAGTGGTATACCATCCGCCGCGTTTTTGCTGGCAGTTATCCCCTTCGTTCTGGCCTATCCGTAAGGTTTTCTCCTCATGCGTCGAACTCTGCTGTCCATCTGTGTGTTGCAAACGTTGTCTCCCTTTGCTTGGGCCGAGCCATCCGATTCAACGGTGTCAGCGCTGGAGCTGGAGGCAACCGATGTGGTCGGTACCGCGGATTACGAAAGAGCGGACGGCCCGGTACACGGATATCGCGCGACCCGTTCGGCCAGCGCCACCCGAACCGATACCTCGATCCATGAAACCCCGCAGTCGATCAGTGTCGTCACTAAAGACGCGGTCGAAGACATCGGTGCTACCCGGCTGCAGGACGCACTGGATTACGCGGGCGGCGTAGGGCGAGCCAACAATTTCGGCGGCCAGGGACTGACCACGTTCACCGTGCGCGGATTTACCACCGGCGAGTTCTACCGTAATGGTTTCCCGATCAACCGCGGTTATCCGAACATGCCGGATGCCAACACCATCGAGCGTCTGGAAGTCTTGCGCGGGCCGGCGACCATGCTCTACGGCCGTGGCGATCCGGGTGGCACCTTCAATGTCGTTTCCAAACAACCGTTGCCCGAGCGCACGGTCACACTCGGCAGCCAGTTGAATGACCAAGGCATGCGCCGCGGTACCCTGGATGCTTCCGGTCCGCTCGATGAAGAGGGGCGTCTGGCCTATCGCCTGAACGTGGTGGGCGAGGGCGGCGATACCTTCCGCGATCACGTCGAAACCGAACGCTACGGCGTGACCCCCGTGCTGACCTGGCAAGCCAGCGATGACACCCGAGTGATCTTCGAGGGTGACTTCATGCGCAACAATCATCCGCTGAACCGGGGCGCGACGCGTTATCCCCGGCAGATCGGCACTGCCTCCCGTGACACCTTCTTCGGTGAACCGGACGCTGGCAAATTGCACAACGACAACAACATGGCGCAATTGCGCTTCGAGCATGTGCTCAATGAGGACTGGACGCTCGGCGGTGGCTTCCAGTGGCTCGACGGTACCTTGCAGGGCAATGCCATTGAAGCCAACGGCATTGCCGCCGACGGCCGGACCCTGGGACGAAATTTCAACTACCGCAAGCTGGAGTGGACCGACAAGGACACTCAGCTCAACCTGACCGGTCACTTCTCCACGGGCGGCCTGCAGCACACATTGCTCACCGGTATCGAATACGAGGACTACGACTACCAGTCGATCATCCAGCGCTCCAGCGGCGCGGTAAGTGCCTATCCGATCGATATCTTCAATCCGGTGTATGGGCAGCCCCGTCCGGCACTGACGCGCACTCCGACCCACGACAAGGAAAATCTCAAGACCTACGCCGCGTTCGTACAGGACCAGGTAGCGCTTACCGATCGGTTGAAAGTGCTGGCCGGCGCACGTTTCGAACGCTTCGAACACGACTACGAAACCTACGTGCCCGGCGGCAAGAACTGGCAGGCCAGTGACAATGCCGTCACGCCCCGCGTCGGTGTGACCTACGACCTGACCGACACCCTCGCGGTCTACGCGGACACCGCGCGTTCTTTCAAGCCCAATACCGGCGCGAGCCGACAGGGCGGGGGCTTTGAACCGGAGAAAGGCAAGTCCTGGGAGATGGGCGTCAAATGGGAAGCGCTGGATCATCAGTTGAGCGTTGACGCGGCGATCTATCAGATTGAAAAGCGCAATGTCCTGACCACTGACCCGGTGGACTCGACTTTCAGCGTGGCTGCCGGGGAAGTGCGCAGCCGGGGATTTGACCTCAATGTCGCCGGCAACCTGACACCCGAGTGGCGTGTCATCGGGGGTTACGCCTACGTCGATGCCGAGGTGACCGAGGACAACGTGATCCGCTCCGGCACGCGACTGATGAACATCCCGAAAAACAGCTTCAGCCTGCTCAACGTCTATGAGTTCCAGGACGGTGCCCTCAGTGGTCTGGGTCTGGGAACAGGCCTCAAATATGTCGATGAGCGCGCGGGTCAGACGGCGAACACCGCTTTTTCGATGGGGAGCTACACCGTTGTCGACCTGCTCAGCTACTACAAGGTCAATGACAAGGTACGCCTCAACCTCGACCTGAAGAACCTGTTTGACCGGGACTACGACGAGGGTGCATTCGGTAACGTCTACGCCTATCCGGGGGCGCCGAGAACGGTGCAGGTCGGTATCTCGTACACGTTGTAGTCCGGGTCCGGAATCCATCATCGGGGGGCAGTGGCCCCCGATGACTTTGAGGCTCAGCCGGTTACACACCCTTGCGGAGTCTTTCCGGCAAAACTGTCCACCAGGCTCGCCACAACCATCTCGCCCATGCGGGTGCGGGTCTGCAGGGTCGCGCTGGCGCGGTGCGGTTGCAGCACCACCTGTTCCTGGGCAAACAAGGCTTCAGGAACGTTGGGCTCATCGACGAAAACATCCAGCGCCGCACCCGCGATCTCACCGGCCGTCAGGGCCGCCACCAGATCGGTTTCGTTGACCAGTTTTCCCCGGGCGACGTTGATCAGGTAGCCGCCCTTGCCCAGGGCCTGCAGCACGGAGGCATCGATGATGGCTTCGGCCTTGTCGGCGGCCGCCGCGAGAATCAGCGCATCACTGTCGCGGGCCAATTGCTTGAGGTCGGCGATGAAGGTGTGGCTGATATCGCTCATCGGTTGCAGGTCGGTGTAACTGATCGGACAGCCAAACGCGGCAGCGCGAGTGGCGACCGCTCGGCCGACCCGGCCCATGCCCACGATGCCGATCCGCATGCCGGACACCTGACGTGCCAGCGGCAGCGGTGCAAGCGGCGTCGGGCTCTGCGGCCAGTGGCCCGAGCGCACGTAACGGTCACTGGTACACAACCCACGGCACACGGCGATCAGCAAGCCGATGGCCAGGTCGGCCACGTCTTCGGTCAGAGCCCCGATGGTCGCCGTCACGCGGATCCCGCGATCCCGGGCGTAGGCCAGGTCGACCGCATCGGTGCCGACACCGTTGACCGCCACCACTTCCAGTTTGGGCAGTTGCGCCATCAACGCCTGACTGATGCCCGTGTGGCCACCGGTGATCACGCCGCGAATGTTGGCGCCGTGTTCCTGCAAATACGCCGCTTTGTCGGCCTGCTCGAAATAACGCCTGATCGTGAACAGTTCGCCGAGACGGGCATTGATTTGCGGAATCAGGATCGGGCTCAGCTGCAAGACTTCTGGCTTCATGTAAACCTCACTTACGCAATAAAAAAGCCGGCTCAACCGCGGCCGGCAAACGGCATGGCAGTGGCCATGACGGTCATGTTCAGGACGTTGGCCGACAGGGGCAGACCGGCGATGTAGCGCACGGCGTCGGCGACATACTTGACGTCGACCATCGGCTCAACGGCGATGCTGCCGTTGGCCTGACGCACGCCTTTGGTCATGCGCACCGACATTTCGGTCAAGGCATTGCCGATATCGATCTGGCTGCAGGCGATATTGAATTCCCGACCATCCAGCGCCAGTGATTTGGTCAGCCCCAGCACCGCGTGTTTGCTGGCGGTGTACGCGCTACTGAAAGGACGCGGGGTGTGAGCCGAAATCGAACCGTTGTTGATGATGCGTCCGCCCTGTGGCTGCTGCCGGCGCATGAGCCCGAACGCGCCACGGGCGCAGAGAAAAACCCCGTTGAGGTTGGTGTCGATCACGTTTCGCCACTGCTCGAACGTCAGCTCATCCAGCGGCACGGCGGGGGCATTGACCCCGGCGTTGTTGAAGACCACGTCCAGGCGTCCATAGACTTCGGCAATGGTTGCAAACAGCTGATCGACACTGGCCGGGTCGCGTACATCAGTGGGCACCGCCAGCGCTTCGTTTCCTTCGCTGGCCGCCAGATCGACCAACGCGTGCAAGGGTTCGGGCCGGCGCCCGGCCAGCACCAGGGTGTATCCGTCGGCCAGCAGGCCCAGTGCCACCGAACGGCCGATCCCGCTGCCGGCGCCGGTCACCAGGGCCACTTTCAAGGATTGAGTGTCAGACATCTTGTTGTTCTCCTTTTTTCCAATCACTTAAGGACAGACTCAAGGCCGTGGGCCGACGCGCATTTCGAGTTGGCCGATGCCGTCGATCCCGGCACTGATGACGTCGCCGGGTTGCAGGATATCGACGCCGGCGGGGCTGCCGGTCATGATCAGGTCACCGGCCTTGAGTGTTACGGATTGCGAGATGCGGCTGATGACTTCACTCACCGACCAGATCTGGCTGT
Source organism: Pseudomonas paraglycinae (assembly GCF_021601625.1). Classification (GTDB taxonomy): domain Bacteria; phylum Pseudomonadota; class Gammaproteobacteria; order Pseudomonadales; family Pseudomonadaceae; genus Aquipseudomonas; species Aquipseudomonas paraglycinae. Next base: position 204,328 of record NZ_BQHR01000013.1, on the reverse strand, counting down.
CGAGACGATCGCGCTGGCGTTCTTCACCGTTCACGCTCAACCATAATTCCCCTTCGAGCCGACCGGTCCGAGTGACCGGCACAATGGCGGTCATCGGTGCGGCGCCGTCAAACACCTTGGCACCTTCCCATGGCAAGCCGTCGCGCTTGGCCAGTCGCTGTACGTCACGGCGGGTCAGGTCCAGTCCGGCGGCGTACCCCCAGACATAGGCCAGCGCCTGGCTTTCGGGGATCTGCGCGCCGCCTTCGCCGATGGCCACGACCAGCTCGATTTCATGGGCAAACTCTTCGGTCATTGACGGGAAGATCACTTCGCCGGCAGCGTCGACGACACTGCTGGCCGGTTTCATGAAGAACACCGGTGGCTGACGCGGTTGGCCCAGCGTGTCCGGCCACGGGTAGTTTCGGCCGACGCAAAAGACGCGTCCGACGGGAAAGCGTTGCTCGCTGTCGACAATCGGCAAGGTCACTGGCAGATCCGGGGTAAAGACGTATTCGGTCATGTTCATCCTGCTGGAAGTCCTGTGTGAGAGTGCAGCGTACGGCGGCAATCGCTGGCGAAGTTGGACGAAAGCCGCCTCCAATTGGAGAAACCGGTTGTTCTGGCTTCAGCGCGTTTTCAACTCGATGCGGTACAGGCGACCGAGCAGCAATGAGTAGGAGAGAGTGCCGATCAGCGCCACGGCGCCTATGAACCAGAACGCCCAGGCGAACGAGCCGGTGGCGTGGACGATGGCGCCGATCACGATCGGGGTCACAATGCCGCCGATGTTGGCGGCCAGGCTGGTGATCCCGCCGGTCAGCCCGATCAGTTCCTTGGGCGCCACCTCCGACACCGCCGCCCACGAGGACGACGCGATGCCCTGCGCGAAGAAGGCAATGGTCAGCACGGCGATGCAGATGACGTTTGAGTCGGTGAAGTTCACCAGCACGATCGACATGCCCAGCATCGACCCGACTACCAGCGGCAATTTCCGGGCGAAAGACATTGAATAACCGCGACGGATCAACAGGTCGGAGACGATGCCGGCGAGCAGGATGCCGACCGTTGCGCCCACGAAGGGCATCACGGCAAAGATCCCGGCCTTGATCGTGGTCAGATGGCGTTCTTCAATCAGATAGGTCGGGAACCAGGTGAGGAAGAAGTACAGCGCCGAGGTGCTGGCGAACTTGCCGATACAAATGGCCCAGACCTGGCGATAGCTGAACAGCTCGGCGATCTGCCGCCAGTTGAAACGGGTGCGTTCCTGGCTGCTCTTGACCAGTCCGCCACCGGCCTCGATGTATTTCAACTCTTCTTTGCTGACCTTCTTGCAGTTCAGCGGATCGCGATACAGATACAGCCACAGCACACCGAAGACGATGCCGAGCGCGCCGGTGCTGTAGAACACATGGCGCCAGTCAAAGGTTGTGGCCAGCCACAGCAGGGCACCGGTAAACAGTGCCGTGCCCAGGTACTGCCCGCAGACGTAAATGCTGCTGGCCAGTCCCCGTTCCCGCGCCGGAAACCATACGGTTACCGCACGGCTGTTGGCCGGAAACGCCGGCGCTTCCATCGCCCCGACGGCCAGACGCAAGCCGAACAGCGAAGCGAAACCCGTGGCGAAGCCTTGAAACACCGTGACGGTCGACCAACTGATCAGTGAAACCCCGTAGGTGAAGCGTGAGCCGAAGCGGTCGGCGATAAATCCGGCCGGCACGAGAGCGAGTGCGTAGGTCCAGGCAAAGGCAGAGAAAATCAGCCCCATTTCGATCTTGTCCAGACCCAGGTCCTTGGCCATGAACGGGGCGGCGATCGAGATGTTCACCCGGTCGATGTAATTGATGATCGTCGCAATCAGCAGCAGCGAGAGCATGAACCAGCGTCGCCGCGTCGGCAGTCGCCGGGAAGAGGCGGCGTCTCTGTCGCCGGCAATCAGCGGGGGGGCGGTGGTCGGGGAGGTGTGCGAATTCGACATGAGTGGACCTCGTTATTGTTAGAAGTGTCGAGTTGTTTGCGGACAGCCGACGTCGTTGCCCGCTGTTCGGGGGCAAGGCAATCGAAGTTGAAACCAATGGCAAAAACGGCCAGGGTCAGACGTTCAGGGACGTCTTCCGGCTGGCATCGTCGGTAAAGGGTGGGGAGGGGCGGCGGGGAGCAATAGCGGATTCATGACGTGCGCACCTTTTTTGTTTTTGAATGAGGTTGGGCTGCATGAGAAATACAGTGGTCGTACAACCTCTTGAAATCAATCAAGGTGTTAGATCATTTTTTCCGGAGAAGGGCGCGTCGGATAAACCTGTCCAAAAAAAGTCCACACAGTAAATTTTCCATATGCTCTCTGCTTTGTTTTCTATCCGACTGTTTTTAAAAGGAAAAAATACTGAATTTGCGGTCGCGTTTTTTGGACAGTGATCATTGGCAGTGGCGGTGTAGAAAAAACACTGAGTCTAGCGTCGTCGTATGACTGCTTGAAGGGTCGGCGACGAACCTTCAAGATGAGCCACGCCGATAACTCGGTAACGCCAGGAAAACCTGCCCAAGTAACCTGTCGAGGATTCTCAAGAAATGACGTCACAATGCCGTGTGCCCACCTACGTCATGCAGCAACGCAGCGAGATGATGGATTTCTACATTCGTGACAAGAAAGGTCGCCGCGCCGAGACTGGCCCGCACCGACACGAATACTTCCAGATCCAGATCAACCTCGGCGGCGACACGGTGCAGCACATTGGCAACGCGGTTCGTCCGTTTCCGCGTAACGCACTGGCGTTTATCCTGCCGCACCGTGTGCATGTCATCCCGCATCCGGCGGACAGCAATTTCATGGTGATCAACTTTTCCCAGACCTTTCTGTTGCCGCATTTGCAGTGCGACCCGATGGATCTGGAGGAGGTATCGATTCTCCTGGCGCCCGAACTGTCGCCGTTTCGCTTTCAGGAGCATTTGGATTTCATTCTGGGGAATGAGGATTTCAACGAGGTCTGTGGCCTGATCGAACAGATGCGCAGGCTGGACGAGAATCGTCAGTTCGGTACGCGCGAAGTGCTCAAGGGATTGCTGCTGCAACTGGTGGGCAAGGTGTGCGTCCTGTATGCCGAACCGCTCAAGCGCCTGGCGGAAGAAAACGCAGCACAGGCCAGTCGACGGGATGCACTGAGCCGGATGTTCGAGTACCTGCGCAAGAATATTGCCGACCCCGATCTCAATCTGATCAAGGTGGCGGCGGCGACCTACCTGTCACCGACTTACCTCACGCACTGGCTGCGCAAGGAAATCGGCAAGACCTTCACCGAGCTGGTGCTGGAACGCAGAATGCACGCGGCGCGCAATTACCTGCTCAATGGAGCCCGGCCAGTGGGCGATGTTGCGAGGCTGTGTGGGTTTGCGGATGAAGCTTATTTCTCCCGGCGCTTTCGCCAGATCCACGGCCAGCCACCTGGACAGTTCCGCCGTCGGCAACTGGACCCCGACACCCCGCAGTCACCTGTAGATGCCTGATCGGCTAATGCGACGAAACATAAACCGAGGCCGACGTCGGCGCAGGCAACGCATACGTTGCCTTCATCCACTCGATCTCCGCTTGCGGCGTTCGGCCGAAGAATCGTTTGAACTCGCGGCTGAATTGCGAAGCGCTTTCATAGCCGACACTGAACGCCGCCGCTGACGCGGTCATGGCATGGCGCAACATCAAAAGTCGCGCCTGATGCAGGCGTGTCGACTTCAGGTATTGCATGGGCGAGGCGTCCGTCACGCTGCGAAAGTGCAGGTGAAAACTGGGCACGCTCATGCTCGCTTCGCGGGCCAGTTGCTCGACGTCCAGGCGCTCCTGATAGCTGCTGTGGATTTTGCGGATCGCCCGCGTCACCTTGCCGAAGTGCCCCTGTCGATTGAGTGCGGCGCGCATCGAGCCGCCTTGTTCGCCGGTCAGGATGCGGTAATAGATTTCCCGCAACAGCGCTGGCCCCAATATCTGTGCCTCACCCTCAATACTCATGGCTTCGAGAAAGCGCAGCGTCGATGCGCGCAGGCGGTCGTCCATCGGCGAGGCAAACATGCCCTTGGGTGGCGCATCACTCGGGCCGTGAATCTCATCCACCTGCGGCATCAACTCGCTGGCCACCTGGAAATCGAGTTGCATATAGATCGCGAGCATTGGCTCGTCCTCAGAGGCGTCGGTCTCCATGGTGAAGGGGATCGGAACCGATACCACCAGGTAATGCTGGGCGTCATAGACGTAGACGTCATCGCCCAGATAACCGCGCTTTTGACCCTGACAGAGAATCACGATGCCGGGGTCGTACAGCACCGGCGTGCGGGTCAGTGGCCGGTTCGAGCGCAGGAAGCGCACGCCCTCCAGCGCGCTGAGGTTGTAGCCCTCGACCGGTGCCAGCGTCTCCATGAGCTGCACCATGCGCGAAGTGCTTGGGTCGGCCTGTTTCATTGCGTTCTCTCTGTGGGCCGTTCAATGGTCGGTGGAGCGGGTCAGCGCTTCCCATTGATCGATCTCGCTGGCGGCACGTTTCAGCTTGTCGCGCACCAGGTTCAATGCATCGCTGCCTAGCAACAGATGCGCTGGCGGAGCAGGGCAGGCGATGATCTGCAGCATCGCCTGCGCCGCTTTGCGCGGATCACCGAGTTGCTTGCCGCTTTTGTCTTCCCGCGCCTTGCGCACCGGATCGAAACTGGCGTCATAGTCGGCGATGCTGCGGGGCGTGCGCTGCATCGAACGGCCGGCCCAGTCGGTTCGAAATGAACCCGGTGCGACGGCGGTCACGAAGATATTGAACGGCGCCAGTTCCTGGCTCAGGGTATCGGAGATACCTTCGAGCGCAAACTTGCTGCCGCAGTAGTACGCGATACCCGGCATGGTGATCGTGCCGCCCATCGACGTGATATTGAGAATATGACCCGCCCGCCGCTGGCGAAAGAACGGCACAAACGCCTTGGTCACCGCGACCGCGCCGAACACATTCACGTCGAACTGGCGGCGCATGTCCTCCAGCGGCGACTCTTCGAAAATGCCTTCGTGGCCGTAGCCGGCGTTGTTGACCAGCACATCGACCGGACCGTGGGTCGCTTCGACGGTTGCCACGACGCTATCGATCCGGTCGAAGTCTGTGACGTCCAACAGTACGCCGTAGGCGTTATCGACGGACAGCGCCTGAAAGGCTTGCAGATCGGCTTCGTTGCGCACGGTGCCGATGACGCGGTGGCCGGCATCCAGCGCTTCCTTGGCCAGCGCGTGGCCGAAGCCGCTGCTGACGCCGGTGATGAAGAGGGTTTTGGTGGTGGTCATGACGGGCTCCAGTAAGTGCGGTTTCAGCTCATGGTATCCATCGAAGAAACACTCACCTATGTCGGTTTGTCTTTGATCATTGCCTATTCCTATCACCGGGGCGAGATGACGGCCGATGAACTTTTTGCGTTGCTCCAGGCATCCAGGCTGGAACAGACCGCAACCGCTGATATCCTGCGCAACAACCGCCGATGAGCCAGGACGAAATGAAGACATCAACCCGTTGGCCCGCAGACGATAACGAGTTGGCGCAATTGCGCGCGTTCAACCGCAAGCTTGCCCGGCTGCCGCGCTTTCGCATCCGCAATCGCATCACCCCACGGGCGATTCAGTTGCTGTTGCGGCTAAGCCAATTGGGCGGCGCAAGAAAGTTGCTCAAGCACGGGCTTAAGGCCGAACGAAAAGTGGTGGGTGTCGACGGCGCATCAGTGCCAGTGCGGATTATTCGGCCAAAGACAAAGGCCAAAGGCGTAGTGCTGGATTTCCATGGCGGCGGCTGGGTCATCGGCAACGCGCAGATGAACGATCCCCTCAACATCGCCATGGTGAAAGCCTGCGACGTGGCAGTGGTCTCGGTCGACTATCGACTTGTGGTCTCGACTCCGATCGAGGGCGTCATGCAGGACTGCCTCACGGCGGCCCGCTGGCTGCTGAGCGATGACTGCCGCGAGTTTGCGAACCTGCCCGTCATCGTCGTGGGCGAGTCGGCAGGCGGCCATCTCGCCGCCGCGACCCTGTTGCAACTCAAACAGTGGCCTGACCTGCTCGAACGGGTGAGCGGGGCGCTGCTGTATTACGGCGTCTACGACCTGACCGGAACCCCCAGCGTACGCAACGCCGGGCCCGATACCTTGCTGCTGGACGGGCCGGGGATGGTTGAAGCGCTGCAAATGCTCACTCCGGGATTGAACGATGAAGAACGCCGGCAGGCGCCGTTGTCTCCGCTGTACGGTGACTTCACCGGTTTTCCGCCAGCGTTGATGTTTGCTGCGCAACTGGATCCGCTCAGGGATGACACGCTTGAGTTGGCTGAGCGTTGGGGTAGAGCGGCGGAAGTGGAGGTGCATCTGTTGCCGGAAACCGCACATGGGGTGATTCATTTTCCGCTGGGGTTGGCGGGGAAAGTGCTTGGGTATAGTCGTGCGTGGGTTGCGGGGCGGCTTGTTGAGGGCTGAGCCATCGACCCTCACTCAGCCGCCACCTTGAATTGCTCGAGAATAAGTTCAGCCAATGTCCTGACAGGCTCGGTGAAACTTCGCCGAGGCCTGTGCACCAGTCCGATATCACGATGGAAGGTGTGTTGGCCGAGATCAAGCGCCCGCACACCTGACGGCCATTGCTGATGGGTGGCCGTCTGCGGCACGAGCGCGACCCCTACGCCATTTTCCACCAGCCTGATGATGGCCTCCAGCTCATCCAGCTCAGAGACTTCACGCAAAGTGAAATGCATCTGTCGCAGGAAACGATCGACCTGCCTGCCGCCGAAGGAGGAGCGGTCATAGCGAATGAACGGCAGGCTTGAGAGCAGTTCGATCCAGTCTTCTCCCGGTACGTCCTTGGGCACGATCAAACGGTAGGGTTCAAGCGCCAGCGTGGTCCAGCGCAGATCGCTTTGAAGCGAGAAGGGCGGCCGAATGATCGCTGCCATGTCGATTTCGCCGGTGTCCACCAGATTCACCAGCTCCATGGAAAGACCGGGCACGACACGCGTTCGGCATTCCGGGCACTGCTGGTGGAACCTGGCGAGTGCGTCCGGGAGAAACGATCGCTGGACTGAGGCGATAGCACCGACGTTGACCAGAATGCGGGTGGAAAGACCGACGGTGGTCGATCCCAGGTTGTCGTAAAGACGAAGCAGCTCCTGCGCCTGAAGCAGGACTTGCTGGCCCATCCTGTTGAGGTGGGCCGAGCGTCCTTTTCTGTCGAATATTTCAAAGCCGAGCTCGGCTTCCAGACGTTGAATCTGGGCGCTCACCGCCGCCTGGGTGAGGCCTATCCGGTTGCCGGCAGCCGCGAAAGTGCCCTCCCGGGCGACGGCAATGAGGGTCTTGAGTTCTTTGATCATTCACAAATATTAGTTGTGTTTCTGAGAAATATATATTGATTTTTTTGCTGTCAGTGTCGCCCTACGATGTGCTCACCAACCACAAAAACCGTATCGGAGTCCTGATGAGCCTTTCGCCATTCCACCTCGCCATCCCCGTTTACAACCTGGCTGCAGCCCGCACTTTTTACGGTGAGGTCTTCGGCCTGGAAGAGGGTCGTTCCAGCAACCAATGGGTCGACTTCAACTTTTACGGGCATCAACTGGTGATTCACGAACACCCGAAAACCGACTCTCAGCAAAGCGTTCACAGCAACCCGGTCGACGGGCACGACGTTCCTGTTCCTCACTTCGGCATCATCCTGGGATGGGAAGAGTGGGAAGCGCTGGCAGAGCGCCTCAAGTCTTTCGGTACCGAATTTGTGATCGAACCTTACATTCGATTCAAAGGACAGGTTGGCGAGCAAGCCACCATGTTTCTGTTCGACCCTTGCGGCAATGCCCTCGAATTCAAGGCCTTCAAGGATATGAGCCAGCTCTTCGCCAAGTAAGAAACGCAATGGCACAACGGCGTTGTGCCATTTGATCTCAAGTGAGCTGGAAGCTCATGACTCTAGCAACTGCCGATTGATGCAGTCCTTTCATTCCAACAAGAAGGCTAGACATGAAACGTATTCCCCTGGTGTGGCAAATCGTTGCCGGGCTGTTGCTTGGCGTGCTCGTTGGTTGGTACTTCAATACCCATCCGCAGTATCAGTCGTGGGTCAGTACGGAGATCCTGAAACCGCTTGGCGATATCTTCATCAAGATGATGAAGATGGTGGTCGTGCCTATCGTGTTCTGTTGCATGATCCTGGGTATCGCCGGAGGCGGGGATAACAAGTCGTTCGGCCGGATGGGCATCAAGTCGCTGGGCTATTTCTTTGCGATCACCGGCTTGGCCATCGTGATCGGCCTGTGTTTCGCGAACCTCTTCGAACCCGGTACGGGCACCGATATTTCGGGCATCGCACACGGTGCTGCCGCCATCACGATGGAGCCTTCGAAGGGCGCGCTCGTGATTGTGCAAAACATCGTTCCGGATAACGTTCTGGTGGCGATGTCCGAGGCGAAGTTGCTTTCTGTGCTGTTCTTCGCGGTGTTGTTCGGTGTCGCGCTCAACGCATTGCCCAGGGAGAAAAGTGCACCTGTGGTTGCGCTGGTCCAAGGCATTTCAGATGCGATGTTCAGGATCGTCTCGATCGTCATGGCCTATGCCCCGATAGGGGTGTTCGGCATGATCGGTGCGACCGTCGCGACCTTCGGTTTTGCCTCGTTGTTGCCCCTGCTCAAGTTGATTGGTGTGGTTTATCTGGCGCTGATCGTCTTCGCATTGGTAGTGCTCGGAGGAATCAGTTACCTGATCGGCGAGAACATCTTCAAGTTGATCAGGTATTTCCGCGACGAGTTGATTCTTGCGTTCTCCAGTGCTGCCTCCGCAGCGGTCATGCCGCAGTTGATGAGCAAGCTGGAGGCCTACGGAGTGCCGCGGCGCATTGTCAGTTTTGTGGTGCCAGTGGGGTACGCGTTCAACCTCGATGGCGCGTCGATCTTCCTCGGGGTGGCGACAATCTTTATCGCCCAGCTTTATGGAATCGATCTGTCGCTTTCTCAGGAAATCCTGCTGGTGGTGACCATGGTGCTGACCTCCAAAGGTGCTGCCGGGGTGCCTGGATTCGCCATCGTCATCCTGTCGGCCACGTTGGCGTCTGCCGGTCTCCCGCTGGAGGGCGTGGCACTGATCGCCGGTATCTTCAGGATTATCGACAGCGGCACCACCACCCTGAATGTGTTGGGCAATGCGATCGCGCCCCTGGTGATCGCCAAATGGGAGAGGGTGACTCTTGAGCCTTCGCGCACCCGCCCGGACGTACAAAAGGCCTGACGATCACAAGGAGCACTGACGGTGCTGCACGAGTAAACGCCTGCTGATGTACAGGCGATTTTTTTCATCAAGTTACTAGACGACCGGTCTGATATTGAAGGTATGCAACATGATTGATAACAGTCGCAACACGGATCTTTTTTCTCCCATGCAAATGGGCGCCCTGCAATTGGCCAACCGGATTGTCATGGCGCCCGTGACTCGCAGCCGGATGGCTGAAGACGGCGTTCCGAACGAACTGCACGCGACTTACTACGCACAGCGCGCGAGTGCCGGCTTGATCATTGCCGAAGCGACAAACATTTCGGCGCAGGGGCGTGGCTATGCCATGACGCCGGGGATCTGGTCGGACGCGCAGGTGGCGGGCTGGAGAAAAGTCACGGACGCCGTCCATGCCGCAGGTGGCAGGATTGTCAGCCAGTTGTGGCACGTGGGGCGTTTTTCCAGCGTCGAGTTACAGCCCGACGGTGCCGCTCCCGTTGCGCCCTCGGCGATCAAGGCAGAAGGCAGCACCTACACCGAGAACGGCTTTGTCGAAGTGTCGATGCCCCGAGCGCTGGAGACGTCGGAGATTCCCGGCATCATCGAGCAATACAAGCGCGCCGCTGAAAATGCCAGGCGTGCCGGTTTCGATGGGGTGGAGGTTCATTCGGCGAACAGCTATCTGCTCGACCAGTTTCTGCGTGACTCGACCAATCAGCGCACTGACCGGTACGGCGGCACCATTGAGAACCGCGCCCGACTGACGCTTGAAGTCACTGAAGCGGTGATTTCGATCTGGGGCAGTGACCGCGTCGGCATCCGTCTTTCGCCGGTCACGCCCGATGCCGGAAACACGCCTCCCGACAGCAATGTCATGGCGACTTACGGATATCTGATTCAGCAGCTCAACCGGCTCAATCTGGCCTATCTGCACTTCGTCGAAGGCGCCACCGCGACTTCGCGAACGGTTCCTGATGGCGTTGATATGGATGCATTGAGCGCGCAGTTCGAAGGCCCCTTCATCGGCAATAACAACTACGACCTCGAGATGGCACTGAAGCGCCGGGCACAGGGCCGGATTGACGCGGTGGCGTTCGGGCGCCTGTTCATTTCCAACCCCGACCTCGTGGAGCGCCTGCGTCGGGGCACCGAACTGACCATCGCGCCACGCGAGAGCTACTACGGCGGCGGCGCCAAGGGCTACACCGACTGGCCAACGGCTGACCATTGATGTGTGCGCCCTGAACCGGATCGGCGCAGGGCGGCTTGATTGAAAAAACATTCACAGCAAACAGGAGTTCATCATGAGCCATCCAACTTACGTGCAGGAATACAACGCAATCGTCGAAGTCCTCAGCCAGTACAACGAAGGGGGAGCAAAGGCTGACAGCGCCTTGATGAAGCCCGCGTTCAATGCGCAGGCGACCATGTTCGGGGTTGACGACGGCAAGCTCGTCGGCGGCGTGATCCAGAATCTGTATGACGTCATCGACAGCGCGTTTCGTCCATCTCCTGAAGCCGAAGCCGCGATCGTCCGCATCGACATCGTCGGCACGGCCGCGAGTGCCCGGGTCGATACCGACAACGTGTCGGGGTTCCGTTTCACCGACTTCTTCAACCTGCTGAAGGTAGACGGCAAGTGGACGATCGTCAGCAAGATCTACCACACCCACCCGAGCGCCTGAGCCCTCGTCTTCTGCCCCGGCAGTACCGGGGCAGCACCGTTTACGCCTGATCCATCGCCTCGGCCACGCCCTGATCCTCACCCAGAAACCCGCCACTCTGATGCTGCCACAACCGCGCATAGGTGCCGTTTTTCGCCAGCAGTTCGGTGTGGGTGCCTTGCTCGATGATCCGTCCCTCATCCATGACAATCAGTCGGTCCATCGCCGCAATCGTCGACAGTCGATGCGCAATCGCGATCACGGTCTTGCCCTGCATCATTTCATCGAGGCTTTCCTGAATGGCGACTTCGACTTCTGAATCCAGGGCGCTGGTAGCTTCGTCCAGTAGAAGAATCGGCGCGTTCTTGAGCATTACCCGGGCGATGGCGATCCGTTGGCGCTGGCCACCGGAAAGCTTGATGCCGCGTTCGCCCACCAGCGTGTCATAGCCGGTGTGGCCCTGGCGGTCGCTGAGCTGGTTGATGAAGCCGGCGGCCTGAGCATTGGCCGCCGCGCGCTGGATCTGTTCGTCGGTCGCGTCCGGTCGGCCGTAGGCGATGTTGTCGCGAATCGAGCGGTGCAGCAGGGACGTGTCCTGAGTGACCATGCCGATCGCGCTGCGCAGGCTGTCCTGTGTCACCTGCGCGATGTTTTGCCCGTCGATGCGGATCTCGCCGCGATCCACGTCATAGAAGCGCAGCAGCAGGTTGATCAGCGTGGATTTGCCGGCGCCGGAGCGGCCCACCAGACCGATTTTCTCGCCCGGCTGGATGCTCAGGCTCAAGCCGTCGAGCACCTGGCGTTCGCCGTTGTAGTTGAAGCTGACGTTGTCGAATTCCACGGCGCCGCCGGAAGGTACCAGCACGCCGGCGTCCGGCGCGTCCTGCACCTTGGGGCCACGGGTCAGGGTGTCCATGCCGTCCTGCACGGTGCCGATGTTTTCGAACAGCGACGTCATCTGCCACATGATCCAGTGCGACATGCCGTTGATGCGCAACGCCATGGCCGTGATCGCCGCCACCGCCCCGGTGCCGACTTCGCCCTGATGCCAAAGCCACAAGGCATAGCCGCCGGCGCCCATGATCAGCCCGACTACCAGCGCCTGATTGACGATCTCGAACTGGCTGACCAGACGCATCTGGCGGAAACCGGTCTGCTTGAAATCCTCCATTGCCGCCCGCGCAAAATGCGCTTCACGTTTGGAGTGGGAGAACAGTTTCACCGTGGTGATGTTGGTGTAGGCGTCCGAAACCCGGCCCGTCATCGATGACCGCGCATGGGCCTGTTCCTGCCCGACCTGGCCCAGGCGTGGCACGAAGTACAGCATCGCCAGCCCGAACAGTGCGACCCAGGCAATGAACGGCAGCATGAGTTTCAGGGCGAAACCGCCGGCCAGGGCGATGATCGCTATGAAGTAAACGCCGATGCCCGGTGCGATTTCGATAACGGTGAACAGCACCTCGCGCACGGCCAGTGCCGTCTGCATCACCTTGGTCGTGACCCGGCCGGAAAACTCATCGGAAAAGAATGAAAGGCTCTGCCGCAGCATCAGCCGGTGGAAATCCCAGCGCAGCCGCAGCGGCAGATTGATCGCCAACACCTGGTGCTGAACCATGGTGCGCAGCGCCACCAGCCCGACGCTGGTCAGCAGCACGAGGCCGATGCCCCACAGCACACGGCTCTCCTGGCCGTTCACATCGCCGCCGGCCTGCCAGGCCGAAAGCAGGTCAACGACCTGACCCAGAAAGGAAAACAACCAGGCTTCGTAGATCGACACACCGGCACTGAGCAGCGCCAGCGCGAGGATATAACCGCGAGCGCCACGGGTGCAGGCCCACAGGAATCGCGCCAGACCGACCGGCGGTGGCGGCGCTTCGTCGGGCGGGAAGGGGTCGAGCCGTTGTTCAAACAGGCGAAGCATTGTGGGTCTCCGAATTCATCAGTTGCGGGGATTCTGCCACTTATCGATCACATTGAGGGGCTGCAGGTTCAGCGCATGATTTTTTGAGGGAAAACCCTCATTGTTGTAACGCTGACGCCTTACTAGCATGAACTCCGACATTGACCCACTCGATGGAGAGCACCATGGCTACCACGCAGACTGACGACAAGCGCCCAACCCCCGATCCGGCCGAGGACAACGCGTTTTTCCCCTCGCCGTACTCCCTCAGCCAGTTCACTTCGCCCAAATCCGATCTCAGTGATGCCGAGTACCCGAACCGTTACAAGGGCGGACGCTGGAAGGTTCTGATGATCGGTGCGGACGAGCGCTATCTGTTGACCGACAACGGCACCATGTTCTCCACGGGCAATCACCCGGTTGAAACGCTGCTGCCGATGTATCACCTCGACAAGGCCGGTTTCGGCTTCGATGTCGCGACGCTGTCGGGCAATCCGGTCAAGTTCGAATTCTGGGCCATGCCCTCCGAAGACGCCGAAGTGAAGGGCTTCTACGAGCAATACCGCGATCAGTTCAAGCGTCCGCTCAAGCTGTCCCAGGTGATCGAAGAAGCGCTGGGCGAAGACTCGGACTACATCGGCGTGTTCATTCCCGGCGGGCACGGCGCGCTGATCGGCCTGCCGGAAAGCGAGGACGTGAAGAAAGTCCTGCAATGGGCCGTCGCCAAGGACAAATTCGTCATCACCCTGTGCCACGGCCCGGCGGCGCTGCTGGCGGCCGGCCTCGGCGAAACAAAAGATTCATGCATCTTCAACGGTTACCGGATCTGCGCGTTTCCCGATGCGCTGGACGCTACAACCCCTGACATCGGTTACATGCCCGGCCACCTGACCTGGAAGTTCGGCGAGCAGTTGCAGGCGCTCGGTGTGGAAATCACTAACCAGGACATTTCCGGGGCCACGCTTCAGGATCGCAAACTGCTGACCGGTGACAGTCCGCTGGCGGGCAATGCGCTGGGCAAACTGGCGGCGGCCGCGCTCCTCAAAGAGGTCACGTCGGGGTGAGCTCCGGACCTGCCGAGGCACTCTTGCGCGCCGCCCCCGACATCGAGGCGGCGCCCACGCTAGTGGCGATCCAGAAGGCCGTTCGCGGTTTCGCCGGGGCCTATGGTTACGATCGGTTCGTCCTGTTCTCCGCCACCTCGGCGTCGGAGGACGTGGTCGAGCGCATTTACTGGGTGGAAGGCGACTGGTTTGGTGATGGCACTGGCGTCGACGCCGAGACCTACGTTCAGCGCTGCCCAGTGACTCGCCACCTGTTGGACGCCCCCGAATCGTTCTTCTGGAGCAAGGTGCAGGAGGAGAGCGGCGAACTCTATCGGGTGGTTCGCTTGCCAAGCGGGCCGGGCGTGCATGGATTACAGATTCCGGTCTTCGGCCCGCAGGGGCTTGAAGGCGCCATGAGCCTGGGTGGCGAACAGATCGATGCGTCTGCGCGGACTCGACTGGCGCTGGGGATGCTCGCCTCGGTGGCGTTTTACGCTGCACGACGCTTGCTCGAAGCGCCGCTGGACGAGACGGCCGGAAAACTCTCGACCCGTGAGCGCGAAGTGCTGGCGTGGGTCGCTGCCGGTCGGCGGCAGGCCGACATCGCTGCCACCCTCGGTCTGTCCGGGCGCACGGTGGAAAATCATCTGCGTTCGGCTCGTCGGCATCTGGGCGTGGCCACCACTGCTCAGGCCATCAAAATTGCCATTCGCAAGGGTGAAATAAAGGGGTGAGGTTCTCACTCTGCCGGTGCCGTGCTTGAACGGCGGTGCAAAACTCCTATGATGCAAAGGGCCTGCGCCGGCTGTCTGTAACTGGCGCCGCCCCCTACGTTTTTTAGAGAGATCGATCCTCGTGGAGTCTTTTCCGGGCGCATTGCACGAATCCCTCACGACCCAATTCATTTTCGGTCCGTTCTGTGTCGTTCCAGGTAAACGGCTGCTGACCCGCAACGGGGTGGCGGTCGAGATCGGCGGGCGGGCGCTGGATCTGCTGATCGCCCTGCTCGAGCAACCGGGACGCGTGCTGTCCAAGTACGACCTGATCGACAAGGTATGGCCCGACAGCGTGGTGGCCGAAGGCAGCCTGCGCTTTCATATGACCGGTTTGCGGCGGATTCTCGGCGATGGCGAGGAACAGGCGCGGTATATCGCGACCCAGGTGGGCGTGGGCTATGCCTTCGTCGCGCCGCTGGAAAGAAAACAGACCGCTGTTCAACCGGCGCCCATCGCGCCCCGAGCCACTGATGGCGTTTGCAGTCTGCCGCCCCGGGCAAAACTGATCGGCCGCGAGACCGATCTGCAACTGGTCATCGACCACATGCAGCAACCGAGGCTGTTCACCATCGTCGGCTCCGGCGGCGTCGGCAAGACCAGCCTGGCCATCGAAGTGGCGCACCGCATCGCCGCCCAGGGCTACGAGCGCGTCAGCTTCGTCGATCTGGCGCAAGTGGAAGACTGCGCGCTGGTGCCGTCGGCGCTGGCCCGATCGCTGGACATCCCGGTGCAGGCGGAAGACCCGCTGTTCGTCCTGCTCGCGCATTTGCGCGAGCAGCGGCTGATGCTGGTGATCGACAACTGCGAACATCTGATCGACGCGGTGTCGACCCTCCTGGAACAGATCAGCGACACCGCGCCGGATGTTGGTGTTCTGGCGACCAGTCGCGAACCGCTGCGGGTGCGTGGCGAATACGTGCACTGGCTCAATCCGCTGGAATTTCCCCGTGAGCCGCAACACCTTTGCGTTAAAGAATTGCTGGCATTCCCGGCCATCAAGCTGTTTGTCGAACGCGCATCGTCGAGCAATGCGGCGCTGTTGCTGGAAGCGGACGGAGGGCAAATGATTGCGGACATTTGCCAGCGGCTGGAGGGCATGGCGCTGCCGATCGAACTGGCGGCGATGCGAGTCGCCAGTCATGGATTGAAGGCCACCCACGCGCTGCTCGGCGAGCGTTTTTCGCTGGGCTGGTCGGGGCGCAGGACGGCGGTGCCGCGCCATCAGACCCTGCGCGCCATGCTCGACTGGAGTTATGACCTGCTGGCGCCGCAAGAGCGCCTGGCGCTGGAGCGGTTTTCGGTCTTCGTCGGGCCGTTCTCCCAGGAAGCTGCCGCTCAGGTGGTTGCCGAATCGCAACACGAAAGCGCCACGGTGGCCGCGATCCTCGATGATCTGGTGTGCAAGGGGCTGGTCACGGTCGATCACAGCGACTCGACGGATTCGTATCGCTTGCTGGAGATGACGCGCGCCTATGCCCGGGAGAAATTGACGGCGCGGGGAGAGGCCGAGGTCAATGCGCTGGCGTTCCGGCACGCGGCGTTTTACATGGATCTGCTCGGCCATTTGGGGACTTCCCCCGATGAGATTTTCCGTCACTCGGCGCGTCTCGCCAGTCAGTTGGGCAATGTGCGTGGTGCGCTGGAATGGAGCTTCGGCCCCCACGGCGATCCGGGGCTGGCGTTGCCGCTGGCGGCCGCGAGCGCGCCGTTGTTCCTGCATTTTTCCTTGCTGGTCGAGTGCCGCACCTGGTGCTCCCGGGCAGTGGAACTGCTGGAGCTGGGGTACTACGGCACGCCCACCGAAATGGAATTGCAAGCCGCACTCGGTCTGGTGCTGATGTTCACCCGGGGCAACAGTGAGGCCGCCGAAAAAGCCTTGCTCCGGGCGCAGGACATTGCAGTCGCGTTGAACGACTACGGCTCACAGCTGAGGTTGCTGGGCCGCTTGCAGATTTTCTACGAGCGCATCGGTGATTTCCCTTCGTCGCTGGCCTGGGCCGAGCAGGCAGCGGTGGTCGGCAACATCCTCAACGAGCCCGCCGCCATCGCGATTGCCTCATCGCTGACCGGCATCTCCCATCATCTGCTCGGCAACCAGCGTCTGGCCCGTCAGGAACTGGAAAGCTCGCTGCGCAACAGCTTGCCGTCCCATCCCAGCAACACGATTTACTATGGCTTCGATCACCGCAATCGCACGGGCCTGGCGCTGGCGCGTTCACTCTGGCTGCAGGGCTATCCCGATCAGGCGCGGCGCTGGGCCGAGCAGATAGAGGCTGAAGCGTCGGCGCTGCAGCATCCGGTCACCTACTGCATCGCCATGGTCTGGATCTTGTGCCTCTATATCTGGACCGGTGATCTGGCGAAGGCAACTGCGAGCCTCGAGCGGTTCAGCGCCATCGCCGAAACCAACGCACTCGGCCCCTACATTGCCGCCTGCCACGGGTTGCGCGCGGCGATCGCCATCCGCGCCGAGGAGCCGGGGGATGCAGTTGCCATGCTGGAGGAAAGTCTGGCGCGGTTGCGTGGCATGCGTTACGAACTGCTCACGACCTCATTCGAAATCGCACTGGCCGAAGGCCTGATGCTGGTGGGCCAACACCCAAAGGCACTGACCCTGGTTGACGGCACCATCGATCACTGCCGGCGAAGCGGTGATGCCTTTGCACTGCCAGAGTTGCTGCGAATCAAGGCCGGTATTCTCAAGGTCATCCACACCGACGATGTTCAGGCCATGCTGGCCGTTCTTGAGGGTTCCATTGCGCTGAGCCGCGAGCAGGGCGCCTGGGCGTGGGAGTTGCGGTCTTCGATGGATCTGGCCAGGTTCTGGCTTGAACAGGGGCAACCGGATCAGGCCCGGACGTTGCTCGGTGCCTGCCGCGAGCGGGCTTCGGAAGGCTTCGACAGCCTTGATCTGCGCCGGCTGGAAAGCTTCTGGCAGAGCCTGCCGGTCACGCCGGCGTAATCAGGGCGGCCATTTTCACCAGGTCCGCCAGCGAACGGGCCTTCATCTTGCGCATCACCTTGCCGCGATGGGCCTTGACGGTGATTTCGCTGATGTTGAGGTCGGCGGCAATCAGTTTGTTGAGCCGCCCGCTGACCACTGAAGCCATGATCTCTTGCTCGCGCGGCGTCAGGGTCTTGTAGGCCTCGAGCAGTGAGCGCAGGTTCTTTTCTCCTTCCAACGCCACACGACTGCTTTGCAGCGCATCGGCCATGGCGGCGAGGATCACCTCGTCATTGAACGGTTTGGTCAGAAACTCCACCGCGCCGGCCTTCAAGGCCCGCACCGTGCGCGGAATATCGCCGTAGCCGGTGATGAAGATGATCGGCATGTTGTGGCGTTCGTCGGCAAGGGCGGTCTGCAGATCCAGGCCGCTCAGGTCGGGCAAGTTGATGTCCAGCACCAGACAACTGGGCACCAGCGTTCGGGGCGCGTCGAGAAAATCCTGGGCGGACTCGAACAGCCGTGGCTGCCATCCGGCGAAGCGGATCATCAGCTCCAGCGACTCGCGCACGGAAATGTCGTCATCGACAACGAATACGACGGGCGTGACATCACTCATCGGTAATGCTCCACGGGAAGGGGCGATTGCGTTGTTCGCGTTCAACATGTCGATTCCTTGTTCTGTTCGGCTTCACGCTCAGTCGAGGGGCAAGGCGGCGCTCAGGGCCTTGAGCAATTGGGCTTCGCTGAAGGGTTTGAACAGGCACTCCACGGCGCCACTGTTCAGCAGCTTCGCCTGTTCGCTGGCGTCGCCGTGGGCGGTGATGAAAATCACCGGAATGCGATAGTCACGGCGCAGCAGCTCCCGTTGCAGATCCGGACCCGACATCCCCGGCATGGCCACGTCGAGAATCAGGCAATGGGTCAAGTCCAGATAGGGCGATGCCAGAAACGCCTGCGCCGAGGCGAATGCCTGGACGGCGAAGCCGAACTCCTTGATCAGGTCCGGCAGTGATTCACGAACCGATTCGTCGTCATCGACCACCGATACGAGCAAATGCGTACCCATCAATCATTCTCCACGGTGCGATCGGCGAGGTCGCGGTTATCGGTTTGCGGCAAGTCCGTCGAATTCGGGATGGCAAAGGTAAACGTCGCACCCGGGCCGTCGTTGGCGCTGGCCCACAGCTTCCCGTCGTGGCGCTCGATGATCGAGCGACTGATGGACAGACCGACGCCCATGCCCGAACTTTTGGTGGTGTAAAAGGCATTGAAAATGCGCTCGATGTCCTGCGGATCGACGCCGGTGCCGCTGTCTTTCACCGCCAGGCAAACGCTCTCGTCCGCCCCAAGGCCGGTGCTGATGATCAATTCTCGGGGCCGGCCGTGGATCGCACTCATGGCCTCGGCGGCATTCATGATCAGGTTGAGGATCACCTGCTGAAGCTGGACCCGGTCGCCCCTGACCAGCGGCAGCGCCTCGGCAAATTGCGGGTGCAGCACCACGCCGTTGCGTTGCAGCTCGCCCAATAGCATGGCGATGACTTCCCGTGCCGCGTCATTCAGATTGACATCTTCAATCGTGATGCTTTTCTTCGAGAACAGCGCCCGCAGTCGATTGATTACATCGGCGGCGCGATTGCCGTCGCGAATGGTGCGGCGCGCGGTTTCCCGGGCGCCATCGACATTCGGCGGGTCGGCGCCCAGCATCCGCAGGCAGGTGCTGGCGTTGGTGATGATGCCGGCCAGCGGTTGATTGACCTCGTGGGCAATCGACGCCGTGACCGCGCCGAGGCTGGCGACTCTGGCCAGATGCGTCAGTTCCGAGCGCGCCTTGCTCAAGACCTCTTCGGCGAGCCGGCGCTGGGTAATGTCCTGCAGGGCGGCGATGTATTCGAAACCGTCCGGCGCATGGGCGATCGAGTGCGCCACCAGCCGCACGTATTTCACCGTGCCGTCGGGCATCAGCAGCCGGTGTTCGTGTTCGAAGTCACGCCCCTTGCGGCGCTGGCGCTTGATCATCTCCCGATGGCTGGAGATGTCGTCCGGATGCACGCGGCGATAGATCGCCTCGAAGCCGGGCGGGGTGTCCGGGTCCAGTTCAAGGATGCGGTAGACCTCGTCCGACCAAGTGATCTCGTCGGTACTCACCCGCCAGGAAAACGTACCGGTGGCGCTCAGGCGTTGGGCCTTGGCCAGAAAGACTTCCGCCCGTTTGCGGTCTTCGATGTCAGTGTTTTCGCCGTACCAGCGCATGAGCCGCCCGGAGTCATCGCGCTGGGGCACGGCGCGGATCAGAAACCAGCGGTAAATACCGTCGAAGCGTTTCAGCCGGGCCTCGTACTCACCGGCGCTGCCCGATTGCAGAATCCCTTGCCAATATTCCGCGAGGCCCGGCGCATCGTCCGGGTGGATGGACGCCGTCCAGCCATGCCCGCAGGCCTGTTCGAGGGACATGCCCGTGTAGTCGCACCAGCGTCGATTGACGAAGCCGACGCTGCCTTCGGGCGAGGCACTCCAGACAAAACCGGGCACGGCATCGATGATCCCGCGCAGACGTTCTTCCGATGCGCTGACTTCGGCGAGGGCACTGGCGATCAAGGCCTTGTCCCGCCGGCGCTCATCGATATCGACCTGCAAAACGCACCAGCGTGTGATGGTGCCTTCGCTGTCTCTGATCGGCAGGCCGCGCACATGGAACCAACGATAGACACCGTCGGCGCGACGGATGCGATGTTCGACTTCATAGGGCGTGCCGGTGTCGACTGAATGCATCCAGGCGGCGATGACCGAGGGCAGGTCGTCCGGGTGCACGGTCTCGCCGGCTTGCCATTTTTTCAGTTCATGAAGCGGGGCGCCGATGTAGTCCGTGATTTGCCGGTTGACCTGTTCCAGCTCAC
Organism: Pseudomonas paraglycinae; assembly: GCF_021601625.1. Lineage (GTDB taxonomy): Bacteria > Pseudomonadota > Gammaproteobacteria > Pseudomonadales > Pseudomonadaceae > Aquipseudomonas > Aquipseudomonas paraglycinae. Next base: position 183,870 of record NZ_BQHR01000013.1, on the reverse strand, counting down.
CGGAAGGCGTCATGAAGGCGACCATGGCCGGGATGCTGTCGATGATGGCTTCGACCCCCGGCATGGGCATGATTGCGTCACTGGCGCAGTCTGGATCGTCCTCGATGACGCGCTCCTGCTCGTTCGTCATACCGATTCTCATTGTGTGCAGTCACCGTTGAACAAAGATGCGCCTTCTGCTGGCACTCGCCCATCATACTTTGGTGTCGCCTGTAGCGAATATCGGCTGCCGTCGCACACTGCGACGGGCATCACAGTGGCGCTTTTGTAAGCCACTGTATCTACGGCCCTTCGAGCCATACAAGCATGCAAATGAGCCTGTTCGCGAAACTGCGCGGATACACCACCCGCTCACTCTTGGCCCTGGTTTCAACGTCCTTCGACGTTGAGTGAAAGCAACGTGACGTCCGCGCTCCTGCCACCCGAAAGGCAGCAGTACCGGTCGTCCCGATGACAGGGCAGAAGATTATGAAAGCAGTGGTTATCCAGGCCTTTGGCGGGCCCGAAGTGTTGACGGTGCAGGACATTCAACTGGCAGAACCGGGGCCCGGACAGGTCCTGGTCAAGGTCATGGCAGCGGGCATCAATTTCATGGACACCGGTGTCCGGCGCGGGCTCGGCGGCGCCTGGGCGTTGCCGCTGACGCCGGGTGCAGAAGGCGCCGGCATCGTTCTGGCCGCCGGCCCGCAGGTGACGGAGTTCGGAGTCGGTGACCGCGTGGCCTGGCATTACGTGCCGGGCAGCTACGCCGAACAGGTGATCGCCCCGGTCAGCCAGTTGGTGCCGTTGCCCGATGAGATCGACTTCGCCACCGCCGCCAGCCTGATGATGCAAGGCCTGACTGCCAGCAATCTGGTGGACAAGGTGCATGCGATCCAGCCGGGTGACGTGGCATTTGTGCACGCGGCGGCAGGGGGCGTGGGGCTGATGCTGACTCAGATGATCAAGCTACTGGGCGGTAAGGTCATTGGCCGGGTGTCTCACGCCGACAAGGTGGAGGCAGTACTCGCGGCCGGGGCTGACTATGTGGTGATCGGGCGGGCGCACAACATTGCCGGACAGGTCATGCGCCTGACCGAGGGGCTGCGGGTGAATGCGGTGTACGACGGCACCGGCGCGGAAGGCTTTGCTGACTCGCTGGAGATGCTGGATTACTTCGGCACCCTGGCCTTGTACGGGCCATTCATGAACCCGATCCCGCCGATCGATATCTTCAGCATGCCGCGCAGCATCAAGCTGACGTATCCCTCGGTCATGCACTACGTGCGCGATCGCGAGGTGCTGCTGGAAAAATCCCGGCAACTGTTCGCGTGGGTCAGCACCGGCAAACTGAAAACCTTCATCGGCAAACGTTATTCACTGGACGAGGTGCAACAGGCCCATCGCGATATCGAGTCGCGCAACACGACGGGCAAGCTGATCATCGTCCCTTAGTGCCACGCCAGATCAGCAGGGCCGCCAACACCTGGCTACCGGCGAAAAACGTGAACAGGTGTTGTGCGGTCCATCCGGCATCCAGCAGAAAACCGGCGACCAGCGGCGAAATGATCGCCCCCAGACGCCCCATCCCCAGCACCACGCCGACACCGGTCGTACGAACCGAGGTGCAGAACGCTTGAGGAGCCAGGACATACAGAGCCGCGACCGCACCATTGAGCATCAGCCCCAGCGTGACTGCCACGAGTGTCGCCAGACCGGGGACGCGAGTGGCCGGCAGCATCAATGGCAGCAGGGCGGCGTTGAGCAGCAGAAACCCCGACAACAATCGCCGGCAGCCGAAACGATTGGCCGCCAGTCCCAGCAGCAGGGCACCGAGCATCCCCCCCAACGCCAATAACACTCCGATCCGGGCGCCTTGTTGGTCGGTAAAACCATTGTGGACCAGCAGGCTCGGGGTCCAGCTCATGACGAAGTAAAAGCAGAACATCAACAGAAAGAGTGCCAGTGCCAGCGATGTGGTCTGTTGCCACTGACCGGGCGAAAGCGGTCGGCTGGGGTTGTCAGGCGACGCTGTAGCGATTGGCGTGCGGCGTTCGAGTGCCAGAAATGACGGCGACTCTCGCAGCCAAAAGACGCCGGCAAGCGCGGCTGCCAGCGTGATGCAACCTCCGGCAAGAAAGACATACCGCCAGCCCATCAAATCATTCAGTACATGCGCCAGCACTCCGCCCAGACTCGCGCCCATGGCGAAGGCGAGGGATTGCAACGCGATGGCCAGATTGCGCCGCTGCGGGCTGGCGTGTTCGAACGTCAGCACGTTCGCCCCCACCAGCACCGCCCCCGTGCCGATGCCGGTCAGCAAACGCAGGAACATCAACACGTGATGATCCGGGCTCCAGAACGACAGCAACATGCTCAGGCCGCTGAGCAGCAGACCGGCGAGCAGTAACGGTCTGCGCCCGAAGCGGTCGGCCCTGGGCGCGGCCAGCAGCGAGCCGAGCGCCATTCCGACCAGACTTGCGCTCAACAACAGGCCCAGTTGCGCGCCGCTCAACGTCCACTGCGCCGAAACCCGACTGCCGGTGAAGGCCATGGCCATGACGTCGAGTCCGTCGATCACGTTGAACAGCATGCACAACCCGATCACCCACCACTGCGAGGTGGGCGATGGCGTGCCGCTCAGGCGTTCGAGCGCTGTTTCCCCACGCATCCGCAATCCTTGTTCCGCTCTGTGATTCAAATTGGTCTTTTCCCCGCCGCATTCTGCCCGTTAAGCGCTGCTGAGTTCGAGCGCGATTTTGCGCGCCGGGCCAGCGCGTCATACCAAGGTATCGACCGACACCATCGTGTAATCGCCCCGGTGCCAGCGCAGTGGTCTGATCCGATTGGCGATGCCTTTCGAATAATGACTACAAGGAGATCCATCATGGTTGCGCTTTCGTCCGGTCTTACCTGGCGCCATTGCCTGGCGTCATCCATCAGGGGCGGCGCGCTCGGCCTTGCCGTACTCGCTGGCAGCAGCGGCGTCTGGGCCGCGGATCCGTCGCAAGCCATTCGCCCGTACACCATCCATGTGGACGAAGCGAAGTTGAGCGACCTGCGCAAACGCATCGCCGACACTCGCTGGCCGGACAAGGAAACGGTCGGCGACGTGTCCCAGGGCGTGCAACTGGCGCAGGTCCAGGCGTTGGTGAAGTATTGGGGCGACGGCTATGACTGGCGCAAGGCCGAAGCGAAGCTCAATGCCTTGCCGGAGTTCGTGACCACCATCGACGGCGTCGACATCCAGTTCATCCATGTGCGCTCGCGCAATCCCAATGCGATGCCGCTGATCCTCACCCACGGCTGGCCGGGTTCGCAGTTCGAATTCCTCAAGACCATCGGCCCGCTGACCGATCCCGTGGCCTATGGCGGCAAGGTCGAGGACTCGTTCGACGTGGTGATCCCGTCGATTCCCGGCCATGGTTTTTCCGGCAAACCGACCGAGCTCGGCTGGGGCCCTGACCGGGTGGCGAAGGCCTGGGATGTGCTGATGAAACGTCTGGGTTACAGCCATTACGTGTCCCAGGGTGGCGATCATGGTTCGGTGATTTCCGATGCACTGGGTCGCCTGGCGCCGCCCGGTTTGCTGGGTATCCACCTGAACATGCCGGCCACCGTGCCGCCGGAACTGGTCAAACCGATCAACAGCGGCGACCCGGCCCCGGCAGGACTGACTGCGCCGGAGGTGACGGCCTTCAATTCGCTCAGTCAGTTCTTCGGTCGTAACGCCGCTTACGGCGCAATGATGGTGACCCGGCCGCAAACCATCGGTTATCTGCTGGCCGACTCGCCCGCCGGCACGGCCGCGTGGATGTATGAAAAATTCGCCGCGTGGACCGACAGCGACGGTCAGCCCGAGAAAGTCCTGAGCCGCGATGAAATGCTCGATGACATCAGCCTGTACTGGCTGACCGACAGCGGGGCGTCGTCCTCCCGTTTCTACTGGGAGAACAACAACAATAACTTCAGCGCCGCCGCGCAGAAGACTGCCGACATCAAGGTGCCGGTGGCGATCACCGTGTTCCCGCACGAAATCTACCGCGCGCCGAAAGTCTGGTCGCAGCGCGCCTATCCGTCGCTGGCCTACTTCAGCGAAGTCAGCAAGGGCGGTCACTTCGCGGCATGGGAGCAACCGCAACTGTTCAGCGAAGAACTGCGCGAAGCCTTCCGGCCACTGCGCGCGGCTGCGCAGAAAACCGCTGCTCAGGCAGCCCGCTAACCCTGCAATTCGCAAGCCCTTCAACACCAAGTCCGGAACCGCCGCCCGGCGGTTCACGAGGGAGACTCGGCATGACTGACTCTAACGCTGTAACCCCATCCCGGCGCGTGCTCGCCGTTTCGATCCTGGCGCTTGCGCTGGGCATCGCTTCGGCATACGCCAGCGCCGCTGAAGTGCCCGCCGGCAAGATCGACGCCATTACCGCCGGCACCAACGTTTCCTTCGGCGCGCTGAAACACGTCAAGGCTGGATTGCTGGACGTGTCCTACGCCGAAGTCGGTCCCGCCGACGGTCCGGTGGTCATCCTGCTGCACGGCTGGCCCTACGACATTCACAGCTACACCGACGTGGCGCCGGCACTGGCGCAGAAGGGCTATCGGGTGCTGATTCCTTACGCGCGCGGCTATGGCGACACACGTTTCCTGTCTGCCAAAACCGTGCGCAACGGCCAGCCGGCGGCGCTGGCCAAAGACCTGATCGACTTCATGGACGCCCTGAAAATCAAGCAGGCCGTACTTGGCGGCTATGACTGGGGCGCGCGTACCGCCGACATCGTTGCAGCGCTCTGGCCCGAGCGGGTGAAAGCGCTGGTGGCGGTGAGCGGTTACCTGATCGGCAGCCAGGACGCCGGCAGGACGCCGCTGCCGCCGGCGGCGGAGTTGCAGTGGTGGTATCAGTTCTACTTTGCGACCGAGCGTGGCCGTCTGGGCTACGAAAAGAACACCCATGACTTCGCCAAACTGATCTGGCAGCTGGCCTCGCCGAAGTGGACCTTCGACGACGCGACCTACGACCGCAGCGCCGCCGCGTTGCAGAACCCGGATCACGTCGCCGTGTCGATCTTCAACTACCGCTGGCGCCTGGGGCTGATCAAAGGGGAAGCGCAATACGATCCGCTGGAGAAAAAACTGGCGACATTCCCCTCGATCGGCGTGCCGACCATCACTCTTGAAGGCGACGCCAATGGCGCGCCGCACCCACCGGCCGAGGCCTACGCCAAACGCTTCACCGGCAAGTACGAATACCGGCTGATCAGCGGCGGCATCGGCCACAACCTGCCGCAGGAAGCGCCGCAGGCGTTCGCTCAGGCGGTGATCGATGCCGATCATCTCTGACTGCTGGCCTGAGGGGATCCGACGATGAAACTCAACCATTGGGCCGTGTTGCCGGCGGCCATTGCGCTCGCGGCACTGGCGGCCACCGGTGTCGCGTTGGGCGAGGCCGATGAGGGCGATGCCTCGCCGATCTACGGCGTGAAGCTGCCGAAAAACTATCGCCAGTGGGCGCTGATTGCCCCGGCCCAGGAAGCCGCGCCGCTGGATGAACTGCGTGCGGTGCTGGGCAATGACCGGGCGATCAAGGCTTACCAGAGCAAGACGCTGCCGTTTCCCGACGGCACGGTGCTGGTGAAGCTGGCGTGGAAACACGTGCAGTCGCCGGAGTTCGAGCCGGCCTCGATTCCGGGGGCGGCCACCACCGTTCAGGTGATGGTCAAGGACTCGCGCAAATACGCCTCGACCGGTGGCTGGGGATTCGGCCGGTTCATCGATGGCAAACCCGCCGATGAAGCCCAGCACCAGACCTGCTTTGCCTGCCATCAGGCGCGGGTGCAGAACCACGATTTTGTCTTCACTCGATACGCTCCCTGAATCCGTCATACGAGGAACATCCAGATGAAAAAAACACTGATTGCACTGAGCATCGCTGCGGGCCTGTGCCTGGGCGCCAATGCCTTCGCCCAAACCGCCAAACCCACGGTGGTGCTGGTGCACGGCGCATTTGCCGACGCGTCGAGCTGGAACGGCGTGGCGAAGATTCTCGAGAAGGATGGCTACACGGTGATCGCCGCCGCCAATCCGCTGCGCGGCGTCAAGAGCGATGGCGCAGCGGTATCGGCATTGCTGAGCAGCATCCAGTCGCCGGTGGTGCTGGTCGGTCACTCCTATGGCGGCAACGTCATCAGTGATGCGGCCAACGATCATGCCAATGTCAAAGCGCTGGTCTACGTCAGCGCGTTTGCCCCCGAGGCCGGTGAAACCGTCGCCGGTCTGGCCGGCAAGTTTCCCGGCAGCACCCTCGGGCCAACGCTGGCGCCACCCGTTGCGCTGGCCGATGGCGGCAAGGACCTGTACATCCAGCAGAGCAAGTTCCACGATCAATTCGCCGCCGACGTCCCCGCTGCACAAGCGGCCCTGATGGCCGCGACTCAACGTCCGGTCACCGAAGCCGCGCTGAACGAGCAGGCCGGCACGCCGGCCTGGAAACACATTCCGTCGTGGTACATCTACGGCGACAAGGACAAGAACATCCCGCCCCAGGCGATGGCGTTCATGGCCAAGCGTGCGGATGCCAAGGCCGTTGAGGTGGTGAAGGGCGCCTCGCACGTGGTGATGGTGTCGAACCCGGCGCCGGTGGCGCGGCTGATTGAAAAAGCCGCTGCAGCCAACTGAAAACCTGCGACGTGCCGACGCGCGTCGCAGGTCTGTCACCCCCGGCTCAGGCAACGGACACCTGCGGCGATCCAGCCGGTGCCAGTCTGAGCAGGGGTGTGATGCCGAGCATCAACAGCAGTACCGCGAACAGCAAGGTGTACGCCGGGCCATAGTGTCCGGCGTATTCGCGCAGGGCACCGAACAACAGCGGCCCGAGCGCGGCGATCAGGTAACCGATGAACAACATGAACACCGTCCACAATCCGGCCTGTTCACTGGTGCTGGCGTGATCCAGCGGCAAGGTCATGGCCACGGTAAAACCCATGCCCAGGCCGATGGCCGCGAGCACCACGTACAGCATCGGCCAGTACGCCGGCAGGAATGCCATGCCGCCCACCCCGAGCAGGGCCAGCAACGCCGACAGCCCAAGCAAACCGCGCCGGTCGTGGGCCTTGCCCGGAATCAGCCCCGCACCCACGCTGGCCACGGCGAACACCGCGGTAAAAATGCCCAGCAGAACGCCCGGGGAAACACTCGATGTGGCCGCTTCCACCGACGCTGGCGCCATCCAGGCGAAGAGGGCGTAAACCACGAATTGACCGGCACCGAAGTTCAACGCGATCAGCCACGCCTGCAGATTGCTCCATGGCAGACGTTTGCTCGGATTTGACGGCGATTTCACCGCTGGCGCCGGGCTCGCAAAACGCCGTGCCATCCACACCCAACTGGCGATGGCGGTGAGGCACAGCACGCTCCAGAACCCGGCGCTGACCCGCCAGTCCTGCGCCAGCTCGGCAATCGGGGCGCTGAGCACCGCCGCGAGGGTCGCGCCCAGGCTCAGGCCGCCGGCATAGATGCCCATGAACAGCGCCGGCCGTTGCGCAAAGTGGGTCTTGATCCACGCGCCGGTCATCGCGCCGGCGACGGCAATGCCGATGCTGGCAAAGAACGTACTGCCGAGCAGGAAGAATGCATTCGGCGAGATCGCCCGCAACAAGGTCGAGGCCCCCAGCAACGTTAGGGCGACCACCACACTGCGATCGATCCCGAAGCGTCTGGCCAGGCTCGGAACCACCAGCGCGAACACGCCCATGCACACATCGGGAATCGAGGTCAGCAGCGCAGCCTGGGTGTAGCTCAACTGGAAGTGCTGCTGGATCAACAGCAGAATCGGCCCCACCGAAATGATCGGCGGCCGCAGGGCGATGGACAGGATCAGCAGGCCGATCACCGCCGTGACGCTCTGTTGGTGGCCGGAGAGATTGCGGGTGATTGCCATGGGAAAAGCCTCATTGATGAACAATGAGCGCAAGGCTAACAATGGGCCGGTCATGGCAAATGCCAGGATTTGTCGCCAAAGTGACAATCGCCGCTTTAACACGATCAAGGTCTGTTTTCAGGAGACGCCAGCCGATGAAACGAGAGGTGCGCAAGGTCATCGCCCAGCGTGAGTCCGCGCCGCGCAGCGAACGTTATCCCGACTATCAGGACGTGCCGCGCGTAATGACCGTGCTGGTGCGTGATCAGGCCACCGGCGAATACAACGAGCCGCACGTGCATCGGCACGGGCAGTTGCTGTATGCCTCGAACGGCGTGATGCGGGTGGCTACCGAGCGCGGCTTGTGGATCCTGCCGCCGAAGCGGGCGCTATGGATTCCGCCCGGAATGATCCACGACCAGTTGATGCTCAGCGCGGTCAAGATGCGCTCGATCTACATCGAGCCGCAGGTTTGCGCAGGGCTGGGCCATCACTGCAAAGTGCTGGAGATCCCCGGACTGCTGCGCGAGTTGATTCTGGCCCTGGCCGAGCAGCCGATCGAATACCCGCAGGAAGGCCGCAACGCGCACATCGTGGCGTTGATACTCAGTGAATTGCAGGGAGCCCGGACGTTGCCGATCGAAGTGCCGTGGCCGGCCGACCGGCGACTGGTCACGGTGTGCGAGGCGATTCTGCAGGATCCCGGACAAGACCATTCGATCGGCTATTGGGCAGACCGGGTCGGTGCCAGTTCGCGCACGCTGATACGCCTGTTCGTCAATGAAACCGGCCTGAATTTCCGCCACTGGCTGCAACAGGTGCGGCTGGCGACCGCCATCGATCGGCTCGACAAGGGGCAATCCGTCGGGGTGATTGCCCGGGATCTGGGCTACGCCAACCAGAGTGCCTTCAGTGCCATGTTCAGGCGAGTGATGGGTGAATCGCCCCGTGAATTTCTCGTCCGCGATTAGGGCATTCAGGTCATTCCGATACCTTCGTATTCTGTCGTCGAAGGGAGGCGGGTGGTATCAATGACACTGCTGTTGCAGGTGCACTGAACACCCACCCGCGTTCCGCTAGGAACCTTCGAAGAGTGAGAATCCTGATGCTTTTATACCTATCGACCTGGTCCGAAATCGCCCAATTCCTCCAACGCAGCCGCACCATCGTCATCCCGATCGGTTCCAACGAACAGCACGGGCCGACCGGCCTGCTGGGCACCGACTGGATGTGCCCGGAAATCATTGCCCATGAGGCGCAGAAAAGCGCCGATATCCTGATTGCCCCGACCTTCAACATCGGCATGGCGCAACATCACCTCGGCTTCCCCGGCACCATCTCGCTCCGGCCTTCGACCTTCATCGCCGCCATCGCCGACTGGACCCGTTCGCTGGCCGCACACGGCTTTGAAAAGATCTTTTTCCTCAATGGCCACGGCGGCAACATCGCGTCAATCGAAGCGGCGTTTTCGGAGCTGTACGCCGAAGCGAGTTTCGCCCGACGCAAGGCCGGGTTCGCCCTGAAGCTGTGCAACTGGTGGGATCTGGAAGGGGTGAACGAGCTGGCGCGTGACCAGTTCCCGACCGGCCACGGCATTCACGCGACACCTTCGGAAATCGCCGTGACCCAGTGGGCGTACCCCGACTCCATCAAGTCGGCCGATTATTCGCCGCAGATCGCCAACTGGGGCCCGATCCGTGAAGCGGCGGATTTCCGCGCCCGTCACCCGGACGGCCGCATGGGCTCGGACCCGGCCCAGGCTTCGCCGGAAAAGGGTCGGCAACTGGTGGAAATGGCCGCTCGCGGTCTGGTGCAGGAGGTGCAGGCCTTCAGCCGCGAATCACTGCCTGACTGATTCGTACAAACAACAACGCCCGGATAATCCGGGCATTGTTGTTTCGGCTCCCTGCCAGCGTCATTGCAGATCAGCCCAGTGCCTCAATGGCGTGCGCAACTCCTGCGCCATACGCCGGATCTGCCCGGGTGCAGTGGTCGATGTGTCGTTGTTTCGACTCTGCGCTGGCGCCATGGATCGAGCGCGCGGTGTTCTCGAACAAGACCTGTTGCTGGGCGGGGGACATGGCTCGGAACAGTGCGCCCGGTTGCGAGAAGTAGTCGTCGTCCTCTCGGTGATTCCAGTGCCCAGCGCTGCCTTTCAGGGCCAGCGGTGGTTCGCTGAAATCCGGTTGCTCGGCCCACTGCCCGTAGCTGTTGGGTTCATAGCCGATTGTGCTGCCCGCGTTCGCATCGGTGCGCATCTGGCCGTCCCGGTGATAGCTGTTGACCGGGCAGCGCGGCGCGTTCACCGGGATTTGATGATGGTTGACGCCGACGCGATAGCGCTGCGCATCGCCATAGGAGAACAGACGTGCCTGGAGCATTTTGTCCGGTGAGAAGCTGATGCCGGGCACCACGTTGGCCGGGTTGAAGGCCGCCTGTTCGACGTCGGCGAAGTAGTTGTCAGGGTTGCGGTTGAGTTCGAGCACGCCGACTTCGATCAGCGGGTAATCCGCGTGAGGCCAGACCTTGGTCAGGTCGAACGGGTTGATCGGGTAGGTCTCGGCGTCCAGTTCCGGCATCACTTGCACGTAGAGCTTCCATTGCGGGAAGTGGCCCTCCTCGATGGCGTTGTACAGGTCGCGCTGGGCGCTTTCGCGGTCATCGCCGATCAGCGTCGCGGCCTGTTGATCGGTCAGGTTCTCGATGCCTTGTTGAGTCTTCCAGGTGAACTTCACCCAGAAACGTTCGTTCGCCGGGCTGATGAAACTGAAGGTGTGGCTGCCGAAACCGTGCATGTGGCGGTAGGTGCGCGGCAGGCCACGATCGCTCATGACGATCGTGACCTGATGCAGCGCTTCCGGCAGTAACGTCCAGAAATCCCAGTTGTTGCGGGCGCTGCGCATGTTGGTGCGCGGGTCGCGTTTGACCGCATGGTTGAGGTCGGGGAATTTCAACGGATCGCGCAGAAAGAACACCGGCGTGTTGTTACCCACCAGATCCCAGTTGCCTTGCTCGGTGTAGAACTTGATGGCGAATCCACGGATGTCACGCTCGGCATCCGCCGCGCCACGTTCACCGGCCACGGTCGAAAAGCGGACGAACACATCGGTGGTCTTGCCCACGCTGGAAAACAGTCTGGCCTTGGTGAATCGGGTGATGTCGTGGGTGACGGTGAAGGTGCCGAACGCGCCCGAACCCTTAGCGTGCATGCGTCGCTCGGGGATGACTTCCCGATCGAAGTGCGCCAGTTTTTCCAGCAGCCAGACGTCCTGCAACAGCATCGGGCCTCTCGGGCCGGCCGTCTGTACGTTGTTGTTATCAACCACGGGCGCGCCCGCAGCAGTCGTCAGCTTGTTCATGCGCAACTCCTGGCTTTTGTCGGTTTCCCGCCATCACATCAAAAGCCTTGGGCGCGATCTATTGCACCTTGGTGTCGCCGGATAGTACGAAGGTGTGGTTGGAAGATTGGGCGTTTTGCTGTCGGCAAAAGACGCGTCAGGTGAGGGTGATGCTGACCTTGATGTTGTTGCGCGTGGCCTTGGAGTAGGGGCAGTTCTGGTGTGCCGCGTCGATCAGTTGTTGCGCCACTTGCGGTTCGATCTCCGGCAGTGACACCGCCAGTTTCGCTTGCAGGAAGAACCCGTGCTCGCCGTGGATCAGGTCGATTTGAGCATCCACCCCGGCCATGGCCGGAAAAACGATCTTGCGCGCGTTGCAGGCATGGCGCAGCGAGCCGAGGAAGCAGGCCGACCAGCACACGGCGAACAATTGCTCGGGGTTGGTTCCGGAGCCGGGCGCACCCGGTGGCGACAGCTTGAGATCCAGTCGGCCATCGTCACTGCGTCCTGTGCCCTCCCGGCCGCCTGTGGTGCAGGTATGCGCGGAGTAGAGGGTTTTTTCGATATCGATCATGGGCATTCCCTGAAGAGCATTTCACAGCTTGGGGGCGGTTTATGTTGCCCGTGTGGGTTCATGACATTCACGCGCAGACGCACCCGCCAGCGCGTCGGCCGTGGCCACGGCGTCAGTGCCGCGATGGCCCAGGTTGTCGAGCAGGATCGTGCGGGCGATCTCGATCAGCCAGGCGCGAAACGGAAAGCTCGGGTCATGGGCGGCCTGTTCCTGATAGAGCGCCCTGAAGGCTTGCTGAACGAGGCCGCCGGTGTCTTCGCGACGGATCCGCCCGGCCTGCACCTGGCCTTCGTAAAAGGCGATGAGCAACGGCGTCACCGTCGCGAACAGCTGTTGCGCCTCACCCCGGCCATGCCGGACGGCGCCCGCGACCAAGGCATACAGTTCGTCGTTGCCGAGCCGGTCTGACTCGCACAGGCAAGTGTCGCGATAACCTTCAGCCATGGTCGAATCCCTCGCAAAACCATCGTTCGACTGAGCGCGGCTGCGGAAAAGATTTGCAGGTGGCCCGGCGTTCAGCGGTGAGATTCAAGCCTGCCTTCACAGCCGAATGACTGCCAGTTATGCGTTGTTAGCGCTTGTTAGCGCCCGGCTATCGAGGTATGTCGCGTGGTGACTTTTTCGCTGGCCACTCAAGACTCTGCAGCGGTTTTCGATGCCCGTGGCCTGCACGAAACGGCGGAACGGTGTACGAGCATTTTTGACATCCCTGTCCCTTTGCCATCGTCACAACCATGTAGGAAACGTCCGATATTTATTTAGCAAATTTCCTACATTTTGTTTGCCTCCCCGGCAAAAAACGTGGTTATTATCCGCCGGCGCTTCGGGTCACAAACCCGGCGCCAGAAGATTGCCGTGTGTCCACAGACCCGGCAGTCGCAGCCGATCGGGACCACCCTGGCGCTGTCATCCCCGCGCAGGTTGTTCCTCGTCGTTGACCCTCAAATGGAAGTCGAGGTTTCAATTGGTCACGCGGTTTGCAATCGTCGATGCAATGAACGGGGCGACGTCTGTCGCCAATGATCCGGCCCACTTTCCAGTTGCCTGCGCCGACCGCGCGGCGGCGTTTTTCTCCAGCCTGTCTCCCCCCGAATTTCTGCGTGTGCCCGCGTTCAACGCGAGTCTGCACGCGCGCGCCGCGCCATCCTCCTGAATTCGAATGACCGTGCCGGCATCTGATGCCGGGGCCTGACTGGCGGGGCATTTCTGTCCCGGCCTGATCACAAAAATAAAGTAGTCATGGACGGTAGCCTCCGATGCTCGATAACACTTCCTTGCGTGGGACGAATCCCGCGCAGCCCGACGTTTGCTCCTTGAAACCGTTCGATGCGGACCTGTGCGTGCACGGTCTGTTTGAAGCGCAGGTGCTGCGCAACCCCGAGGCCATCGCCGCACGCTGGCAGCAGGAGGCGCTCAGTTACCGTGAACTGAACACCCGCGCCAACCGGCTGGCCCATCACCTGCGCAGCCTCGGGGTCGGGCCGGACGTGCGGGTCGGGCTGTGTCTGGAGCGTTCGCTGGAGATGTTGGTCGGCGTACTTGCGGTACTCAAGGCCGGCGGCGCCTATGTGCCGCTGGACCCGGCCTATCCGCAGGCGCGGCTGGCGCACATGCTGGCCGACAGCGCACCGCCGGTGGTGCTGACCCACGGCGAGGCGCGCGGTGTTTTGCGGGCGGTGCTCGAACAGTCGGCGACCACCCCGACGCTGCTGGATCTGGCCGACGCCAGTGATTGGGCTTCGCTCCCGGCAGACAACCTCGATCCTCACTCAATCGGCCTGACACCCCGACATCTGGCTTACGTGATCTACACCTCCGGCTCCACCGGCACCCCGAAAGGCGTGATGGTCGAGCACTGCGGACTGGTCGCCGTGAGCGCCGACTGGGCGCAGCTCTATGCTTTGGGCGAGCCGATCAACCACCTGCAAATGGCCGGTTTTTCCTTCGACGTGTTCAGTGCCGACCTGATCCGTTCGCTGGGTTTTGGCGGCACGCTGGTGCTCTGCCCACGGGACACCCTGATGGACCCGCCGGCCCTGTATCGCCTGATGCGCGAGGCGCAGATTGGCTTTGCCGACTTCGTGCCGGCGCTGCTCAATCCGCTGTTGGCATGGGTCGAAGAGACCGGCCACGACCTGTCGTTCCTGCGCACCGTGGTCTGCGGCTCCGACATCTGGACCGCCCACAGCGCGCGGCAATTGCGCAGGCTGTGCGGTGATCGCGTGCAGATCGTCCAGGCCTACGGCGTGACCGAAGCGAGCATCGACAGCACCTGTTTCGAGTTCACCGAAAACAGCCAGATCGACGCGGTGCTGCCCATCGGCCGGGCACTGCCTAATACCCGGATTTACCTGCTCGACGTTGACGGCGCACCGGTTGCCGAGGGTGTTGCGGGCGAGTTGTACATCGGCGGCGTCGGCGTGGCGCGCGGTTATCTGAACCTTCCGCAACTGACCGCCGAACGTTTCCTCGACAGCCCGTTCGTGGCGGGCGAACGCATTTACCGCACCGGTGACCTGGCGCGTTACCGGGCCGACGGCCAACTGGAATTTCTCGGCCGCAACGATTCCCAGGCCAAGTTGCGCGGCCTGCGTCTGGAACTGGGGGAAATCGAAACCCGGCTGGCGGACATCCCGGGTATTCGGGAAAGCGTGGTGCTGCTGCGCCAGGACAGTCCCGGTGAACCACGCCTGGTGGCCTACTACTGCGAAAAGCCAGACTCAACGCTGAGCCCGCGAACGCTGCGCGAACAGCTGCAAACCAGTCTGCCGGACTACATGGTGCCAACCGCCTTCGTGCGGCTCGAAGCGTTGCCGCTGACCGCCAACGGCAAGGTTGACCGGCCAAATCTGCCGGCGCCGGACGCCGAGGCGTTCGATCAGCAGGAATACCAGGCACCCGAAGGCTCGCTGGAAACCGCGCTCGCCGCGATCTGGGCCGACGTGCTCGGCGTCGAGCGGGTCGGGCGTCAGGATCAGTTCTTCGCCCTCGGCGGTCACTCGCTGCTGGTGATGCGCGTGCTGGCGCAGGTTCGTCATGCGCTGGAGCTGGAAGTCGCGCCTTCGACCCTGTTTGCCGCGCCGGTTCTGGCGGAGTTCGCCGAACGGCTGCAAGCCAGTCAGGCTGCGGCTCGCCCGGCCATCACGGCCCTTGAACGCACGGGCGCGCAAACGTTGTCGTCTGCTCAGCAGCGCTTGTGGTTTCTGGCGCAAATGGAGGGGGGCAACGCGGCGTATCACATGCCGCTGAACCTGCGTTTGCGCGGTTCGCTGGACGTGCCGGCACTCGAACGCAGCTTCAATCAACTGGTGGCGCGCCATGCTGCGCTGCGTACCACGTTCATTGCTGTTGAAGGGGAAGGGCGACAACGGGTTTCGCCGCCGGCGCACAGCATCCGGCTGACGGTGACTGACGTGCAGGGGCACGATGCGCAAGAGCGTCTGACCCGCTTGATCGACGAGGAGGGCGCCAGACCGTTCGACCTGAGCCGCGGCCCGTTGATGCGGGTCAGCCTGCTGCGACTGGCGGCGGATGACCATGTGTTGCTGCTGACCCAGCATCACATCATCTCTGACGGCTGGTCGATGGGCGTGCTCACCCGCGAGCTGGGGCAGCTGTACGCAGCGGCGTTGCTGGATCGCGACGATCCGCTGCCGCCCTTGCCGGTGCAGTACGTGGATTACGCCGTGTGGCAAAAGCAATGGCTGTCCGGCGACGTGCTGGAGCAGCAGAGCCGTTACTGGCGCGAAACCCTCAGCGGCGCGCCGGTGCTGCTGGAATTGCCGACCGACCACAAGCGTCCACCCGTGCAGGATTACCTCGGCGGCTTTGTTCCGTTGGTCTTAGACGCCGCTTTGACCGCACGCCTGAAAGCCCTGGGCATGCAGCAAGGCACCACGCTGTTCATGACTCTGCTGGCCGGTTTTTCACTGCTGCTGTCGCGCCTGTCGGGGCACAGCGATGTGGTGATCGGCGTGCCATCGGCCAACCGTCCACAGCAGGAACTGGAAGGGCTGATCGGTTTCTTCGTCAACACCCTCGCGCTGCGCATGACTCAGTCCGGGACGCCGTCAGTGGCGCAATGGCTGCAACAGGCGCGGCGAGTGGCGCTGGAGGCTCAGGAACATCAGGACCTGCCGTTCGAGCAAGTGGTGGAATTGCTCAACCCGCCGCGCAGCCTGGCCCACAGTCCGCTGTTTCAGGTGTTGTTTGCCTGGGAACAGGATCAGGATTCCGACCTGCTGCTGACCGGGCTGGACGTTACGACGGTCGAGAGCAGTCATCACGTGGCCAAGTTCGATCTGCAACTGGCGCTCAGTGAGCGCGACGGGCAGATCGTCGGTGGTCTGGAATATGCCTCGGGCCTGTTCGAGCGCGACACCGTCGAGCAGTTCGGCGAGTACCTGCGCCGGGTGCTGACGCAGATGGTCGAGGACAGCCAACAGTCGCTGGCGAGGATCAAGCTGCTGAGCGCCGAGCAACACCAGCAGATCGTTCATGACTGGAACCGCACCGCCCGGGATACCGCGTCGTTGCCCGGTTGCGTGGCGCGCTTCGAAGCCCACGCCCGGCAGACGCCCGACGCCGTGGCGCTGCTCGCTGACCGTGAGCAGCTGAGTTACGGCGAGCTGAATCGCGCCGCCAACCGCCTCGCGCATTACCTGATCGAACAAGGCGTCGGCCCCGAGCATCGCGTCGGCTTGTGCCTGGAACGCTCGCCGCAAATGGTCATCGGCCTGCTGGCGATCCTCAAGGCCGGCGCGGCGTACGTACCGTTCGACCCGGCTTATCCGAGCGAGCGGCTGGCGTTCATGTTCAGCGATGCCGCGCCGACCTTGCTGCTGACGCAATCGAGCCTGGTATCCGGGCTGCCGGCCAACGAGGCGAAGATCTGCTGCCTGGACACCGACGCAGCGCAATGGGCGCAACACCCGACGGATGATCCGCAAGTCAATGTGAGCCCGGAAAACCTCGGCTACGTGCTCTACACCTCCGGCTCCACCGGACGCCCGAAAGGCGTGGCCCACAACCGTCGTGCGCTGGACAACCTGATCGCCTGGCAGCTCGATCAAGCCATGGCACCGCAACGCGTGCTGCAATTCGCCTCGCTGAACTTCGACGTCTCGTTCCAGGAAATCTGCAGCACGCTCTGCCAGGGCGGCAGCCTGTTGCTGATGACCGAAGAAAGCCGCAAGGATCTCGCCGCGCTGCGCCCGACCCTGGTGGCCGAAGGCGTGCAGCGGGCGTTCCTGCCGTTCGCCGTGTTGCAGCAACTCGCCGGCCTGACCGAGGCCGGTGTGCCGATGCCGGCCGGCGGCTGCGAAATCATCACCGCCGGTGAAGCCCTGCAAATCAATGACGAGCTGCGCGGCTTTGTCCGTGGGCTCGGCGGCGCGCAACTGCACAACCAGTACGGGCCGACCGAAACCCATGTGGTCAGCCAGTTCAGCCTTGACTGCAACGAGGCCGAATCCTGGCCGGACGCGCCGCCCATTGGCCGTCCCATCGCCAATGCGCGGCTGTACGTGCTGGACGAGCATTTGAATCCGGTCCCGGTCGGCGTGGCGGGCGAGTTGTACATCGCCGGCGCCTGCCTGGCTCGTGGCTATCTGAACCGTCCGGACCTGACCGCTGAACGCTTCCTGCCGGACCCGTTCAGTGGCGAGCCGGGCGCGCGGATGTACCGCAGCGGCGACCTCGCGACATTCCTGGCCGACGGCAACGTGCAATACCTGGGACGCATCGACCAACAGGTGAAACTGCGCGGCTTCCGCATCGAACTCGGTGAGATCGACAGCCTGCTGCATCAACAACCCGGTGTGCAGGAAGCCGCCGTGTTGCTGCGTGAAGACGTGGCCGGGGACAAGCGTCTGGTGGCCTACGTGGTCGGCTCCGCGACCAGCGAATTCTTGCGCGCCGAACTGCAACGCCAGTTGCCCGAACACATGATCCCAAGTGCCTGGGTCCGGCTCTCGCAATTACCGCTGACCCGCAACGGCAAGCTCGACCGCCAGGCGCTGCCGGCACCGGAACGCAGCGCCGGCGCGACTTACGAAGCGCCGCGCAACGACATTGAACGGCAAATGGCCGAGATCTGGGCCGAAGTGCTCAAGTGCGAGCGGGTCGGCATCCACGACAACTTCTTCGACCTCGGCGGCCACTCGCTGCTGGCGACGCGGATGATCTACGCGATCAACCAGCGCATGGGCGCGCAACTGTCCCTGAGCAGCCTGTTCCAGACCCCGGTGTTGCTGGATCTGGCGGCGCAGGTGTCGCGTGAAGAGCAAAGCGTTGAACCGGCGTTCATTCAGATCGAACCGGATCGCGACAATCGACATGAACCGTTCCCTCTGACCGATATCCAGCAAGCCTACTGGTTCGGTCGCGAGGCCACGGTCAGCCTCGGTGGCGTCAGTGCCCACGGTTACGAAGAACTGCGCATTCCCGAGTTCGACGCCGAGCGTTTCGAACAAGCCTTGAACCGCATGATCCTGCGCCACGACATGCTGCGCGTGGTGTTCCTCAGCGACGGCACGCAACAGGTGCTGGCGCAGGTGCCGACCTATCGCATGCCGCGCAGCGATCTGCGCGGTTTGCCCGCCGATGTGGCGCAGCGCACGCTGGAAGCGACCCGCGAACGCCAGTCCCATCAGGTGCTGGACGCCAGTCGCTGGCCGCTGTTCGAGTTCAGCCTGTCGCTACTCGATGACGGCATCACCCATTTGCACATCAGCCTCGACGCGCTGATCGTCGACGCCGCGAGCACGCAGATTCTCGCCCGCGAACTGATGGCGTTCTACGTCGATCCGAACCTGGAACTGGCGGAACCGGGCCTGACTTTCCGCGACTATGTGCTGGCTGAACAGCAACTGCGTAATGGCCGCCGCTACGAGCTAGCGCTGGGCTATTGGCGTGAACGGGTGACCACACTGGCCCCTGCGCCGGACCTGCCGCTGGTACGCCAGCCCGAAAGCATCGCCAACCCGCACTTCACCCGCCGCGACCGCGACATGTCGGCGGCGCAGTGGACGCAGCTCAAAGCCGTGGCCAAACAGTTTGCGGTGACGCCGTCGGTGATGCTGCTGACCGCGTTCAGCGAAGTGCTGGCGCTGTGGAGCCGCACGCCGCGTTTCACCCTGAGCCTGCCGCTGTTCAACCGCATGCCGCTGCACCCCGATGTAGACGAAATCATCGGCGACTTCACCTCGCTGGTGCTGCTGGAAGTCGGCATCGACGGTTCGCAGAGTTTCACCGACAAGGCCCGCGCGGTGCAGGCGCAACTGTGGCGCGACATCGACCATTCGGTGGTCAGCGGCGTGCGGGTGCTGCGCGAATTGTCCCAGGCCCGGGGCGTGCAGCAGACGGCGATGCCGATCGTGTTCAACAGCACACTGTCGGAAGCGGCGCCGGAGTTGGCCGAGTTCAACCTCGCCGACGCGTTGAACGCCAGGCACATGCACAGCATCACCCAGACCCCGCAAGTGTGGCTCGACCACACGTTGCTGGAGCTGGAAGGACGCCTGTTGTTCAACTGGGACAGCATCGACGAACTGTTCCCGCAAGGCATGATCGAGCAGATGTTCGTCGCCTATAACACCCTGCTCGACAGCCTCTGCGAGCCGGCGGCCTGGGGCGCAAACACGCCACAACTGCTGCCGCAGGCGCGATTGCCGGCACCGGTCGACCATCAGCAAACGCTGCCGTTGATGCACGAACTGTTCGACCGTCGGGCCCTAGCCACACCGGACGCACTGGCGGTGATCGGCACGCGACAGCTGACGTACGCCCAGCTTCGCTTTGAGGCCCGACAACTCGGCGCCCGATTGCAAACACAGGGCGTGCTGCCGAACCGCTTGGTCGCGGTGGTGATGGAGCGCGGCTGGGAACAAGTGGTTGCAACGCTGGCGATTCTGTATGCCGGCGGCGCTTACCTGCCGATCGAGCCGACGCAACCGGCGGAACGGCTGCGGCATATTCTGGAGCGGGCCGAGGCGAGTCTGGCCCTGACCCAACCGGCGCTGCTCGACAGGATCGAATGGCCGGCGCAGGTCACGGCCATCGCGGTCACCGATGAAGTCTCGAACGATGAACTGCCACTGCAACCGGTGCAGGTGAACGAAAGCGACCTCGCTTACGTGATCTACACCTCCGGCTCCACCGGTCAGCCGAAAGGCGTGGTGATCGACCATCGCGGCGCGGTCAACACCTTGCTCGACATCAACCGGCGCTTTGCCGTCGGCCCCAACGACCGTGTATTGGCGATCTCGTCGCTGAGCTTCGACCTATCGGTCTATGACTTCTTCGGCACGTTGGCGGTGGGCGCGGCGGTGGTCATCCTCGACCCGCAACTGACCCTCGATCCGGCGCACTGGCTCGAATTGATCAAGCGTCATCACGTCAGCCTGTGGAACTCGGTGCCGGCGCTGCTCGGCATGCTGGTCGAGTACGTGGAGGGCGAGGGCGGCACGTTGCCCGCCAGCCTGCGGGTGGCGATGCTGTCCGGCGACTGGATTCCATTGACCCTGCCCGAGCGGGCCTGGGCCTTGCAGCCGGACTTGCAGTTGATCAGCCTGGGCGGCGCCACCGAGGCGTCGATCTGGTCGATCTATTATCCGGTGAAGCACGTCGACCCGGCCTGGCGGAGCATTCCCTACGGCAAGGCCCTCGATCATCAGCGTTTCTACGTGCTGGATGAAGCGCTGCAAGTGCGCCCGACCTGGGTTGCGGGGCAGTTGTACATCGGCGGCATCGGTCTGGCGAAAGGTTACTGGCGCGATGAAAAACTCAGCGCGGGCAGTTTCTTCAATCATCCACTGACCGGCGAACGGCTGTATCGCACCGGCGACCTGGGCCGTTTGCTGCCCGACGGCAACATCGAATTCCTCGGTCGCGAAGACAATCAGGTCAAGGTCCAGGGTTATCGCATCGAGCTGGGCGAGATCGAAGCCGCGCTCAATCGCCATCCCGGCGTGCAGAGCGCGGTGGTGCGGATTCTTGGCAGCACGCTGGGCGAGAAACGTCTGGCGGGCTACGTGCTCAAGGCCGATCCGGCGTTGCAGGCCAGCGATTTCAGCGCGTACCTGAGCGACAAGCTGCCGGCCTACATGATTCCGCCGTCGTTCACGTTCGTCGAGGCCTGGCCGTTGTCGTCCAACGGCAAGGTCGACAAGAAACGCCTGCCGGAGCCTGAGCAAGTCGAGGAGCAAGGGCCGGCGCTGGAAGTCGACGGCCCGCAGGAACAGCGGCTGGTGGAAATCGTGCAGGGCGTGCTCAAGCGCGAATCCATCGCCGCCAACGCCAACCTGCTGAATCTGGGCGCAACGTCGATCGATATCGTCAGGATCAGCAACGCCTTGTCCGGCGCCTTGCAGTTCCGCCCGCACGTGGCGCAACTGCTGGCCCAGCCGACGTTGCTGCATCTGCTTGGCATGTACCGCCAGAACCGGGCGCGTCAGGATCTGCTCGGCAACGTGCAGCAGGCACCGGAGCCCGTGCAGGACATCATCGAGGATCCACAGCAACGGGCGCAGTTCAAGGCCGAACAACGTGGACGCCGCGACTTCGCTCAAGCCTTGCCGGCAGTGGCACTGGATCTGCCGCAAGACCCGGCCTTCGCCCGGCGTTTGAGCGATTACCGCTCGGTGCGTCAATACGACCTGCAACCGATCGCCGCCCAGGCCTTTGCCCATGTACTGGCGGCGCTGGCTCAAGGACAACTCGACGGCGAAGTGAAATACCAGTTCCCGTCGGCGGGTGGCCTTTACCCGATTCAGGCGTACCTCTACGTCAAGCCGGATCGCGTGCTCGGCGTGCCCGGCGGCGCGTATTACTACGATCCCCGCCAGCATCGTCTGCTGGCGCTCCAGAGCGGAGCGCTCGACCCGGACACCTACGACTATTTCGTCAACCGACCGGTGTACGAGAACGCCGCGTTCTCGCTGTTCTTCATCGCCGACATGGCCGCGATTCGCCCGCTGTATGGCGAGCGCAGCCGCGATTTCTGCCACATCGAAAGCGGGGCGATGGCCCAGTTGCTGAGCATGACCGCCGTCGAGCACGGTCTGGGTCTGTGCGGCACTGGCTCGGTCGAGGAACAACAACTGACGACGCTGTTCGACCTCGGGCCGAGCCATGAATTGATCTATTCGATGATCGGCGGGCTGCGCACGGCCGATGAACAACACCGCGCGCCGGTCGAGGCGTTTGCCATCGAGCCTGTGACCGCAAGCCTGGACGACGAAGACATGGAGGAGTTCGAAGTATGAATGCCGATCAATTGCTGGCGTTGTTCGCTCGCCATGGCGTGGTGCTCGAAGTGGACGGTGACAGGCTGCGCTGCAAGGCGCCGCGCGGGTTTCTCACCGAAGAACTGACCCAGGCGCTCAAGCGTCACAAACAGGAACTGATCGCCTTGCTCGGCGGGCACGATGACGCGGCGATTCCCCGCCGTGCCGGCGCGCACGCGTCCTGGCCGTTGTCGTTCTCGCAGCGGCAACTGTGGTTTCTCGATCAACTGGAACCCGGCAACCCGTTCTACAACGTGCCCACGGCGGTGACGCTCAAGGGACGGCTGGACGTGGCTCAGCTGGAACGAGCGCTGAACGAATTGGTGGCCCGGCACGAAGTCCTGCGCACGACGTTTTGCAGCGTGGACAGTGAACCGCGTCAAGTTGTTCATGCATCGATGCCGCTGTCGTTGTCGGTAACGGATTTGCGCCATTTGTCTGCCGAAGACCGCGAGCAGCACGTGCGATCCGCCGTCGAGCAGGACGCCCGGGCGCCATTCGATCTGGCGAGCGGGCCGTTGCTGCGGGCGTCGTTACTGCGCGTGGCCGACGATGAATACCTGTGGCTGTACAGCGTGCATCACATCATCGCCGACGGCTGGTCGATGGGCGTGATCCTGCACGAAGTCGCCACGTTGTACGGCGATTATCTGCGTGGCGAAACCCCGACGCTTGCGCCGCTGCCGGTGCAATACGCCGACTACGCCTGCTGGCAGCAACAGCGCGTCGGCGGTGCGGTTCTGGACGCTCAGCTCGATTACTGGCGGCGCACCCTGGACGATGCGCCGTTGTTGTCGACCCTGCCCGCCGACCGGCCGCGACCGTTGGTGCAGCGCTATGTCGGGGCCACGTTCAGTTCCTCCGTCGATGGCGGCACCTTGCGTGAACTCACGGCGCTGGCCCGGCAGACCCAAGGCACGCTGTTCAACGTACTGCTCGGTGCTTTGGCTGTGTTGTTGTGGCGACACAGCGGTCAGCAGGATCTGTGCATCGGCACGCCGTTCGCCAACCGTAATCGTCCGGAAGTCGAGCCGCTGATCGGCCATTTCGTCAACACCTTGGTGCTGCGTCAGCGCCTGAATCCGCAGCAAACCTTCGCCGAGCTGCTGCGCGAGGTGCGCGGTCAGATGCTCGACGTCCACGCCCATCAGGACGTGCCGTTCGACCGCGTGGTCGAGGTCGTCAACCCGCAGCGCGATCCCGGCCATTCGCCGTTGTTCCAGGTGATGCTGGTGCTGCAGAACACACCGGGCAACGCGGTGCAGATGCCCGGTCTGGAACTGGCGCCGTACGGCACCAGCAGTGCCACGGCCAAGTTCGATCTGGCGTTCGAATGGGTCGAGCGGGAAGGGCGGCTGGACTTGCTGGTGGAATACAACACCGACCTCTACGACATCGCAACCATCCAACGCCTGAGCGGGCACTACCGTCATTTGCTCGAACAGATCGCTGCTGATGCCAAGCAACCGATCAATGCCTTGCCGTTGATGAACGAGGCTGAGCGTCAGCAGGTACTGGTCGACTTCAACCGCACCGCACCACTGACGCAAGCGGTGCCCTGCGTGCATCAACTGGTTGAAGCGCAGGCCGCGAGCAACCCTCAGGCCTGCGCGGTGGTATTCGAGGGCGAATCCTTGAGCTACGCCGAACTCAATGCCCGGGCCAACCGACTGGCGCGGCATCTGCGCACCTTGGGCGTCGGCCCGGATGTGCGCGTGGCGGTGTGTATCGAGCGTTCGCTGGAATTGCCGGTGGCGCTGCTGGCGGTGCTCAAGGCCGGTGGCGCCTATGTGCCGCTGGATCCGGATTATCCATTGGGACGCCTGAGCCATATGCTCGGCGACAGCACGCCGGCGGTGTTGCTGACCCTTGGCTCGGCGCACGCAATCTTGCGCCAAGCCGTGCAAGGCTCGACCTGGGAAGCGCCGATCCTCGACCTCGAACAAGATGCCGCGAGCTGGGCGTCGTTGCCGGCGGACAATCTCGACCCACGCAATGTCGGCGTCACTCCTGACCATCTCGCCTACGTAATCTACACCTCCGGCACCACCGGCTTGCCCAAGGGCGCAATGGTCGCGCATCGTGGCTTGAGCAATCTGCTGCTGTGGTGTTTGCAGGTCTGCGGCGAGGCGGGGGCGATGTTGCACAAGATCCCGTTCGGTTTCGATGCCTCGGCGTGGGAGACCTTCTGGCCGCTGGCAACCGGCGGACGGCTGGTGATCGCGCGGCCCGGCGGGCATTACGAACCGGCGTATCTGGCCCGCGAGGTGCGCGAGCAGCAGGTCACGGCGCTGGTGTTCGTGCCAGCGATGTTGCAGCTGTTTCTGGAGGTCGACGAGGTCAGCCAGTGTACGTCGCTGACCGATGTGTTCAGCGGCGGCGGTGAACTGCCGCCAGCCCTGGCGCGGCGCTTTCAGGAGCATCTGCCCCATGCACGGCTGCACAACGTTTACGGCCCGACCGAAACCACGGTGATCAATAGCATCTGGACCCTGGAGCCCGGCGCCGAGGTGCCGGCCCGGCAATTGCCGATCGGCCGGCCGATTTCCAACAACCGATTTTATGTTCTTGATGACCGCGATGAGCCGGTGCCGGTGGGCGTGACCGGGCATCTGCACATTGGCGGCGTTGGCGTCGCTCGGGGTTATCTGGGGCTGGCGCAACTGAGTGCCGAGCGCTTTATCGACAACCCGTTTGTGGCGGGAGACCGGCTCTATCGCAGCGGCGATCTGGCGCGTTATCGCCCGGACGGTCAGCTGGAGTTTCTCGGTCGCAACGATTTTCAGGTCAAGTTGCGCGGCGTGCGTCTGGAACTGGGCGAAATCGAAGCCCGGCTCGAAGCGTTTCCGGGTATCCGCAGCGCCGTGGTGCTGATGGTCGGCGAAGCGGCGCAGGATCAGCGGCTGGTGGCTTGTTGCGTGGTGGCAGAGCCCGTGGACGAAGCAGCGGTGCACGCCCATCTGGCGACGACACTGCCCAGGGCGGTGATCCCCGGCAGCTATCTGTGGCTCGACGCCTTGCCGCTGACTGCCAATGGCAAGGTTGATCGCGCCGCGCTGACCGCGTTGGCGGACGAAGAAATGGTCAACCGTCAGGTCAACCTGAGCAGCCCGCGCGACCACATCGAACTGGCGCTGTACCAGATCTGGAAAAGCCTGTTGCTGGCGCCGCAGATCGGCATTCGTGACAACTTCTTCAATGTCGGCGGCACTTCGATCGCCGCGATCAAAATGGCCCATGAAATCAGCCAGCAGTTTGCAGTCGAAGTGCCGGTGCGCGTGGTACTCAGCTACCCGACCATCGAAGCGCTGGGCGGCTGGCTGCGGGTTGGAGCCAATCCGGCGCTGGCCCAGAGCAACCTGATCGAATTCCGTCGCGGCAGCGGCCAGCACAACGTGGTGTGCATTCACCCGGCGGGCGGCACGGCGTTCTGTTACCTGTCGCTGGCCAAAGTCCTGCCGGATGAAACCGGCGTGTACGGGGTGCAATCGCCGGGGCTGAATCCGGGGGAAAGCACCGAACCGACGGTCGAAGCGATGGCCGAGGCTTACTTGTGCCAAATTGAACCGCTGACGCAGCAACCGCTGATTCTTACCGGGCTGTCGTTCGGTGGTCTGGTGGCCTATGAAATGGCGCGGCGATTGACGGCGACCGGGCATCGTCAGGTGACGGTGGTGCTGCTCGACACTCAGGGCAGCGACGATCCGGGTTTCCGCGAGCAGATCGGCACCGTGGACATGGCCGAGTTCCGCGACAAACTGGTGCGCTTCAACGGCATGTACCCCGGCATCGAAGACGCCCAGGTCGAACGCTACTTCAACATCTACAACCACAACCGGCTGGCCATGGCCGCCTATGAGTGCGCGCCGCGCGGCGGTCGCGTGGTGCTGATTCAGGCGCGGGAAGATTTCAGCCGCCATCAGTTGCATGAACTGCGCGCCTTCTGGCGTCGCCGCGCAGGCCGCGGTTATCTGGCGAAACTGGTCAGCGGCGGGCACTGGGACATGCTCGAAAGCGCGGAAATCCATCGGGTCTCGCAAATCATCCGTCGGGAGCTGCAACGCTTCGACGCGCAGGAGGCGAAATGATGAGTGCGTCCAAAGACTTGCCATTGCTTGCGCGTTTTGCCGAGCAAGTGGCGCGTAATCCGCAAGCCCCGGCGGTGATCGATCAGTCGGTTACGCTGACTTACGCCGAACTGGCCAGCGCCAGCGAACGCATTGCCCGAGGGTTGCTGGCGCGCGGTGTCGAACCCGGCCAGTCGCTGGCATTGTGCATGCCGCGTTGCTGGCAATGGTTGGCGGCGATTATCGGCACCCTGGAAGTCGGTGCGGTGGTGGTGCCGCTGGATCGCGCCAGCCCGCGCCAACGTCGGGAGCTAATGCTGGCGGATGCGGCGTGTGTCGGCCTGATTACCCTGGACGAAGAACCGCTGTGGTCGCCTTCACTGTGGCAAACCAGCGTCGAGGCCTTGCTCGATCAGCCGGACGCTCCGCCGCAAACACTGGCCGAAGACTTCGCCGAGGTGATGTTCCTGTTCTACACCTCGGGCACCACCGGCACGCCGAAAGCGGTCGAGGTGGGTGAACGCGGCTTGCTGCGGCTGGCGCACAGCGACGGCTATATCGAGATTCGCCCGACGGACCGGTTTGCCTGCCTGTCCAACCCGGCGTTCGATGCGTGCAGTTTCGAGCTGTGGGCGCCGCTGCTCAACGGCGGTTGCTGCGTGATGATCGCCGACGATGACGTGCTGGATGCGCGTCGACTGGCCGAGGTGCTGGAGCGGACGCAGGTCGACAACCTGTTCATGACGGTGTCGCTGTTCAACACGTTGATTGCAGAGTGGCCGTCGTGTTTTTCCAGCGTGCGTCAGGTGCTGATTGGCGGTGAGCAGATCAGTGCCGCCGCTGTTCGTGGTTGGTATCGGGACAATCCTGAGAGCCGCTGCCGGATTTTCAACGTCTACGGCCCCACCGAATGCACCACATTTGCCCTGTGCTGGCCGATCAGCCGCGACTTTGCCGGCGACTCGGCGCCGATTGGCCGACCGTTGCCGGATACCGGTGTGTTGGTGCTGGATGAGCAGCAACGGCCGGTGCCGCCGGGCGAGGTGGGCGAGCTGTATTTGAGTGGCAGCGGTGTCGCTCGGGGCTATCGCAACCGGCCCGAAGAAACTGCCCGCCAGTTCGTTCGTTTGCCCGACCTCGACGGTGGTGCGCAGGTGCATTACCGCACCGGTGATCTGGTGCGGTGCAATGCCGAAGGCTTGATCGAGTACCTGGGGCGGGTCGACCGGCAAGTGAAGATTCGCGGCTTCCGGATCGAGCCGGGGGAGGTGGAGCAACGGATGCTGGAGTATCCGGGTGTGGCGCAGGTGTACGTCTGCACACGGCGGCAGGCGGCTGAAGATCATCAGTTGCTGGCGTTCATCGTGCCTCGCAGGGATCTGGACTATCACAAATTCGAAAACCATCTGCGAGCGCAACTGGCGCCGTATATGCGGCCGCATCAGTTGTTTCTGCTGGAGCGCCTGCCGCTGACGGCCAATGGCAAAATCGACCGTGATGGCTTGCTGGCCCAAGGGCTGAGTCCGTGGCATCCAGTGATGGATGCCGTTGACGATGGCGCTGCTTCGCCTGCCTTGAACTGGATGCTGAAACAAGCCCGTTCGCTGCTCGGCCAACCGGCCCTGAGTGCGCAGGATGACTGGCTCGGCAGCGGCGGCGATTCGCTCAAGGCCATGCGCCTGCGCTCGGCGATTCGTGTTCGTTGGCAGCGCGAGATCGCTCTCGACACGTTGCTCAACGAGCCTTTCTCGTCACTGGCCGAACAACTGACCGGTGAAACGAACGGCGATTCGATCTACCCACCTGCGCCCCCGATCAGCAGCGCCAAACGCCTGCCGGCCACCGCAGAGCAGCGCCGTTTGTGGCTGTTGCAACAACGCTCGCCGACCTCAACGGCTTATAGCGTGCCGCTGATTCTACAACTGGCGGCGGGTGTCGAAGTCGCCGCACTTTCCGAAGCCGTCGGGCGACTGGTACAGCGTCATCCTGGATTGCGCACGGCTTTTGCACCCGGTAGCGACGGACTCGATCAAGTAATTGCCGAGCAGGGGCCGACCTGTCGAACCTTCGCGGTCGGGCATTTCACCGAGGACAACTGGCAGGCCTTCGCAGAACTGGTGTTCGCCGCGCCGTTCGACCTGACCACGCCCAACCTGTTTCAGGCCTGGCTGTTGCCGTTCGCCGATGGCAGCTGCCGGTTGTTGCTGAACTTGCATCACATCATCGTCGATGGCTGGTCGGTGAACCTGCTGTTCGACGACCTGGCGCAGCTTTACGCCGATGTCCTGCAAGGCCGCGACAGCCCGCAACCGGCCGCCCGGTTGACAACGCTGGAGTTTGGCCAGTGGCAGCGCCAGTGGAGCGTCGATCCGCATTATCGCGACCAGCGCCGCGCCCTCGCCGAATTGCACCGCCGTCAGGAAGAACCATCGTCTGCATTGATGCCAATGCGCGAAATCAGCCCGGACGCCCGGTTGCACCGCGAACCCTTGGGCACTCTCCGTAGCGCTGCCCTCGAACGCTTTTGCACCCAACAACGGCTGACCCGTTTCGAAGTGCTGTTCAGTGTTTTCGCCTGGAGCCTGTACGCCCTGACCGGGTGCGAGCGGCCACGGATCGCCAGCCCGGTGTCCAACCGGCCGCTGGCGGAGTTCGAAGACACCGTCGGCATGTTTGCCAACACCGTGCTGATCCCCACCGCCGTTGAAAACCCATTGCCCCTGAGTGAGCAGTTGCGCAAGCAGACCGCCACTGTGCGCGAAGTGCTGGCGTTGCAGGACGTGGCGCTGGCGGATCTGGTGGAAGACCTGCGGCTGTCGTCGAGCCCCTTGCTGTTCGATTTCATGTTCGTGCTGGAAAACACCGATTACGCCGCGTTGGCCGACTCGAACCTGCGCGCCACGCTGGCATTCAACCAGCAATTGCACGCCAAGTGCCCGCTGACGTTGTTGATGGTGGGCAGCGGTTCGCAACTGGAATGCTGGTGGGAATATCAGTGCAGCTATTTCGATGCCGAACAGATGCGGGCGGTGAACGCATTGTTCCGCCGTGGTCTGGATTTGTTGCTGGAAACTCCGGCGGCCAATCTCAACGATTTGCTCAGTCCGTATCGACGCAACCTGCCACCGGCCAGCGAAGGTCCGCAGATTGCGCTGCCGTTCAACACATTGGCGGATGGGTTCGAGCATCAAGTGCATTGCACGCCTGAGGCGGTTGCGCTTGTTCAGGGACAGCACCGCCTCACCTACAGCGAACTGAATACGCTGGCCGATGCTCTGGCGGCGACTCTGATCGAGCGACATCCATTTCCAGCCGGGAACCCGCCGCTGCATGTCGTGCTGTTCCTCGATGCCTCGGTGGAACATATCGTCGCCTTGCTGGCGCTGGCCAAACTCAACCTGACCGCCGTGCCGCTGGATCCTGCTTATCCGGTGGCGATCCAGCGTCAGGTGCTGGAGCAGGCGCAACCGCACTGTGTGCTGTTCAGCGACACGACGGCGGCCGCACTCGACGACCTGAACGCCGGGCGATTCGCCACGCATCGGATCGATCTTCACGCCGATGCCGAAGCGTTCGAGCGTCCGCGCCACGCCGGCGAGCGGCCGCTGTACACGCTGTTCACCTCCGGATCCACCGGCACGCCCAAAGGTGTGCAAGTGTCCGAGCGCACCCTGTGCAACCTGCTGCAATGGCAGCGCACCGAAGGGCAGTTGCCGGCGAAAGCGGTGACCCTGCAGTTCTCGATGCTGTCGTTCGATGTGTCGTTCCAGGAGATTTTCAGCACCCTGTGCGGCGGCGGTTGTTATCACCTGATCACTCCGCGCTGGCGTCAGGATGCCGAGGCGTTGCTGGATTACATGGTCGAGGCGCGGATCGAGCGCCTGTTCCTGCCATACGTGGCCTTGCAGCATCTGGCGCAAACCGCCTTGAACCGGGGCATTTACCCGTCGGCGTTGCGTGAAGTGATCACGGCCGGCGAGCAACTGCTCTGCACCGACGCGCTGCGCAACTGGTTCGGCGGCATGCCGCAAGCTTCATTGTTCAACCACTATGGCCCGACTGAAACCCACGTGGTCAGCGCCTTGCGCCTCCCGCCCGTGGCGCGGGACTGGCCATTGCGCGCACCGATCGGCCATGCCGTCGGCAATGCGCGGTTGCTGCTGGTGGATGAGCACGACCGCCCGGTGCCGATCGGCAGTCGTGGTTATCTGTTGGTAGCCGGGCCGATGGTTGCCCGCTGCTATCTGGCAGATTCTGCGCTGAACGCCGCGCGGTTTGTCGAGCTGGCAGACGGCTGTTTGTACTATCGCACCGGCGATCTGGCGTGGGCCGATGCCCAAGGCTGCCTGCATTACCTGGGACGTGACGATCAGCAGATCAAACTCAGCGGCCATCGTCTGGAACTGGGGCAGATCGAGGCGGCGCTGATGCAGGTGCCGGAAGTGGTCAACGCGGTGGTAGCGGTTCAGGCCGATCCGCCCCGGCTGATCGCCTGGCTGCAACTCGATGGCCAACCTGCGACGTCGCAAGCGCTGGATCGTCAGGTCGCGCGGTGGCTGCCGGCCCATGTGCGAATCGATGAATACCGACGGATCGACCGCTGGCCACGCACCCCCAGCGGCAAGATCGATCGCAAGGCCTTGCCGAATGTGGGCGAGGCGTTGGAACGGCGCAGCACGCCAGCACCGGTTGTTCAATTGACCGCACTGGAACGGCAACTCAGCGAGTTGTTCCAGGCCGTCATCGGTCGTGACATCGAGCCGGAGCAGACCTTCTTCGAGGCCGGCGCCACCAGCCTCGGCTTGATGCGTTTGCATGGCCGTTATGCCGAAGAGCTGCCGCACAAGGTGACGATGGCCGATCTGTTCGAACACGTCACGGTGCGGCGGCTGGCGGCGCATCTGTCGACCGCGCCTGTGGACGTGGCGGAGCGTGTACGGCAGACCGATGATGGTCATCAGCCGATGGCGATCATCGGCATGTCGGTCAATGTGGCCGGGGCGCAGAACCTGTCCGAGTTCTGGGCGATGGTGCAAGGCAATGGGCTGGGCATCGAGCACTTTGCTGCCGATGACGGGCTGGTCGGCGCCCGCAGTCAGCTGGCGGGCATGCTCGATTTCGATCCCGAGTACTTCGGCATCAGCCGCCAGGAAGCTCGGCTGATGGACCCGCAACAGCGGCATCTGCTGATGGCGTGCGTGCAGGCCCTGCAACACGCGGCCATCGTTCCTTCGACCGGCGGCCCGCGCATCGGCCTGATCGCCAGTTGCGGCGAAACCACCTACTTCCAGCAGATGCTGCGCGAAACCGCCGAAGACGATCTGCCGGACGGTTTTCAACTGGCGCTGCATCACGACAAGGATTTTCTGGCGACCAAAGCCGCGTATCACCTGGACCTCAACGGCCCGGCCCTCAGCGTGCAGGCCGCTTGCGGCAGTTCGCTGATCGCCGTGCACCTGGCCAGTTCGATGCTGCGTCAGGGCGACAGTGACGTGATGCTCGCGGCCGGGGTGCTGATCGACCCGACCCTGACCGAGGGCTACCGGCATCGCTCGCAGCACATCTTTTCCGCCGACGGTCTGTGCCGTCCGTTCAGCGACGATGCCAGCGGCACCCTCGGCGCCAGTGGTTACGGCGTGGTGGTGCTCAAACCGTTGGCCAAGGCGCGGGCCGATGGTGACCGGATCTATGCGTTGGTCGAGGACTCGGCGTTGAACAACGATGGCCGGGCCAAGATGAGTTACACCGCACCGTCGGTGGCCGGGCAGAGCGCGGTCATCCGCGATGCCCTGAGTCGGGCCGGGTTGACCGGTGCCGACATCGGCTACATCGAGGCCCATGGCACCGGCACCTTGCTGGGCGATCCGATCGAGGTTGCGGCGTTGACCAAGGCTTTCGGCGATGCGCCGGTCGGTCATTGCGCGCTGGCTTCGGTGAAAAGCCAGATCGGTCATTTGGGCGCGGCGGCGGGGGTGGTCGGGCTGATTCGCGCCAGCCTTGCGGTGTTCCATGGCGTGCTGCCGCCGAACCTCGGTTTTGGCCGGATCAACCCGCAGATCGATCTGGAACATTCGCCGTTCTACGTGCCGACCACGTCCCGGCCATGGCCGCAAGGGCGGCGGCGACTGGCCGGTGTCAGCAGTTTCGGGATTGGCGGGACCAATGCGCATGTCATCGTCGGTGCTGCGCCCACGGCGCAGGAAAGTGTCGAGGAAACGTTGCCGCTGCTGATGATTTCGGCTCACAGCCGGGCGGAGTTGCTGCGCGATATCGCGGTGATTCGCGAATATCTGCATGCGAACCCGGAACAGCAGACTGCGTTGCTGCGGCACTTGCAGTCAGGTCGCCGGCAGTTGCGCTGGCGCTTCGCAATGGTTTGTGGGACGGGTGAGGCCATTCCATTGCAGCCGACAGCGATCAAGGAAGTCACGGTCTCAAGCGCGCAGGTGATCGCCCGAGATCAATCGCCGCAGGAACTGCTGGGCGCTTGGTACGAAGGCGCGAATATCCAGTGGTCGCAGCGCTCGGCACCGCCGCCCTGGGATTTGCCGCCGTCGTCGTTCGATCTTCAGCCGTATCGTTTCCAAACCGCTGTAGCTGCCGAACCTGATGCGCCAGCCCTTGAGCGACAACCGCTAGCGGACTGGTTTCACCAGCGGCAGTGGGTGCGCACCCGACGTCTGAGCGCGACAGCGACGGCCGGATCCCGTGAGGTGCTGATTCTGTGCAGCCATGAGGCGCCGGAATCGACCTTGCTGGCGAGCCTGAACGCTGTATACCGACGCGTGATTCATGTGCGCGCCGGCAACGGCTTCAAACGCTTGAGCCCGGACCGTTTCGAGCTTGATCCGCTGGACACCGAAGCCCTGAACCGGTTGCTCGCCGAGATCGCAGAACCTGACCTTGGCGAACTCGAATGGCTGCATGCCTTACCGCTGGCGGTGTCGGGCGCGGTCAACGAGCAATCGCTGGATCTGGCGCAGTGGGCCTGTCTGGACACGGTCAGTGCGCTGATGCAGGCCTGGGGGCAAACCCCGCGCACGACACGTCTGCGCTTGTGGTTGATGTCATGGCAGGCGTGTCCGGTGGACGGCGAGGTTCAGCGTCCCGAATTGGCAGCGCTGGCCGGCATCACCGAAGTGGTGCCGCAGGAATACCCGGTGCGTTGCCACTGGCTGGACTGGCCGTCGCCACGTCTCGAAGCGCAGGCCGGCGAGTTGGCAGCGTTGCTTGCCGATCCTTCGTCGTTGCCTCGGCGAATGGCGGTGCGCGACGGTTACCTCTGGCAGCCACGCTTGCTACCTCAGCCGTTGACCGGCCCGGCAACGACGTCACTTTTACCGGAAGATGGAACATTCCTCGTGCTGGGCGGCAGCGGTGGCATCGGCCGGACCTTGTGTGAACACCTGCTACGGGCACCCGCGCGCCGTGTGGTGCTGATCTCGCGCCAAGGGCAATTGCCTGAGTCATTGGCGGCGTACGCGTCGCGGATCGACTGCATCAAAGCAGACATTGCCTACCTGCCACGCTGGCCGCAGATCCTCGATCAACTGGCCGTTCGTTACGGTCGCCTGAGCGGGGTGATTCATGCGGCAGGCGTCGGTGCGGGTAGCCTGATTCGCCACCGTGATGCCCGGCAAATGGCCGAGGCCATGGCCGCTAAGACTCGCGGCATGCTGGCGGTCGAGGGGTTGATCGAGCACCTGAAGCCGGGTTTTGTCCTGTACTGCTCGTCGATGTCGGCGCTGTTCGGCGGCGCGGGGCATCTGGATTACGCGTCGGCCAGCGGGGTGCTCGACGGCTTCACTCACTATCGCCCGAACCCGGCCGACGCTTGCCTGCGTCTGGGGATCAACTGGGACATCTGGCGCGACATCGGCATGGCCACCACCAGCAACGGTGGAGACGCCGCGCATCTGGAGCATCTGACGGTCGGTTTGTCGGCCGAAGAAGGCTGTCGGGTGTTCGATCTGGCGATGGCGACGCAGTTGCCGCAGCTGCTGATCTCCACCACCGGCATCGACACGGCACGGCGGTTTTATCCGGTTCGTCACGGTGCTGTGGCCACCCCGGTTGAGGCGCCGAAGGGCGTGGATCTTTCGACGCGCTTGCGTGAGTGCCTGTGCAAGTGGCTCGGTGTGGCCGAGCTGGAAGATGACGATTCGCTGTACGACCTGGGCGCGGATTCGCTGACGCTGCTCGACCTGATCGACGAACTGCAAGCAGCCACCGGCGAGGTTTTCCAGCTGTCGCAATTCAGCCACAAGGTCAGCCTGAGCGAGGTGCTGGGGCTGGTCTCGACCGCTACGGTTGAAGAGGCTCCCGGCGTAACACTGCAGGGCTGGCACGACGCAGTGCGGATCGATCAATGGCATGCCGGTGACGGCCGTGATTGGCTGTACCTGATCCACCCGGTGGGCGGCGATGTTCAGGCCTATCGGGAACTGGTCTCGGCGCTGCCGGCGGAACTGGGCGTGTGCGTGATCGGCGATCCGGCGCTGCGTCTGCCGCAGTTGCCGAACGTCAGCGTGGAGGAACGTGCACGCTGGTATCTGGAGGCGATCAAGGAGCATCTTCCGCACGGCAGCACTTGGCGTCTGGCCGGCTGGTCATTCGGTGCATGGGTGGCGCAGGCGCTGTGTCATCAGGCCCAAGTCGACGGTTTCCGGCAACCGTTGCTGTACCTGATCGACCCGCCCGCGCCGGATGCCGGTAGCGAACTGGCCGACATCGACGAGCAGACCATCGAGCAGGTGTTCCAGCGCGAGTTTGCCCAACGCTGGCCGGAGGTCGAAGGGCAGGGCATGGCCGAAGAACGCCAGGCGTATCTGCAACGGCTGACGGTGTGCTGCCGCAACAACATGACCAGCATGATCGACTTCCAGCCGCCAGCATTGGCGACCACAGTGGTGCGGCTGTTCAGCGCCGGGCACGCCAATCCTTACGGGCTGGGCAACGACTGGAACCCGGACGACCTGCAACGCAACTGGCAGGCCTTGCTGCGGCAGTTGCGCAGCTGGCAAACCCTGGACACCGATCACTACGGCATCGTGGCGGGCCGCTGGGCGCGGTTGCTGGCCGAAGTCATCGGTACGGATGAGCCATCGCCATGAGTGAACCGATCTCGATGCCGCGATGGCTACTGAATTTAGTGCAAGTACTGTGCGAGACCGGACAGGCCGACGACCTGCGCAAGCGGATAGACAATGGCGAGGGTGCCGTGCCGTTGCGGCTGTTTCATCTCTGGCAGGCCGACGTGGTCATGCCGATGCTCGGCGAAGCCGTGCCGGAACATCAGCAGGCGCTGCTCGCGTTGCAAAGCCTGCATCAGCGGGCGGCGCTCGGCGTGATCGGGCGTCAGGGCGAATGGCGAGCCACGCTCAAACCGGTGTTGCTGGCGCTGTATCGCAAGGCCTACGCCTACGACGCTGCTTACGCCAAGGCCCACGCCAGTGCGCTGACCTACGGCCTCGCGCCGGCCAACAGCGCCATGATTGCCGAGCACTTCGGCGATGCCGAGGCGTTCGCCGAGTACTACGCGCAACTGAATACCGAGGCCGCCGCCACCGCGTTTGCCCACGCGCATGCCAGCGCCAACGCCGAAGTGTCGGCCCGGGCCTTCGCGGACGACGACGCAGACACCTGCGCGCAGATTTGCGCGGCATCCGTACGGGTTTACGTCGGGGCCTGCACGCAGAACGACGAACAGCGACATGCCGTATTCAACCATCTCGCCACCGGGCTCGAGCGAAGTCTGGCCACACTGCAATCCCGTTCAACAGGAGAACGACATGAATGACGCACACCTGCAATTCGATGTGGTGATCAACGCTCAGGGCCAGTATTCCCTGTGGCCGGCGGGCAAGCCGATGGCCAGCGGCTGGAGCGAGGCGGGGATGCGCGGCGAGCGCCAGGTCTGTCTGGATTACATCAACGAACACTGGATCGACATGCGCCCGCGTTCGCTGCGCGAGCAATCATCGGTGTCGTTCCAATAAAAAAGGTGAGGGAACATGGATCAGTTGGCACTCAAGGCAATCGAGCGCATCGCCGCCGAACGGCGCGCGCCGTATCAGCACATCACGGTCGAGCGAATCACGCCGATCATCGGGGCCGAGATCGGCGGCGTCGATCTGTCGCAACCGTTGAGCGACGAGCAGCTCGCGGAAATCCGCCGGGCCTTTCTGGAGAACCACGTGGTGGTGTTCCGCGATCAACATCTGACGGTGGACGAGCACAAGGCGTTTGGCCGGTTGTTCGGTGAGTTGCGGGCGCTACCGGTGGAAGACATCGACGGCGATGACCCGGAGCTGGTGGTGATCCGCGCCAATGCGCAATCGCGCTACGTGGCCGGCGAAACCTGGCACACCGACGGCACCGCCGATCTGGCGCCGTCCATGGGCTCGATGCTGTACGTCAAGGAAACCCCGGCCATCGGCACCGGCGGCGATACGCTGTTCGCCAACATGCACCTGGCGCTGGAAATGCTGTCGCCGACGATGCAGCAGTTTCTCGGAGAACTGACAGCGATCCACGACGGCGCGATTCCGTGGAAGGGCTATGAGGCGCCGGCCAACCTGCCGAAAACCGAACACCCGGTGGTGGTTCGCCACCCGGAAACCGGTCGCAAAACGCTGTTCGTCAATTCCGGGTTTACGTCGCACATCGTCCAGTTATCCGGCGGGGAAAGCCAGGTGCTGTTGAACATGCTGTTCGATCTGGTGGCTCGCGAACCGGTCCTCAGCTGCCGTGTGCGCTGGGCGCCGAATACGCTGGTGTTCTGGGACAACCGTTGCACCCAGCACCATGCGGTCTGGGATTATTTCCCGCACTCGCGGTATGGCGAGCGGGTAACGATTCTGGGGACGCAGCCCAAGGCTTAATGAACCTGAAAATCCCACGGTGGGAGCGAGCAAGCTCGCTCCCACAGGTTCGGGTCTAAATTCCTCGATTGAGCAGTTGCTCGACGATCAACTGGCCGAACGCCAGATTCCCGTGCAGCGGGTCATCCACTTCGCAGTACGCCGAACGCTGAAAGCCCTGCTCATCATTCGCCGCCGTGCGCACGTCGATCAGCTCGATGCCAAGTCCTTGCAGACGCTCGATCAGCAGCGCCTGCGCGGCCATGAACACTCGCGAGTCGGACAACTCCGGAACCCGCTGCGGCGGCAATACGGCGAACACCTTGAGGTTCATCGCCCGGGCCTGTTCATAGAACGCCAGTGCAGGCCGGGACAAGGTGTCGACAATGGATTCGAACAGCGGCCCGGCGAAAAAACCTTCGTCGAATTCGCCGTCCAGGGTCTGGTAGCACGTCCAGTTCGGCGCGGTCGCGAGGTAGTGCAGGCTCAGGCCAATGGTACTCACCAGCGGCACGCCGACCTTCGCCAGTTGCGGCACTTCGAACGGCTCAAGGGCCTGGCGATACAGGCGCTCCATCTCGGCTTCCCGAAACACCACGTCATGGCGGGTCAGGCTGAAAAAGTCGACCGCGAAATCCCGGCCGGTGCCCAGCGGGCCGCCGCTGAAAGGCAGCTCGCGGGCCTGCGCCGCCTTGCCGATGACCCCGGCATGGGAGTCGCCCAGCAGCAGAAACCTAGGCGTAGTAATCGAGCACGGCGTCTTCACAGACAAGCTCCTCGCTGGACACGCAGGTGGAGGGCACGCTGGCCGGCGTGTGCACCGGTTGAACCGCATCGAGCCCGGCGAAAAACTGCTGCATGACGAACGCCACGCCTTCGGGCGTGACTTCCCGCTGGTTGGGCTGATAGAACGCGCCCTTGAACGGTGTGCCGGTGATGATTTCGTAGGAAGGGAAATAGTCGACGTCGTGCAGGTCTTCACACAGCTGCCCGGCGACGGCGCGCAGGACCGATTTGGAATAGGTGGTGGCGCTCAGCACATGCTCGCCCGTGGCGGTCGCCGTCAGGGGCACCGGTGACACGGTGAGCAGCAGGCGCAGTTGCGGGTTGATCGAACGCATCAACTCCAGCGCCCGGACCATATCGCCATAGGTGTCCATGAATCCGAAGTTGCAGAACTTGTGAAGCAGCGGATCGAAGGTGCCGCGCACGGTGCCAGGGCACACGGGGTACACCAGTCCGGTCTGGCGGTTTTGCCAGGCTTCGGTCAGGCCGAGGGTAAACACGAACACTTTGGCCTGGCGCAGGGCGGTGCGGATGGCGTCGAGGGTGGCTTCGCGCGATGCGAACAGCGCGTCCTCGCTGGCAAAACCTTCGGGCTCCACGGCGGGGCGGAACGGGTCGAAGAAACGCCCGTCATGGGCCCAGGTTTCGTCGGGGGGCAGGCTCACGCCCAGCGCCCATTCCAGCCATTGGCACAGCATCGCCGGGGTGTACAGATTGCCGGTGCGGAACGAGAACACCCCGTAGTTATGGGCCTTCCAGTCGTCTTTGGGCAGTTCGGTGGGGGCCGGTTCCGCGTCCAGCCAGTTCATGCCGCGTTCCACCAGCGCGCGGCCGATGTGCTGGGCGAAACAGGAGCCAGCGGTGACGATGGCGTCCTTGTTGCCGATCTCGAACTGCGGCGTCCACAGTTGATCGATGTGCAGCGCGGGCTTGTCAGCCACGGCGGTGCGCCAGAAAGCGCGGGGTGGCAGGCATTGATAAGGATTCACGACGAGGGCCTCCTTGGCGGTCGCTGATAAAACGGGGTCAGCTGATTTGATAGCGGTAGATCAGGTCGTCAAACCACCGATCTCCAATCTGATAGGCCTGTGGCACGCGGCGCTCGAATACAAAACCGCATTTCTCCAACACCTTGCAGGAGGCGATATTACCGTCGGTCACGGTCGACTCCAACGAGTCCAGGCCGATGACGGCGGCATAGTCGATGATCGCCTGCCGCGACTCGGTGCCAAAGCCTTTGCCCTGATGCTCGGGCAACAGCAGGCAACCCACCTCGGCATGCCCCGGCGACAGGATACGAAATCCGGTCACGCCCAGTTCCTGCCCGCTGGCCCTGTCGGTCACCACCAGACACAACCAGTGATCCGACTGCGGCCCCCAGGCCGGAAGCCGATGCTCGAAGCCTTTGCGCACCTGGTCCTCGGCGATTTCACCGAACACGTACTGCATGGTTTGCGGCTCGGAGTGCAGCCTGAGGAACAGCGGCCAGTCGGATTCGACCATCGTGCGCAGGTCAAGGCGTTGCGTGGCGAGTTCGAGCATCCGCTGCTCCTTGCAAGGGCGGAAAGGGAAGACGGTTTTTTACTGGGTGTGGGGCGAAAGATCAATGCTTTGATCGGGCATGTTTTGCAACGCCGACCTTGATCGCGCCCCGTAGCGGTACTCTCCGGCAGCCACGCTGCCGGAGGTGGATTGGCGTAAGGATCGGTTACGGCTTGACCGGTTTGACCAGGTCGGTCTCGCTGCTGTCGAGCACGAACACCGCCAGCAGACGGGACGGCTCAGTGGTGCTGGCATTGGCGCTCACCGCGTGGAAGTCACCCGGTTGCTCGACGAAGTTTTCCCCGGCCTTGTAGACCTTCTCCGGCGCGTCACCGACCTTGCTGCGCACGGCGCCCTCAAGCACCGTGGCGTAGATGAACGCGGACTTCGGATGGAAGTGCGCCGGCGAAGATCCACCGGGCGCGTATTCCACCAGCACGCCCCGCATGGATTTGCCCGGAACGTTGGGCAGGGCGCGGTCGAACACCACGGTGACCTTGCCCGCCTGCGGTTCGGCGGCCGAGGCAGATGATATCGACAGGGCCGCAAACGTGGCGGCCAGCAGGATTCGGCTGAACATGGCGATACTCCTTCAATTGAGTGGGGTGTTTCAGCGCTGGGTCGATTTCGCCAGCCAGTCTTCAAAGCGGGTTGGGCCCAGGCGCGGGTTGCTGCTGCCGGGGGTGAGCGACTGGTCGTCGAGCTCGCCGCCAAAGTAGCGGGCGTGGACGTCCGGGATCACTTTGCGGGTGTCGTGGGTGGCGCGGAAAAAACGCCGGACCAGCTCGTCGAGGGGCATGGCTTCGGGGCCGGCGATTTCCTGCGTGCCGTTGATCGGCGCTGCCAAGGCAACGTCGGTGAGGGCAGCGGCGACATCGTCGGAGGCCATGGGCTGGATCAGTGCCGGCGACAGGCGCACTTCCTCGCCGACGGTGGCGGATTGGGCGATGCCGCCGACAAATTCGAAGAATTGCGTGGCCCGCACTAGGGTGTACGGAATGCTCGACGCCTTGATCAGGTTCTCCTGCGCGACCTTGGCGCGGAAGTAGCCGTTGGCAGGCGAGCGCTCACTGGCGACGATCGACAGCGCCACGTGATGGCGAACCCCAGCGGCGGCTTCGGCGGCGAGGAGGTTGCGAGTGGAGGTCTCGAAGAAGTCGAGTACAGCCTGGTCTTCCCACGAAGGGGCGTTGGAAACGTCGACCACCACCTGGGCGCCGTCCATCGCTTCGGCCAGGCCTTCGCGGGTGATGCTGTTGACGCCGGTGTTAGGGGAGGCGGCGAGTGCATCGTGGCCGCGTTCGCGCAGATTGTTCACAAGTTTCGATCCGATGAGGCCGGTGCCTCCGATAACGACGATCTTCATGGCAACTCTCCACTTGCCGACGGCAACCATTGCTGTCGATGTGGGTTGAGCATGCTTGCGGCGCTCGGGCAAATCCTTGTGGTGACCTTGGATTTGTCTTGGTTTTTTGTCCAGACAGGCCAATCCGTCGGCAGATGCGTAGACCAGTGTGCAGACCGGTGCGGCGGCCCGAGGTCTGCCGTATGATCGAGCGCAAAACAATCGCCTGCCCGGACACGGCGTCGCGGGCGCCAGACCAGAGAACAGCCACCGTGCAATTTGTGTTTGAAGACTACCTGCTCGACCAGCAGCGCCGGGAACTGACCTGTCACGGGCAAGTCGTGACGGTCGGGCCGCAGGTCTTCGATCTGCTGTTGCTGCTGGTCAGCAACCGCGAGCGGGTGGTGAGCAAGGACGAACTGTTGAGCGCCGTATGGAGCGGCCGGATCGTTTCCGAATCGACCATCACCAGCCACATCAACGCCGTGCGCAAGGCCATCGGCGACACTGGCGAGCAGCAGCGCCTGGTGCGCACGGTGCCGCGCAAGGGCTATCGCTTTGTCGGTGAAATCATCCCGTGCGATAGCCCCGTCAATACGCCTGAAGCGCCTGCGAAACCCGAGGTGGCCGCGACACTTGTCCTGCCGGAAAAACCTTCGATCACCGTCCTGCCATTCCAGAACCTCAGCGGCGACCCCGAGCAGGACTACTTCGCCGACGGCATCGTCGAAGACATCATCACCGCGTTGTCGCGCCTGCGCTGGCTGTTCGTCATCGCTCGCAACTCCAGTTTCACCTACAAGGGCAGGGCGGTGGATGCGCGAGGCGTCGGTCAGGAACTGGGTGTGCGTTACGTGCTGGAAGGCAGCGTGCGCAAGAGCGGCAACAAGATCCGCATCACCGGCCAGTTGATTGATGCGTGCAGCGGCACGCACCTGTGGGCCGAGCGCTTCGAAGGCCTGCTCGACGATATTTTCGAACTCCAGGATCAAGTGGCCGAGAGCGTAGTGGGCGCCATTGCGCCGCAGCTTGAACGCGCGGAAATCGAGCGGGCCAAACGCAAGCCCACCGACAGCCTCGATGCCTATGATTACTACCTGCGGGGCACGGCCAAACTGCACATCGGCACCCAAGAGGCGATCGAGCAGGCACTGGCGTTGTTCTCCCGGGCGATTGAACTGGATCCGGAATTCGCCTCGGCGTATGGCATGGCCGCGTGGTGCCACTTCTGGCGCAAGCTCAACGGCTGGATGACCGACCGGCCCCGGGAAATCGCCGAAGGTGCGCGGCTGGCGCGAATGGGTGTGGAACTGGGGCGCGATGACGCCGTGGCGCTGACCCGCTGCGGTCATGCCCTGGCCCATCTGACCGGGGATGTCGATTGTGGCATTGCTTTGCTGGATCGGGCTCGAGTG
This sequence comes from Pseudomonas paraglycinae, assembly GCF_021601625.1. Taxonomy (GTDB): domain Bacteria; phylum Pseudomonadota; class Gammaproteobacteria; order Pseudomonadales; family Pseudomonadaceae; genus Aquipseudomonas; species Aquipseudomonas paraglycinae. Next base: position 141,764 of record NZ_BQHR01000013.1, on the reverse strand, counting down.
CTCAACCCCAATCTGGCGCCGGCCTGGTATCTCGGCGGTATCCTGCGCGCCTTGGGTGGCGAAACCGAAGCCGCCATTGCCAACCTCGAGCATGCCGTGCGCCTGAGCCCGCTGGATCCGGAAATGTTCCGCATGCAGGTCGGGATGGCGCTGGCGCACTTCTTCGCCGGTCGCTTCGAATGTTCGGTTTCCTGGGCCGAGAAAGCGCAGGGAAACCTGCCCAGTCTGCTGGTAGCGGCGGCCCTGATCGCCGCCAGCCACGCGCTCAATGGGCGAGCCGACAAAGCCGGGCAGGCCATGGAACGGGTGCGTCAGCTGGACCCGACGTTGCGGGTGTCCAGCCTGAGCGCGTGGCTGCCCATTCAACGGCCTGAAGACGTCGCCCGGTTTGCCGAAGGTTTACGGTTGGCGGGTTTGCCGGAGTAAGGGCTCAGCCAGCCAATCAATCCATCGAAAAATGCATTCGCATGTTCATCGCGGCATCGTACTGATTGCTGGCAACACGGCGTTCGAGCAGGCGATCGGAGCCGCCTTCGGCCACGCGGCGTTCGATCAGTTGGTCCGATCCTCCCTCGGCAACACGACGCTCCATCAGCCGATCCGAACCCCCTTCGGCAATCTGGGTCGGCGCCTTTCTGGCCCGGTGCTGTTGCACCGATGAAGTTTCTGAATCCGGAGCACTGGTTTCCTGCCTGTTCGCCACTGGCATATCGGGCAGGCAACTTGCACCGAATGCATGTGTGGCAACTATCCAGGTGGCTGAAACAATGGCGACGGGTAATACCAATCCAATAGTTTTCATCGTGATCATCCTGAGTCGTGGTGGGATTTCGTTAATGAACTTCCGGGTTGCAACCAGACAGGTTTGAATCCAATCAAATACGTCTAATGGGAAATGCCGCGTTCCTGCGCGACCAAGCGAATGCGGTTGTGCGCAATCAGGCGCATCACATAACCCAACTTGATCGCCGTCGGCCCAAGGATCGTCATCCCGTGCGCACCGACCAGCGTGGGCAAGGTCAGGTGAGCGTCAAACACATAAGCCAGGAAAACCCCCACCATCAACATGCCCAGGCCGCCGATCAGCAATATGTGGGACAACTTCAGCACGCGATGCGAGTCTTCAAAAAAGTCATACATGTTGATCAGCCATCCCTGAATTCATGAGTGGGTGGGCAAATGTCGACGCGAACGGAAACCGCGAAGTCAATGACTTTGCCGGTCGTTGCATTTGATGGAGGAATTTTACTGTTGGCGGTAGGGATCAACCATGTTGCATAAGTCTGGTTTTATCCTGCCCGAGTATGGAGAAGTCATACCAACGTATATAAACAACTTTCAATGTGCGCTGAACAAGAGCGTTACATCTAATGGTTAATGCCCAGACTTTCGGCCATTCGAACCAGATCGGCGAACGACTGCGCGCGAATCTTGCGCATGGCCTGGCTGCGATGGATTTTCACGGTGATCTCGCTCAGGCCGATGGCACTGGCGATCTGCTTGTTCATTAAGCCCGAAACGGCCAATGCCATCACCGATTGCTCTCTGACCGTCAGTGTCCCGTGGCGTGTGCGCAATTCATGATGGCGGCGTTCGCACTCGCGGCGCGACCTGTCCCGCGTATGCGCGGCGACCACGGCGTCGATCATGGCCTGCTCGCGAAACGGTTTTTCCAGGAAATCGACGGCACCGGCTTTCATGGCGCGAACGGTCATGGCGATGTCGCCGTACCCGGTCATGAAAATGATCGGCAAATGGATGTTGGCGTCGGCGAGCGCCTGCTGAAAGACCAGCCCGCTGGTGCCTTGCAATCGCACATCCAGCACCAGGCAACTGGGCAGGTCAGGTCGCTGGTATTGCATGAAGTCGGCGACCGATCCGAACAGCTCGACGCGCAGGCCGATGGAGCGCAGCAGGCTGCCAAGCGACTCGCGCAGAGGGGCGTCATCATCGATGATGAAAACGATGGATTCGGGGTTTCGCTCGGGTGCAGGTTCTACGTCCATACGCTGGATGGCTCCGCGGCGATCGGGTTGCGCAGGATGCTGAACAATCCAATGGAAAGCTTTGCCCGAGCCTCCGGTTTTCATTGGATTTTGCTTGGGTAACCGTCCAGAGGCCATCGACCGGGAGCTTGATCAATCGATGGCCTCGGTGGGTCAGCTGCCTGTCCGGGCGACGATCGCGAAATTCCCCGGCGCCTTTTCCAGCAGCCCCAGGAATCTCACGAGATCGACCTTGCTGCCATCCACCTTCAGATCATCGGAGGTGAGCGTTTCCTTCAGCCCGGCGGTGCCGCTCAGCAGTTGGACGAACAGGTCCTTGGTGACGGTCAGCGTTGCGTTGGCGTTCGCCGCGGTCGGGCCTTTTCGATAGTGCAGCACGGCGTTCTCGATCCACAGCACGAACGATTCATTGGTATCGGTCAGCACCAGATTGAAGGTCCAGTTCTTGCCATCCGCCGCCGGCCCGTCAAGGCTTGCGGCCATGGCTTCGAGGAAGCGCTCAGTGGGCGTCTGCTTCATCAGTTCGATCAGATCGGAGCGTTTGACGCCCTTGGCTGGCGGGCCGTTGCGCAGCTCCATGGCCGCGGTCAGGTAGCTGTTGCGCCAGGTCGCCGATTCCGCCTGATAGCCCATCTGTTCGTACGCGCGGGCAAGCAGTTCTTTGGCGGCCGTGTCGTCGGGTTTGACGAGCACGGCCTGATCCAGCAGCTCGGCGACCCAGCGGTATTCGCCCTTGTCATAGGCTGCGCGAGCGGCTTCGAGCACCTTGGCATTGCCCCCCATCAATTCGACGTAGCGCTTTGCCGATTCCTTGGGCACCAGCGGATTCAAGTGCGCGGGGTTGCCATCGTAGGCGCCCAGGTACATCTGGTAGATCGCCTTGACGTTGTGGCGCAGATCGCCGTAATAGCCACGGGTGCCGAAGTACGAGGCCAGCGAATCCGGAAGTTGGATCTTGTCGGCGATCTCGTTGGGGGTGTAACCGGCGTTCATCAGGCGCACGGTCTGGTCGTGCAGGTATTTGTAGACGTCGCGGTGTTTGGTGATGAATTCGCGGATCCGCTCGTTGCCCCAGATCGGCCAGTTGTGCTGACCGAAATAGACCTCAGTGTCGCCCAACTCATCCAGGGCGATTTGCGTGTATTCGGACCAGCGCAGCGCATCGCGCACCTTGGCGCCACGGATCGGCAAGAGGTTGTGCATGGTCTGCGCCAGCAGCTCCGCACCGCCATACGCCTTGAGCGCGGGGATCGAAAAGGTCAGCTCGGCCGGGGCTTCCGCGCCGGGCATGTTGTGGAACACGAAGCTGACGCCGTCGAGCACCAGCGGCTGGATCGGCTGGTCGATGATCTGCGTCGGCGGCAGGATGCCCATGCTGCCGTAGGCGACGTTTTTGCCCAGACCGGTGTCGACGATGCCGGTGGCGCCCGGCGTCAGGTTCTTGCCGAACTGATACATCGAACGCCGCGCCATCGCCGGGCCCGCCAGGATGTTTTCGCTGGTGGCTTCCTCCATGAACCCGGCTGGCGCAACGATGGGAATGTTTCGCTGGGCCACTTCGCTGCTTGAGGTGATGCCCAGCACACCGCCGAAATGGTCGGCATGGTCGTGGGTGAAAATGATCGCGGTGACAGGCTTGTTGCCCAGATGCTCGCGCGCAAATGCCAACGCCGCTGCGGCAGATTCACGGGAGGTCAGCGGGTCGACCACGATCCAGCCGGTCTGCCCGTCGATCAGCGTCATGTTGGCGATGTCGAATCCGCGCAACTGGTAAATCCCATCGCGAACCTTGAACAGACCGATCTGCGCGTTGAGCATCGCGTGCCGCCACAGGCTAGGGTTGACGGTGGCTGGCGCCTGGCCTTCGACGAAGCGGTACGCATCGAAATCGATCAGCACATTGCCGTCGGAGCTGAGGATCTTGCCGGTGGGCCGGGCGATGAAACCGCGCTGGGCATCTTCCATGTCCCGGTTGTCGCTGAGGTCCAGGCCCTTGATCGACGCCTGGATCACCGCTGCCGTGGCGGGCGTGGCGTCGCCGGCTGCGACGCTGGGTTTGTTGTCACAGCCGCCGAGTGACACCAGCGTCAGGGCGAGGATCGTGTAGAGGGTCGGTTTCATTCTTGTTGTTCTCCGAGGGTCGAATGCGCTCCAGCCTAGGGGCAGGGCGGTGATGTATCCAATGCATTGTTTACATCCGGATAATGCGTCGCTAGCATCGGGCGAATGGACCTCAAACGACTGTCACACCTTCTCGCGCTGGCCGATGAACGCCATTTCGGTCGCGCGGCCGAGCGCGTTCACCTCAGCCAGCCGGCCCTGAGCCGCAGCATTCAGGCGCTGGAAAGCGAAACCGGGCAGCGCCTGTTCGACCGCGACAGCGGCGATGTCCGCCCGACGCCGGCGGGGGAGTTTCTGATCGAGCGGGCGCGGCGGCTGCTGTTCGATGCCCGGTCGCTGGAGCGGGACATGGCGCTCTACAGCGACCGCCAACTGGGCAGCCTCGCCTTCGGCGTCGGCCCGTTCCCGGCGGCGATGTTGATGCATCAGGTGGTGCCGCGACTGCGCCTGGATCACCCGGCAGTCACCCTGCGTGTCGAGGTGAACAACTGGCAGATTCTCGAAGCGCGGCTGCGCGCTGAAGCGATCGAATTCTTCGTTGCCGACATCCGCAACTTCACGGCGGAATCCGACCTGCTGATCCGCTCGCTTGGCCAGGTTTCGGCAGGCTTCTTCGTACGACCGGAGCACCCATTGGCCGGGCGTAAAGTGGTGATGGGCGAACTGGAAGGCTACGGCATCGCCACGACGCGCCTGCCGGAAGTGGTGAAACTCGAGACTGCCCGAACCCTCGGCATCTCCACCCGCCAGGCACTGCCCATCGTGCTGGAGTGTGATGATGTGGCGTTGCTCAAAACCGTCGCTGGTTCAACCGACACTATCCTCGGCGTCATCCATGGCGCCGTGGCTGGAGATATTCGGGTGGGCCGTTTGATTGAGCTTCACGTTGTCGACAGGCCGGGATTTCATTCCGAAATTGGTGTAGTGAGCTTGCACGGCAGGAGCCTGTCGCCGACGGCTTTGTGTGTGATCGAGGCGGTTGTTGCCGAGATGCAATCCGTTCACGTCGAACAATCCCCACGTCTTTAGAGATACGTCCTACAGCCACGATTTTCCTGCTTCGTTAACGTCGTGCAGCCCCTTGCGAGGGGTTGTCGATGCATGAACGAAAGGACAATCAGTGGCTGGTCAAAAGGACATTCCCCGGGTTCCCAACCTCAAATTTCGCTTGATTACAGTTAGTACCGACAGACAACCTGATTGAATTAGCCCGGCTCCCGCATTTTTGCCTGGGCGCGGCGTTCAACGGATTGTTTTCCATCGCCTGATCCGCTTCACTGTGGCTCTTTTGTCTGAGCGGAAATCAATCATGGAACGATGCGAAGCACTGGTCATCGGCCTCGGCGCCATGGGCGCGGCCACGGTGTATCAACTGGCGAAAGCCGGGGTCAACTTGGTCGGCATCGACCGCCATCATCCGCCGCACACATTCGGCTCCAGCCATGGCGACACCCGCATCACCCGACTGTCTGTGGGCGAGGGCGCACAATACGTGCCCATCGTGCGCAACTCCCACCGCATCTGGCGTGAACTGGAAGCGCTGTCGGGCGAGTCGCTGTTCGAACAGTCCGGCCTGCTGGTGCTGACCTCCAGCCCCGACTTCGATCCCACCGACGAAACCGACTTTACCCTGCGCACCATCGCCCTGGCGCAGACCTACGGCATCGAACACGAAGTCCTCGACGCTGCCCAGATCCGCCAGCGCTTTCCGCAGTTTGCCCAGGTGCGCGACGACGCCATTGGCTACTTCGAGCCCGAAGGCGGTTTTGTACGGCCCGAACGCTGCATCGACGTGCAACTGAGGTTGGCCGAACAACACGGCGCCACGCTGTACAAGGGCGAGACCGTGACCCACATCAGCTCGGACGAACAGGGCGTCACCGTCACCACCGACCAGCGCACTGTGCGCGCGGCCAAACTGGTGGTCACCGCCGGCAACTGGGCGGGCGGCTTGCTCGGCGCGCCGTTCGACAGACTGCTCAGCGTCTATCGGCAAAAACTGTTCTGGTTCGAAACCGAGCCCGACGCAGGACTGGTCGGCAACTCACCCACGTTCATCTTCACCCACGGCCCGGACGACGATTTCTATGGCTTTCCCGCGTTGCCGGGGGAGGGCAGTTTGAAGGTGGCTACGGCGCAATATCACAGCACGTCCACGCCTGAAACTCTAAATCGCACAGTCTCGGCCGAGGAAGAACGCGAGATGTACGAGCAGCAGGTGCAGGGGAGGATTGCCGGGCTGACGGATCGGGTAGTGAAGTCAGCGGTTTGCGCCTACACCGTTACGCCGGATCGGCATTTCATCATTGATGAGCATCCACGGTTGCAGCACACGTTGGTGGTGTCGGCGTGTTCCGGGCATGGGTTCAAACACTCGGCGGCGCTGGGGGAGGCGTTTGCGCAGTGGTGTTTGCGGGGGGAGAGTGAGCTGGATCTTTCGTTGTTTTCGGTGGGGCGGTTTGAGCAAGAGTGCCAATCTCTATGATTCATGAACTTTGGCAGAAATCCGATGGCTGTCAGACAAAGGTATCGAACCGCAAATGAGCAAATTGGATTGCAGATATGGGTATGTGATTGTCGATCAGACTGACAGCTTGCCCTATAAGGCGAGCCTGCTTCGCGATGAAGTAGAGGATGCATTCTGGGAAGAGGTAAACCACGAACTCAAGCCTCTGATGACTGCTGCCGAGTCGGGAGACAAGGCTGTGATCGCCGAGGCATTCAGTGAGTTTGCTCCTTGGGTCAACGCGACGAACGAATTGGAAAGTCGTATATCCAGCCTCCACATCCACCGGACGTCAGATGTTTATGAATGCACGAACTGTGGGCGTCTTTGGGTGCAAAAGGGCGCGAGTAATCAGTTCGTTTCCTATGTTCCTGAAGAGGGTGGATATCAGGCTATCTTGTCGGAGGCGTTGGGCGATTCCGAGAGCCTGGATTGAGCGGGTCGGTGCAGAACTGTTCGTCTCTACCCAACAGGTCTCCAAGGTTACGTGATGAAAAGGAAGGCATTGAAAAGAAAAGAATTAATGGCTGCATTTCTGGCCAGCGCAGCTGCCGAACCGCCTCGCGTGTTTGACCCTGATTGCATGATCCGGATACCCGATTGTCATTCGATCATCGAGGTACTTCGCCTTATCAAACATGGCGGACCAGAGTGGGCGAGTCGTTATGTTTCGATGTGGTTTGATGGCGCATCGAATGGCTGGGTGCTGGTGTATCCGCTACAGGAGACGAGTGAGCCGTACTTCGACTTCATGTACACGGGCGATATGGCGCCTCAGAAGGTTTTTTCCGAGCTGCTTGCGAAGTATCCGCAGTGCAGGGTCATGGATTGGTCTGTTGGGCGCATTGCTTGTGTCATTGTTGAGGGTGAGGAGGTTGAGAGGCTGGCGGAGATCATTCGGGCGTTTACTGAAGCAGCTTGGGGGGAGGGCGTGGCGGTTGTTGATGTTTCGTATGAGGAGATGGGAAGGGCGTGATCAGAGTCTCAAAGGTGGCGCGGGAAGGCTGTCTATTTTCTGAAGAACACGGTTCTTTCCTCGGATCGACATTTCCAGGTAGAGAATCACATGAGCACATTGTCGACATTGATCACGCAGGCGCGTGAAGGGTTATGCATCCAGCAGGGTATTCCTCAAGAAAAATGGGAGGCGATCGCCGCTCACTGCGGACCTGCAGAGATAGCAGAGATCGAAGACCGAATAGCCGCATTGAGGGCTGAGCTGAAAACCATCGAGGAGTGGGATGGTGAAACCATGGTCGATATCAACATCGCCATTTCCCGATTTACTCAGTTGTTGAAACTATCCAATGGCTCATCGTGAACATTTGACTTGTTCAATTATGGTCGAGAGCCGCCGTTCGTGAGCGGCTGCTCTCGGCCAAGAGCGGACGTCTGTTAAGGGTTGGGTCTATCTTGTTCTTTTGATACGTTGCTTCGGAAGGTATGGAACCCATGTCTGATTTTTTTGAAGAAACACCTGCCGCCATCCAATGGGCGGAAGAGGCTGAGCGTCGACACCAAGCGGGAAAATTTGGCGAAATTGTGCGCGCGGTGATCTGGACGGACGCGCGCGGCCCGGATGGCCAATTGTTGGTCGCTGTCGATCCAGGCAGATTAGTTACCAAGATAAACTGCAATCCGTTCACACTTCTTGAGAATCACGATCCCGGACGGCCAAAGGGGCAACTGCTGGAAAGTGCATCATTTGAAAGTCCTGAAGGTCGAAAGTTTGTCGCCGCAGTCTTGGGATATTACTCAGGAGGGGACGTTCTGAGTTTTCGTGGCTTGGGGATAGATATTGACTTTTCCATTTCGCCTCCTCAACAGCTTCCAAGTCTTTTGGAGGATGTGTGGATCGAGATAGCGACGGATGCAAGGGAGGTGGATGAACATTGGTTGGATCAGGTTACGAGTGACTCACCCGTTAGAGTCGAGCGTTCCGAGCTGTCGCACAATGCAGCAGATTCATTGCAAGAACTCATCAGGATTGGCCTTCCCTACGTACTCCTTGTTTGGAACCCATTCGTGACTGCGATAGCTACAGAGGCTGGTAAAGCTTCCTATGCAGGAATACATGCCTGGTTTCGGAAACTGCTTAGTCGAATGTCCGACAGACGTAACCCTATACTCGACTTTCATTCACATCAAGACGGCTGCCAGGTCTCATTTTTATTCAGAGGTAGAGATGAGAAAAAGCTCCATGAAGCCATGGATGCATTGGCCGGTGCGGCAGCTCAAGCAGCTCGGTTAATTTCCGGGCTGAAATCTCAAGGAAAGATAAGTCGGCAAATGGTCTATGAATTCGATAAAGAAACCCTTCTGTGGGCACCGTCGTTTGTTTTACTGAATGATGATCGGATCATCACCGATAACTTAGCACTTATTGCGATTGAAAATCTTCCGAAGGGGTTGAGTCTCGGTCTGACTCGAAGCAATTTACTCTGAAATAGAGTGAAAAAAGGGAGCAAAAAATGGGGGCGGATTTGTTTATTCGAATAATAAATCCGTCCCCATTTTTTCAGCTAAATTAAAGGTTCGAGTGCAATGTTCGAAAATGAAGAAACTTCTTCATTGGTCCGCAAAAAACTTAAAACCTTTTCACTTCCCATCTTGGAGGATATTAAGAGATCCGGAATGGAATGTTTGGTACCTGGAGCAGAAACCGAGGCGGCGCGGGAAAGGCACTCATAAATCGTCGAAAGGTAGTCAGTTAAATGCATAATCAGTTGAGGCTTAACATTTTTGAAGTGCCCCGTATGAGCAATTTTATTTCGATAGAAATAGATTCTTCGAAGCTGTAACGTGACATCTTCTTGAGTTTTATCAATGCGAGTCTTTATTGATTTTGTCGACTTTAATTCTTCGCGAAGAGTGGATATGCGAAATCTCAAGTGCTCCATTCCATCAGTACAGTCATATAGAGCTTTGGACGTTTCGTCGTCTTTGAGTAAACGGAAAAATTGATCAATCGAAACGTCGCGACCAAATTTTTCAGCTTCAATTCTGAAAAGAGCTTTGGCTTTTTCCGGAACGGAAATCTCATTGGCAATAAGCAAACTTGCAATATAGCTTATTCTCCGACTAACTCCCTGCACAGCATATAACTCGGGAAGAAATTCAAGAATACTCCCGATAATAGTTCCTTCAATTCCAGGGAACAAGGCTTCCAAACTGATCCACAGGTTAAGCATTTTCTGCTCAAGCGAAGAGGTTTCCCTTGCCAAACGTAAGTGCCGAAGAGAGCGACTAAGCTGGTCTTCGGCATGACTATCTAACTGAGACATCAAATTCGTTAATGAAAGAGCTTGGCCTTGTGAATCAAGACTGATCTGCACAGTCATAAACCCAGTCAGTAGACTGACATTAATACAATGCTGATAGCTATGCTGATTTAAACTATAGGTTATCAGCGCGTGGCCAGAAACTTTCAAGCTGGTATCGAATTCAAAAGGAGTAAACGTATCAAGAAATCCGTCCAGCTCCTCCTTAACCTTGATAGCTGCACTTATATAGTCGGTCGCATTTATTGTCGCCCTGCACCACATTCTAGTTTCAAAATCTTTGTGCATTTTTTCCAGATTTTCTGGCTTTATACGTTGAGGCAACTGACTGATGAACTCTAGACAAGATGCTTTCGGAGCTACATGTAGGGCAGCATTTTTATTAGTAGATATTCCGTAGTAAACCTGAAACTCAACACTTGCACCACTCAACCTATCACCAACGAATCTAAGTTGATCTTGAAAACTTTTATCACCATAGCTGTTTAAGTGCCTGAAGGCATCTGATCGGTGATACAAGTAAGTCGGCGAATACCCCTGATTTAACAAATCAGTTATATACAACCCTGTTAATTTTTCAATTTGCTGAATGACTCTCAACGCCGCAGTAGCCGATGCCTCCTGGGTTACTTCTGCCATTAATGCTGCGCGTAAGTTTTCTCGATATACACCCACTCTCCCTAAAATTGATCTGCAGATCACACCAATTTTTTTTAACTGGTATCCATTAGCATGAGAAGATACGAGTTCCTTTACAAAAACTTTGTGCTCAATAAAAAGATCCGAAGCTACTGGATCTGCAGCCAAACAATTATTAAGTTCTTTTAGTGCCGACTCCACATAGGAGCCATTTTTCTCATTCAAAGCAACTTCATCCAAATACACCAACATCTCTTCGCAAGCGCTAAACACATTCATAAGTCGCGCTTGGTGAAAAGGAGGCGTATACATGCGCAACTTCTCGATATAAATTTCTACAAAGAATCTAGCCCTATAGTCCTCACCATAAATTTTTGCCCACACATCGAGCGAGACATACTTCAAAAATCTCATACCACCACTCCTTGGTAAACACTTAGTTTTTAGCGGCCTTAAAAATCGAAGCTAGAAACTGAGGTGGCAGCCTACGAGGAGCATAGCCATCTCCGGGAGCATCATAGAAGACATCGAACATTTTTGAGTAATCGTCTGCTGCAGGAAAGTGAGAGTTTAAATCCCTGCCCATAAAGCGGCTGAACCTCCCCATTCTATTGATTAACATGGATGTAATCGACAAGAATTTAGACTCGCTATTTCCGTCAAATCCTGGAAATTTCAAATTTGTAGTTTTCGATTCCATTTCCGCCCAAAATATATTCAACTCATGTTGATCATAATTTGAGAACGATTCTTCTATGGCGTCCCACATATCTAAGTAGCATATAACGTCGGAAACTTCCTGAGGCATATCCTCACGATTCTCCCCAATTACACCGCCAAACTCCCAATCCAGAGCCCAATCATTGTCGGTGCGAATGGCCTCTTTGATGACCCCTGTATTGTACTCATTAATATTTAGTTTGTCGCAAACATCACTTAGCATTAACAATATTATTTTTTCTGGATTACTAAGCTTCATAAACTACTCCTATACATCACAAGAACCAGACAAGCTTTTAAGAGCTACCATGCTACCAGTGGACTTTTCCAAGGAAAATAACAATGAACGGCTGGTGCCTGAAATTTGCTGTCCGCCACTCGCTTCGACGGTTGTCGTAACGACTTAAGGCCAAGGCGTCAGCGCTTTTGCACACATTACGTCCACACTCTCCAACAAACCAACCGTTCATATTCAATATAACCAATATTTTACAAATCATATACCTTCATGACTGCGGCTATTTTTGGAATAAATATCCATTCCACCAACGCTCCCTCGTGAGTTCCAGTAAATTCTAGGGCGTTACTGATGCTGTCAGGAGACAGCACTTGAGCAGCGCCGCCTCGGCAATCGATGAATGTAAACGCTACCGCTTGTCGTATCTGCTCATGATTTCTCGGAAGACGGCAAAACGACGACGACGACGATAATTTTCCTCGGCACCGTAACCGGCTGACACCAATATCCTGTAGTTCCAAGGATACAGCCGTGTCCAAAGGCAATGAGATCCGTTGGACACTAGTCGCAGTCAGGGGAACACGACAATGAGTCAGCCGAACCAGGAGCTGCCGGTCGGGGGTAGACCGCTTTTGGCCGAAAGCTGCCGTTTACGTGGCAGCTTCAGCCCTAAGAGTTAATTACGACAGAGGTTTAGCTTTCAGGTCTTCACCTCAACATGATCCAACGCCTGATTCACCGCCAACTCACTCAACATCACCAGTTGCGCAATTCCTATTGCAGTCTTGCGATGAGCAGGCTCCAGCATGGCCGCGAAATTGTTGAGCATTTCGCTGGCCGAACCCAGTGATTCGCTGGCGTTGGCCAAGAGGGATTCAGTGTTGTAGGCCGGGTTGGCCATGTACATGGGGTCGTGCTTGTGATGGCTGCCCATGATCCGTTGCTGCGGGGTGAGGTAGTGATCGAGCGCGCGTTCTGCCGCCTCGTTGAGAGTTCGAGAATCGGGGAATTTGTAGGGAGATACCGGATCGGTTTCCGGTGGGTTCGGTGTTGGCTTGAACATAGATGTAACTCCAGGGTGAGAAAGTGGAGCCATCAGCCTCGCTACCAAACGAGGGTGGTGGCCATACGGAGGTTGGTAGACCGGTCACCTGGATACCCGGCGCGTCCGAAGACGCCCTACGCATGGCCACCATAAAACAGAGGACGAAAGAGTCCCTGCAATCTGGTGTTGCGATGCGACAGGTAATCCGGGCTACCAAACCCGATCACTGTTTTTCAGTGACCCGGAAACGATAAAACCCGCACCCCAGACGCACAAGCCGGCGGATTCTGGCGTAGTCGTAGGCAATGACGCAAGACGCTGTAGCCGTGGGGAAGTAATGCCGGGCGTTTCTAAACACCATTCGAAAAACGCTTAAACACGCTGCCTCGCAATGTCGAAATCAGACGTCCATCCGCTGCAGAATAAAAGCGGACTCCAGCCTGCGGGATCACGCGATCCCATCGATTTCAATTTTCCTGTCCGTACCCATTCTTTCTCGGCACCTACCAGCGCACATCACTTTTTAAGCTTGATGAAACGTTTCAGCAGGTTTATAAAAACGGCACAACTCCAAGAAAAGGCTGCTCCCATGACCCCGCTCAAACTCGTTGTTGCCCTCAGCGCACTGTCCGCTGCCTCCCACGCCATGGCCTGGGATTACGTTCTGCTCGACACCGACAAAGCCGCGCAGAACTGGCAGATCACCAGCCAGCAACTCGGCGTGAAGACCGACAAACCCTTCAGCGTCAGCCTGCGCACCTTGCATGGCGGACGGCAGGAGGGCGTCAGTATTGTCGACATCGATAACGGCACGATGAAGCTCTCGGTGGTGCCGACACGGGGAATGAACGTCTTGCAGGCCTCGGTCGGCAATGTGCGCATGGGCTGGGATTCGCCGGTCAAGGAAGTGGTCAATCCGTCCTTCATCGAACTCAATGGCCGCGGTGGTCTGGGCTGGCTGGAAGGTTTCAACGAGCTGGTGACCCGCTGCGGATACGAATGGGTCGGCCACCCCGGCGTCGACAACGGCGAACTGCTGACCCTGCACGGCCGGGCCGCCAACATTCCTGCGAACAAAGTCACCCTGCACATCGATGAAACGCCACCGTACGCCATCACCCTGCGCGGTGAGCTGAAAGAGCAGGCGTTCAAGAAAGTCGACTTCTCCGTCGCCACCGAACTGGTCACCGAACCCGGCAGCGTAGTGTTCGCCCTCAACGACACCCTGACCAACAACGGTGACTATCCGAAGGAATACCAGGCGCTGTACCACAGCAACTTCAGCACCCCGTTCCTGGAGCAGGGCGCTCGTTTCGCCGCGCCGGTGAAACAGGTGTCGCCGTTCAACGACAAAGCCAAGGGCGATTTGGCTGAATGGCAAACCTACCGCGCACCGACCAAGGACTACGACGAAACGGTTTACAACGTGGTGCCGTATGCCGATGCCAAGGGCGATACGTTAACCGTATTGCATAACAAGGCTGGCAGCCTGGGCGTTTCGGTTGGCTTCAATACGCAGACATTGCCGGTGTTTTCCCTGTGGAAGAATACCGATACCCAAGGTCAGGGTTATGTCACCGGGCTGGAGCCGGGGACGAGTTTTTCCTACAACCGCCGTTATCAGCGGCCACTGAACCTGGTACCCACCATCGGGCCGAAGGAACACAAACAGTTCCGCATCAGCTACAGCTTGCTGGCGGATAAGGCGGCGGTGGATAAGGCCTTGAAGCAGGTGAGCGACATTCAGGGCGGGCGGGAGACCGAGGTGCGGCAGACACCGTTGGTTGATCTGACCAAGGGCTGACACCGGCCAGAAAAAGGGGGACTGATTTATTTTTCCTGAATAAATCAGCGCCCCTTTTTTATTCTGTGATGGCGCTCTCGAACGGGCCCGAATGCCATTCACCATGTCGAAATCAGACACCGTCGTGCCGCTCCCAGGCTATTTGCGATCAACGCCAGGCACGTAAGGTGACGCATCATTTCATCGCCCTGCGTCGTCGTCCGACCGATTTGTAACGCTGAAGCGCTTGAGGTGCGCCGCTCTGGAGCAGGGCAACAGGAAGAAATGATGATCGCCTGACACGTCGTCAGTACGCCCAAACGTCGATCACCAGAGAACAACAAAAACAATGAATAGTCTGAACTCGAAGGACTCGAACGGTCAGTTGGCGCAGGGCTTCAAGCCGCGTCACGTCACCATGCTTTCCATTGCCGGCATCATCGGTGCGGGGCTGTTTGTCGGCTCCGGCCACGCCATTGCCGCCGCCGGCCCGGCAGTCTTGCTCGCTTATCTCTTCTCCGGTCTGCTGGTCGTGCTGGTCATGCGCATGCTCGGTGAAATGGCCGTGGCCCACCCGGACACGGGATCGTTTTCCACCTATGCCGATCAGGCCATCGGGCGCTGGGCGGGGTTCACCATTGGTTGGTTGTATTGGTGGTTCTGGGTGCTGGTCATTCCGATCGAAGCGCTGGCCGCCGGGCATGTCTTGAACCAGTGGTTTCCCCAGGTCGATGCGTGGTTGTTCGCGTTGCTGTCGATCATTTTGCTGGTGGTGACCAACCTGTTCAGCGTGTCCAAGTACGGCGAGTTCGAGTTCTGGTTTGCGATGGCCAAAGTGGTGGCGATCATCGGGTTCATCGGGTTGGGTTTTGCGGTGTTGATGGGCTGGATTCCGGAACGTGAGGCCAGCGGTTTGAGCCGTTTGATGGAAGAGCACGGCGGGTTCGCCCCGAATGGTTTGTCAGCGGTGGTCGGGGCTTTCATCACCATCATGTTCAGTTTTATCGGGACGGAAGCGGTGACCATCGCGGCCGCCGAATCGAGCAACCCGGCGCAGAACATCGCCAAGGCCACGCGCTCGGTGATCTGGCGCATCGGCGTGTTTTATCTGCTGTCGATTTTCGTGGTGATTTCCGTGGTGCCCTGGAACGATCCGTTGCTGGCGTCGGTCGGCTCTTACCAGCGCGCGCTGGAGCTGATGAACGTTCCCAACGCCAAATTCCTGGTCGATGTGGTCGTGCTGATCGCGGTGGCCAGTTGCATGAATTCCTCGATCTACATTTCCTCGCGGATGCTGTTCTCGCTGGGTCGTCGCGGCGATGCTCCGCAACCGTTAAAGGTTACCTCTGCAGCGGGCGTGCCGAGGGCAGCGGTGATTGCCAGCACCGTGATCGGCGCCGGGGTGACGCTGTTCAGCTATTTCATGCCGGCGGGGCTGTTCCAGTTTCTGCTCGCCAGCTCCGGCGCGATTGCGTTGCTGGTGTATCTGGTGATCGCGGTTTCGCAATTGCGCATGCGCCGGATGTTGCGTCGGCAAAACGTCGAGCTGACGTTTCGCATGTGGCTGTTTCCATGGCTGACGTGGCTGGTGATCGCGTTCATCTGCGCTGCGCTGGCGGTGATGATGGTGACGCCCGAGCATCGTCTGGAAGTGACGTCGACCATTGGGCTGGCGCTGGCGATTTCGTTTATCGGGCTGGTGACCACGCGGCAACATGGGCAGGCGAGGGCGGCGGTTTCGGCGGGCGAGGCCTAGGGTTTTTCTGGTGCTTGAACGGTGGGGCTGGCCCCGGCATGGACGCAGGGGATGTCCGATCATCGGGCTTCGGCTCGCAGCCAACGTCTGACCTCGCCCTGTATCGCATACGCCGGTGCCTCGACCGCATTGAAATCCTGCGTATACCGCTGAGCAAACCCTTCGACTCCCCATTCCTGAAACTGCTGCACATGCTTCAGTTCGTGCGCCCAGAGAGTGACGTTGTGTTCTGCGGTTTCAGCGTCGCGGAACAGGATGATGTCGATCAGCGTCACTGCACCGACATCCGGATTTTGCAGGATGGCCGTGGCGGCGTTGTATTGGCCGTCGTTGGTGACTTTGTAGTGCACGGCATCGAGGACGCCGGGTTCATACCAGCGCAGCAGTTGCTCCCGGATGTGCGGGGGAATCGGTTTGATGTCGGTACTGGCGGCTTCGGCGCGGGCCTGAGTCAAGCCCTGCGCCAGGACCGGTGCCGCCATCCGGAAAAGGTCTTCAGACAGACGTTCCGGGTCCGGCAGGCAAATGCAGCTGTCGAGGCATACTTGTTTTTCGCCGGCAGGGCAGGTGTCAGCCTGGGCTGGTGCTGCAAGCGTCAAGCAAAGGACCAAGGACAAAAAGGAGGACGCGCCAAAGGCCCCTCGGTGTACGACCCTTTCATTTTGCGTTGCCCCATACATAGTCATTCCATCTACGGGTTGTCAGCGCGAGTGGCTCGGGGAGGGACATGGTGGTTTTCTCCCGCGTGGTTTCACTTAAGGCTAGATCAAGCCCGGCAGTTTCACCGACCTGTTTCGCCCCAAGGCCTTGGCACTGTACAGCGCCCGATCGGCGGCTTCGATCAAACCTTGCACGGGGGTGAGTCGGGAACCGGCGGCAGTGGCAATCCCGATGCTGACACTCACTCGTCCCAACGGGCTGGATTCGTGGGAAATGTTCGCTTGCTGCAACCGGTCGAGGATCAGTTGCGCCACGATCTGCGCACCTTCGCTGTCGGTATTGGGCATGATGACGCCCATCTCTTCACCGCCATACCGCGCCACAAGATCCGAGGGACGGCGCACGCACGTCTCCACGAGGTTGCCAACGCGTTGCAGGCAATCGTCGCCGGCAACATGCCCGTAGGAATCGTTGAACAGTTTGAAGTAGTCGATATCAATCATCAGCAGTGCCAAGGACGTGCCGTCGCGCTGCGCTCGTCGCGCCTCCAGGTCCAGCGTCACATCGAAGCAGCGTCGATTGGCCAGACCGGTCAGGGCGTCCTTCATCGCCAACAGCTCGAGTTGCCTGTTTGACGAAAGCAACTGCTGTTGAGTGCCCATCAACTCCGCTTCTACTTGGGTTCTGCGTCGGATATCCAGTATCAAAAACCAGCCGATGAGACCGGTAAGCGCCAGCAGGCCCGTCACCACCACGGCCGATAGCAGCGCCTCCGTTCGCCACGCGGCGAGGGCTTCGCGTTTCCCGAGTGCGACGGTCGTGATCAGCGGCAGCCGGTCACTTTTGCGAAAGGCGTAGAGCCTTTCCACACCGTCCAGGCTGGAGGTGAACGAGGCGGTGCCGACAGAGCGATCCACCAGGTACTTGGCGTAGATCGGCGACTTTGAAAAATTGCGCCCCATGTCCTGCTCGCGGAAGGGGTAGCGAACCAGCAACGTACCATCGGTATAGGACAGCCCGATGGCTCCCTCCTGGCCGACATCGATCTTTCCAAACAGCCGCAGAAAGTTTTCGATGCCCAAGGTCACCGCGACCACACCGGCAAACTCACCGCGAGCATCATTGAAGCGTCGACTGACGGTGATGACCCATTCCTGATTGGAGCGGCTCTGAATGGGCGGACCGATAAAGGTTTCGGGGGAGGGATCATCGCGGTGATGAATGAAATAGGCCCGATCACTGCTATTTGCCCCGGCCGGAATCGGCCGGTTGGACGACATCAGCCAGCGTCCCTGACTGTCGTAGATGGTGATGCCGCTGAGCTGTGGCATCAGCGGCTCCTGCCGGTCGATCAGCGAACTGATCCGCTGGATCTGAACGGGGCCACTGCCTTCGGTTTCCAGGCGTTCGACAAGCCCGAGCAAAAGCGCCGAACTTTGGCGGACAATGCCTTCGGAATAGGTGACAAGCGCCTGGGTCAGGTTCAACCCGTGAACGTCCACTTCCTCCAGCGCTCGCTCTCGAGAGGCCAGCACCTTCCAGACAGTCAGTGAGGCCAGGGAACAGCCGATAACCAACAGCAAAAGCACAACCAGGTGCGTATCTCGCTTCACGTCACTACCTTATGGAAAGTCCGTTTTTCCGTTCCAGAGGCTATTGGATCAAGGCAATAACGGCAGCCGTTCGTCCTCATCGCGCGCAAGGATACAAGCAGTCAGGTGTCGCTGCAGCAATAGATGTACGGGTTACTGCACCGACACCCTCTAGACCTCAACCGCGTTTCGGCAGCTTCCAGTTCGGGCGAATGAAGTGGCAGGTGTAGCCATTCGGAATGCGCTCGAGGTAGTCCTGATGCTCTGGCTCCGCTTCCCAGAACGGTCCCGCCGGTTCGATTTCAGTGACCACCCGGCCTGGCCACAGGCCCGATGCATCGACATCAGCCGCAGTGTCTTCAGCGATATCGCGTTGCTGCTCGTTCAGGTAATAGATCGCCGAACGATAGCTCGGACCGAGGTCGTTGCCCTGACGGTTGGGTGTGCTCGGGTCGTGGATCTGAAAGAAAAACTCAAGGATCTGCCGATAGCTGATCACGGCGGGGTCGAAGACGATTTCGATGGCTTCGGCATGATTGCCATGGTTGCGGTAGGTGGCGTTCGGCACGTCACCGCCGGAATAACCGACCCGCGTCTGCAGCACGCCGGGGTAGCGGCGCAACAGATCCTGCATGCCCCAGAAGCAGCCGCCGGCAAGAATGGCAGTTTCGGTTTGAGTGGTCATGGCATGTCCTTCCTCTCGAATGGGTCGCAGATGTTCCTTGATATGAGGGAGTGTGGGCCGATTCCAAGGTTGAACCGGTAAATAAACCATGAAGTGCGGGCTTTCGGAATTCTCCTGCTTTTGCTTCACGTCACTGTCTTTGGAGCGCCCGGCGCGGGGCACGCCAATATTGAAGCGAAAAAAAACCGCCAATCAGGCGGTTTTTTCAAAGCGGGATTCAGGTTCTGCCACCGGCGAGCCAACCATCAGGCTCCATTTCTTTGCCACAGGCTGCGGCTACTTTCAAAAAATGCCGCTGACTGGCGGAGACCCTGTTGGGCAAACAGGGTTCTTCGGCACGAAGTCTGGAAGCAGGCGCTGATTGGGCTTTTGGCTTCTTGTGTTTCATGGACACCTCTCGTGCCGGGTTGCTTGAGTCGATCTTATGGGTGGACCAGTGGAAAGACAAGGCGGTCAGTCGTGTCAAAATAAAATCCAAGCGTTTGGTAGTAGGAGATAGCACCTGAGTCAGGTTCTTGTACTTCAATTTCGGTACATCCCAGCTTTCGGGCATAGAACTCTGTTGTCAGTAGTGCCATTGGTGCGATCCAGCCTCGCAGGGTATGGGCCTTGTAGGTGTGACCCTGCAAAAGAACGATTTTTATGCAGATTGTGCTTTTTCGTGGCGTTGCATAGCACAAACCGCACAGCTCATCTTCGTACCAGAAAGCCAAGTCCAGACCTTTTGCATCTTTTGTTTTCCACTCAAGTACATCATCCCATGGGTATCCAATGGGCCCGCTCCACTGATGGTATGCGTTGATTGCCAAGGGCGTGATCGGGTCGATCCTGAGCAACTGAGCATCAATCCCGGCTGCCAGAGCTCCTGGATCCATGGAAAGCGTTTCGTGCGCAAGTTTGCGGGCTTCTGATTTGAGCGTTTGGTTTCGGAGTTCGGTACCTTTGCCTTTTCTTCGCATCGTCTGTGTTCTGTCCGGTTCAGGCAGAAGACGGTATCGAAGGCGAGGGTGCCCACGTAATCAGGCGTGAGGGACGGCTGCTGTAGGACGCTGCTTATGTGCGTGAAGGACGCAGGAATTGGCTGGTTTTAGTCACATTCAGCGATCCGTGCGCGGCATCGCCGCAATCGGCTGGATTTGCCGGGATGCCTGCGCCGAACACCAGCGATTCCGGCCTTGCTGTTTGGCCTGATAGAGGCAAGTGTCGGCAGACTTGAACAAAGTGGCCGGAGTCACCGCGTCGTCCACCGGATATCGCGTGGTAATCCCCGCACTCGCAGTGACATACCCCAGCGGATGCCCGGCATGTTCAAGCTCCAGCGAACGAATGGTCTGCAGAATATCTTCGGCGACCTGAATCGCCCCGGCGCTGTCGGTGTTGGGCAATAGCACGGTGAATTCCTCGCCACCGTAGCGCACGGCCAGGTCCGAAGGCCGCTTGACTGCTTTGCGGATGCCGTCGCCGACCGCGATCAGGCAGTCATCGCCGGCGGCGTGGCCGTACTGGTCGTTGTAGCGCTTGAAGTAGTCGACATCGAGCATGATCAATGACAGCGGAGAACCCTGACGTCGGGCCAGGCGAATCTCATCCGTCAGCGCCGCGTCCAGGCGCCGACGGTTGCCGAGGCCGGTGAGGCTGTCAGTCAGCGCCATGTCGCGCATCGTTTTGTGCGCCGAGCGAATCTCCCGTTCCATCGCCATCCGCTGGCGCAACTGGCTCAGGACGATGAGCCCGAAACAGGCCAGCACCAGAATCAGGAACACCAGCACGAAGCCGTTTTTCAGCAGGTCCTGACGCCACGGCGCAACGATGGAATCCCGGGACAAACCAGCCTCGACCACCAGTGGGTAGGTGGTCAGGGCGCGATAGCCATAAAGGCGTTCGGTGTCGTCGACCACCGCCCGGATCTGGACAATGCCCTGATTGGCGTTGGGCAGGTAGGTCTTGAAGATCTCGCTGTTCGCCAGGCTTTTGCCGACCACCGAGGCAATGAACGGCCGGCGCACGAGAATCGTGCCGTCGCGCATCGCCAGCACCAGCGCGCCTTTGTCATCGATGCGGAAGTCACCGTAATAATCGACGAAATAACTGACCTTGACCGTCCCCAGCAGCACGCCGGCGAACGATCCGTCGGGGTTATTCAAACGCCGCGAGATCGGAATGATCAGGTCATGGGTGGAACGGCTTTCCACCACCTGGCCGATACGCACGCGCCGGTCTTCATGGGTGCGGTGATACTGGAAATAATCGCGGTCGGCATTGTTGGCCGTCTCGGGCGTGACATCCTTGTCAGTCACGATCCAATGGCCGTCCGGGCCGTAAATGAACAAGCCATGCAGCTGCGGCATGATTTTCGATTGCTGGATGAGCAGCTTGTGAATCCGTGCCACATCGAGGTTCTGCAGACCGTCGCCTTCGACCCGCTCGGCCAGTCCCGCAGTCAGCACATCGACCTGGCGGATGGTGTCCTCGGCGTGTTGCGCCGTGGCGCGGGCGAGGTTGGTCACCGAATCGCGTGCGGAAGAAAACACCGAACGGTAATCGCGCCACGTCCTCCAGCTCTCGACGGTCAGAAAAGCCACGACCACCATCAGCATGAAACTGACGGTCAGACGAAAGGTCGAGCCGGCCTTCACGCCTTGGCGGGGTGCGCGCGGTGCTTTATCTGAGTTGGGCGCTTGCGTGTTGCGTCCGGGCATCAACATTTCCCTGGAGGTCGTTCTGAGCGGGTCAGCATTATGACAAGGATAGGCGCGAAGGTCGGGCCGGCTGTGTGAACTGCCTGGCAGTTTGAGTTGATTGTCCTCTTTGGGTTGACGGTGAAACGCTTTTCAGACGATTTATCGCTTTCAGGCGAGTCAGTAATCTGTGCCCATCTTGAACGCAAACGCACTTCCACAACTAAAAAGGGATTCACACATGAGCACTCCAACCTACAACCGCCTGAACAAAGACGACGCCGTGGTTCTGCTGGTCGACCACCAGACCGGCCTGATTTCTCTGGTTCAGGACTTCTCGCCAAACGAGTTCAAGAACAACGTGCTGGCGCTGGCCGATCTGGCCAAATTCTTCGAGTTGCCGACCATCCTCACCACCAGCTTCGAACAAGGCCCGAACGGCCCGCTGGTGCCGGAACTCAAGGAAATGTTCCCGGACGCGCCGTACATCGCTCGCCCAGGCCAGATCAACGCCTGGGACAACGAAGACTTCGTCAAGGCGATCAAGGCCACCGGCCGCAAGCAGATCATCATTGCCGGGGTCGTGACCGATGTGTGCGTAGCGTTCCCGACCCTGTCGGCGCTGGCGGAAGGGTTTGACGTATTCGTGGTGACCGACGCTTCCGGCACCTTCAACACCACCGTGCAGCAAGCCGCGTGGAACCGCATGACCCAGGCCGGCGCGCAGATGATGAACTGGTTCTCGGTAGCCTGCGAACTGCACCGCGACTGGCGCAACGACATCGAAGGCCTGGGCAACCTGCTGTCCCAGCGCATCCCGAACTACCGCAACTTGATGAACGGCTATGCCGCGCTGACGGCGCATCAGAAATAACCGGATGCCGGATAGACGAAAGCCTGCTTTGAAAAAAGCAGGCTTTCGTCGTTTCTACCGCAAACAGCAGTGCAGGGGACTCGTCACCTCAAACCGTGACGACAATTTTCCCGACCTGCTGGTTGGCCTCAAGAAAGCGATGCGCTTCCTGAATGTCATCCAGGGCAAATGTCCTGGCAATGATCGGTTGCAGCGCACCCGATGCCAGCCCGTCGCCGATGAAAGCCTTGGCGCGTGCCAGGATGGCCGGGTCGGAGACGATCTCCGTGTAGAGGTAACCCTTGAGCGTCAAGCATTTGCCCAGCACGGTGAACAGCGGGAACGGCGTCGGTTCCGGGCTCAGGGCACCGTACTCCAGCAGGATGCCGCCGCGCGCCATGCTTTGGGTCAGCGGTTCGAACGACGGGCCGCCCACCGGATCGAACACCACCCGCGCGCCTTTGCCGTCGGTCAGCGCCATGACGGCTGCAACCATGTCTTCTTCGTCGCTGACGATCACGTGTGCGGCGCCAGCGTCGAGCAAAGCTTGTTTCTTGGCGCGGGTCCGGGTGACGGCAATCGAGGTGGCGCCGACCATTTTCGCGATCTGGAAGGCTGCCAGGCCGACGCTGCTGGAGGCGGCGGTGACGATCACGAAATCGTCCTTTTGCAGTTTGGCCTGTTCGACCAGCGCACCCCACGCGGTGACGTATTGCATCCAGGACGCCGCCGCTTGTTCAAACGACAGGTTCTGCGGGTGTTTGACGGTGAGGTGGGCGGGTACGTTGGCCAGTTCGCCGTAAGTGCCCCAGCGCGCGATGTCCAGCGGCGGAATCAGGCTGACGGCATCACCGATCTTGAACTCGCTGACGTTGGCGCCGACCGCCACCACCACACCGGCCGCTTCGTAGCCGAGACGGCTGGGAAACTCCGCTTCCTGCAGATAGGCGTGATTACGGAACATCACTTCGGCGCGATTCAGGCCAAAGGCTTTGACCTCGATCTGCACTTCGTCCGCAGCGGGCGCCGTGACGTCGACGTTTTCCAGTTTCAGGACGCTCGCGTCACCGTATTCATGAATCCTGACAATGCGTGCCATTTGTACTTCCTCGGTTATCGATGAAATTGCACCGGCGTTATCCGGTGCCATGGACGCCAATTTAGGCTTTGGCCTGCTCCGGATAAAGGCCTAGGATGACGCAACACTAGAAACAATGAGTTTCCAATGGATCGCCTTGCACTCATGGCCACCTTCGTCAAAGCGGTGGAGCTGGGCTCCTTCAGCGCGGTGGCGGACGAACTCAACCTGTCCCCGCAAATGGTCGGCAAGCAAGTGAAGATGCTCGAGCAACATCTGGGCGTTTCGCTGCTCAACCGCACCACCCGCAAGCAAAGCCTGACTGATTTCGGCCGCACCTTCTATCAGCGAGCGAAGCTGATTCTGGCCGACATGGACGCCGCCGAAGAAATGGCCGCCGTGACCCGGGGCGTGCCCAGCGGCCGGTTGCGGATCAATGCGCCCGTCACGTTCGGCGTCAGCACGCTGTCGCCGAAGCTGCTGGAGTACATGGTTCGTTATCCGCAAGTGTCGGTGGACCTGACGCTGTCGAACGAACTGGTCGACCTGGTGGACGGCGGATACGACGCTGTATTTCGCATCGGCGAACTCGCCGACAGCGGCCTGAAGGCACTGCCGCTGATGCCCTATCAAATGGTGCTGTGCGCGGCACCGTCCTACCTCGCACGCCGCCCAACCATCACCACGCCTTGGGACCTTCAGGAGCATGAATGTCTGGCGTTCGCCTATTCGGACGGCCGCTCACACCTGCGATTCGAAGGCCCGGAAGGCTGTATCGATGTACCGATTAAAAGCCGATTGACGATTAATCAGGGCGATCCGTTGCTGTCCGGAGCAGTGGCGGGGCTGGGGGTGGTGATGCTCCCGCTGGAGCTGGTCAAGGATTCGCTGAGAAGCGGGACACTGGTGAGTCTGCTGCCGCAGTACAAGGTGCCGGTTTCGCCGATGAATCTTCTGTATGCGCCGGATCCGAGGCTGACGCCGAAGTTGAGGAGTTTTATTGATTTTGTGCGCGTAGCGTTTGGATAAGCGCTGCATTGAGTGATGAAGGCTTAACGATCAGAGATTTGTCGCAACAAAATCCCTGAATCCGAGCTTCACATACTTTCGCCACTCATCGACAATGCGCGCTCTGTTCCGGGGTAGTTCAGCGGTAGAACACTCGGCTCTTAACCGGGTGGGCGCTGGTTCGAATCCAGCCCCCGGACCCACTACATAGTAGGTCACAAGGAAGTATGTCCAGGCCTGAGGGTGAATCGGGTGCGCTCGGCGAAATAAACGCCGGTTATGCGCACTTTCAACTGTCTCGCGCGCTTACTGCACGCGACAACGACGCCAGTCCGAAAGCACTTGCCAGGATCGAACGCTGGCAAAAGGTTCTCGAAAACCTGATGCATGGCCGTACACTGTATGGCACGCGGACGCCGTTTGCCGACCTGCCAGAATGGATCACGCTGGAAGTGGCCACTGGCGGCTTTGCAACGGGCAACCTTCTGGCCGGTGGCGAGTTGACCGCTCATGAGCGCCTGTTGGCGTCATCGATTCCTGGCATTCGAGCGGGATACGAACGGCTCGATTTGAATAGGTGGCATCTTTCAGACGAAGGCGTCAGAACGCTGCAAGAGCGATTGACGAACGAAGACTATCGGATCGATGTACCGGAAGAGGCCGCTTTGCTGACAGTGGCCTGGTTTCTGGGGCAACAACGCGTCGAAGAAGCCAGGACGTTGATCGAGCAGATCGCGCCTTTCTTCGAACGAGTGCGTTTCTTTCCCGCGGCAGCCAACGAGCGCCCACTCTCGATGGCTGAAGTTGAAGTTTTCAATGCTGGTCAAATCAGCCTGCGGCTGTCCGACCTCTTACCCCAGCCTCGTCTTACCGTCCAAAAGCATGTTGTTGAACGCAGGTTGCCCCTCTACGACACGGCGGTCTCGCTGTTCCTGCTGACGTACAACGATGGTTGGCCTTGCAGGCATTACCCTGAAGGCTGGTTCGAGCGCGCTTCGGTGCTCGGTAAAGAATTTGATATCGCCACTGAGGCTGATCCCCGCCGCGCGGGTAACTCCAGTGATCGGGCGGCGGAGTTGCTGGCATTGCTCAAGCAATGCTCTATCGATCCTGCATCGCTAACGGGGCGCCAGGTTGGGCGCATTCGCAGAATCGTCGACGACTTTGTAGCCAAGCATGGACACCCTGAGTCCGAAGAACATTCCAGCAAGCGCGCACAGCAGCGCCATCACGTATCAGCCTCGGCACACCATCTGATTGCCAAGGCTGCTTCCGCGCGACTGGCGAGATATCCAGTCTCGGAAGGCATCTCTGATTTCGCGCCGTTACTGACGCCCATCACCAACGAAGAGGCGAAGGCTTATTCATTGAAGGAGGGGGAGACCATTCCTCCTTCGATTCGTCGACGCTTCGAACGCTGCCGAAAGGGAACGGTTGCAGAGTTGATTGAACATGGGGTCATTACATCCGCAGATACCGTGGCGAAAGTGCTGCCAGCGATGACGGCGCAAATCTGTAGCGCCGGATATCGAGACGTAGCGCTGCGGGCACTGTCTGTCGCAACTTATTGTGCGTTCAGGCGTCGACGCTCTCTATTACTGCTGAACATGCAGCGTCAGGTGAGAGTCGATGATTTACCTTGGGTGAAAGCCCTGGAGACCGAGTACGAGGCGGGAGCTCTGGCGATTGAAGGTGCCAGACAGGCTTTGGTCGAGGCGTCCGCATTGACCCTTGTTGCATTTCCTCAGGCCATTCTGCCAAACAAGTTGCTTCAGGAATTTTCCTCGCTTGCCGAATCGGCCAAGCTGGATCTTCCCTTCGTAGAGGAGATCGCGGCTGACATTTTCATGGGCGCTTTCTCCGGCAAGTTCGTGAAGGCTGCCAAGCGTTCAGTCCGGCTGATGGCCGGATCTCTTTACGCACGCTATTACGATATCGATATGGATCAGTTGGCTGCACTACCCAAGCAGCGGAATTCACGAAGCAACAGTGGTGTGCTGGCTGGTTTGTGCGCGCGGCGGGCGAATGCCGATATCGGTAGATGGAGCCCGGCGAACAACGGCACGATCATCGAACAGCAACAGATATTGACCACGCAAAATCTGGCAATCCTGTTTGATGATCTGGACCTGAAGACGCTGTTACATGATCGCTTGGGTTCAATGGCCGAGGCATGTTTCAAATGGATATGCAGTCGGCAGCAGATGCAGATCAAGTTCTACCATGCACGTCTGGTCATGTTGAAAAACACCGCGTATGCGTGGCGCCAGATGATGTTTTATCTGTCGATGCTGGATCAGTCTCGATTGGAGAGCGTGCTTGGAAACATTGAAGTGCACTTCGCCGCTCAATCCGGCGCATTTCAGGGACGATTTCTTCCCGCCATGATCGGGTTGCGCATGGCGGTATCTGGGTGTCGGTTGACTTCGGCTCACCAAGAGCGCGAGGGAAGTAAGGTTTTTCTTGGGTGGACCACTGAACGGCACTGGCTGATGCCTTCCTAGATATCGGAAAGCTCCAGGCGTAACGAAAAGCCTGCCTTCAAAAGCAGGCTTTTCGCATTTTCAGAGATGCCTTCATTTCAACGCCGCCCGGTCCGCGTACTCACATCCACCCAAACCGCCAACACCAGAATGCTGCCCTTGACGATCATCTGCCAGTAACTGTCGACGTCGAGCATGGACATGCCGTTGTCCAGGCTGGTGATGACCAACGCGCCGAGGAGGGCGCCGTAGACCGTGCCGGAACCGCCGCGCATCGAGGTGCCACCGATGAAGCAGGCGGCGATGGCGTCGAGTTCGCCCATGCTGCCGGCCGAGGGGGAGCCGGCGGCCAGGCGCGCAGTGTTGACCACGCCGGCGAGGGCGCACATCACGCCCATGATCCCGAAAATCCAGAGTTTCACGGCCTGCACATTGATACCGGACAGGCGCGTCGCTTCCATGTTGCTGCCCACGGAATAGACACGTCGGCCGAACACGGTCTGGCTGGTCACGTAGCTGAATCCGCCCAATAGAATCAACAGAAGCAGGACCGGCACGGGAATGCCGTCATAGCTGTTGAGGGTCTGGACAAACCCGGCCAGCACCGCGCCGATCAACAACACGCGTGCCACGTCACGCACCAGTGAGTGTGCCGCGAGGCCGTGAAGGGCGCGATTGCGCCGTTGTTGCCAGGTCAGGAACAACGTCAGTGCGAACAGCAGGACGCCCAGGCCGGCGCCGATCGCATGTGGCAAATAACCTTGGCCAATGTAAACAAGCTCCGGAGACACCGGCGCAATGGTCGTGCCTCCGGTGATTCCCAGCAAAATCCCCCGGAACGCCAGCATCCCGCCCAGCCCCACGATAAATGACGGAATGCGCAGGTACGCCGCCATGTAACCGTTGGCGAGGCCGATCAGCAATCCGCACACCACCACAAGGCTCAGGTTCGCCAGCAGCGGTACGTGATAGACAACGTCGAGAATGGCTGCCACGCCACCGAGCAGGCCCAGCAATGAGCCGACCGACAGATCGATCTCGCCGCTGATGATGACCAGCACCATGCCGCAGGCGAGGATCCCGGTGATGGACATCTGGCGCAGCAGGTTGGAGAGGTTGCGCGGTGTCAGGAATCCGCCCTCGGTCTGCCAGCTGAAGAACAGCCAGATCAGCGCCACGGCGAACACCAGTGCGAGCATCTTGTAGCGGGTGAAAAGTTGTTTGACCTGATTCATTTACGCGGATTTCCGATCTTTATTGTTATGGCTGTCAGGCTGGCTGAGTGCGGCGGCGAGCACCTGTTCCTGAGTGAGTTCATGGTTGAGGAAATCGCCCTGCAACCGGCCTTCGCCGATCACCAGTACGCGGTCGGAAACGCCGAGCACCTCGGCCAGTTCCGAAGACACCATGATGATCGACACGCCTTCGGCGGCCAGCATCCCCATCAACTTGTAGATCTCGTACTTCGCGCCGACATCCACCCCTCGGGTCGGCTCGTCGAGGATCAGCACCCGGGGCCTGGTCAGCAGCATCTTCGCCAACACGGCTTTTTGTTGATTGCCTCCGGACAGGCTGGTGATCGGCAGGAACGGGCTCGCGGTCTTCAGGTGCAGGCGCGAAATTTCCCGATCGATGCTGCCCAGTTCGGCTTCGGCGTCGATGCGGGTCAGTTTGGAGAAACTGTCCAGCACGGCCAGGGTGATGTTCTGGCCGACACCCAGGTCGGGAATGATCCCCTGACGCTTGCGGTCTTCGGGCGCCAGGCACACGCCGGCGCGAATTGATTTGAGCGGCGTACGGGTGTCGATGGGGTGGCCGTCCAGCCAGACTTCGCCTTCGTGGCGACCGGGGTAGGCGCCAAACAGCGCGGTCACAAGCTCCGTGCGGCCGGCACCGACCAGCCCGGCGATGCCGAGGATTTCCCCGCGTTTGAGGCTGAACGAAACGTCGTCGACCCGTTTGCGTTTGGGGTTGTCGACGTCGTAGCAGGTGATGTGGCGCGCCTCGAAAATCACCTCGCCGATGTCGTGGGGTTCGGTGGGGTAGAGGTTGCTCATTTCCCGGCCGACCATCTGGGTGATGATCTGGGGAATATCCATGTTTTCCATGGCGGTCGTGGCGATGTGTTTACCGTCCCGGATCACCGAAATGGTGTCACACACGGCGGCCACTTCATCGAGTTTGTGCGAGATATAAACGCAGGCGACGCCCTTGGCCTTGAGGTCGCGGATGATGTCCAGCAACACCTCTATTTCCGAACGGGTCAGGGCGGAAGAAGGTTCGTCGAGGATCAGCAGGCGTGCCTGTTTGTTCAGGGCCTTGGCGATTTCCACCAGTTGCTGATAACCGCCGCCGTACTGCGAAACCGGCAGCGATACATTCATGTCCGGCACTTTCAGTTCGCGCATCAGGGCTTCGGCGCGGTGGATCATCGCCGGGTAATTCATCCGCCCACCCGGCAGCGTCAGCTCATGGCCCATGAAAATGTTTTCGGCCACCGAGAGGTCGGGAACCAGCGTCAGTTCCTGGTGAATGATGACGATGCCGGCGGCTTCCGTTTCGCTGATCGATTGCGCCTTGAGCGGTTGACCGTCCCAGAGGATTTCACCGTCCCAGGTGCCATGGGGATAGACCGCAGACAGGATTTTCATCA
Organism: Pseudomonas paraglycinae; assembly: GCF_021601625.1. Taxonomy (GTDB): domain Bacteria; phylum Pseudomonadota; class Gammaproteobacteria; order Pseudomonadales; family Pseudomonadaceae; genus Aquipseudomonas; species Aquipseudomonas paraglycinae. The sequence goes on along the minus strand of NZ_BQHR01000013.1, from coordinate 111,979 downwards.
GCGTGGACTTGCCGGCGCCATTCTCGCCGCACAGCCCGACGCACTCGCCCGGCCGGACCTTGAGGTCGATGCCGTTGAGCGCTTTGACACCGCCGAAGGTTTTGACGATGCCGTTCATTTTCAGCAGAAAGTCGGACATGGCAGAGACTCATAAGCGACAGATACTGGACTGATCCCGCAGGCGCAAAACGCCTGCGGGGGCATCACTCACTGAGTGTCACTTTCCGGCGAGCTGCGCCTTGGTATAGAAGCCGTCCTGTTCCAGCAGGTCGATGTTGTCCTTGGTCAACGGAGTCGGGGTGAGCAGGATGGTGTCGACTTTTTTGCTGCCGTTGTCGTACTGCGAGCTGTAGGCGGGCTTCTCGTTGCGCGCCAGTTGCACCGAGAGTCTGGCGGCTTCGGAGGCAATCAGTTTCAGCGGTTTGTAAACGGTCATGGTTTGAGTGCCGGAGATCACCCGCTTGACCGCTGCCAGGTCCGCGTCCTGTCCGGAGATCGGCACCTTGCCGGCCAGTTGCTGAGCGGCCAGGGCCTGAATGGCGCCACCGGCCGTGGCGTCGTTGGAGGCGACGATGCCGTCGATTTTGTTGTCGTTGCGGGTCAATGCGTTTTCAACAATGCTCAGCGCCTCGGTCGGGTTCCATTCCTTCACCCATTGCTGGCCGACGATCTTGATATCGCCCTTGTCGATGGCCGGTTGCAGCACTTTCATCTGACCTTCGCGCAGGACTTTCGCGTTGTTGTCGGTGGGCGCACCGCCCAGCAGGAAGTAATTGCCCTTGGGCGCTGCGTGCAGCACGCCGCTGGCCTGCATCTCGCCGACCTTTTCGTTATCGAAGGAAATGTAGGCGTCGATATCGGCGTTGAGTATCAGACGGTCATAGGACACGACCTTGATCCCGGCTTTCTTCGCTTCGGCCACCGCATTGGTCAGCACGGTAGCGTTGAACGGCACGATGACGATGACATCGACGCCGCGGGAAATGAGGTTTTCGATTTGCGAAATTTGCTTTTGCTCGTTGGCATCGGCCGACTGCACGAAGACCTTGGCGTCCATTTTCTCCGCTGCCGCAACGAAGTAATCCCGGTCACGGGACCAGCGTTCCAGCCGCAGGTCATCAATGGAGAAACCGATTTTCGGATGGGCCGCGTCGGCCATCACCGGCAGCGACAACAGGGCCAGGGCGCTGGCCAGCAGCGTGCGTTTTACATTCTTCATGGTGGTGCGTCCTTTTATTTTTGTTTGAAAGACACGGCCTGACGATGAATATCGGGCTGATGGAACTGTAGAGAATCAGCTGACGCAACGGACTACAGATTTGTCGCGCAAATGTCACAGCGCCCGCAGTCCCCATTGGCGATCAGCGATAGATGAAACGGTTGACGACGTTTTCGAGCATTTCCTGCCGGCCGCTGACGGCCTGCGGGTTCAGTTCGTTGGCGAAGGCGTGCTCGGCCAGTGACTGGAGATTGAAGTCGCCTGCCAGAACCGCCTGGCCGAACGGCTGCTGCCAGCCGGCGTAGCGTTGGTCCTTGAGCCGCTGAAGCTGATCGTTCTGGACCATGGCGGCGGCCCGCTCGAGCGACAGGGCGAGGACGTCCATGGCGCCGACGTGGCCGTGAAACAGATCGACCTCGTCGAGGCTCTGGCGGCGCACCTTGGAGTCGAAGTTGAACCCGCCATTGCCGAACCCGCCGGCCTTGAGGATTTCATAAGTGACGAGGGTCATTTCCTCGACGCTGTTGGGGAATTGATCGGTGTCCCAGCCGTTCTGCGGATCGCCCCGGTTGGCATCGATGCTGCCGAAAATCCCCAGCGATACGGCCGTCGCCACTTCGTGATGAAAACTATGACCGGCCAGGGTCGCGTGGTTGGCCTCGATGTTGACCTTGATTTCCTTTTCCAGACCGAACTGCTGGAGAAAACCGAACACCGTGGCGCTGTCGCAATCGTATTGGTGTTTGGTTGGCTCCTGCGGCTTGGGCTCGATCAGCAGGTCACCTTTGAAACCGATCTTGTACTTGTGCTCGACCACCATGCGCATGAAGCGACCCAGTTGTTCGCGCTCGCGTTTCAGGTCGGTGTTGAGCAGGGTTTCGTAGCCCTCGCGACCGCCCCACAACACATAGTTGGAGCCTTTGAGGCGTTGAGTCGCGTTCATGGCGCTGAAGACCTGGGCCGCGGCGCAGGCGAACACTTCAGGATCCGGGTTGCTGGCGGCACCGGCGGCAAAGCGCGGATTGCTGAAACAGTTGGCGGTGCCCCACAGCAGCTTGATTCCGCTTTCTTCCTGATGGCGTTCCAGGTGATCGACCATTTGGGCGAAGTGGTTGCGGTACTCCTTCAGCGAGTGGCCTTCGGGGGCGACATCCGTGTCGTGAAAGCAGTAGTAGTCGATACCCAGCTTGGAGAAAAACTCGAACGCGGCCTGCGCCTTGCCAATGGCCAGTTCCATCGGGTCGCCGGCGTGTTGCCATGGGCGCTTGAACGTCCCTGCGCCGAACACGTCGGAGCCCGGCCAGACAAAGGTGTGCCAATAACAGGCGGCCATGCGCAGGTGTTCGCGCATCGGCTTGCCGAGGATGATCTTGTCGGCGTCGTAGTGACGGAAGGCAAGGGGAGAATCGCTGGCAGGACCTTCGTAGCGGATCCGCTCGACATCGGGGAAGTACGGCATTGGCAATGTCCTTGTTGTTCTTGGTTGTTGTTCTCGGTTGTTGTTCTTGGGGCGTGTCCCGATACTAGCAACGGCCCTGTGCCTGCCGATTACGAAAATCACCAACACGGAGTGCGATTTTGCGTATTGAGATTCGTCCTCTGCGCGCCTAGTCTGTGCAGACCGCCTCTACGGCAAGGGGCCCGGAACAAGCCTGAAAACAATGAAAACCGTACCGCCTGTTCACCGCATCGCCCTGTTGTTCAACGGCAGCAAGATCTATGACCGCGGCATCATCAGCGGCATCGGCAACTACCTGAGCAGCACGCGCGCGTCCTGGGATCTGTTTCTGGAGGAGGATTTTCTCTGCCGCTTGAAGGGCATCGAGCGCTGGCAAGGTGACGGAATCATTGCCGACTTCGACGACCCGCTGATTGGCGAGGCGCTGGCCGACATCAAATTGCCCGTGGTGGCGGTGGGCGGTTCTTATCAGGATGAGCGCGCCTATCCCAAAGGCATCCCGTACGTCGCGACTGACAATAACGCGCTGATCACCATGGCTTACGAGCACTTGATCGAGGCCGGGCTGCAACGGTTCGCCTGCTTCAGCCTGCCTGAGGCGCAGGCCAACCGATGGGCCCAGGAGCGCGAAAAGGCTTTTCTACGATTGATGCAGCGGGACGGCTTGCACGCCGAGGTCTATCGCGGCATGGGGACCAGCGCGCCGCTGTGGGACAGCGCCGTCGAACAGCTGATCGCCTGGCTGCAAAGCCTGCCCAAGCCGATTGGCATCATCGCAGTCAGTGATGCCCGCGCCCGGCAGTTGCTGCAAGCCTGCCTGACCGCCGGCATCGCCGTGCCGGAGCAGGTGGCGCTGATCGGCATCGACAATGACCCGTTGACCCGCAGCCTGACCCGGGTCCCCCTGAGTTCAGTGATCCAGGGCACCGAAACCATGGGCCGCACCGCCGCGCAACTGCTGCACCAGATGCTCCACGGCAAGCCGTCAACGGGCGAGCATTTCCTGATCCCGCCTGAAGCGATCAACGTGCAGGTGTCGAGCTTGCATCAGCCATTGGGCAACCCCTACGTCATGCAGGCGCTGCTGTTCATCCGCCAATATGCCTGCCAGGGCATCAAGACCGCGCAAGTGGCGGCTTATGTCGGCGTGTCGCGTTCCTCGCTGGAGTCGCACTTTCGCGCGGTGCGTGGTTGCAGCGTGCATGACGAGATTCTGCGTTTCAAACTGGCGGCGGCCACTCGCGGACTGGAAAAAACCGACACGCCGATTGCGGATGTTGCCCGCACCTGCGGTTTCAAATCCGCACAGTACCTGCACACGGTGTTCCGTCGAGAGTTCGGGTGTACGCCCCGTGAATATCAGCAGGGCGCCAGATAGACGGCCACTCAAAAGCGATCCAGCCGATAGGGCTCGCTCGAAGGAAGAACACGAGCTGTGTTCTGCGCCGACGGCGAAACCATCCCCCCAACCATCTCCGCCGTCACCGCCGCCTGCGTCAGCCCCAGATGCTGATGTCCGAACGCAAGCAACACCTTCCCGTCACACACCCGATCGATCACCGGCAACGAATCCGGCAGCGACGGCCGAAACCCCATCCACGGTGTGGCCGCCTCGACACTCAACTCATCACGAAACAACCCTTTGCTCAACCGATGCAACTGCCAGGCGCGGGCCATGGCCGGTGGGGCTTCGAGGCCGGCGAATTCGACGGTGCCGGCCAGGCGCAGCCCTTCGGACATCGGGGTCATGATGAATTTACGTTCCAGCGAGGTGACGGGGAAGGGCAGTCGGTTGTGTTCGTGAGGCAGCATCAGGTGATAGCCGCGCTCGGTGTCCAGCGGGACGTTTTTGCCGGTCAGTGCGGCGGTGAGTTTTGCCGAATGGGCGCCGCAGGCGATCAGTACTTGGCGAGCGGACAGGGCGCCGGTTCCGGTCATCAGATTGACGCCATGCTCATGCAGTTGCCCGCCCTGAACCGCCTGTTTCACAAACTGCACGCCGCTGGCTTTCGCCGCCTCGACCAACTCACGCACGACCTGATAGGGGTCGATGAAGTGCCCGGTGCTCGGGAAAAACAGTCCGCCCTGAATCTGTTCGCTCAGTTGCGGCGCGGTCTCGCGTACCGCACCGGCCTGCCACCAATCGACCGGCACCTCCTGCTGTTGCATGCGTCGCTGTAATGCTTCGAGGGCCGGACGCGAGTCGGGGCGTTCGAACACCAGCAGCGAACCTTCCATCTTCAGCAGGTCGGGACGCTGGATGTCATTGAGCAAGCGCTGCCAGGCGTCGAGCGAGCTTTCATTCAGCGCCCTCAACCCGGCGACGGTACGCTGGAACGGCGCCGAGCGCAGGTTCAGCAAAAGCCGCGCAAACCAGGGCAAGGCGCGGGGCAGGTATTTCCAGTCCAGGCGCAGCGGCCCCATCGGGTCCATGAGCATGGCGGGCAGGCGTTTGAGGATCGAGCTGTCGGCAATCGGAAATACTTGCTCGGTCGCCAGGTGCCCGGCGTTGCCGAACGAGGCGCCGTGGCCCGGTTCCTGCGGATCGATCACCACCACCCGCAAACCCTGACGGGCCAGGCGCAGGGCACTGGCGACGCCGATGATGCCGGCGCCGACCACGGCGATGTCGTGCGGGTTATTCGGCATTTTTCGCGGTTTCCCTTTGGCCATCGAGCAAGCGACGCAGCGACAGTGGATTGGCGTGTTTGAGTGCGGTCGGTAGCAGGCTGTCGGGGAAATCCTGATAGCAGACCGGGCGCAGGAAACGCAGGATCGCCGCGGTGCCCACCGACGTGGTGCGCGAATCGGAAGTTGCCGGGAACGGCCCGCCGTGCACCATCGCATCGCAGACTTCAACGCCGGTCGGCCAGCCGTTGACCAGCAGGCGTCCGGCCTTGCGCTCCAGGGTTGGCAGCAATGCGCGGGCCTGTTGCAGATCTTCGTCATCCAGGTGCAGCGTGGCGGTCAGCTGGCCTTCCAGCTGTTCGAGCACCTGACGGATTTCAGCGTCGCTGGCGCATTGCACGATCAAGGACGCGGCGCCGAAGGCTTCGGCCTGCAACGAATGATCAGCAAGGAAATCGGCGGCGTTGGTGACGAACACATGAGCCTGGCCCTGATTCGGTTCCGTCGCGCGCTGGCCGACGGCGGCAATGCGCGCCCGGGTATTTTCCGCGAGGGCATTCACGCTGGATTCGTAGGCGTTGAAGATCCCCGGCGTCAGCATGGTCTGCGCGGGGCTGCGCTGGATCAGTTCGCTGGTGGCGGCAATGAAGGCGTCCAACGCCGGCCCCTTGCGGACGATCACCAAGCCGGGATTGGTGCAGAACTGACCGGCGCCCAGCGTCAGCGAAGCCACAAACCCTTGGGCCAACGCCTCGGCGCGATTCTGCAACGCTGCTGGGAACAACAAAACCGGATTGATCGAACTCATTTCAGCGTATACCGGAATCGGCTCGGGCCGGGCTTGTGCCGCTTTGATCAGCGCGAGCCCGCCACTGCGCGAACCGGTGAAGCCGACTGCCTTGATCCGTGGATCACTGACTAGCGCAATGCCTACTTCACGGCCGGAGCCGTACAACAACGAGAACACACCTTCCGGCAAACCACAGGCCTTGACCGCCCGCGCTACGGCGCGACCAACCAGTTCGCTGGTGCCGGGATGGGCGCCGTGGGCCTTGACGATCACCGGGCAGCCAGCGGCCAGGGCCGAAGCGGTATCGCCGCCCGCCACCGAGAACGCCAGTGGAAAGTTGCTTGCACCAAACACCGCCACCGGGCCCAGTGGAATCTGCCGCTGACGCAGATCCGAACGCGGCAGCGGCTGGCGCTGTGGTTGCGCGCTGTCGACTCGCACATCCAGCCATTCACCGGCCCGCATGGTGCGGGCAAACAAACGCAGTTGCTGGCAGGTGCGGCCCCGCTCGCCCAGCAGGCGCGGGCGCGGCAGGCCGGTTTCGGCCAGGGCGCGGTCGATCAGTTCGTCGCCCAGCGCTTCGATTTCGCAAGCGATGGTTTCAATGAATTCGGCCCGTGCCTCAAGCGATGTCTCGCGATAACGGTCGAGCGCCGCCCAGGCCAGTGCGCAGGCCTGCTCCACATGCTCGGCAGAACCGCCGGCGTAGGCCGGTTGCAAAGGCGTGTTGGTGGCGGGATTGATTCCGTGGATGACGTCGCGGTCGCCGGTGAGGGTGTGCTGACCGATCAGCAGTTGGCCCGTCAGAGTCATGGCGCATTCCTTATCAATAAAACAGGTCACGAATAGAGCCCGCCACCGTGGGGGGCGGCGGGCTTGAGCGCAGTGGCAGGTCAGGCGAAGTTCTGTTCCGCCGACCAGTTTTCGTACCAATGACGGAACAGCGTGTACTGGGCTTCCGCGTAACGGCGTTGCGAGTCGCTCAAGGCATCGGTTTCGTTGAAATGCAGGGTGTATTCCTTGTCGCCGTTGAGCACCATCAGGTGTTTGTAATACAGCACCAGATCCGTGCCTTCATCGAAGGACGACAGCACCGCCAGCGCCGATTCCAGCTCCCGGGCCTGACGCCGGGCTTTGGCGTCACCCTTGGCCGCCTGCTTGCTCAGGGCCACCAGTTGCAGCACTTCGCGGGGCAGGGCGTTGCCGATGCCGGTGATGGCGCCGGTGGCGTTGCAGTTGACGAAACCGTGCACCACTTGGGTGTCGACACCGACCATCAAGGTCACGTCATCGTCCTTGGAGGTGATGTTTTCAGCGGCGTAGCGCAGGTCGGCGCCACCGCCGAATTCCTTGAAGCCGATCAGGTTCGGGTATTCACGGCGCAGTTCGAAGAACAGGTCGGCGCGGGTAGCGAAGCCGTAGTAAGGGCTGTTGTAGATCACCGCCGGCAGGTTCGGCGCGGCTTGCAGAATCGCCGCGAAGTGGGCTTTTTGCGCCGCCGCCGAAGCGCCACGGGACAGCACCCGAGGAATCACCATCAAACCCTGCGCGCCGACCTTCGCCGCATGGGCCGCGTGGGACACCGCTTCACGGGTGTTGACCGCGCCGGTGCCGACGATGGTCGGAATCCCGGCGGCCACCAGGCGCGCCACGCCTTCCTGACGCTCGGCTTCGGTGAGCAACGGCCAGTCGCCCATGGAACCGCAGTACACGACCGCACTCATGCCGATGTCGATCAGCTCGCGACCCTTGGCCACCAGCGCGTCGAAGTCCGGTTTACGCGCGGCGGTGCACGGGGTCATCAGGGCGGGCATGCAGCCAGTGAAGATGTTGTCGCTCATTATTGTTCTCCTTGGAACGGTCATTCAGAGGGGTTTGAAAAAACAGCGCAGCGGCTCAGATGCCCCACGCGAACGGATCGGTTTCGTCGATCAGCAACGTGCTGTCGGCGGTCATGTGGGCGCGGCCGGTGATGTAGGGGCGAACGCGATCGCCTTCCCATTCGAAGCGGCCTTCGAACTGGCTGCCGGTGATGCTCGCCTGCACCCAGCGCTCGCCCGGCGCGAGTTTTTCGTCGGCGGCCAGGCAAGCGAGTTTGGCGCTGGTGCCGGTGCCGCAAGGGGAGCGGTCGTAGGCTTTGCCGGGGCACATCACGAAGTTGCGGCTGTCGGCCTCGGCGTCATCGGCGAACAGTTCGATGTGGTCGATGATTGCGCCGTCCTCGCCATGGATGCCTTGGTCTTCGAGGGCCCTGAGCATTTTCCAGGTGAGGTCGGTGAGAGTTTCGACGTTGTCCATCGTCAGGGTCTGGGCGTGTTCGGAGACCAGGAAAAACCAGTTGCCGCCGTAGGCCACGTCACCAAGGAAGCGGCCGTACCCCGGCACTTCCACCGCCACCTGTTTACGGAATCGATAAGCCGGCACATTGCCGAGCGTCACGGCGCCGTCTTCATGCAGCGTTGCGCTGACCGGGCCGACCGGCGTGTCGATCTTGTGCACCCCCGGTGCGATCAGCCCCAGATGTTGCAGCGATGCAACGAGGCCGATGGTGCCGTGGCCGCACATGCCGAGGTAGCCGGCGTTGTTGAAGAAGATCACGCCGCAGGTAGCGTCCGGCGACACCGGCTCGCAATACAGCGCGCCCACCAGCACATCGTTGCCGCGCGGTTCCAGCAGACAGGCGCGGCGCCACTGGTCATGCTGGTTGCGCAGGGCATCGCGCTTCTCGGCCATGGTGCGGCCCGGAAGATCTGGAAAACCTTTCATCACCAGACGCGTGGGTTCGCCGCCGGTGTGGGAATCAATGACGTGTACTCGTTTCATGGACAGGTCCCGTTGAGTGATTTCAGTAAGCGCCGGCAGCGCGAGGATTGGTGTTGGAGGCAGGAGACGGAGAAGCGACTTCGCTCTCATCCTCTTCGGATTCCAGGCGCAGCAGGTGTGCCGGTACGCCGGTGGCCGCGCCCCAGTAATAAATGCCCATCGCACAGGCTGCGACGACCAGGGTGTCGAACGGATGGGTGAGGATGCCCAGGCCGCCAAAGGTGCCGAGTTTCGACAGGACGATGGTCACGGCGTAGAAGGCGATCAGCCACGCGGAAGAGCGCACTTGCCGGGACAGGCTGAGGTGGGCGGTCGGCACGAAGCGGCCGCAGAGCAGGTAGACGACGAACATCAGGATTTGCAGGCCGAGCAGCCAGGACACGGTGTTCCAGCCCGACCAGTAAACGATCAGCGCGGCGATGATGAACGACACCGGCCCCAGCACGCCCATGCACTTGACCCGGAACGGGCGCGGCATGTCGGGTGCATTGCGGCGCAGCGCGGCGACGGTCACCGGGGCGACGGCGTAGCTCAACACCAGCGCGGCGGACACCACATTGATCAGCGCTTCCCACGATGGGAACGGCAGGGTCCAGAACACCGACAGGGCGAAGGTCAGCCACAGCGCCGGACGCGGGATGCCGGACTTCGCGTCGATGTGGGTGAAGACCTTGAAGAACGTGCCGGTCTGCGCCCAGCCGTAGATCACCCGAGGCGTGGCGTTCATGTAGATGTTGCCGCAGCCGCTGGGGGAGATCACCGCGTCGGCGACCACCAGATACGCCAGCCAGCCCACGCCCAGCGCCAGGGCGATGTCGCGGTACGGCAGGGCGAATTCCTTGGAAACTCCGGCCCAGCCATTGGCGAGCAATTCGGTCGGGATGCCGCCGAGAAAGGCGGTTTGCAGCAACACGTAAATCGCGGTGGACAGCAGCACCGACAGGATCAGCGCAATCGGAATGGTGCGCTGGGGATTTTTCACTTCGCTGGCCACCGAAATGATCGGGGTCAGGCCGAGGTAGGCGAAGATCACGCCGCCGGCGGAGACGGCCATCTCGATGCCCGAAAGTCCGAAAGGCGCGAAGCCTTGAACCTGGAAGTTTTCCGGTTTGAAGAAAGTGAACAGCACGCCGATCACCAGCAGCGGCACGATGAACTTGAAAACGCTGACCAGATTATTGGCCTTGGCGAAGGTCTTCACGCTGCGGTAGTTGAGCAGGAAAAACACACAGAGCAGGCCGAACTGCACCAGCCAGCCGAGCAGGGTCGGATCACCGGTGCCGGCCTTGGTCAGGCTCGGAAACCAGGCCGCCGCGTATTGGCGCGAGGCAACCACTTCGATCGCCACCAGACTGGAAAACGCGATCAACGTGATGAAACCCATCAGGTAACCGAGCAGCGGCCCGTGGCTGTAAACCGGGTAGCGCACCACACCGCCAGCGCGGGGCAATGCCGCGCCCAGTTCGCAGTAGACGATGCCAAGCAGCAACACGGCGAACCCGCCCAGCAACCATGAAAAAATCCCCGCCGGCCCGGCAATCGCCGACACGTGACTGGCCGCGAACAACCAGCCGGAACCGAAGATCGCCCCCAGCCCGATAAAGGTGAGGTCGATCAATGAAAGTTGTTTTTTGAACTTGCCTTGGCCTGACATGGCATCGCCTTCTTGTGAGTTATTGGATAGGCAGGTGTGAGTCACTGGAACGGCTAAACAGTGAACTCATCAGGCGTCGGGCGATTGATGTTTTGCGCAGCTGCGGATGACGAAATCGGCACAGTTGCGAAGAAAGACAGCGGCGCTCGACACGCCGCAAACGTTGCTGCAATCTGCACGCGCACGCCTCAGGGCGGGCACGTTTTCAGGCCGATCCACTCACCGGGGAAGACCTTCACATGCAGAACGCGTTTGCGATCCTCTGTCAGGGCGATGAGCGCCATCGGCCGCATACCCTCGACGCACTGCTGGGCGGCGTGGCACCGCTGTTGCCGATGCTGGATGCGATTCCGAACGCGGCGATTTTCATCAAGGACGTGCAGGCGCGGTACGTCCTGGCCAATCGCACGCTGGTGCAACGCTGCGGCCTGAAAGACTTGAAACCGTTGCTCGGGAAAACCAGTGCGCAGGTGTTTCCGGCGCAACTCGGGCCGGGTTATACCGAGCAGGATCGGCGGGTGCTGGAAGAAGGTTTCGTGCTGGAAGATCAGCTGGAACTGCACCTGTACGGCAGTCGCGAACCGGGCTGGTGCCTGACGCACAAGCGTCCGCTGTACAACCGCGACGGCGAGATCATCGGCCTCGCGGGGATTTCGGTGGATCTGCAATCGGCCAGCGAAAAACATCCAGCGTTCCAGCGCCTGGCGGCGGTCGACGAACACATCCGCGCGCATTTCAATCGGCGTGTCACCTTGGGCGAATTGACCCGGATCGCCGGTATCTCGGTGGCGCAACTGGAGCGCTACTGCAAACGGGTCTTCCACCTGACGCCGAGGCAGATGATCCAGAAAGTGCGGCTGGAACATGCCCATCGCCTGTTGCACACCGAACTGCCGATCACCGAGGTGGCGCTGCAATGCGGCTACACCGATCACAGCGCTTTCACTCGCCAGTTCAAGGCGTCGACCGGTTTCACCCCGCGTCAGTACCGGCAGGCGACCACCCAGTGAATGTCCGGCGGGAGCGACTAGACTCCATGGATCACGGTTGTCTTTCGAGGAGTGAAACGGGATGAGCAGACCAGTCGCGCTTCACTGCTCGTCGTGGTTCTTGATCGCCTTCAGCGTGATGCTGGCTTCGGGATGCTCAAACAGAACGCATTACCCGCCATCAGGCGTTGGCGACAGCTGTTACGCCAAGGCCTTGCCGACGGTTGGCGAGGGCGGCCTGGCCTGGGGCTCCAGCCTGAACATGGCCCGGCAAAAATCCATGGCCAACTGCATGCGTTACGCCGGGCGCTCCGGAGGAACGCCGGACACCTGCCAGGTGGTGTTGGCCAAGTGCAAGAATTGACGGGGTGATCCAGGCGCCACCTCAAAGGTCGGTGGCGCTGTTGCCTTCAGAGCAGAACTACCGCGCGCGTTTCAGTGATTGCGAAAGGGCCTGTTTGGCGATCAGTGAGGCAACGTCCTTGGCACCATAGCAACGGAATTTGACACTGTAGGCGTCTGTGTCGAGACGGACGATCTTCGTCACGAAACCGCCTTCGACGGTGACCTTGCGGATCGCCGGCATCGGTATCTCGACATCCAGTGTCCCGTCCTGAGCCATGCGGTTCATGGCATTGGCATTCAAGTGAACGGCGTTTTCGGTGACGGTGACTCTGCCGCCCACCCACAATCCGCCATAGTGATTTCTGAATCCCTCGAGCACCCCGGCCAGTACGCCGACATTGCCGCTTCCCACGACCTCGTAGAACTCGCCTACATCTTCGTAGTTCAGTTCAGCATCGGTCACCAGAAAGTTGACCATTTTCGACTTCAGAACTTCTTCGGCCATCCCTGCATCTCCCTTGTTCAAATCAATGTCCCGAATTTCAGCCGCCTGTTTACCTGACAAAAAACAAAATCGCCATGTGTTTCCTTCGTTCTTTCATACGTCGCAGTTGTCACTGTCCGTTCCCGCCTGTCTGGAGTTCACCCGATGCCTTCGCTCAAAACCCTGCCCGCTGCCTTGCTGGGACTGGCCCTTGTCTGTCCGCTCAAGGCGCAATCCCAGGGGCTGGAACTGGGGCAAGTGCTGATCGGGGCCGAGGATCAGAGCGGTGAAGATGTGTCGGTGGAAGAGGCGAAGGCTCGTCTGGCCGAGGTGCCGGGTGGCAGCAACGTGGTGGATATGCGCCAGCCTTTGCAGGGCCGGGTCGCCAGCAATCAGGACGTGCTGGCGTATCAGCCCGGCGTCTATGCCCAGTCGGCGGGCAACGAAGGGACGAAAATCTCGATCCGTGGCTCGGGCATCAACCGCGCTCCCGGCGCCCACGCCTCGGGGCTGTACACGATGCTCGACGGCCTGCCGCTGACCGGCCCCGGCGGCACGCCTTATGAACTGCTGGAGCCGCTGTGGCTCGACCATGTTGAAGTGCTGCGCGGCGCCAACGGTTTTGATCGCGGTGCGCTGGCCCTCGGCGGCGCCGTCGATTACGTCAGCCACACGGGGTATAACGCGCCACTGCTGAATGTGCGCTATGTCATGGGCAGCCATGGTTATGCCCAGCGACAAGTCAGCTCCGGTCAGGTGCTGGGCGATTTCGATTACTACCTGTCGATGACCGATGCGCATTCCGACGGTTATCAGGATCACACCGCCAGCAAGAGCCAGGGCGTGATCGCCAACTTCGGTTATCGCTTCAATCCGAATCTGGAAACCCGCTTCTACATCCGTCACCGCGAGACCGACAACGACCTCGCCGGCCGGGTGACCAAACATTCCATCGAGCACGATCCGCGCGCGGCCAACCCGGCCTACGTGACGCGCAACGACAGCCGCGATCAGCCCGGCAGCACCTTCATCGGCAACAAGACCACGTACTACATCGACGACGATTCGAGCATCCAGACCGGTCTGGTCTATCACGATTACCCGATGGACCTGCGCGAAGGCCCCAATCGCCTGAAGGTCGCCTACACCGATGTCAGCGGCACGTTCGACTACAAGCGCCGCGACACGCTCTGGGGGATGGAGAGCAACAGCACCGTGGGCCTGCGAGTGACCAAACACCTGCCCAACGACGGTGCCAGCGAACGGGTGCGGATTCCCACCGGCAATACCGCCGGTTATGCGCCGGGCACTCACATGCGCAACTTCACTTATCAGGGTTCGGATTCTGTCCTGCATGTGGGCAACGACCTGGAAATCGCCGACGACCTGTGGCTGACCACCGGCCTCGCCGCGATCTACACCCGACGCGAAAGCGCGGTCACCTACCCGGAAGGTGGCGGCAAGACCAGCCTTGGCGACTGGGATTACGCGCCACGTCTGGGTCTGCGCTATCAGGTGACGCCGGATCTGCAACTGTTCGGCAACCTCAGCCGCTCGGTCGAAGCGCCGCATCCGTGGTCGCTGATCTACAGCTCCAACGTACGCTTCCCCGCTGGCAGCGGCGCCGCCACCGGCACCCAGCGCGATCCGGTCAAGCTGCAAAACCAGACCGCGACCACCCTGGAACTCGGCGGCCGCGGCGACAGTGCGCTCGGCGAGTGGAGCCTGGCCTGGTACTACGCTCAGGTGCGCCACGAATTGCTCTCGGTATTGCCGGACGCCAACGCGACCACGCCTTACGAACTCAACGCCAGCCCGACCGTGCACCAAGGTATTGAAGCCAGCCTGAACAGCAACCTGTGGTCAGCAAACGATGGCGGCAAGTTGAGCCTGCGTCAGGCCTACACCTTCAGCGACTTCCACTACCGCGACGACGACCGCTTCGGCGACAACCGCCTGCCGGGCCTGCCGATGCATTACTACCAGGGCGAGCTGCGCTACGACTTTCCACAAGGTTTCTTCGCGGCCGTCAACACGCAACTGGTCTCGAAAACCGCAGTGGATTACGCCAACAGCTATTACGCCGATCCTTACGCCACCTTCGGCGCCACGTTGGGCTACAACGCACCGAAAGGCGACTGGCAGACCTGGCTGGACATGCGCAACCTGACCGACAAGCACTACGCCGCTACCGTTACGCCGGGCTATGACGATAAAGGCCTGGACGCGGCACGCTCCACACCGGGTGAGGGCATGGCGATGTATGTCGGGGTGTCGTGGAGTTTGCTCTGAGGGGCAGGCAGTTCCCTATTCAAACGTCTCAAGGAATGGTTGATGGTCGGTAAATACAAGTTTGGTTGGTGTGCACTGTTGGCCGGGTCGTTTGCGCTCAGTGGCTGCGCGTCACTGCTCATGGGCAAACAGTACGAGTTTCCCCGCCCGGATGAGCCTTCTGCGACCGTTCGCCTTAAATATGATCGTGGCACGACACTGGACGCGATGACGTTCAACGAAAAAAGCTGTTATGCCGGCTATACACCGCTTTCCTATAACGGCGATTTCATCGAGTCCAAAGTCGCTGTCGGTAAAGAACTGGTGCTGACTTACCGCGATGTAGTCGGCAGTACTCAGTGCCAGATTCCCTTTTCCTTCACACCAGAGGAAGGTGCTGTTTACACCATAAAGACCGGCCTCTGGAGCGAGACCAAGCCCGGCATTATTCCGGTGTTCAAGTACGACCAGTATCACTGTGGGATCGGTGTAGTGAAAAAGGTCGGCGATCAGGAAAGTGTCCAGCCTATCCAGCAATTGCGTATCAAGACCGGTTTCGCCTGCCTGAAGTTTTTACCCGTCACAAAATAGCTTTCGGCACCTTTGCAGTTCGACGGGCGGCCCTGCTGGAGCAGCAGCCAACTTCTGAGTGAGCGCGTTTGTCGTCTGGATCAAAACCACCTGTTCGCAGGTGGTTTTTTCGGCCGCCTACAAGGCCACGAATTGTTGATCCTTGCATGCACAGCCGTATAACCAAGCCGGTTGAGTAAAAAAGAAAAGTTTGCTCGCTGATCCGCCAGTCGATCACAGAAGGCCAATTTCAGGTCAATGGAGTGACGTAATGAAAGATGCAATCCGCCTCGGCGACTCCACCACCCACGCCATCTGCCCGAAAGGCGCGGTAGTCACCTGAGCCCTGTAGCCAGACAGACCTAAGCTAATGCAAAAAAGATATTTGTTCGGTGTTTTTAATATCGTTTAGTTTTGTTTCATAGACGAATCAAAAGCATCAAACCGATAGACCTCCCGATTGCCATGACGGCACACGCTGAATCGATCACGGACTCTTCAGGTTTGATTCACACGGGAGTGAATCATGCCGCACACCTCAGACATCACCGCATTACCCATCCTCGACCTGTCCCAGCTCGACGGTACGCCGTCGCAACGCCAGGCATTTCTTGATGACTTGCGCCATGCCGCCCGCGATGTGGGCTTTTTCTACCTGACCGGCCATGGCATCGACGCCAGGCTGCTTGAGCAAGTGCAGGACTACGCGCGCCAGTTCTTCGCCTTGCCTGACAGCGAGAAAACCGCCGTCGGCATGATCAATTCGCCGCACTTTCGCGGTTATAACCGCGCCGCGTCCGAGATCACTCGAGGCCAGCCCGATCAACGTGAGCAATTCGATCTGGGCGCCGAGCGCGACGTCTTGCCATTGAACGCCGACAGTCCGTTGTGGGCGCGGCTGCAAGGGCCGAATCAATGGCCCGAAGCGTTGCCGCAACTCAAGCCGCTGCTGCTCGACTGGCAACAGGCGATGACCCAAATGTCGCTGCGCCTGCTGCGCGCATTCGCCCAGGCATTGTCGTTGCCGGAAGACGCTTTTGACCGGTTGTACGGCGACAAACCCAACGAACACATCAAGCTGATGCGCTATCCGGGGCAAGCCTCGACGGCGAGCAATCAGGGCGTCGGGGCGCACAAGGATTCGGGTTTTCTCAGCTTCCTGCTGCAAGACCAGCAGGCCGGCCTGCAAGTGGAAATCGAAGAGGGGCGCTGGATCGATGCGCTGCCTCGGGACAATACGCTGGTGGTGAACATCGGCGAGCTGCTGGAGCTGGCCACCAACGGTTACCTGCGCGCCACGGTGCATCGAGTGGTGTCGCCACCGGTGGGCAGCGAGCGATTGTCCATCGCGTTTTTCCTCGGCGCGCAACTGGATGCGGTAGTGCCGCTGTACCCCTTGCCGACGGCGCTGTTGCGTGAGGCGCGTGGCCCGGCGAGTGATCCGCTCAACCCGCTGTTTCGTGATGTCGGCTGGAATTATCTGAAGGGCCGACTGCGCTCCCATCCCGATGTCGCGCAGCGCTTCTACGCCGATGCGTCGAATACCCAGACACCGCTTCGCAGGACCGCCAACGCCTGATCCATCACTCGCTTAAGGACTCTTCCCATGTTGAAAAAAGCAGGCTTGACCCTGGCCGTCCTCGGCGCGCTGGTGACTTCGTTCAGTGCTCGAGCGCTGGAACCATTGCGCGTTGCCGCCGACCCGGTGCCCCATGCGCAGATTCTGGCGTACATCCAGAAACTCGATCCGGAGCTCAACCTCAAGGTGATCGAAATCCCGCAGGGCGTGAACTCCAACGAGCTGCTGGTGCACGGCGATGTGGACGCCAACTACTTCCAGCATCTGCCGTACCTGCAATCCCAGGAAAAGGCCCTCGGCGAGAAACTCGCGGTGGCCGCCACGGTGCACATCGAACCGCTGGGGATTTATTCCCATCGCCACAAAACCTTCGCCCAGGTGCCGGACAAAGGCACGGTCGCCGTGCCGAACAACGTCACCAACCTGAGCCGCGCGCTGTACCTGTTGCAGGACAACGGCCTGATCAAGCTCAAGCCCGGTTTCAATGACCCGGCGGCGGATCAGGCGACGCCCAAGGACATCGCGGAAAACCCTAAACACCTGAAGATCCTCGAAATCGAATCGCCGCAACTGCCCCGTGCGCTGGATGACGTGGACCTGGCGGTAATCAACGGCAACTACGCGCTGGAAGCCGGGCTGGTGCCGGCCAAGGATGCGCTGGGGCTGGAGAAGGCCGAGCACAACCCCTACGCCAACATTCTGGTGACCACGCCGAAACTGGAAAACGATCCGCGCATCCAGCAATTGGCCAAGGACCTGACCTCGCCGCAAGTCGCCAAATACATCGCCGAGAATTTCAAGGGCTCGGTGATCCCGGTGGCGGACGTCAAGCCATGATCGTCGTCGAGCAGTTGAGCAAGACCTATCCGTCAGCGTCGACCCCGGCGCTGGATCAGGTGTCGCTGAGCATTCCCGATGGGGCGATCTACGGGATTCTCGGGCGCAGCGGCGCGGGTAAATCGACGCTGCTGCGTTGCCTCAATCTGCTCGAACGCCCGGATGCCGGGCGGATTCTGCTGGACGGCGAAGACCTCACGGTGCTGGCCGATAGCGAACTGCGCCGCCAGCGTCAGCGCATCGGCATGATCTTCCAGGGCTTCAACCTGCTGCATTCGCGCAACGTGTTCGACAACGTTGCGGTGCCGCTGGAAATCGCCAAAGTCGCCAAATCACAGCGCCATGAACGGGTTCGCGAGCTGCTGGAGCTGGTGGGCTTGAGCGACAAGGCCGAAGCCTTTCCATCGCAACTGTCCGGTGGGCAGAAGCAGCGAGTGGGCATCGCCCGGGCCCTGGCGGCGCGCCCGGCGTATCTGCTGTCGGACGAAGCCACCAGCGCCCTCGACCCGGAAACCACCGCGTCGATTCTGGAGCTGTTGCGCGACATCAACCGCCAGCTCGGTTTGACCATCGTGCTGATCACCCACGAGCTGGACGTGGTCAAGTCGATCTGCGATCACGCCGCGTCCATGGCCAATGGAAAACTGGTGGAGGCGGGGCCGGTGGCCCGATTGCTCGCCGATCCGCAGTCCGCCCTCGGTGCTTCACTGCGCCCCAGTTGCGGCTTGCCGCTGGGGCATGACGCGCCCGGTTTGAGTTTTCTGCGGCAATACGGCGTACGGGCGGCCCACTCATGAACCGCGTGATCGACTGGAATGAAATCCTGCAACTGGTGCTCAACGCCACTGGCGAAACCCTGTACATGGTGCTGCTCGCCGGGCTGTTCACGTTACTGATCGGTTTGCCGCTGGGGGTGTTGCTGTTCATCAGCCGCCGTCAGGGTCTGTACCCGTTGCCGAGGCTCAATCAGGCCTTGGGCGCGGTGATCAACCTCGGCCGTTCGCTGCCGTTTGTGGTGATGCTGATTGCCCTGATCCCGCTGACCCGGCTGGTGGTCGGCACCACGCTGGGCAGCACCGCCGCCGTGGTGCCGATCACCATCGGCGCCTTCCCGTTTTTTGCGCGGATCGTCGAGAACGCTTTGGACGAAGTCGAAAAGGGCCGGATCGAAGCGATCCTCGCCATGGGCGGTGACATCCGCCACGTGATTTTCAAAGTGTTGTTGCCCGAAGCGCTGCCGGCCTTGCTGGCGGGCATCACCCTGACGCTGGTGATGCTGATCGGTTTTTCTTCCATGGCCGGGGTCATCGGCGGTGGCGGACTGGGCGATCTGGCGATCCGCTACGGCTATCAACGGTTCAACAATGAAGTGATGGTCGCCACCGTCGTGGTGTTGGTCATCCTCGTCCAGGGCGTGCAAAGCCTGGGCGATCGACTGGTGCGTTCGCTGGCTCATCGACGTTAAGGAATTTTATGGGTGCGCCTGTCGCCGTGGTCTCCGAACCACTGATTCGTGTACGTGAACTGAGCAGGACCTTCGGCTCGAACCGGGCGCTGGACCGGGTCAGCCTGGATATTTTTCCCGCCGAAGTGGTGGCGCTGCTCGGCGCCAACGGTGCGGGCAAATCGACGCTGGTGAAGATCCTCGCCGGCAGCCAGACCCACGATGGCGGCGAGATCCGGATCGATGGCCAGCCCCGGCATTTCAGTTCGCCGCTGTCGGCGCGCCGCTTCGGCATCGTCGCGGTTCATCAACAGATCAATGAAGGCATCGCGCCCGGATTGAGCGTGGCGGAAAATCTGCTGCTCGATGAACTGTGCCGTCCCGACGCCGACTTCTGGCTCAACCGCAAACGTCTGCTGGAGCGCGCCGCAAGCATCGCCGCCGGCCTCGGTCTGGTGCTGCCGCTCGAGCAACCGATCGAGCACCTCGGCCAGGCCGAACGGCAACTGGTGGTGCTGGCCCGCGCCTTTGCCCTGCAACCGCGATTGCTGATTCTCGACGAGCCCACGGCGGCCCTGTCGGACGCCGAAGCGCACCGTCTGTTCGGTCTGATCGACACCTTGCGCAGTCGCGGTGTGGCGATTCTGTACATCTCTCATCGGTTGTCCGATCTGCAACGGGTGGCCGACCGCGCCGTGGTGTTGCGTGACGGGCAACTGGCCGGTGAATTCAGTGCCCGGCAATTGCCCGAGGCGCTGGAAGCGATGCTTGGTCAGGCGCTGGAAGCTCACGTCTACACACCGCGAGCGGCGGGGCGTGAAGTGCTGAAACTGCGCGACATAAAAGTCCTGCCGCGCACCCAGGCCTTTGATCTGAACCTGCACGAAAACGAAGTGGTGGTGCTGACCGGATTGCTCGGCGCCGGCAAAAGCGAAATCGCCGAAGTGCTGTTCGGGCTGCGCAAACCGGTGTCCGGCTCATTGCAACTGGACTGCGCTGACTGGCAGCCGGGCTCGCCCCGCCAGGCGATCCAGAGCGGCGTGTTCTTCGCCGCCGAGGATCGCGCGAGCCAATCACTGGTGCCGGATTTTTCTTTGCGTCGAACCCTGACCTTGCCGTTCCTCGAACGCTTCACCCGTGGCGGTTTCATCCGCAACCGCGCCGAAGCGGCGGCGGTCGAGGCGCAAGTCGCCGCGCTGGGAATCAAGACCGCCGGCATCGATGTGCCGATGAGCGCGTTGTCCGGCGGCAATCAGCAGAAAGTCGTGCTCGGTCGCTGGCTGCTTGGCGAGGGCCGGGTGCTGATCCTTGACGAGCCGTTTCAGGGCGTCGATGTGCGTGCCCGGCGCGAGATCGGCCAGTTGTTGCGCGACAGCGCCGCTGGCCGCGCCACGCTGGTGATCTGCTCGGACGTCGATGAAGCGCTGGAGATCGCCGACCGGATTCTGCTGGTGCGCGATCACTCGGTGGTGGCCGAGTACCCGCGTGCCGGGCTGGATCGCGCCACCCTGGTCGCCGCGCTGGCCGGCAGCGATCCGCAAAATTCTATTGTTCACGCCGCGCCAAGGAGTAGAGCGAGTGCCTGATTCGAGTTCCCTGTTGTCATCCGCCCCGGCGCCGACCGAGCGCTTCGTGCAAGCGCTGATCCGCTACGGCCTGCTGTGGGTGCTGGCGTTGATCGTGGTGTTTTTCAGTGTGGCGGAACCGGCGTTCCTGCGCGTTGGCAACCTGTTCAGCATTCTGCAATCGGTGTCGATTGTCGCGCTGCTGGCTTTGGGCGTGACGCTGACCATGGCCGTGGGCGGGCTGGATCTGTCGATCGGCGCGGTGGCCGCCATGAGCCTGATGATCGCCAGTTACGTGATGGTGGTGCTCGGCTGGGGCGCGGTGCCGGCGGTGCTGATCAGCCTCGCGGGTGGCGCATTGGTCGGGCTGCTCAACGGCTGGCTGATCGTGAAGATGCGCGTGCCGGATATTCTCGCGACGCTCGGCAGCATGTTCCTGGTGATCGGCGTGCAACTGATTCCCACGGGCGGACGCTCGATTGCGGTGGGCATGACTTTACCCAACGGCGATGAAGCCGAGGGTTCGTTCAGCGCAGTGTTTCTGGCATTGGGTCGAGGACGACTGTGGGACATCGTGCCGGTTCCGGTGTTGATCACGGCGGTGGTCGCGGTGGCGGTGTGGCTGTTTCTCGAACGCACGCGCATCGGCCGGTTGTTCTATGCGATTGGCGGCAACGAGCAGGCGGCGCGTCTGGCCGGTGCGCCGGTACAGCGCTTCAAGTTGCTGGCTTACGTGCTCTCGGCGCTGCTGGCCTCGCTCGGCGGTTTGTTACTGGCGGCGCGATTGGGGCGCGGTGATGTCAGCTCCGGCAATGGCCTGGTGCTGGATGCACTGGGCGCTGCGCTGATCGGTTTTGCCGTGCTCGGGGCGAAGAAGCCCAACGCGTTCGGCACGCTGGTCGGCGCATTGCTGGTGGCTTCGTTGCTCAATGGCCTGACCATGCTCAACGCGCCGTATTACGCGCAGGATTTCGTCAAGGGACTGGTGCTGGTGCTGGCCCTGATGTTCACCTTCGGCCTCGCGCATCGGGCGCGCTGAGCCGTTTCATTGATGCTTCAAGGAAAGATCCATGCACGGTTCAATCAAGCAGTTCGCACGTCATTGCCTCGCCGGGGCGCTGCTCTCGGCGCTGGCCCTCAATGCGCAGGCCAAGGCCCTGCCCGGCGCACCGGCGCCGTTCGATAAAGGTCAGGTACAGATCGCGCTGGTGGGCTATCTGTTTTCCGGGGATTTCCCTGAAGCCTATCTGCGCGGCGTCGAGAAACAGACCGAAGCGCTGGGCGCCAACCTGCGGGTGTTCGACGCGCGGCAACAGGCGGCCAGTCAGGGCGAGATGATCGATCAGGCCGCCGACCTCGGTGTCGACGGGATCATCGTGCAATTGGGGCTGGCGGAAACTCTCAAAGGGCCGATTGAGCGGGCGCTGGCCAAAGGCATCAAGGTCGTCGCGTTCGACGTCGACCTGAACACGCCGCAAGTGACTCAGGTCGAGCAGGATCACCATGCACTGGCGCGACTGGCACTCGATCAAG
This sequence comes from Pseudomonas paraglycinae, assembly GCF_021601625.1. Taxonomy (GTDB): domain Bacteria; phylum Pseudomonadota; class Gammaproteobacteria; order Pseudomonadales; family Pseudomonadaceae; genus Aquipseudomonas; species Aquipseudomonas paraglycinae. Next base: position 89,789 of record NZ_BQHR01000013.1, on the reverse strand, counting down.
CGGTGAAGGACAACGGCACCCGTTTTGATGCCGGTTACGTCTACATCAGCGGTTTCACGCCGATGGAGCGCCGCGACGAAATCTGGAGTCAGGTCAAAGCGAGCAATCCGGGGATCGTCGAGAAGGCGCGCTTCGGCACGCTCAATCCGCCGATTGCCAACTCGGTGGCGGATCAGGCCAGCGCCGTGTTGCGGGCCAATCCGGGGATCAGCGTGATTTTTGCGCCGTTCGACGAGTTCGCAAAAGGCGCGAAGATCGCGGTGGACGAGGCCGGTCTGAGCCGCAAGGTGAAGATCTACAGCGCCGACATTTCCACCGCCGACATCCAGATCATGAAAGAACCGGACAGCGCCTGGGCCGCCACCGCTGCGGTCAATCCGCAAGTCGCCGGGGCAATCAGTGTGCGCAGTCTGGCGATGCTGATTGCCGGGGAAAATCCGGGGCCCAAGGTGCTGGTGCCGCCGACCCTGATCACCCGTCAGCAACTGCTGGATCTGGACGTGAAAAACGTACGGGACCTGGGGCAGAAACTGCCGGCCTTCGGTGACACCGCCAATGTCGCGCGGGCACCGTGGATTCCCGTGGCGAACTGAGGAACCGACATGCACGACAAGGCTGCGCGCCTGCGCAAGAGCCGTTCGCCGAAAGCCGATGTGGCGCTGGGCGAACGGCTGCCACCGGGGCAGGTGCTGACGGAGCGCTTCCCGATCCTGCACGAGGGCGAGGTGCCGGCGTATGACCTGGCGACGTGGTCGCTGCGCCTGTTCGGCACCTTGGCCAAGCCGGTCGAGCTGACCTACGCCGATCTGCAAGCGCTGCCGCAACGCTCGTTGCAATGCGACATTCATTGCGTGACACGCTGGTCGAAATTCGACACCCGCTGGAGCGGAGTGCACCTGCAAGATCTGTTGCAGGCCCTGGACATCCGGCCGACGTCGTCCTTCGTCATGGCCCACGCCGATCACGATTACCAGACCAACCTGCATCTCGATGACCTGCTGCACCCGGACAGCCTGCTGGCCACCCATTACGACGGTCAGCCGCTGACCGCCCAACATGGCTGGCCGCTGCGGCTGGTGGTGGCGGGGCGGTACTTCTGGAAGAGCGCGAAATGGTTGCGCGGGCTCGAATTCACCGATCAGGAACAACCGGGCTTCTGGGAGCGCAACGGCTTTCACTTGCACGCCGATCCGTTCATTGAACAGCGTTTCAGCGGCGATGCGCTGGACAGTGCAGAAGATGCCTGGCGGGAAAAGGACTTCGACTGACGGCATCTAACTTCGCACCGAAAAAACACAGATTAATAACGCTCTCTACAACAACGTGGAGTGCGTTTTTGTGCGTGATTAGTTGTTAGTTAGTTGGGTATTCATGTTGTTGCGCAAACACAACTGTTGCTCAGGCAACACTCCATTCGTCAGGCATAACCTAAGCGTTATTGGTTCTTTTGCGGCAGGCGACCGCTCGTCTAGCATCGGTAATCAGGGGGTTCTACTAACTTTGGGGTTCTTGCGCTCTAACAGCTAATAGTTGTTCAACACACTTGGCTGCCTTTCTGAATATCAAAAATACAGCAGAAATTGCCGTGCACCGATTGCCGACACTTCATGATTCGGCAGCGGCCGGTTATTAACTGCGATTCAAGGAGCTGTCGCATGATTCACCGTTCGCGTTCATTACTCGCCATCGCTGTTGTCAGTGCAATCTGGCAACTTCCTGCGCAAGCCGAAGAGACTTCCGCGCGCGTCGACGATGACACACGGCTGGGTACCGTGCTGGTCACCGGCACTCGCGGCACCGCTCGCACGGTGCTGGATTCGCCGGTGCCGGTGGATGTGTTGACCGCCGAGGACCTGAAGACCGCCGGCGCCAGTGGCGGCGAGCTGGGCCAGGCGTTGCAGACGCTGTTGCCGTCGTTCAGTTTTCCGCGCCAGTCCAACTCCGGCGGCGCCGACCACGTGCGCGCCGCGCAGCTGCGTGGCATGAGCCCGGATCAGGTGCTGGTGCTGGTCAATGGCAAGCGCCGTCACACCTCGGCGGTGGTCAACGACTCGTCGAAAATCGGTCGCGGCACGGCGCCGGTGGACTTCAACTCGATCCCGATCAGCGCGATCAAACGCATCGAAGTGCTGCGCGACGGCGCCGGTGCGCAGTACGGCTCCGATGCGATTGCCGGGGTGATCAACATCATCCTCGACGACGCCCCCGAAGGCGGCGAAGTATCCACCAGCTACGGCGCCTACCACACGCACCAGGACGCCATCGGCAAATCCACCACCGACGGCCAGAACAGCGTGACCACCGCCAAGATCGGCACGCGGCTGGGTGAGGAGGGCGGCTTCATTCGTGGCGGCACCGAATACAAGGATCGCAACCCGACCAACCGCGCCGGCTACGACGGCTTCGCCGACACCCCGGGCCAGCGCAACTACGTGATGGGCGACGGCGTGGCGCGGGACGTCAACGCCTGGTTCAACGGAGAATTGCCGTTGGCTGGCGGCAAGGCCTACAGCTTCGGCACCTACAACGAACGCCACACCACCGGCGCCGAGTTCTATCGCTACCCGTCCGAGCAGCCGCAGTTCTACCCCAACGGCTACTTGCCGCAATCGCTGGGCGACAACACCGACATCTCCGCCACCGCCGGTTACAAAGGCCTGATCGGCGACGACTGGGATTTCGACAGCAGCGTCACCCACGGTCGCAACCGCTTCGAATCGGCAACCCGCCGCACCCTCAACGTCAGCCTCGGCGCGGACTCGCCGACCCGATTCGACACTGGTGACTATGAGTTGCGCCAGACCACCACCAACCTGGATTTCAGCCGCGAATTGCGCCTCGGTGGCCGCTCGTTCGTGCTGGCGGTGGGCGGTGAATATCGTTACGAAAACTACCTGACCTTTGCCGGAGACGAAGCCTCTTACATCGGCTCCGGGGCCGATGGCGCCAACGGTCTGCGCCCGAGTGAAGAGTCGGATCTGGATCGCAACGTGTTCGGCACCTACGCCGAATTGTCCGGTGATCTCACCGACCGTTTCTTCGTCGATGCCGCCACGCGCTGGGAACATTACGACGACGCCGGCAGCAAACTCACCGGCAAGCTCAGCGGTCGCTACAAGCTGACCGATCAATGGGCGTTGCGCGGTGCGGTGTCGAACAACTTCCGCGCGCCGTCGCTGGCCCAGAGCGGCTTCCAGAACACCACCAGCAACTTCGGCGACGGCGGCACGCTCACCGATATCCGCGTGCTGTCGGTCAACGATCCGATTGCCCGTGCCCTGGGCGCGGAAAAACTCGATCCGGAAACCTCGAAGAACTTCAGCCTCGGCCTGACGTTCCAGTTGAACGAACGCTTCGATGCGTCGCTCGATGTGTTCCGCATCGACGTCAAAGACCGCATCACCCTGTCGCAGCGAATCGGCAGCGACGCGCTGGAAAGCTACATCAATGACAACTTCGGCGTGCCGGGCGTGCACGACGTCAACTTCTTCACCAATGCCGCCGACACCCGCACTGACGGCGCCGAACTGGTGCTCAACTACCATCAGCCGTTCTACGACGGGCAACTGGGGCTGACCACCGCGTACACCTACAACCACACCAAGGTCACCAGCACCAAGGGCACGCCGTCGCAGCTGACCGCCTTAGGGATTGGCAATGACGCGCTGGTCGGCGTCGAGGAACGCAACACCCTGACCGACGCCGCGCCCAAGGATCGTTTCGTGTTTTCCGCCAACTGGACCAGCGAACACTGGGGCCTGCTCGGGCGTCTGACTCGTCAGGGCGAGACCACTCGGGTGTTCGATTTCGGCGACTCGCAGCCTGAGCAAACCTATGGCGCGGTGTGGCAGCTGGACGCCGAGGTGACCTACAAATTCACCCCGAAATTCAGCATCGCCCTGGGTGGCAACAACCTGACCGACAACTACCCGGAACGCTCCGGCTCGGCCATCAACTACGGCGGCAACCTGCCGTACGACGTGCTCTCGCCGATCGGCACCAACGGCGCGTATTACTACGCCACCGCGACTTACGGCTTCTGAGTTTTGCCGCCATGGATGGCGGATCCCTATGCAGGATTGAAGCATGCAGGACGAACCATGAGCAAAACCCACGGCCCCCAACGCCATCTGCCGGTGTTCCAGGCGTTGCTGATCACGCTGGGCATGGTGATCACCACCGACATTCTCAAAACCGCGCCGACCGTTGCCTTGAACGTCGGGCCGGAACATTTCTATTGGGTCTGGGTGCTCGGCGGACTGGCGTCGATGGCCGGGGCCTTGTGCTTTGCCGAGATGGCCACCGCGTTCCCGCATCCGGGCGGTGACTATCATTTCCTGCGCACCGCTTATGGCGAGCGTATGGGTTTCCTGTTTGCTTGGTCGCGATTCTCGGTGATGCACACCGGGTGGATCGCGTTGTCGGCGTTCATGTTTGCCGACTACTTCAATGCGGTCGTGCCGTTGGGGCATTACGGATCAGGGGTGTTTGCCGGTGCGATCATTGCTGCGTTGGTGCTGCTGAATCTGACGGGCAAGCAAATTGGTTTTATTACTCAGACGGTGCTGGTCGGGCTGCTTGCTCTCGGGTTCCTGAGCATTGCCAGCGCCGGAGTCTGGCTGGCGTGGCAAGGGATCGAACCCGCGCTGCCCAGCGATCCGGTCGTGCCCGAACACACCGGCGCGGCAGGGTTTTCTGCGGCGATGATCTTCGTGTTTCTGGCCTTCGGCGGCTGGAGCGATGCAGCGACATTGTCCGCCGAAGTGCGCGATGGTCGACGCGGGATCTTCATCGCCATGCTCGGTGCGCTGACGGTGTTGATGGCGATCTATCTGGCACTGAACTGGGCGTTCGTCCAGGGGCTGGGATTCGAAGGCCTGGCAGCGAGCAATGCACCGGCGGTGGAATTGTTGAACCGCGCCTTCGGTGCCCCGGGCGTGCTGCTGATCCTGCTGATGGTCGGCATCGCGGCCATCGCCACTATCAACTCAACCTTGCTGGTCGGCGCCCGCACCACCTACGCCGCCGCCCGCGATGTGCCGCAACTGCGACGATTTGGCGAATGGGACGAGCGTGACGGTGTACCGCGCAAGGCGTTGCTGGCCGAGGGGGCGGTGGCGTTGTTGTTGGTGGTGTTTGGCAGTTTTACTCAGAGTGGCTTCAACACCATGGTCGAGTATCTGACGCCGGTGTATTGGTTGTTTCTGAGTTTGAGCAGCGTGGCGTTGATTATTCTTCGGGGGCGCTTCCCCGAGGTGCCCCGGCCGGTGAGGGTGCCGCTTTATCCGCTGTTGCCGCTGCTGTTTTTTGGGTTATGCGTTTACATGCTGTATTCCAGCGTGACGGTGGTTGGTTTCGGCGCTTTTCTGGGGATTGTGGTGTTGCTGGTGGGGGCTCTGCTTTTGGCAGTGGTGGGGCGACTGACGCCAGGCCCTCACCCCCAGCCCTCCCGAAACGTCGGACCGCCCGGAGGGAGAGGGGGCCGACCGGGTTGTCTGACGCTATCCATCGACCTGAAACACTGAGTCGATTATGGATTCAGAAGGGCAGGTTCAGGTCGGCGTAGTTCTGAAGCATCCCACGGTCAGTTCCCTCTCCCTCCGGGAGAGGGCTAGGGTGAGGGCAGGCGATCAGAAGGACACCGCGGCGGGCTGCGACAACCGCAACACCGATAAATCCCCCGTAATCCGCTTGTACGCCAAACGAATCGCCTCGATGTCACTCTCACGTTTCGCGCTGCTTTCGTGCAGGATCACAATCACCTTGGTCGCCAGCCGCTCGGGCACTTTCGCGTCGTGGTCTTTCCACTGCCCATACGCATCCAACACACTGAACCCGTCCGGGAACCGCGTCGTCACTTCCTGATCGAGAAACTCGCGCCAGCGCGCCGGGCTCACCACACCTTCCTTGCCTTCCAGCGGCCCCACCGAGAAGTACAACTCGGTGCGCACCCACTGCGCCTGCGCCGGTCGTGTGGCATCGCCTTGCAGTGTGGAACTTGCGGGATCCTTGGTATGCACGGAAACCGGAGGAGGGCTGGCACACCCGGCGACCGCCAGGAACAGTGCTGCCAGTAGTAAACGTTGCGGCATGGAACTTCCTTATTGTTAAGAACTGTCCCGAATTATAGAGGGGAGGGTTAATAGCAATAAAAGATTAAAAAGTGGATCGTTGCTGAACTAATGGAATAAGCAAACACAGTGAAAATAATGCCCGCTGGTTAGAACGATTATTTCTTTAAGTTATTTGCTTGGTGTTGGATCGCATATCCATGACATTCAAAAACCTGCTTCCGCATTTGCCGGATCTGTCATGGCGTCTACTCTGCTGCTGCAACGGTTCAAGTCGCACGGAACGCTGCACTTGAAGCGTTTGAACAGCAGTTTTTGCTGCTCGATGGACAGCTTGTTGCGGATTTCCCAATCCTTAGAATCCGCTCCATCAACTTCTCATCCAGTTCTTAATCCTCAGGGAGCTACACCATGATGAACGCCATGCAGATGCAAATGCCGATGAACGCCAACATGCCGATGATGCCGATGATGCCGATGACGGGCATGCCGATGATGATGGCGACCATGAGCTGCGACATGATGGACGACGGCATGATGTGCAAGATGATGCCGGCCGCTGGCATGGACATGGCCATGTTCAAGAACAGCGCTGAAATGATGCAGATGATGATGGACTGCGGCATGCCGATGATGATGCATTGCGGCAACATGAGCATGATGTGCATGTCCCCGGCGGCCATGGCCATGCCGATGATGAACATGATGATGCCAATGCCGATGATGGGCATGCCGATGCCATCGATGAAGTGCGTGATGGAATGCACCATGATGGCCGACTGCATGATGTGCAAAATCATGCCGATGCCGGGCATGAACATGGACATGATGAAGAACTGCTGCGCCCTGATGATGAAGATGATGAACGACTGCAGCATGCCGATGATGATGAGCTGCAACGGCATGCCGATGATGTGCTGCACCTGCTGATTTTCGCCAGCGCATGAAAAAGCCCGAGCGGGAGATTCCCGGTCGGGCTTTTTGTTGTCTGTTTGTCAGTCCAGGCGTTCGGGGTAAGTGACCACCAGATACGCCACCGCTTCACTGTCGGCGGGGTTGCGGTAACGATGGGGCTGGTCGGCGTAGAACAGGATCGAATCGCCCGTCGACAGCAGATAGCGCTCGTCGTTGACGCTGATCTCCAGCACGCCCTGGGCCACCACCAGGTTTTCCTGCACGCCCGGGCCGTGGCCCTCGGATTGATCCTCGCCCAGCGGGCTCAGGCGCAGTTCATAGAATTCCGACTGGCGCGCCACATCAAAGGGAAACAGCGCGCGGCTGACAAAGGCACCGCTGGCGCTGACCAGCCGCTTGCTCTGGCTCGCCGACAACACGGCCACGCCTTCAAACGCGCGATGTTCGAGAAACGCCGCCACCGACACCTTCAAACCCTTGGCGATTTTGCATAGCACCTTGATCGACGGCACGCTGCGCCCGGATTCGATCTGCGCCAGCATCGCCCGGCTCACGCCACACTGGCGGGCGAGGGCATCGAGCGACAGATGCCGCTTGCCGCGCAGACGTTGCAGGTTCTGCGCGACACGTTCACAGATCGGGTCTTCTTCCAGGGAATCGAGGTTGTTCAGGTCCACCACAGGTTCATCGGCGCTCGCCAGAAAGCGCGAGGGTTCACGGGCGTTCACGCTTGACGCGTCTCGCCGGAACGAGCGGCCTGCACCCACTGCCAAGCCTGATAACCGGCATTGCGCGCATACATTTCCCACATCAGCCGGGCCTGTTGCTGGGCGTGGCGGCGTTTGCGGTAGACGGCGAAGTCGATCAGGTTGTCAGTTGGTTTCATGGCGCACTTCACTGTGTTCAATGACGGGATGAGGTGAGAGTACGCCGAGATTTTTATAACGATAAATACTGATTGTTTATTTATTAATTCTTTCTGGTTATTTGCTGGTTTGTCACATCGGGGAGAATGCATTCAACAGAAAGTCCCGCACATACACCCGGCTCGGACTCTGCAACGCGCTCTTGCGCCACACCAGGTACAGCACGTTGACCGGCGCTTCAGCCGGTACGGTCGGGGAAATCAGGCGGCCATCGGCAATCGCATCGGCACATTGATAATCCGGCAGGACCGTCCAGCCGTGGCCACCGATGGCGAGGTCTTTGATGATCCGCAGATCCGGAATGGTCAGCGACGCTTGCAGTTGCGGGGCGATCTGGAACATCGACGACCACAGCGGGCGCACCAGGGCGAGGTCTTCGTCGAAGGCAATCAACGGCACCTGGGTCAGTTGCTCCTGAGTCGGGTGTTGGCCCAAGCGATCCAGCAGGCTCGGCGCGTAGACCAGCAGCATGCGTTCGGTCAGCAGATGGGCGAACCCATGGGTCTGTTCGTCGGGCAGGGAAGCGGTGATTGCGAAATCGATCTGTTTTGATTCGAGCATTTCGTAGATGCGCTTTTTCGTGCCGGTGTGAAAACGCAGCAGGAATCCTTCATCCATCAACGGTGCGAGGCGGGCGGCGACTTGCGAGTGAATGAAATCCGAAGGGCCGACCAGATGAATCGTGCCGCCCTTGAGCAGGCCGGGGCGCAGCGAGGCGATCTTGTTTTCCAGACCGTCCAGGTAAGGCGCGACCGAGCGGGCCAGCTCATCGGCGGCTTCGGTCGGCTCGACACCTCGTGGCAGTCGATGGAACAGCGGTTTGCCCACCAGCGCTTCCACAGCCTGGACGTGCATCGAAGCCGCCGGCTGGGTGATGCCCAGATGCTCGGCAGCTTTGGAAAACGACCTGGCGCGGTAGGCTTCGAGGAAGGTTCGCAGGTGCGTGAGATGGCTCATGGGTTGGCGATGTCCGGGGGCTGAATCTGGTTTTTACCATGGCGGGCGGCAGGCGTGCTCGCCTCGGGAAAACGCCGTTGCAGCGTTTCCCGAAGCAAGGTTCGTCAGGCGTTGTCAGCCGGACGATAACGCGGCGCGGAGCTCGCGGACATCTGCCCGAGAATCAGCAGCAGGCCCAGTGCCGAAACCACGGCGCCGGTGAGGCCGACATAGCTCAGGCCTATCTGGCTGATTGTCACGCCACCGGCCACCGAGCCGAGGGCAATCCCGGAGTTGAACCCGGCAATGTTCAGGCCGGCAGCGACACCGTGGGCGTGTGGCGCATGCTGTTCGGCAATCCCGATCAGTCTCGCCTGCAAGGCCGGCACGGCCGCGAAGCTGAACATTCCGAGCAACGCCACCAGCACACCCATCAACACCGACGATCCGGAAAACGCCCACATGCCCGCGGTGACCAGCGCAATGCCGGCAATCAGCGTGGCGCTCGCGCGGTCGACGCCCCAGGCGTCGGTGAGTTTGCCGCCGAGCACGTTGCCGATCGCAGCCATCACGCCGTACAGCAACATGAACACGCCGACGGTGGCGGCGGTGGTGCCGGTGACATCCGTCAGCACCGGAGCGATGTAGGTGTAGGCCACAAAAGAGCCGGCGTAACCGAGCACCGTGACCAGCGCACCGGCCAACAGTTTCCGGTTCAACAATGCCTTGAGGCTATCGAGTGCCGAACCGCTGTCGGCGGCGGTCGGCAGTGGATCGCGCATGCCGAACAGCAGGCCAAAGAAGCCGATCACACCGAACACCGCAATGGCGGCCAACACCAGACGCCACGACATCACGCCACCCAGATAGGTGCTGATCGGCACTCCAATGGCCATTGCCAGCGTAAAACCACAAAACACCACGGCGACGGCGCTGCCCGCCCGGCCGGGACCCGCCAGGCGCGCGGCGGTGCTCGACGCCACGGCCAGGAACAGGCCGTGGCCCATACCGGCGATGAAACGGGCGATCAGCATCAGCGTCAGGGTGCTGGAAAACGCCGCCGCCAGGCTGCCGGCGCTGAACACCAATGCGGTGGCGAGCATTACGTTCTTGCGTGACCAACTGGCGGTCAGTGCGCTGAAGATCGGTGCGGCAACGGTAGCGCCCAAGGCATAGGCAGTGATGGTCGCGCCGGTGGCCTCGACGTTAACGCCGAGACTTTGCGCCATGACCTCGGTCAGGCCGATCGGCACGAATTCAGCGAGCCCGAGGGCGAAGGCGCTGAGGGTGAAGATGTAAATGACAAATGGCATGGGAGCCTCTCGCAAGTGGACGATGGCGAGAGGCTAGGGATTGCGTATCTATAAATGAAATTCTGTTTTTGGTGTGCAGGTATAAAAATATTGATGGGTCTTCAGCAAGCGCAAAAAAAGGCGCGTGAGTTTTTGACTCACGCGCCTTTGGGTTCATTTGCTGGCATTCAGCACAATCCGGTACCGCGCCTTGCCGCTGCGCAGATGATCAACCGCTTCATTGACCTTGCTCATCGGAAATTCCTCAACCTGCGGCAGGATCTGATGCCGCGCGCAGAACTCCAGCATGGTCGCCGCCGTGGCAGGCGAGCCGACCGGGGAGGCTGACAGGGATTTCTGTTGCGGGATGAGATTGAACACATGCACCGGAATCGCGTCGGGCACGATGCCGACGAAGTGCAGCCGGCCCTTGCCGCGCAGGGTGGCGAGCATCGCCGTCCAGTCGAGGTTGGCGTTGGCGGTGATCAGCAGAAAGTCGAGAGTGCCGGCAATCGCTTTCAGCGCTTCGCTGTCGGTGGAGGCGACGACTTTGTGGGCACCGAGGCGTTTGGCTTCGTCCTGTTTGTTCAGGGAAGAGGTGAACGCGGTAACGTCGCAACCCCAGGCATTGAGAAAGCGCAGCGCCAGGTGACCGAGCCCGCCGATGCCCACCACGCCGACCCGGTCGGTCGGCTTGATGTCGAATTCCACCAGCGGATTGAAGACCGTGGAGCCGGCGCAGAACAGCGGGCCGGCGAGGGCCGGGTCGAGGTTGTCCGGGAGTTTCAGCGCCCACGCCCAGTGAGTGCGCAGCCGATCGGCGAATCCGCCATGGCTGCCGATGATCGTCGGTTTGGCGGTGGCGCAAAGGTGATGGGAGCCACCGATGCAGGACGAGCAATGCATGCAGCTGCCCTTGTACCAGCCGATCCCCACGCGCTGGCCGACTTCCAGACCGCGCACCTGCGGGCCTGTGCGCACGATGCGGCCAACCACTTCGTGACCGGGAATGAACGGGTATAGGCTGATGCCCCAGTCGTTGTCGATCAGCGACTGGTCGGAATGACAGACGCCGCAGTACTCCACGGCGACTTCGACTTCCTCATCCCCCAGCGGGCCGGGGTCGTAACTGAAGCGCTCCAGCGGCGCGCCGGCCGAGGTGGCGGCCCAGCCGGTGAATGTCGTGGGTTCGGTGTTATTGCTCATGGGACACCTCCAGGTCTGGCGCTGCGGGCGCAGCCTGAAGAGTCTAGCGTGTCATCAAGCGGGCGCTAGCCAGGTGTTCAGCACGCGCCGGTCGAGCTCTTCCCAATCCGCCATGCCCAGCACTCGGGTGGTATTGAGGCCGCGCAGATAACCGCGCAACTGATTGGCCACGGCCCGCACCGACTCTGAATCGTTCGCTGACTGGCCCAGCACGGTTTCGTATTCGACCAGGTATTCGGCCACCCGGTCGCGGAATTCGGGCAGGACGGCATCGCGGATCAGATCAAAGGTTCGCACGGGTAATCCTCATCTGTTTTCGTTGTGATTGAGTGTGCAGCAGTCTGCACGCCGCGCAACTATTGGTTCAAGTAATAGTGACCATCAAGAAACGCAAGTTCTGCTTTGGCGCCGATCGGCGGAAAATCGCCTCCATCGAACACGCCGCTGAAGGAATTGCGCGATGAAGACTTTGACCCGACTGGCTGTAGTCGCCCTGCTGATGGGCGGGGTGGCCGCCACCGTAGCCCCGGCTTACGCAGACGACGCCAAATCGTGCCATTTTCTGCCCGTCGCCGGCAGCAGCGCCGCGCTGCAGCACTCGCAAACCGTCGGTGTGCTGTACAGCGAAAACACCCTGGACAACCTGCAATACCTCGAGCGTTACCACGATGTGGCGGTGAACGGTGCCAAGGATGCGCTCGATGCGCGGATCCGTGACGCCTTCGTCGACAGCTCCGATCCGGAACTGGCCATCGACTGGCTGATGAGTTCGCTGCAACAACAGTTTCTCTCGGTGACCGTCTACGACAGCCTCGATGCGCTGGTGCAGGCTCATCCGGACGTGGTGGTGATGCTCGACACTCACAACCGTCTGCTGACCCAACGCAACAGTCAGGTCGAAGCGCGGTTCGCCGCACGCTTCTACGACGCCAACCTGCAATATATCGGCAAGGCCGAAGGCGCGGTGGAGAAGCAACTGCCGTCAGTGTGGGTACACAACAAGGCAGCGCCCGAAATCGCTGCCGGGATCGAACAGCAGCGCGACCTGCAACTGAGTGCCTTGAAGCAGTTCGATGACTCGCTCAAAGCCTTGGTAAGTGCAGGCTGAACACCTAAAGCAAAACGGCAACGGCAGTGCCCGTGACACTGAACGTTGCCGAAGAACCGAACTTTTTATTTTCAGGATTTTATCCATGCGTGCCTTTTTTATCCCTGCCATGGCTTCTGCCAGTTTGTTGCTGACCGCCTGCGCTTCTGCGCCAAACGACCCGACGCTGATCCTGCAGACGCACAAGACGCCCGCCCAGTACGCCGAATGCGTGGTGCCGAAACTGCAGGGCAGTGCGCTGAACCCGACGGTTTCGCAGACCCAGCGCAGCTACCGGATCGTGGTGCCGAGCAAGGTGGCGGCGGACAACGTCCTGGAAGCCTACAAGGCACAGGACGGCGGCAAGGTGTTTTTATATGAGCGCCACTTGCTGGCGTCGAGTTTCCTGCCGTCGAGTTTTGAACGGGCTGCCCAGGAGTGCCTGTAACGCCTGACGGTTAACGCTTTTGACGATGCTCCTTTGGTTGGCCGCAACCAACCAATTCTTTGCCCCGCACCTTGCGGGGCTTTTTTTGCCCGGCGTTTGGCGCAGTCGGCGCTACGCTGGATAGCGGAAAAAGTTTTCGGGAGAACAAGGATATGAAGAAGGACAGCAGCGGCGCGGCGACTGAGAATCCCTCTGCGCTGATCGATGCAAGAATCAAGGAACTGAATGACTGGCGTGGCCAGAAGCTGGCCGAGATCCGCGCGATCATTCATGAGGCTGACCCGGAGGTCGTCGAGGAGTGGAAGTGGCGCGGCGTTCCGGTCTGGTCACACAACGGCATCATCTGCACCGGGGAAACCTACAAGGCCGTGGTGAAAATGACTTTTGCCAAAGGCGCGGCGATGGAGGATCCGTCAGGACTGTTCAATGCCAGTCTGGATGGCAATACCCGGCGGGCGATTGATGTTCACGAAGACGACAAGATCGATGCCAAGGCTCTGAAAGCGCTGGTGCGTTCGGCGATTACGTTGAATTCAAAGAACTGATTTGCCGTTGAGGCGGAGGTGACGCGGAGGAGGGTGAAACGAGGAAAAAATGGCAGGGGCGGCTGGATTCGAACCAACGCATGGCAGGATCAAAACCTGCTGCCTTACCGCTTGGCGACGCCCCTGTAGCTATTGGTTTCAGTCCCGGGAGGACCTCTGCAACAGTGGGCGGCACTTTACCAGCGCTCTTGCGTTCTGTGAACCCCTGAAGCCAATAAATTTCAGGCAAAACAGCTACTTATTTCCCGGACGGTATCGCCGGTCAGGTTTTTCGGGCTTTTCAGCGATCGCCATGCAAGCCGGCGCGACTGCTGTAGCCCGAAAACCTGGCAAAGACCTGCGTTTGACGAACCGATCAATTACCGTCCGCAACCTTGCGTTCGATTTCGTCGACCTTGCGTTGCAACTCCTCAACGTCCTGCTCCTTGGTGCGGGTCGACGAGGGCGTGATGACCTCATCCACGCCGCGCGTGTCGTCGTCCGGGTCTTCAAGATCGCGTTTCACCACATCGACCGGTTTGCCGGACGTATCGGTAGGTGGGGCTTTAATGTCGTTGTTCATGGCGCTGACCTCCGTTGGCTTAAACGTTGGATGCAGCGCTTTGGCGCGAGTTCTAGTTTTTTAGCGGCAACCGTGCGGAAAACTGCGGAGCCGGGTTGATGAACCGCCGGAAGCTCACCGGCAACAAGCCGATTCTGTTCAGGCAACGAACCCCAGCAACAGCGTCGCCAGGATCACCGTCGAGGCGCCGCCGATACGGGTAGAGATCTGGGCAAAGGGCATCAGTGGCATCCGGTTCGAGGCCGACAGGATCGCGACGTCGCCGGTGCCGCCCAGGCCGCTGTGGCAGCAGGTCACGATGGCCGATTCGATGGGGTACATCTTCATCAGATTGCCGATGAAAAAACCGGCGACGGTCATCGACACCACCACGCTGAGGCACACCAGCACATAGCCGATCGAAAACACCTTCACCACGCTGTCGAGCGGCACATACAACATTCCAAGGCCAATCATCACCGGCCAGATGAAGGCGGCGGAAACCAGTTTGTAGAAAGACTGCGCGCCTTTTTCCAGTTTCTCCGGCAGCACACGCACGTATTTGAACAGCACCGCCGCGAGAATCATCATCACCGGCCCCGGAATCCCGACGACCTTTTCCAGCAGGCCACCGAGGACGAAGAACGCACAGATGACCAGCACGCCAGCGCCCATGAGTCGCAGGTCGATGGCGGTGGCGGACTCATCCTTGACCTTGAATTTATCGTTTTCGACTTTCGACCGGATCAGGGCGCCTTCACCGTTGATGGCCGGGCGTTTCAGCGCCAGCCGCGCCAGGTAACCGGCGCAGATGATCGCTGCAATGTTGCCGACCACGGCCGCCGGGACCAGTTGCGCGACGTAGATGTCCGGCGTGCCGCCCAGGATCGTCGAATAGGCCAGGGACAGCGGCAGGATGCCTTCGCCGATGCCGCCGCCGATGATCGGCACGATGATGAAAAAGAACGTGTGGTAGACGCTGTAGCCGGCAAGTTTGCCGACGATCAGCCCGCTCGCGACGGCGGCCAGGGTGCCGGCCAGCAAGGGGATGAACATGCGGATCATGCCCTGGACCAGGATGAACCGGCTCATGCCCAGGATGCTGCCGACTACCAGGCTGGCGATCACGAAGTACAGGAAGTTGGCCTCCTTCATCAGCATTTTGGTCGCGTCGATCGTCGGCGCGCCGAAGAAGCCGTAGAACACCAGCACCGACGGCAACATCAGGCACAGAATGGCGCCGCCACCGATTTCCCGCAGGATCGGCAGACGCGAGCCCATCTGGCCGAAGAACACACCCATTGTCATGATCACGGCCAGACCGCCGATCATGTTCTTCGGCAGAAAACCGAGGTGGGCCGACAGAAACACGATCACGGCGATGCCGAGGAAGATCGGCAGCGGGATCACGCCGATCTCATAGCTGCACAGGCGCTGGATGAACCCGCCGGCGCGCGGGCCGTCGACGTTCAGGGATTGCTCAAGGGAGTCGCTCATGACGCATGTCCTCATGTTTGTTTTTATCGAGGATTGACGGGAAACCACGGTGCACCGGGCTAGGGTGGTGAGGCGGTGATTCGATGGTATCCTTCGCAAAATGCGTGATAAACAGCGGAAGCATGCGGCCTATGAACACGAATCGTGACCAATTTCCCTTGCCCGAAGACCTCAAGGTGTTCCTCACCGTCATCCGCAAGAACAGCTTTGCCAGCGCCGCCGACGAGTTGGGCTTCTCACCGGCCTACATCAGCAAACGCATCTCGGTGCTGGAAACCACGCTGGCCACCAAGCTGCTGCACCGCACCACCCGGCGCATCGCGTTGACCGACGATGGCGAGCGGGTGCGGATCTGGGCGGAGAAGCTGCTGGGGGATTTCGATCAGTTCCTCGGCGAGATTTCCCAGGCCCGGCACCAGCCGGCGGGCTCGCTGCACATTTGCAGCAGCTTCGGTTTCGGCCGCAATCATGTGGCGCCGGCGATCAGTCAGTTGTCCCGGGCGTGTCCGAAACTCGATATCCGGCTGGACGTGTTCGACCGGGTGGTCGATCTCGTGGGCGAGGGCTTCGATCTGGAAATCCTCGTCGGCGATGACCTGCCGGGCCAGCATCTGGCGCGCAAACTGGTGAGCAACCGGCGCGTGCTGTGCGCCACACCGGAATACCTCGCACGCCGAGGCACGCCGCAGTCTCTTGAAGATCTGAAAGACCACGATTGTCTGGTGCTCAAGGAACGCAACAACGCATTCGGTATCTGGACCCTGAGCAAGGACGGACAGGAAGAAACGGTGCGAGTGAATGGCCCGTTGTCCTCCAACAGCGGCGAGATCGTGCTGGAGTGGGCCTTGAGCGGCGGCGGGATCCTGTTGCGCTCGATGTGGGATGTCAAACCGATGCTCGAGCAGGGCAGGCTGGTGCAGGTGCTGGACGGCTACACCCAGAGCGCCAACGTCTGGGCGGTCTATCCGACCCGGCTCAGCGAGTCGGCGAAATTGCGGGTGTGCGTGGAGTTTCTGGAAGAGTACTTCCGCGATTTGTCTGTGGAATGAAAACGGGCGGTTCAATGAACCGCCCGTTTTTTTTGCCATCAACCCAGCCAGGGATTGTCCGCCAGATGCCGCGCTTCAAAGGCGCGGATCTGCTCGGTGCGTTGCAGCGTGGTGCCGATGGCATCCAGTCCGAGCAGCAGCGATTGCTTGCGCAACTGATCAATCTCGAATCCGATCAGCGTGCCGTCCGCCAGCTCGAGGGTCTGTTGCGCCAGGTTGACGCTGATCCGCGCGGTTGCCGGGACGCTGATCGCCTCGGCCACGCGCTTGAACTGCGCGTCATCCAGTTGAATCGCCAGCACGCCATTGCGCTGGCAGTTGTCGTAGAAAATCCCGGCGAACGTGGTGCCGATCAAGGCCCGGATCCCCACTTGCTTCAAGCCCCACACCGCGTGTTCGCGGCTGGAACCGCAGCCGAAGTTCGGGCCGGTCACCAGAAACGCCGCGTCCTGCCAGGCCGGCTGATTGAGCAAGAATTCAGGGTTGGGTTCGCCGGACGCAAGAAAGCGCAGATCGAAGAACAGCCCGCGATCCAGCCCCTGACGATCGATGCCCTTGAGAAACTGCTTGGGCATGATCACGTCGGTGTCGATGTTGGATGCAAGAAACGGCGCGGCGCTGCCGCTGACGGTGTCGAAAGGTTGCATGGTTCAAGCCTCCAGCGCGACGGTGCGCACGTCAGTCAAATGGCCGCTGATGGCCGCCGCTGCGACCATCGCCGGGCTCATCAGGTGGGTGCGCGCACCGGCGCCCTGACGGCCTTCGAAGTTGCGATTGGTGCTCGACGCACAGCGATCGCCTGGCGCGAGCACGTCGTCGTTCATCGCCAGGCACATCGAGCAACCCGATTGCCGCCACTCGAAACCGGCGTCGAGAAAAATCTGCGCCAGGCCTTCGTCCTCGGCCTGATTGCGTACCAGCGTCGAGCCGGGAACGATCATCGCTCGTACGTGGGCCGCCACACGCTTGCCGCGCACCACGCGGGCAACATCACGCAAATCTTCGATCCGCGCATTGGTGCAGGAACCGATGAAGGCATGGCTGATCGTCACTTCGTTCAGCGGCATGCCGGGTGTCAGGCCCATGTAGTCGAGGGCGCGCTGCAGGCCCTGACGCAGGATCGGATCGGGCTGGGCGGCCGGGTCCGGCACGTGCCCTTTGATCGGCGCGGCCTGATCGGGGCTGGTGCCCCAGGTCACCATCGGCTCCAGTGCGGCGACATCAAGGATGACTTCGCGATCGAACAACGCGCCCTCATCGCTGCGCAGGGCTTTCCATTGCTCGACGGCCTGCTCCCAGAGCTTGCCCTTGGGCGCACGCGGCTTGCGTTGCAGGTAAGCGAACACCTTGTCGTCCGGCGCCATGAATGCACCCCGGGCGCCGGCCTCGACGGCCATGTTGCAGATGGTCATGCGCGCCTCGACACTGAGGGCGCTGATGGCCGGGCCGGTGAATTCGATGGCGTAACCGGTGGCGCCGGAAGCGCCGATCTTCTCGATCAGCGCCATGATGATGTCCTTGGAGGTGACGCCTGCGCCGAGCTCGCCGTTGACCGTCACCCGCAGGGTTTTCAGGCGTTTGTAGACCAGCGTCTGGGTTGCCAGCAGGTGCTCGATTTCCGAAGTGCCGATGCCGAAACCGAACGCGCCCAGTGCGCCGTAAGTGGTGGTGTGGCTGTCACCGGCCGCGACCACCATGCCCGGCAAAATGAAGCCCTGTTCCGGCGCCACGACGTGTTCGATGCCCTGGCGTTTGTCCAGCACATCGAACAGCTCGATGCCGAAGTCGCGGCAGTTTTCTTCGAAGTACGACACCTGCCGCGCGCCCCCGGCGTCGGGCATGGTCGCGATGCGTTTCGGTGCGGTGGGGTTCACATGATCGACCACTGCCAGCGTCGCCGCAGGCCGCCACACCGTACGCCCGGCCTCGCGCAGGCCGCTGAAGGCCTGCGGGCTGGTGTATTCGTTGGCGACCTGGCGGTCGATGTAAAGCAGCACGTGGCCCTGATCGTCGAGGGTGCAGACGGTGTGACTGTCGATGTGCTTCTGGTACAGCGTTCTCGGGCTAGGCATGGCTTGCGCTCTTTTCTGTCCGGGGCAAAAACAACATGAGGACAGAATATTGATCGCAGAAATGGCATCAAGAGCGCTTCAGTGAAGCCGTTGAACACGGATTGTGAGCAATTGCCGCAAGCCTACGCCCGTGTCTCCTCCGGCAACCTGGCAATCACCTTGATCTCGAACTGAAAGCCATACAGCCACGTCACGCCGACCGCCGTAATGGTCGGGTGCGGTGCCTCGCCCCAGAACTCCGGCACCACTTCCCAGATGGTTTCGAAGGTCGATTGCGGATCGACCATGAACACCGTCACGTCCACCACGTCATCGAAGCTGCCACCGGCCGCGCCGAGAATGGCGTTGAGGTGGGTGAAGGCCAGTCTTACCTGTTGTTTGAGATCCGGTTCCGGCGAGCCGTCCTCAAGGCTGCCGACCTGGCCTGAGACAAACAGAAAACCATTGGAACGAACTGCCGGGGAATAACGATTGCGCTCGTAAAGCGCATGGCGTCCCGGCGGGAAAACCACGTCGCGTTTTGGCTGGGCATTAGTCATGGGGGTGTCTCCTTCAATGGGTTGAAAACCGGTGATGGAGCAACTGTAGGGACTTGCCTCGGCACGATAAACGCGCAACCTTGGCGATCACTGTTTGCAAATCCCAAACAATCGAGCCGCTATCAGAGGTGGGTGATGGACCGTTTTGACGCGATGCAAGCCTTCGCCCGGGTGGTGGAGGCGGGGAGTTTCACCAAAGCCGCCGAGACGTTGCACATGAGCAAGACCACCGTGACCCAGCTCGTCCAGCAACTGGAAGCGCGGCTGCGAGTGAAGTTGCTCAACCGCACCACGCGCAAGGTCAACGCCACGGCGGACGGTGCGGCCTATTACGAGCGGGTGATCAAGTTGCTGGCGGACATGGACGACGCGGAGACGAGTCTTCCCGGCGCCGCGACCCAGCCCAAGGGCCGTTTGCGGGTCGATGTGCCCAGCCCCTTGGCCAATCTGATTCTGGTGCCGGCGCTGCCCGAGTTTTACGCGCGCTACCCGGAGATCCAGATCGACATGGGCGTCAGTGACCGGATCGTCGACATCATCGATGAAAACGTCGATTGCGTTATCCGTGGCGGGGAGCTGCGCGATCAGTCACTGATGGCCCGGAAGGTGGCGGATCTTCAGCTTGGCGTGTACGCCGCGCCGAGTTATCTGGCCCGCGCCGGCACCCCGATGCATCCCCGTGAGCTGGAAAACAGCCACCACCGGGTGGTCGGTTTCCTCTGGGCGCGCACCGGCAGGCCGGTGCCTTACGCCTTGCGCAACGCAACCGAAAATCTGCTGATCAAGGGCCGGCATGTCCTGGCGGTCGATGACGGCAACGCCTATCTGGCGGCAGGCCTCGCCGGGCTGGGAGTGCTCTGGCTGCCTCGCTATATGTCAGCAGAGCACGAGGCCCGGGGTGAACTGGTGGCGCTATTCGAGGGCTGGGCGCTTGACCCGATGCCACTGTACGTTGCGTACCCGCCGAACCGGCATATCAGCCAAAAGCTGCGGGTATTTATCGATTGGATCGTGGAATTGATGGCCGAGCGTGCCAATGGCGCGGAACTTGCTCGCGGCGCTCTTGGACTGTCAAAAAAATAGCGAATAACGGCAATCACAAAAGTCGACAGTCTGGATGCACCGCTATTCACCCCAGGAGCGTCACTCGCAATGAATATGTACATCGATATTGTCGGCGCGTGCAATTTGAGCTGCCCTTCGTGTCCGATGGGTAACTCGGAAAATGTCAACTTCAAGAAAGCCATGCAAGTTGACATGTTCAGGAAGATCGTCGAGAAGGCCCGAAACGAAGGGGTCGAGGCGATTTTTCTGTATAACTGGACCGAGCCGCTGATCCACCCGCGAATTGGCGAGTTTGTCGAAATCATCAACGCGGCCGGTTTGCGCAGCGGCATCAGTTCCAACCTGAATCTGGCGAAAAACATGGAGACGGCGATGCTCGCCAATCCATGGTTCTTCCGTATCTCGCTATCCGGGTTTTATCAGGAGACGTACGAACAGGGCCATGTGGGCGGTGACATTGAAGTCGTCAAGGCCAACATGATCAAACTGCATGAGCTCAAGCAGCAACATGGCTTGAACACGCGGATCGAGGTCTATTACCACCGCTACCTGGACAACATGGAAGAAGAAGGGCTGATGCGCGAATTCAGCCAGAGCCTGGGCTTTCAGTTCTCGACCGGTTATTCAGTGATGATGCCGCTGGAGAAGACGCTGGCGCTGATCGAGCGCGACCCGTCGGTGACCGATACTGATCGCGAGACCCTGCAGCGACTCGCGTTGCCGCCCTACGACGACCTGGTCAATCTGGTCCGCCAGTACCCCCAGCAGGCCTGCACGCTCAAGGATGACTGGCTGGTGCTCGACTGCAATGGCAACACCATCCTGTGTTGTTCGATTTTCAATCAGACCGAATATCAGGTGGGCAAATACCTGGACATGCCGCTGGCGCAACTGACCGAACGCAAGTCCACTCAGTCGAACTGCATCGACATGTGCAATCGCTGCGCGAACAACGGATTGCACATCTACTCGGCGCACTCCAACCGGGGACCGCTCGAAAGTCACGCCGTCAACCGGATCATCGACTTTCAGCGACGCACGATCATGGGGTTGCCAGTTGACAGCGACAGGCTTGGTCGCAATGGCGAAGTCAGTGCCGAGAACTTCGACGAAGCGCAATACCTGCATATGAATCAGGACGTCAGGAACGCGATTTCCACGGGTGCCTTCACCAGCGGTTATCAGCATTACGTACTGTTCGGTCGACTGGAAGGCCGGCTCGGCGCCGGTCATTTCACGGCGGTCTGAACCTGCGGGGCGGGTTCTGCCAGCTGAGTTGTCAGCCATTGACTGAAGCATCGCGCCATCGGGTCGTTCTCGCTGTCGCGGTGCGTCAGCATCGCCCAGTTCGGGCCGCGAATGGTTTGCTCCACCAGTGGCTGCAACAGCCCGTTTTGCTGCGCCTGACGGCTGAGCAACTGACTGACCAGCGCAATCCCCAGACCTGAACACGCCGCGTCCAACAACAGGCCCGGATCAGAGAAATTCAGGCCCTGATCCTGCTGGCCGACATCGATCCCCGATTCCACCGCCCAATGGCTCCAGTCCATTTCCCGCTCGCCGTGCAGCGTCGTCCGCTGGGCGCTCGGCACGCTTAACAAGCTCGGATGACACGCGGGGTAGAGGCGGTCGGCATGCAGCACCTTGAAGCTGCATTCAGCCTGCGAACTGATGTCGTCGCGCAACGCCAGATCGATGGTCTGGGTCGCCATGTCCGGCACTTCATCGGTGCTGAAAATCCACAGGTCCACATTCGGATGCTGACGGCGGAAATCCCCCAGTCGCGGCAGCAACCAGTGCCGGGCAAACGCCGGCGTGGTGTTGAGCACCAGTTGATTGGGTTTCTGGTATTGCCCCAGCCGCCGGATGCCCACCGACAGTTGCTGCAACATCGCCTGAGTGGTGCTGAGCAGATCGTGGCCGGCGTCGGTCAGGCTGACGCTGCGTCCGCTGCGGAAAAACAGAGGTTGCTCGAGGTACGCCTCAAGGCTGCGGATCTGCTGGCTGATGGCCGATTGCGTGAGGCTCAGTTCCTCGGCGGCCTTGTGAAAACTGCCCAGCCTTGCGGCGGCTTCGAAGCCGCGCAACGAGCTGAGGGGTGGCCAGTGTTTCAGCATGATCGATAAGTTCCTCTAATCAGTTTTCCGCTAAATCCATCGTTTGTTTGCCCTTCAGGCCGCCATTAGCATGCACGTCAACGCCGCCAAGGCTGTTTTCATTGAACACAATGGCTTAACTCAAAGGGCTTTTTACCATGCAGCAGAACAAAAACAACAACAGCGGTTGGATGATGCCGGCAGAGTGGGTGAAGCACGCGGCGACCTGGATGGTCTGGCCACACAATCAGGCCCTGTGGGAGTCGGGCTGGGGCGTCACTTTGCCGTTGGTGCAGGAAGATTTCGCCCGCGTCGCCAATGCCATCGCCCGGTTCGAACCGGTGAAAATGGTCGTCGATCCGTCGGCAATCGCCCGCGCCAAAGCCTTGTGCGGGCCGAACATCGAACTGATTCCGCTGGCGGTCAACGACAGCTGGTGCCGCGATTCTGGCCCGAGTTTCGTCATTCACCCGGAACAAGGTCTGGCCGGGGTGAGCTGGCGCTTCAACGCGTGGGGCGGCAAGTCGGCCCATGATCTGGACGAAAGCCTGGCCCGTCGCGTGCTCAATCACCTGGGCGGCGAGTGCTTCGGCACGGCGCTGAGCAACGAAGGCGGCGCGATTCACGTGGACGGCGAGGGCACGCTGATCACCACCGAATCGGTGCTGCTCAACCCCAACCGCAACCCCGGCGTGAGCAAGGCGGAGATGGAGGAGATTTTCAGCCGTCTGCTCGGCGTGAAGAAGACCATCTGGCTGCCGGGCGATCCGGATTACGTCACCGGCGACATGACCGACGGCCACGTCGATGGCGTCTGCGCCTTCGCCCGTCCCGGCGTGTTGCTGGTGGACGCGACGCACGATCGCAGCTCGGTGTACGCCGAAGTCGTGCGGGAAAACCGCCGCGCACTGGAGCTGGCCACCGACACTCAGGGCCGCAAATTCGAGCTGATCGAGCTGTACGAAGCCACCGATGCGGTGGACACCGAAGCCGAAGTGTTCTGCGCCTCTTACACCAACTTCTACATCGCCAACGGCGCGATCATCATGCCGGCGTACGGCATCGAGGCCGACCATGTCGCGGCAGAAACCCTGGCCAAGGCGTTCCCGGGCCGCGAAGTAGTGCCGGTGCAGATCAATCATCTGGCTCACGGTGGCGGCGGTGTGCACTGCATCACCCAGCAACAGCCAGCCTGGCCGGTGGAGGGTTGATCGATGACGTTGCTCAAAGTCGCCACCACCCAGATGCCGTGCACCTGGGACCTGAAAAGCAACCTCGACCGCGCCGAGCAGTTGGTGCGTGAAGCGGCCGCGCAGGGCGCGCAGTTGATCCTGTTGCAGGAACTGTTCGCCACGCCGTATTTCTGCATCGAGCAGAGTCACCATCACATGGCGCTGGCCGAGGAGTACCGCGACAGTCAGGTGCTGTCGCGTTTCGCCGCGCTCGCCCGCGAACTGGGCGTGGTGTTACCGCTGAGCTGGTACGAGAAGGCCGGCAACGCTTACTTCAATTCCCTGAGCGTGGCCGATGCCGACGGGCGCCTGTTGGGCGTGTACCGCAAGACCCACATCCCCAACGCCATCGGCTATCAGGAGAAGGAATATTTCAGCCCCGGCGACACCGGTTTCAAAGTCTGGGACACCGCGTTCGGCCGCCTCGGCGTGGGCATCTGCTGGGATCAGTGGTTCCCGGAAACTGCCCGCTGCATGGCGTTGATGGGCGCCGAAGTGTTGTTGTTTCCGACGGCCATCGGCTCGGAACCGGGCTGCGCGGATCTGGACTCGCGAGATCACTGGCAGATGACCATGCGCGGCCACGCCGCTGCCAATCTGCTGCCGGTGATCGCCTCCAACCGCGTCGGCCGCGAAGTGGCCGGCACCGATGCGACGTTGCAAATGAATTTCTATGGCTCGTCGTTCATCTGCAACCACAAGGGAAAAATGCTCGTGGAAGCCGACCGCGCCAGCACCGGTGTTTTGGTGCAAAGCCTGGATCTGGCAGCCATGCGTGAAGATCGCCTGAGCTGGGGCATCTACCGCGACCGTCGTCCGGAAATGTACGGCGCCTTGTTGAGCCAGGACGGCCGTCACCTTAACGCCCGCTGGAATCCCCAAGGAGTCTGATATGCCTGTTTCACACAAGTGGTTGCTGGGCGCTCTGGGCCTGGCGCTGGCTGGTCTGATGCCGGCCGTACACGCCGAAGACAAGACCTTGCGGCTGTACAACTGGGCGGATTATTTCGCTGAAGACACGTTGAGCAAATTCACCGCCGAAACCGGGATCAAGGTGATCTACGACGTGATGGACGGCAGCGAAACCCTGGAAGCCAAGATGCTGTCCGGCGGCAGCGGCTACGACCTGATCTTCCCCGGCGACACGGTGGCCGAACGCCTGATGCGCGCCGGCAGCCTGTTGCCGTTGGATCCGTCGAAGGTCACGGCGTTGAACGACATCGAACCGGGCCTGCAAAAGCTGCGCAGTCATTACGAGCATTCGAACAAGGCCACGGTGCCGTACACCTGGGGCACCATCGGCCTGACCTACAACGCCGAGCAGATCAAACAGCGCATGGCCGACGCGCCGGTCAGCAGCCTCGACATGCTGTTCAAACCGGAACTGGCCGCGAAGTTTGCCGATTGCGGGATTTCGATGATCGACTCGCCGGACGAAGTGCTGGCCGTGGTGCTCAACTATCTGGGCCGCGACCCGCGCAGCGCCAAGCCTGCGGATCTGGCGGCGGCCAGTGATCTGCTGATGAAGCTGCGGCCGTACATCCGCAAGTTCCAGTCGCAACCGGTGACCGATCTGGTCAACGGCAACCTGTGCCTGTCTCTCGGCTACAGCGGCGACATGACCCAGGCTCAGCGCACCTCGGACAGCGCCGGCAAACAGACGCGCTTCCAGTACCGCGTACCCCGTGAAGGCACCACGGTTTGGATGGACACCATGGCCATACCGGTGGATGCCAAACATCCGGAATACGCCTACGAATTCATCAACTTCCTGATGCGCCCGGAGAACATGGCTGCGATCAGCAATTTCACCGGTTACCCGACTTCCAACGCCAAGGCCCGGCCAAACGTGGATGAGGCGATGCGCAACAACCCGGACATCTACCTCGACGAAGCGACCTATGCTCGTCTGATACCGGGTAAGGATATTCCCCAGGCCGACATGCGCGCCCGCATGCGCACCTGGACCAAATTCAAGACCGCCACTGCACAGTGATTTTTCCGGGCCGCTTCGGCGGCCCCTTACCCATCAGGAACGTACACATGCCGACTCGTCGCGAGTTCATCAAACAGGTTTCAGTCGCCGCCGGCGCAGGCGCTGCCGTCATGGGCCTTGGCCTGTCACCGGCGCGTTTGCTGGCGGCCAGCGAAGGTCGCTGGTTCATGCCCGACGAGGGCGACAAACACGAGCGCGCCTACATGGCCTTCGGCGCGCAGGACGCGATCTGGGAAGACTTCACCGAAGACGTCCAGGAAGCGCTGGGCCGGATCGCCCGCGCCATCGCCCGCTACGAACCGCTGACCATCTACTGCCGCAGCGGCGAACGCAGCCTGGCCGAAGAGATCTGCGGCACCTCCAACATCACCTACCAGATCGCCAACCTCGACGACATCTGGATGCGTGACATCAGCGCCAACTTCGTCATCGACGACAAAAACGGACTCGGCGCCGTGGACTTCAACTTCAGCGGCTGGGGCAACAAGCAACAGCATTCGAAGGACGCGAAGATCGCCAAACGCGTGGCGGCCGATGCGCAGGCGACCTACCAGCGCAGCGAACTGGTGGGCGAGGGCGGCGGCATCGAAGTCGACGGCCACGGCACCGCGATCATGACTGAAAGCTGCTGGGTCAACGAAAACCGCAACCCCGGCTGGAGCAAGGCCGATGTTGAGGCCGAGTTGAAAGCACGTTTGGGCCTGCGCAAGATCATCTGGCTGCCGGGCATCAAGGGCAAGGACATCACCGATGCCCACGTCGATTTCTATGCGCGCTTCGTCACGCCCGGCGTGGTGATCGCCAACCTCGACACCGATCCGCGCTCCTACGACAGCAAGGTCACCCTGGCGCACCTGGAAATCCTGAAAAAGGCTACCGACGCCGACGGTCGTCCGTTGCAGATCCACACCGTGTCGCCACCGCTGAAGCCGCGCAACACCAAATTCAACAAGGACAACGACGACTTCGCGGCCGGTTACATCAACTATTTCGTGATCAACGGCGCGGTGATTGCCCCGGAATTTGGCGACAAGGGCGCGGACAAGAAGGCCTTCGACCTGCTGAAAAAACTCTATCCGAACCGCGACGTGGTGCAGATCAACATCGACGCCATTGCGGCCGGTGGTGGCGGGATTCACTGCGTGACCAGTCACCAGCCGGCGTAAGGCTCAGCGTCTGCGCACCGCCACGCATTTGATTTCCACCAGCAGCCCCGGATGGGCCAGCTCGCTGACACCGATGCAGGTCCAGGCGCAGAAGCTTTTGGGGAATACGCGGTTTTTCACTTCGCGAAACACCGGCATGTGTTGGCTCATGTCGACGTGATAGGTGGTCATCTCCACCACATCGTTGAAGGTGCAGCCACCGGCCTTCAGCACTTCGTCGAGGTTTTCCCAGGCACGAATGAACTGTTGCTCGGGGTCTTCGATGACCTTCAAGTCAGCCGTCCGGCCCACCTGGCCGGCGCAGTAAAGCGTGTCGCCGACCAGAACCGCCGGCGCGTATCCGGCGCGTTCGACGATGGTTTTCATGGAGTCGGGGATGATGATTTTGCGGTCGGACATCGTGTTTTCCTTCAGTAACGGATTTCAGCGACCGTGCGCGGCCGCAGCCAACTGCTCGGTATCCACTCGCACAAACACCGAATCGCCCACTGCCGTGAGCACATCCCCGGCGTAGACCTCGCAGATCACTCGGGTCTTACGCCCGACTTCACCTTCGACTTTAGCCTTCAGCGTCAGCGGCACGCCCATCGGCGTCGGTTTGATGAACTTGATGCCGAGGTTGCCGGTGACGCAGTTGATGCGCGGCAGGCTTTCGGGTTCGCGTTGCTCGGTCCGATAGTGATAAGCCATCGCCGTCCAGTTGGAATGGCAGTCCACCAGCATCGCGATCAAACCGCCGTAGACCAGCTCCGGCCAGCCGCAGTATTTGGCCTCGGGCACGTGCTCGGCCATGACGTGCACGCCGTCTTCGTGCCAGAAGCTCTTGATGTGCAAACCGTGTGGGTTGCTGCTGCCGCAGCCAAAGCAGACGCCCTCGGGGGCGGCGGTGTCTTGCAGGGAAATGTCGGGGGTGGCCATGCCGGGATCATCCTTAAACTGTAAGCCGAACCCCGCGGATTCTAACCCCGAATGCTCACCGTGAGGATTGCTCCTTCGCGGCGGGCCGGGGAGGATCGGTCAGCAGTTTTTTGCGAGTCGTCGAGTGGTTCGGCAATTGCTCGCTGATGTCCCAGATTTCCAGCATTTTCGCGTATTCGAAGGCGTGGCGCGGGCTGAGTTGAATCCACTGCTCAAACGCCTGGCGTTCGTCGGGCGTGCAATCGTCCTCCTGCAGGCGCAGGCACCAGTGCGCTGCCTGGTTCAGGATTTCTTCGTCTGCGTCGGTCATTGACGGCTTCCACGATGGCTGGGGAGGGCATTTTACGTTGCCGCTTGCAAAAAAAACGTCAAAACGTGTCGAGGATTTAAACGATCAGTGCGTATAAAACGGACAGAAAACGCGGCAAACGGACAGATCGCGCCGCTATTTCCGGCCCTCGCGCAATTGTCATATTCCGTCACATTTCAATGCAGATAGTGGGCAGCCCAACCTGTTTCCAGTGAGGCTGCCCCGTGTTTCAACGTCTTGTGTGTTCGCTGTCCGTGCTGAGTCTGTCCATTGCTGCCGCCCAAGCCGCCGATCTCGATACCCCGCGTCTGGCGGGCATCGACAATTTTCGGGATATCGCCGGCACCACAACCGCCTATTCCACGACCCACGACGGCACGATGCGCGCCGGGGTGTTTTACCGTTCCAATGCCCTGACGCCGACGGCGGCGGATCTGGCGACCCTCAACGGTCTGGGGATCAAGTCGGTGTACGACCTGCGCACGCCCAGCGAAATTGCCAGCACGCCGGACACGATGCCAAGCGGTGCGACCTACCAGAACATCGACATCATCGGCAGCACCACCTCCGGCGCGAACATCACCACCGTGTCGTTCAAAAGCGCAGCCGATGCGATTGCGATGATGCAGGAAACCAACCGTGCGTTCGTCAGCGATGCCGGCATGCGTGGTCAGTTCGGTGCGCTGTTCAATGAACTGGCCGGTGTCGACGGCGCCGCGCTGTTCCATTGCACCGCCGGCAAGGACCGCACCGGCTGGACCGCTGCCGTTCTGTTGAGCATCGCCGGCGTGGATAACGCCACGATCATGAGCAATTACCTGGCGACCAACGACTACACCGCTGCACGGGTGGCCAAGACCCTGGCGATGATGCCGCCGAGCATGGCCGCGATCTACGCGCCGCTGCTGGGCGTCGAGGCCAGTTACCTGCAAGCGGGTCTGGATCAGGTGACCGCGCAATACGGCAGCATGGACAACTACCTCAAACAGGGGCTGGGTCTGTCCCAGGAAACCATCTATGTACTGCGCGGCAAAATGGTCGAGTACAACAGCCTGCCGGGTCAGGTCGGGCTTATCGGCAACGCTGCCGCCGGTGCGCAACTGTTGCGGGAGTTGCAGAACAGTAAACTCTCGGGCACCTACAGCGCCTACAACTACTACCTGCAATCGGCCATCGACGCCGGCACCCTCGGCGGTGTCGAGTCCACGGTCGGCGGTCAGGTGCACGCCGATGCGGCGAGTTACCTGCTGCGTCAAAACGCAATGATCGAGCAGGCCGCCGCGCCGTTCGCCAGCGGCACTGACCTCAAGGTCGGCCAGTACCGCTTGTGGAGCACCGCGCTCGCCGGTTACCTCGGCACCGACGGTTCGGCCCATGCGCAAAGCAGCAATGAACACAGCCAGGGGCTGATGGTTGGCGTCACCCAGCGTTTTTCCGAACAATTCAGCGCTCGCGGCGGCATCGGTTACAGCAAAGGCTCGGTGGGCGGCGCAGGTGGGGAGGCTGACACCGATTTCACCTTCCTCGACCTTGGCGCGCGTTATGGCTTCACCAGTCTGGAACGTGGCCTGTTTGTCGATTCCAACCTCAGCGCCGGTTACGTCGACTACGACAGCAAACGCGACCTCGGCGGCGGCCTCGGCTCGGCGAAGGGCGACACCCGCGGTAATCTCAGCGGCGCGACGCTGGCGCTGGGTTATCGCATGCCGCTGAATACTGTGATTCTGGAGCCGAGCCTCGGCGTGCGCGTCAGTCGTCTGGACCTGTCGGGCTTCCAGGAGAAGGGCAGCGAATTGGCGCTCAATGTGGATGACATTCAAGAAACCCGCCGCAGTGCGGTGGCCAATCTCGACGTCTCGTTCGCCCCGATGCCGATGGGCGCGTGGCAACTGGTGCCGGGCGTGCGGGTCGGTTACGAGCATGTGCTCGGCGATCATCAGGTCGACAGCGAAGGGCACCTGCTGGGGCTGGATATCGAGCAGCGCGCGGCGTTCGACAACCGCGATCAGTTCAGCGGCGGCGTCAACCTGATGGCCAGCCTCGGTGCTCTGAGCCTTGGCGCCGAGGTCGGTGCCAGTAGTGGGGGCAACAGCCACGGTTTCAGCGGCGGTCTCAAGGCCAGTTATCAGTTCTGATCAACTGAGGGTGAAGAAAAAGGACTGCCTCAGCGCAGTCCTTTTCGCACCTCGGCCGGGCTCACGCCGTAGGCATTCTGGAAATACTGGCTGAACCGGCCGACATTGCTGAAGCCCAATCGCAGCGCCACCTCAGTCACCGACGGCGAAACGCCCTGACGCAACGTTTCGTAAGCGCGCTCCAGACGCACCTGCCGCTGATACCCGACAATCGACATCCCGGCAAACCGTCGAAACCCTTCCTGCAATGCGCGCAGGCTGACGTTGGCCAGCCGCGCCAGATCCGTGCCACTGACCTGAATCTCGGGATGCGCCTGAATGTAATCGATCGCCTGCCGCACATGCCTGGGCGCAATCAATGCCTCTGGACGGCGCAAGGCCTGGCTGAAGTTGTGTGGCCAGGCCTCCAATACCGCGTCCACCAGCATCTCCCGCAGCCGTGACGGCATCAGCGAGCCAGCGTTCAACAGCAGATCGAATTCCGCACCGGTGGCCAGATCGATCAGCGCACGAATGCCCTGAAACGCCGGGCTGTTCAGATCCACCCTCGGCTCGAAATGCAGCTTGTGCACGATCGGTTTGCCCAGCAGGGTCGACAGCCGTTCGGTGAGCGCCGCACGGCTGATCGACATGCCGTGCTGGGCATGATTGTCGATAAAACGCATCGAACGCAGGTCAGCCTTGTCGATGGCCAGCCCCACATCGCTCAGCCCCACGGATTCATGGTTGAACACGATCTTGCCGGCAGTGGGAATGACGAAAGTGATTTCATCGAACGGCTCGGGGAAGGCGACGGTGAAATCGCCCCGGTAATGCATGCGCCGGAAACTCACGCCTTCGTACCGCCCGTAAACGCCGCCAATGATGATGTCTTTGGGCAGCGGTGGTGTGTCGCCATAACGGTTGCCGAACATTCGCGAGAACAGGGCGCCGAAGTCGTCACTGGCCATGTTGTCGGATCGCAGGATGATGGTCTGGCGCGTCGGACTTGAGTACACCGGGAAGGTCACCTTGGCAGTCGGGGCAAAGAGGCGCGACGACGTTACCAAGGGAGAATGACGCCGATGTGACAACGCTCGATGCTGTGCGTGAACGCCACGCACAGCATCGAACGGAGTTGGGTCAGGTGTGATGAATGTCCCGATCCTTGGTCTCCGGCATGAAGAAGATCCCCAGAATCGCCGTCATCACCGCAATCACGATCGGGTACCACAAGCCGTAGTAGATATCCCCCGTGGCCGCAACCATCGCAAACGCCACGGTCGGCAGGAACCCGCCGAACCAGCCGTTGCCGATGTGGTACGGCAGCGACATCGAGGTGTAGCGGATGCGCGCCGGGAACAGCTCGACCAGCCATGCGGCAATCGGGCCGTAGACCATGGTCACGTAGATCACGAGGATGGTCAGCAGCAGCAAGACCATCGGGTAATTGGTTTTGGCCGGGTCGGCTTTTTCCGGGTAACCGGCTTCTTTCAGCGCGGCGCCGAGGCTGGCAGTGAACGCGTCGTTACGGGTCTTGAAGTCGGCGGCCGGCAGGGTCGTGCCTTCGAAGCTTTCGATGACCTTGTCGCCGATGCGCACCTGAGCCACGGTGCCCGGTTCCGCCACCACGTTTTCATACGGGATCGCCCGTTTGGCGAGGATGGTTTTCGCCAGATCGCACGAGCTGGTGAATTTGGCCTTGCCCACCGGATCGAACTGGAACGAGCACTGGTCGGGGTTGGCGATCACTTTGACCGGGTTCTTCTCTTGGGCGACGAATACGTCGGGGTTACCGTACTGAGTCAGCGCATGGAAGATCGGGAAGTAGGTCACCGCCGCCAGAATGCACCCGGCCATGATGATGCCCTTGCGCCCGATGCGGTCGGACAGGCTGCCGAAAATCACGAAGAACGGCGTGCCGATCAGCAGCGAACCGGCGATCAAAAGATTGGCGGTCTGCGGGTCGATTTTCAGGGTTTGCAGCAGGAAAAACAGCGCGTAGAACTGCCCGGTGTACCAGACCACCGCCTGGCCTGCGGTGCCGCCGAGCAGGGCCATGATCACGATTTTCAGGTTGTCCCAACGGGCGAAGGATTCGGTCAGCGGGGCTTTCGACGACTTGCCTTCTTCCTTCATTTTCTTGAACACCGGCGACTCGTTCAGTTGCAGCCGGATGTACACCGAGACCGCCAGCAGCAGGATCGACAGCAGGAACGGAATCCGCCAGCCCCAGGCCTCGAACGCTTCGGTACCCAGCGCAGTACGGCAGGCGAGGATCACCAGCAACGACATAAACAGGCCCAGGGTCGCGGTGGTCTGAATCCATGACGTGAAATAACCGCGTTTGCCCTTCGGCGCATGCTCGGCCACATACGTCGCCGCGCCGCCGTATTCGCCGCCCAGCGCCAGGCCCTGCAGCAGGCGCAGGGTAATCAGAATGATCGGCGCCGCGACTCCGATGGTCGCGTAACCGGGCAGGAATCCGACAATCGCCGTCGATACACCCATGATCACGATCGTGATCAGAAACGTGTGCTTGCGCCCGATCATGTCACCCAGTCGCCCAAACACAATTGCCCCGAACGGGCGCACCGCAAAACCGGCGGCAAAGGCGAGCAGGGCGAAGATAAACGCCGTGGTCTCGTTCACCCCGGCAAAGAAGTGCTTGGCGATGATCGCCGCCAGGGAGCCGTAGAGGTAGAAGTCGTACCACTCGAACACCGTGCCGAGCGACGACGCAAAGATGACCTTGCGCTCCTCCCGGCTGACGCTGTGGTGCGGGGCACTGCCTGTGGACATGCTGTCGAGTACTGCCATGGGTGTTCTCCGTCGTGCTTGTTTTTGTAGGCCGGAGCACTTCATCAACGTCGCGTACCCAAGGCCTGTGGCGGATGCCGGTTCAGGTATTTCGTGGAGCGTGCACAGAATCACCGCCCCGCGCGGGAGGGCGGGGGTACTTTGAGCATAATTGGGATTGGGGGGATATCCAGTGGCGGGGATTGATCGACTGATGCAGGGGCGGCAGGAGAGACCTGCCGCCAAGGGTTTTATTCCGTCGGCACAACGTTATCCAGTACCTGATTCACCGCCAGTTCCGCCAGCATCACGATTTGCGCGATGCCCTGCGCGGTTTTTCGGTGGGGGCCTTCGAGGAGGTCGACGAAGATGTTGAGCATGACGTTGGCCGAGCCCAGGGTTTCGACGGCGTCGGCGAGCAGGGATTCGGTGTTGCTGGCCGGGTTGGCCTGGTAGAGGCGGTTGGGGTAGTAGGGCGCGGCCATCATGTGGGCTGATATTGGGCCGAGGTGGTAGTCGAGGGCGCGGTTGGCGGCTTCGTTGAATCTCTTGGAATCAGGGCATTCGTAGGGGGAAGTTGGGTCGGTGATGCTGGCCGGTTCGGAGACCGGAGGATTCGGCGTGACTTTGAACATATCCATTCTTTTCCTGTTTTGAAGCCGCCAGACCCGAGCTACTAAACAGGGGTGGTGGCAGCTGTGCGCAGGTTAGTAGACCGGGGAAAAGAAGAAAGCCGGCGTGCCCGGGGGCACCCTACGCACAGCCACCATCAAATACAGGTATGGGAATACCTGACTGACAGACACTTGTGCACTCTTCAAATACCAACGGGCTACTAAACCCGATCACTGCAAATCAGTGACCCGATCCAAGTTACCGGCCGACCCCAAGGCGCACAAGCCGGCGGATTCTGGCGCAGCGGTAGGCTCTGGCGCAAGGATTTGTAGGCATCCGGACGCATTCCGACATGTCTTTAAACGGCGTGATTCAAACCTGTTTATCGATCATCGCCCGACGAGGAGAAACCTGACGCTTTAAGCTCCAAAACCATTCGTCGCCAGCCCCGCACTCATCACGCCGCCCCTCGCTCAAAAGCTGCATGACCAAAACCATCAACGCCCAAGACTTGCACATCGACCTGCATCCGCTGAACGAATCAGCCTTGTTCAAATGGCTGCTCGCCAGTTTCCTGATGGGCAAACGAATCCAGGCCGAGATTGCCGCCGAAGCCTATCGAGTGATCGTTGAACGACACCAGCGCGATACGCCGCGCAAACTCGGCCATTGCACCCACCGCGAACTGGTGCGGATGCTCGGCGAGGCGCATTACGTGCGTTACGACGAAACCACCGCCGAGCGCCTGCTCGCGCTGGCTGCCAAACTGAATAAAGAATATGCCGGGCGGGTAATGAACATGGTCGAGGCGAGCACCGACCGCCAGGACTTCGAAAAACGTTTGCAAGCCTTCGACGGCATCGGCCCGAAAACCGTGGAGATCTTCATGCGCGAAGCGGGCAAGGTGCTGTTTTGAGTGCGTCGGCGATCTTCATCGGCTGCGCGGGTTGGAGCCTGCCCCGCGAATACTGGCCGTCATTCCCGGAGCAGGGCCCCCACCTGCAACGCTATGCCGCACAACTCAATGGCGTGGAAATCAACAGTTCTTTCTACGGTCCGCACCAACGCCAAACCTACGCCCGATGGGCCGAATCGGTGCCGGACGGATTTCGCTTTTGCGTGAAAATGCCCAAGTTGATCAGCCATGAGCGGCGCCTGCGGGACTGTGAGCGTGAGCTCGACGCATTTCTTGAGCAGTGCTCGGGGCTGGGCGATCGCCTGGGTTGTTTGCTGCTGCAACTACCGCCGTCGCTGGCGTTCGACGAAGCGCTTGCTGAGGCCTTTTTCGTCGAGTTGCGCCAGCGTTATTCCGGGGCTGTGGTGCTTGAACCGCGTCACGAGTCCTGGGCCGCCGCCGAACTGTTGTTGATGGCGTATCGCATCGCGCAAGCGGTGGTCGATCCCTCGCGAATCAGCACTGATGCGGCTCCGCACGGCTGGCCCAACGTGCGTTATTGGCGGCTGCACGGTTCGCCGCGCATTTATTACAGCCCCTATGACTCGGTGTATCTGGAAGCGCTCGCCGGCGATTTGCGGGTGGCGGCTGTCGATGGCGTTGAAACGTGGTGCATCTTCGACAATACCGCCAGCGGCGCGGCAATCGGCAATGCGCTGGAGCTGCGGCGGATACTGGCGCACGGCTGACACTCGATGTCTGGTCTCCCAACCAGCGAGTGTGTCTGTAAACTGGCCGCCCGAAACGGCGCGCGATGGCGCCGTCCTCACTGCCAGCGAAGGACTTTCCCATGGCCAACCAAGACATCACCTACACCCCGGATCCGGATGCAGACTCGATCTCTTCGGACGTCACCGAATTCAACGGCATCTTGATGTCGACCCAGATTCCGACCCGTGCCGACGGCAGCCTGGAACTGGGCGACGTCACCGCGCAAAGCGAATGCACATTGCAGGCGTTGAAAGTCGCGCTGGAAAAGGCCGGCAGCTCGATGGACCGCGTGCTGCACCTGACCATTTACCTGACCGACATGGCTGATCGTGCTGCGTTCAACGAGGTGTACAAGCGCTTCTTCGCCAAGCCATGGCCGGTGCGTGCAGCGGTCGGCGTGGCGGCGCTGGCGGTTGAAGGGATGAAGGTGGAAGTGACTGCGATGGCTGCGAAGGCTTGACCCCGTAATGATCGTTCCCACGTCGAGGCGTCGAACCGTCCGCGTGGGAATGCCTCAAGGGACGCTCCGCGTTCCAGCTCTGGAAGGGACGCGGAGCGTCCCGGGCTGCATTCCCACGCGGAGCGTGGGAACGATCTGGCAGGGATCGCGGTAGTTGGCAGCTGCCACCCGGCAGCACAGGCGTGCCGCCCACGCGTTTCGCGGCTACAATGCGCGCCTCGACCGTGACAGCCTGACTAAAAAAACATATGTCCTTGCCCAAACATCACCTGGAACTGCTCAGCCCCGCCCGTGACGTGGCCATCGCCCGCGAGGCCATTCTGCATGGCGCCGACGCGGTGTACATCGGCGGCCCGAGCTTCGGTGCGCGCCATAACGCCTGCAACGAGGTGAGCGAAATTGCCGAACTGGTGGAATTTGCCCGTCGCTACCACGCGCGCATTTTCACCACCATCAACACCATCCTGCACGACAACGAACTCGAGCCGGCGCGCAAGCTGATCCATCAGTTGTACGACGCCGGCGTCGATGCGCTGATCGTCCAGGACCTGGGCGTGATGGAGCTGGACATTCCACCCATCGAGCTGCACGCCAGCACCCAGACCGACATCCGCACTCTTGAGCGGGCGAAGTTCCTCGATCAGGCCGGTTTCTCGCAACTGGTACTGGCCCGTGAACTGAACCTCAAGGAAATCCGCGCAATCGCCGATGAAACCGATGCCGCCATCGAGTTCTTCATCCACGGCGCGTTGTGCGTGGCGTTTTCCGGTCAGTGCAACATTTCCCACGCGCAGACCGGGCGCAGCGCCAACCGGGGCGACTGCTCCCAGGCCTGCCGTCTGCCGTACACCCTGAAAGACGAAAAGGGTGGCGTGATCGCCTACGAAAAACACCTGCTGTCGATGAAGGACAACAACCAGAGCGCCAACATCCGCGCGTTGGTCGAGGCCGGTGTGCGTTCGTTCAAGATCGAAGGTCGCTACAAGGACATGGGCTATGTGAAGAACATCACCGCCTATTACCGCCAGCGTCTCGACGACGTGCTCAACGACCGTCCGGACCTGGCCCGCGCCTCCAGCGGCCGCACCGCGCATTTCTTCATGCCGGACCCGGAAAAGACCTTCCACCGTGGCAGCACCGACTACTTCGTCAGCGAGCGCAAGATCGACATCGGTGCGTTCGATTCGCCGACCTTCACCGGTCTGGCGGTGGGCACGGTCGAGAAAGTCGGCAAGCGTGACATGCAGGTCATCACCCACGAGCCGCTGTCGAACGGCGACGGCCTCAACGTGCTGGTCAAGCGCGAAGTGGTGGGGTTCCGCGCCAACATCGCCGAAGCCAAGGGCGAGTTCGAGGAAGAGGGCGAGAAGCGCTATCGCTACCGCGTCGAGCCGAACGAAATGCCGGAAGGCCTGTACAAGCTGCGCCCGAACCACCCGCTGAACCGCAACCTCGACCACAACTGGCAGCAGGCCTTGCTCAAGACCTCCGCCGAGCGTCGTATCGGCGTGAGCTGGCTGGCGAAACTGCGTGAAGAACGTCTGGAACTGACCGTGACCAGCGAAGAGGGCATCAGCGCCAGCGTCGCGCTGGACGGCCCGTTCGGCGTTGCCAACAAACCGGAACAGGCGCTGGAGACCTTGCATGACCTGCTCGGCCAGCTCGGCACCACCGAGTACCACGCGACCTCGATCAAGCTGGATGCGCCGCAAGCGTTCTTCATCCCGAACTCGCAGCTCAAGTCGTTGCGCCGTGAAGTGATTGAAGCGCTGACCGCCGCCCGCGTTGCCGCTCACCCGCGCGGTTCGCGCAAGGCCGAGACCACGCCACCGCCGGTGTACCCGGAAGCGCACCTGTCGTTCCTGGCCAACGTCTACAACCAGAAGGCCCGCGACTTCTACCACCGTCACGGCGTGAAGCTGATCGATGCGGCTTACGAGGCCCACGAAGAGGCGGGCGAAGTGCCGGTGATGATCACCAAGCACTGCCTGCGGTTCTCCTTCAACCTGTGCCCGAAACAGGCCAAAGGCGTGACCGGCGTGAAAACCAAAGTCGCGCCGATGCAGCTGATTCACGGCGATGAAGTGCTGACCCTGAAGTTCGACTGCAAACCGTGCGAGATGCACGTGATCGGCAAGATGAAGGGCCACATCCTGAATCTGCCGCAGCCGGGCAGTGTGGTGGGGCATATCAGCCCTGAGGATCTGATGAAAACGATCCCGCGCGCGCCGCACTGATTCAGAGGCAATAAAAAACCGGTGACGAAAGTCACCGGTTTTTTTATGCCCGCCAGAAACTCAACTGGCTTCGTAGCGCGATCCTGTTGGCGGCGCCGCTTCGCCGCTCAACGCATCGACCATCGGCGGATGGTCCTGCGCCGCCTGACGCAGATCCTCGGTCACCCGCAGCTCGGCGCCAGTTGGCGAGAAGGTCGCTGCCGCCGCAAATGGCGCCGGGTTGGCCGGCACCGGACGCTTGCCGCGACGCCAGAAGAAGAACGTCACCATGGCCAGGTTGACCAGCGCGAAGGCCCAGAACAGGCCGGTTTCACCGTGAGCGTTCATCGCCGGCGAGATCAGCAGCGGGCTCATCGCCGAGCCCAGCGAATTAATCAGCAGCATGCCCTGAATCATCGGTACCAGGGTTTCCACCGGCGCACGGTCGGCCGCATGGCTGACCGCCACCGGGTACAGCGCGAACACGCCACCGCCCAGCAGGAACAACATCGCAGCGAGCATGGCCGAGGACAGCGGCACCAGCACGATCACCAGCGACAACACGGTGCACGCGGCGCACAGCACGGTCAGCACTTGCAGGCGATCCTTGCGGTCGGACCAGCGCCCGACCGGGTATTGCAGCAGCATCGCGCCGAGGATCGTCCAGGCCATCATGCTGCCGACTTCGCCGACGTTCAGGCCGATGCGTTGCAGGTACAGCGGCAGCAGGGTGTAGATCGCCGCGATGGTCACGCCGGAGCCGAAGCAGCCGACCAGTCCGGTGGGCGATACGCCCAGCAAGGCCCGTGGTTTGAGCGGTTCGACCTGTTCCAGCAGCGGCGATACGCGCGGCAGGATCACGATCGGCAGCACCGACAAGGTCGCGAGCATGCCGGCAACCATGAACGGCGCCGTGTCGCCCAGCCCGGTGATTTTCCCCAAAAACGCCTGACCCAGCACGCCGGCGCCGTAGAGGACGATCATGTACAGCGCCAGCAGACGGCCGCGAATTTTCGCGTCACCGGCCAGCAGCAGCCAGCTCTCGATCACCAGAAACACGCCGACCGTGGCCCAGCCGTTGATCAGGCGCAGCACGACCCAGCCCCAGGTGTCATAAAACAGTCCTTGCAGCAGGATGGTCGCGGCGATCAGCGAGGCGAAGCTGCTGTAGGCGCGGATGTGGCCGATGCGCAGGATCAGCCGGTCGTTGAAGATCGCGCCCAGGGTCAGGCCGATGAAATAGGCCGAGGACACGATGCCGATCATCGTCGCCGATTCGCCGGCAGCGCCCAGGCGCAGGGTGGTCAAAGAAGACAGAAAGCCGTTGCCCAGGGCAACAATGAATAGCCCGAGCAAGGGCGCCAGCGCCATGGCCAGCAAACGCGGTGTCATAAAAACCTCAAGTGATCGAACAGCGGAACGTGCGCCTCTGCGCATGCGAGTGCCAAGCCGAAGTGTGTTGAAGACAAACGACCGCCGAACGGGCAGGACGATTGAGCCAGGCGCGCTTCGTGGAAGTGGCCGGCTGTTCAAACCTGAGGGTTGTCATGGCTGCGGGCAGGCGCCGTTCGGGCGACTGCAAGAGGAGGCGCGATTTTAAGCCTTGTGTGGCGTTTGCCAAGGTGCCGTGCCTGCGACGTTGGGACGCAGGCAAATTCGTTCAGGCTGATCGTTCCCTGCAGTGCTTGCGTCGTTCGCGAGTAATTTGCCGCGGCGCCGGTTAGCATGGCGCCATAACAACGAAACGATGGACCCCACCTTGATCGAACGACGCCAATTCAGCGGTGGCATGAAAGGCAAGAACCTTCGCTACCTGAACGAGCCCGCCAGCGGGCCGGGACGCATGACCCGCACCGGGTTTGTGCTGCTGGAGCATTTTTCCCTGCCGGCCTTCACCCAGGCGCTGGACACCCTTGTCACCGCCAATCTGCTGCGCCCCGGACTGTTTTCCACGCACACTTTCGGCCTCAGCGACGGCGAAGTGATCAGCGACTTGGGGCTGGTGATCCGCCCGGATGCGCGACTGGATTCCGGCGCGATACAGGAACTCGACCTGCTGGTGATCTGCGGCGGTTACCGCACGGAACTGAAGGCGAGCGACGAATTCATCAACCTGCTGAAAATGGCCGCCGAGGCCGGCGTGATGCTGGCCGGGTTGTGGAACGGCGCGTGGTTCCTGGGCCGGGCAGGGGTGCTGGAAGGCTATCGCTGTGCGATTCACCCGGAGCATCGGCCAGCGCTGGCGGAGATTTCCAAGGCGACCCAGGTCAGCAGCGAACCCTACGTGATCGACCGCGACCGGCTGACCGCGTCCAGTCCGTCTGGCGCGTTCCACATGGCACTGGACTGGATCAAGGGCCTGCACGACAAGGCGCTGGTCGAAGGCATCGAAGACATTCTGGCGTTCGAGGAATCCCGTTACCGGCGGATCAAGCCGACCGAGAACCTCTGCGTCAGCGCGCCGTTGCGTGAAGTGGTGAAGCTGATGGATGCCAATCTGGAGGAACCGCTGGAACTGGAGCAACTGGCGGTATATGCCGGGCGTTCCCGACGTCAGCTGGAGCGGCTGTTCAAGGAACAACTGGGCACCACGCCGCAGCGTTATTACATGGAGCTGCGCATCACCGAGGCCCGGCGTCTGCTGCAACACACCGAGCTGTCGCAGGTGGACGTGCTGGTGGCCTGCGGATTCGTCTCGCCGAGCCATTTCAGTAAGTGCTACAGCGCCTATTTCGGTTATCGCCCATCCAAAGAAAAACGGCTCGTCAAATGACGAGCCGTCTGGCGTGCCGCTTCAGAGGTGATCGGCGTCGATGATCGCCTGAGCGAAGGCTTTCGGGTCTTCCTGCGGCAGGTTGTGACCGATGCCGCCGTTGATCAGGCGGAACTGGTATTTGCCGGTGAAGCGTTTGGCGTAGTCCTCGGGGGCTGGGTGCGGCGCGCCGTTGGCATCGCCTTCCAGGGTGATGGTCGGCACGCTGATCGACGGCGCGGTGGCGAGTTTCTGTTCCAGTGCATCGTACTGGCTTTCACCTTGCACCAAGCCCAGACGCCAGCGGTAGTTGAACACGGTGATCGCGACGTGATCCGGGTTCTGCAACGCCTTGGCGCTGCGGTCGAAGGTGGCATCGTCGAAGGCCCATTTCGGTGACGCCAGTTGCCAGATCAGCTTGGCGAAGTCATGGGTGTTCTTGGTGTAGCCCGCCTCACCACGGTCGGTGGCGAAGTAGAACTGATACCACCATTGCAGTTCGGCCTTGGGCGGCAGCGGGTTCTTGCCGGCGGCCTGATTGCCGATCAGGTAACCGCTGACCGACACCAGCGCCTTGACCCGCTCGGGCCACAGCGCCGAAACGATGTCCGCCGAACGCGCGCCCCAGTCGTAGCCACCGAGCACGGCTTGCTTGATCTTCAGCGCATCCATGAAATCGATCACGTCACTGGCCAGCGCCGCCGGTTGACCGTTGCGCACGGTCTTGTCGGACAGGAAGTGCGTGTCGCCATAACCCCGTGCATACGGCATCAGCACCCGATAACCCTTGGCCGCCAGCAGCGGCGCGACGTCGTCGTAGCTGTGAATGTCGTACGGCCAGCCGTGCAGCAGAATCACCACCGGGCCATTGGCCGGGCCGGTTTCGGCGTAAGCCACGTCGAGCAGTCCGGCCTTCACGTGTTTCAGCGGGCCGAAGGGCAGATCGGCCTTGACGCTGGCGGCTTCGGTCTTGACCGGCTCGGGGGCTGCGGTTTGTGCCTGGGCGAAGGCGCCGAATTGCAGCAGCGCGGTGGCGAGAATCGACAGGCCCAGCAGGCGACGGCGGTTTTTCCCGGTGGTGACGGTGGCGTGTGGTGCGTGCTTCATGGCAAGTCTCCTTATGATCGGCGAGGGCCGGGTTCTGGCTGAACCCTTCGAATCTGGAGCCCATTAAAGACTGGCCACGTATCTGCGCTGTTTCCGTTTCCGTTGGCTGATGCGCGGGCATGTATCCGGGAGGCGTTCGTACACACTGCGATACAAACCAGCGGCCAACAAAAAGCCCCGAATGTTCGGGGCTCCTGCTTGCCTTGGGCTTCAGGCCTGCGTGACGTGCTTGGGCCCGGCCAGCGCCCAGGCGATCAGCCCGAACAGCGGCACAAACACGATCAATACGATCCAGACACCTTTGTTGCTGGCTTTCCCCTCACTCTTGCGCACCCGGTTGATCGCCCACAATTCGATGAGCAAAAGAACGACGGCCAGTACGATCCACGTGGTTTCAATTTGCATGAGCTACCTCCTGATGGTCTCTGGCTTAGGCGGGCCGTGGCACTCAGGGTTCATTAAATTTGCTGGGTGGTCTGCCTGGCTCACGTGCACAAATGTTCTAAACCCATCGGCAAAGTCGCGGTAACGTAGACGTCCTCAACGACCAACACTGCCTTCGGAGCCTTGCGTGGACAAACGCAACTGGATCGAGCTGTCCCAGGATGCCGACACCGGGATCGAGTCGATTCGTGCCCACTTTCAGGGACATGCCTACGATCCGCACTGGCATGACAGCTTTCTGGTGGGCGTCACCGAGCAGGGCGTGCAGCAGTTTCATTGCCGACGTGTGCGCCATCTGAGTACGCCGGGCAAGATTTTCATGCTGGAGCCGGGGGAGATCCACGACGGGCACGCGCCGACGGAGGAGGGCTTCACCTATTCCATGCTCTACCTCGACCCGCACTGGCTGGAGCGCGAATTGCGCGTGCTGTTCGAGCATGCGCCGGACAACAGCCAGCTCGGGTTCACCGATACCCTGAGCCAGGATTCGCGCCTGTCCACGGCCATCAATCTGGCCTTCAACGCCCTGCATCAAGGCGACTTGCGCATCGTGCGCCAGACCGCCATCGACACCTTGCTCGGTTCGCTGACGTCCCACCTCGACTGGCGCAAGCGTCAACCGTTCGATCCGCGCCTGCCACGTGTGGCGCAGGTGGCGCGGGATTATCTGCATGCGCATGCCTTCGAGGACATCGGGCTGGACGACGTAGCCCAAGCCTGCGGGGTCGATCGCTTTCGTCTGACCCGTGCGTTCAAGGCCGCTTTCGGGCTGGCGCCACACGCCTACCTGATTCAGTTGCGCCTGGCCCGCGCCCGGCAGTTGCTGGCGCGCGGCGAAACACCCGCCACCGTCGCCAGCGCCCTTGGTTTCGCCGATCAAAGCCATCTCGGGCGCTGGTTCCGCCGTGCCTATCACCTGACGCCGGCGGATTACCGCAAGCGCTGCTCAAACCTTCCAGACTGAACCCCGTACAACCGCGACCATGACTTCCTGTTTTGATTCGGGAGTCCTGTCATGGAATCGTTGCTGCCTTTTCTGCTGTTTTCCTTCGTCGCCTCGATCACCCCGGGGCCGACCAATATTCTGGTGATGAGCCACAGTTCGCGACGTGGCCTGACGGCAACAGTGCCGATCATCTTCGGTGCGTGTGTGTCGGCGGCGCTGGTGGTGTTGGTGGTCGGCCTCGGCGTGGGAGAAACCTTGCTGCGCTATCCCCGCGTGCAGCAGGCGATGGCCTGGGCTGGCGTGCTTTGGCTGAGCTGGCTGGCGTGGCAGATCTTTCGCAGCACGCCGCCGTCGCTGGACTCGGCAACAGCGGCTGATGACGGCTTCAACGTGTTCGGCGCCGTCGGCCTGCAATTGATTAATCCCAAGGTGTGGATGATGGCCGTGGCGGTGGTGAGCGTGTTTGGCGGCAACGGCGACGACAGCGCGCGGATGCTGCTGTTGTCGGCGGTTTTTCTAATGGTCTGCCTGCCGTGCATGACGGCGTGGGCGCTGCTGGGCGTGGGCAGTGCTCGGTTTTTTGGCGAGCCACTGGCATTGCGGCGCATGAATGCCGGGCTGGCGTTTTTGTTGTTGCTGTCGGCTTGGTTGACGGTGTTGGTCTAGGCATCGCGGTTGGTCACATAAATTTGAAATGCCCGCCGTTGCCCCCCAGAATCGCGCCCCGATCCGGCCACCAGCGCCGAGTGTTCAGAGTGAAAGGGGTTGCGGTTGAACGAACAGACATTGTCCATGCGCCTGGAGCGGGTGGCGGCGCACGTGCCTGCCGGTGCGCGGCTGGCCGATATCGGGTCGGATCATGGCTACCTGCCGGTGGCCCTGATGCGCCGTGGCGCGATCGCGGCGGCGGTGGCGGGCGAGATGGCCGAGACGCCATTCCGTTCGGCGCAACGCACCGTGCGCGACAACGATCTTGAGCAGCAGATTACCGTGCGCTTGGCCAATGGCTTGATGGCCGTCGAAGTGGAAGACGGGATCACGGCAATTACCGTGTGCGGCATGGGCGGCGAAACCATCCGCGACATCCTCGAAGCCGGCAAGGCGCGCCTGAGCGGCCGCGAGCGCCTGATCCTGCAACCCAACGGCGGCGAGCAGCCTCTGCGCCAATGGCTGATGGACAACGGTTACCGCATCCTCGTTGAGGAAGTCCTGCGGGAGAACCGTTTCGACTACGAAATCATCGTGGCCTCGCGGGGCGAGCCGGTGAGGTATACCGCCGAGGAATTGTTCTTCGGGCCATTGCAATTGCAGGCGCGCAGTCCGGCGTTTGTCAGCAAGTGGCAGCATCGGTTGCGGCATAAGCAGCAGACCTTGAGCCACTTCGCTCGGGCGCGGCATGGGGTATGCGAGCAAAAGGTGCAGGATCTGAAGCAGCAGGTGCGCTGGATCACTGACGTGCTGGGGTGAAGCAGGCCCAACGCTGATATCATTCAACAACTTTCAAGCAGGCCAAATCACCATGAACCGTCAG
This sequence comes from Pseudomonas paraglycinae, assembly GCF_021601625.1. Lineage (GTDB taxonomy): Bacteria > Pseudomonadota > Gammaproteobacteria > Pseudomonadales > Pseudomonadaceae > Aquipseudomonas > Aquipseudomonas paraglycinae. The sequence continues at coordinate 45,232 of NZ_BQHR01000013.1, read as the reverse complement.
AAAAAACTGCAGCAGCTCTTCAAGGAAAAATCCAGAAAGGCCAACGCCAAACTGGCACCCAAGAGCAACAAACCGAAGTACATCAGCAAGGCGGATCGCCTGAAACTGGAAGCTGAAGTGGCTACAGAGTCGACTGACACCACTGAGGCCTGATCAGGCAGGCGCGCAGCGGTACAGATTCCCATCAGGTTTTTCCTCAGGTACTCGGCGGCTTCGCCAGCTCAATCCCCGCCGCCCCCAGCCGCTTGAGAATCTCGAACAACAGATCACTCTTGGTCGTCCCGACAATCCTCGGGCTGGCGACATACCCGGTCACCGTCAACGTAATCCCGTCCGGCGTCAGTTTGCTGAAGCGCACGAACGGCGCCGGTTTTTCGAGGATGGTTTCGTGTTCCTTGTAGGTGTCGAACAGCAGGTTCTGCACCTGTTCGGGGTCGATGTCCAGCGGGAACATCAGCTCCAGCGTCGCCACGCCCTGGGCGCTGCCGCCGAGGGTGACGTTGCGCAGGTTCTGCGAGATCAGTTGCGAGTTGGGCACGATCACGATCGAGCGGTCGCTGAGCTGGATCTCGGTGGCGCGCACGTTGATCCGGCGGATGTCGCCCTCGACGCCGCTGATGCTGATCAGGTCGCCGACCTTGACCGGTCGTTCGGTGAGCAGGATCAGCCCGGAGACGAAGTTCTTCACGATCTCCTGCAAGCCGAAGCCGATGCCCACCGACAGGGCGCTGACGATCCACGCCAGGTTGGTCCATTGCACCCCCAGCGACGACAGCGTCAGCAGGATCACTACCGCATAACCGATGTTGGAAAACAGCGTGCTGAGCGAGGCGCACATGCCCGGGTCCATGTCGGTCTTGGGCAGGAACTCGTTGTCGAGCCAGCGGCGCAGGGCGCGGATCAGGTAGATGCCGATCAGCAGCGCGAGCATCGCGTTGAGCAAATGGCCGGGGACGATGTTCAGTTTGCGCAGGCCGGCGCCGCCGAGGATCGTGCCGATGTTGGTCGCCAGCTGGCCAAGGGTGGTGCCGATCCCGCCGACGAACAGCGTGATCACCGCCAGCAGCAACAGCGCAGCCCGACCGAAACCGGCCAGCAGGGTCGAGGCCTGTTCGAGGCGCCGGTCGCCGACCCCCAGCAGCTGTTTCAGCGCCTTGCCGCTGGAATGGCGGGGTGAGAAGAAATACTCGCAGCTGTCCTTGAGCAACTGCATCAGCAGGTAAAACCCGGAAAACACGATAAACGCCCACACCAGTTCATAGGTGATGAACCGCGCCAGCGATACGTAACCCGTGAGCAGGGCGCCGAACGACAGCACCATCGCCAGGGTGGCGATGGTGTAAACCACCCCGGCAAAGGTGTTGCCCGCCACTTGGGTGTCACCGGCTGCGGCCAGTGTTTTGCGCACCCTGCCGACGCGCATCAGCAGCGTTGTGACGATACCCAGCACCGCCAGCGCAATGATGCCTCTGCCTGCGAGCACGATCTGACTGCTCATGCCGGCGGCATTGCTGACTTGCACCGCCGTCACCAGCACCAGCAGCGTCGCGGCGAGAATCCGCGCGTAGGGATGCAGCGCGAGCGCCACCGGGTCAGCCACCGCCGGCAGTCGCCAGGACGGGTGCTCGGTCGAGAGCAACGCGCGGCTGAGCCCTGTGATCAGCACGCAGGCATAAACCACTTTCCCGAACTCCTCGGAAAATGTCGCCAGCATCGGCGGCAACGGCACGTGACGGGTGCAGGCGTAATAGAGCAGTTGCAGGGCAATGGCGGTGGTCGCGAGAGTCGCCAGCGCCGAGGCGAACGCCAGCGAACTGCGGCGCAGTCGACCCTCCGGCATGCGGTGAATGCACACCCACGCCAGCCAGCGGTCGGCCAGTCGCCGACCCAGCGTCCAGACGACGAAGGCCAGTACCACCAGCAGGGCGGTGTAAAGTCGCTGACCCGGTTGCCAGGCTTCGGCGCCGGTCTGTTGCACCTGATCGACGAAAGAGCGCAGACGCTGGCGGTCATCCGCCGACGGATTGACAAGGGGAGCCCAGAAGCCGGGATTCAGAATGCTGTGGGTGCTGAGCGTCAGTTCGCTTTCGAGCAAGGTGCGGCGGATACCGGCGATCTGGGTGATCAGCTCCGTGGCGTTTTGCTTGAGGGTGGCGAGGTTCTTCAACGCCGTATCGACTTTGGTTTTCTGCTCGATCAGCGTCGCCCGTTGCGCCGCGATATCGGCTTGTTCGGCAGCGACCGCTTCGGCCGGCGCGGCACCGAGTACGCCCAGTTGCACAGTCAATTGCGCCTGCTGCGGCAACAGCGAGGCCGATAGCCGATCGATGTCCAGAATGAACGTCTGCACCCGGTCCTGCGGGCCTTCGAGCTGGTTGTAATTGTTGGCGGACGAGATCTGCTGCTTGAGGCCGTCGAGGCGCTGTTGAAGAGCTTGCAGATCGCTTTGCGTGACGCCGGGGAGCGGGGCGCCGGTGCTGACATCCGGTGTGCCGGACACGTCGGCGGCCGACACCGCCACCAACCCCGAACCAAGCAGGATCAGAGCGATGAACATCAATGACTTCAATGCATTACGCATGGGACTGGGAGATTCCGGTTGATCACACAAACATTGAGGTTAGGTGATGGGGCGCCTGCTGCATCATTTTTTGCTGCTAATCCTGGCTTAATGCGTGTCCGGTGAGATCGCTGGGCAGCCGATTGTAGGCGCCCGTTTTCACGACTAGACTCCCGGCCATGAAACGCTATCTGCGGTTTTGTCTCGTTTTCCTGATCAGCCTGGCGCTTCCCCTCAGCGGGATGGCGGGCGTGCAGGCACCGACAGAACCGTGCCCGATGCAAACAATGGGCATGGCGATGATGGACGGCATGAACATGGATTGCTGCAAGGACATGAAGAGTCCTGTCGACCATGGCTCCCCCTGCAAACCCGGCCAGGAGTGCAAGACCGGCGGCCTGCTGCAAGTCGCGATCCTCAAGCCGCCCGTTACCGTATTCAGCCCTGTCACGCATTCGTTCTTCACTGATTCCCTGCCGCTAGCGGCCCCGTCCGGGGTCTGGCGACCGCCCCGCACCTGATTCCTGTCTCCCCTTGAAGCTCATTCCGCCCAGGCGGAGTGATTTGGCTGTGCGCGTGTTTTTCGCCGCGCGCAGTGGACGATCACAGGAATCGTAAACATGACATTCAAGTGCAATTGCACGGGTTGGCCTCTGGTGGCCGGCCTTGCGGCAAGCGTGCTCGCGTGGCCGGGTTTCGCCGCCGCGCTGACACTCGATCAAGCGCTGCGGCTGGCCGAAAACAATGCGCCGTCGCTGACCGCACAAGATCAGAAAATCCAGGCCGCCAGCAGCGCGGCCATTCCGGCGGGCGAGTTGCCCGATCCCAAGCTGTTGCTCGGTTTGCAGAACTACCCCGTGGGCGGCCCGGATCGCTGGAGCGTCGATCAGGACTTCATGACCATGCAGATGGTCGGTTACCGGCAGGAAATGCCCAACGCAGACAAACGCAAGGCGCGCATCGAAGTTGCCGACGCCGCTATTGAGCGCGCGGCGGCCGAGCGCCGTGTCGAGCGTTTGAAGGTGCGTCAGGCGACGGCGCTGGCGTGGATCAGCGGCTATTCGGTCGAGCGCAAAGAAGCGTTGTTCCAGGACTTGTTCAAGGAAAACCGTCTGCTGAGCGAGACCGTCCGGGCGCAGATCGCCGGTGGCCGCGCGCAACCTGCCGACGCGGTAACGCCTAAGCAGGAAGCGGCCCGACTCGCCGAGCAACAGGACAACCTGACCCTCGAGCGCACCCAGGCCCGAGCCGCGCTCAAACGCTGGATCGGCACCGCCGCCAACGACAAGCCCGAGGGCGGTTTGCCCGTGTGGCCGGTCGATGCCTCGACCTTCAATCATCAACTGCAACACCATCCCGAACTGGCTGCTTTCGCCCCCATGACCCGCGAAGCCCAGGCCAGGGTGCAAGAGGCGGTGTCCGAGAAAAAGTCCGACTGGAGCTGGGAGGTGGATTACCAGCATCGGGGCCGCGAGTTTGGCGACATGGTCAGCGTGCAGTTTTCCTGGGATCTGCCGCTGTTTCCCGAGACGCGGCAGAACCCGAAAATCGCCGCCAGACAGGCCGAGGTCAGCCAACTGCAAGCCGAGCGCGAGGCCCTGTCCCGCGAGCACACCGAACAACTGGAAAACCAGTTGGCCGATTACCAGCGCCTCGATCGGGCCGTACGCCGCACCGAAGAAAGCCTGGTGCCGCTGGCCAGAGAGAAAGTCGATCTGAGCCTGGCCAGTTATCGCGCCGGCCAGGGCGATTTGAATGCGGTGGTCAGCGCCCGCCGCGAACTCATCGAGGCCCGCCTCAAACAGATCGACATGGAAGAACAACGCGCGCTGACCGCTGCGCGTCTGCATTTCGCTTATGGGGAGACCAGCCTGTGAACCGTAAACAATGGAACGGCGTGTGGCTGGCCGGCCTCGCGCTGGCGGTGGGCGTGGGTGGCGGTTACGGATTGGCTTATCAGCGAATGAAGGGCGTGCCGGCTTCAGCCCCAGCGCCGAGCACCGAGCCCAAGGCCTTGTATTGGTACGACCCGATGTACCCGCAGCAAAAGTTCGACAAACCGGGCAAGTCACCCTTCATGGACATGCAACTGGTGCCCCGATACGCCAGCGGCGGGGAGGGCAGTGCGACCGTCAGCATTGATCCGGGGCTGAGTCAGAACCTCGGTCTGCGTGTAGCGCCGGTCAGTCGCGGCGCCTTCACCTCAAACCTCGATGTGAGCGGTGTGCTGGGGTTCAACGAGCGCGATGTCGCGGTGATCCAGGCGCGCACCAATGGGTTTGTCGAGCGAGTCTACGCCCGAGCGCCGGGGGATGTGCTGACGGCTGGCGCGGCGTTGGCCGATATCCTCGTGCCGGAATGGACGGCGGCCCAGAGCGAGTTTCTGGCGCTCAGACGCAGCGGCGATGCCGACCTGATCGCGGCGGCGCGCCAGCGCTTGCGGCTGACCGGGATGCCGTCGAGCCTGATTGCTCAAGTGGAGCGCAGCGGCAAGGTGCAGTCCGAACTGACGGTCACCAGCCCTTTGGGCGGTGTGCTGCAAGCACTCGATGTGCGGGCGGGCATGACCGTGGCGAGCGGTGAAACCCTGGCGCGGGTCAACGGGCTGAACAGTGTCTGGCTCGCTGTGGCGGTGCCGGAATCGCAGACCGGTTCGGTTGCCGTGGGGCAGGCCGTCGAAGTGCGCCTGCCGGCCTTTCCCGGCAGAGTTTTCAACGGAGCGGTCAGCGCGATTCTGCCGGACACCAACGCAGACAGCCGCACCCTGCGCGTCCGGGTCGAGCTGGCCAATGCCGATGGCCACTTGCGGCCGGGGATGACGGCGCAAGTGCGGCTGAGTCGATCAACCGGGCAGAGTCAATTGTGGGTGCCGAGTGAAGCCGTCATCCGCACCGGCAAGCGGGCTTTGGTCATGCTCGCCGAAGACGCGGGGCACTATCGCCCGGTGGAGGTTCGGCTCGGCCAGGAAAGCGCCGGCAGAACGGTGATCCTCGACGGCTTGGCAGAAGGGCAGAACGTCGTGACGTCCGGCCAGTTCCTGCTCGATTCCGAGGCCAGCCTCAAGGGCATCGTCGCCGAGCCGCTTGAAACGAGCGGGAACGTTTCGGGGAGTCAGCCATGATCGCCGCGCTGATTCGCTGGTCCGTCGCCAATCGTTTTCTGGTGCTGCTGACAACGCTGTTCGTCACGGGCTGGGGCGTGTGGTCGGTGCAGAGCACGCCGATCGATGCGCTGCCGGATCTGTCGGATGTGCAGGTGATCATCCGCACGCCGTATCCCGGACAGGCGCCGCAGATTGTCGAAAATCAGGTGACCTATCCGCTGACCACCACCATGCTCTCGGTGCCGGGGGCGAAAACCGTGCGCGGTTATTCGTTCTTCGGTGACAGCTTCGTGTACGTGCTGTTCGAGGACGGTACCGATCAATACTGGGCGCGCTCGCGGGTGCTGGAGTACCTGAGCCAGATCCAGAGTCGATTGCCGGTCAGCGCCAAACCGGCGCTGGGTCCGGATGCGACCGGCGTTGGCTGGATCTATCAGTACGCTCTGGTGGATCGCAGCGGCGGGCATGATCTGGCGCAGCTTCGGGCGTTGCAGGACTGGTTTCTCAAGTTCGAGCTCAAGACCCTGCCTAACGTCGCCGAGGTCGCCACCGTCGGCGGCATGGTCAAGCAGTATCAGGTGCAGCCCGATCCGGTGCGGCTGGCCAGCCTCGGCATCACCTTGGCGCAGGTGCGCGAAGCCATCGGCAAGGCCAATCAGGAAACCGGTGGCGCGGTGCTGGAAATGGCCGAAACCGAGTTCATCGTACGGGCATCGGGCTACCTGAGAACCCTTGATGACTTTCGGGCGATCCCGTTAAAACTCGGTGCTGGCGGGGTGCCGGTAACTCTCGGCGATGTCGCAACGGTTCAGACCGGGCCGGATATGCGCCGGGGCATCACCGAGCTGGACGGCCAGGGCGAAACCGTCGGGGGCGTGGTAATCCTGCGCAGCGGCAAGAACGCCCGCGAGACCATTGCGGCGGTCGCGGCCAAACTCGATGACATGAAAAGCAGCCTGCCGCCCGGCGTGGAGATCGTCACCACCTACGATCGCAGCAAGCTGATCGATCGCGCCGTGGAAAACCTCAGCCACAAACTGCTCGAAGAGTTCATCGTCGTCGCGCTGGTGTGCGGGATCTTCCTCTGGCATTTGCGCTCTTCGCTGGTGGCGATCATTTCGTTGCCGGTGGGCGTGCTGATCGCCTTCATCGTGATGCGTTATCAGGGCTTGAACGCCAACATCATGTCGTTGGGCGGGATCGCCATCGCCATTGGTGCGATGGTCGATGCGGCGGTGGTGATGATCGAGAACGCCCACAAGAAAATCGAAGCGTGGCACGCGGCCAATCCGGGGCAGGCGCTCAAGGGCGAGCGCCATTGGCAGGTGATGACCGACGCGGCAGCGGAGGTGGGGCCGGCGCTGTTTTTCTGTTTGCTGATCATCACGCTGTCGTTCATTCCGGTGTTCACCTTGCAGGCCCAGGAAGGGCGGCTGTTCGGTCCGCTGGCGTTCACCAAGACCTACGCCATGGCAGCAGCTGCGGGATTGTCGGTGACGCTGGTGCCGGTGCTGATGGGCTACTGGATTCGCGGGCGGATTCCGGATGAACGCCACAATCCGCTCAACCGCTGGTTAATCCGGATCTATCAGCCGGCGCTGGATGCGGTGTTGCGGCGGCCGAAACTCACTCTGCTGGTGGCATTGCTGGTATTCGTCAGCGCGGCCTGGCCGATTTCGCGGCTTGGTGGCGAATTCCTCCCACCGCTGGACGAGGGCGATCTGCTGTATATGCCTTCGGCCTTGCCGGGTTTGTCGGCGCAAAAAGCCGCGCAGCTGTTGCAGCAGACCGATCGGCTGATAAAGACCGTGCCCGAAGTCGAGCATGTGTTCGGCAAGGCCGGCCGCGCGGAAACTGCGACCGACCCGGCACCTCTGGAAATGTTCGAAACCACGATCCAGTTCAAGCCCCACGATCAATGGCGCCCAGGCATGACCCCGGAAAAACTCGTGGAAGAACTGGATCGCGTGGTGCGCGTGCCGGGCCTGACCAACATCTGGATTCCACCGATCCGCAACCGCATCGACATGCTCGCCACCGGGATCAAAAGCCCGATCGGCGTGAAGGTCGCCGGCAACGACCTGGCCCAGATCGACGCCGCAACCCAGGCCGTCGAGCGGGTAGCCAAAAGTGTGCCCGGTGTCAGTTCGGCACTGGCCGAGCGCCTGACCGGTGGGCGCTACATCGACGTGGATATCGACCGCAACGCCGCCGGCCGCTACGGGCTGAACATCAGCGATGTGCAATCCATCGTTGCCGGTGCCATTGGCGGGGAAAACGTCGGGGAAACCATCGAAGGGCTGGCGCGGTTTCCGATCAACATCCGTTATCCACGAGAGTGGCGTGATTCGCCCGGCGCCCTGGAGCAATTGCCGATCTACACGCCTTCCGGCAGCCAGATCACCCTCGGCATGCTGGCGAAGATCAAGGTCACGGACGGCCCACCGATGCTCAAGAGCGAGAATGCCCGGCCGTCCGGTTGGGTGTACATCGACGTGCGCGGGCGGGACATCGCTTCGGTGGTGGCCGATCTGCGTCGCGCCGTCAATGAACAGGTGAAATTGCAGCCCGGTATGAGTCTGAGCTATTCGGGGCAGTTCGAGTTTCTGGAACGGGCCAATGCGCGGCTGAAACTGGTAGTGCCTGCCACGCTGCTGATCATCTTCGTGCTGCTCTACCTGACGTTTGCTCGCTTCGATGAGGCGCTACTGATCATGGCCACATTGCCGTTCGCATTGAGCGGCGGTGCGTGGTTCCTGTATTTGCTGGGCTACAACTTGTCGGTCGCCACCGGTGTGGGCTTCATTGCGCTGGCCGGGGTTTCGGCCGAGTTCGGCGTGATCATGCTGCTCTACCTGAAAAACGCCTGGGCCGAGCGCGAAGGCCTCGGCGACCACTCTGAACGTGGACTGGTCGCGGCGATTCGCGAAGGCGCTGTGCAACGCGTGCGCCCCAAGGCGATGACCGTGGCCGTGATCATCGCCGGCCTGTTGCCGATTCTGCTGGGCAGCGGCACCGGCAGCGAAGTCATGAGCCGCATTGCCGCGCCCATGGTCGGCGGCATGGTCACGGCGCCGCTGTTGTCCCTGTTTGTCATACCGGCGGCGTATCGCCTGATGCGCCGTCGACGGTTGCCCGCTGAAAACAAGTCACCTCAAAGCGCCGATGCTTCCATCCAGCCGTAACCCGGCGACGAAAAAAAACCGGTGCGAACGTTCGCACCGGTTTTTTATTGTGAGGTCTGGTCTTCAGATCGAGCGCTGATTGACCCGCTGCATCAACTCTTCTGCCGACTCCTTGCGCTCGGAATAACGATCCACCAGGTCCGGTCGGTCACGCAGCAACAGCGTGAATTTCACCAGTTCTTCCATCACGTCCACCACCCGGTCGTACAGCGCCGAGGGTTTCATGCGGTTGCCTTCGTCGAATTCCAAATAGGCCTTGGGCACCGATGACTGATTGGGGATGGTGAACATGCGCATCCAGCGGCCCAGCACGCGCAGTTGATTGACCACGTTGAACGACTGCGAACCGCCGCAGACCTGCATCACCGCCAGGGTCTTGCCCTGGGTCGGGCGCACCGCGCCAAGGGCCAGTGGCACCCAGTCGATCTGCGCCTTGAACACCGCCGACATCGCGCCGTGGCGTTCGGGCGAGCACCAGACCTGGCCTTCGGACCATTGCATCAGTTCGAGCAGTTCCTGGACTTTCGGGTGATCGCCGGGGGCATCATCCGGCAGTGGCAGGCCTGAAGGGTTGAAGATCCGCGTCTCGGCTCCGAAGTGCTCCAGCAGGCGGGCAGCTTCTTCTACCAGCAAGCGGCTGAAGGAGCGCGGGCGGGTCGAACCGTACAGCAAAAGGATGCGCGGCTTGTGGGCGCCTTCGTCATGCGTGGTTGTTTGAACCAGTGAAGGATCGAGGTTGGGCAGGTCGGTCATGTCGGCTCCGGTTACAGCGTGCTGATGCGGTCGAGCTCGCGCTTGAGGGCATCACGGTCAAGTTCGGCGAAGGGCAGGGCGAGGAAGGCTCGGCAGCGGGTTTCGATTCGGGCGAGAGTGGCGCGGAAAGCGGCGTCGATGGTTTCTTCATCACCGCGCACATCCGAAGGATCCTCCAGCCCCCAATGGGCTTTCAGGGCCGGGCCGAAGTACACCGGGCAGGCTTCACCGGCGGCCTTGTCGCACACGGTGATGACGATGTCCGGCGGGTTGTCCTCGAAGGCCTCGTTGCCCTTGCTGCTCAACCCGGCGATGGAAATACCGGCCGCCTGCAACGTGGTCAGGCTGCGCGGCAGCACCTGGCCCTTGGGGAAACTACCGGCACTGACTGCTTCGAAACCGGCCGGCGCCAGATGGTTGAACATCGCCTCCGACAGAATGCTGCGGCAGCTGTTGGCGGTGCACATGAATAAAACTCGCATGGTTGATCCTCAGCAGCAGGCAGACGTATTGAGCGGGCGATCGCCCATGGCCGCCAGCCGCGCGCTGTTTTCTTCCAGCCAGGCGGTGTTGGCGGCGAGCGTGGTTTCAAGCAGCGTGCGAATCCATGCCGGCAAATCAGGGTTGAGCCGGTAATAAACCCACTGGCCCTGACGGCGATCCAGCAACAGGCCGCAGGTGCGGAGTTGCGCGAGATGGCGGGAGATTTTCGGCTGACTATCGTCCAGCGCACAGACCAGTTCGCAGACACACAACTCACCTTCACGGGTGATCAGCAGCGTGGCCCGGGCGCGGGTTTCGTCGGCGAGGCATTTGAAAACGGAGGCGGGGTTGAGCATGACGATGCCTTGGGTACATATGGTTGTCCGAATATACGGATATCCATATGTAATGGGCAAGTCTTCTGTTTGATGTCTTTTGCGCGAGTGGTGTCAGAGAGGATCAAGCAAGGTAATGGGCCCGCGTGTCATGCAGTGGGCGGGCAGTGGCGAGCGTTCGTTTGACTGCTGCCAGTTCCGAACCTGCCAGACGCGTGCCGCCCAGTTTGCAGAAAACACCGCCCGGATCGATGTGCAACGAAAACAGGCCGATGATCTCGTTCCCGATGACTTTGACGATCAACTCCATGAACGCTTCATGCGGTGTGAGGGCGTTCAGATAGGTGAACTCCTCAACTGTAGCGCTGCCAGCCCAATGAATTTCATCCCAGGCCAGACGATCCAGGTGTATGAAGCTCTGCTGCCCCTGCAAATCCTCCGCAAGCGCTCGCAATACACTCACAAACAGCTCACGGTTCAGGATTTCGAGTTCGTATCGACCACGACCTGAGGGAGCAATGCCGACGACTCTGGTAGTCAGGAGATAGCTCTGCGTAATCTCAGATGGCTGCTCATCCCAGCCATTCAGATCGGAAATGGGCGGGCACCAAATGACCTGGAGGGTTTCACCAACGGTGATTGGCTCGTGGTAATCAAGCCGGGCCAGTGCGCGCTGACCGACACTTGGCACGAGGTCGTTCAGGTCAAGAATCGGGGCGCTGTAATCGATGCCGGAGTCTTTTGACCAGAACGTCGGTAAACAGATCTTCATGGATTGATAGTGATCCTTCAGGCCTTTAGCGCTTGCTGAACGCCAACCGCGCGGCAAACAGTACGAAAATCATCCCGGAGGTGCGATCCATCCAGCGAATCACCTTCTCGCGGCGAAGGAAACCGGACAACGGCTGCGTCGCGCCAATCAACACCAGCGACCAGATCAGCCCGAGCACCACGTGAATGCTCACCAGGCCGAACGTCCACGGCACCAGCGGCTGACCTTGCGGAATGAACTGCGGCAGAAACGACACGTAGAAAATCCCGATCTTCGGATTCAGCACATTCCCCAGCATGCCCTTGAAAAACCAGTTCGCCCCCGGCTTGCCGTCGGCCTCGGCCGGTGCCAGCGAACGGCGAGGGCGCAGCAGCATGTTCAACCCCAGCCACGCCAGATACGCCGCGCCGCAATACTTCAACAGGTTGTAGGCCAGCTCCGACACGGCAATCAACGCCCCCGACCCGAACGCCACCGCCGCGCCCCACAACAGACAACCGGCATTGATCCCCAGCGCCGCACGCAACGCCTGCTGCTTGCCTTCGACGGTGGCGGTGCGCAGCACCAGCGCGGTGTCGAGGCCGGGTGTCAGGGTCAGCAACGTGGCGGCGAGGGTGAAGGCGAGAAGGTTGTCGGCTATGGACATGGTGCGTGGGTTCCCTGTTCTGGATGGGGGAACGGTAGCGGTTTCAGGCGGGGGGATCCAGCAGTGCCGCTGGAATGATGTTAATTTGATGGCATACTGCGTCGACTTGAACGCGACACAGGAGCAGGACGTGAGCTTTTTTAAGGGAAAATTCGACTCGCTGAGCAACTTGGTTTCGGATGCGGTGGCAAGTAGCAAGGACGTGCTGAGCGATGCAAAGGATAAAAGTATCGAGTATTCGCAAAGGGTCTCCGACAGTGCTGTTGATATGTACTCAACAACCAGGAGCACGCTCACTGATGTCGCCGAAAGCACCGCGAACAGCACCGTAGTGACGGTGGCCAAAGAAAAGGCAATTGCGATCGGTGATGGTACGAAAGTAGCGTACGAGAAAGTAAGCGTCAGTATCAGCTCGGCCTACTCCAGCTCCAGCGAACGCGCGAAATCATACGCCAGTTTCAGCTCCGAGAAAGTCTCAGCCTATTTTTCAAAGACGATGGAAATCGATAAAGATACCGATCAAGTCGTTGCCGAGATCAAGGACAAGCTGCCAGTAAGGCCAAAGGATGTTGATCACATATTCGAGCAAACCAAACAGGAAGCCCTGCGCAGGGCTGTCTCTGCATTTTGCCTGGCGCCGGTGGTAGCGGGACTGGACAGGTCAAATGAGTTGAAGTATGCAAACTTGTCTCAGAGTTACGGTGAGTTTGCTGGTGACAACTGGCTTCATGGAAACAAGAATTTCTCGAAGTTGGCGGATGAGCGTTTCGAGACCCAGGAGAGACTCAAGAAATTTGCCGGGGTGCCGGGTGCAGTAGAGGCCAACAGACTCGAAAATGGCTATGACCCTGCACAGGGAAAAACTCTGGATCCGTTTTCGACAGACATCGAACACATCATTCCAAAGAAAGAAATTTATCAGGACATGATCCTGCGTCTGGCGACTGACGACGGGGAAATTATTGAGGCGATGAATTTCAGCGAGAATCTGATATTTGCCGATCAATCGCTGAATCGCTCGAAAAGTGATTTGGATCTGGTCCAGTACATCAAGAATCGAGGTACGCGTGATCCAGATGATTCGGACCGCATCATGTTCATTGTCGGCGTTGATAAGAAAGAAGTCTGGATTAGCGAGAAAGAAACCCTGGCCAAGTATGAAAAGGCGCAAGAGGAACTCGCAGCCCTTCGCCGCGAGGCCATGAAGGAAATAGGGCTGAGCGTGGCCAGCGCTGGCGCGCGAATGGCTGCTCAGCAAGTCGTCGGTCTGATTGTGACTGAAACGGTGGATATTTTTGTCGATGAGATCAAGGACGTCACCCAGAGCGGTCTGATCACCGATAAAAAGGGAATCATGGCTTCGCTCGACGAACGGAGAATGGCATTGGCGAACAAACTGAATGCTCGATTCGAGGAGCGTCAGATCATGCAGCGTGCCAAGGAGGCGGGTATCGAGGGTGGTATCGCTGGGGTATTGAGTTCAATTCCTCAGATATTGATTTCGATGTTGGTGAAGCTTCCAGCGCTTGTCCTGTCGATCATTCGGGAATGCACGCTTTCAACGGTTCGCTGTGTTCGGGTGATGCTGAGCAATCTTGAGGACAAGTACGAAAAAATTGGTGTGATTCTGTTTGGCGCTGCGACCACCGTGATCGGACTCTACGTTGCCACCACCCTTTCCAAGGCGCTGATGAGTGTGCCTCTGTTGAATTTGTTCAATCACTCGGTTGCTGATGTGCTCTCTGGTGTGTTGGTAACGGCGGTTCCGCTCGCTGCAATTTATGTGTTTGATCAAAATAAATCGAAATTCATGTTTAAGAGGGTCCACGAAGAAGATGTAGGTTTGGGCGCTGTTTAAATAATTTAATTAATGTTAATGGGGGTGTATTTATTGTTCGCAGAATAAGTACACCCATTTTTGTTTTTTATTACCCGGTTTTAAATATGGATGCGCTGGCTGTTAGTGGGTCGTTCGGAAAAAACTGAACTGTCGGAGTTCTGCGTTTTCAATTGTATGCGGCGTCGCAGTACAAAATAAAAAACACGCTGCTGAGTTTTTGCTTGAGGGCCTAAGGGTGTTTTGAATGAGAAGGGCATTCACTTTTCAGGGGCGCAGAAGAACATCCAAAATGTTAGGTGAATAAAGGAAGTTCACGATGAAGCAAGTGGTTGATGAGTCAAGGAATATAAAAGTAGTTTTTTATAAAGAGTTGCCCGAGTCGGAATTGCTGCGGGATAGTGTGATTTATATTTCGCCGGGGTTAGACAAGTGGAACGATTTCGGTTATAGAACGAAAGTTAAAATTCTAATTTATTTGAAGGGTCAGGGCGATGTAAGGGTTGATGGGTATATCGGTTTTATTACAAACTCCCCAAAGGACTTGAATGGGGTGGATAGGTTAAATGAGTTGCTGGAAGGCGGGAGCGCTGTTGTTTCGCCCGCTGCAATGGGGCATGATTTTTTTACAATGTTGCCCGATATGGAATCCTACCGAAGATTGTCTAGAGAATTTGGGGTTGATAATGCGGTTCTGATATTAAGATCGATAAATGACCTGGTGGTTTTGGGCGAGTTTAAAACGCAAGCAAATTGGTTGGCTTTGGCATGCGGGTCTGATGTTTTTCTAAAGTCTTTCATGAGGAATACGGAGTCTTTTTTTGCGTTCAATAATGCCGGCTCGATCCTTCGCGGTCAGGCATATGAGAGATTCCGTAATATGTCAAATAGCTTGAGTATTACCTTTCAGTTAGCGGGTAAGTTAAACCCGCATGAGATGTTATTCAGGTTTGGACACGATGAGGAACTGCCCAAGCGCATTGCGGTGGTCATTGGCGAAAATGGTGTTGGAAAAAGTCAGACGCTGGGGAGAATAGTTTACTCAGCTATAACGGGGAGTCTGGATCTGAAGGACGCTGATACCCATCAGCGTCCAACATTTAATAGAATATTAGCGTTTGCACCTACCAATGAAACCGGGTCGGTGTTCCCGAGCGATCGACGAAAACGTTCGCGAGTCTGGTACAAAAGATTCGCTCTTAACCGGGCCGGCGCGTCGCAAAGAGCTAGAGGTCGTGTTTCAGATTCAATCATTCAGGTTTTACGTTCGGAAGAATACCTAGGTGATTTTTCAAGGTGGAATTTGTTTTTGGAATCCTTGGAAGCCATTAACAGGCGACAAGAGATCTGTCTTCAATATAAGGACGAGGTTGGAGGTTTTGTGGCGCTGGAGGAATTGAGCGTCAACGGTGATGAGCGGGCGCTGAATATTTATGCGTCTATTGATTCTCGCAAAGACCCCGTTAGAGTTATTGATGGTGTGGGGTATCCATTAAGCAGTGGTGAAATTTCATTTTTAAGGTTTGCTGCTCAAGCCAGTCTGTATGTGGAAAACGGTTCGCTATTATTGCTTGATGAGCCAGAAACACATTTGCACCCTAGTTTTATAAGCAAGTTTGTTGATTTGCTTGATCGCTTGCTTGAGTTGACGGGTTCGGCAGCTGTTATTGCAACGCACTCTGTATATTTTGTAAGAGAGGTGTTTCCCGAGCAGGTTTCCGTGCTTAGAGTTAACAGTGAAGGGCGTGTCGAGACGCCGGTTACTGCGTTGCAGACATTTGGGGCGGATGTTGGGGCTATATCGTATTTTGTGTTTAATGAAGATAAACCATCAAATTTGGCGTTGAAGGTCGAAAGGCGACTGTTGGAGATTTATGACCAGTGGGAGGAGTTGTATGACGATTACAAAGACAAGCTTTCTTTAGAGGTTTTGAGTTCGTTGCGCCGTGCCTTGGAGACGAAAACCAATGAATAAATTGTCTCGGCCTTCCTATGATGATGTTTCGGCTATCGTCGCTCTTTCAGGAAATTTGCGTACAAAAAGTCACGCAGCGATCAGGTCTTCACTTTCGGTTATTCGGTATAACTATAATCAGTATATTTTTGCGGAAGGTAATGCTTTTGTCGTTTCTCCTGTAAGGATTTCTGCGGCAACGGGTGCCTTTTTGAAAGGTCACTATGCTTCGCCTCCTAAAGAGTTGAAGTATATAAAAGAAATGAGGGATAAAAGCAGGTATTTGGGCTGCCCTATGTGTGGATCCTTGCTAAGTGGTACTTTAGATCACGTGTTGCCCAAAGAGATTTACCCTGAGTTTTCGGTGTTTTCCCAGAATCTTGTTCAAGCATGTCAGTGTAATTCTCTACGAAAAGAAACGTTGATGGGTGTAGGGAATGAAAGAATTCTGCACCCGTACTTTGATGGGTGTTTGTCCGAACGTTTGATTACCGCGCGCTTTGAAGATCTTGGTCCTGTTCCTAGAGTAACGGTAGCGCTTTCTGTTGATGCAGCGCACCACAATTACTCAGCAGTTTCGTTTCACGTCCGAGAGGTGGTATTAAAAACAGGAATTGTTGGGTATTTGAGCACGCAGTGGGGCAGCTTAATACGAAAGCCAAGTTTGGTTATAAGGTCCCTTGAGGAAAATCCAGGCACTTTGATTGAATTGGAAGCGGCGTTGATTAAGGAGCGAGATACCATCGATGATGCTCGAGGTGGTCGAAATACGTGGGACTCCGTATTTATAAGCGGCTTGCTGGATCCGGTGGTGTCTTTGTGGATATTCCAGTCAATGCATAAGCCAGGAAGAATGGCAAATGGTCCATTAGCTTAGACCCAATAAAAGAGTGGTGAGTTGATGGCCATATGGAGGTGGCCATTCTAGGTCTCTAGGATACGCGGCGCGTCGAGGACGCTTTACGCATGGTCAAGGAGGCCAAAAGAATTACATACGAAGGCAGCGGTGCGACAGGTAAGCAGGCTACCAAACCGATCTTTTTTTTTAAGTGGATATAGCCGAATTCAATGCGAATTCGGACGCATCAATTCTTGAAAATGAATAGTCGCCTAATTTCGGCACGGGCTTCCGTTGGATTTTCGGTAACGGTAGCGGTTTCAGGCAGGGGGATCCAGCAGGGAAATCAGGCGCGGTTCGATGCGGTCGGGTTGTATCTCGAGGATCGCCAGCGTGACCGGCAATTTGAAACGCCGAGGGCCGGCGCTGCCGGGGTTGACGTAGAGACGCTCACCGCGCCATTCGATGCGGGGTTTGTGGGAGTGGCCGGTGATGATGAGCCTGATGCCCGGATCGAGATCGGCGGGAACGTCGGCGATGTCGTGGACGAGGAGGGTTGGCCAGCCGTTGAGGGTGAAGGTCAGGAGGTCGGGAAGGTTTTCGGCCCACGGGCTGTTGAGGTCGTTGTTGCCGCGCACGGCGTGAACGGGGGCTATTTTGGCCAGATGGGCGAGGATGTCCGGGTTGCCGATGTCGCCGGCGTGGATGATCTGGTCACAGCCCTGGAGCGCGGCGAGGGCTTCGGGGCGGAGAAGGTTGTGGGTGTCGGAGATCAGGGCGGTTTTCATGGATATCTCCGTTGACGTTTTGAAAGACGAATTGCTGGTTCGGTTATATATGAAGCCATTTAACGGTATCAAATAATTTGAACGGCTTCAGGACGCTCTCGCCTAATGATCAGCTTGTGGAAAAATTCATAGGCAATGTGCCAATACCGGCACTTCGAGAGGTGGTCGACGTGGCTAAAGAAGAGAAGAAAAATAAAGGTGAGTCCTCGAAAAATGCCAAGGAATTGAAAGACAAAAAATCGTCCCCGACGAAAAAGTCAGCGGCAGCCTCGGCGCTTGCCAAATCGTCCGAAAAGAAAGACAAGAAGAAAGATGCCGAACCAAAAAAATCTGACAAGAAAGCTGATGGTAAATCAACCAAAGCTAAGAAATCAGACAAAGCAGAAAAACCGGCGAACAAGAAAAAGTGATATCAGCTAGGGCTACTGGCCCTAGCGTCCTCCACCTGTATTTCCAATCATTATTACCTCTCGCAGCCGTTGCCGTGTATTGGTTCACTTCCGCTATTTGCAAGAACCTCAACCCCTGCTCATGCAGAGTGCATGCTTATATTTGGCCATCATATTGCGCAAGCCGTTGATGTTTAATGCCATTTAAAAGCTGAGGTGCTGGCACAAAATATGCGAGATCTATCTGGAATAACGCAAGAATTGCCGACCTGGATCGGCGAACAATAATCCGTGATAGAGGCCTCAAATGAACGCCATCGACCTTCTGAAAACTGACCACGAAAAAGTTAAAGGCATCCTGAATCAACTCAGTGAATCCACCGATCGCGCATTAAAAAAGCGGGCGGAGTTGCTGGACAAGCTTGAACTGGAAATTACCATTCATACCCAGCTCGAGGAGCAGATTCTGTATCCGGCTTTCAAGGAAGCAGGCGGTAAGGAACAGGATGAGATGTACTACGAGGCGAAAGAAGAACACCGCACGGTAGATTCATTGGTATTGCCAGACCTGAAGTCCACCGATCCTTCTACACCCGAGTTCGCCGGCCGCGTGAAGGTGGTCAAGGAGCTTTTGGAACACCATATCGAGGAAGAGGAAACCGAGATGTTTCCCCAGGCCAAAAAGCTGCTGGGCAATGCCAAGCTCGAGGAGTTGGGCAAGGAAATGGAAGTGATGAAGGCTTCACTGAAGAAAAGCCTCAGCGGGTCGAATATGGCGGCCTGAACGAATAGATAGACGGACCTGCGGCGCGATCAAAAGCCCGGCGTAATGCCGGGCTTTTCATTTGGCTACGCCTGGCACATCCATGTTTATCTTGCGCCAACACGCTTCAGAGAAACTGTAGACCGAGAAGGCAATCAGCCCCAGAGCCATCACCATCAAGACAAGCCATCCAGCGGGTAGATTCTGGAGTGCGTCCAGCGCTTCCTTCATGCCGGGTGGGTCCATTGCTTGATAAGCGGAACCGCTCACTGCCAGCAGCAAAGCAGTTTCTATAAACACGACTCCGCGGGCGATCAGGCCGAATTGTGACACCGGACGGACGTAACGCATGACCTCGTCGTCGGCCTCAAAATACTTTTCGAACGAAGCCTTCCATCCCTTGATGATGTGAGCCACTCCAACGCCCAGTGGTATGAGCGCGATCAGATACAACAATAAATTCGAGTGCTCCCACGACAGAAGATGCGCCAGCCAATCCTTGGTTTGCTCTCCTGAATGGCTCGAGTTTCGGGTGCCGCTCACGAGCAGGCCCAATGCGAAGAACGCGAGAGCACCGTTGACCAAACCTCCTGCAAACAGGCCTGCACGAATCACCAGACCCTTGAATTGCGTGCCGTGATGATCGACATCGCGTACGGCTTGCAGGACACGCCATGCCGAAAATGCAAGCAGACCCGCCACCACAAGTCCCACCAGAAAATAGCCGAACGGTTGGCTCAGCAAGGCCTCCAGGCTCTTGTGACTGTCCTTCGGTTTTGTCGAGTCATGGGCTGCCATCAAGGCAAATATACCGATGATCAAATAGAGCATTCCGCGGGAGGCGTATCCACCCCGAGCGAGTATTACCAGGTTGCGCTGCGCGGACATTGGATTTACTTCCGAGAGGTCATAAAAGAGCAGACCCTCCTTTCTGGAGGGGGTTCTATTACAAGTCGTAGATGATCGCGCAAACTGTGGTCCCAAGGGCGATGTGAGCTGTTGTTGCGGGCTGAACGATCCTGACCCATCATTTGGGTTTCAGCGGTTATCGCTGTCGTGTATTGGATGTCGAATTGAAGGTATTGGGTGGCGATGTGGAAGGCGTAGTGTTGGGCGAGAAGATTCAGCGTGAAGCAGATCGACTGCTGGCGCAGATTGTCCGGGCAGATTCGATGATCATTGCTGTCAAGGCAGGGGCGCGGGCGGATGGATTCGTGCTGGGACTGGAAACCGGCGGAGCTTTGCGTGCCGGCGATGCCGAACGGCTGTACATCATTTTTGAAGCCGCACTGGTCGAGCGTCTGAAGTCCTTGTCGCGAGGCTGATCAGATCACGTGACTGGATCGAAATTCATGAACAGTCATCTGCTTGAACTATAAGCTGACCACTCAGTCAGGATAGGTGCCGATTACCATTCTGAGGGTGTCATCCATGCTCAATTACACGATCACGTACCTGTTCAACGACCAGCCCCGTACCCATCAGCTCGAACTGAAGCAGCCTGAATTGCCCATTCAGGACGCGGCCATGCACTTGTTGCAGTTACATTTCGGGGATGGCGAGAACAGCCTGATCATGCCTGACGCAGACTCGACACCTGAGGAGATTATCGAGCAGGCGAGTCTGGTCGGAATCACTCGAATCGAAGTGGTGGATGCCTTAGGCGAGTAGGGTGATCCGCTCCGACTGAGCCAACGTTCATTTCAAAGCCACTGCTCTTGATAATGGTTTCGAAGCACGTGGTTAAGGGTATTGCTGCGGGACGGCCATTGTTGCAACCTCATCGTTCATTTTCAGTATGGGACGAGGGCATGGACTGGAGTGACATGCGGGTCTTCCTGGCGATTGCCCGCAGTGGCTCGCTCGGTGGTGCCGCCAGGCAGTTGGGGGTCAGTCACCCGACCGTCGGGCGGCGCCTGCAGGTGCTTGAACAAACCAGCGGGCAAACCTTTTTCCTGCGGACGGCTCAAGGGCTGGTGCTCACGGATGTTGGTGAGAGGATTCTCAGTCTGGCGCAGGACATGGAACACAGCGCCTTGGCCATCGAGCGTCGTCTGGCAGGACATGGCGATCAGCCGGAAGGCCTGTTGCGCATATCCTCGGCCGACTGGTTCGCCTGCCATGTGTTGGCGCCGGTCCTGAGCGAACTGGTGCAACGGTATCCGTTGATCGTTCCCGAAGTCATCGCCGGGCATCGTCTGTTCGACCTCGCTCGCCGGGATGCCGACATCGCCTTCCGGATCGTGCCTTTCACCGAACCCGACATCGTCCACCGCAAGCTGACAACCCTGACTTACGGACTCTACGCCGCTTTGCATGCTCCGGCGCCGCAGCCGGACGGTGAAGGCCTGGGGCTGATCCTCATGAACGTTGCCCAGGCTCATTACCCCGACGTGCATTGGTTGCAGCAGCGGTATCCGCGGGCCCGAACAGTGTTCACCAGCAGCAGCCGTACAGTTCAGGCGCAGATGTGCGCGAAGGGGCTTGGCGTTGCCGTCTTGCCCCGCGTCCTCGGCGACTCCATATCAGGACTGCGCCTGCTGGATGAGGATGAGCCGCCACCAGGGCGGGACATCTGGATGGGTTATCACCAGGACATGCGTCAGATGGACCGGCTGCGTGCGCTGGCCGACCTCGCTTCCAGCATGATCGGCGCGGGGTAGCCCCCTCAGGTCAAACGGACAGCCGATACCTCCGGTACATGCACTGGCTGGCGCGCTAACGTCAGGCTTATCGCTGCTCCCACGGCCAGACAGACGGCGATACACAGTACAGCGATAGTGAACGCGTAAGCGATGCTGACTTCCGTAGCCGGTTCTCCCAGCAAGGTATAAAAGACACCGCCAATCAGCGCGACGCTCAGCGATGTGCTGATTTGCAGCGTTGCACTGGTGATGCCTGCGATCATTCCGGCATACGCCGGCGCGACCCGCCCCGTGACTATGCGCATCAGCGTCGGCAGGCCCAGGCCTTGTCCCAGCCCGATGAGGAACAGGATGATCGTGAGTGATGTGAAGGGCGGGGCGAGGGTGGTCGGTGTCACTGACACGAGCCAGCCCAGCCATAGCAGTCCGAAAACCTCCAGTCCCATGCCTATGGGATTCACGTAGCCCCCGAGGATGCGTCTGAGTAGAGGGACCGACAGGGGGCCGAGCAGAAACCCAGCGCCGAACGGCAGGAAAATCAGCCCGGCATGCAGCGCGGTCATATGCAGCGCGCCTTGCAGGTAAATCGAAAACATCAGAAAAAACACACCGATTGAATAGAAGCAAAGCGCGACCAGTAGCGCTCGCCCCAGGCCCGGTGCTTTCAGTACGGCCGGTGCGAGGATGGGGGTCCCACCAGTTCGGTGCAAGCGGTTCTCGTAGCGCCAGAACAATACCGCCAGCACAGGGCTGGCGGCCAGTGAAAGCCATGCCCACAACGGCCATCCCGCCTCGCGACCTTCAATCAAAGGCACGACCAGAGCGGTCAGGGTCAGCATCGAAAATGCTGTGCCCACCAGATCCAGCTTGTTGGCATGCTGCGCACGGGTTTCTTTCAGCACAGGGATGCCGAACGCAATCACCAGCAATGCAATCGGTAGATTAACGAGAAAAATCGCCCGCCACCCCATGCCCAAAACGTCGATTTCAATCAAAAAGCCGCCCAGTGCCTGACCGATCACGGATGCCAGCCCAAACACGGCTCCGTACAGGCTCAATGCCAATGGTCTTTCCGACGCCGGAAAAATCGCCTGCACCGATGCGAGCGCCTGAGGAGCCATTACGGCGGCGGTCACCCCCTGCAAGGCTCGGCCGAGGATGAGGATCCACGGCGAACCTGCCACGCCACACAACAGTGACGCGGCGGCAAAACCCAGCAGGCCAAGGAAGAACATCCGCCCGCGACCGTACAGGTCGCCGAGTCGCCCGCCGGTAATCAGCGTCACGGCATAGAGCGTCGCGTAGGAAGAAATCACCAACTGCTCGGCAGAGGAACCTGTCCCCAAGTCGTCCTGTATCGAGGGCAGCGCGACGTTGACGATAAAAAAATCCAGGGGCGGTAGAAACGCACCGACGAGCAAGATGGCAAACATCAACCAGCGCCGGGGTTCGGACACTTCGATTTCGATTCGAGACATGACAGGCATCCTGTAGGGAAACTCAGGTTTGACGACAAGTGAAAGGCAAGGCTTCGCGCCCGCTCGGACCAAGTCATGGGTCCCAATTTAGGGAGTCACTCCTGCGTTTTCGCCTTACAAAACTGCACGATCAATGTTCATTCCTGTCAGTGCCGCTCTGCTCCGATGACGCTCACCATGAGCAAGGTCGTTTCAGACGACCCCTTTTTCAACGACCGAGGAGTCAGACATGTCAGGAAAATTCAGCGATCAGGTTGCCGTAGTGACCGGCGGTTCCACGGGGATCGGATTTTCCATTGCGCAAGCCTTGATCGCCGAGGGCGCCAAACGCGTTTACATCACTGGACGGGCAGCGGTAATGCTGGAGGCGGCGGTTGCCAGACTCGGCGACAAAGCTGTCGCGGTGGTTTCCGACGTCTCGCGCCAAGCCGATCTCGACGCGCTCAAAGCGACAATCCAGGCGCGGGACGACCGGCTTGACGCGGTGTTCGCGAATGCCGGGATCTGTGAGAAAAATCCCCTCGGAGAGACCAGCGAGGCTGCTTACTACGCCATGTTCGACGTGAACGTGAAAGGCGTTTTTTTCAGCGTTCAAACACTTCTTCCCTTGATGAAAGACAATTCGTCCATCGTCTTGACCGCCTCGATCTGCTCCAGCAATGGTATGGAGGGATTGAGTCTGTACAACGCGTCGAAGGCGGCGGTGCGATCATTTGCTCGCACGTGGGCCAACGAACTCAAGGACCGCAAAATCCGCGCAAATGTGTTGAGCCCTGGCTTCACACGCACGCCGCTGATGGACAACGGGCTGAAAATGAGCGAGACCGACATCGCTGCGCTACGCCAATACGTCGAGCAAATCACGCCACTGGGCTACATGGCACAACCTGAAGAAATCGCCAGCGCGGCACTGTTTTTGGCCTCGGTCGACGCCAGATATGTGAACGGCGTGGAACTGATGGTCGACGGTGGTTTGTCGCAAATCTGAAGTCTCTGTCGCTGCGAACGGCTTGTTCCACGACATAAAAAGAGGGCGGACACTGGAGATTGGACCTGGTCACAATCGGCAACGTTTGCTCTGGCCGATAGCTGCCGTCCACCATGGCAGCTTCGGTCAACACTCATTCCTCAGCCGGCGGACTCTGGCGTAGTCGTAGGCAATGACGCAAGGCGTTGTAGCCTTGAGGAAGTAACGCAGAGTGTCTTTAAACAGCGAAAGCCGAAACCCTTAAACAACCTCCGATGGCTCCTTCAATAACCTTCGTATTGGATCTTTGCCCGGCGCTCTGCTGCTCTGAACCGGCTCCGGCCAGGCCATCACGCAGGATGCCGGACCCGGCTGGCATCTCTGGAGGGCGGGCACCCGAACTGGCGACTGTATTCCCGGCTGAATTGCGACGGGCTTTCGTAGCCCACTCGATAACAGGCGCTCGCCACATCCAGCCCTTCGCCGAGCAACAGGCGGCGGGCTTCCTGCAGGCGCAGTTGTTTCTGATACTGCAGCGGACTCATGGCTGTCACCGCCTTGAAGCGATGATGCAATGTGGAGTTGCCCAAATTGGCGACCCGGGCGAGTTCTTCGATGCGCAAGGGTTGGGTGTAGTGGTTGTTCAGCCAGTCGATTGCCCGTGTTACTCGCCGTGTTTGCGAGTCGCCGAGGGCAAGCTCGTACAG
The DNA here is from genome assembly GCF_021601625.1 of Pseudomonas paraglycinae. Taxonomy (GTDB): domain Bacteria; phylum Pseudomonadota; class Gammaproteobacteria; order Pseudomonadales; family Pseudomonadaceae; genus Aquipseudomonas; species Aquipseudomonas paraglycinae. Next base: position 21,029 of record NZ_BQHR01000013.1, on the reverse strand, counting down.
ACGACGGCCGTGCACACCCCGCAGGAGGCGGTAATACAACTCGCGAAGGGCGAGCGGTGCCAACATGCCGATGTCTTTCGGTGTTTCCAGCAGCCGGACCAGCCGCAGCATGGTTTCCAGCAGGGGTACATCGACTTTCTCAAGAAAAAGGCCAAGCTCCGGCTCGTCCGGGACGCCTGCCGGCGGAGCGTCGGCGATGACCTGAGCGATTTCCGTGGGCTCGAAATCAAACCGGATACACAGGTAGGGCGCCTCCGGGCTGGCCATCAGCACGCGACCGGACACCGGAAGGGTGACCGAAACCACCAGGTAGCTGAGGGGGTCGTAAAGGTACTGGTCGTCACCCAGGCCGATTTCCTTTTGTCCTTGCACGATCAGGCAAAGTGCCGGTTTGTGCACGGTATGGATCAGCTCCGAAGGTGCATCGAAACGGATGACATGCAGGGGCGCTATGGCGGTCTCATAGATCCCGGGTGTGGTAAAGCGTTGCGTCAGCAGGCGAACCAGTTCGTCACGGTAGACGGCTGTGTTTTGAAGGATGAAAGCATCGCTCTGTTCCATTTCAAGGCTCTCACAAGTGTTGATGAACGTCTGCCTGAAGCTTTTCAGGCAGACGATATTCGCCCGACATCATCAAAGTACTCATTGCCGATACAGGATCATTCCGGCGTGATACAGCACGTCGTCATGAAAGTGGCCGTCAGCGGTGAAGCCGGTGTCGTCCCAGTACTGGATGTAATCACCGACCAGTTCGTAGCGGCCCTGATAGGCGCTCTTGTTTTTACCACGGGCCTCGTCGTAACGACCACTCGTCAGAAGCTCATGACGGATGAATCCATCCGCGGTAACCCACATGCCTGCGTAACGATGGTCCTGAGTGGTTTTTTTGGCATCTTTCATCACTTTTCTCCTCGGATTTTCAGACTGAGCCGATACGGCCCAAAGCCGTGCGATCAGAGCCGTTTTCGGCAACGCGAAAACCCGGAGTGCGATCACTGCCACCTTCAGTTACGCGCATGCCGGGCGTACGGTCCGAACCATCTGCGGCAACGCGGAACCCTGGAGTGCGATCACTGCCGCCTTCAGTGACGCGCATGCCTGGCGTGCGGTCCGAACCGTCTGCGGCAACGCGGAACCCGGGAGTGCGATCACTGCCGCCTTCACTCACGCGCATGCCGGGAGTTCGATCAGCACCGTCAGCGGCCAGGAACAGGCTGGTCGAGGAAAGGTTGATCGCGCAGGCCACCATCGCGCCGATCACCAGTGAAAGGGAAAGCCGTTTTGCGTTTTTCATTGTTCAGTCCTCATTGACGTTGTTCATCTGAGCGGCCTGCCGTGGCCTGTGTGTGCATCCGTTGCGTGCTTTCAGATTACGTAGCCGAGCGCAGCGGTGTTAGGACGAAACTGCCGCAGATTTGCCTGATCCTCTCGGGTAGGTCGGGCATGTCCTGCGGCGCGTTTGTGCTGCGGCTCAGCCGGCCGTGACCGTCATGCCGCCGTCGGCCATGACCACCGAACCGACCATGAAGCTGGCCCGGTCCGAGGCGATGAACGCGACCACTTCGGCGATTTCTTCCGGTTGGGCGGCGCGGCCGATCGGTGCCGCTTCGCCATGTTGGGCGAGAAAGGCAGGGCCGTCGTCGACCACATTGTTGAGGATGTTGGTCACCACATCACCGACACCGACAGCATTGACGCGGATGCCGTGGCCAATGACCTCAAGCGCCAGGGTGCGCGTCAATTGGGCCAGCGCGCCTTTGGAGGCGGTGTAGGCGGCAATGGTGGGGAAGGCGAAATAGGAGGCGTAGGACGCGATGTTGACGATCGATCCGGACTTGTTGGGCATCATCGCTTTGACCGCCTCCCGGCTATGCAAAAAGGCCGCCGTGGCGTTGACCGCCTGAATGCGTTCCCAGTCTTCGCGGGTCATGTCGATGACCAGTTTATTGATGATGATGCCGGCGTTGTTGACCAGAATGTCCAGCCGCCCGAATTGCTCGACGGCCAGGGCGACCGCGCGCTCGGCTGCCCCGTCCTGAGTGATGTCGGCCACCAGGGGGACCAGGCCGGGGCGGGCCAGTGCTTCGACCTCAGGGTTTATATCTTCAGCAATGACCTGGGCGCCGCGGGCATGCAGCAGCAGTGCGATGGCCTTGCCGATGCCACTGGCCGCGCCAGTGACCAGTGCGACTTTACCGGCCACTTCGTTTGGGGTGCTGTTCTTGAAGTCGGTCATGATGTTCTCCAGCGTTTTCGATCGAGTAGGGATAAGCCGTGTCGGCGCCGGCGAGGCGCTTTCATCGGCGACGGGCCTACTGTCTCGCAGCGAGGCAAAGTCGGCTTTCGTGAGATTGCCCACGCTGTCGGGGTTTTGCGCTGAATGTCAGTGAGGGAGGTTCGGTGCTCGATTCAACCCACGGGAAAAGCCCGATATCATCGAGCCGGTCTGCGTGACACGGCGTGCGGGCAAGCATCCGAGACCTGTCTGGCTTCGCACAGCCGAATCTGAAAAGGACGAGTTCATGGCAAATACCGGGCGTACCTCCCAGGACGCGTTGTCGACATCCTCTCGAGACTTGCGCATCACCGGCGAGTCGATGGGTGAGTTCCTGCCAGGTGAACCCCAGGCGTTACCCTCGCGCCCAGAAATCACGGACGTGGTGATTCAGCTGTTTACCCATCGCAGCGTTACTGAGCCCATTCTCGTGCCTGCAGTGGTGGAACCGCTGCTCGTTCTGGTTCTGGCCGGGGCGGCGACGGTAGAGGAGCGCGCATTGGGGGGCGAGTGGGAAGCGGCCGAGGTCAGTGCCGGCGATTTTTTCCTCACCAGTTCCGATGAGCCGTATGAAATGCGCTGGCAGACGCACGGAGGCGATACCTTCGAAGTCATGCATCTTTATTTGGGGCTGCCCTTGATCGAGCAAGCGTCTCGAGAGCTGTCGGGCCAGCACGCCGGGCCTGTGCGTTTGCGCGATGTTTCAGGGGCACGGGACGGGCGCGTCGCGTTTGTCATGGAGCAGTTGCGCACCGAGCTGCTTCTGGAACGCTCGCCCAGCGCGCTTTTCGCCCGCTCTCTGGCGCAGGCGCTGGCCGTGCATCTGGTGCGCAGCTATCTCGCTGAAAGCCAGCCCGGGCGTCGGGTCAACGCCTTGCAAGCCTACAAGTTGCGCAAAGTCACGGACGCCATGCGCGCGCATCTGAGCGCTGAATTCAGCCTGGCAACATTGGCAAGCCTTGCCGAGCTGAGCGAATACCACTTCAGCCGCCTGTTCAAGCGGGCGACGGGGCTGTCGCCATCGCAGTACTTCATTCGCATGCGTATGGTTCGTGCGCGGCACCTGCTACTGGAAACCCGCCTTAGCATCATCGACGTCGGGCTGGAGGTCGGCTACTCGAGCCCCAGTCACTTCTCGCAGGTCTTTCGGCGTGAAGTGGGTGTAACGCCCAGCGAGTTCCGTGGGGCGTGAGCGGCGCTTCATCACAAATTTGCAAGCGATGCACACAGACACGAATAGGCAAAAGTTGCGCAGGTTTCGGCACGCGCCGACGAGGCCCGTGCCCTTAATCTTTTCGACGTACCCCGCAGCAACGAACGCGTCTTCAGCGGTCGGTGCTGAACCTCAATGCAGACAGCAGGAGCTACGGATATGTCGAACATTCAAAACAAAGTCGTCCTGATTACCGGTGCAAGCAGTGGTATTGGCGAAGCAGCGGCTAGGTTGATCGCTGCCAAAGGCGCGCATGTGGTCCTCGGTGCCCGCCGTACCGAGCGTCTGGACAGACTGGTCAGCGAGATCCAGGCCGAAGGTGGTTCAGCAAGTGCCTGCGCACTGGACGTTACGGATCTGCAATCGATGCACGCCTTCGTGGCGTTCGCCAAGACGCAACATGGCAAGGTCGATGTGATCATCAACAACGCGGGCGTGATGCCGTTGTCTCCCTTGGCCTCGTTGAAGGTCAACGAATGGAACCAGATGCTCGATGTCAACGTGCGTGGCGTACTGCATGGTATTGCCGCCGTCCTGCCGGACATGCAGGCGCAGGGTTTCGGTCAGGTCATCAATATCTCGTCGATCGGTGGCCTCGCGGTTTCTCCGACCGCCGCGGTGTACTGCGCGACCAAATTCGCGGTCAGGGCTATCTCGGATGGTCTGCGCCAGGAAACGGACAAGATCCGCGTCACCGTGGTGTGCCCGGGCGTCGTCGAGTCCGAACTGGCCGATACGATTTCCGATGAGGTGGCCCGCGAGGAAATGAAAGCCTTCCGCCGTGTGGCGCTGAATGCAGACGCCATTGCGCGAGCGCTCGCCTATGCCATCGAACAGCCCGACGATGTCGATGTGAGTGAAATCGTGGTTCGTCCGACTGCCAGTCCGCACTGAGCCGTTCCGGGCGCAATCACCCGTGGTTTGTGCCCCGTTCTGCCTGGCTATAAAGACTGGGCATAGACCTCACAAAGCAATCGCCCACGTCTGACTGACCAAATCCTTGCCGAAGCTGTGAATCGGCTCTTCCTCGACCAACTCAAACCCCGCCCGCTGGTATAACCGGCGGGCATCCACCAGATTGCTGGTAGTCCACAGAATCATCTTTTTGTAGCCGACATCCCGGGCAAAGCGCAGACATTCCTCGACCAGCCGATTGCCGATCCCCAAACCCCGCGCACTGGCATCCACGTAGAGCATGCGCAGTTTCGCGGTGGTTTCGTCGTGGCGGATGACGAACACCGAACCCACCACCTTGCCGTCCTTCTCCGCGATCCAGCAGCGCTCGCCGGCTGGGTCGAATTCGCGCAGGTATTTGGCGACGACCTCTGACACCAGCGCTTCGAACTCTGAATTCCAGCCGTATTCACGGCTGTAGATCGCGGTTTGCTGATGCACCACCAGACCCATGTCACCGGGCTGCGGATCGCGCAGCAGATAGGTCGTCGGCTGGCCGCCCTCGAGTAGCGTCTGGATCTGCTTCATCGACGCGATCAGTTGCAGTTGCTGCGGTTCGGACAGGCGTTCGAGCAGGGTGATGACTTCTTGTCGCGAGGCTTGCTCCAGCGGGGCGAGGATCTTGCGGCCGAGGTCGGTGATGTGCAACTGACTGGCGCGGGCGTCGGTCGTGGAGGGGACTTTCTGGATCAGACCTTTTTTGTCGAAACCGCTGATGAGGCGACTCATGTAGCCCGCGTCGAGGCCGAGTATCTGGCGCAGGTCGGTGCTGGTCAGATCGCCCTGGGACGCGAGTTCGTAGAGGATGCGCAGCTCGGTCAGCGAGTAGTCGCTTTGCAGCAAGTGTTCCTGCAACACGCCGATCTGATGGGTGTAGAAACGGTTGAACTGCCGGACGATGTCGGCGCGGTCGGTGATTGTGGACATGGCGTGATGCTCATATGTTTGCTTTAGGCAACTATATAGTTGCCTGAGGCAAGCAAGTCAAATGAATGGTTTCACGATCCGAACGAAAAATCAGCGGGTTCGAACCGCTCGGACGTGTCCATTTGTATGTTGCGCAGGCCCACTGTTTCCAAGTGTGTTGCATAGAGCGAGTCGGAAAAAAAGGTGATCAACAGGGCGCGACGGCGTGCGCCGCTGGAGTTCAGGCTGCCCGCGTGGATCAGGTCGGCATCGAAGATCAGAATGTCGCCCGCGTTGCCCGTCAGTTGCACGGATCGGGACTCGTCAGTGAAATCGAACGGGGGCTCGTTCTGTGCAGGGCGATGACTGCCGGGAACGATGCGGGTTGCACCGTTTTCGGGTCCGTAATCGTCGAGGTACACCAGCGCGTTGACGGTGTCGCCGGGGCGTTGCGCCGACAAGTCGCGGTGCAGTTGTTGGTGGCCGCCATTGATGAGCGGTTCGCGGCCCTCGACCTGCGAGAGGAAGAAGCGCTCGCCGATCAACTCGCCCACCACCGCCAGCAAGGGTGGCAATCGGCACACGGCTTGAACGGTCGGGTCAGTGTCGAGCTGCGAATGGCGCCAGTCGATGCCGCGGGGCACGGGCCATTCGTTTGAGGGTTTGATGTCGGTATCGAATGCGATGCGAAGGGCGGCCAGCCACATGGTCGGAACCGCTCCAAAGAGCAGTGTGTAGCCTTTGCTATGGAGTAGTTCGCGGCTCGTCATGGCTTCATCAGTCTCCCTTTTTACAATCAGGGCGAGTATTGCCGACCGTTATCAAGCCGACGCGAACCTCGGTATCGCTGCCGTAACCCCAAGACAATCGGTTCCCGTAACTCACCAGATCGTAGATTTCGCTTTCGCCAAGTAGCTGATCATCGCGATTGTCGTACAAACGGAAAAACGCGGGAGATTCCCAGCGGACGAACCATTGGGTTTCGAAGGCGTCGTCCGGTGGTGCCTGCGGGTGAAGGAAGTTGGGCAGTAACCAGAAAGGTCTGAAAGTTTGCACCCTGAAGCAGCCATCTGGGCTGATATGAGCTGCGTAATCAGGCTTCGCCAACGCCTTTTCCCACCACTCGGAAACACCCCATAGTCCAACACAAAACACTAGCCCGGCCAGGAGGGTTTTCATCCGTCGAGAAATGGCCGAAGGCCGACTATTTGAGCGCGTAGACATAGGCATCCATTGCCGTCCCGTCATCCAGTGTCACCTTGGTCAACACGCGCTGATACTCAGCCCCTTCAAACTCATCCAGCGCCGCCCAGTGCTCGTGGAAATTCTCGGAAGCGAACACGTAGCCTTCGATCACATCGCCATCCTCGGCAATCACCAGACCGGGAAAGCCCATCGCCGCACCCCATCCGGCCTGCGACAGGCGCCCCTTCAGCGAAGCGGCCTGCCACGTGCCGCCGATGTTCAGCATCACATGCTCATTTGGCCGGCCAGGGCCCAGGGTTCCATAAACGAAAAGACGTTCCACGATTGCTCCTGCCAGTCAAAAAAGGGAGGGATCCTGACGGATGAACGATGCGCAGGCAAGACCGCGATCGGTTGTGCGTCGAGCGGGTCAGAAACCCGTCGATCAACGCCAACACCTGTTCCTGGATCACCTCACGGGAACGAGCGCCGCCGTCCGCACAGATGATGCCGTCGCCGGGCGAATACTCTTCGAGCAGGGGAATGGCCGGCGACTGCAATTCGCCCCTTCGAGGCCGTGCCAAATTGTCGTTTTTCATTGTTTTTATCTTCCTTGATCAAATCGTGCAAACAGGACGTTCGCCCAGACGTTCTACCAGTCTTACGAGATAACCGTCCGGATCCTGAACGAGAAATTCACGCTGGCCGACTTCGACATCGTCAGCGCGATACCAGGTGTCTTTGCAGGTTTTATAAAGTGGAATCTGGGCGGCGCCCAGTCTTTCGATGATGGGAGCAACCGCCTCAACGTCGATCTGCAGATTGACGCCTCTTCCGAAGGGCTTGCTCAGTTCCGCCGTCAGCCACTGGCCTGCATTCGGATCTACCTGCTCAAGCATGACTTGAGCGCCATTCAGGTCGAGGTAGGCGAAGCCATCTTCAGGGCGTTGATAAGCGATGGTGAAGCCCAGACAGGAGATCCAGAAAGCGAGGGTGGTCTGCAGATCCGTGACCATCAGTTCTGGAACCAGTTTGTTCCGTTCAAACATGAGTGAATTCCTTTTCGTTGAAGTCGGAGCGGCGGTGCCAGACTTCTTTCCCGCGATAATACGAGTCGGGCGCATGGTAAGCGCGAATCGGGGAGCACCGAAAGCTGCACGCATCGAGAATCGTCACAAACCGCGATGACAGGGCCATCTCTCCATGCCTGTAAAAAAACTGACTAGAATCCACATACACTCTTTCAAGGAACGACCCATGTCCGGTTTACGCACGTTGATTGCGACCACGACCTGTATTGCGCTGTTGAGCACTTCGGTGTCAGCGCTGGCCGATCCTGGCAATGGAAAGGGGCAGGGCAAAGGCAACCCGCATAACAGCCAGGATCATGGCAATCAGGGGAAAAAAGGCGGGGGCGGTTATCAGGGGCACGGCCCAAGTATCGATCGCGGCGGGGTGATCGGGATTGTGGACGGCTATCGTGGCTACTGGACCCCAGGCCCGGCGTTGCCGCCCGGCATTCAGAAGAACCTGGCGCGGGGCAAACCGCTGCCGCCCGGTATTGCGAAGAAGCTCGATGGTCGACTGGTCGGCAGACTGCCGCACTACGACGGCTACGAATGGCAGCAGGTCGGCACCGATCTGATCCTGGTCGCGCTGGCCACCGGGCTGATTTATGAAGTGCTCAATGGCGCCTTCGATTGAAAAATAGACCTGTCCCAATATGAAAAAGCCCGGCGGATAAGGCCGGGCTTTCGTCGGGTACTGCGGTGAAACCCTTCATTCAGACGTTACGACGTTCGATCAGACGGTCCGAACCACCTTCTGCTACCGCATCACTGAACAGCGGGTCCGTTTCGGTTGCGGCCACTGCATCACTGAACAGTGGGTCGGTTTCGGTCGCGGCAACGGCATCGCTGAACAGTGGATCAGTCTGGGTCGCAGCAGCAACCGCATCACTGAACAATGGATCGGTTTGAGTCGCAGAGGCAACAGCATCGCTGAACAGTGGGTCGGTTTGAGTCGCAGCGGCAACCGCATCGCTGAACAGTGGATCGGTTTCAGTCGCCGCAAAAGCATTCAGGGCGAAGAGCGAGAAGGCGATACCGAGGAGGGTTTGGCGTTTCATGGTTCTGTACTCCGTGTGCAGTGGGTTGGTATGGAGCAGATCCTACGCTTTCGATTTGATATGAGAACTTCATTGAATTAATGGTTGTTATTGATGCGGTCAATGGGAGTGCTCGGCCCGGCCACCGCGGGCTTGTTCTTACGTCTTGAAAAAACGGTCAGGCCGGCATGGCGCCAGGGCAGGTGAAACCTGAACGTCGATCAGCTCGTCACTGACCAGGCGGCCTGCGACTGCAGCGAGTGTGACGCCAGGGTGCATCGTACAAACGTACATTGCGCCGATCCCGGGCAGATAACCGATGATGGGCACGCCGTCCGCAGGCATGGGTCTGAGCCCGATACACGCCAATTCTGGCTCAATGGAAATGATATCCGCCAACTCGTTTCGGATGGCCGCCGCGGTTCGTTGCGCTATGGCTTGCGGGCGGTTCTCCAGGGAGTTGTCCAGATAGTCTTCCGCCGCCAGCAAGATCCCTTGCGAATCCTGTCTGACTTCCATCTCAGGACTGGAGATCAGGGTATACACCCGATCGGGTTGCATCCTGTAGCGGATGAAAACAGCGGGCGAGGTCTCGATCGGAAGGGACAGGTTCAGAGTTTCAGTCAGTTGCTTGATGCCCGTTCCTGCGGCCAATACGACCACGTCAGCTTCGATGGCACCCGTTGCGGTTTCGACGCCAGTCACCGTTGCATCGCGGAGGGTAAGACCCTGCACTCGGGTATGCACCAGTACCGTCGCTCCAAGAGCCTGAGCACCGGCGATCAACGCACGGGTGGCTTGCACGGCGTCCAATGCGCCTTCCTGTGGATTGTAAAAGGCTTGTCGAGGGGGATTTTTGAGGTTCGGCTCAAGGTCGAGAATTTGTGCTTGAGTGAGCAGGTTGGCTGAAGCTTCCAGGTCTGTGCCGGGCGGATAACTCAGGGCGCCCGTCCAGTGAATCTTCAGGTCCGGCAGTTCCGCTTCGAGCCGGTGATACTCCTGGATTGCTGCAGCGCGCAGTTGCGCAATGGGATCAGGCCCACTTTGCGACGTGTTGATCCACGCAAACGAGCGCCCGGTCACGCCACTCGCGACCTCACCGGCCTCGATCACAGTGACCTGCGCACCTTTGCAAGCCAGGTGATAAGCGACGGACGCACCCACGATGCCGGCACCGATGACAATCACGCGCCTTGCACTCTCTGTTTTCAAATCAACCTCCAGGTTGTCGATTCGCAATGGTATGAAGCCTATTTCATCCGTCCAGCATTCGGATCAATCGGTTGCCGTGCGGGCATTCAAATTACCCCGGCCCGGCCTGAACTTCGTTCAGGTCATATATCCCCCGACTCCATCCCACAACAGCTTCAGCGCCGTGACCACCAGCAAGCCATAACAGGCGCGGTACATCTGACGCTGGTCCAGTCGGGCGTGCAACCGCCAACCCAGCCAGACGCCGCAGGGTACAGCGAGCAAGCTGACGAGCATCAGTGTCAGGACGTTGCCGGTAGGTTTGGCCAGCAGCAGCCATGGCACTGCCTTGAGAAGATTGCCCACGGTGAAAAACAGGCTGGTCGTTCCGGCATACATCTGCTTGCTCAGCCCCAGCGGCAGCAGATAGATCGCCAGTGGCGGCCCGCCGGAATGCGCCACCATCGTCGTAATACCCGAAGTAATGCCGGCAGCCACGGCTTTGGGAGAGGAGCGCGGCCGCACTTGCACTTCTCCGCCCGCCTTGAACCACAAACCGACAAACAACAGCGTGATCGCCGCCATGACGATGGCGATGGCGCGGTGGTCCAGTACCCGGAAAAGCAAATAGCCGGCACCGATGCCGACGATCAAACCTGGTACCAACAACTTCAGGTCGGGTTTTGACCAGGTGGAAGGCTTCCAGTAGCGCAGGCTGAACAGATCCATGGCGACGAACAATGGCGCCAGCAGCCCGCCAGCCGTGATCGGGTCCATCACCAGCGACAGCAGCGGAATCCCGACAATCGCAAAGCCGCCGCCGAACGCGCCCTTCATGAAGCAGATCAGGAACACGCCGGCGAAGGTGACGAGGAGGGTGGTGACGGTCAGATCCACGGCGTGTGCTCACTTCATTTCGGGCGGGGAGTGGCCTTAATTTCGCTCACGGTCAGCAGGATGAACAGTTACAGTTTCGAGGCCGATCCACGGACCAGTTGCCAACTGGATCGAATGTGGGCCTTGGGCAAAGCTCGGCTTGGGGAGATAGGGGCATATGCGGCTTGAAGACATCCTGACCGAAGACCTTTACGTGGTGTTCTGCGGAATCAATCCGGGCTTATTGGCGGCAGCGGGTATCCGGCAAGAAGTCGATCAAGTGGGGCTGCAAGAGGACACGTTCGGCGGCGCTGACGTCTGGATTCTGCCCAATCCCAGCGGGCGCAATCTGGCGTTCAATCAGGCGCAACTGGTGACGGTGTATCGTCGGCTTTACCTGGCAACACGCGAAACCATGATCGACTCCCGGTCCGGGATGGGTTTTATATAACGCAGCTCGTATTTCCCATTTTTTTATGACGCGCAAGGAGCGGCCCTTGATGGATTACCTGATTCGAAACGCTACGAATGCAGATGCGCCAGCGATCAGTCGAACGATCCTCAATGCTTTGCGCGCGTCGAACGTTAAGGACTACTCCGCCGAAATCATCGAGCAAGTGGCGCAAAGTTTTTCTCCCCCGGCGATCCTTCATCTGTTGGCTGAGCGTCAAGTCCTCGTAGCTACAACCGGCAGCCATATCGTTGCAACCGCGAGTCTGGATAACGACATTGTCCGAAGTGTGTTTGTCGATCCGTGCCATCAAGGAAAGGGCGTCGGAAGACGCCTGATGGAGAGGATTCAATCACTTGCCATCAATGCAGGTCTGAACCAGCTGCGTGTGCCTTCTTCAGTCACTGCAGAAGGCTTCTATGCTTCGCTTGGGTTTGAAAAGGTTCGAGACGAGTTTCACGGGGCGGAGCGCACGGTCATCATGGCGAAGGCATTGGAGCTGTAGCGCCTCAGAGTGCAGAGAGAAATGGGGACAAGAGAGAAATGGGGACAGATTTATTTTCTGAAAAATACATCTGTCCCCATTTTTAGTACCGCTAAATTCGAGGTCGTTCCAGCTTGATCCAATCTTGTACTGTCGGGCGCTGCCATTGGCGTTGAGTGTAATCCTCCAGTTGAGCCGGCACCGTGTCTCCGTTGAGTATCAATCGGTTCAGCATCAACGCGAGATCAACATCGGCGATCGACCATTCACCAAAAAGGTAGTCCGGATTGTCGGTAAGCAGCCATTGAGCGACATCAATCAACTTTTGCTTGGCAGCCTCAGCCGACGCTGACAACGGTCCGTATTTCTGACCATAGAAGACCACAAGGGTAGAGCGTTCCTGTCGGATCGGGAGCAAATCACTGCGCAGCCACGCCTGAACTTGCCTCGCTACCGCGCGCTTCTGTGGGTGCCGGGGGTAAACAGCTGTCTGGGGGAATACATCTTCCAGGTATTCCGTGATCGCCGATGATTCCGACAACGCAAAGTCGCCATGCACGAGGGTAGGCACTCTCTGAGTCAGCGAAAGACGGGCGTAATCGCTGGCCTGGTTTTCCAGTTTGTCCAGGTCCAAGGTACTCATTTCGAACTCGATTCCCTTTTCTCGAAGGGCCACAAAGCACGACATTGCGTAGGGACTGGTGAATTGAGCATCGACGTAAAGGCGCAGGCTTGAGTCATTCATAGCGTCATCTCCATATGCAGAATGGCCACGCTAAAAGATTGGGCGCTTTAAATAAAATTCATGTTTTTTATGGGGGCATTCCTGTCAGGAATGCAGTACCACAGGAATGGGGACGGAGCTATTTTTTCACCACCGGATAAATAGATCTGTCCCCATTTTTAGATAAATAGATCTGTCCCCATTTTTATCCACTACGTTAAGCAGATTGCGCCCCGAACAGAACGGGAACCGCGTCCAGAAAATGAAACATCTCAGGCGTCCTGGTGTTCAAGCTTCGCGAACCATCATCTTCCTCCTCGATCATGAAGTTACCGCTTTCGAGTTGATCGACCAGCCACTCCATAAACGCGGCAACGGAGGTGGCAACGACGTATTTGTCGTCTTCGTCGCTGCCAAAGTTGATGACCTGACCCACAGTGCCAAGTGCTCCCGGGGCCAGATCGACTCCGAGATGGTTACCACCGTAGTCGTAGGCGAAGGGAATCCAATATTTGCTGGCGTACAGTTTCTGGACAGCATCGGGAGTTCCTGACGTGCAGAAGGCACTCGCCTCGGTCATTTCTTCGGACGACCATCCATCGATAATGCTTTTCCAGGACTCCCAATTGTCCCTGGCTTTTGCCAGCGACAGAAATTCAAGACCATAGAAGGGACCTGAATTCGCAGCGCCGCGTTGCCCGTCACGCCACTTGTAGAGTGCCTTCAAACTCTCGGGAAAAGACCTGCCTACCAGGCTTTCGAACTCGGCGATTTCGGCGTCCGAGCATCCCGGCGCCAGATCCTCAAGTGTTTCAGGGATGTTGGCTTCCAACCATTTTTCGAGTCGTTCCGTCACTGCTTTCATTAACGCTTTCCCAGCATGAAAAGCCTGCACGCTAACGTAGCTTGGGGATTTGTGAAAGGCGTGATGAAGGTTGAGCCAGAGCTGCTTGCGGCAATCGATCTTGCCAATCGGCTTGGTTACCAGCGCACTTTGACTCGCTGCCGGCCTACATTACTTTAATCAGGATTGATCGCGGGGGCCTGCAACTGGCCGGCTAATGTGCGGTTCAAGTCATATTGTTCAGCCATGCTGACAACCCTGCGCGCGCTTATTGCCACTGAGCCCTCTTGTGTCCATAGGAATGGGTAGAAAGACACGCATTGATCACCGCTCACACGCTGAATGTCATCGCGCCAGGATTCCCAACGCAGGCCCTCATAAAAGGCCGCCGTACGATTGCTCACAGCCCATTCCAAGAAGGCGGTATAACCGATGCCCAATGGCTCCCAAAGCAGATTATCGGGCGCCCAGTAGTACACCGCTCCCACATCATCACCCAAGCCGCCGCCATTGATGGAAAAGCATCCACCTGCCGCGTCATCTGCCACCAGCAGATGTCCTTGCGCCCGTCCCTCGCTCCATCCCGCCAGGGTCCTTGTGAGTTTTTGATGACCTGAACCAAGAATACGAAGCCAGCCATGATCAAGCAGTATCCCGCCAGTCTCAAATGCTATAGCCCCCAAAGTCGACTTGGTCGTGACCTGTAGCTGTAGAAGAACGCTGGTGTTTTGAGGTGAGGGCGGAAGCAAGTCGTAGGGGCAGTCGGCCTGCTCCAGCATTTCCCGTATGTAGATCATGGCGGGGTCATTAATTTCAACCAAATCTGCTATGCATTTCATTAGTCGATCCTTGATAGCAAGAATTCTACCGGGCTCTGAGCGTTTCGAGCTATTGCGAGACTTGCGACAACGCCCGAATGACCTCCGACGCCATCGCTTCAGGGCTGTTCACCCCGTCAACCCGCAGCACCGGCGCCGTTTGCGCGGCTAGCCATCGTTCGTGCCACGCGCGGTTGCGTCCTGAAAACTCCGGATTGTCATATTCCGAGGCCCATTCCCGAAAAGCCACATGGATCTTGTGCATGTCGCCACCGGGTGCGATCCGATCGCCAAAGCGCTCCTTTTCACGTGCTGCCAGCCGTTCAAGGCGAACGGGCGTGGGCGTCACGACAAACACAATCAGATCGGCCTGGGTCAGCAGCGCTTCGCCCCACACCATGCAAGAACCGGTCAGCACCCAACCATCGTCCCCGAAGGTTTGCTGGATCAACGACACGCGCTCGGCGGGAGGGCGCTTGGTCGTGAAAGGAGGGTTGGTCGGCATCCAGAAAAAATCATCGACATCGACCTGCTGCACACCGAGCTGAGCCGCGAGGTTTTGCCCCAGCGTGGTCACGCCCGCACACGACGCGCCTGTAATGTAAATCCGCACTTTATCCTCCATGAACACACGTCGATTACGAGGCCGGCACGATATCCCATGCCAGCCTGCGTCGCACTTGTTCCTGCCACAAAACGGGCCGTAACGAATACGCTGTAGAAGCAGCCACCGACTGCCCCTACAGCCATCGCCGGGTTACGCGACCTCGACGTGATCCAGCGCCTGATTAACCGCCAGCTCGGCAATCATCACCACCTGCGCAATACCGATCGCCGTCTTGCGATGCGACGGATCGAGCGTGGCCGCGAAATTACTCAGCATCTCACTGGCTGCACCGAGGTTTTCGCTGGCATTGGCCAGCAAACATTCGGTGTTGTACTTCGGATTGGCTAGGTACATCCGCTCGGGCTCGTTCAAGGACGACATGATCCCGGCGGCAGGGAAGAGGTAATGATCCAGCGCACGCTCGGCGGCGTCGTGGAGTTTTTTGGAGTTGGGGGATTCGTAGGGGGAAGTGGGGTCGGTTTCGGGTGGGTTGGGTGTTGGTTTGATCATGATGTATCTCCTGGAAAGCAATCTAGGAGCCATCACCCTTCGCTACCAAACGTAAGGTGGTGGCCATGCTCAGGTTGGTAGACCGGTCCAGGAACCCGGCGCTTCCGAAGAAGCCCTGCGCACGGCCACCATAAAAAAGCAGAGATGAGAACGATCCCTGCAAAGAGGTGGCGCTATGCGCCTGGAAATACCGGGCTACCAAACCCGATCACTGATTTTCAGTGACCCCAGAACGATAAAAGCCGCATGCCAGGCGCACAAGCCGGCGGATTCTGGCGTAGTCGTAGGCAATGACGCAAGGCGTTGTAGCCTTGGGGAAGTTACGGCGGGTTGCTTTAAACGAACCTGTTTAAGCGTTCAAAGCCTGGAGGAAATCTCCCTCCAGATGTAGTCATAGTTGTATTGCAGCCAGCGAACCAACGCCTTATCAAACTGCCTGCGAAACCAGCTGTTCTCCCTCGCTGCCAGCCTTTCCTCGATCATTGCCCTGAGCGAGTCTGGATCAAAGCCAGTCCATACCGGAGGCACAGCAGCCACAAGGTTGGTGAAGCACACCGGCGCGACCTCTGAATAAAGGATTTCGTAGAGCACGTCAGGATCGATGCCTCTGACCTCCGCCGCTACGTAATCGTATTCGACCGGCAAATCGTTGAAAGGCCAGGAGAGTGCAGCTCTGACGTCGGTCAGCTGAGGCTCAGTCAGAAAATGTCCCAAAACCAAAACTCCTTTAGTTCGCCACTCAGTGGATGAGGACAAAAGACGGGGATATTTCTTGAGAGATAGTACTGGGCTTTATTGGCAGAAAGGGAACGGAGGGATTTTCAGAATTTCGGAAAATGCGGGATTTATGCGAGCCATTCGCGGTGGGCGAGAGCGCTTGGCACGGAACCAAGCGCTCAGGGTAGGGCGGGGCACTTACGGCTCCACCCTGAGGTTTCAGTTTTTGCTGGCGTTCAGCTTGCGCAGTTCTTCGTAGGTCGCCGACTGGACGAACCAGAAGCCGGAAATGATGCACCAGCACAGGGTGCCGGCCACGAAGATACCCAGCGCCGGCAAGAACCCGCTGGTGAAAATCGCGACGATAGCGACCAGCCAGATGAATGCCAAGGAGAGATAGAGGACGGTGTTGTTGACGCTGATGACGAAGTCTTTCACGAGGGCATATTCCTTGCGGGATGTAGAAAAAATTCCCCCTCTCCGGGGGGAGGCGCAAGCATGCTATCACAGTGCCTTCATTGGCCAAGAGAAGGGGCTCATCTTGTGAAAATAAATTCGTCCCCTATTTTCTCGTGTTGTTGCGACTGAAACGCTGCTGCTGAAGGGCTCAAAAACCGTTCCCCGTTCATACATGTCACTGACATGGCATTTCGCTATAAAAGCGCTAGTATCAACGCAAGCTAACCTGCAGGGTTCAGTCACCGCACGCAGGGAAACATCAGGCGGGATGCCATGTTAAGCCCCTCTGATTTGGGAATAATTGAAGTATTTATTTCAGAGAGGTAATGGTTGAATGGAAGGAGTTCATGATCCTGTTAGACACTTAAAATATCTTCGTCAATCCTTGTCGCAAGATAATGAGTCCATTGGCTTCTTTCTATCAGCAGGCTGTCCTCTATCAGTTAGTATGCCGACTGATGAATGGCCATTAATTCCTGATGTGGCGAATCTTACAAGATTTATTAATGACCATCTTACTGGTGACGCTCATTATCAAGTTCTCTTGGCTGAATTGGTTAAGGCAGAAAGGAACTCCGAAAATATAGAGGATATTTTAAGCTTTTTAAGAAGCCTTTCGGCTGTGTCAAAGGGCGGAGATGTCAGAGGCTTGAGCGAGGAGGCGTTATTAGAGTTAGAGAGGAAAGTTTGCAAAATTATTGTTAAAAAAATTGATGTGTTACTTCCAAATCAAGATACGCCATATCATCAATTGTGTAAGTGGATTCGCTCCATTGACAGAAAAACTCCCGTCGAGATTTTTACCACGAATTACGATTTGTTGATGGAGCAGTCTCTGGAAGATCTGGAGATTGAGTATTTTGACGGATTCGTGGGTGCCCGGAGATCTTTTTTTGATTTGAGGGCGTTGGAGGATAATCTAATACCAATTCACTGGACTAGACTTTGGAAGATTCACGGGTCAATTAATTGGTATAAAGTGGATGCGGCTAATCAAAAAAAGGTCTATCGATCTTCGGAGATTAAAGAGGACGCATCTCACTTGATATATCCTTCGCATTTGAAGTATGAAGAAAGTCGGAAGATGCCCTATCTTGCGCTAATTGATCAGCTAAATCGTTTTATTCGGAAAAAATCGTCATTGCTAATTATGTCTGGCTATTCATTTAATGACGGTCATTTAAATGACGCCATAGTAAATGCTCTAAAAGCTAATCCTACTGCGATGGTCCTTGCTCTGATGTATGGGGATTTTGAGGAGTCGCTTTCTGCCACGGAGCAGAAAGAACGATATCCAGAAGCGTATCGCCTAGCAAAAAATCAGCATAATCTAAATGTCTGGACCTTCAATAAAGCGATCATAGGCACTAACATAGGTC
This sequence comes from Pseudomonas paraglycinae, assembly GCF_021601625.1. GTDB lineage: Bacteria > Pseudomonadota > Gammaproteobacteria > Pseudomonadales > Pseudomonadaceae > Aquipseudomonas > Aquipseudomonas paraglycinae. The sequence continues at coordinate 3,329 of NZ_BQHR01000013.1, read as the reverse complement.
GGTGGGCTTTGTTTCCCGAAAGTGATGATTCTGATGTTGATATAAAAGCGTTTGTTACGTCTTCTACATCTGGTGATGAATCAGGTCGAACAGTAAGCTCTGTCAAGTTGGGTGATTTTTCTGTATTTACAAGCTTCCTCAAAAGAATAATTGGTTCGGCTCAAGGAGGCAGTTAATGGCTAGTAAGGAAACATATCTGGGTGACGTTCAAGATGTGAATGGGACGGCGGTTAGTATTTCCTTATCCAAACAGTCTCTTACAGGTTTTATATACATAGATGGCCAAGGATATAGAGTTGGGCAAATCGGAAGCTTTGTGAGGATACCTATAGGGTTTTCCGATTTGTTCGGAATTGTTAGCCAGGTTGGCGCTAGTGCTGTTCCGGAGAGCAAGACGAATAGCGACGCTCAAAGTAATCGTTGGATGAGAATTCAACTTGTCGGAGAGGGGCAGCGCAACGGGTCATTCCAAAGAGGTTTGTCGCAATACCCTACTATTGGAGATGAAGTTCATTTAGTTTCGGAAAAGGAACTAAAGGCAATTTATGGTCGGCCTGAAAAGCCTTATTTTGTAAAGCTCGGACATGTTTCAAATGCAGAGTCAATTCCTGCTCTTATAGATATAAATAAGCTTATTACCCGGCATTCTGCTGTCGTGGGTACTACGGGGTCAGGAAAATCAACAACTATAGCAAGCATTATGAATGCCTTGTCCGATAATTCAAAATATCCGTCCGCCCGAATTATTATGCTCGATTTGCATGGAGAATATGGGTCAGCTCTAAGTGATAAGGCTGACATTTTTAAGATAAGCTCAATCAAGTCATCTAAAACTAAAGAGAACGAACTGCAAATTCCATTTTGGGCATTGAATTTTGACGAGCTCTGCGAGATAAGTTTTGGTGAGTTTAGCAACGAAAAAGAAAAAAATATTGTTATGGAGAGAGTCCATAAGTTGAAGGTGGATTCGGTTGCGAAGCACCCTAAGGCTGGTGCTTCTTTGGACTCAATAAGTGTGGATTCCCCCATACCTTTTAGTATTCATCATCTTTGGTATGAGCTTTTTGTCGAAACATTTGCAACGTACTACAAAGGGCGCCCAGGTAAACCGATGGATAATCTCGCCTACGAGCTTGATGCTAAAGGGAACGAATTAAAGGGGAATCCTTCAATAGGTATTCCACCAATATTCAAAAATGTTGTTAACGAGGCTGGCGAGGAAAAAATAAATTATCTGCCGAGTTCGCTGAATATCGGTAAAAACGTTTTGCTGCTTGGCACAAAACTTCGAATCCCTAGGTATGATTTTATATTTCGCCCGGGTGATTGGATGCCTGAGGAGGATGGTCGTGTGACGAGCGACTTGGATAAGCTTCTTGAAAGTTGGATTGGTGGAAAGGCTGTTTCAATTTTGGATTTGTCTGGTGTTCCTCCAGATATTTTGCAAACTACTATAGGTGCCGTGCTTAGGATATTATATGAAGCTCTTTTCTGGGCGAGAAACTTATCTCAGGGTGGCAGGCATCGACCATTGTTAATTGTTATGGAAGAGGCTCATATATATCTAAATGATAGCGCCAAGGGTATGGCTTCAAAAATTGTACAGCGAATTGTAAAGGAAGGGCGAAAGTATGGCATTGGGGCAATGATAGTGAGCCAACGTCCATCAGAAATTGATCCTACAGTTCTTTCTCAATGTGGAACTTTTTTTGCCCTCCGGCTAGCCAATTCAACAGATCGCGCGCACATCACCTCGGCGCTGTCTGATAATTTAGATGGATTAACTAGCATGCTTCCAATTTTGAGGACCGGAGAAGCTATCATTTTAGGTGAAGCGGTAAAGCTTCCTATGAGAACGTCTATTCAAGCACCTCCAAAGAATCGAAGACCTGATAGTCAAGATCCTGTTGTATACGACGAGTTGCCAATGGATGAATCGCTTGCTCCGGGTGGCTGGGGGATAAAGATGGAGGATAGTCCTAACTATGAAGAATTGGTAGAGACGTGGCGTGCTCAAAATCCAAGAATTGAAAAAGTAAAACCATAGGGGAAAGTTATGGAACGAGTTTCTGTGTCATCTTCGAACGTAGAATCAGTGGGCTATGATGAAGAAAGTGAGACTTTAGAGGTAGAGTTTAAGAATGGTACGCTCTATCAGTATTTTGATGTGCCGAAAAGTATCTTCATTGGTTTGATAGGTGCCGATTCAGTTGGGGGGTATCTTGCCGAAAATGTTAAAGGCGTTTTCAGATATTCCCGAGCCTGAAGAGAACCCGAAAATAAAAGAAAGAGGGGCGAATTTTCTATTCGAAGCAAGATAAATCAGCCCCTCTGCTTATATTTCGGTGCAGTTTAGGATTCAATAATTTTATAGTTATGTGGCTTGAAATCTCAAAAAATTGGAGGGTTGCAGAGTTGTAAATAAGTATAAGTTCTTGGTAGATTGCTAAATTTTTATCAAGTAAAGGTGCAAGGTTCTGGAATGTGGATTTGTTTTGTTATTCTAATTAATTCTATAGTCGAAAAATATGAGTATATGTAGTCGATGTGGTAATTCAATAGACTTTCGATATGTAAAACGGTAGATGCATACCGATACATTCACAGGGCGGATGTATCCATCCAGGTAATTCGAAGGTTTTTGACTATTCAGGTTATACGATTAGTTCAGAAAGCAATTGCTTTTGTACGAGCTGTCCAGTATGTAAAGGGGAAGTTTACTTCATTCGGCACAATGGTGGTTCAGTCTGGATTGATCCTCCACTAGGACCTCCATGGTTTAAGCATGCATGTTTCGAGCCTGATGCAAGCGTGCAGAACGCTCTGTTCTCCATTGGTGAAGGTCAGTTCAGTCCTGTTGGTGATGAGATTATAGGTGTCGTCAAAGCTTGCAATGTTGATGGGTTAAAAACTTATACCAATATAACAATTGAGACGGGGAGGTCGAAGTCTATCAATTTGAGAATAAAAAATAATGCGGGTTTTCTCTTGGGCAAGTTGTGTGTATATGAGCCTGCTTTTGGTCGCATACGGCCACTGGATGAGCCATCGTACGTGTTTGGTACTGATAAGTGGGTTAATAGAAAGATTAAGGTTCTGGCAAAGAAGGATTTGGTTGTCTGTTTGAAGTGTAAGAAGAAAGTGAAGGAGCAAGATTTGAAGCGGCATATGATAAAAGTGCATGGGTACTTTTGATGATTTTTTATTCCTATGGTTTTTTGGATTTTTTCGTCACCAATTGCTTCATTTTCAATAGGCAAAACCTCTTTTGTTACGTAGGGGCAGTTCAAAGGGAAATGGAAATATTTAGGCCTTAACCCACCGCCCCC
>NZ_BQHR01000012.1 GCF_021601625.1 Pseudomonas paraglycinae | reverse complement strand
GAAGTGGGCGGGCACGAGGCGCGCGAGTGGACGCTGGTGCGCAAGGACGGCAGCCACATTCCAGTGAACATGCTGGCCACGCCGGTGCTGGACGAGCAGGGGCTGTGGGTCGGCCATCTGGCGATCTGCATCGACATCACCGAGCGCAAGCGCGTGCACGAAGCGCTGGCCGCACGGGACGTGCTGTTGAAGAAACTCAGCGCCCACGTGCCCGGTGGGATCTATCAATTCAAAATGGAGTTCGACGGTCGCTTCAGCGTGATCTACGCCAGCGACGGCATCCGTGAGATCTACGAGCTGGAGCCGGACGTGCTGCTGCTCAACGCCGAAGCGATCTTCACCCGCATCCACCCGCAGGACGTCAGCCGCGTGCGCAAGTCGATCCGTGCCTCGGCGGACAACCTCAGCCCGTGGCGCGAGGAATACCGCGTGCAGTTACCCGGGCGCGGTCTGCGCTGGGTTCGCGGTGAGGCGACCCCGGAGGAATTGCCGGGCGGCGGCGTGCTGTGGCACGGTTATATCTCCGACATTTCCGACCTGAAGCGCGTCGAAGAAGAACTGCGCGCACTGTCTGTGACCGATTCCCTGACAGGCATTCACAATCGGCGCTATTTCCAGGAGCGCTTGACCACCGAAATGGCCCGAGTCGAGCGTGGGGGCGGCGAGTTGTCGGTGATCATGCTCGACATCGACCACTTCAAGCGGATCAACGATCAGTACGGTCACGCGGTGGGCGACCGCGTATTGCAGGCGGTCTGCGAGCGCATCGGCCATCGTCTGCGGCGTACCGACGTGTTCTGCCGGTTGGGCGGCGAAGAGTTCATGGTGCTGTGCCCGGACATCGACGGCGATCACGCCCACATGCTGGCCGAGGAGTTATGGCACAGCCTGCGCAGTGCGCCGATCGACGTGGTGGGGGTGGTGACGGCCAGTTTCGGGATTGCCAGCTGGCGACCGGGAGAGGGCGCGGACGCGCTGTTGCTGCGGGCGGATTCCGGGGTCTATGCGGCGAAGCAGGGCGGACGGGATCGGGTTGAGCGGCAGATGAACTGAGCCCCTCTGCCACCTGATCGTTCCCACGCTCTGCGTGGGAATGCCTCCGGGGACGCTCCGCGTCCAGTGACGCAGAGCGTCACGGGCTGTATTCGCACGCAGAGCGTGGGAACAATCATGTACGGGGGATTACAGAACCGAAGCAGTCTGCGGCGTCCGCGGCTGTTTGTAGAGATCCAGCAGCACCTGATCCAGCACCGACGACGCGCCGAACGGGGCCTTATCGTTGAGGATCGCCACCACCGCCCAGGTGTTGCCGTTGACGTCGCGGCTGAAGCCGGCAATCGCCCGTACGGTGTTCAGGGTGCCGGTCTTGACGTGGGCTTCGCCGCGCATCGCGGTGGTCTTCAGGCGTTTGCGCATGGTGCCGTCGGTGCCGGCAATCGGCAGCGAGCTGATGTACTCGGCGGCGTACGGGCTGTGCCAGGCCGCTTGCAGCATGCTGGCCATTTCACGGGCACTGACTCGCTCGGAGCGCGACAGACCGGAGCCGTTCTCCATCACCAGGTGCGGCGCGGTGATGCCTTTCTTCGCCAGCCACTGACGCACCACGCGTTGCGCGGCCTTGGCGTCATCGCCGTCGGCGTCGTTGCGGAATTTCTGGCCCAGGCTCAGGAACAGCTGCTGAGCCATGGTGTTGTTACTGTACTTGTTGATGTCGCGGATGATTTCCGCCAGATCCGGCGAAAACGCGCGGGCCAGCACTTTGGCGCTGCTCGGGGTCGGGGCCAGACGATCCTTGCCCTGGATGCTGCCGCCCAGTTCCTTCCAGATCGCCCGCACGGCGCCGGCGGTGTAGGTCGCGTGGTCGAGCAGCGACAGATAAGTCTGCGAGCTGCAGCCTTCGCCCAACTGGCCGGCCACGGTCACGGTCACGCTGCCATCGGCTTGCGGCACCGGGTTGTAGCGCACGCCGCCGGTGCATTGTTTGGAGTTGAGCGCTTTGACGGTGTTTTCGATGTTGATGCTGGCAATCGGCGGTTCAACCGAGATCAACACCCGACCATTGTCGTTGCGGGCCACGAAACGCAGGGCCTTGAGGTTGACCAGCAGTGAATCCGGCTTGACCAGGAACGGCTTGTTCTCGTCGTTGCCGTCATCGTTGAATTCCGGCAGTTGCGGCTGCACGAAGAAGCTGCGATCCAATACCAGATCACCGGTGACCTGGGTTACGCCGTTGGCACGCAGGTCGCGCATCAGCAGCCAGAGTTTTTCCATGTTCAGCTTCGGATCGCCGCCACCCTTGAGGTAGAGGTTGCCGTTGAGGATCCCGCCGTTCAGGTCGCCGTCGGTGTAGAACTCGGTTTTCCACTGATGGTTGGGGCCGAGCATTTCCAGCGCCGCGTACGTGGTGACCAGCTTCATGGTCGAGGCCGGGTTGACCGAGACGTCGGCGTTGTACACGGTCGGCGTGCCCGGGCCGTCCAGCGGCACCATCACCAGCGACAGGGCGGTGGGCTGCAGCTTGCTGGCCTTGAGGGCTTTTTCGACGTTGGGGGTCAGGGCGGTGTTGATGGTGGCAGCGGAGACGGGCAGGGCCAGCGGCAGAAGAAGACCGGCCAGGAGCAGAGGACGCAACGATTTGATCATATGAAATAAAACCCTACAGCCGAGGGGAAAAAAGACGAGGACATGGATGAAAAGGCCCTCAGTGGTCATGAAAGTGTCGGCATTATGCCCCAAGGTGTAACAGCTTGTGCCTTTCGCAAGGGCGCCAATTCGTTATTTTTTTACAGGCGGTCGCACGCACGTCCCAGAGAGTCGGGCAATCGCCGGCTTAAACTGGTAAAGTGCCGGCCGTTATTACTTAAGAGGATTGTTCCAATGGCGACTAACCGTTCCCAGCGTCTGCGCAAAAAACTGTGCGTCGATGAATTTCAAGAGCTGGGTTTCGAACTGAACCTGGGCTTCAAAGAAGACCTGTCCGAAGAAGCCATTGACGCTTTCCTCGAAGCATTCATCAAAGAAGCCATGGAAGCCAACGGTCTGGGCTATGTCGGCGGCGACGACTTCGGTCTGGTTTGCCTGCAGAAGCGTGGTTCGGTCTCCGAAGAGCAGCGCGCTGCTGTTGAAGCCTGGCTGAAAACCCGCTCCGAGCTGACTTCTACTGAAATCAGCCCGCTGCTGGACGTTTGGTATCCGGAAAAGCCGATCAACCCGGCTAAGTGATACTGAAAAAAACGGCGACCTGAGGGTCGCCGTTTTTTTATGCCTGCTTTTTAACGAGGCCTCAAGCCTTGCGCCAGTTGAGGATCAGCAAGGTCAACACCCCCGCGACAATCCCCCAGAACGCCGAACCGATGGAAAACAGCGTCAGCCCCGACGCCGTGACCATGAAAGTGATCAGCGCCGCTTCCCGTTCCTTCACCTCGGTCATGGCGATGCTCAAGCCGTTGATGATCGAGCCGAAAAGCGCCAGTGCGGCAATCGACAGCACCAATTCCTTCGGCAGCGCGGCGAACAGCGCCGCCAGCGTGGCGCCGAACACCCCGGCAATCCCGTAGAAAATCCCGCACCACACCGCAGCGGTGTAACGTTTGTTGCGATCCTCATGGGCATGCGGCCCGGTGCAGATCGCCGCGCTGATCGCTGCGAGGTTGATGCCGTGGGAACCAAACGGCGCCAGCAGCAGGGACGCGATGCCGGTGGAGGTGATCAGCGGCGAGGCCGGGACGTTGTAGCCGTCGGCCCGCAGCACGGCGATGCCGGGCATGTTTTGCGAGGTCATCGCTACGACAAACAGCGGAATGCCGATGCTGATGGTCGCGGCCAGGGAAAAGTGCGGCGTGGTCCAGACCGGTGTCGCCACTTCCAGATGAAAGCCGCTGAAGTCCAGCAAACCCATGAAACCCGACAGCGCGGTGCCGATCAGCAGCGCGGCAAGCACCGCATAGCGTGGCGACAGGCGTTTGACGATGAGATAAGTGAAGAACATCCCCAGCACCAGACCGGTGCGGTGTTGCGCGGCGACGAAGATTTCGCTGCCAATCTTGAACAGAATCCCCGCCAGCAGCGCGGCGGCGAGGGAGGCCGGGATCTTTTTCACCAGCCGTTCGAAGCTGCCGGTCAGGCCGCAAATCGTCACCAGCACCGCGCAGGTAATGTAGGCACCGATGGCTTCGCCGTAGCTCACGCCGCCAAGACTGGTGATCAGCAGCGCCGCGCCGGGCGTCGACCAGGCAATCGTGATTGGCGTGCGATAGCGCAGCGACAGGCCGATCGAACACACCGCCATGCCGATGGAGATCGCCCAGATCCACGACGAAATCTGCCCGCTGGTCAGGCCCGCCGCTTGCCCTGCCTGGAACATCAGCACCAGCGAACTGGTGTAGCCGGTCATCATCGCGATGAACCCGGCGACGATGGCGGAGGGCGATGTGTCCGCCAGCGGGCGCAGTCGGGTGTGGGTAATTTCGTTCATGACAGCGGCGTTCCTTGTTCAAACCACGGATTTCGGGTTTAAGCCTAAACTCAAACGTAACGGAGCGTTGCAATACAGCCGAAGCCACAAACAGCCGTACAGTCGTGTTGCCACCTTCCATTGTGTACAATCGCGCTGTTTTTTACGCGATACTTGCCAGCGACCCACTGTGCCGTATTACAGTCACGGTCAATTCGCCGCCGTTCTTCCCGACTCGAGTGCCCATGAACGAACAGTTGCAACCCCTCAAGAAACAACCGCGAGCAGGCAAAGCCGGCCGCAGCGGAACCCAGGACGATATTGTCTATGCGCATATCTTCGAGGCCATCCTCGAACAGCGCCTGGCGCCCGGCACAAAGTTGAGCGAAGAAGCGCTGGGGGAAATTTTCGGGGTCAGCCGCACCATCATTCGCCGCGCGCTCTCGCGTCTGGCCCATGAAGGCGTGGTGCTGTTGCGGCCGAACCGTGGCGCAGTCGTTGCCAGCCCGAGCGTTGAAGAGGCGCGTCAGGTGTTCCTCGCCCGACGTCTGGTGGAACGCGCGATCACCGAGCTGGCGGTGCAACACGCCACCGCCGAGCAGATCGCCGAACTGCGCCAGATGGTCAACGACGAGCGCGACAGCTTCTCCCGTGGCGATCGCGGTGCCGGCATCCGTCTCTCGGGTGAATTCCACCTGAAACTGGCCGAAGCGGCGAAGAACGCGCCGTTGATCAGCTTCCAGCGCAGCCTGGTTTCGCAGACGTCGCTGATCATTGCCCAATATGAAAGCGGCAACCGCTCGCACTGTTCCTACGACGAGCACACCCAGTTGATCGATGCCATCGAAGCGCGCAATGGCGAGCTGGCGGTGGACCTGATGATGCATCACATGGATCACATCGACAGCAAGCTCAACCTCGACGAGGAAAGTGCTTCGGACGATCTGCATGCAGTGTTCTCGCACCTGTTGCAGACCAAGAAGCCAGGGCGTCCGGCGGTCAAGCTCTGAGGCGAATCGACAGGCAATAAAAATCCCCCGGACTGCAAAGTACCGGGGGATTTTTTTTGTCCGTCTGATCGTTCCCACGCTCTGCGTGGGAATGCCTCTGGGGACGCTCCGCGTCCAGTGACGCGGAGCGTCACGGGCTGCATTCCCACGCGGAGCGTGGGAACGATCAAGCGATCAGTTAGCGCTGGTGCACCAGCGCGCCCGCCGCATAGGTCTGAGCCACAGTGCGGTCATCGCCCAGGGTCATCAGCACGAACAGCGTTTCGGCAATGTTGTTGGCCTGCTTCAAGCGGTAGCTCAGCAGCGGCGTGGCGTTGTAGTCCAGCACCAGGAAGTCGGCGTCGGAGCCTGGTTGCAGGTTGCCGATCCTGTCTTCCAGACGCAGTGCCCGCGCGCCGCCGAGGGTAGCGAGGTATAGCGATTTGAACGGGCTCAGGCGTGCGCCTTGCAGTTGCATCACCTTGTAGGCTTCGTTCAGGGTTTGCAGCAGCGAGAAACTGGTGCCGCCGCCGACGTCAGTCCCGAGGCCGACGTTCAGTTTGTGCTTCTCGGCCATCGGCAGGTTGAACAGGCCGCTGCCGAGGAAGAAGTTCGAGGTCGGGCAGAACGCAACCGCCGAACCGGTCTCCGCCAGACGCGCACATTCGTCGTCGCACAGGTGCACGCCGTGGGCGAACACCGAGCGCTCGCCGAGCAATTGGTAGTGGTCGTAGACGTCCAGATAGCCCTTGCGCTCAGGGAACAGCGCCTTGACCCACTCGACTTCCTTGAGGTTTTCGCTGATGTGGGTCTGCATGTACAGATCCGGGTATTCGCTGAGCAACTGGCCGGCGAGGGTCAGCTGTTCCGGGGTGCTGGTCGGGGCGAAACGCGGGGTGACGGCATAGTGCAGACGACCCTTGCCGTGCCAGCGCTCGATCAGCGCCTTGCTGTCGACGTAGCTCGATTCCGGGGTGTCGGTCAGGTAGTCCGGCGCGTTGCGGTCCATCATCACCTTGCCGGCGATCATCCGCAGATCCAGCTTCTCGGCCGCTTCGAAGAACGAGTTCACCGATTGCGGATGCACGCTGCCGAACACCAGCGCGGTGGTGGTGCCGTTGCGCAGCAGTTCCTTGATGAAAATGTCCGCCACTTCATCGGCGTGGGCCTTGTCGGCGAACTGGCTTTCGCACGGGAAGGTGTAGGTGTTCAGCCAGTCCAGCAGTTGCTCGCCATAGGCGCCGACCATGCCGGTCTGCGGCAGGTGGATGTGGGTGTCGATGAAGCCCGGGGTGATCAGCGCATCCTTGTGATGCGTGATCTCGATGTCCGCCGGCAGGGTCGGCAGCAGTTCGCTGGCGTGGCCGAGGGCGCTGATCTTGCCGTCATCGACCACCAGCAGGCCGTCCTCGAAATACTCGTAGGAGGCTTCGATGCCGACCTCGGCAGGGTCGGCGATGCTGTGCAGGATGGCGGCGCGGTAGGCTTTGCGAGTCAGAGGCATGAGGGTTCTCTAATCAGTTTGAGGCTTTGAGTGTGGCGGCCTGACTGCGGCGCGAAACCGGCAGCAGTTTGGCAATCGGTTCGGCGCTGGCGGTGTGCTGGCCGAAATTGGCGTTATAGGTGGCGATGATTTCGCCGGCGATGGAGATGGCGATTTCCACAGGCAACTTGCCTTTGACTTCGCCGATGCCCATCGGGCAGCGCATGCGTTGCACGACGCTGGCGTCGAAGCCACGGTCACGCAGGCGATGTTCGAACTTGGCCCGTTTGGTTTTCGAACCGATCAGGCCGAACCAGGTAAAGTCGTTGCGCTTGAGGATCGCGGCGGTGAGTTCCAGATCCAGCTGATGGTTGTGGGTCATGACGATGCAGTAGCTGCCGGCGGGCAGGTCGTCGATTTCATCCACAGGCTCCTCGGCGACGATTTTGCGCACGCCGTGGGGAATCTGCTCGGGGAATTCCTCTTCCCGGGAATCGATCCAGCGCACCCGGCAGGGCAGGCTGGCGAGCAAGGGTACCAGCGCGCGACCGACATGACCGGCGCCGAACACGGCGATCTGCGCCTGCACCTGGCCCATCGGTTCGAACAGCAGCACCGTGGCGCCGCCGCAGCACTGGCCGAGGCTGGCGCCGAGGCTGAAGCGCTCCAGATGGGTGTCCTGCTTGCCGCTGGCGAGCATCTCGCGGGCGATCTGCATGGCTTTGTATTCCAAGTGCCCGCCACCGATGGTGTCGAAGGTCTGGCGGGCGCTGACGACCATTTTCGAGCCGGCATTGCGCGGCGTCGAGCCGAGCTCTTCGATGATCGTCACCAGAACACAGGGTTCGCCCTGGTTCTGCAGGTCGGCGAGGGCGTCGATCCAGTTGTACATATCTCACCTCTCAGATCGTTCCCACGTCGAACCGTCGCGTGGGAATGCATCACTGGACGCTCCGCGTCCGCTGTTCAGGATGCGACGCAGAGCGTCGCCGGCTGCATTCCCACGCAGAGCGTGGGAACGATCATCAAACGACCTCGGTTTCAGCTTCGACGGCTTTCACCGCCTTGAGCTGGCGCATCTGCTCGCAACCCCACAACACCCGCTCCGGGGTCGCCGGCGCGTCGATCTTCGGCTGATGCTTGTAGTCGCCAAGGCTGGCCACCGCATCCTTGATCGCACACCACGCGGCGATGCCGAGCATGAACGGCGGCTCACCCACAGCCTTGGAGTGGAACACCGTGTCTTCCGGGTTCTTGCGGTTTTCCACCAGCTTCACCCGCAGGTCCAGCGGCATGTCCGCCACGGCCGGGATCTTGTAGCTGGCCGGGCCGTTGGTCATCAGCTTGCCTTTGTTGTTCCACACCAGCTCTTCCATGGTCAGCCAGCCCATGCCCTGAACGAAACCGCCCTCGACCTGGCCGATGTCGATGGCCGGGTTCAGCGAGGCGCCGACGTCGTGCAGGATGTCGGTACGGAGCATCTTGTACTCGCCGGTCAGGGTGTCGACGATCACTTCGCAGCACGCCGCGCCGAAGGCGAAGTAGTAGAACGGCCGACCACGGGCCTGGCTGCGGTCGTAGTAGATTTTCGGAGTCTTGTAGAACCCGGTGCTCGACAGCGAAACCTGGTTGAAATACGCCAGCTGGATCAGCGCTTCGAAGGTCAGGATATGGTCACGCACCCGTACGTGGCCGTTGTGGAATTCCACGTCCTCTTCGCTGACCTTGTAGTGCCGCGCGGCGAATTCGACCAGCCGCTGCTTGATTGTCTCGGCAGCGTTCTGCGCCGCTTTGCCGTTGAGGTCGGCGCCGCTGGAGGCCGCGGTCGGCGAGGTGTTCGGCACCTTGTCGGTGTTGGTCGCGGTGATCTGCACACGGTCCATTTCCACCTGGAACACTTCGGCCACGACTTGCGCGACTTTGGTGTTCAGACCCTGGCCCATTTCCGTGCCGCCGTGGTTCAGGTGGATGCTGCCGTCGGTGTAGACGTGCACCAAGGCACCTGCCTGGTTGAGGAAGCTGGCGGTGAAGGAAATACCGAATTTCACCGGGGTCAGCGCCAGGCCTTTTTTCAGGATCGGGCTGTTGGCGTTGTAGCGACGGATCGCTTCGCGGCGCTCGGCGTACTGGCTGCTTTCTTCCAGTTCGGCGGTCATCTCTTCGAGCATGTTGTGCTCGACGGTCTGGTAGTAATGGGTGACGTTGCGCTCGGTCTTGCCGTAATAGTTGGCCTTGCGCACGGCCAGCGGATCGAGATTCAAGTGACGGGCGATGGCGTCCATCACTTCTTCGATCGCGACCATTCCTTGCGGGCCGCCGAAACCACGATACGCGGTGTTCGACGCGGTGTTGGTCTTGCAGCGGTGACCGTTGATGGTCGCATCGCCCAGGTAGTACGAGTTGTCCGAGTGGAACATCGCCCGGTCAACGATCGAGGCCGACAGGTCAGGCGAGCAGCCGCAGTTACCGGCCAGATCCATCGCGATCCCGTGCAGACGCCCGGTGCTGTCGAAGCCGACGTCGTACTCGACGTAGAACGGGTGACGCTTGCCGGTCATCAGCATGTCTTCGACCCGTGGCAGGCGCATCTTGGTCGGCTGGCCGGTGAGGTGCGCGATCACTGCGCACAGGCAGGCCGGGCTCGCGGCCTGAGTTTCCTTGCCGCCGAAACCACCGCCCATGCGGCGCATGTCCACCACGATCTTGTTCATCGACACATCGAGAACTTCGGCCACCAGTTTCTGCACTTCGGTGGGGTTTTGGGTCGAGCAGTAAACGATCATGCCGCCGTCTTCGGTCGGCATCACCGAGGAAATCTGGGTTTCCAGATAGAAGTGTTCCTGACCGCCGATGTGCAGCGTGCCCTGAATACGATGTTCAGCCGTGGCCAGGGCGTTGGCCGAATCGCCGCGCTGATGGGTGTGGCTGTCGAGCACGAAGTGGCGTTTGCGCAGGGCTTCGACCACGTCCAGCACCGGCTCCAGATCTTCGTATTCGATGATCGCGGCCATGGCGGCCTTGCGTGCGGTTTCGAGGTCTTTCGCGGCCACGGCCAGCACCGGTTGACCGACGAACTGCACGTCATCGATGGCCAGCAGCGGATCGCCCGGCAGTAGCGGGCCGATGTCTTTCAGGCCCGGTACGTCTTCGTGGGTAATGGCGATGCGCACGCCTTCGAAGGCGTAGCAGGGCTGGGTGTCGATGCTGATGATTTTCGCGTGGGCGCGATCCGACAGCCGTGCGTAAACGTGCAACTGGTTGGGGAATTCCAGGCGGTCGTCGATGTACTGCGCTTCACCGGACACATGCTTGGCGGCGCTGTCGTGCTTGACGCTGCGGCCGACGCCGGTGGTCAGGTCCTTGGCGAACAATTCAGCCAGTTCAGCTTGAGTTTTCTCTACGCCGTGATGGTTAGACATAAGCGGTCACCCGAGTCTCGATGTGCGGTGTTTGCAGTTCGATGAAGTATTTGCGCAGCAGGTTCTGCGCGCTGAGCAGGCGGTATTCCTTGCTGGCGCGGAAGTCCGAGAGCGGGGTGAAATCCTCGCCCAGCGCGGAGCAGGCGCGTTCGATCACCGCATTGTTGAACGGCTGGCCGAGCAGCACGGCTTCGCAATGAGCGGCGCGCTTCGGGATCGCAGCCATGCCACCGAAGGCGACGCGGGCGTCGGTGATCACGCCGTTCTCGACCCGCAGGTTGATCGCGGCGCAGACGGCAGAGATATCGTCGTCCAGACGCTTGGAGACTTTGTAGGCGCGGAAGCGCTGCTCGGCCGTGGCGCGCGGCACGATGATTTTCTCGATGAACTCGCTTTCCTGACGTGCGGTAACCCGGTAATCGATGAAGTAATCCTCGAGGGCCAGCGTGCGGCGGGTCTCGCCCTTGCACAGCACGATCTGCGCGCCGAGGGCAATCAGCAGCGGTGGCGAGTCACCGATCGGCGAGGCGTTGCCGATGTTGCCGCCGAGGGTGCCCTGGTTGCGGATCTGCAGGGAGGCGAAGCGGTGCAGCAGTTCGCCGAAGTCCGGGTACTCGGCGTTCAGCGCTTCGTAGCAGTCGGAGAGGGCGGTGGCGGCGCCGATTTCGATGCGATCCTCGAAGTGCTCGATGCGCTTCATTTCGGCGACGTTGCCGACGTAGATCATCACCGGCAAGGTACGGTGGAACTGAGTGACTTCCAGCGCCAGATCAGTGCCGCCGGCCAGCAGGCGAGCCTGTGGATAAGCGTCGTAGAGATCGGCCAGATCGGCGACGGTCAGCGGCACCAGGCAGCGTTTGTCGCCGCTGTTGAGTTCGCCGATCGACGTCGGGGCAATGGCTTTGAGGCGGGAGATGGTTTCGGCTTCACGGGCGTCGAACTGGTCCGGTTGCTTGGCGCAGCAGGATTGTTCGGCGGCGGCCAGGATCGGCCGGTAGCCGGTGCAGCGGCAGAGATTGCCCGCCAGCGCTTCGTGGGCCTTGGCCTGATCCGGTGCATCGCTGTTCTTTTGCAGGGCGAACAGCGACATCACGAAACCGGGGGTGCAGAAACCGCACTGCGAACCGTGGCACTCGACCATGGCTTTCTGCACGCTGTGCAGTTCGCCCTTGTGCTTGAGGTCTTCGACGCTGATCAATTGCTTGCCGTGCAGCGACGAAACGAACGTCAGGCACGAGTTGAGGCTGCGATAGCGAATGTGCTCGCGGCCATCGTCATCCGTCTGCAACTCGCCGACCACCACCGTACAGGCGCCGCAGTCACCGCTGGCGCAGCCTTCTTTGGTGCCGGATTTACCCACGTGTTCGCGCAGGTAGTTGAGCACAGTCAGGTTCGGGTCCAGGGCGTGCTCGCTACGGAGTTCCTGGTTAAGTAAAAACTGGATCACGGAAGGCCTCGCAGACTCATTATTGTTGTTGAGCGACTTGAGCCGAATTTAGCAGGTCTGACTTTTCGGTCAATGGTTTTCTGACTTAAAGGTCAGGAAAAACCGTTTTGTCGCTCAACCACGTGTCTCTTCAGTATTGACCCTCATTGGATCAAGCGCTTTTTTGCGGGATTCGTGCCAAAAACCGCTGTGCGAGCACTCCGCCATGACCGCGCATTGCGCTACACTGCGCCGCTTGTGCAGATCGAAGAGTTTGAAGGACAACCATGACGTTCAAGGCGCCGGACAGCCTCGCCGAGCAAATCGCTCACCACCTCGCCGAACGGATCATTCGCGGCGAAATGAAGCCGGGAGAGCGTATCCAGGAACAGAAGGTCACGCTGGCGCTGAACGTCAGCCGCGGCTCGGTCCGCGAAGCCTTGCTGATCCTCGAGCGCCGTCACCTGATCGCGATCCTGCCGCGCCGCGGCGCCCATGTCACTGAGCTGACGGCGCACAAGGTGCAGAGCCTGTGCACGTTGATGAGCGAGTTGTACATCCTGCTCGGCAACGCCGTGGCCAATGGCTGGCAGACCCAGGCCGACATGGCGCCGTTCGTGCAGATCCAGCAACGCCTGACCGCCAGCTACGAGCGTCAGGACATCCGCACCTTCGTCGACGACAGCTTCAACGTGATGCGCGCCGCGTATCCGTTCGCCAACAACCCGTACCTGCAGGAAACGGTCGAGAACCTGCAACCGGCCATGAGCCGCGCGTACTTCCTCGCACTGGAGCAGCGCAAGGCCGAGATGAGCGAGTTCCTCGAACTGTTCGAACGCCTGCTCGCCGCCGTCCTCGCCCGTGACCTGCCGCAGATCCGCATCGTGCTGACGGCTTACGCCCAGCGCAGCTGCGATCTGGTGGTGTCCGCCCTGACGGTTGCCTGACCTTGCGGCTCAAGTGCATCAAGCTGGCGGGGTTCAAATCCTTCGTCGATCCGACCACGGTGAACTTCCCCAGTAACATGGCGGCAGTCGTCGGGCCGAACGGTTGCGGCAAGTCGAACATCATCGACGCCGTGCGCTGGGTGATGGGCGAAAGCTCGGCCAAGAACCTGCGTGGCGAGTCGATGACCGACGTCATCTTCAACGGCTCGACCAGCCGCAAACCGGTGAGCCAGGCGAGCATCGAACTGGTGTTCGACAACTCCGACGGCACGCTGCTGGGCGAGTGGGCGGCGTATGCGGAAATCTCGATTCGCCGCAAAGTGACCCGCGACAGCCAGACGACTTATTACCTCAACGGCGCCAAATGCCGTCGTCGCGACATCACCGACATCTTCCTCGGCACCGGTCTCGGCCCGCGCAGCTACTCGATCATCGAGCAGGGGATGATCTCCAAGCTGATCGAGTCCAAGCCGGAAGACCTGCGTAACTTCATCGAAGAAGCCGCCGGCATCTCCAAGTACAAGGAGCGCCGGCGCGAGACCGAAAACCGCATCCGTCGAACCCACGAAAACCTTGCCCGTCTGACTGACCTGCGTGAAGAGCTTGAACGCCAGCTCGAACGCCTGCACCGTCAGGCCGAGGCCGCCAAGAAGTATCAGGAATACAAAGCCGAAGAACGCCAGCTCAAGGCGCAATTGTCGGCCCTGCGCTGGCAGGATCTGAACGATCAGGTCGGTCAGCGCGAATCGATCATCGGCAACCAGGAAATCAGCTTTGAAGCGCTGGTCGCCGAACAGCGCAACGCCGACGCGGCGATTGAACGCCTGCGCGACGGGCACCATGACCTGTCCGAGCGCTTCAATCTGGTGCAGGGGCGCTTCTATTCGGTCGGCGGCGACATCGCCCGGGTCGAGCAGAGCATCCAGCACGGCCAGCAGCGCTTGCGCCAATTGCAGGACGATTTGAAAGAAGCCGAGCGCGCACGCCTCGAAACCGAATCGCACCTGGGCCACGACCGCACCTTGCTGCTGACCCTCGGCGAAGAGCTCGATCAACTGACCCCCGAGCAGGAAATCACCAACGCCGCGGCCGAAGAAGCTGCCGCTGCGCTGGAAGATTCCGAAGCCGTCATGCACGGCTGGCAGGAGCAGTGGGACGCCTTCAATTTGACCGCCGCCGAACCCCGTCGTCAGGCCGAAGTGCAGCAGTCGCGCATCCAGCAGCTGGAAACCAGCATGGAGCGCCTGGCCGATCGGCAAAAGCGTCTGGGCGAAGAGCGCGCGCTGCTGTCGGCCGATCCGGAAGACGCGGCGATCATGGAACTCAGCGAACAGCTCGCCGAGTCCGAAGCCACCCTTGAAGATTTGCAGACCAGCGAAGAAGCCCAGGTCGAAAAACTTGAGCAACTGCGTCAGGAATTGCAGCAAGCGCTGACCGCGCAGCAACAGGCGCAGGGCGATTTGCAGCGCCTCAATGGTCGCCTTGCATCGCTGGAAGCCTTGCAGCAGGCCGCGCTCGATCCGGGCACCGGCACTGCCGAATGGCTGAAGGAACACAACCTCGCCGAGCGCCCGCGTCTCGCCGAAGGCCTGAAGGTCGAGGCCGGTTGGGAGCTGGCGGTGGAAACCGTGCTCGGCGCCGACCTGCAAGCGGTGCTGGTGGATGATTTCGACGGCTTCGATCTGTCTGGTTTTGCCCAGGGCGATCTGCGTTTGCTCAGCCCCGGCAACGACGGCGTGCGCGTGGCCGGCAGCCTGCTGGACAAGGTCGAGGCGCAGGTCGATCTGTCGCCCTGGCTCGCTCAGGTCAAGCCGGTCGACAGCCTTGAACAGGCGCTGGCTATGCGTGGCCAACTGGCTGCCGGCCAGAGCCTGATCAGTCGCGACGGTTACTGGGTCGGCCGGCATTTCCTGCGGGTGCGCCGCGCCAGTGAAGCCGAAAGCGGCATGCTTGCGCGCGGCCAGGAAATCGAATCGCTGCATGCGGAACGCGAAGAGCGTGAAGCCACGGTCGAGGCCATGGAAACCCGTCTGCAAACCCTGCGCGCGCAACAGCGTCAGCAGGAAAACGGTCGCGAACATTTGCGTCGACTGTTGCAGGACGAAGCCCGTCAGCAAGGCGAACTGAAAGCTCAGCTTTCCGCCGGTAAAGCCAAGGCCGAGCAGTTGAACCTGCGTCGCACCCGTCTCGACGAAGAACTGGTGGAGCTCGCCGAGCAGCGCGAGCTGGAACACGAAAACATCGGCGAAGCGCGGATCCAGTTGCAGGACGCTCTCGACGCGATGGCCCTCGACACCGAGCAGCGCGAATTGCTGCTGGCCCAGCGCGACAGCCTGCGCGAACGCCTGGATCGGGTGCGTCAGGAAGCGCGCCAGCACAAGGATCACGCCCATCAATTGGCCGTGCGCCTCGGCTCGCTGCGCGCACAACACGATTCGACCCGCCAGGCCCTTGAACGTCTGGAAATGCAGGCCGAGCGCCTCACCGAAAAACGTGAACAGCTCAGCCTGAATCTGGAGGAGGGCGAGGCGCCGCTGGAAGAGTTGCGCCTCAAACTCGAAGAGTTGCTCGACAAGCGCATGAGCGTCGACGACGAACTCAAGACCGCGCAGATCGCCCTGGAAGATGCCGATCGCGAACTGCGCGACGCGGAAAAACGCCGGACCCAGGCCGAGCAGCAATCGCAATTGATCCGTGGCCAGCTCGAACAGCAACGCATGGAATGGCAAGCCCTGACCGTGCGCCGCAAGGCCCTGCAGGATCAATTGCTGGAAGACGGCTACGATCTGCACGGCGTGCTCAACACCCTGACCGCCGAGGCCAGCGAGAAGGCTGCCGAAGAAGAACTTGAACGCATTGCCGCGCGCATTCAGCGCCTGGGCGCGATCAACCTCGCGGCGATCGACGAATACACGCAACAATCCGAGCGTAAACGTTATCTGGATGCCCAGGACGCCGATCTGGTCGAAGCCCTGGAGACCCTGGAAAACGTCATCCGCAAGATCGACAAGGAAACCCGTAACCGTTTCAAAGATACCTTTGATCAGATCAATGGCGGTTTACAGGCGCTTTTCCCGAAAGTTTTCGGTGGCGGGCGGGCGTATTTGGAACTGACGGGCGAAGATCTACTCGATACAGGGGTGACGATCATGGCGCAGCCGCCCGGGAAGAAGAACAGCACCATCCATTTGCTCTCCGGTGGCGAGAAGGCCCTGACCGCGCTGGCACTGGTTTTTGCGATCTTCAAGTTGAATCCGGCGCCGTTCTGCATGCTCGATGAAGTTGACGCACCACTGGATGACGCTAACGTTGGACGCTACGCACGATTGGTCAAAGAGATGTCGCAGACCGTGCAGTTCATCTATATCACCCACAACAAGATCGCCATGGAAATGGCTGACCAGTTGATGGGCGTGACGATGCACGAGCCGGGTTGTTCGCGACTGGTAGCCGTGGATGTCGAGGAGGCGATGGCGATGGTGGATGCCTGAGCCGGCGCTGTCGGAAAAGGTATTTGTAGTCTGTAGGACATATTTACCGGCTTCGACTTGCTGGCCAATCGATATAATCGCGCAAGCCAATGAGACAGACGGTGTAAAGTTGTCTTTGGTCGTGCTAGTTTAATGTCAATTTTTCGTATACGTGGGCAAAACGCCTGTCAGAACATAGAGTTGGCGCCACGTTTTAAAGCGGTTTGCACAGTGTAAACCCCTTATTTTTCAGCATTTTTTATAGAGGCACGGGATTACATGGAAATCGGTCTGCGCGAGTGGCTGATCGTCATCGGCATCATTGTGATAGCCGGTATTCTTTTCGATGGCTGGCGCCGTATGCGCGGCGGCAAGGGAAAACTGAAATTCCGTCTTGACCGAAGTCTGTCCAACCTGCCGGACGAGGACACCAGCGCTGAGCTGTTGGGCCCGGCCCGCGTGCTGGATACCCATAAAGAGCCGCAACTGGACGAACACGATCTGCCATCGGTGAGCATGCCGGCCCGCGAAGCACGCGAGCCTCGCGAATCCGGTTCCAAGCGCGGCAAGCGCGGCAGCAACGGTCCGGCCCAGGGCGACCTGAACCTCGATCTGGATCTGGACGGCGGCCCGAGCTTCAGCAGCCGCGACGATGATTTCGTCGAGCCTGCCGCCAAGTCGTCGCCGGCGGTTGCTGATAAAGATCAGCCGCAAGCCGAAGAAGTGCTGGTGATCAGCGTGATCTGCCGCGACCCGGCCGGCTTCAAGGGCCCGGCACTGCTGCAGAACATTCTGGAAAGCGGTCTGCGTTTCGGCGAGATGGATATCTTCCACCGTCACGAAAGCATGGCCGGCAACGGTGAAGTGCTGTTCTCCATGGCCAACGCGGTCAAGCCGGGCATCTTTGATCTGGACGACATCGACCATTTCAGCACCCCGGCGGTGAGCTTCTTCCTCGGCCTGCCAGGCCCGCGTCATCCGAAGCAGGCCTTCGATGTGATGGTCGCGGCAGCCCGCAAGCTGTCCCAGGAACTGAACGGCGAGTTGAAAGATGACCAGCGCAGCGTCCTGACCGCGCAGACCATCGAGCACTACCGTCAGCGCATCGTCGAATTCGAACGTCGCGCCCTGACCCAGAAGCGTTGATTGAAAAGGTTGCCTCGCAATAAAGGGGCAATCGGCAAAATAGATTGAGCAGCCTCGGCTGCTCTTTTGCTTTATGAGAGAACACCCATGACTGCCGCCAAAGACCGCATTCTAGAGCTGCGCGCTGAACTCGATCAGCACAACTACCGTTACCACGTCCTCGATGAGCCGAGCATTCCGGATGCCGAGTACGACCGGTTGTTCCACGAGCTCAAGGCGCTGGAAGCGGCCAATCCGGAATTGATCACCAGCGACTCGCCGACCCAGCGTGTCGGCAGCGTGGCGCTGACCGCGTTCACCCAGGTGCGTCACGAAGTGCCGATGCTCAGCCTCGGCAACGCCTTCGAAGAAACCGACATGCGCGAGTTCGATCGCCGGGTGACCGAAGGTCTGGATCTCCCGGCCGGCGACCTGTTTGGCGGTGGCGCGGCGGTGGAATACAGCTGCGAGCCGAAACTCGATGGCCTGGCGGTCAGCCTGCTGTATCAGGATGGCGTGCTGGTACGCGGCGCCACGCGCGGCGACGGCACCACTGGCGAAGACATCAGCGTCAACGTGCGCACCGTGCGCAACATCCCGCTGAAGCTGCACGGCACGGGCTGGCCGGCGACCCTGGAAGTGCGTGGCGAAGTGTTCATGTCCAAGGCCGGTTTCGAGCGCCTCAACGCCTCGCAACTGGAAGTCGGCGGCAAGACTTTCGCCAACCCGCGCAACGCCGCCGCCGGCAGCCTGCGCCAGCTGGATTCGAAGATCACCGCCAACCGGCCGCTGGAATTCTGCTGCTACGGTATCGGTCAGGTGTCCCACGATATTTCCGACACCCACATCGGCAACCTCAAGCAACTGCAAGCCTGGGGCATGCCGATCAGCCACGAATTGAAACTGGCCAAGGGCATCGGCGAATGCCTGGATTATTACCGCGATATCGGTGAGCGCCGTAATTCGCTGGCCTATGAAATCGACGGCGTGGTGTTTAAGGTCAACAGCATTGCCGACCAGCGCGAACTGGGCTTCCGCGCCCGGGAACCGCGCTGGGCCATCGCCCACAAATTCCCGGCGATGGAAGAACTCACCGAACTGCTCGACGTGGAATTCCAGGTCGGCCGCACCGGCGCCGTCACCCCTGTGGCGCGGTTGAAACCGGTCAAGGTCGCCGGCGTCACCGTGGCCAACGCCACGCTGCACAACATGGATGAAGTCGCCCGGTTGGGTCTGATGATCGGCGACACAGTGATCATTCGCCGCGCCGGTGACGTGATACCGCAAGTGGTGCAGGTGGTGACCGAGCGTCGTCCCGAAGATGCGCGGCCGGTGCAGATTCCCGAGAGCTGCCCGGTTTGTGGCTCCCATGTCGAACGCACGCAACTGGTCAAACGCAGCAAGGGCAAGGAAACCATCAGCGAAGGTGCGGTGTATCGCTGCGTCGGCCGACTGGCCTGTGGTGCGCAGCTCAAGCAGGCGATCATTCACTTCGTCTCCCGTCGCGCGATGGACATCGAAGGCCTTGGCGACAAGAGCGTCGAGCAACTGGTGGACGAAGGTCTGGTCAGTTCGCCGGCCGATCTCTACGCGCTGAAGTTCGAAGAAATCGTCGACCTCGAGGGCTTTGCCGAGGTTTCGAGCAACAAGTTGCTGGCTGCGATTGAAGACAGCAAGAAGCCGGGTCTGGCGCGCTTCATCTATGCGCTGGGCATTCCGGATGTCGGCGAAGAGACGGCCAAGGTGCTGGCGCGTTCGCTGGGGTCGCTGGAGCGTGTTCAGCAAGCCTTGCCGCAGGTGCTGACGTACTTGCCGGACATCGGCCTGGAAGTGGCGCACGAGATTCACAGCTTCTTCGAAGATGCGCACAACCAGCAGGTGATCACCGAGCTGCTGGGCCACGGTTTGCAGATTCAGGATCAGGGCGAGCTGGGCGCCGAGTTTGCCGCGAGCACCACGCTGGGCGGCTTCCTCGACAAGCTGCACATTCCTTCGGTCGGGCCGGGCGGGGCGCAGAAGCTGGCGGACAAGTTCGAAACGCTGGAAGGGGTGATGAACGCTGACTGGCTGGACATGCGCCAGGCATTGCCGGAGAAGCAGGCGAACTCGGTTCGCGAGTTCTTTGCCTTGCCCGAGCATCGTCAACTGGCTGAAGACGCCGAGAAGCAACTGCGCGATTTCGGCATGCACTGGCAGAGCGAAAAGAAAGTCGTCGAAGGTCTGCCACTTTCTAGGGAAACCTGGGTGCTGACCGGCAAGGTCGAGCTGATGAGCCGCGACGTCGCCAAGGAACACCTGGAAAGCCTCGGCGCCAAGGTCGCCGGCTCCGTGTCGGCCAAGACCCATTGCGTGGTCGCCGGGCCGGGCGCCGGGTCGAAATTGACCAAGGCCAACGAACTGGGCGTGAAAGTGATGGATGAGGAGGCGTTTATCGCGTTCCTGAAAGGGCACGGTATCAGCGCCTGACTGATCGACAGGTGATCGTTCCCACGCAGAGCGTGGGAACGATCTTTGGGCGGGAATGATCTAGTCTTGGCAAGCCCAAGGGAGAGATCGCCATGTACCGCTTTTTCGAGCAGCTCAGTTCCCGCATCGTCGCGCCGTTCATGGGCGAATCCTCGCGCAACAGCAAAATCTGGCCGTGCCGCTGCGGCCAGTCGCTGTTCTTTCGCAACAGTCAGTGCCTGGCCTGCAACGCGGCGCTGGGTTATCAACCGGAACACAGTCGCCTGACCTCGCTGCAACCGGGGCCGCAAGAGGGCACTTGGACGCTGGACGTCGATCCCGAGGCCGGGCTGTTCCGGCGCTGCGCCAACCTTGATACACCGGCAGCCTGTAACTGGCTGCTGCCCGCCAATGATCACGACACCCTGTGCGCGGCCTGTGCTCTGAACCGCACCATCCCCGATCTGTCCGTCCCGGAAAACCCCGAACGCTGGCGCAAAGTGGAAATCGCCAAGCGGCGACTGGTGGCGCAACTGATCAGCCTTGGCCTGCCGGTCGTCCCGAAAACCGTCGACGAAGCCACC
Organism: Pseudomonas paraglycinae; assembly: GCF_021601625.1. Lineage (GTDB taxonomy): Bacteria > Pseudomonadota > Gammaproteobacteria > Pseudomonadales > Pseudomonadaceae > Aquipseudomonas > Aquipseudomonas paraglycinae. The sequence continues at coordinate 217,065 of NZ_BQHR01000012.1, read as the reverse complement.
GGCCTGGCCTTCGATTTCATCGGCGTTGATCTGCAAGGCAACGCGCCGATGACCGGTCACGCCAACGGCCTGATCACCCTCGATATCGCAGAAGCCGACGACGCCCACCGCGAGCAGGTTCGGGCGCAGATGCACGAACCCTATCGCACGCTGCTTGGGCACTTTCGTCATGAGGTCGGGCACTACTACTGGGATCGCCTGATCGACAACGGTCCGTGGCTCGGTTCATTCCGCAACCTGTTCGGCGATGAACGCGCCAGTTATGCCGAGGCGCTGGAGCGGCATTATCAACAGGGCGCGCCGGCGGACTGGCCGCAGCATTACGTCAGCGCCTACGCCACCATGCACCCGTGGGAAGACTGGGCGGAAACCTGGGCGCATTACCTGCACATGATGGACGCGGTGGATACGGCGCTGGGCTTCGGCATGAGTGCCCGGGAGATGGACCTCGACTACCAGCCGTTTCCGTCGAGCACGCTGTACGACCCCGAGCATCCTGGCGGCGCGGCGTTCCTGTCGTTCGTCAACGCGTGGATCGAACTGGCGGGGATGCTCAACGAACTGTCGCGCAGCATGGGCCAGCCGGATTTCTATCCGTTCGTCCTGCCGCCGGCGGCGATCGCCAAGCTGCACTTCATTCATCTGGTGATCCAGCAAGAGGGCGGCCGCGCGGACGAGGTGCTGCAAGCGCAATAGCAAGTGCTTGAAGCCCTTCATATTTTTAATCTTCAACCAGCGGTTGTAACTTCGTCTCAGATAGGTACAATGGCGCGGCTCGCCGACAGGCGAGCGTCGTTATGGTGACCCTATCGGTCCCCCCGCAACGATTACCCGTGAACCTGGTCAGAGCCGGAAGGCAGCAGCCACAGCGGGAACATTGTGTGCCGGGGTGTGGCTGGTAGGGTTACCACCTTAACGAACATCGAACGCGTCGACTGAACTGCATGGGTTTCGCCCACTGCGGTTTTTTTATGCCTGCGATTTGGCGGCTCGTACCCAAACCTCCTGCTCCCGAGTGCGCCGACACGGGGTAATCATTTCCCCTGCAATCGCGCATACTCGCAGCCACCGAAATAAATGAAGAGTCTGGCCAGGATTGACCTTGCAAGGTCCGCGCCCTGGCCGCGAGGTTTTATGCTCCCGGAACATTCCGATCTATCCAGCCCTGTGTTCTTGCCCGTCACGGATGAAACCTGCGCGAACCTGTTGCAGGCAGGTGGGGCCAAAACCCTCGAAAGCCTGACCGATCCGGAGTTGGCGGCGGTGCTGGTCATCCAGAATCTGGTGCAGACGAAAGAGCAGGATCTCGGCGCCGTGGCGGCAGAGAAAATTCTGGCCAAGCTGTTGGCGTGGGCTGTGGATACTCGTCAGGCAACGACCGCGGGCCTGCTGTCGGAAGCGCAGCGACTGTTCGATCCGCGCAAACTGTATTTCGGCCTGAAGGTCCTGAATCCTCTGAACCTGCGTTTTCTGTTGGCCGAAGAAGTATCCGCACGCGACTACTTGTTGCCCGACGGCCAGTGGGACTTCGAATACAAGGTGCGGCGCCATCGCAGCCATGACCCGTTCACCCAGCCGATAGTGACGCCCCGTTACCGCGAGCGCTGGTTAAGCCCGGCGCAGGACAAACTGGTCAGAACCTTCCGCGCCAATCTGGACGAAGACCTGCACGTTCAAGGTTACGCGGGTATCGGCAAAAGCCATCTGCTGGTCGCTTTGCTGGAGCATCTGCGCCCGGAAAAGACCCTGTTGCTGGCGCGCACCCCGGCCAAGCTCGAAGTCCTTCGTCAGCGCATGCTGGGGCCGAGCGAGAAGAAGGCCGGCAAGACCTTCCTGGCGTTTGCGCAGTCGCTGATGCTCGGGCGCAGGCCTCAGGCGGAGGGAGGGCGAATCCCGACCCGTCAGGCGCTGGCGCAGGAACTGAATATCTTCGGTTTCCGCCACCACGACGGGCCGGCGACCCTTGAGCTCTGCCTCAAAGTGATCGAGCGCTACTGCCGCTTCCGCGATCACACGTTTTCGGCGAAGCATCTGCCGCATTTCAACCAGCCACTCTCCAGCGTCGACGCTCAGGTGTTGCTGGAGTATTCGAGCCGGGTGTGGGGCTACCTCGAGCTCAATCCAGCGTGGGGCAGCCAGACCGGGTTCGAAGCGCTGCTGATGATCAAGCGCGCCTGCATCGCCGGCTGCGTGGTGCCGGCGCGCTACACGCACGTGTTGATTGATGAGAGCCAGGACATTCCCGGATCGCTGTTGCAGATCATCGAGCGCGGTCGTCAGGTGCTGGTCACCCTCGGCGACGAGTACCAGCAGGCCAGCGGTGTGCCGGTCAAACGGCACCGTGAGGTTCGCCAAAGCGATATCAGCTATTCCGTGCGCTCGGGTCGCAACGTCGAACGGCTGGTCAATCCGCTGATCGCCCGGCACTCGCAGAAGGGCAAGATTCCGTTCGAAGGCGCCAGTGACGCCGATGTTGTTATCAAGGAGTACCCGGAAGGTTTCGTACCGTCCGAGGGTTGCGTAGTGCTGACGGCATCGCCGTGGGACAGCATGATCTGGGCTATCCACCTGCACGACTCCAACTGCAAGTTCAGATTCCCGGACAAGCGCACCCAGGATGAACTCAAGCATTTCATGGCCACCGCCATCGAACTGTTCAAACCTGACTTCTACCGTTCCGAATTCAGCGAAAACGGCGTGCATCCGTACTTCAGCGACCTGCCTGACTGGCAGGCCGTGTGCGACGCCAATCAGTTCGACGAGTCGTTTCTGCGGGTCAAGGACAAGCTGGAAAACGGCTTCATGATTGCCGACCTGACGCGCCTGAACCGAATGATCGATAACGCCGGCAACGGCTGCCTGCTGATGCTCGCGGAAGAGGCGGGAGGCATGGAGTTCGACAAGGTGCTGCTGACGCCGGGGCTGCTGACCAACGAGAAATTCAAGGATGCCTACGCGTTCGATCAACGGATCTGCGCCGTGTACATCGCCATCTCCCGGGCCAGGCTGAAGCTATACGTGCCGTACGATGTGGTCGAGTGGGTGGAGTATCACGAGTACCAGCGGTTTCGTGATACGGCGGGGCATTGAGGGTCTGGCTTACGGCTCGCCGCCCGAACCACCGGTATACAACCGGATAATGTCATCAATCTCCCCCGACATTTTCATCCGCAGCAACGCCCTCAATATCCGCTGCACCGGCACATTCGGGTCGTTGCGCACATAGCAGCCGACCTTCTGCTCCTGCAACACCGCCACCGCTTGCAGTTGCTGCCCCGGCAGCAGGCGCTGGTTGAACCAGTCCAGGGTCCATTGATTGCTCACGGCGTAGCGGTAGCGCCCGGCCAACAGTTTGTCGAGCACCTGCTCCTGATTGCGCGCGTCTTCGCGCCAGAGTCGATCGGCGTCGAATATCGGTTGTAGCGTGGGGTAGCTGTAGCCGAGCACGGTGCCGATCGACTGGCGGGGCAGGTGGGCCGGATCGGCGCTGGGTGGTTGGTCCTGACGGCTGATCAGCAGGTCGCGCTGGAAGAACAGCGGGAGGCTCCAGATGTAATCGCCAGACAGGTTCGGCAGCCAGGATTGTGCGGCATAGCAGCGCACGTCGACTTCGCCGTGTTCCATGGCGTTCTGCACCCGGGCGCGGGGCAGGACGTGAAATTGTGCTGGCACGCCGATCTGGGTCGCCAGGCTGAGCATCATGTCGTAGAGGATGCCCTGGGTCGGGCGGCCGCGTTCGATCTGCACCATCGGCATCGCCCAGCTGTCGGCAACCACGAAGCGCAGCGGCGGTTGCGACGCCATCGCGCTCAGGCTCAATCCCAGTAATGCCCCCACGGCCCACCGCATAAACGCTCCGGTAATTCCCGATCCCGAGCCGACAAAAGCCCTCGCTCATGCAGCTTAGCCAGAATAGACGAGCACACCGGATGCAATTTTGGCCTTGCTCCGCTAGCATTAGCCGCTTCTGCTTCCTTTGCCGCGACGGTTTTCGATGAGTTATCAGGTTCTTGCACGTAAATGGCGTCCGCGCTCGTTCCGCGAAATGGTCGGCCAGACCCATGTGCTCAAGGCTCTGATCAATGCCTTGGACAGCCAGCGGCTGCACCACGCCTACCTCTTCACGGGTACGCGGGGCGTCGGCAAGACCACGATTGCGCGGATCATCGCCAAATGCCTGAACTGTGAAACAGGTATCACTTCAAGCCCTTGTGGCGAGTGTTCGGTGTGCCGCGAGATCGACGAAGGCCGTTTTGTTGACCTGATCGAGATCGACGCCGCGAGCCGGACCAAGGTCGAGGACACCCGCGAGCTGCTCGACAACGTGCAGTACGCACCAAGCCGCGGGCGCTTCAAGGTCTACCTGATCGACGAAGTGCACATGCTCTCCAGCCATTCCTTCAATGCGCTGCTGAAAACCCTCGAAGAGCCGCCGCCCTACGTCAAGTTCATCCTGGCGACTACCGACCCGCAGAAACTTCCGGCAACGATTTTGTCGCGATGCCTGCAGTTCTCCCTGAAGAACATGACCCCGGAGCGGGTGGTCGAGCATCTGACCCACGTTCTGGGCGCCGAAAACGTCCCGTTTGAAGACGACGCCTTGTGGCTGCTCGGCCGCGCGGCCGACGGTTCGATGCGTGACGCCATGAGCCTGACCGATCAGGCCATCGCCTTCGGTGAAGGCAAGGTATTGGCCGCCGACGTGCGGGCGATGCTCGGTACGCTGGATCACGGTCAGGTCTACGACGTGCTGCATGCGCTGATCGAAGGCGACGCCAAGGCATTGCTAGAGGCCGTGCGCCATCTGGCCGAACAGGGGCCGGACTGGAACGGCGTGCTCTCGGAAATTCTCAACGTGCTGCACCGCATCGCCATCGCCCAGGCCTTGCCGGAAGGTGTCGACAACGGTCACGGCGACCGTGACCGGGTGCTGGCACTGGCCCAGGCCTTGCCGGCCGAAGACGTGCAGTTCTATTACCAGATGGGCCTGATCGGTCGCCGCGACTTGCCGCTGGCGCCGGACCCGCGAGGCGGTTTCGAAATGGTGCTGCTGCGGATGCTGGCCTTCCGGCCGGCAGACACGGCGGACGCCCCGAGGCAACCGCTAAAGCCAGTGGGGATCAGCCAGGCCACAGTTGATTCCGCAAACTCAGTGGCTGCCGCGCCGAAACCTGCGCCGGTAGTTGCTGCGGCTGTTGCGCCCGCGCCAGCGCCGGTGGTTGCACCTGCGCCGGCTCCCGAGCCTGCACCGGTTGCCCCGGTGATTGCGCCTGAAACCGTTCCTGAGCCAGAGCCCGAGCCGGTCGCCGTTGAAGAAGTCGTCGACCTGCCGTGGAACGACCCGGTAGAACCGGCGCCTGTGCAGCAGCCAGCGGTCGAGCCGGTGCTGGAAACCACCGCCGAACAACCGGATTTGCCGCCGATGCCGCTGCCGACCCCGGACAGCGTCGTGCCGGACGCCCCGGAGTGGGCCGCCGCGCCGATCCCCGAGCCGTCAGTAGCCGAGGTCGATGCCGCCACGCCGGGCATGGACATGGACGACGAGCCGCCGCTCGACGAGGACTACATCGAGCCGGACATGGATTCGGCCTACAGTTACCTCGACGATCTGGCCAGCGAACACGCCGCAGAACCGGCCCCGGAGCCCGAGCCGGAACCTGCCGCCGCGCCGGCCACCGGTCTGGCCCTGCAATGGCTGGAGCTGTTCCCGCAACTGCCGATCTCCGGCATGACCGGCAGCATCGCCGCCAACTGCACGCTGATCGCGGTCGATGGTGACAACTGGCTGATGCACCTGGACCCGGCCCACAGCGCCTTGTTCAACGCCACCCAGCAACGTCGTCTCAACGATGCGCTGAATCAGTTCCACGGGCGCACGCTGACCCTGACCATAGAGCTGATCAAGCCCGAGCAGGAAACCCCGGCCCAGGCCGCGTCCCGGCGTCGTGCCAACCGTCAGCGCGAGGCGGAGGAATCGATCCACGGCGATCCGTTCATCCAGCAGATGGTCCAGCAGTTCGGTGCGGTCGTGCGACACGATACTATTGAACCTGTCGACGCCCTGGTCAGTCAGGGCTAATAACTGAGGGCGTCCGGCCTGTATGGCCGGGCGCTGTTTTGATCCAAGTACTTTTGAGGTGATTCCCATGATGAAAGGTGGCATGGCCGGCCTGATGAAGCAGGCGCAGCAGATGCAGGAAAAAATGGCCAAGATGCAGGAAGAACTGGCCAACGCCGAAGTCACCGGCAAAGCCGGTGGCGATCTGGTCACCGTGGTGATGACCGGTCGTCATGACGTGAAAAAAGTCAGCATCGACCCGAGCGTACTGCCGGGCCTGGACGAAGACGACCGCGAAGTGGTCGAGGATCTGGTGGCTGCAGCCGTCAACGCCGCCGTGCGTCAGATCGAAGCCAACAGCCAGGCCAAGATGGGCAGCATGACCGCTGGCATGAACCTGCCGGCCGGTATGAAACTGCCGTTCTGATTCGCCTTTGCGGGTTGGATGAGCTACAAAAAATGCCAGGCATCGCGCCTGGCATTTTTGTTTCCGCCCGATCGTTCCCACGTCGAACCGTCTGCGTGGGAATGCAGCCGGGGACGCTCCGCGTCCCAAATCCAACGCCGTACACGGAGCGTCCGTTAAGCTATTCCCGCGTGGGCAGATCGAGACCTCGAACGGGCAACGATTATCAAGCGGAACGCAGCATGCCCACCAAGGTCTGCTCCCTATGCCGCCGAATTCACCATTCACAGGAGACGCTGACATGTCCGACCCTCTGACCCTCAATCAACGCTTCGTGCTGGCCTCGCGGCCGGTGGGCGCGCCAACGCCCGAGAACTTCCGTCTGGAGCGCGAGGCGCTGCCGGATCTTGAAGACGGCCAGGTGTTGCTCAAGACCCTGTACCTGTCGCTCGATCCCTACATGCGCGGGCGCATGAGTGACGCACCGTCCTACGCGGCGCCGGTACAAATCGGCGAGGTGATGACCGGCGGCGCTGTCAGCCGGGTCGAACAGTCGCGTCATCCGAAATTCCATCCCGGCGATCTGGTCGTCGGTGCCACTGGCTGGCAAAGCCACAGCATCAGCGATGGCCGCAACATCATCCCGATCCCGTCCGGGCTGCCGAGCCCGTCGATGGCGCTCGGGGTACTGGGCATGCCTGGCATGACCGCGTACATGGGACTGATGGACATTGGCCAGCCGAAAGAAGGGGAGACTCTGGTGGTCGCCGCCGCTTCCGGCGCAGTGGGTTCGGTGGTCGGTCAGGTCGCCAAGATCAAAGGCCTGCGCGCCGTCGGCGTGGCCGGTGGTGCCGAGAAGTGCAAATACGTGGTCGAAGAACTGGGCTTCGACGCCTGTATCGATCACAAGGCACCGGACTTCGCCGAGCAACTGGCCAAAGCCTGCCCCAATGGCATCGACATCTATTATGAAAACGTCGGCGGCCACGTTTTTGATGCCGTCGTGCCGCTGCTCAATCCCAAGGCGCGGATCCCGCTGTGCGGCCTGATTGCTGGCTACAACGCCTCGGAAGCGCCGAAAGGCCCGGATCGTTTGCCCGCCTTGCAACGCACCTTGCTGACCAAACGCGCACGTATTCAGGGTTTCATCGTGTTCGACGACTACGGTGACCGTCAGCCGGAATTCATCAGCGCCATGGTGCCGTGGGTACGCGATGGCAAGGTGAAGTTCCGCGAGGACGTGGTCGAGGGCCTGGAGCAGGCGCCTGAGGCGTTTATCGGGCTGCTGGAGGGGCGCAACTTCGGCAAACTGGTGGTGAAGGTCGCCCAGGACTGAGGATTTGACGCTGGCCGGAGGCGCGGGTATAAACCGCGTCTCGTTGTTTTGTCGGACTTTTTCCCCATGAGCTTCAGCCCTTTGATTCGCCAACTGATCGACGCCCTGCGAACTTTGCCGGGCGTGGGTCAGAAAACTGCTCAGCGTATGGCGTTGCAGTTGCTCGAACGTGACCGCAGCGGCGGTACGCGTCTGGCCCAGGCCTTGAGCCAGGCCATGGAAGGGGTCGGACACTGCCGCCAGTGCCGCACGCTGACCGAAGACGATCTGTGCCCGCAATGTGCCGACACCCGCCGCGACGACACGCTGCTGTGCGTGGTGGAAGGGCCGATGGACGTTTACGCGGTCGAGCAGACCGGATTTCGCGGTCGCTATTTCGTGCTCAAGGGGCACCTGTCCCCGTTGGACGGGCTCGGCCCGGAGGCCATCGGCATTCCGCAATTGATGGCGCGGATCGAAGAGGCGGGCACCTTCACCGAAGTCATCCTCGCCACCAACCCGACCGTGGAAGGCGAAGCAACCGCCCACTACATCGCCCAGTTGCTGCAGAACAAAGGCCTGATCGCCTCGCGCATCGCCCACGGCGTACCGTTGGGTGGCGAACTGGAACTGGTGGACGGCGGCACGCTGGCGCACTCGTTTGCCGGGCGCAAGCCGATTTCCCTCTGAGCCACACAATCCTGTTGAAAACCAAGCAAGCGCTCGGTTAAGTTCGGCGAACCCTTCCATGGAGTTCGCCGATGCCCGCCTTCCAGGAATACTTCGACCCCAGCCACCAAATGATCCGCGACAGCGTCAGACGTTTCGTCGAGCGTGAGATCCTGCCGGACATTGATGCGTGGGAAGAAGCCGAAAGCTTTCCCCGTGATCTGTACCTCAAGGCCGGTGCGGCCGGGATCCTCGGCATCGGTTACCCCGAAGCGCTCGGCGGCAGTCATGAAGGTGATCTGTTCGCCAAGATCGCCGCCAGCGAAGAACTGATGCGCTGCGGCTCCGGCGGGCTGGTGGCCGGGCTTGGTTCGCTCGATATCGGTTTGCCGCCGATCGTAAAATGGGCCCGGCCTGAAGTCCGCGATTGCGTCGTCCCCCAAGTGCTCCGCGGCGAGAAGATCAGCGCCTTGGCCGTCACCGAGCCGGGCGGCGGTTCCGACGTCGCCAACCTGCAGACCCGCGCCGTACGCGACGGCGACCATTACCGGGTCAGCGGCAGCAAAACCTTTATCACCAGTGGCGTACGCGCCGACTACTACACCGTCGCAGTGCGTACCGGTGCGCCCGGTTTTGGTGGCATCAGCCTGCTGTTGATCGAGAAGGGTACGCCGGGTTTCACCGTCGGCCGGCAACTGAAGAAAATGGGCTGGTGGGCGTCGGACACGGCTGAATTGTTCTTCGACGATTGCCGGGTGCCTGTGGGAAATCTGATCGGCGCGGAGAACATGGGCTTTGCCTGCATCATGGGCAACTTCCAATCCGAGCGTCTGGCCCTTGCGTTGATGGCCAACATGACCGCGCAACTGGCGCTGGAAGAAAGCTTGAAGTGGGCGAAGGAGCGACAAGCGTTCGGCAAACCCATCGGCAAGTTCCAGGTGATCAAGCATCGCCTCGCGGAAATGGCCACGGCGCTGGAAGTCTCGCGGGAGTTCACCTACCGGCAGGCGGCGAAGATGGCGGCGGGGCAGAGCGTGATCAAGGAGATTTCCATGGCCAAGAACTTTGCCACGGACACTTCGGATCGCATCACCAACGAGGCGGTGCAGATTCTTGGCGGGTTGGGTTATATGCGCGAAAGCCTGGTGGAGCGGCTGTACCGGGATAACCGCATCTTGTCGATTGGCGGCGGGACGCGGGAAGTGATGAACGAGATCATCAGCAAGCAGATGGGACTGTAATCTTCGGTGTTCGATCGTTCCCACGCGGAGCGTGGGAACGATCGAGGCGCGGGGCTGATTATTTATCAGTCAACGCAAACTGCGTCAGGCAGAACGTCGGAATCCCCATGTCCTCAAGACGCTGCGAACCACCCAGTTCCGGCAGATCGATGATCGCCGCCGCTTCATGAACGCGGGCGCCCATGCGGCGGATCAGGTTGGCCGCTGCGATCAGCGTGCCACCGGTGGCGATCAGGTCATCGAACATCACCACCGAATCGCCTTCGCACAGGCTGTCGGCGTGTACTTCCAGAAACGCTTCGCCGTACTCGGTCGCGTACCCTTCAGCCAGCACGTCCGCCGGCAGTTTGCCTTGCTTGCGGAACAGCACCAGCGGCTTGTTCAGTTGATAGGCCAGCACCGAACCGATCAGGAAACCACGCGCATCCATCGCGCCGATGTGGGTGAAGTCGGCTTCGACGTAGCGGTGGGCGAAGCTGTCCATCACCAGGCGCAGGGCCTTGGGCGACTGGAACAGCGGGGTGATGTCGCGAAAGATCACGCCCGGTTTCGGGAAGTCGATCACGGGGCGGATCAGGGATTTGATGTCGAAGGAGTCGAAGACCATCGTCGAGGTGTCCTGGCAGGGCTGCAAACGGCGCAGTATACCCGCGGCTGAAACGATTCGCTCGGCCGCGGGTCGAGATCAGACTTCGAGCGAGCCGCCGGCCAGGGCGCAGAGCTGGATCGGGTCGAGGATATGGATTTCCTTGCCTTCGGCGGCGATCAGTTCGTTCTGCTGGAAGCGGGTGAAGACCCGGGACACGGTTTCCACCGCCAGCCCAAGGTAGTTGCCGATTTCATTGCGCGACATGCTCAGGCGGAACTGGTTGGCGGAGAAGCCGCGAGCGCGGAAGCGTGCCGACAGGTTGACCAGGAAGGTGGCGATGCGCTCGTCGGCGGTTTTCTTCGACAGCAGCAACATCATTTGCTGGTCGTCGCGGATTTCGCGGCTCATCACGCGCATCAACTGGCGGCGCAGCTGCGGCAATTGCAGGGCCAGCTCGTCGAGGCGTTCGAACGGAATCTCGCAGACCGAAGTGGTTTCCAGCGCCTGGGCGGAAACCGGGTGTTTCTCGGTGTCCATGCCGGACAGCCCGACCAGTTCGCTCGGCAGGTGGAAGCCGGTCAGTTGCTCTTCGCCGGTGTCGCTCAGGCTGAAGGTCTTGAGGGCGCCGGAGCGTACTGCATAAACGGAATCGAAGGTGTCGCCCTGGCGGAACAGGAACTCACCCTTTTTCAACGGGCGGCCACGTTTAACGATTTCGTCCAGCGCATCCATGTCTTCCAGATTCAGCGAAAGTGGCAGGCAGAGAGGGGCCAGGCTGCAATCCTTGCAATTAGCCTGGTTGTGAGCGCGCAGTTTAACTGGCTCGGACATTTCTTAAATCCTTGTGGGAAAACACACATAAGGCGTAAGGGTAACCCAGCGGAGGACATTCAGGCCAGCCTGTGGCGAGATTGCCCCCACGGCATAAAGCCGCAGGGATGACAGCCGATAAACAGGTATCTGACGGCATGCAAGGAACCGCTTCGATGACTGTTATTGGTACGCTGACCCCCGGTAACAGTGGCGTTGCGTCGTTGCTGGAAAGTGCTGAAACCTCCGTTGACGATGAGTCCGGCACAGACGCGGCATCATTGGGAAGCCCGACCTTGGTCGAGGGCGTCAAAGTGTCGCTGTCCGGTGCCGCCATTGCAAAATCCGCCGGTGCCGGCGGGAAAAACCGCGATATCGAAGAAAGCGGTTTGCCTGAAAACGTCCAGCAATTGCTGAAGATGATCCGCAAGTTTCGCCAGCAGATCGCCGAGAAGAACGCCCAGATCAACGCGCTGATGGCCAACAAGACCCTTTCCAACGAAGAGCGGTTCGCCAAGATCGCTGCCCTCAAAGGCGCCATCTCCGCCCTCAACAACGGTCTGATCACCGCCAATCTGTCCCTGGCCAAGGTCATCGACCAATCAAGCCTGACCGCTGACCAGAACCTGAAAACCAACTCGCTGCTGATGAAGAGCTAAATCACCCGCGAAAAACGCTGGCGGTTCTGCTGTTCCAGATACGCGTCGAACACCATGCACACCGAACGCACCAGCAGGCGCCCGGCCGGCAGCACGGTGATGCGCTCGCGATCCAGTTCGATCAGCCCGTCCTGCGCCATGCCTTGCAGTTGCGGCCAGAGCGCGCCGAAGTAGCCCTGAAAATCGATGTTAAAGCTGCGCTCGATCTCGGCGAAATCCAGGCTGAAATTGCAGATCAGTTGCTGGATCACCGCGCGGCGCAAGCGGTCGTCGGCGTTGCACACCAGGCCTCGGCTGGTGGCCAGTTGCGCGCCGGCTAGGGTGTTCTGGTAGTGATTGAGATCGCTGCTGTTCTGGCAGTACAGATCACCGATCTGGCTGATCGCCGACACGCCCAGCCCGATCAGGTCGCAATGACCGTGGGTGGTGTAGCCCTGGAAATTGCGTTGCAGGGTTGATTCTTCCTGAGCAATCGCCAGTTCATCGTCGGGCAGGGCGAAATGGTCCATGCCGATGTAGCGATAGCCAGCAGCGGTCAGTTGTTCGATGGTGCGTTGCAGCATTTCCAGTTTCTGCGCCGGGCTCGGCAGTTCGTTGCCGTTGATCCGCCGCTGCGGCATGAAGCGTTCCGGCAGGTGCGCGTAGTTGAACACCGACAGACGGTCCGGTTGCAGGCTGATGACTTCCTCGACGGTGCGGGCGAAGTTGTCCGGGGTCTGCTTGGGCAGGCCGTAGATCAGGTCGATGTTGATCGAGCGAAATTGCAGGGTGCGCGCCGCGTCGATCACCGCACGGGTTTCTTCCAGGCTTTGCAGGCGATTGACCGCCCGTTGTACCGCCGGGTCGAGATCCTGCAGGCCGATGCTGACCCGGTTGAAGCCCAATTCACGCAGCAGGCCCATGGTCGACCAGTCGGCTTCACGCGGGTCGATCTCGATGCCGTAATCACCGGAGTCATCGTCCAGCAGATTGAAATGCTTGCGCAGGTGCGCCATCAACTGGCGCAATTCATCGTGGCTGAGAAAGGTCGGCGTGCCGCCGCCGAAATGCAGTTGTTCGACTTTCTGCGCCGGGTCGAGGTGGCAGGCGATCAGCTGGATTTCCTGCTCGAGCCGTTGCAGATAGGGCAGCGCACGGCCGCGATCCTTGGTGATGACCTTGTTGCAGGCGCAGTAGTAGCAAATGTTCGCGCAGAACGGCACGTGCACGTACAGCGACAGCGGGCGCAGGGCCTTGCGGCTGTCGCGCAGGGCGTGGAACAGGTCGAAGGTGCCGACCTGACTGTGAAATTGCACGGCCGTCGGGTACGAGGTGTAGCGCGGCCCCGCCAGGTCGTAGCGGCGGATCAAATCGGTGTCCCAACGAATGGCGTCGAGCATGCGGGCATTCCCCCGGATAGGCTGGCAGTGTGCCGAGTCTAGGGGAGGGCACAAAAAGGCGTCTTGATTTGCATCAACGGGATCAGTGGCCCATCAGCCAGTGCTGGTGCGGCCCCGGCACGGTCCAGATGCCGAACAGGATCACCAGCAGACCGCCGGCCATACGCACGCTGCGTTTGCGCAGCAGTGCAGTCACTCGTTCCGCCGCGAGGCCGGTCGCCAGCAACACCGGCCAGGTGCCGAGCCCGAAGGCGAGCATCAGCAACGCGCTGTCGAGTGCATTGCCCTGACTGGCCGACCACAGCAACGTGCTGTAAACCAGCCCGCACGGCAGCCAGCCCCACAGCGCGCCGAGCAGCAAAGCGCGAGGCAGGCTCGACACCGGCAGCAAGCGGTTGGCCACCGGTTGAATGTAGCGCCACAGTCCGCGACCGAGGCTCTCAATGCGGGTCAGGCCGCTCCACCAGCCCGCGAGGTACAAACCCATGGCGATCAGCAGCAACCCGGCCAGAACCCGCATAAACAGCGCAGCAGGACTGTTGGCCACCGCCCATCCCGCCAGCCCGATCAGCAATCCCGCCGTGGCATAACTGAGAATCCGCCCGAGGTTATAGGCCAGCAGCAATCGAAAGCGTCGGCTGCGTTGCTCCTTGGGAATCGCCAGGGTCAGCGCGCCCATCAGGCCGCCGCACATGCCCAGGCAATGCCCGCCGCCGAGCAGGCCGAGAATCAACGCAGACACCAGCAGTGGCGCCAGTTCAAGCATGGGGTGGCGCCTTGTCGTCCGGTTTGGCCGGGTTGGCTTCGTCCACGGCGGCGGTGTGGTTCGGGTCCTGGTCGTCGAACAGGATGCTGTGGGCCGGGCCGTCGAGGTCGTCGTACTGGCCGCTGTCCACCGCCCAGAAGAAGATGTAGACGGCGATGGCCACGATCAGCAGCGCGGCCGGAATCATCACGTAGAGAGCTGGCATCTGTACTCCATGCCCGCGCGGCTCAGGCCGGCAGCGGGCGGGTTTCTGACGTGGCGCTGACGGCCGGCGCACTCGGCAGGCGAGTCAGGCGCAGGGCGTTGAGCACCACGGTCAGCGAACTGATCGACATGCCGACGGCGGCCCACACCGGAGTGATCCAGCCGAGGGCGGCGAACGGCAACATGAGGCCATTGTACAGCGCGGCCCACAACAGGTTCTCGATGATCACCCGGCGGGTGCGGCGGGCCAGCGTGAAGGCTTGTACCAAGGCGTCGAGGCGGTTGGACAGCAACACCGCATCGGCACTGGTTTTCGCCAGATCGGTGGCCGAGCCCATGGCCACGCTGATGTCCGCAGCGGCCAGCACCGGCACGTCATTGACGCCGTCGCCGAGCATCAACACCTTGCGGCCGTCCCTGTGCAGTTGTTGCAGCACTTGCAGCTTGTCGTCCGGACGCAGACCGCCCCGGGCCTCGTCGATACCCAGTTCGGCAGCGACGCTGGCGACCATCGGCGAACTGTCGCCCGACAGCAGCAGTGTGCGCCAGCCGCGCGCCTTGCAGGCGGCGAGCAGGGCCGGAGCGTCGTCGCGCAGACGGTCGTCGAGGGCGAACCAGGCCAGCGGTCCCTGGAGGTCACCGAGCAGCAGCCATTGCCCCGGCTCCTTCGGCATCGACGGCACAGGCGCGGCGCTGAGATCGCAGACAAAATCCGCCTGACCGATGCGCAAACGTTGTTCGCCGACCAATCCTTCAAGCCCCAGGCCCGGCGTGCTGTGGACATCTTCGGCAGCCAGCGGTGCGCGACCGAAGGCGCGGGCGATCGGGTGTTCGGAACGGTTTTCCAGGGCGGCGGCGAGGCTCAGGCATTGATCGCTGTCGAGGGCGCCAAGCGGGCGGATCGAACGCAGCACCAATCGGCCTTCGGTGAGGGTGCCGGTCTTGTCGAAAATCACCGTGTCGATCTGGTTCAGGCCTTCCAGCACATGACCGCGCGTCAGCAGCAGGCCGAGTTTATGCAGGGTGCCGGTGGCGGCGGTGAGGGCGGTCGGCGTCGCCAGCGACAGCGCGCACGGGCAGGTTGCAACCAGCATCGCGAGGACGATCCAGAACGCTCGCGACGAATCCAGCTCCCACCACAGCAGGCCGATGGCGGCGGCTGCGATCAACGACAACAACAGGAACCATTGCGCTGCGCGGTCGGCGATTTCCGCCAGCCGTGGTTTTTCCGCCTGGGCGCGATCCAGCAGGCGAACAATGGCCGACAGTCGCGTGTCCTGGCCGAGCGCCTGCACTTCGACGGTCAGCGCGCCTTCCACGTTCAGCGTGCCGGCGGTGACGGCGTCGCCCTTGGCGCGCGGTTGCGGCAGGTATTCGCCGGTCAGCACCGATTCGTCGATGCTCGATTGACCGTCGAGGATCTTGCCGTCCGCCGGCAGCACCGAACCCGGTTGCACCAGCACGCGATCACCGAGGCGCAGTTCGCTGAGCAGGATGCGTTCGCTCTGGCCGGCGTCGTCGAGGCGCAGGCACGAGGCGGGCAACAGATTGACCAGTTGTGCGGTGGCAGCGGCGGTGCGCTCGCGGGCGCGACGTTCGAGGTAGCGCCCGGCGAGCAGGAACAGGGCGAACATGCCTACCGCGTCGAAGTACAGCTCGCCGACCCCGGTGATCGAAGTCCAGATCCCGGCGACATAAGCCGCGCCGATCGCCAGTGATACCGAGACGTCCATGGTCAGGTGACGGGTGCGCAGGTCGCGCATGGCCCCTTTGAAAAACGGCGCGCAGCTGTAGAACACGATCGGCGTGGTGAGGAACAGCGCGACCCAGCGCAGGATCGTGTGTAGTTCCGGGCTGAGGTCGATGTTGAATTCCGGCCAGGTCGCCATGGTCGCCATCATCGCCTGAAACCACAGCAGCCCGGCGACCCCGAGTTGGCGCAGGGCAAGGCGGTTTTCGCTGGCCAGTTGTTCGCTGGCGCGGTCGGCCTGATACGGGTGTGCGGCGTAGCCGATGTGGCGCAGTTCGCCGAGGATCTGGCTCAGCGGCAACTGAGTGTCTGCCCAGCGCACATGCAGGCGATGGTTGGACAGGTTCAGCCGCGCCTCGGCCACAGCGGGCAGGGTGCGCAGGTGTTTCTCGATCAGCCAGCCGCAGGCGGCGCAACTGATGCCTTCCATCAGCAACGTGGTTTCGGCCAGTTCACCTTCGTGGCGCACGAACGGTTGCTGCACGTCGGCGCGGTCGTACAGCTCAAGTTCATCGACCAGTTGCACCGGCAGCGCTTCGGGGTTGGCCGAAGCTTCGCTGCGATGCTGGTAATAACTTTCCAGGCCGCCGGCGACGATGGCTTCGGCCACGGCCTGGCAGCCGGGGCAGCAGAACTCGCGGGACTCCCCGAGCACGACGGCGGTGAAGCGGCTGCCGGCCGGGACGGGCAGGGCGCAGTGGTAGCAGGGGATTGGAATGGTCATGGCATTGTCGAGGGAATAAACCCTTGGAATCGAGTGGTCCGCTTGCCCTCACCCCAGCCCTCTCCCGGAGGGAGAGGGGGCCGATCGGTGGTGGCCGGATTAATGGGTTCAGTCAGCGACATCGTCACTGGCATACATGGCGCGTGCAAGCGTCCGAGATCAGTTCCCTCTCCAGGGGGAGAGGGCCAGGGTGAGGGGGCACTTGCAGGCTGCTTACTTCTTCAAATCCTCAGCGCCTTGAAGCGGCTCATCCCCCAGCAACAAATCCTTGTCATGGCTGACCAGCTCTTCTTCGAACATCCGCCAAACGTGATCGTCCTGAGTGCCCAGCAATTCAACAAAACGCCGACCTTCGATCTTGTCGCTCAACTGGCCGATGTAGCGGCCTGTTTCAGTCTCGCTGCGCGCCAGGATGATCTTGCGATCCTTCTCCGGCTGGGTCGGCGAGATCAGGTTCAGTTCCAGGGTTTTCGGCTGGCTGTCGCCGCTCAGGCGCAGGTCGACTTCGCCGGTGACGTCATCCAGGTGCACGGCAGCGCGCATCTTCAGGGTCTGGGCCAGCAGCTCACGATCCAGCGAACGGTTGATGCCTTTGCCGGCCTCGTAGTAGTTGTCGTTGACCAGGTTGTCCGGGTTGTTCACCGCGATGGTCACCATGGACAGCGTCAGGGTCACCGAACAGGCCAGAATCCCGATGATGATCCATGGCCAAAGGTGCTTGTACCAGGGACTTGCGGCGTTTGCTGCGGGCATGTTCAGTTCTCTCAACGATTTTGTGGGCCGATGAACCGGCTCTTGGCTTCTACGTGGACGCTGTCGTCATCGGCATCCTTGAGGATGAATTTCACCTCGTTGGTGCTCGATGGCAATTGTTCAGGCGCGCTCGACAGCTCGACTGGCATGCTGAAGATTTCCCCGGCCGGCACCTTGATCTCGCGCTTGCCTTGCAGGCGCAGATCCGGCAAACCGGCGGCTTCCAGCACGTAGGTGTGGTCGCGCTGATCCTTGTTCATGATTTTCAGGCTGTAGACGTTTTCGATCCGGCCTTCAGCGTTTTCACGGTACAGCACGCGGTCCTTGCTGACGTCGAAACCCACCAGCGAACGCATGAAGAAGGCCGTCACCAACAGGCTGATCATCGCCAGCAGCACCACGGCATAACCGATCAGGCGTGGACGCAGTTTATGGGTTTTCTGTCCGGACAAGTTGTGTTCGGTGGTGTAGCTGATCAGCCCGCGCGGGTAATCCATCTTGTCCATGATGCTGTCGCAGGCGTCGATGCACGCGGCGCAGCCGATGCATTCGATCTGCAGGCCGTCGCGGATGTCGATGCCGGTCGGGCAGACCTGAACGCACATGGTGCAGTCGATGCAGTCGCCCAGGCCTTGGGCCTTGTAGTCGACGCCTTTCTTGCGCGGGCCACGGCTTTCGCCGCGACGCGGGTCGTAGGAAACGATCAGGGTGTCCTTGTCGAACATCACGCTCTGGAAGCGCGCATACGGACACATGTAGATGCACACCTGCTCACGCAGCCAGCCGGCGTTGCCGTAGGTGGCGAGGGTGAAGAAACCGACCCAGAAATACGACCAGCCATCGGCTTGCCCGGTGAAGAATTCGAAGACCAGTTCGCGGATCGGCGAGAAGTAGCCGACGAAGGTCATGCCGGTGACGAAACCGATCAGCAACCACAGCGCGTGCTTGGCGAATTTGCGCAGGAACTTGTTGGCGCTCATCGGCGCCTTGTCGAGCTTGATGCGCTGGTTGCGGTCGCCTTCGGTGACCTTTTCGCACCACATGAAAATCCACGTCCATACGCTTTGCGGACAGGTGTAACCACACCAGACCCGGCCGGCATACACGGTGATGAAGAACAGACCGAAGGCGGCAATGATCAACAGCCCGGAAAGCAGAATGAAATCCTGCGGCCAGAAGGTGGCACCGAAAATGAAGAACTTGCGCTCCGGCAGGTTCCACCACACGGCCTGGTGACCGCCCCAGTTCAACCACACCGTACCGAAATACAGCAGGAACAGCGCCGCGCCGCCCATCATCCGCAGATTGCGGAACAGGCCGGTGAAAGCACGGGTGTAGATTTTTTCTCGAGAGGCGTAAAGGTCGACGCTGTTGTTCGCGTTCTTGTTGGGGGGCGTGACGTCGTGTACCGGAATCTGGTTGCTCATCATTGCATCCCACGGCAGTGGAAAAATGCCTCGGTCGATACGTGCCGGCCGGGGTCAAAAAGGGGTGTTGCAGTGGCCCAATGATACGCCTGTCATACCGACGAACGGGTGCGACCTTTGGTCGCGTTGGGGAAAAATCATGGATGGTGTAGCGAATGTAACAAAGCGTGATGCAGATCAATTGACTTGTTGAGTATGGACGGTTTTTTCCGGGTGGCGAGTCGAATCGTCCAACACGCCTGGGGGGCAGCCTTGGCTCAGGATGCCGTTTGCTTCAGGGGCATCCGGCGGAGTTATTGCAAGTCTCAAGCTGAAAAGCGCTGGAAGGTTTAACTTTTTATAGAGTCGATTGAATAGTTAAGTTGGGCTGTGTGTTGTGGGTATTAGTTGTTGCATGAAGTGTTTTGCTCGGGCTTGAAATATATGAAATCAATTGCTGGTTGTCGGGTATTTGAAATAAACATCGTTCTCGAATAGTTTGCGTCTGCGGCTGTTCGCAGATGAGTTTAACTATTATTTATATGAGCAAGGATTGAGCTGTATGTTTATCAAGGAAGTAACAAGGCTGGTGGCGTGTCTGTGTGTATTGTTTGCACCGTTCGCGCTGTCCAGTGAAATGATGCCGCGGCATATGGTTTTCGCATCGGATCCTCAGTACCCATGGACGGACAGAACGGATAGTGGCCAGGCAGAGTCGGATGAGGATTTTGAAAAGCGCGCCAAATGGCTCGTGGATAGCCAGTTTGCGAGCATTGTGGAGTTTCGCAGCAAAATGGGTGGTCAGGCTGAAGTGCCATTGATGATCAACGGCGATATCACGGCTTTCGGTCATCCTTATCAGATTTCATACATGAAGTCCGCGCTGAAAAAATACTTTGGCAGTGATTATTTATATGGATTGGGGAATCATGACTATCAGAATAACGTCGATGATTGTCTGGGTAATCGCTGCGCCGTAAACAGCGTCGTCGAATACCATGAACATCATGCTGGCAAGGTCGATGATTTTGATGTGCGTGTGACGGGTGGCGGATTTGGCAAACAGTATGATGGCAGTCTTGCCTACTCGAAGAATATCGGTCAGGTGCACCTTGTTCAGTTGAACAATGAGCCTACTTACGAAGTTCAACTCAAACATCCGTTGCACGACATGAAAATCAGCCAGTCCCTGGATTGGCTTGATAAAGACTTGAGGGTTGCGCGGGCTCAGGGTTACGCAATCATCATCAATATGCACAAGCCCGATGACTGGGAGGGCGATGCGCAGCAGTGGCAGCGTTTTCAGGACATGATCGAAAAGTATGAGGTCACGGCCATTTTTGCCGGCCACTACCACACGCGGGGAGGCTCCAGAAAATGGTGGGGTAACGTCCCGGTTTTTCTCAGCGGCGGGACTTCCCAACAGACCTACCTGACGGCGAGCTTCACCGAGGATGGCAAGCAAATGCACGTCAACCTGGTCGAGAACAATGAGTGGCAAAAGCCGCGATTCGTGCACACGGTTCCGGTGAAATCCATCTGGGCCAGTCGCCCGTAAATCATTGCCTGGGCATCGCTTTTATTGGCGTTGCCCGGGACAGCTGACACTTTTCAAGGATGAAACGTATGAACAAAAGCAAGATCAAGGCACTCGGCATTACTCAGAAAGAAATCGATGCATTGGACGTCATTCTCAATAGCGCCATTCCGGGGGCTTCCCTGGCCGTCGCGTACCTGCAAGCGGCTTTGGGAACGATTGAGTCGGCTGAAGATGGAGAGGGCACGAAGCAGCCGGGTGGCCCGAACAGCAACCGGCCTGATGACGCTGGCAAGCAGCGCAAGCCCTCAGGCCTGGACAGTCTCGGTGGAGGCAACATTCTTTGAATCAGCACTGAGGTGAAACAAAACGGCCCCGCCAACTCTCATGGGCGGGGCCGTTTTTTGCTTCAAGCGTTGGCCTTACTGGGCCTCGGCTTCCGCTGGTTTTTCACCGTGGGACAGGCTGTAAACGTACGCCGCCAGCAGGTGAACCTTGTCGTTGCCTTGCAGTTGTTCCTGGGCAGGCATCTGGCCCTGACGGCCGTAACGGATGGTCTGCTGCAGTTGCGCGAAGCTCGAACCGTAGATGAACGCGGCCGGGTGGGTCAGGTCAGGTGCACCCATCGCTGGCGTACCTTTACCCGCCGGGCCGTGGCACGCCACGCAGTTGGCGGCGAACAGTTTCTGGCCGTTGGCCGGATCTGCCTTGGTGCCTTCCGGCAGCTTGCGGCCATCCAGATTGGTCAGCACGAACGCGGCCACGTCGGCCACGCCTTGCTCGCCGATCACTTCTGCCCAGGCCGGCATCACCGCGTGACGACCGCCCATGATGGTGGTCTTGATGGTTTCCGGCTCGCCGCCCCAGCGCCAGTCGGCGTCGGTCAGGTTAGGGAAACCATAAGCGCCCTTGGCGTCGGAACCGTGGCAGACCGAGCAGTTGGAGGCGAACAGACGGCCACCCATCTTCAGGGCTTGCGGATCCTTCGCCACTTCTTCGATCGGCATGGCGGCGAACTTGGCGAAGATTGGGCCGAACTTGGCGTCCGAGCGAGCCATTTCCTTTTCCCACTCGTGAACGCCGGTCCAGCCGGTCTGGCCGTTGGCGAACGCGGTCTGCTTCTCGGTATCGAGGTAGTTGTAACCCGGCAGCAGGCCTTTCCAGTTACCCAGGCCCGGGTACAGCACCAGATAACCCAGAGCGAAAACGATGGTGCCCACGAACAGCATGAACCACCATTTCGGCAGCGGGTTGTCGTACTCCTCGATCCCGTCGAAGGAGTGGCCCACGGTCTCGTCGGTCTGCTCGCTGCGCTGGCCCTTGCGGGTCGACAGCAACAGCCAGGTCAGGGAAAAGATCGTACCGAGACTGAGGACTGTGACGTACAGACTCCAGAATGTAGTCATTCTTTGTTACTCCTAGAAGCTTGCTCGACGTGCTTGATGGCTTCGGGATCATCCGCGAAGGGCAGCAAGGTCGCGTCTTCAAACTCCGACTTGCGCTTGGGGCTGAACACCCACAACGCCAGGCCGATGAAGGCAACCATCACGACAACGGTGCCCAGGCCTCGAATCATCCCGATATCCATCAGAATCACCGTTTGCTTTTGATGATGGTGCCCAGGCCTTGCAGATAGGCCACCAGCGCGTCCATTTCGGTTTTACCCTTCACAGCGTCTTTTGCACCGGCAATGTCTTCGTCGGTGTAAGGGACGCCGAGCGTGCGCAACACTTCCATTTTCTTGGCCGTGTCTTTGCCGTCGAGCTTGTTTTCCACGAGGAACGGGTAAGCCGGCATTTTCGACTCAGGCACGACGTTGCGCGGGTTGTACAAGTGCGCACGCTGCCAGTCATCGGAGTAACGACCGCCGACACGGGCCAGGTCTGGGCCGGTACGTTTGGAACCCCACAGGAACGGGTGATCCCAGACGCTTTCACCGGCGACCGAGTAGTGGCCGTAGCGTTCGGTTTCGGCACGGAACGGACGGATCATCTGCGAGTGGCAGCCGACACAGCCGTTGGCGATGTAAACGTCGCGGCCCTCCAGTTCAAGGGCGGTGCGCGGCTTCATGCCTTCGACCGGCTTGTTGGTGACATCCTGGAAGAACAGCGGAACGATTTGGGTCAGGCCACCGACGCTGACGGCGATGACCATGAAGAAGGCCAGCAGGCCAATATTCTTCTCGACAGCTTCATGCTTCATCAGTGAGCTCCAACTACGGCGATCTTGGCGGCGGCTTCGGCTTCAGCCGGGTTCGAGGCGCGAACGGTGCGCCATACGTTGTAAGCCATCAGCAGCATGCCGCTGGCGAAGAACGCACCGCCCAGAGCTCGGACGATGAAGCCAGGGTGGCTGGCCTGCAGCGCTTCGACGAACGAGTAGGTGAGGGTGCCGTCATCGTTGATTGCACGCCACATCAGACCTTGAGTGATGCCGTTGACCCACATCGAAGCGATGTACAGCACGGTACCGATGGTCGCGAGCCAGAAGTGCGCGTTGATCAGGCCGGTGCTGTGCATCTGCGCGCGGCCGAACAGTTTCGGGATCATGTGGTAGATCGCGCCGATCGAGATCATCGCTACCCAGCCGAGAGCGCCGGCGTGTACGTGGCCGATGGTCCAGTCGGTGTAGTGCGAGAGCGAGTTGACGGTCTTGATCGCCATCATCGGACCTTCGAAGGTCGACATGCCGTAGAACGCCAGCGATACCACGAGGAAACGAAGGATCGGGTCGGTGCGCAGCTTATGCCAGGCGCCCGACAGGGTCATCATGCCGTTGATCATGCCGCCCCAGCTTGGCGCCAGCAGGATGATCGACATTGCCATGCCCAGCGATTGTGCCCAATCCGGCAGTGCGGTGTAGTGCAGGTGGTGCGGGCCGGCCCAGATGTACAGGGTGATCAGTGCCCAGAAGTGCACGATCGACAGACGATACGAGTAGATCGGACGCTCGGCCTGTTTCGGCACGAAGTAGTACATCATCCCCAGGAAGCCGGTGGTGAGGAAGAAGCCCACGGCGTTGTGGCCGTACCACCACTGGATCATCGCGTCGGTGGCGCCCGAGTAGGCCGAGTAGGACTTGAACAGGCTGACCGGCAGCGACATGTGGTTGACGATGTGCAGCATCGCGGTCACCACGATGAACGCACCGTAGAACCAGTTACCGACATAGATGTGCTTGGTCTTGCGCTTGGTGATGGTGCCGAAGAACACCAGACCGTAGGTGACCCAGACAATGGCCAGCAGAATGGCGAGGGGCCATTCCAGTTCCGCGTATTCCTTGGTGGTGGTGTAACCCAGCGGCAAGGTAATGATCGCGCCGACAATGACCGCTTGCCATCCCCAGAAGGTGAAGGCCGCGAGGCTGTCGGAAATCAGTCGCGTCTGGCAGGTTCGCTGCACGACATAGTAGGAAGTGGCAAACAGTGCACAACCACCGAAGGCGAAAATCACCAGGTTTGTGTGCAACGGGCGCAGGCGTCCAAAGCTCGTCCACGGCAGACCGAAATTCAACTCCGGCCAGACCAGTTGCGAGGCGATGAAGACACCGAGCCCCATGCCAAGGATCCCCCAGACCACCGTCATGATGGCGAACTGGCGGACTACCTTATAGTTATAAGCAGTCGGACTGATTGCTGTGCTCATTCTAAGGTTCCACGGTTTGGGTGTTTTATTAGGATTAAAATCGGCCGCAAGTATGTAGAAAGCAGGGGGTCAATGCAACGCGCCATGACCTGGGTCAATGCTTTCCAACGCTGATTCTGCGGCCTTTCCATGCGCCGCGTAAGGACAAAATTGCCCTCGGGCAAAATGTCGCAGCGGACGAAAAAAGCGAGGGGTCCCGGTCGGATGTAACGGGGTGTGTTCGAACGCTCGGTTCGGGTGACGGACGGTAATCGGCACGACAGCCGGTATCTACCGGCCTTTGCGGCCATGTCAGTCAGCCGATTCGTTCAACGCCTCGCTCGGGGTCGACCTGGAACCGGCACGGGCCAGTCCGCATCGAGCAAGCGTAGACCCGAATCCGGGTAACCGAAAGGAGAGGGGGTGAAGGGGTGCGACAATGCGTCGCAAAGGGGCTGGAAACTGCCGCACTGGAAACGTGCGGCAGTCTTGTACGCAATGATTACTTTTTATTGTCCTCAGTAATCAGTTTTTCTGTATTCAATCCATTGCTCAGGCTGTACACATAAGCGGCAAGCAATTGCACTTTATCGTTGCCCAGCAGCTCGTTCTGAGCTGGCATGTGGCCTTGACGGCCATGGCGAATGGTCTGCTCGAGTTGGGTCAGGCTGGTGCCGTAGATGAAACCGGCCGGGTGCGTCAGGTTCGGCGCGCCCATGGCTTCGGTGCCCTGGCCGTTTGCCCCGTGACAAGCCACGCACATAGTGCTGAACGCTTGCTGCCCGGCTTGCAGGTCGGCCTTGTTGTCCGCCGCCAGTGGCAGGCCGGCCAGTTCGTGACGCACGTAAGCCGCGACGTTTTTCACCCCGGCCTCGCCCAGCGCTTCACCCCAGGCCGGCATCGCTGCCATCCGGCCACCCATGATGGTGGTCTTGATGGTTTCGGCGCTGCCGCCCCAACGCCAGTCCTTGTC
The DNA here is from genome assembly GCF_021601625.1 of Pseudomonas paraglycinae. Classification (GTDB taxonomy): domain Bacteria; phylum Pseudomonadota; class Gammaproteobacteria; order Pseudomonadales; family Pseudomonadaceae; genus Aquipseudomonas; species Aquipseudomonas paraglycinae. The sequence goes on along the minus strand of NZ_BQHR01000012.1, from coordinate 192,203 downwards.
GGCGAGGTTAGGGAAACCGAACGCGCCTTTGGCGTCCGAGCCGTGGCACACCGAGCAGTTGGAGGCGAACAGACGGCCACCCATTTTCAGCGCCTGCGGATCCTTCGCCACTTCTTCCACCGGCATCGCGGCGAATTTGGCGAAGATCGGCCCGAACTTGGCGTCAGCCTTGCTCATTTCCTTTTCCCACTCGTGGACGCCGGTCCAGCCGTCCTCGTAGCCGGGCAGGATGCCTTTCCAGTTGCCCAGGCCCGGATAAAGGATCAGATAGCCCACGGAAAACACCAGCGTGCCGGCGAACAGCATGAACCACCACTGCGGCAGCGGGTTGTCGTACTCCTCGATGCCGTCGAAGCTGTGGCCCATGGTCTGGTCGACGCTGCCTTTGGTTTCGCCCCGACGGGTGCCGACCAGCAGCCAGGTCAGGCCGATCAGGCTGCCGATGGTCAGTACGCAGATCCACGTACTCCAGAAGGTGGTCATGGCCGGGTACTCCTTGTTTCATTAACTTGGGTAGTGTCGGGTTGCGGCTCGTCGGCAAACGGCAGCAGGCGTGCTTCGGCGAATTCCGGCGTGCGCTTGCGGTTGAACACCCACAGGGTCAGGCCGACGAAGGCCACGAACACCACGACCGTGCCGAGGCCGCGAATCAGCCCCGCGCTCATTTCAAAGGCCATCTCGATCACCTCTTGCTCTTGATCGCAGTGCCGAGCACTTGCAGGTAGGAGACGAGGGCGTCCATTTCGGTCTTGCCCTTGAGGCTGGCCACCGCGCCGCTGATGTCGTCGTCGGTGTACGGCACGCCGAGGGTGCGCATGGTCTTGAGCTTGGTTTCGGTGTGGCTGCTGTCGACCGGTTGGGTGACCAGCCATGGGTAGGCCGGCATTTTCGATTCCGGTACAACGTTGCGCGGGTTGTACAAGTGCGCGCGGTGCCAGTCATCCGAGTAACGCGCGCCAACCCGGGCCAGATCCGGACCGGTACGCTTGGAGCCCCAAAGGAACGGGTGATCCCACACGCTTTCACCGGCCACCGAGTAGTGCCCGTAGCGTTCGGTTTCGGCGCGGAACGGACGGATCATCTGCGAGTGGCAACCGACGCAGCCTTCACGGATGTAGATGTCGCGGCCTTCCAGTTGCAGCGCGGTGTAGGGCTTCATGCCTTCCACCGGTTTGTTGGTCACGTCCTGGAAGAACAGCGGGACGATCTGGGTCAGGCCGCCGATGCTCACGGCGAACACCATCAGCAGCATCAGCAGGCCGACGTTCTTTTCAATCGTTTCGTGTTTCATGGCGGACTCCTCAGGCCATCTGCGCGGCAGCAACGACGTCAGCAGGCTGCGAGGCCCGCACGGTGCGCCAGGTGTTGTAAGCCATCAGGAACATGCCGCTGAGGAAGATCGCCCCGCCAATCAGCCGCACGACGAAGCCTGGGTGGCTGGCCACCAGGGTTTCGACGAAGGAGTAGGTCAGCGTGCCGTCCTCGTTCACTGCACGCCACATCAGGCCCTGGGCGATGCCGTTGACCCACATCGAGGCGATGTAGAGCACGGTGCCGATGGTCGCGAGCCAGAAGTGCGCATTGATCAGGCCGATACTGTGCATCTGCTCTTTGCCGAAGATTTTCGGGATCATGTGGTACAGCGCGCCGATGGAAATCATCGCCACCCAGCCGAGCGCGCCGGCGTGTACGTGGCCGATGGTCCAGTCGGTGTAGTGGGAGAGGGCGTTGACAGTCTTGATCGCCATCATCGGACCTTCGAAGGTCGACATGCCGTAGAACGCCAGCGACACCACCAGGAAGCGCAGGATCGGGTCGCTGCGCAACTTATGCCAGGCGCCCGAGAGGGTCATCATGCCATTGATCATGCCGCCCCAGCTCGGGGCCAGCAGTACGAGCGACATCACCATGCCCAGCGACTGCGCCCAGTCCGGCAGCGCGGTGTAGTGCAAGTGGTGCGGACCGGCCCAGATGTACAGGGTGATCAGCGCCCAGAAGTGCACGATCGACAGGCGATACGAATACACCGGACGTTCGGCCTGTTTCGGCACGAAGTAGTACATCATCCCGAGGAAACCGGCGGTGAGGAAAAAGCCTACGGCGTTGTGGCCGTACCACCATTGCACCATCGCGTCGGTTGCACCGGCGTACACCGAGTAGGACTTGGTGAAACTCACCGGCAACTCAAGGTTGTTGACGATGTGCAGGATCGCCACTGTGATGATGAACGCGCCGAAGAACCAGTTGCCCACATAAATGTGCTTGGTCTTGCGCTGCATAATCGTGCCGAAGAACACGATGGCGTAGGCGACCCAGACGATGGTGATCAGGATGTCGATCGGCCATTCCAGCTCGGCATATTCCTTGGAACTGGTGTAACCCAGCGGCAGGCTGATGGCCGCCAGCAGGATCACCAGTTGCCAGCCCCAGAAGCAGAACGCGGCGACTTTCGGCGCAAACAGTTGGGTCTGGCAGGTGCGCTGCACCGAGTAGAACGAACTGGCGAACAAGGCACAGCCGCCGAACGCGAAGATCACCGCGTTGGTGTGCAGCGGGCGCAGGCGTCCGAAGCTGGTCCACGGCAGGTTGAAGTTGAGTTCGGGCCAGACCAATTGAGCCGCGAGAAAAACCCCGAGCCCCATGCCGACGATGCCCCACACCACCGTCATAATGGCGAATTGGCGGACCACCTTGTAGTTGTAGGCGGTACTGATAGAAGTGTTCATGGTTCCCCATCCACGGTTCAGCCGAAGTGAGCGCCGACAGCGCGTCCTTCGCCTGGAGTTATAGGCAGACTAAAAGCGAGGCAAGCATGGACAAACAGCACAAGGCCAGTATTGACGGGGATCAATGGGCGCAGTGCCTGCGGGATCACGGGTGGCTTTGGGATGCGGCTGTTGGTGAGGCTTCGGCGACGCTCATTCTCGCGCATGGGGCGGGGGCGCCGATGGACAGTGAGTGGATGACGAATATGGCTGGGCGCCTTGCTGGGCTTGGTATCAACGTGTTGCGGTTTGAGTTTCCTTATATGGCGCAGCGGCGGGTTGATGGGGTCAAGGGGCCGCCGAATCCTGCGGGGAAATTGCAGGAGTGCTGGCGTGAGGTTTTTGTTGAAGTGCGACGTCATGTCGCTGGGGTTTTGGCGGTTGGCGGGAAGTCGATGGGGGGGCGGATGGCCAGTCTCCTGGCTGATGAGTTGGGGGCTGATGCGTTGGTTTGCTTGGGTTATCCGTTTTATGCGGTTGGGAAACCGGAGAAGCCTCGGGTTGAGCATTTGGCTGGGTTGAAGACTCGGACGTTGATTGTTCAGGGGGAGCGGGATGCGCTTGGCAATCGGGAGGCGGTTGAAGGGTATTCCTTATCGCCGAGTATTGAAGTGTTTTGGCTGGCGGCGGGGGATCATGATTTGAAGCCGCTCAAGGTGTCCGGGTTTACGCATGAGCAGCATTTGGCTTCGGCTGCGGAGAAGGTTGCCGGGTTTCTTCGTTGAGGTTTGGTTGGGGGTGTATATCCGTTGCTGCGGTTATGGCTGCTTAGGGTTCCGCCCTTACGGCGGGTCACTTTTGGCAAACGCCCCAAAAGTAACCAAAAGGTCTAGGCCCCGGCGTTCGGCCCCTCGCTGAGGCTCGGGGTTCCTTCGTTCCGGGATTCGTCCGGGGGGCATCGCCTACGGTTTGCTTCGCTGCACCTCCTCTCGATGTGTTTGGCTTCGCCAAACGGTCGCTGCGCTCCCACCCCCGGACGAATCCCTCCACTCAGCCTGCCGAAGGGGCCCGAAGATCAAAAGCTTTACTCGAGCTAACGCTCATCGTGTTGAGTGGTTAGAAGCGGGATGTTTGCTTTTTAAGGCCAGAGTTCACCTCGGTATTTCACGTCGGCGTACCTCGTCCAAACACCTCGGTCAGTCCCCTCTCCCTCGGGGAGAGGGCTAGGGTGAGGGGAAGGTTTCACTGGCACGCCACCAAAACTCAAAGCTCCCACAGCCCTGCATTTCCAGCGAATAAACACGATCGCGTGCCGACGTTTAAAGTACACGAACCGTTACGCCATAAGGGCTACAACACCTTGCGTCGTTGCCTACGCGTACGCCAGAATCCGCCGGCTTACGCGGCTTGGAGAGGGCTATATCGTTTCCCTGTCACTGAAAAACAGTGATCGGGTTTGGTAGCCCGTTTTCTTGACAGCCGTGTGGTGTCCCTTATGCAGTCTCATTTTTGGGGCTGAGTTTTATATGGTGGCCATGCGTGGGGCTCCTTCGGGGGCGCCGGGGGTTTCTCTGTCTTGACCGGTCTACCAACCCACGTATGGCCGCCACCCTTCGTTTGGTAGCGAAAGTGACGGCTCTTCAATTCTTTCAAGATAGAGAGTCCGTATGTTCAAAATTACGCCAAACCCGCCAGAAACCGATTCAATCCCCTACGACGCCGCACTCGAAGCCGAAAACATAAAATCGGCAACCGAGCGGGCGATCAATCATTACCTCGATCCTGGGGCGCAGAAGACATCCAAGCCATCGCGCAAGCCCGGCAAGATCTATTTGGTCAATCCCACAATGGATGACGAAACGCTGCTGGTCGAAGCGTGCGAAACGCTGTCGTCAGCCAGTGACATGGCCCGGGATATTGGCGAAACCGTCGATCCGTCGCAGCGCAAGGCGATGCAGATTCTGCAGCAGGTCATCATGCTGAGTGAGCTGCTGGTCAATCGTGTGCTGGATAACCATCACGTCTCGCGGTAGTTGCGGCCTCGGTGAGGGGCTTGTCCCCTCACTGCCAGGCAGCCGTCTATAAAAATCCTCAAGCGACTCTTTTCCGGAGTTCCAGCCGATGTCCAAGACCGTCATTCCACCGTTAGAAGATCCGGTGTCCCCGTACGAATTTCCCGATTCAAGAAAACTCCACGACGCGGCCGAACGCGCCCTCGACTATTACCTGACCCCCGCAGCCCAAATCATGGCCACGCCCTACACCCCAAACGACATGTTCATGGTCAACCCGCAAACCGACACCGAGTCCTTGCTGGCCAATGCCTGCGAGTCCCTCGCGTCAGCCACGGTCATGCTCGGTGACTTTGCCGGCCTGCTGGAAGGGCCGAATCGCAAGACCCTGTTGGGCATTGCGCAAGTGGTGATGTTGGGCGAGTTGGCGGTGAATCAGGCGTTGGATAACCTCGTGCCGAAGGAGTAAGTACCAAGGCAATAAAAACCCCGGAAGCTCTCGCTATCCGGGTTTTTTTGCCTTGCTACAGGCGTGTTCCAAGAATTGGCCAGCAAGTTGATCAAAAGTCCTCAAGGTCGGGATAGATGACTTTTCCCACAACCCATGGCTCAACAATCTCGCAATGCACCGTGCGCAGAAATGCCCCCCACTCACTCCGGTCATGGGCATCGGGGCCAGTGATTGTCAGCAAAAGGTATTCATCCCGGAAAGCGTCGTAGGCGTAGATAAGCCAGAAGTCGTTGTCAGGATCGTCAACCAAGGCGGTTCGATAATACTGGCGGTCTATTTTTGCCCACCGCGCCTGGGTCGCTTGAGTGCTGGCCAGGTGGATGTGATGCATTTCGCTGAGATCTAGTCGTTCGTCTCGCCCGAAAATAGCGGGCAGTTCACCGCACACTTTGTAGTTAAAAAAATGAGCGGCGAAGTTTTTCCAGTTGTTGATTTGTTCGAAAAGCGCAGAGATTTTGACTGCTGGCATCTATGGCTACTTTGTTATGGGTAGCTTGCCAGTGATCACATATTTATCGAACGCTTTCTGCCCATCACGCGCGGCTTGCCGGACATCAAGAAAAGTCAGTTCATCGCGAATGACTTTTTTGACTGGCTTGTCGATCTTTCTGGTGGTGGCCATCGGAGCCTCCAAAGGAGATGTATTCATACTGACCAGCTTAAGGGATTGGATTTCTACCGGCAAACGATAGAGCCGACCCCCCAGGTGCACCAGTCAGCGGATTCTGGTGTTCTTGTAGGGCATAGCGCCCCTATGTGTAGTCACACGTTGAGCCACAATAAAAAACCCGGAAGCTCTCGCTATCCGGGTTTTTTGTATTGCCATTCCAATCAGCGGTTAAACCGCTCCACCAACGAGTATTGCGTGTTGGCAGTCTTGGTCAGCTCTTCACTCAGCAACGCCGAGTTATGCGCCTGTTCCGAAGTCTGGTCCGCCAGTTCCGAGATGTTGCTGATGTTGCGGCTGATTTCTTCAGCCACGGCACTTTGCTCTTCGGTCGCGGCGGCGATCTGGGTGGTCATGTCGGTGATGTTGGCCACCGCTTCGCTGATGCCCACCAGTGCCTGGTCTGCTTCCAGTACCCGTGCCACACCTTCTTCCGCCTGGCGATGGCCGGCTTCCATGGTTTGTACGGCGCTGGACGCTGTCTGCTGCAACTTGGCGATCAGGGCGTGGATCTGGCCGGTGGATTCGCTGGTGCGTTGCGCCAGTTGGCGGACTTCGTCGGCGACCACGGCAAAACCACGACCCATCTCGCCGGCGCGGGCTGCTTCAATCGCAGCGTTGAGGGCCAGCAGGTTGGTCTGATCGGCGATGCCTTTGATCACGTCGACCACGCCGCCGATTTCGTCGCTGTCCTTGGCCAGTTGGGTGACGGTCAGGCCGGTTTCACCGACCACGACCGACAGGCGCTGGATGGCTTCGCGGGTTTCGCCGGCGATGTCGCGGCCGCGGCCGGTCAGACGATTGGCTTCCTGAGTGGCGTCGGCGGTGCGCTGGACGTGGCTCGCCACTTCTTGCGTGGTGGCGGCCATCTGGTTGACGGCGGTGGCGACCTGTTCGGTTTCCACGCGCTGACGTTCCAGACCGCTGGAGCTGTTGTGCGCCAGGGCGTCGGACTGTTTGGCCTGATCGGTCAGGTGCTCGGCGGTGTCCTGCAGACGGGTCAGGCAGGTTTTCAGGCGCGCTTCCTGGCTGAGGATCGACATTTCCAGACGCGCCTGGGCGCCACGGCTGTCGGTGTACATCTGCGCGATCAACGGGTCGGAGGTGGTCTGCTCGGCCAGACGCAGCAGGCGCTTGAGCCCGCGTTGTTGCCATTGCAGGCCCAGCAGGCCCAGCGGCACCGACAGACCGGCGGCGAGGGCGAAGCCCCACTGCGAGTTCAGGGTGGCGCCGATCATGAAGCTCAACTGGCTGACCAGAATGAACGGCAGCCAGTCCTGCACAATCGGCAGCCACTTGTCGCTCGAAGGAATCGCCGACTTGCCCTGGTTGATGCGTTGGTAGAGCGCTTCGGCACGGCGGATCTGTTCGGCGGTGGGTTTGACCCGCACCGACTCGTAACCGACCACCTGATTGCCGTCGAACACCGGCGTTACATAGGCATTCACCCAGTAATGATCACCGGTCTTGCAGCGATTCTTGACAATGCCCATCCATGGCAAGCCTTGTTTCAGTGTGCCCCACATGTGCGAAAACACCGCCGCCGGCACGTCAGGGTGACGAACCAGGTTGTGCGGCGCACGGATCAGTTCCTCACGCGAGAACCCGCTGATTTCGACGAAAGCGTCGTTGCAGTAAGTGATCACGCCTTTGGCGTCGGTTGTGGAAATCAACCGTTGCTGAGCCGGGAAAGTCCGTTCGCGTTGTGTAATGGGCTGGTTGTTACGCATGGTTTTTCAATCCGCAAGGCTTTGAAAGGTTGTCGGCGGGGTCGGCCATTTATTGAAATTTTTTTTCATTTATAAGTACGGCGTCGCAAAACGGCCCTTGCTTCAACCCGCGAGCATCGGATAGGTGAACAGGCCGAAGTGCAGCAGGTTCAGGCCAAAATGCGTGGCGATCGCCGCACCGAGCCCGCCAAAACGGTAGGCCAGACCATAGCTGACACCCGCCAGGCTCGCCAGCAATACCCATTGCCAGCCGGCGCCCACATGCACCAGGCCGAACAACAGGGACGCCAGCAGCAGCGCGAGGTTTTCGCCGTAGGGCAGATGTTGGAAACGCCGACTGAGGCCGCCCTGGATATAGCCGCGAAACAGCGCCTCTTCGACCAGCGTCACCAGCAGCAGATTGTTCAGCACCCACAGCCACGCCTGATCCGGCCATTTCGGCGCCCAGGTGATCATGCCCAGCAACACCGCACCGCCCAGCGCCAGAATCACACTCAACGTCAGTGCCAGCGCGGTGGCGTAAACCGTCAGGCGCAACGAACGACGCGCGACGATCCACGGGCAGACTAGCAGCAGCCAGAACCCAATCAGCGGTTTGTCGAGATTCAGGTACATCGAGAACGGCACGGCGTTGTCGGTGAAGCGCTGCGGCTCGATGGCCCGGCCGTTGTAGAAGCCCGGCAGCCAGTGCAGGGCCAGCGCCAGGGCCAACACGATAAACAGGCCATGGCCGAGATAACGCCCGACCGGCACGGTTTGCTGGCGCACGGAGTAACCGGCGAAAACCAGCAGTGCAATGGAGATCAGCGCCAGCCAGCCGAGCTGGCCGAAACTCAGCGCCAATCCGTAACCAAGGCTGAGAAGCCCGAGATAGAGCCATGGCAGAGCTGTCATGGAAAGTCCTTGTGCACGATTTGTGGACAGGCTTTCTACACGGGTGGGGGCGAGGGGACAAGTGAAGGTGTGGCGAGAAACCGGGACAACACGCAAACCTGTGGCTGACACTGAGACCTGTGGGAGCTGGCTTGCCAGCGATGGCGTGTGCACAGTCGACATCTTCATTGACTGACTCACCGCTATCGCTGGCAAGCCAGCTCCCACAAGTTCTTGGGTGTGGCTGAAATGTCAGCGCAGGTTGAGCTTTGCCGCCGCACGCTCGGTGATTTCCGTGCGCAACTTCAGCGAAGGCGCCGCACGTTTGCGCGCCTCATCGACAACAGCACTCGGCGCCGTGTCCGGGCTGCCCGAATCAAACGGCGGCGCCGGCGCATATTCCAGCTGCAACTGCACCAGTTGTGCCGTATCGACTCCCACCAGTTCCTGCGCCAGGGTCAGAGCAAAATCGATCCCCGCCGTAATGCCGCCGCCAGTAAACAGATTGCCGTCACGCACCACCCGATCCTTCACCGCAATCGCGCCCAATGTCGGCAGCAAATCGTGATAAGCCCAGTGCGTGGTCGCCCGTTTACCCTGCAACAGGCCCGCCGCCCCAAGCACCAGCGAACCGGTGCACACCGACGTCACGTATCGCGCCTGCGCCGCTTGCGCCTTGATGAACGCCAGCGTCTGTTCATCTTCCATCAACGGCCCGACCCCGGCGCCGCCGGGTACGCAGATCACATCCAGATCCGGGCAGTCCTCGAACGTGGTGGTCGGTTTCAGCACCAGCCCGGTGCTGGCGGTGACCGGCACCAGATCCTTCCAGACCAGATGCACCTGCACGTCCGGCAACGAGGCCAGCACGTCATAAGGGCCGGTCAGGTCGAGTTGCTGCACCTGGGGAAACAACAGAAAACCGATCTGCAACGCCATGGTTCTTCTCCGTGAAAAGGGGGGTAGACGGCTTCACTGTAGGCGCGTAGGTTTTGGCGCATACGCCAATCAGCCCACGAATTACGCCAAATGTCGAAAACCATCCATGTCCTCGCGTTCGCCAATGTGCAATTGCTCGATGTCACCGGGCCGTTGCAGGTCTTCGCCTCGGCCAACGACATCGCCCGCCAGCAGGGTTTGCCTGCGCCGTATGCGCCAAAGGTCATCGCCAGCGGTGACGGGGCGGTGAGCTCTTCCGCCGGGTTGGCGATGTTGGCCGAACCGCTGCCGAAACAGCCCAGCGATACGCTGATCATTGCCGGCGGCTGGGGCGTTTACGCCGCTGCCGAAGATGCCGAGTTGGTGAGTTGGGTACGTGAGCATGCAAATGGCTGTCGACGCGTGGCTTCGGTCTGTACCGGTGCATTTCTGTTGGCGGCCAGCGGTTGGCTCGACGGTCGCCGGGTCGTCACCCACTGGACCCGTTGCGAACAATTGGCGCAGCAGCACCCGCGCTTGCAGGTCGAACCGAATCCGATCTTCATCAACGACGGCCCGGTCTGGACCTCGGCGGGTGTCACCGCCGGCATCGACCTGGCGCTGGCCATGGTCGAAGACGATCTCGGTCGCGACATGGCCCTGGACGTCGCCCGGCAACTGGTGGTGTTCCTCAAGCGACCGGGCGGGCAGTCGCAATTCAGCGTGACGCTGTCGCTGCAAAAACAGGGCAACCGCTTCGATGATTTACACGCGTGGATCGCTGAACACCTGACCTGCGACCTGGGCATCCCGACCCTCGCCGAACAGGCCGGCATGAGCGAGCGCAGTTTCGTGCGCCACTACCGCGCCGAAACCGGCCAGACCCCGGCCCGCGCCATCGAACTGATCCGCGTCGAAACCGCCCGCCGGTTGTTGAGCGATACCGGACTGCCGATCAAACGGGTCGCGGCCAATTGTGGATTTGGCAGTGAAGAGACGTTAAGACGCAGTTTCCTGCGGGCCATGGGTGTGACGCCGCAGGCTTATCGGGAGCGGTTTTCGGTCAGCGCTGGAGCAGATCCAGTAATGCCTTGAGTGTTTCGCCCGGCGCTTCCTCGGGAATGTTATGCCCGACACCCGCCAGCACCCGCCGCTCGTAAATCCCGGTGAAGTGGTGGGCATCTTCATCGTCTTCCGGCGCCGGGCCAACGCCATCATCCGCACCGCACAGCGAAATCGTCGGCACGCCGATCGCCGGTTGTTTCTCCAGCGCCTGCTCCATCCACTCCAGCGCCGGATCGCCCGGCGCATACATGAAGCGATGGCGATAAGAGTGAATCACCACCTCGACGAAGTCCGGGTTATCGAACGCCGGCGCGCTCAGCGGATAACGCTCGGCGTTCCGCGCCCAGGTCGGTGACCACAACTGCCAGAGCAACTCGCACAGCGCCCGCCGGTTTTGCGTCAGCCCTTCAACGCCACGGGGCGTATGGAAGTAGTACTGATACCAGTAGCGATGCTCGCTCTGCGGATCCAGCGGCTGGATCGAATTCGGAATGTCTTGCAGGTTATAGCCATCGCCCGTCACCAACCCGCGCACGCGCTCGGGAAACAGCGCCGCCACAATGCACGCCGCCCGACCGCCCCAGTCGTAACCGCACAATGTCGCTTGTTCGATCCCCAGTGCATCCATCAGATCCAGCAGATCCTGCGCCAGCGCCGCTTGCTGGCCGGAACGCGGCGTGTCCGGGCTGTTGAAACGGGTCGGGCCGTAACCGCGCAAGTACGGCACGATCACCCGGTAGCCCAGGGCAGCGAGGGGCGGGGCGATTTCGTCGTAGGCGCGGGGGGAGTAGGCGAAGCCGTGGAGGAGGATGACCGGCGTGCCGTTTTCCGGGCCGTGATGCTCATAGCCGATGGTCAGGCTTGGGGTGTGGCTGAATCGGATTTCGGCACGGGTCATGGAAAGTCTCCTTACACCTCGGCTTCCGCCACCTGATTGAAATACTTGCTGCGATCCGGCGTAAACGTCACCACCATTTTCGTCCGCGAGCAGGTCATGACCCGCTCGGCGCCCAGATCAATATCCAGATCTTCCCCACGCAACCCTTGCCACTGGGCCAGGTATTTCAGCGATCCGTATTTTTCATTCTTCTTCAGGCTGCGACTGACCCCGCCTTTCCAGCCCAGTACCGGCAGTTCATCGGCACTGCAGCGTTGGGCGAGGTCGGGGAAACGGGCGGCGCGCTGGCGGCCGATTTCCCAGCATTTGATCAGGCCCTTGTCGGCGGCTTCCCACAGTTCGTCGCGCTTGAGGCCGGTGCGTAGTGGGGTGTCGATCAGGCGGTGGATGCGTTGGCTCATTCTGGTTCCTTGAATCGGGTTTTTATTGGACAGCTCCGCTGTGCCCGTTGCGGTGGATGGTAGGGGGCGATGTAACAGCTGGCAACAAGGTATTTCGGGGTGTAAGTGTGAGTTGTGGGCCAAGCGTTAACGGGGTTGGCAGGTTTCTGTAGGCCGTGCCATCAACAAGTTGTATCGAAAGGAATCGATTGTGTGGGCCAGCCCTTCAACCGCAAGGCTCGGGGGTGTTTGCCGTTCGTAGGTAGTCATCCTACAAACGGCGATCGGAGTTGAGATCTTTCTTACAGGCACTGGCGAAGAAGGATGACTACGGCTGCCAGTAATTCTTCTCCCCACTCAACTTGCGATCCAGAAAACTCGCCGCGCTGATCAGCGCCAGATGCGTCAATGCCTGTGGTGTGTTGCCCAGATGCCGGCCTCGGTTGTCGAACTCTTCCGCGTACAACCCCAGCGGATTGGCGTAGCGCAGCAATTGTTCGAATTCCAGGTGGGCCTTTTCTACTTGCCCGGCGCGGGCCAGACATTCCACGTACCAGAATGAACACGCGGCGAAGGCGCCTTCGGTGCCGGACAATCCGTCGATACCCGCATCGTCATTGCGATAGCGATAAACCATGCCGTCACGCACCAAGTGTTTTTCGATGGCTTCCAGCGTCGCCAGCCATTTCGGATCCTTGGCGCTGACGAACCTCACCAACGGCATCAGCAACATCGAGCCGTCCAGCGCCGTGCCGCCCTGGTACTGCACGAAATGCCCGCGCTCTTCGTTCCAGAAGTTGTCCCAGATGTCGGCATGAATCGCCTGACGGGTCTGGTCCCAGCGGGCGAAGGGCGCCGGCAGCGAGCGTTTCGAGGCCAGGCGGATGGCCCGGTCCAGCGCCACCCAGCACATCAGCCGTGAGTGCAGAAAGTGATGTTGCTCACCGCGCATTTCCCAGATGCCTACGTCCTTGGTCTGCCAGGTCTCACAGACCTGATCGACCACTTCCATCACATGGTTCCAGCCTTCGTGGGAAATCGCGTCGCCGTATTTGTTGACCAGATAAACGGCGTCCATCAGTTCGCCGAAGATATCCAGTTGAATCTGGTCGTAGGCGCCATTGCCGATCCGTACCGGTTTCGCGCCGCCATGGCCGGACAAATGCGTGAGTTCGGTTTCCGGCAGTTCCTGGCGGCCGTCGATCGCATAGAGGATGTTCAGCTTCATCGACGACTGGCCGCTGCAATCGCTGACCCGCCCGCGCAGCCAGCGCATGTAGGCATTGGCTTCGTCGACAAAGCCCAGGCGCATGAAAGCGTAAACGGTGAACGAGGCGTCGCGGATCCAGGTGTAGCGGTAGTCCCAGTTGCGTTCGCCGCCGGGTGTTTCCGGCAGGCCGAAGGTGGCGGCAGCGAGAATTGCGCCGTGCTGGCGTGAGGTCAGCAACTTCAGAGCGAGGGCCGAGCGGTTGACCATTTCCCGCCAGCGACCGCGATAGTTGGACTGGCCGATCCAGTCGCGCCAGAACTTCAGCGTGCGTTCGATGCACAGCTGCGCGGCGCCTTCGGCAAAGCGCGGATCGTCGCTGGCGCCGAGCATGAACGCCGCCGTTTGATCCTGTTTGAGGGTGAATTGCGCAGCCGCCGCATTGTTATCGACGTTCAGGGTTTGATCCGAGGCCAGGCGCAGCGTCGGCTGCCCGCTGGCGCTGAACAGCACATCCTGTTTATCGATGACGGCGCGGGTCTCAGCGCGGGCGTAGTCATGCCGCACCGCGCAGCGCAGATGAAACGTCGCCTGCCCGCTGACCACCCGCACTCGGCGCATCAACAGCGGCAAGGCATCGTCGTTGTCGCCAATCGGCAGCAGGTCGGTGATTTCCACCACGGCGTGATCGCTGAGCCAGCGGGTTTGCAGGACGTTGGTGTCCGGCAGGTAAATCTGCTCGCGTCGGGCATCGGGCAGATCCGGAGCCAACTGGAAAATCCCCGCGTCGGGGGTATCGAGCAGCGAACAGAAGATCGACGGACTGTCGAACTCCGGCCAGCAGAAAAAATCCACGCTGCCCTTGTCATTGACCAGCGCGGCGCTGCGCATGTCGCCAATGATGCCGTGGGCGTCGATGGGGCTTTGTCGTTCGGATTGATGCTCAGCCATTGCCACGGAACTCCGGATAGAGGCTCATGCCGCCGTCGATGAACAGGGTGGTGCCGACGATGTAGTCGGAGGCATCGGAGGCGAGAAATACCACCGCGTTGGCCACGTCCTCGACATCGCCGATGCGCCCGTAAGGGATGAGTTTGAGCAGGGCCTGGGCGGCGTCGCCTTCGGTGGCGTCTTTATTGATGGCCGTGCGGATCGCCCCCGGTGCGATGCCGTTGATGCGGATGCGCTGGTGGCTGACTTCCTGGGCCAGGGTCTGCATCAATTGATCGACGCCACCCTTGGATGCGGCGTAATTGACGTGCCCGGCCCAGGGAATGCGCTGGTGCACCGAGCTCATATGGATGATCTTGCCGGCGGCCCGCGACACGCCTTCGCGCACGCCCTGGCGATTGAAGATCCGCAGCGCGGCGCGGGCGCAAAGGAACTGGCCGGTGAGGTTGACGCCGATCACCGCATTCCAGTCGGCCAGCGACATATCCACAGCCGCCGCGTCTTTTTGCAGGCCGGAATTGGCCACCAGAATGTCTAGTGTTCCGAAGGCGTCGAGGGTTTGCTGGAACAGTCGCTCAACGTCTTCTTCCTTCGAGACATCGGCGCCGATGGCGATGGCCTGTCCACCGTCGGCGACGATCTGCCGGGCCAGTGCTTCGGCGGGTTCGGCCTGACGGTTGTAGTTAATGACCACGGCAGCACCGGCTGCGGCCAGGGCTTTGGCGGCGCCGTGGCCGATGCCGGAACTGGCGCCGGTGACCAGTGCCACTTGGCGGGCGAGGGAAATCTGCATGCAGGGTCGCGCCTTGGGTTGAGAGCTTATTTAGCTGACTGATGGGCGGCGGCGAGAGTTCATCCGCGTAAATGAAATCATCGACAGGTTTATGCGGCAGCGATTGGCCCTGCGTGCGTTGGGGACTTCACATTCCACCAACAATTGCGCGCTTCCCCGGCCGTCAGGCTTTGTGGCAACTTGGCCGCCCCTGATGAGGCTGCATCCGATGGCAAACCCTTACCGCGAACTGTTCAACGCCCCCGGCGCCCGGGCTTTTGTGATTGCCGCGATGATCGCGCGCATGCCGATTTCCATGACCGGCATCGGCGTGATCACCATGCTCTCGCAATTGACCGGCGGCTACGCGCTGGCGGGTGGGGTGGCGGCGACGTTTGCGCTGGCCACGGCGTTTTGCGCGCCGCAGGTGTCGCGGCTGGTGGACCGTTTCGGCCAGGGGCGAGTGCTGCCGGTGGCGGCGCTGATCGGCGGGGGCGCGTTGCTGATGTTGCTGTTGTGCACCCGTTTGCAAGCGCCGACCTGGACGCTGTTTGTCTGCGCAGCACTGGCCGGTTGCATGCCGAGCATGTCGGCGATGGCGCGGGCGCGCTGGACCGAAATCTATCGCGGCCAGCCGCAGTTACAGACCGCTTATGCGCTGGAGTCGGTGCTCGACGAAGTCTGCTTTATCGTCGGCCCGCCGCTGTCGGTAGGCTTGTGCGTCGGTGTGTTTCCCGAGGCCGGACCGCTGGCGGCACTGTTGATGCTGGCCATCGGCGTCACGGCATTCGTCGCCCAGCGCAGCACCGAGCCGCCGGTACATCCGCACGAATCAGAGCATAAAGGCTCGATCATTCGCTCGACCGACGTGCAATGGCTGCTGGCGTTGATGCTCGCCATGGGCGTGATTGTCGGCGTGGTGGATGTGGTCAGCGTCGCGTTCGCCCAGCAGCAGGGCCAGCCGGCGGCGGCGAGCATCGTGTTGTCGGTGTACGCCATCGGTTCCTGTCTGGCGGGTATCGCCTTCGGTGCGATGCGCTCGAAGCTGCCGTTGCCGCGCCTGTTTCTCTACGGCGGTCTGGCGACAGCGGTGACCACGCTGCCGTTGCTGCTGGCGACCAACATCTTCGGGTTGGCCGTCGCGGTGTTCATCGCCGGGCTGTTCTTCTCGCCGACCCTGATCGTGGCGATGGCGTTGATCGAGCGCATCGTGCCGCCGGCCAAACTCACCGAAGGCCTGACCTGGCTGGTGACCGGTCTGAGCATCGGCGTGGCCATCGGCGCTGCCGGTTCCGGCGCGCTGGTGGACGCATTCGGTGCCCGCAGCGGCTTCTGGCTGGCGATTGCCGCCGGGGCGGTGGTGCTGGGCTCGGCGGTGCAGAGTTTCCGTCATTTGAAGTGATCGTCACCCGGACTAATTCCCGTCGTGCCTCATCCGTTCTCTTTTACAGATAACCCATTGAGGTAAACGCGGTGACAAAGCTGACACTGCTGTGCCTGCCCTATTCGGGCGCCAGCGCCATGGTCTACAGCCGCTGGCGGCGCCAGCTGCCGTCGTGGATGCAACTGCAACCGGTGGAGTTGCCCGGACGCGGCGCGCGCTACGACGAACCCCTGCAAATCGACATGCGGGCCCTGGCCCGGCAACTGGCGCGCGAGCATAAACCTTCGCTGCAAGCGCCCTATGCGCTGTTCGGGCATAGCCTGGGCGCGCTGCTCGCGTGCGAGCTGGCCCACGCCTTTCGCGATCTTGGAGCCCCCGAGCCGGTGGCGCTGTTCGCCTCCGGCACCGCCGCCCCGAGCATGCGCAGCGATTACGATCGTGGTTTTTCCGAGCCGCGCAGCGACGAAGAGCTGATCGAACAGCTGCGCACCTTTCAGGGCACCAGCGAAGAAGTACTGGCCAATCAGGAGTTGATGAGCCTGACGCTGCCGGTCCTGCGCGCCGATTTCATGATGTGCGGACGCTTCACGCCGATCGAGCGGCCACTGCTCAATTGCCCGGTGCATGTGCTGGGCGGCAAGGAAGACCGGGCGACCACCGAACAGTTGATCGGCTGGAGCAAAGAGACGCTGGGCAGTTTCTCGGTGGACATGATGACCGGTGGGCACTTCTTCATTCATGAGCATGAAGCCCGGGTCATCCGCACGCTCAAGAATCACCTGGAAGCCCATCACCGGCGCCATGCGCTGTCGGCGGCACCGGCGCTGTAAAGCGCGGTTCACCAATCGAGTGTTTTGAGGAGGCCAGTCATGGCTGTTGCTGAGGGATTTTCCGTCCGTCCGTTGTTGCCGCATCGCGGTCGCCTGCCGCTGCTGGTGGAGGCGAGCGACGCCGATACCGACTTGCTGGCGGTGTTCGACGAATTGAAAGAGCTGGTCGATAAGCATCTGCTGCAAGACGGCGGTTTGCTGTTTCGTGGATTCCGGCTGGAGGGCGCGGAGCGCTTTCGCGAGTTTGCGGCGAGCTTCGGCCATCCGCTGCTGAACTATGAGTTCGGCTCCACGCCACGGACCAACGTGACCCAGGGGGTGTACACCTCCACCGAATACCCGGCGCACCAGAGTATTCCGCTGCACAACGAGCAGGCCTACTCCCGGGACTGGCCGATGAAGATCTGGTTCTACAGCATGATCGCGGCCAGGTCCGGTGGCGAAACGCCGATTGCCGACAGTCGCGAAGTGTATCGCCGGATTCCGGTGGCGATCCGCGAGCGCTTCGTCAGCAAGGGTCTGATGTATGTGCGCAACTTCGGCAACGGCCTGGATGTGGCCTGGGAAGATGTGTTCAACACCGAAGACCAGGCCGAGGTCGAGGCCTACTGCCAGGCCCACGGCATTGTCTGCGAATGGAAGGACGACGGCGAACTGCGTACCCGCCAGACCTGTCAGGCAGTGGCCCGGCATCCGGTCACCGGGGACATGGTCTGGTTCAATCAGGCGCACCTGTTCCACATCTCCAACCTGCAACCGGAGGTGCGCGAGAGCCTGCTGGACATCGTCGATGAAGAAGACCTGCCGCGTAACGTCTACTACGGTGACGGTTCGCCCATCGAGGATGAAGTGTTGAGCCAGATACGTGCGGTGCTCGACGAATGCGCCATCAGCTTCCCGTGGCAGGAGGGCGATGTGCTGATGCTCGACAACATGTTGTCGGCCCATGCCCGCTCGCCGTTCGAAGGCCCGCGCAAGGTAATCGTGGCCATGGCCGAAGGTCACTCCCAGGACGCCCTCTGACCCGTCGCAGCAGGTGAGCGGGTGGTTGTCGAAGCCGGTCGTGAGCCGGCTTCGGCGTTTGTGCGCCAGTCCCGGCAACCGTCGGCCGGGGATTGCCCGGCCCCGCTAAATCATGGCGTTTGTCATTCGTTCTTGTTGATACGACCGGGCCTCCTGGTCACGCCGCCGATCAGCAAGGACCCAATGCATGAATGCCGCAGACGCACAGAAACTAGCCCGCCGCTTTATCGAATTGCCTCAGGACAAACGTCGTTTGTTCCTCGCCGGCATGGCCCGTGAAGGGATCAATTTTGCGCAGCTGCCCATGACCGCCTGCATCGGGGCCGCCGAGCGTGACGGCTTGTCCTATGCCCAGCAGCGGATGTGGTTTCTCTGGCAGATGGATCCGCAAAGCGCCGCCTACAACCTGCCAATGGCCGTGCGCCTGAGCGGTGAGTTGCAGCCCGAGGCGCTGGAGCAGGCGTTCAGTCTGCTGGCGGCGCGGCATGAGTGCCTGCGCACCACGTTCGGTCAGGAGGGCGAACAAGCTTTCCAGAAAGTCGCCGAACCGCAGCCCGTCAAGCTGACCCTCACTGACCTGAGCGCGTTGCCCGAGGATCAGCGCTGGCCGCTGGCCCGTCAGCACATGATGGCGGAGGCCACGCAAGCCTTCGATCTGGAAAGCGGGCCGTTGCTGAGCCTGCGTCTGCTGCGGCTGGACGCGCAGGAACACGTGCTGTTGCTGACGCTGCACCACATCATTGCCGACGGCTGGTCGATGAACATTCTCATCGATGAATTCATGCGCACCTACGATGCGCTGGTGGCCGGGCGCGAGCCACAATTGCCGGCGATCACCGTGCATTACCGCGACTATGCGCTGTGGCAACGCAGCTGGCTGGAGGCGGGCGAACGCGAGAGGCAGCTCGACTACTGGCGCGCGCAGCTGGGCGATGAACATCCGGTGCTTGAACTGCCGACTGACCGCGCTTACCCGGCGCAGGCCAGTCACCGCGGCGCGCGTCTGGAAACGGTCATCGACGCCAGCCTGCGCCAGGATCTGAAAAACCTCGCCCAACGTCAGGGCGTGACCCTGTTCGTGGTTCTGCTGGCGGCGTTCAAGACCTTGCTGCATCGCTACAGCGGCCAGACCGACATTCGCGTCGGCGGCCTGATCGCCAACCGTACCCGCAGCGAAACCGAAGGCTTGATCGGCTTCTTCGTCAATACGCAGATCCTGCGCAGCGTGGTCACCGCCAACAGCCGTTTCGCCGATCTGTTACAGAGCCTGCGCCAGTCTGCGGCCGGCGCGCAGTCCCATCAGGATCTGCCGTTCGATGCCTTGATCGAAGCCCTGCAACCGGCCCGCAGTCAGAGCCATAACCCGCTGTTCCAGGTGATGTTCAACCATCAGCCGCTGGTGACCGATTTGCAGCAGGCGCAGTTGGCGTCAGGCTTGCGGGTCGGTTACCTGACCGAGGAACAACTGACCGGCAGCGGCCGCGAACATGCGGCCACCAGCGATCTGATGCTCGACACCCGTGAAGAGGGCGAGCAACTGTTCGCCGCGTTCACCTACGCCACCGATATTTTCGACGAGTCCACCATCGCCGCGCTGGCCGGGCACTGGCGCAACGTGCTGGTGTCGGTCTGCCGTGATCCGCAGCAGTTGATCGGCAACCTTTCGATGCTGGACGTCGCCGAGCAGCAGGGCTTGATCCAGATCGCCGAAACGAGCCCGCGACTGGCCAGCTTTCAGACCCTGTTCGAAGCGCAAGTGGCCCGTACCCCCGAGGCGCCGGCGGTGATTCTGGCGAGCGAGCCGTCACCCTCGATCAGCTATGCCGAACTGAACCGGCGCAGCAATCGCCTGGCCCATCAACTGCGCGCCCGGGGTGTCGGCCCAGATGTGCTGGTCGGCGTGGCGCTGGGGCGTTCGCTGGAACTGGCCGTCGCCTTGCTGGCCGTGCTCAAGGCCGGCGGCGCCTATGTGCCGCTGGATCCGCAGACGCCGGGCGAGCGTTTGCGCCATGTGCTCGACGACAGCGGACTGAACCTGTTGCTGACCGACCGGCAGACGCTGGCCGTTCTGCCGGCTCTCGACGGTGTGCAAAGCCTGTGCCTGGACACGCTGCCCGACGATGGCGCCAGCGACAATCTGCCGGTGACGGTCGAGCCGCAAAACCTCGCCTACGTGATCTATACCTCCGGCTCGACCGGTCGGCCCAAGGGCGTGGCGATCAGTCATGCCGCGCTGAGCGAGTTCATCGAGCGCGCCATCGACTACAGCGACCTGCGCGAAGGCGACCGGGTCTTGCAGTTCGCGACCAGCAGCTTCGACGGGTTCGTCGAGCAGTTTTTCCCGCCGCTCTGTCACGGCGCGAGCGTCGTGCTGCGCGACGCGCGTCTGTGGGACAGCGCGACATTGCATCAAGTGATCCTCGAACACGGCATCACCCTGGCCGACTTGCCGGCGGCGTACTGGTACTGGCTGGTGCAGGAATACGCTGCCAATCCTCCGGCGCATTTCGGTGCCCTGCGCCAGATTCACGTGGGCGGCGAGGCGATGGCGGTGGACGGTCTGCGCCTGTGGAAGCAGGCCGGATTGGGTCATGTGCGCCTGCTCAATACCTACGGGCCGACCGAGGCCACCGTGGTGTCGACGATCCACGACTGCTCGGCGCTGACCCCTGACGCCGTGTCGTGGCGCGGCATTCCGATTGGTCACGGTCTAGCCGCACGTCGCCTGTACGTGCTGGACGATGATTTGAACCTGCTGCCGCAAGGCGCGGTGGGCGAGTTGTACATCGGCGGCCCGGGCCTGGCGCGCGGCTACCACCGACAACCGACCCTGAGCGCCGAGCGTTTCATAGCCGACCCGTTTGCCAGCGGCGAGCGCCTGTACCGCACCGGCGACCGCGCACGTTTGCGCGCTGACGGCGCGGTGGAATACGTCGGTCGCGTGGATCATCAAGTGAAGATCCGCGGTTTCCGTATCGAGCTGGGTGAAATCGAATCGCGCCTGCAGCAATGCCCGGGCATCCGCGAGGCCGTGGTGCTGGCCTTGCCGCTCAATGGCAGCCTGCAACTGGTGGCGTATCTGGTGGCCGATCAGGACGTGCTGGACGGGGTGGCCGCTCAGTCGGCGTTCCGTCAGCAGGTCAGGGCTTCGCTGCAGGCCAGGCTGCCGGACTACATGGTGCCGGGCCATCTGCTGCTGTTGGCGGAGTTGCCACTGACGCCGAGCGGCAAGCTCGATCGCAAGGCCTTGCCGGCGCCGGACATGGACCAATTGCAGGTCGATTACCGCGCCCCGCAATCGGACATCGAACAAGCCCTGGCGCATATCTGGGCGGATGTGCTGCAAGTGCCGCGCGTCGGTCTGGACGATCACTTCTTCGAGCTGGGCGGCCATTCGCTGCTGGCGGCGCAAGTGATCGGCCGGATCAAGAAACAGCTGAACGTGGTGTTGCCGCTGCGCAACCTGTTCGAAAAGCCGCTGCTCGGTGAACTGGCCCAGGCAGTGGCGCAGTTGGCCGACGGTGCAGCGGATAACGACTGGTCCGACATAGACCTGTTCATGAATGAATTGGAAGGAGAAGAAGTATGAGCGGCACCATGGCGGAGCGCATCGCTAAAAGGTTCGTCGGCTTGCCGCTTGAGCAGCGTCGGCTGTTTCTGGCCAAGCTGCGCGAAGAGGGCAAGGATTTCAGCCTGCTGCCGCTGCCGGTCAGTCGTCACGACTGCGCGCAGATCCCGCTGTCGTTCGCCCAGCAGCGTTTGCTGTTTCTCTGGCAGCTCGAGCCGCAGAGCGCCGCGTACAACATGGTCGCCGGCCTGCGCCTGAAAGGACGGCTGGACGAAGCGGCGCTGACCCGCTCGTTCGATCACCTGCTGGCTCGCCATGAAGTGCTGCGCACGGTGTTCCTCACCGACGGCGAGCAGCCGCATCAAGTGATCCTCGAACCGCAGGGCGTTGCGCTGGAACGCATCGACTTGACCGGTGTTGCCGCGCAAGAACGCGAGCAGACGCTGGCCGAGCACGTGCAGAAGGTGACGGCGCAGCCGTTCGATCTGCGTCACGGCCCGTTGCTGCGCGCCAGTCTGTTTTGCCTGGCGGACGATGAGTTCGTGCTGGTGGTGAGCATGCACCACATCGTCTCCGACGGCTGGTCGATGGACGTGATGGTCAAGGAATTCGTGCAGTGCTATCAGGCGTTCAGCCTGCAGCGCGAACCGCAGTTGCCGGCGCTGGCCTTGCAATACGCCGACTACGCCATCTGGCAGCGGCGCTGGCTGGAAGCGGGCGAGGGCGAGCGTCAACTCGATTACTGGCGCCAGCAACTGGGTGAGGAGCATCCGCTGCTGGAAGTCGCCCCGGACTTCGCCCGGCCGCTGACCCAGAGTTTTGAAGGCCAGACTCTGAGCTTCGATTTCGGCGCGGATCTGTCGCGTCAACTCAACGGCTTTGCCCGTGCTCAAGGCATCAGTCTGTTCATGCTGGTGCTCGCAGGGTTCTCGCTGTTCCTCTCGCGTCAGGCCGGAGAGCGTGACATCCGCGTCGGCGTGCCCAACGCCAACCGCAGTCGCGCCGAAGTCGAAGGGCTGATCGGCTTCTTCGTCAATACCCAGGTGCTGCGCTGCGAGGTGGATGAGCGAGGCAGTTTCGAGGACTTGCTGGCGCGGGTGCGCGAGGCGTCATTCGGCGCCCAGGCCCATCAGGAGCTGCCGTTCGAGCAATTGGTGGACGAGTTGGTCGCCGAGCGTACGTTGGGGCACAACCCGTTGTTCCAGGCCAAGTTCAACCAGAACGTCGGCATGCAGAAACAGCGTTCGATGGCGTTGCCGGGCCTGACCGTGGCGGAGTATCCGCTGGACAAGGACGGCACGCACTTCGATCTGGCGCTGGACATCACCGATGACGGCACGTTGATCCACGGGCAGATGACCTACGCCAGCGACCTCTATCGACACGCGACGGTTGAAGGTTTTGTCCCGGCGCTGCTTGGTCTGTTCGGTGCACTGCTGAAAGCGCCGCAAGCGCCGCTGCACACCGTGGCGACGGCATTGCCGAGCGCGCTCGCGGCACCGCGTGAACCGGCACAGTCGGTGTTGCAGCACTGGGAACGCGAAGTCGCGCGCCAGCCGCAAGCGCTGGCAGCGCGGGATCTGAATGGCGGCTTGAGCTTCCAGGCACTGGATCAGGCTGCCAATCGCCTCGCGCATCATCTGCTGGCCCAAGGCGCGATTGCCGGTCAACCGGTGGCGGTGCTGATGGAGCGCTCGCTCGACTGGCTGACGTGCGTGCTGGCGATCATCAAGGCTGGCGCGGTGTACATGCCGCTGGACGTCAAGGCGCCGATGGCGCGCTTGCAACAGATGCTCGGCGCCGCGAAGGCTCGGGCAGTGGTGTGTGCCGAGGGTGATTCGCGGGTTCCGGAACTGGCGGTCGCCGGTTGTCAGGGGCTGGCATTCGATGCGCAGCAATGGCAACAGCAGCCGGCGACGGCCCCGGCCTGTGAGTTGTCGGCGCAGTCGCCGGCCTATGTGATTCACACCTCCGGTTCCACTGGACAACCCAAGGGCGTGCTGGTCAGCCACGGTGCGTTGGCCAGTTACGTGCGCGGTGTGCTGGAGCGTCTCGATCCGGCGCCGGACACCAGCATGGCGCTGGTCTCCACCATCGCGGCGGACCTGGGTTTCACCGTGCTGTTCGGCGCGCTGTGCTCGGGCCGGTTGCTGCATGTATTGCCGGAAGAGCTGGGCTTCGATCCGGATCGCTTCGCCGAGTACATGGCCGGGCACCGGGTGGGCATGCTGAAAATCGTTCCGGGACATCTGGCGGCCTTGTTGCAGGCGTCGCGTGCAGCCGATGTGCTGCCGGAGCAGGCGCTGATTGTCGGCGGCGAAGCGTGTTCGCCGGCGCTGGTGGAGCGTGTGCGTCAGCTCAAGCCGGGTTGCCGGGTCATCAACCACTACGGCCCGAGCGAAACCACCGTCGGTGTACTGGCCCACGAAGTCGGTTCGCTGGAACCGGGGGCTCGCAGTGTGCCGGTCGGCACGCCATTGGCCGGGGCCCATGTGTATGTGCTTGACGATGTACTCAACAGCGTGGCCGATCAGGTTGCGGGCGAGCTGTACATCGGCGGCGACAGTGTTGCCCTCGGTTACCTTGGGCAGCCGGGGCTGACGGCCGAGCGCTTCGTTCCCGACCCGTTCGGGCCGGCCGGTGCGCGGGTCTATCGCAGTGGCGACCGGGTGCGTCGCAATCGCCAGCAGGCGGTGGAGTTCATCGGGCGCGCCGACGATCAGGTCAAGGTGCGCGGGTATCGGGTAGAACCCGCGGAAGTCGCCCGGGTGCTGCTCGGCCTGGACGGTGTCAGCGAAGCGGCGGTACTCGCGTTGGCGCTGGATGACGACCCGGCACGCCTGCAATTGGTGGCCTGGTGCGTGCCGGCGGCAGATGCAGCGCTGAAGGCGGAAACACTGCGCGAGCAACTGCAAGCCCGTCTGCCGGATTACATGGTGCCGGCGCAGATTGTACTGCTGGAGCAATTGCCGCTGACCGCCAACGGCAAACTGGACAAGCGCGCCTTGCCGGTGCCGGGCGTGGTGACGCAGCGCTTCGTCGCGCCGGTGGGCGAGGTCGAGGAAAAACTCGCGGCGATCTGGGCCGATGTGCTCAAGCTCGAGCGTGTGGGCAGCACCGACAATTTCTTCGAACTGGGCGGGGACTCGATCCTCAGCCTGCAAATCATTGCCCGGGCCAAGCGCCAGGGCATCAAGCTCAGCCCCAAGCAATTGTTCGAGAAGCAGACCGTGGGCCAGTTGGCGGCGGTGGCCAAACTGATCGAAGCCAAACCCGTGGCGGCAGCGCCGCAGAAGGTCGGCGGGCAGATGGCTTTGCTGCCGATTCAGGCGCGCTTTTTCGAAACACCGATTGCCCGGCGAGAGCACTGGAACCAGTCGGTGATGCTGCAACCGCAGGCGCCGCTTGATGCCAGTCATCTGCAAGCCGCACTGGCGGCACTGATCGAGCAGCATGATGCACTGGCGTTGAACTTCCAGGCGTCGGGCGATGTGTGGCAGGCAACGTTCCAGACGCAACGCGACCCGGAGCTGTTGTGGGTGCGTGATCTGGACAGCCTGGATCAACTGACGGCGCTGGCGGATCTGGCCCAGCGCAGTCTGGATCTGCAACAGGGGCGACTGTTGCGGGCGGTGCTGGCTAATCTGCCCGGCGGTGAACAGCGTCTGTTGCTGGTGATCCATCACCTGGTGGTCGATGGCGTGTCCTGGCGCGTCCTGCTGGAAGACTTGCAGCTCGGTTACACCGCACTGGCCTCGGGCAAGCCGCTGGTGTTGCCGGGCAAGAGCAGTTCGTTGCAGAGCTGGGCCGAGCGTCTGCACCGTTATGCCCAAAGTGAAACCTTGGGCCGCGAGCGCGAGTATTGGCTGACGACCCTGAGCGCGGGCGACGTGGAGTTGCCACGGGACTTTGCACAAGACGTGCAGACTCAGGAGCAGGCGCAACGCGTCAGTTCGCGCCTGAGCCAGGCACTGACCCACAAGTTGCTCAAGGTTGCTCCGGCCGCGTATCGCACGCAGATCAACGATCTGCTGCTCACGGCGCTGGCGCGGGTGTTGTGTGACTGGAGCCGACAGCCGTCGGTGCTGATCCAGCTTGAAGGCCATGGTCGCGAAGACCTGTTCGAGGAACTCGATCTGAGTCGTACGGTGGGCTGGTTCAGCAGCCTGTTCCCGGTGCGTCTGACACCGCAGGCAGGGCCGGGCGAATCGTTGTGCGCGATCAAGGAGCAACTGCGCGCCGTGCCGGGCAAAGGCATCGGTTACGGCGTGCTGCGCTACCTGACCGGTGCCGCCGAGCTGCGTTCGCCGGCCCCGCCACGGGTGACCTTCAACTATCTGGGCCAGTTCGACGGCGACTTCAGTGCCGCCGAGGGCGCCCTGTTCGTGCCGTCCGGCGAAAGCACCGGGGCCAATCAGGACGCCACGGCACCGTTGGGCAACTGGTTGAGCATTGACGGTCAGGTGTATGGCGGCGAGCTGGAACTGACCTGGACATTCGGTTCGGGCATGTACCGTACCGACACGGTGCAGGCACTGGCCGAGGCTTATCGCCTGGAGCTGGAACGGCTGATCGAGCACTGCTGCGACAGCGGCGAGGCCGGCGTCACGCCGTCCGATTTCAGTCTGGTGAGCCTGACGCAGGCGCAACTTTCGGCACTGCCGATTCCGGCCCGGGAGATCACCGATCTGTACCCGCTGTCGCCGATGCAGCAAGGCATTCTGTTCCACAGCCTCAACGACCCCGACAGCCCGGCTTACACCAACCAGCTGCGGGTCGACGTGCAACATCTGGAGGCCGAGCGTTTCCGTCAGGCCTGGCAGCAGACCCTCGACGCCCACGACATTCTGCGTACCGCGTTTGTCTGGCCGAGCGACGCCGCTGCAGCGGTGCAAGTGGTTCGCCAGAGCGTGCAAATGCCGTGGAGCGTGCAGGACTGGCGGGGTCGAACCGACCTCGACACTGCGCTGGAACAACTGGCCGGCGATGATCTGGCCAACGGTTTCGAGCTGACGGGCGCGCCGCTGTTGCGGGTTTCGCTGGTGCGTACCGATGATTCGACGCATCACCTGATCTACACCTGCCATCACATCCTGATGGATGGCTGGAGTACCTCGCAGTTGTTCGGTGAAGTGCTGCAGCGTTATGCGGGCCTGACTCCGGTTGCTGCCCAGGGACGTTATCGCGACTACATCGAATGGCTGGGTCAGCGCGATCAGCCAGCCAGTCGGGCGTTCTGGAAGCACGCGCTGGCCGAGCTCGAAGAGCCGACGCGTCTGGCCAGTGCCGTGCCGACGCAGACGTCCGGCGTCAGCGGTTATGCCGATCACCAGCATCTGTTCAGCGAACAGCTGACGGCGGATCTGAACCGTTTCGCCCGGGAGCAGAAAGTCACCCTCAACACCCTGGTGCAAGCGGCGTGGCTGGTGCTGTTGCAGCGTTACACCGGTCAGGACAGCGTGGCCTTCGGCGCTACGGTGGCCGGACGTCCGACCGATCTGCCCGGCGTCGAGCAGCAGATCGGCCTGTTCATCAACACCTTGCCGGTCGTGGCGGCGCCGTCCGCCGAGATGCCGGTCGAGCGCTGGTTGCAACACGTGCAGGGCCTCAACCTGGCGCTGCGCGAGCATGAGCACACGCCGCTCTACGAGATTCAGCGCTGGGCCGGACTCGGTGCGGGAGCGCTGTTCGACAGCATTCTGGTGTTCGAGAACTACCCGATGGCCGAAGCCCTGCAACAGGGGCCGGATACCGGTCTGGTGTTCTCGGCGATCCGCCGTCAGGAGCAGACCAACTACCCGCTGACGCTGGTGGCGGTCACCGGTCGCGAGCTGAGCCTGGGCGTCAGTTACGATCAGGCCCTGTTCGGTGCTGCGACGATCGTCGGCCTGAGTCGTCAGCTCGAAAGTCTGTTGAGCCAGTTCCTCGGCAACGCCACGCAACCGTTGGGCACCTTGCAATTGCTCGACGAGCCGCAGCGCAAGCAAGCGATCGACTGGGGCAAGGCCGGCGTCACGGCGACCGATTCGCGCACGGTGCTCGAGTTCATCGAGTCCCGCGTTGCACTGCGACCGGATGCAGCGGCGGTGATCTACGCCGAACAGCAGATCGACTATCGCCACCTCGACCTGCGGGCCAATCGTCTGGCGCACAAACTGCAAGCGCTGGGCGTGGGGCCGGAGGTGCGGGTCGGTGTGTGCATGCGCCGTACCCCGGACATGCTGGTCGCGCTGTTGGCAATTCTCAAGGCCGGTGGCGCCTATGTGCCGCTGGACCCGGATTACCCGCAGGAACGTCTGCTGCACATGCTCGACGACAGCCGCGCCGCGGTATTGCTGACCGAGCCGGCAGCGCAGGCGATGCTGCCTGACGCGTTGAGCGCTCAGGTGGTGCTGGTGGAGGAGGGCGAGCAATCGCTGGCCGGGTATCCGACCACTGCGCCGGTGGCCGGGATCAGCGGGCAAAACTTGGCTTACGTCATTTACACCTCGGGTTCCACCGGCAAGCCCAAGGGTGTGGCCATCAGTCACGCCAACCTCACTGCGCTGATCCAGTGGTCGCAAGGGGTGTACCGCGAGGAGCAGTTGCGCGGTGTGCTGGCGTCGACTTCGATCTGTTTCGACCTGTCGGTCTGGGAGATCTTTGTCACCCTGGCCAGCGGTGGCTGCATGGTGCTGGCGGACAACGCGCTGGCCCTGGCGGAGTTGCCGGCCCGCGAGCGGGTCACGCTGATCAACACGGTGCCGTCGGCGATTGCCGCGCTGCAACGGGCCGGGCAGATTCCATCGTCGGTCGCGACCATCAATCTGGCCGGCGAGCCGCTGAAACAGAGCCTGGTAGACACGCTGTACGCGACCCCATCGGTCAGGCAGGTCTACGACCTGTACGGTCCGTCGGAAGACACCACGTATTCGACGTTCACCCTGCGCACCGCGCACGGTCAGGCCAACATCGGCCGGCCGCTGGACAACACCGTGGCGTACCTGCTCGACACGCAACTCAATGGCTTGCCGGCCGGTGTGGCGGCCGAGTTGTACCTGGGCGGCGCCGGCGTGACCCGGGGCTATCTGATGCGCCCGGGGCTGACCGCCGAGCGCTTCGTGCCCAACCCGTATGCCGGCAACGGCGAGCGGCTTTACCGCACCGGCGACCTGGTGCGCCAGGGCGCGGACGACAACATCGAGTACCTGGGGCGCGCCGACCATCAGGTGAAGATCCGTGGTTTCCGTATCGAACTGAGCGAGGTCGAAGCGCGCCTGCTGGAGCAGGACGAGGTGCGCGAGGCGGTGGTGCTGGCGCAGGACGGCGCGGCGGGCAAGCACCTGCACGGCTACGTCGTGGCGGCGCAACCGGCGACCGACCCGGCGGCGCTGGCCGAGCGTCTGCGCGCAGCGTTGGCCAGTCGTTTGCCGGCGCACATGGTGCCGGGGCATCTGCATGTGATCGAGGCGGTGCCGCTGACCCCGAACGGCAAGCTCGACCGCAAGGCGCTGATGGCATTGGGCGTCAGCCCGTCGCAGCAGCAGTACGAAGCGCCGCAGACCGACTTGCAATGGGAGGTGGCGACGGTCTGGCAGGAAGTGCTGGAAGTCGAGCGCGTGGGCCTGGCGGACAACTTCTTCCAGCTCGGCGGCCATTCGTTGCTGGCGACGCTGGTGGTGACCCGGATCAAGGAGCGTCTGGGCGACAAGGTGCCGCTCAAGGAGCTGTTCGAAGCCGATACGCTGAAAGCGTTCTGCAACCGGATCGAGGCGCTGCGCGTCGAAATGTCGCCCGTTCAGGACGAATTGGCTAAATCCCTGGAGGCCCTCAAACGTCTATCCCTCGATGATCTGGAAAAACTGATTTCTTGAGAGGGAAAAACGCGTGCAAGAGTTAATCGAGTCGGTAGGACAACTTTCGGCTAAGCAAAGAAAGGCTCTGGCGGTTCTGCTCAAGCAGAAAGGCGTCAACCTCTTTGACATTGCCCCGGTTTTCAAGCGCACGGCCGAAGAGCCGCTGCTGCTGTCCTACGCCCAGCAGCGCCAGTGGTTTCTCTGGCAGTGGGCGCCGCACAGCGCGGCCTACAACATTCCGACGGCCCTGCGCTTGCAGGGTCCGCTGGATGAGTCGGCGCTGGAGCGCAGCCTTCAGGCGCTGATTGAACGACACGAAACCTTGCGCACGGTGTTCTCCCAGGAAACCGAGCAACCGCTGCAAACGATCCTGCCGCCAGGACCGTTTGCACTGGAAACCTACCCGTTGAGCCCTGAGCTGGCGAGCGACCCGGATGCTTCGATCCAGGCGTTCGTCCAGACTCAGAGCCAGAAGACTTTCGATCTGCAGCAAGGCCCGCTGCTGCGCGCGGCCCTGTTGCAGGTCAACCCGAACGACCATGTGCTGGTGCTGACCCTGCACCACATCGTCTCCGACGGCTGGTCGCTGCAAGTGATGATCGAAGAGCTGGTGCAGCTCTATGCCGGTTTCAGCCTCGGTCACGATGCCGGTCTGCCGCCCCTGCCGATTCAATACGCCGACTACGCCTTGTGGCAGCGCCAGTGGATGGAGGCCGGCGAGCAGGCGCGGCAACTGGCCTACTGGCAGGAAAAACTTGGCGGCGAACAACCGGTGCTGGAACTGCCGCTCGACCGCGCGCGCAGTGTCGATCAGAGCTTTGCCGGTGCCAGCCACAACCTGATTCTCGATGCGCAGCTGAGCCAGGGCCTGAAAGCCTTTGCGCGGCAGGAAAACGTCACGCTGTTCGTCTTGCTGCTGGCGTCTTTCCAAGCGCTGTTGCACCGCTACAGCGGGCAGTCGGACATCCGTGTCGGCGTGCCGGTGGCCAACCGTGGCCGGGTGGAAATCGAGCGTCTGATCGGTTTCTTCGTCAACACGCAGGTGCTCAAGGCCGACGTTGACAGCCAGACCTCGTTTGTCGATTTGCTGCGTCAGGTCAAACAGACCGCGCAGGAAGCCCAGGCCCATCAGGACTTGCCTTTCGAGCAACTGGTGGAAGCCCTGGAACCGGGTCGCAGCCTGAGCCACAGTCCGCTGTTTCAGGTCATGTTCAACCATCAGGCGGAACGCCGCAGCAGTGTCGAGACGCGCCTCAACGGCCTGAGCATCGAGCCGCTGGAATGGCAGAGCCAGACCGCCCAGTTCGACCTGACGCTGAACACCACCGAACAGGCCCACGGCATCGAAGCGGTGCTCAAGTACGCCACCGACCTGTTCGACGCGACGACCATCGAGCGTCTGGCGCAGCACTGGACCGCGCTGTTGCAGGCGATCGTCGCCGACCCGTCGCGCAGCATCGGGCAGTTGCCGATGCTCGATGACGCCCGTCAGCAACAACTGCTGAGCCAATGGAATCCGACACGGGTCGAGCACCCGGTCGAGCAGTGCATTCATCAGGCCATCGAAGCCCAGGCGGAACTTCATCCCGAGGCGGTCGCCGTGACCTTTGCCGGGCAACGGCTGACCTACGCCGAGCTCAATCGCCGGGCCAATCAGTGGGCGCACCGGTTGATCGCGAACGGCGTCGGCCCGGATGTGCGGGTCGGTGTGGCGGTCGAGCGTTCGCTGGACATGATCGTCGCCATCGTCGCCGTGCTGAAAGCCGGCGGTGCCTACGTGCCGCTGGATCCGGGCTACCCGCAAGACCGCCTGAGTTACATGATCGAGGACAGTGGCATCGGTCTGCTGCTGACCCAGGGTCACTTGCAGGCACAGCTGCCGATTCCGCCGGGCCTCACCTGCCTGGACCTGAGCCAGACACTGGAGCCGGGCAACAGCGAAAACCCGGTGTGCCTGACCACGCCGGATAACCTGGCGTACGTCATCTACACCTCCGGTTCGACCGGCAAACCCAAAGGTGCATTGCTGCCGCACAGCAACGTCATCCGCCTGTTCAGCGCCACCGACCACTGGTTCGGTTTCGGCCCGGACGACAGCTGGACCCTGTTCCATTCCTACGCGTTCGACTTCTCGGTCTGGGAAATTTTCGGCGCGCTGCTGTACGGCGGAAAACTGGTGGTCGTACCCCACGACGTCACCCGTTCCCCGGAAGATTTCTACACCCTGCTGTGCGATGAACACGTCACGGTGCTGAACCAGACGCCATCGGCGTTCAAGCCGCTGATGCAACTGGCCAGTGAATCCTCGCGCGACCATTCGCTGCGTTACGTGGTGTTCGGTGGCGAAGCCCTGGAAGTGCAGAACCTGCGGCCATGGTTCGAGCGTTTCGGCGACCGTGCACCGATGCTGGTGAACATGTATGGCATCACTGAAACCACCGTGCACGTGACGTACCGTCCATTGTCGATGGCCGACCTTGAGCAAAGTCACAGCAGCCCGATCGGCGAGCCGATCGTCGACCTGTCGTGGTACCTGCTCGACAGCGCGCTGAACCTGGTGCCGCAAGGTTGCATCGGCGAGCTGTACATCGCCGGTGCCGGTCTGGCCCGGGGTTACCTGAATCAACCGGGCATGAGCGCTACGCGTTTTGTGCCCGACCCGTTCAACCCGCAGGCCGGCGAGCGCCTGTATCGCACCGGCGACCTGGCGCGCCTGCGCGGCGACGGGGTGATCGAGTACATCGGTCGTATCGACCATCAAGTGAAGATCCGCGGTTTCCGTATCGAGCTGGGGGAAATCGAAACCCGGCTGCTCAAGCACCCGGCGGTGCGCGAGGCAGTGGTGCTGGCGGTCGAAGGCCCGAGCGGTCAGCAACTGGCGACCTGGATCGTGCCGAACGAGGCACTGCAAGCCGATACCGAGGCGACGCTGCGCGACTCGATCAAGGCGCAACTGCGCGAAGCCTTGCCGGACTACATGGTGCCGGTCAGCTGGGCATTCCTCGAACGCCTGCCGTTGACCGCCAACGGCAAACTCGATCGCAAGCAACTGCCGCAGCCGCAGGTCGCTCAGGTGCAGGAAGCGTATGCCGCGCCGCGCAGTGAGCTGGAACAGCAACTGGCCGCCATCTGGCAGGACGTGTTGAAGGTCGAGCGTGTCGGCCTCAACGACAATTTCTTCGAGCTGGGCGGCGACTCGATCATTTCGATTCAGGTGGTCAGCCGCGCCCGTCAGGCGGGCATCCGTTTCACGCCCAAGGACATCTTCCAGCATCAGACGGTGCAACGCCTGGCCACGGTCGCGCAGCAGAGCGACGTGGTACTCGCGACCCAGGGCGATGTGCTCGGCGAGGCGGTGCTGACGCCGATCCAGCAGTATTTTTTCCACAGCGATATCCCGGCGCGTCATCACTGGAACCAGTCGATCCTGCTGACCCCGACCGCACCGCTGGCGGCGACTGCACTGGAGCAGGCGTTGCAGCACCTGCAACGGCACCATGACGCCTTGCGTCTGCGTTACCGCGACCTCGAGGGTGGCTGGCAACAGACCCACGCGCCGGTCGAACACAATCTGGAGCTGCTGCGCACCGTGACCTTGCAGGACAGCGCGGCCTTGCCGACGCTGTGCCAGGAACTGCAACGCAGCCTCGATCTGGACAACGGCCCGCTGATCCGCGCGGTGCTGGTGGACTTGCCGGACGCCAGCCAGCGCCTGTTGCTGGTGATCCATCACCTGGTGGTCGACGGGGTGTCCTGGCGGATCGTGCTGGAAGACCTGCAAACCGTTTATCAACAGCTGACGGCGGGGCAGGTTGTGCGCCTGCCGGCCAAGACCACCGCGTTCAAGGACTGGGGCGCGCGCCTGCAAGGGCATGCGCGCAGTGCCGTGCTGGAAGCCGAGCTGGATTACTGGCGCGGGCAGTTGAGCGGCGCGGGCATCGAGCTGCCGCTGGACAACCCGCGAGGTCAGTTGAGCAACCGTTTCGAGCGTAGCGTCGATACGCGTCTGGATGCCGAGCGCACCCGGCAGTTGCTGCAACAGGCCCCGGCGGTCTACCGCACCCAGGTCAACGACCTGTTGCTGACTGCGCTGGCCAAGGTGCTGTGCGAATGGACCGGTGCCGAGAGCGCGCTGGTGCAGCTCGAGGGTCATGGTCGTGAAGACCTGTTCGACGATGTCGACCTGAGCCGCACGGTGGGCTGGTTCACCAGCATGTTCCCGGTGCGTCTTACCCCCGGCGCCGGTTTCGAAACCTCGATCAAGGGCATCAAGGAACAGCTGCGGGCGATCCCCAACAAAGGCATTGGCTACGGCCTGTTGCGATATCTGGGCAGCGCCGAGGCACAGGCTGCCCTGAGCGGCGCGGCGCAGCCGAAGGTGACGTTCAACTACCTCGGCCAGTTCGACAACAACTTCGATGAAGGCGCGTTGTGGGTGCCGGCCACCGAAGACAAGGGCGCCGGGCAGGACGAGCGCGCGCCGATGGCCAACACGCTGACCATCGATGGCCGGGTCTATCAGGGGCAGTTGAGCCTGACCTGGACCTACAGCGGCGATGTGTTCGAAGACGCGACCATCCATGCGCTGGCACGTGCCTATGAAGGCGCGCTGGCCGAGTTGATCGACCATTGCCTTAATCACGCGAGCGGTGGTCTGACACCGTCCGACGTGCCGCTGGCCGGGTTGTCCCAGACCCATCTGGACAACCTGCCGATCGTTGCCCAGCGGATCGAAGACATCTATCCGCTGGCGCCGATGCAGCAGGGCATTCTGTTCCACAGTCTCTATGACGCCGATGCCAGCGCTTATGTCTATCAGATGCTGCTGGACATCGAAGGTCTGGACGTCGCGCGCTTCCAGCAGGCCTGGCAGCGGGTGGTCGATCGCCATGAAGTGCTGCGCGCCGGTTTCATCTGGGGTCGCGACGGTCTCGACACGCCACTGCAAGTCATTCATCGCCAGCTGACCCTGGAAATGCCGGAAGTGGACATGCGCCACGAGCCGGATCTGGCCGTGGCCATGGAGGCGCGGGCACGGGCGGATCTGGAGCGTGGTTTCGATTTGCAGAACCCGCCGCTGCTGCGTCTGTGCCTGTTGCGCACGGCTGATGATCGCCATCGCCTGATCTTTACCTGCCACCACATCCTGATGGATGGCTGGAGCAACTCGCGGATGTTCGGTGAGGTGCTGCAGGATTACGCCGGCCATCCGGTGCCGGGTGCGCAGGGCCGTTACCGGGACTTCCTGGCCTGGCTGCAAGGCCAGGACAAACAGGCCGCGCAGGCTTTCTGGCGCGGACAACTGGCCGAGCTCGACGAGCCGACCCGTCTGGCCTCGGCGTGCCCGGGCAACGTGCAGCCGGGGGCGGGCAAGGGCGTGCATCGCCTGACGTTCGACGCAGCGTTCACGCGCCGCCTGAACAGCTTCTCGCGCCAGCAGCAGGTCACTCTGAACAGTCTGGTGCAGGCAGCATGGCTGCTGATTCTGCAACGCTACACCGGTCAGGCCACGGTCGCGTTCGGCGCCACGGTGTCCGGGCGTCCGGTGGACTTGCCGGGCATCGAGCAGCAACTGGGGCTGTTCATCAACACCTTGCCGGTGATCGCCAGCCCGCAACCGGGCGTCAGCGTGCGCGACTGGGTGCGCAGCGTGCAGGACAAGAACCTGCTGCTGCGCGACTTCGAACAGACGCCGCTGCAAGACATCCAGCGGCTTGCCGAGCTCAACGGCGAAGCGCTGTTCGACACCTTGCTGGTGTTCGAAAACTACCCGGTGTCGGAGACGCTGGAGGCCAATCCGGGAGGCTTGCGCTTCGGTGGTCTGGAACACCGCGAGCAGACCAACTACGGCCTGACCCTGATCGCCGGTGCCGGCGAGGTCCTGAGTCTGGACTTCAACTACCTGACCGAGCAGTTTTCCGAGCGCGGCGTGGCTGGATTGGCCACGCATCTGGAAACCGTTCTGCAGCAGTTCCTCGACGCACCGCAGCGGCTGCTGGGTGAAGTCGGAATGCTGTCGAGTGCGGAGCACACAACGCTGGCGCAGTGGAACGACAACCACGCCGGGTATCCGGCCGAGCGTCTGATTCATCAAAGCTTCGAGGCGCAGGTCCAGGCCCGTCCGCACGCTGTGGCCCTGAGCCATGGCGGTGTGGCCCTGAGTTATGCCGAACTCAATCGCCGGGCCAACCAGCTGGCCCGTCATCTGTCGACGCTGGGCGTCGGCGCCGAGGTCCGGGTGGGCGTGGCGATGCCGCGCTCGGCGGAACTGGTGATTGCCTTGATGGCGGTGCTCAAGGCCGGTGGCACCTACGTGCCGCTGGACCCGGACTACCCGGCCGACCGCGTGGCGTACATGTTGGAAGACAGCCAGGCGAAGGTCCTGCTGACGCAACAATCGTTGCTGGCGCAACTGCCGCAGACCGACGCACAGGTGGTGCTGGTGGAGGCGGGCGGCGATGCCTTTGCCGATGCGGCTGCCGATAACCTCGACGTGCGTGGCGATTCGGCGAACCTGGCCTACGTCATTTACACCTCCGGCTCCACCGGCAAACCCAAAGGCGTAGCGATTGCCCATCGTAACGTCCAGGCACTGATCCACTGGTCCGCCGACGTCTACAGCGAGGCTGACCTGCAAGGCGTGCTCGCCTCGACGTCGGTCTGCTTCGACCTGTCGGTGTGGGAGATTTTTGTCACCCTCGCGCGTGGCGGTTCGATCGTCATGGCGCGCAATGCCCTGGAACTGCCGGACCTGCCGGAGCGCGATCAGGTGCGTCTGATCAACACCGTGCCGTCGGCCATCGCTGCCTTGCACCGTGCCGGGCATATTCCGAATGGCGTGCGGATCATCAATCTGGCCGGCGAGCCGCTCAAGCAAAGTGTGGTCGACAGCCTGTACCGCGAGACGTCGGTGGAGCACGTCTATGACCTGTACGGGCCGTCGGAAGACACCACCTATTCGACCTGGACCCGCCGCGAAGCCGGCGGCCAGGCCAACATCGGCCGGCCGCTGGTCAACACCACCGCGTACCTGCTGGACGGGCAACTGCAAGCGTCGCCGATCGGGGTGGCGGCCGAGCTGTATCTGGCCGGTGACGGCATCACCCGCGGTTACCTGTTCCGTCCGGGCCTGACCGCCGAGCGTTTTGTGCCGAACCCGGCCTCGACCAGCGGCGAACGGATGTACCGCACCGGCGACCTGACGCGCCTGGGTGACGACGGTCGGATCGAATACGTGGGCCGCATCGACCATCAGGTCAAGGTGCGCGGTTTCCGCATCGAACTGGGTGAAATCGAAGCGCGCCTGCTGGCCCATGACCGCGTGCGTGAAGGCGTGGTGCTGGCGGTGGACGGCCTCAGCGGTCAACAACTGGTGGCGTATGTGGTGCCGGCCCAATCCGGCCTCAGCCTTCAGGAGCAGGATGAGCTGAGCGAATCGCTGCAATCCGCCCTCAAGGCGCACCTGCCGGATTACATGGTGCCTGCGCAGTGGCTGTAC
Organism: Pseudomonas paraglycinae; assembly: GCF_021601625.1. Classification (GTDB taxonomy): domain Bacteria; phylum Pseudomonadota; class Gammaproteobacteria; order Pseudomonadales; family Pseudomonadaceae; genus Aquipseudomonas; species Aquipseudomonas paraglycinae. The sequence goes on along the minus strand of NZ_BQHR01000012.1, from coordinate 155,376 downwards.
CTCGAGGCGCTGCCGCTGACCCCCAACGGCAAACTGGACCGCAAGGCCTTGCCGGCGCCGGACGTCAATCAGTCGGCCCGGGACTATGTCGCCCCGTCAACGGAGCTTGAGCAACAGTTGGTTGTGGTCTGGCAAGACATCCTGAAGATTGACCGGGTCGGTGTGACCGATAACTTCTTCAGCCTGGGCGGTGATTCGATCATCTCCATCCAGCTGGTCAGCCGTGCGCGCCAGCAGGGCATTCGCTTTACCCCCAAGGATCTGTTCCAGCAACAGACCGTGCAGAAACTGGCGACGGTGGCGTCGGTGGCGTCGGTGGAGTCCGCGCAGCAGGCCGACGGCACGCCGGAAAACTACCCGCTGGCGCGTCTGGAGCAGGCGCAGCTTGATGCGTTGCCGGTGCCGGCGGATCTGATCGAGGACGTTTATCCGCTGTCGCCGATGCAGGAGGGCATGCTGTTCCACACGCTCTCGGACAATGGCAGCAGCCTGTACGTCAACCAGGTCAGCTTGCCGATCCAGGGCCTGGATGTAGAGCGTTTCCGGGGCGCCTGGGAATTTGTCATCGATCGCCAGGCGATCCTGCGGACCAGTTTTCACTGGCAGGACGGGCTGGCCAAGCCGTTGCAAGTGGTCCATCGTCAGGCCCCGCTGCAAATGGAGGTGCTCGACTGGCGCGAGCGTGAGGTCAGCGATGAGTTGATCGCCGAATTCGCCAGCGATGATCGTGCCCTCGGCTTCGATCTGTCCCAGGCACGTCTGCAGCGGGTGACGCTGTTGCGCCTGAGCGATGACCGCTATCAGATGATCTGGACCAGCCACCACATCCTGATGGACGGCTGGAGCAGTTCGCGCCTGTTCGGCGAAGTCTTGCAGTACTACTCCAAGGGCAAGGTCAGCGGTGAGAACGGTCGTTACCGCGACTTCATCGCCTGGTTGCAGGCACAGGATCAGGACGCGCAGGAGCTGTTCTGGAAAGCGCGTCTGGCGGCGGTCAACGAGCCGACGGCGTTGAGCCAGGCGATCCATCCGCGCCATTCGGCCGATGTCTGCGGCCACGATGCGATCTACTCGAACTGGGATCAGGCGCAAACCGCACGCCTGCTGCAGTTCTGCCGCGACCTGCGCATCACCCCCAACACGTTGATTCAGGGTGCCTGGCTGCTGCTGTTGCAGCGCTACACCGGGCAGCGCACGGTCACGTTCGGTGCCACCGTTTCGGGGCGTCCCGAAGGGCTGGCGAATGTCGGCAACATGCTGGGTCTGTTCATCAACACCTTGCCGATCATCCAGACGCCGCAGGCCGATCAGCGCCTGGCGGACTGGCTCGGCGAAGTGCAGGCCTACAACCTGGACATTCGTGACTATTCCCAGGCGCCGCTGGCCGATGTGCAGCGCTGGTCCAACCTCGGTGGCCAGGCACTGTTCGACAGCATCATCGTGTTCGAGAACTTCCCGATCGATGATCGCCTGCAAGAAGAAAACGACACCGACCTGACCTTCGGCAAATCCATCGGCCACGGCGTGACCAACGTACCGATGGACCTCGCGGTGATGCTGGGTGACGAGCTGTCGATCGAGTACCTGTACCTGCGCAGCCACTTCAGCGCCGAGGCCGTGGAAGGCATTCGCCTGACGCTGGAAAACACCCTCGAAGCGATGATGCGTGCGCCTTACGAGCGACTGGGCAATCTGCAGCGCCTGTCGAACGAGCAGTGGCAGGCGATCCAGGCCTGGAGTGCCGAACCGGTCTCCAGCCACGAACCGGTGCTGTTGCCGCAACTGATCAGCCGTCATGCGCAGCAGCAGCCAGAGGCTATCGCCCTGCAGTGCGCCGGATTGAGCCTGAGCTATGCCGAACTCGAACAGCGGGCCAATCGTCTGGCCCACTGCCTGACCGAACACGGGGCGGGCCCGGAAGTGGTGATCGGCGTGGCGCTGCCGCGCTCGCTGGAAATGGTCGTCAGCTTCCTCGCCGTGCTCAAGAGCGGTGCGGCGTACGTGCCGCTGGACATCGATTATCCGCCTGAGCGACTGGCGTACATGATCGAGGATTCGGGCATGGCCCTGTTGCTGACCCAGAGCAGCCTGCGCGCCACCTTGCCGGCGCCTGAAGGGCTGCTGCGTCTGGAAATCGATCATCTCGACGAGTCCCGCTACCCCGATCACGCGCCGGTTTCCCGTGTGCAGGAGCAAGGGCTGGCGTATCTGGTTTATACCTCCGGTTCCACCGGTCGGCCGAAGGGCGTTGCGGTCACGCAAGGGCCGTTGAGCATGCACTGTCAGGCCATCGCCGAGCTGTATGAAATGGACACCAGCAGCTGCGAGCTGCACTTCATGTCATTCGCTTTCGACGGCGCCCATGAACGCTGGTTGAGCACGCTCTACAGCGGTGGCCGTCTGGTGATTCGCGACGGTTGCCTGTGGACGCCGGAGCAGACCTACGCCGCCTTGCACGAGTATGGCGTCACCATCGCCTGCTTCCCGCCGGCCTATCTCAAACAGTTGGCCGAGTACGCGGCGGCCAGCGGCATCGCGCCGCCACCGGTGCGCATCTACTGCTTCGGCGGTGATGCCGTGCCGGACCAGACCTTTGAACAGGTGAAAGCGGCCCTGCGTCCCGAGTACTTCACCAACGGTTATGGCCCGACGGAAACCGTGGTCACGCCGATGCTCTGGAAGGTCCCGGTGAGCCAGCATTGTGAAGCGGCCTATGCACCGATCGGTCGTGCCGTCGGCGCACGTTCGCTGTACGTGCTGGACGAGGATCTGAACCCGCTGCCGCCAGGTTTTGCCGGTGAGCTGTACATCGGCGGTTATGGGGTTGCCCGTGGTTACCACGGCCGTGCGGATCTGACCTGCGAGCGCTTCGTACCCAATCCGTTCGCGGTCGGCGAGCGCCTGTATCGCAGCGGCGACCTGGTGCGTTTGCGTCAGGACGGCGTGGTCGATTACGTCGGGCGCATCGACCATCAGGTCAAGGTGCGCGGTTTCCGCATCGAGCTGGGTGAAGTCGAGGCCAGCCTGCGCCAACTGGAGGGTGTGACCGATGCGCTGGTGATCGCCCGGGACAATGCGTCCGGCAAGCAACTGATCGGTTATGTGGTGACGCCGACGGGCGAAGACGTGGGCGATGAACTCAAGGCCGGGCTGCGCGCCTCGCTGCCGGAGTACATGGTGCCGGCGCAGATTGTCTGCCTGAGTGCTTTCCCGGTCACGCCCAACGGCAAACTCGACCGCAAGGCGCTGCCGGAGCCGGACTTCAAGAGCGAGGAATATGTCGCCCCGCGCAACGAGCAGGAAACACTGCTGGCCGAGATCTGGGCCCAGGTGCTGCAAGTCGAGCAGGTGGGCATCACGGATAACTTCTTCGAACTGGGCGGCGACTCGATTCTCAGCCTGCAGGTCATTTCCCGGGTCAGGAACCACCCGACGTTGCAGATGGATCTGAAGCTGCGCGATCTGATGCGCTATCAGACCATCGCTGGCATCGTCGAACAGAACGTGACGAAGGAAGGCGCCGGACAGCCACTGGTGGACGTCACGCAGGTGGCGGGCGAGGGGTTGTTCAATCTGTTGCCGATTCAGGAGTGGTTCTTCGCCGAGGGCATGTCCGAAGCCCATCACTACAACCAGTCACTGCTGTTGAGTGCGCGCCAGCCACTGGATCTGGATGCGCTCGAGCAGGCCCTGGGCTGGATCGAGCAACACCATGACTCGCTGCGCCTGCGCTTCACTCGGGAGGGCGGGCGCTGGCTGCAACGCTACTGCACCGCCAACGAACAGGGCGAGGCGGTGCTCTGGCGCCGTGAAGCCGAGAACAGCGAACAGGTCGAAGCGCTGGCCAACCTTGCCCAGCGCAGCCTCAAGCTGGACGACGGGCCGGTCTGGCGGGTGATGCATGTCGCCCTGCCGGACGGTCAGGCGCGACTGCTGGTGGTGATTCATCACCTGGTGGTCGACACCGTGTCCTGGCGGATCCTGCTCGATGACCTGAAAACCGCTTATGAAGCGTGTGTGCAAGGGCTGGCGCCGCAACTGCCGATTCGTACCAGCAGCTATCGTTCGTTTGCCGAGGCCTTGCAGGCACAGGCCCCGGCGATTGCCGAACAGGAGCTGGCGTACTGGCTGGAGCAGCTCGATCAACCGGGCGTCGATCTGCCGTGCGACAACTACCGTGGCAAGAATCAGGTGCGCCAGCAGGCGCAGGCGCGGCTCAAGTTGTCCCGCGAGCACACCGAACAATTGCTCAAGCAGGCGCCGGCGGTCTATCGCACGCAAATCAACGACCTGCTGCTGTCGGCACTCGGTCGGGCACTGTGCCGCTGGAGCGGTCAGCCATCGGCGCTGATTTTGCTGGAAGGGCACGGCCGCGAGGATCTGTTTGAATCCATCGACCTGAGCCGAAGCCTTGGCTGGTTCACCAGCATGTTCCCGGTCCGGTTGCGTCCGGACAGCGACGATATCGGACGTTCGATCATCGACGTACAGGCGCAGCTGGCGGCGGTGCCGCAGAAGGGCATCGGGTATGGCGTGCTGCGTCATCTGGCGGGCGCCGAGGTGTCCCGGCAACTGGCGGATCTGCCGCAGGCGCGGGTGACGTTCAACTACCTGGGGCAGTTCGACCAGAGTTTCGACGAGCAGGCTCTGCTGGTGCCGGCGCTGGAAGAAACCGGCGACAACTACAGCCTGAAGGCGAACCTGGGCAACTGGCTGGAAATTGTCGGCCAGGTGTATGACGGCCAGTTGGCGTTGCGTTGCATCTACAGCAGCCAGCGTTATCGCGCCGGCACCATGGACGCACTGATGCAGGATTACCAGCGTGAACTTGAAGCGCTGATCGAGCATTGCATGGCGCGTGTGGGCTGATCGCTGCACGCTGGATCATTTTTGAGGGGCGTTGCCGAGGCGCGCCCCTTTTTTGCTGATACAAGGATCTTCGCGATGTCGTTACACCCTGATCTGGAAGCCTTTCTCGACCTGGCTCAAGACAGCCAGGATGCCGGTCTGCCGGCGCTGCACCAAATGACTCCGGCCCAGGCCCGGGACACCTTCGAACAGACCACTGCGCAGTTGCGCTGGACGGCGCCCGAAGACCTGGACGTGCAGGCCATCAGCGCGACCGCCCGGGACGGTGCGCCGCTGGCACTGCGACTTTATCGCCCGCACGGTGTGTCAGCGCCAATGCCGGTGCTGGTGTATTTCCACGGTGGCGGGTTTGTGGTCGGAAGCCTCGATTCCCATGACGGCGTGTGTCGCGAGTTCTGCCGGCGCACGCCATGCGCGGTGCTCTCCGTGGGCTATCGACTGGCGCCGGAGCACCGTTTCCCGACGGCACTGGAAGACGGTGAGGACGCCTTGTCGTGGCTGGCCGAACACGCGGCTTCGTTGGGCCTGGACTCGGGCCGGGTCGCCTTCGGCGGTGACAGCGCCGGGGCCACGCTGGCCACCGTACTGGCGGTGCAAGCGGTGGTTCAGCCGCACACCGTGGCCATCGTACCCAAGGTTCAGTTGTTGTGCTATCCAGTCACCGACGCCTCCCGTGCCCATGATTCGCGGGCCCTGTTCAGCGAAGGCTATCTGCTGGAAGACGAGACACTGGACTGGTTTTATGGGCATTACGCGCGCACCCCGGAAGATTATCTGGACTGGCGTTTCTCGCCGTTGCTGGCCGAAGATCTGCGTGGCGTCGCCCCGGCCATTGTCGTGCTGGCCGGGTTCGATCCGCTGCTCGATGAGGGCCAGGCGTATGTCGACAAGTTGCGTGAGCACGGTGTGAGCGTCGAGCTCGAGCACTGCCCGGGGCTGACCCACGACTTGCTCAGGCTGGCGTCGGTGATGCCCGATGTCCTGCAGGTACACGAAACCCTGAGCCGTGCGCTGCATCGCGCATTGAGCTGAACCCGGACAAATTCGCAGGCCAGAAAAAACCCCGCAATGCGGGGTTTTTTCATGGTCGCTGTAATCAGAAGTCAGCTTTGACCGACATCACGAAATTGCGCGGGTCGCCATAGAAGTTACCGAAACCTTCGGTGCCCACAGTGGCGTAGTAGCGTTTGTCGAACAGGTTGTTGCCGTTGAGGGCGACGGACCAGGTGTCATCGATGCGGTAGCCGATGCGACCGTTCCAGACCGCGTAACCCGACTGGGTGATGTTGTCACCGCCCAGTGGCGAGGTGCGGTAGTTGCCGCTCTGGGCGTTGACGCCGGCACCGATGGTGACGCGATCCAGAGGGCCGCTCAGGCTGTAATCACCCCAGACGCGCAGCAGGTGACGTGGTACGTAGGAGTTGTAGATCACGCCGTCCTGGGTGGCGTCGGCGTCTTCCAGCACTTTGGTCTGGGTGTAGGTGTAGCCGGCCAGCAGTTGCAGGCGATCGATCACTTCACCGCTGACTTCCGCTTCGAAGCCCTGGGCGCGGACCTTGCCGGAGTTCAGCGAGCAGGAACTGTCTTCACAGCGCGGGTCATCCTGGGCCGCATCTTTCTGAATGGTGCGGAACAGGTTGAAGGAGCTGTTCAGGCGACCGTCGAACCACTCGCCCTTGATCCCCAGCTCGTAGCTCTGGCCGATCAGGGGTTTGAGGGTGCCGCCGTCGATGGTCTTGTAGCCGCCTTGCGGGGTGAAGATATCGGTGTAGCTGGCGTACGCGGTCAGGTTGTCGTTGAGATCGAACAACAGTCCGGCAAACGGGGTGACCTGTCCGGTTTCGGTGGACTTGGTGTTGACCGGGGTGCCTTCGCCGCGGAAGTACTGCACGGAGTCGGTGTCGGACTTGTACCAGCTGACACGGCTGCCCAGCACGAAGGTCAGTGGATCTGCCAGCTTCAGGCGGGCGGTGGAGTAAACACCGTATTGCTTGATGTGCATATCTACCGGACCGCCCCGGGAGGCATTGGCCAGGTAGTAGCTTTCGTCAGGCTGGGGCAGGTGATGGTTTGGGTTCAGTACGTTCTGGCGCTGTGGCAAGGCCGCCACGGCGTAGAAGTCATCCTTGTGGGAACGGCTGGCGTTGGCGCCGACGGTGAGTTCGTGCTGCTGGCCGAACGCGTCGAATTTGCCGTCCACGTAGGCATCGAAGCCGTAGTCGGTCTGCTCGTAGTCGTAGATGCTCCCCAGCATCAGCGTGTTGGAGCTGGTGGCGCCTACCGGCACCGCGCCGCTCGGGAACGCGTATTCCATGTCCTGGGTGTTGCGCGAGAAGACCCCGGCCACTTTCAGGGACCAGTCGTCGTTGAACTGGTGTTTCACGTCGCCGAAGTAGGTGGCGCGTTTGCTGCGCTGGTTGTTCCACGAGGTGTTCAGGCAGGTGGAGCGCTTGAGGTGCAGGTCGGAGCCATCGGCGTAGCGCGGCAGACCGCCCCAGCAAGGTGTGGCGTCGACGTCTTCATAGGCCATGCCCAGGCCCAGGGTGGTGTCGGGGCTGAGGTCGAAGTCCAGGGCACCGTAGTAGATCTGGTCCTTGCGGCTGGCCACGTCATAGAAGTACTGACGGGTCTGCTGGGTGACCACGGCGCGGCCACGGAGGGTGCCGGCGTCGTTCAGCGGGCCGCCGGTGTCGACCTGACCACGATAGTTGTCCCACGAGCCTGCCGACAGCGACAGTTGGGTGTGCGGGGTGTCCTGGCCGCGCTTGCGCACGAAGTTGACGCCACCGGCCGTACCGCCTGCGCCTTTCATCATGCCGGCAGCACCGCGCAGCACTTCGACGCGGTCATAAATGGCCATGTCGCTGTTGAAACTGTCGGCCTGTACGTAGCTGCTGCCGATGTCCAGCGGCACGCCGTCGTACTGGTACTGGCCGGTCATGCGAAAACCGCGCGAGTAGAAATACTTGCCGCCCATGGGCGAGTCGTAAACGGTGATGCCCGGAGTCTTTTCCATCACTTGTTCGATGGTGTTGAGGTTCTGGTCGTCCAGCATCTTGCGGGTCATGACCGTGACCGACTGCGGGGTTTCCTTCAGCGAGTGCACGCCCTTGCCGATGGTCACGCCACCGGTGGTGTAGGAGTTGCTGCCTTCGGTAGTGGCCGTCAGTCGTTGCCCGTCGATGTTGGTCGGTGCCAGTTCCATCGCGCTGCCGGTGGCGGGGGCCAGCAGGGTCACGGTATTGCCGTCACGCTGATGACGGATGCCGGTGCCCTTGAGGATGGCCGCGATGGCGCTGTCGTCCGCGTACCGGCCGTTGAGGGCGGTGGAGCGCAGGCCTTGCAGGCTTTCCGGGCTGTAGATGATTTGCAGGCTGGTCTGCTGACCGAGCGATTGCAGGGCCTGGGCCAAAGGTTGCGCCGGGATGTTCAGGGTCCATTCCTGGGCCTGGACATACGGGGCGACGGCCAGCGTCATTGCCAGTCCCAGGCCGGTGGTGGCCAGACGGGAGCGGGTAGCACCGTGCATGAGCAGGGCTCGGGTCAGTGGGCGAAGCATGAAGCGGGATGCGGACATGAGGTTAAGACCTTGGCAGGTATAGTTGTTAATGGTTCTTATTCATCTCATTAAGACGAGAAAGCCGCGGTAAACCGGAAAATATTTTTCCGGTCTGGCCGCGGCTTCGTCGATCAAGCGGTTTGCAGTTCGCTTTTGACCTTTCCGGCCTCCATGCGCACCAGTTGATCGGCAACGTCGAAGTAACGGTCATCGTGGGAGATCACGATGATGGTCTTGCCCAGCCGTTTCAGGTCGGGCAGGAGTTCGGTGTAGAAAATCCGCCGGAATGTCGGGTCCTGATCGGCGGCCCATTCGTCGAACACCAGCACCGGGCGCTCTTCGAGCCAGGCGTTGACCAGTGCCAGACGCTTGCGCTGGCCGGTGGACAGATCGGTGGTGGTGAACGCTCCGTCGCGCACGCTGACCTTGTGCGCGATCTCCAGGCGTTCGAGGTAGCGGGTAGCGTCCTGCGGCACTTCGCGGTCACCCTGGATCAGGTCGTCGAACAGGTAGTAGTCGGCAAAGATCGTGGTGAAGTTCTGTCGGTAGTCGTCACGGTTCAACGCGGTGATCGGCTGGCCGTTGACCTTGATCTCGCCTTCGGTCGGCGCATACAGGCCCAACAGCAGTTTGATCAGGGTGGTTTTGCCGCAGCCGTTTTCACCGACGATGAACACGATGTCGCCTTGCTCGATGCGCAGGTTGACCGGTCCGAGGCGGAACGGTTCGCTGCCTGCAACCGGCGGGAAGGCATAACGCACATTGTTCAATTCCAGACGGTTGACGGCACCGGGCTTCTTGCCCTGGTCTTCCAGCAGCAGGTGCGGCTCGGGCGAGGAGAACTGCTCGCTCAGTTCGGCAATCCGTCGGAAGGCAATCTGCGCGCGGCTGATGATCGGCAGTGTGCTGACCAGATGTTCCAGCGGGCCTTTCATGTACAGCAGCACCAACACGAAGCCGCTCATCACGGCCTTGTCACCGCTCGGCCAGAACGATTGCAGGGCCAGGGCCATGCCGATCACCACGAAGAACAGCATCGATCCGAAGGACTTGGCGATCACGAAGGTGTTGATCGATTTGATCTGGGTGTCGCAGATCTTTTCGGCAGTCTTCTGGATACCCGACACAAACATGCGCTGGCGGCGCGGGCGATGGATGCGCAGTTCCTTGGCACCTTCGGCGATCGCGTTGTAGTGCTTTTGCAGCTCGTCTTCGGAGTCGCGCGCAGCGTAAAACCCGCGCATGCCCTTGGCGCGGGCAATCGCCTGGATGGTGGTGCCGATGGCGATTGCCACCAGCATCATCAGGAACATCGGCCAGGACAGCATCGCCAGATAACCGAGGCAACCCAGGGTCACGGTCATGGAAATGGCCAGCGGTGCAAACGCGAAGGCGAAGTCGCTGATGGTGTCCACGTCGTGGGTCAGCACCGGAATCAGGCGGTGGCTGCGATAGCGTTCGATCTGGTCGATCGGTGCCGACAGCACTTTCTCCCCCAGCTCTTTGCGCAGGCGGGCAATGATGTGCTGGCCGACGTAGTTGGTGCCGATGTCGGACAGGATCGTGGTCAGCAAGGCCAGGGCGCACAGCCCGGCGAAAATCATGACCACGGTGCGGGTCAGTCCGTCGGCCGAGTGCAAGGCGTTGTTGATGGTCGCCAGCAGCACGGTGACGCTCAGGCCGCCGATCATGCCGAGCACGATGGATACGCAGACAATCAGGCGGAAGGGCTTGAGCAGGGCGAACAATTCGTTGATCGCCCCACGCGTTGGCTTGGTCATGGAGGATTCCTGCTTCGGTGCGGAGGGAGTGCCGGTATGTAAGGAAAACGAATGGTCACGGGGTTTCTTTAAACGACCGCAGACGGGCTGCGGTCGCTGGCAGTCGTGGTCAGAGGTCGCGCACTACGCGAAAGCCCAGCCAGTCACCCTTGCTGGTCGGCCAACTGCTGTTGCGGTTGCCGGAACGGGAAAACACCGGTGCTTCGCCCCAGTCGTTGCCCCGCATGACCTGGCGTTCGCAGTTTTCCTGTACCCATGGGCGGCCGTCGTTGGGTACGCCGGAGTAATCCTTGTGATAACAGTCGGCTGTCCATTCGTAGACGTTGCCGTGGGCGTCGTACACGCCAAAGGCGTTGGCCGGGAAGGTGCCGGCCGGGGACGTGAAGTTGTAACCGTCGGCGGCGCCGTAGGTGTTGGCGTGTTTGGAAATCTGGTAGTCGCTGCCTTCGTCGAACGGGAAGGGGAACGATCCGGTGCTGCCGCCACGGGCCGCGTATTCGCGGATCGACTCGCTCGGCAGGCGATAGCTGTGGCCGGTCTTTTTCGACAGCCAGTCGATGTAGCCCTGGGCTTCGGCCACGTTCATGCAGACGGCCGGGTCGCGTTTGGTCTGTTTGAACTCGGGCTTGCCGGCGGTGCAGCGGCGGCCCGGGCGATCATCGAAGTCATAGGGCTTGGCGCCGGTCTCGCGGACATACGCATCCCACTCGCCGACCAGCACCTGAAAGCGGCTGATGGCGAACGGTCGGGTGAAGGTCACTTCGTGGCGCGGGCCTTCGTCGGGTTCGCGGCCGACTTCGTCGTCCGGTGTGCCCATGGTGTAAGTGCCGGTCGGCAACACCACCATTTCCGGACAATCCTTGCAGTCCTTGAACACTTTGCCGGGGGCCGGCGGGGTGGCTGCCAGGGCGGCGCCCGGCAGAAGGCCCGCGCACAGGGCGGTCAGGGCCAGGGCGGGCAATGCCTTGAAGGTGATTGAGGCGTGAGGCTTTTTCATGAGTCGTCTCTGTTTAAAGTAAAACCGGGGGCGCAGGGGTCAGGCGCGCAGCGTCTTGCCCAGCAAATCGAGGAAACGGTCCACTTCGGCTTCAGTGTTGAGCAGACCGGGCGCGGTCCGGATCACCGGGCCGACGTCGCGGCTGACGGCATCACAGACCACGCGGTGTTTCATCAGGCGGGCGGCGATGTCATCGCTGTCACGGCCCTTGACCCGGAAGAAGCTGAAACCGGCAGAGAACTCCGGATCGACCGGGGTCACCAGTTCGACATTCGGCTGTTCCAGCAAGCGCTGCTTCAAATAGCTGTTGAGCTGATGGATGCGCGCCTGCACGTCGGCCTTGCCCAGTTGCAGGTGCAGCTTGAACGCCTCGTCCACCGCCCAGCGATGTTCGAAGGCGTGATAGCCGCCGGGCGTCATGGTCTTGGCGAAGGTCGTGGCTTCGGAGAAGGTCGGCACGCTGGGGCTGACGTATTTCACTTCGTCGCTGCGACTGCAGACGATGCCGGTGCCGCGCGGGCCGAACATCCATTTGTGCGTGCCGGCGATGAAGAAATCGCAGTTCATCTGCGGGAAGCTCAGGTCTTCGACACCAAAACCGTGCACGCCGTCGACCACGTAAATGATCCGGTCCTTGTCGTCGCGGTTTCGGTTGTGTTCGTCGACGAGGCGGGCAATGTCGGCGATCGGCAGTTTCACGCCGCTGCCCGAGTGCACCCAGGTCATGCCGAGAACGCGGGTTTCGGGGCGGATGTTGCGATTGATGATGTCGAGCACCTGATCCGTCGAAACGCTTTGCGGGTTCTCGAACAGCGTGAGCTTGCGCACCCGGGTGCCGTCGCGGGCGGTGCGGAAGTCGAGGATGTTGCGGGTAGAGTAATGCTCGTGAACCGTGGTCAGGATTTCCTGATCCGGGCGCACGTGCACACTGCCGTAGATCATCGCCAGACCTTCGGTGGTGCTGCCGGTGAGGGCGATCTGGCTCGGCCTGGCCTGCAAGTACTGGCCGGCCCAGACCCGCACGTTTTCTTCGCGCTGTTCGGTGACGCCCAGATCCCAGTCCATGGCCAGGCCCGGATTGCGGTCGATGTCCGCACGATGGCGAGCGATAGCCTCGCGAACGGGCCTTGGGTGCGATGTCACCAGGAAGTTGGCGAAGTGGATCGCGTCCGGATCCTGTTCGAACATCCCGCGCAATGCTACCCATTTGTCCTGCGGCGAAGCGGCGGCGCGGGCCGGTTCAGCCAGGCTCACGCCCAGAGGCAGGGCGGCGGCCAGTACGCCGGCCTGCTTCAGAAAAGTGCGGCGGTCAGTCATGGTCGGGTCGTGTCCTGACGGGAGATCAGGGCAGGTTTGGCGGCTTTCTGCACCTGATCCCAGACCCGCAGGAAGTTGCCGCCCCACAGCTTGGCGATGTCGGCTTCGGAGTAACCGCGCTGGATCAGTTCGGCGGTGACGTTGCGGATCTCGCCGACGTTTTCCCAGCCCTTGATTCCGCCGCCGTCATTGAAGTCCGAAGAGATGCCGACGTGGTCGATGCCGATCTTGCGCACGGTGTAGTCGATGGCGTCGCCGAAGTCCTTCAGGGTGGCTTTCGGTTCCTCTTCGAGAATTCCGTACAGGCCGCTGGCGTACTGACCGAGTTTCTGTTCCGACCAGGCGGTGATGATCGGGTCGCCCGGCATCAGCGCCATGGCCAGGTTCGGCAGAGGCGGCAGATCGAAGCGGGCGCGCAGGGCGTTGAGTTTGTCCTGGGTGCCCTGGGTCAGCGGTTTGAGGTACTGCGAGAAACCGACCACCTGCACCACGCCGCCGCTGTTCTTGATCAGCTGCAGTTCCTTGTCGCTTAGGTTACGCGGAATGTCCACCGCCGCTCTCGGCGCGGAGTGCGAAGCCACCAGCGGTGTACGGCTCAGTTGCGCAACCTGCTCCAGGCCCTTGGTCGACATCTGCGAGACGTCGATGATCACGCCCAGGTCATTGAGGCGGTGCACGGCCTGTTTGCCGATGTCCGAGAGGCCATCGAGCGCATCCGGGGAATCATTGAAAAACGGCAACGGGCGCGAGGAGTCTGCCCAGCTGTTGTTGCCGATATAGCTGAAGCCGAACATGCGCATGCCACGACCGGCCCACAGGTCCAGTTTGCTCAGGTCGTTGCCCAGCGGGTAGGCGTTGAGCATGCTGATGAAAATCGCAAACTTGCCTTCGCCATGCAGGCGGCGGAAATCGTCGGGGGTATAGGCGATGCCGACCTGGTTGGGGAAGTCGCGCACCAGGCCCGAGATGATCTTGTAACGCACTTCCTGTTGATTGCGGGCCTCTTCGACGAAACCGTCGGTGGGGCGGTGAGGCGCGTTCGGGCCGTTCCACATTTCCGGCCAGCCGAACACCGTCAGCGCCGCGCCGGACAGCCGTCCACGGTTGGCCTTGATCAGGTCGAACTGCCCGGAGCCGTCCTTGTCGGCTTCATTGCCATGGGCGCCGAAACTCAAGGGCACGGTGATGTGGCTGTCGAACGACAGGATCCGCTCCTGCAGTTCGGTGGCCTGTTTCATCACCTTGACCGGGTAGCCGGGGTTGTCCCTGAACCAGTAATCCCAGGCCAGAAAGCCTGCGCCGGCGCTGATCGCCAAGGCCAGCGGCAGGCCGATGTATAGAGCCTTTTTCGAACGCGGTTTTGTCATTGCCATCTCATTCAGGTTCGCCGTCGAGGTACAGGCGCAGGGGCCTTTGCTATCTGGGAGGAACGACTGGGGAGGCAAAGAATTTAGCGAGGCGGCAAAAGAACGCGCGAACGCGGTCCGGGCCTTCGGAGATCTTTTCGGGCAGGCGATAAATTTGTCGCACCAGCAAACGTTCTAGCTTGGATAAAGCCTGCTTCATGGCTGACACAGGTAGGGCAATGACGATCTCTCGACGCTGGTTCATGGCGGGCATGGCACTCACGGGCGCTGCGCTGCCTGCCGCTTTTTATGCACATCGTGAGCTGACCCGCGAGGACGAGCCGATCACGCCCGGCGAGGCCACGGTGGATCTGGCGGACACCGCCGGCCAGCAGTTGGCCAACAACTTGCGCGGGGTCTGGGACATCCGCTTCACGGGTGCCGATGCCGGGCTCGACGGCCTGCCCCGTGAAGGCCTGGAATTGTTTCTCGACATTGCCCAGCGCGGGCGCGGCTTGCGCGGCTGTCTCGACACCGGCGCGCGGTTGCGGGGCGACGGGTTGCCCCGCTATGACGTCATTGGCGATCTGGTCTCGGGTAATGGCGCGCAGCTGTACTGGCGTCTGATGCGCACGGACCAGCCACAGGCGCCGGCGGTCTACGAGCTCGATGTCAAACTGGACGAAGTCTGGGCGGCCTTCGGCAATGCCGGCAGCGGCACGTTCACCGGGCAGGTGCTGCGCCTGGATCGGCCGTTGGGTCTGCCGGAGCTCGATAACCGTTTCATCGCCATCAAGCGTCGCTTCCCCGAGGCGCGTGAGCGAACCGGTCTGAACCCGACCTTGCTGGCGTGGCTGGTGTCGCCCGAGCATCGCCTGTTTCACCAGCTCTGGCATGCCTCGCGGGACAAGTGGCACAAACTGTCCGAGAAAAAACGCGATGCGTTGCGCGGCATCGGCTGGCAACCCGGCCCGCGTTACAAGGAGCGTGATGCGCGCGGTCCGCGCAAGGATCGCAACGGCTCGGGCATCGACTTTTTCTTCATGCACCGGCACATGCTGGGCACCGCCCGCTCAATGCAGGACTTGCCGTCCTGGTTGAAATTCCCCGCGCCGCAACCGGAGCTCGAGCGTGATCGTCTGGGGTTCGCCCGCTACTTCGACAACCACGACGGCGATGCCTTGCCGCCGACCTGGCTGACGGAAGGCGATGACGAATACACACAGTGGGTCAGCGACATCAAGACGGCCGAGACCTACCACAGCAACTTCCAGGTCTGGGAATCGCAGTACACCGATCCGCGCTATCTCTCGAAGCTGACGCTCGGCCAGTTCGGCTCGGAAGTCGAGCTGGGCCTGCACGACTGGCTGCACATGCGCTGGGCATCGGTGGCCCGTGATCCGTCCAATGATATTCCAGTGCCGATGGCTCGGGATCAGGCTGATTTCGCGGCGCGCTGGTATGCCCCGGAAAACGATTTTCTCGGCGATCCGTTTTCCTCCCATGTGAACCCGGTGTTCTGGCGTTTCCATGGCTGGATCGACGACCGCATCGAAGACTGGTATCGCGCTCACGAACGCTTTCATCCAGGTGAAGTGAGCCGCCTGCAAGTCAATGGCGTCCAATGGTTTGCACCGGGGCGCTGGGTCGAGGTCGATGATCCGTGGCTCGGCCCCGACTCCCATGGTTGCAGCACCGTTCCCGGCCTTCAGGCGGGACGTTCGGTGGAGATGGACCCGGAGACCATGAAGCTGGCATTGCGCATCACGTTCGGCGATGAAGACAACATGGCCGACCTGTTCCGCAAAGTGCCGCAGCGGCCGTGGTACGCCAGGCATCTGAAGGTCAAGGGGCGACAACTCTGAAGGCAAAAAAAATCGCAGCGTCGGGCTGCGATTTTTTTTGCCTTGAACAAAGCGCTGTTCAGATGACTTGCCAACCCCCGCCCAGCGCCTTGTACAGCGCGATGCTGGCCTGCAGGCGTGACAGCCGCAGCTGCACGTTCATGTCCTGGGCGGCATACAGCGTGCGTTGAGTCTGCAACACCGTCAGCAGATCCTCGGCGCCGGCCTGATAGCGGCTCTGGGCGATATCGAACGCGGTCTGTGCCTGGCGCAGTTCCTCGCCTTGCCATTGACGCTGTTCATCGAGGCCGCGAATGCTCGTCAGGGCTTTTTCCACGTCCGCGAAACCATTGATGATTGCGCCGCGATAGGTCTCCAGCAATTCTTCCTGGCGCGCCGTGGCCTTGTCGCGCTCGGCACGCAGGCGGCCATTGTTGAAGATCGGTGCCACCAGACCTGACGACAGGTTGTAGAAGGTCGTGCGCAGCAGATTCGATGCGAGGTCCGCGCCGGTGCCGAGGCTGGCGGTCAGCGTGACCTTGGGCAGCATGGCGGCGCGGGCGACGGTCACATCGGCCTGGGCGGCGGCCAGTCTGGCTTCGGCGCTGGCGATGTCCGGGCGCCGTTGCAGCAGATCGCTGGGCACACCGCTGGCGATGTCCGGCCATTGCAGTTGGGCGAAAGCCTGTCGGGGTGTCGGCAACTCCTGCACCGGTTGGCCGAGCAGCGCGGCCAGGGTGATCAGTGCCTCGCGGGCCTGTTGTTGCACCAACGGCAGTTTGCGCTGTTGTTCGGCGACCAGGCTTTTCTGCTGAGCCAGTTCCAGCGCGGTGGCGCTGCCAGCGTCGTAGCGGGTCTGCACCAGATGCAGAACGCTTTGCGCATTGGTCAGATTGAGTTCGGCGATCCGCGCCTGTTCGCGCAGCGCCAAGGCCTGTGTGTAGCTATTGGCGACGGCACTTTGCAGGGTCAGTTCCACCGTCGAGCGATCGAACTCGCTGGCCTGCACGCCGAACACCGCGCTGTCCCGGGCGGCGCGTTTGCCGCCCCAGAAATCGATTTCGTAACTGGCGCTCAACTCGGCGTCGTAGTAATCCAGCGAGCGGTTGTCGGGGTTCACGTCGAGCTGGCTGTAGCCTTTGCCTCGCAAGAGTTTCTGGCGATTGGCATTCAGCCCGGCCTTGACCTCGGGCAGCAGCGGCGCACCGGCGATGGTCGCGCTGGCCTGCGCCTGCCTCACCCGGGCGACGGCGGCGGCCAGGTCATGGCTGCCCAGCCGGGCCTGTTCGATCAGATGATCGAGTTCCGTGCTGCCGAAATGCGTCCACCATTGTCGATCGCTTTGGCTGGCGCCGGGATGTTCGGGCGATTGCCAGGCGGGCGGTGGTCGCAGGCCGCTGTCGGGACGTGGCGCGGGGCTGCCGCAGGCCGCCAGCAAAACGCTGGCGGCGAGAAGTGTCAGGTGGGCTTTCATAGGTCGATCATTCACTGGTGAGGGCCTTGACCGGATCGAGCCGGGCGGCCTTGCGGGCAGGCATGAAGCCGAAGATGACACCGGTGGCCAGCGCGCAACCGAAGGCGCCGAACACTGCAATCCACTGGAACGCCATGGCGACGCCGCTGAGTTGCAGCACACCACCGACCAGCATCGCCAGGCTGATCCCGGCAACGCCGCCGACTACCGAGAGCATCACTGCCTCGGTCAGGAACTGGCGCAGGATGTCGCGCTGACGGGCGCCGGTGGCCATGCGGATGCCGATTTCCCGGGTACGCTCGCGCACGGTCATGAGCATGATATTCATCACGCCGATACCGCCCACCAGCAGGGAAATGGCGGCAATCGCGCCGAGCATCAGCGACAGCGTGCCCTGGGTTCGCGCCTCGGCCTGAATCATGGCCGCGTTGTTGGTCAGCTCGAAATCCTTTTTGCCGTTGTGCCGGCGCAGCATCGATTGCTCGATGGCTTGCTCAGCCTCTTTGACCTTGCGGGCGTCCCGCGCGGCGATGACCACATACTCGGGATTGCGGCTGCCGAACAGGCGCATGCTGGCGGCGGAGTAGGGCACGGCGATCCGGTTGTCACTGTCCGAGTCGCCAGAGCTGGAGCCTTTTTCCGCGAGGACTCCGAGCACCTGGAACGGTACGTTTTCGATCAGGATGTATTGACCGACGGGATCGGCGACATCCTTGAGCAGCTTGTCGCGAACCTTGGTGCCGATTACCGCCACGGCAGCGGCGCTGTCTTCGTCGGCTTGCGTGAAGTAGCTGCCCTGGACCACCGGCCAATTGAAAATGGTCGGGAAATTGGTGTCATTGCCGCCCACGTAACTGGTGTGGTCGGCATTGCCGAAGCGCACGCCGGCGGTCGAGCCGTTGACCGGCATGATGCGCTCCACCTGGGGCAGGGCGGCCAGTTCGGCGACGTCATCGAGGGTGATGATGCCCGGTGGCGTGCGCGGGTTTGGGGCGGCGCCGCTGAGGTAAATGATGTTGGAGCCGAAGGCGCCCATTTGCGCCATCACCTGGCGCTTGCTGCCTTCGCCCACCGCCAGCATCACCACCACGGACGCGACGCCGATGACGATGCCCAGCAGGGTCAGCGCGGTGCGGAATCGGTTGACCCACATCACTCGCCACGCCGCTTGCACGGCGTCCACCAATTCGCCTTTCCAGGCGCCGGTCTGGGTGCTGCCGGTGTTCAGACGCTCGCGCAGATCCACGGCCTGCAATGCGCCGGAACCGACGGCGGGCGAGGGGGGCGATGACGGATCGGCGGTGTCGCTGATGATCAGGCCGTCGCGGATCTCGATGATGCGCTTGGCGCGTTGCGCAACTTCGCGGTCGTGGGTGATGAGAATCACCACATGGCCCTGATCCGCCAGTTCATCGAGCAGGGTCATGACTTCGGCGCCGCTTTGGCTGTCGAGTGCACCGGTGGGTTCGTCGGCGAGAATGATATGACCGCCATTCATCAGCGCACGGGCAATCGATACCCGCTGCTGCTGTCCGCCGGAGAGTTGGTGCGGGCGGTTGGCGGTGCGCCCGGCAAGACCCAGGCGAGTCAGCAACGCGTGGGCTCGGGCGTGGCGTTCGGCGGCCGGTGTGCCTGCGTAGATGGCCGGCATTTCGACGTTTTCCTGGGCCGAACCTGACGGAATCAGGTGATAGCCCTGAAACACGAAGCCGAACGCCTCGCGTCGCAGCCAGGCCAGAGCGTCGGTGTCCAGCCGCGCGACCTCTTCACCGGCAAACAGGTATTCGCCGCTGGTCGGTCGGTCGAGGCAGCCGAGGATGTTCATCAGTGTCGATTTGCCGGAACCGGACGCGCCGACGATCGCCACGAATTCGCCGGCATGAATCGACAGATCTATGCCGCGCAGCACTTCCACCCGCGGACTGTCGCCGCCGCCATAGGCTTTGCGGATCTGCCGCAGGTCAATCAGGGGCGTTTGCATTCAGCCTCCGTTGCCTGTGGCCGGGCTGCTCAGGACATGATCGCCTTCGACAAGTCCTTCAAGAACCTGCGTGCGCAAGCGGTCGCGGATGCCGGTACGGACTTCCCGGGATTGAACCTCGCCATTGGCGGCGACCACCTGCGCCAGTTGCCAGTCCGCGCGAGCGCTGTGTTGCAGGGCGGCGGTGGGCACGGTCAGGGTGTTCTGTGCCTGCTGCGAAACAAAGAACACCTGGGCGGTCATGTCGGTCATCAGGGTGTTATCGGCGTTATCGACATCCAGCAATACCGTGTAAAGCACCACCCGTTCGCTGCCACTGCGACCGCTGGTGGGGCTGGCGCCCTGACTCTGTTCGAGCGGGCGCGGCGGCACCGGCAGAATCTGCCGTACGGTACTGCTCCAGCGACGGCTGCCGCCGCTGAGGGTGGTGAAGTAAGCGGTCATGCCCGGTTTGACGTGACCGATGTCGGCCTCGGAGACTTCGGCCCACACGGTCATCGGGGAGAGCCGCGCGATCCGCAGAATCAGCGGGGTCTGCTGTTGCGCGTTGAGCGTCTGGCCTTCCCGGGCGCCTACCGCCACCACCGTGCCGGACATCGGCGCATAGATGCGTGTGTAACCGAGCTCGGCTTCGTCGCTGCGCAGGCTGGCCTGCGCCTGGCGGATCTGCGCCTGGAACATGTCGATGCGGGCCTGCGTGGCGCGCACTTCGGCCCGGGCGGTCTGGACGTCTTCCTCGCGGGTGGCGCCGCCGGCGGCGAGTTTCTGCTGACGCTGGTACTTTTGCTGCGCCAGCTCATGCTGGGCGCGTTGTTCCTGCAACTGGGCCTTGAGATTCTCGATGGAGAACCGGCCTGCGTCGAGCTTGGCCTTTTGCGTGGACGGGTCGATTTCCACCAGCAACTGGCCTTCCTTGACCACATCGCCGGCCTCGACGTGAATTTTCTGGATCTGCCCGGACGCCTGGGCACCGACATCCACATAGCGCCTCGGTTGCAGGGTGCCGAGTGCAGTCACGCTGTTTTCGATATCGCCGCGTGTCACTTGAACAGTGGCGAGGGTCTCACGGCCCGGCGGCAACACCTGCCACGCGGCAACGGCGATGACAGGGATCAGGCAAAGGGCGATGAACAGGGCGCGTCGGGCGGGGCGGGGACGTTTCATGCAGGGTTCCGGCCAGTGGAATTCGGCCCGTCGTTCAGCAGGTGAACAGGTTCGGTCGGTCGCTGAACGCTGTCGCAAGGCACGACAGACACGGGGAGCTGTCCTGTAAACGATGAATGCGCAAGGGAATTTAAGTGCTCACACACGAAGTTACAGGTCGCCCGGCAGGACTATTTGTCTGGTGAAGAGAATCACTACTTTAAATCTATATGAGAATTACTATAAATTACGCCCCTCAAGTTGCCACTATCGTGCTACTGCCTCCAGGGCAGTCAGGATCGGGCTCAAGGACAGAAACCGCACCCCACGCGGCCGGGAGTCATGTTGGAAAACTACTATCGCGAATTGGTGTGTTTCCTGAACGCCAAGCTCGGCAACCGCCAGGTCGCCGAAGATGTGGTGCATGACGCTTATGTGCGGGTGCTGGAGCGCTCCAGCGACACGCCGATCGAGCAACCCCGGGCTTTCCTCTACCGCACCGCGCTCAATCTGGTAATCGACGACCATCGGCGCAATGCCCTGCGTCAGGTTGAATCACTGGATGTGCTCGACAGCGAAGAACGCTATTTCACTCCGTCCCCTCACAGTACCTTCGACCACAGTCAGCGCCTGGAGATGCTTCAGCGTGCCCTGGCAGAACTTTCGCCGCTGTGCCGCGAAAGTTTTCTGCTGCGCAAGATCGAAGGTCTGTCGCACCCCGAGATTGCCGAACACCTAGGGATTTCCAAGGCTCTGGTGGAAAAGCACATCGTCAACGCCATGAAGCATTGCCGCCTGCGCATCAAACAATGGGACGCCCATTGAGCCGTCGTCGTTAAATTTTATTTCACTGTCCTCGTTCCTACTCAACAGACGATCTGCTGTCCTGCTCAAGGCCGGTCAGGTCACTCAGGCTTTTCGTCCAGAGGACACTGGAAATGACACAGGCAATTGCATCGCCCATCGTTCACGACCTGATCGGCGTCGGTTTCGGCCCTTCGAACCTGGCGCTGGCCATCGCTCTGCAGGAGCGCGGCCCGACCCAGGGGGAACTGGATGTTCTGTTTCTCGACAAACAACCCAACTACAGCTGGCACGGCAACACCCTGTCGACCCAGAGCGAGTTGCAGATTTCCTTCCTCAAGGATCTGGTGACCCTGCGCAATCCGACCAGCCCGTACTCGTTCGTCAACTACCTCAAGCACCACGGCCGTCTGGTGGACTTCATCAACCTCGGCACCTTCTACCCCTGCCGCATGGAGTACAACGACTACCTGCGCTGGGTCGCCGCGCAGTTCACCGAGCAGAGCCGCTACGGTGAAGAAGTGCTGACCATCGAGCCGGTGCTGCACAACCATCAGGTCGAAGCGCTGCGGGTGATTTCCCGTGATACCGAAGGCCAGCAATTCGTGCGCACCGCGCGTTCGGTGGTGGTCAGCGCCGGTGGTACGCCGCGCATTCCCGAGGCGTTCAAGGCACTGAAGGGCGACGGTCGGGTGTTCCATCACTCGCAATACCTGGCCGAGATGGCCAAGCAGCCGTGCAACAACAACCAGCCGATGAGCATCGCGATCATCGGTGGCGGCCAGAGCGCGGCGGAAGCCTTCATCGACTTGAACGATTCGTTCCCGTCGGTGCAGGTCGACATGATCCTGCGCGGCTCGGCCCTGAAACCGGCGGACGACAGCCCGTTCGTCAACGAAGTGTTCTCGCCGGAATTCACCGACCTGATTTTCCAGCAGAAGAGCAGCGAGCGTGAGCGTCTGGTCAACGAGTACCACAACACCAACTATTCGGTGGTCGACATCGACCTGATCGAGCGCATCTACGGCATCTTCTATCGCCAGAAGGTTTCCGGTGTTGCGCGCCATGCGTTCCGCACTCTGACCACGGTCGAGAAAGCCACCGCCACCGAGCGCGGTATCGAACTGACCGTGCACAACAACGCCACCGGCGAAGTCACCGTGCGTGCCTACGACGCGGTCGTTCTGGCCACCGGTTACGAGCGTCAGATGCATCGCAAACTGCTGGCGCCGCTGGAGGAATACCTGGGCGATTTCGAGGTCGACCGCAATTACCGGCTGATCACCGACGAGCGCTGCAAGGCCGGTCTGTACATGCAGGGCTTCTGCCAGGCCAGCCACGGTCTGAGCGATACGCTGCTGTCGATCCTGCCGATCCGCGCGGACGAGATTGCCGGCTCGCTGTATGAGCATGGCAAGAACCGCGGGCACAGCCGTTCGGTGATGGATCTGTTGTTGGCGACTGCCAGCTAAACCAGACCGTTGATCGTTCCCACGCAGAGCGTGGGAACGATCTCGGCGATCTCGGGGGCAATCCTGAACCCTTCCTGAACACCCGTCATATTCCCCGACACACTTCCTTTTGCGGGTTTACTCTCCAGACATCGGGGCGTAAGCTTCGCGCGTTTTCATCAATAGCGGAGACCCACAGTGGGTACTTGTTCGAGTGACAGTTGTCGGCCGGTCCTTGTAACCGGCGGATTCTCGGCAAGATAACGCGCATTCCTTTGTGCCGTTGTCTCGCCGAACAGCGAGCAGCGGCATCCCGATCATGACCGGTCCCGGTCATGTCCCGACGTCCTTCTCATCGACACTGAAAAGCCTGTGAAGTCGACTTCATCGTCGTCATTGCAGCCCTATCGACACGCCTGTCTTTTCTGACCGGCGCGCCACGCCTTGCCGTGCCGGTTTTCCGGTGCCCGAGACGAGGACGTACCTGCTCGACGGTTTCCCGGCTGACCATAGGGGCAACAGCCATGAAACTTACGCTCAAGGAATTTTTCGCAGGCTTCCTGCGGACCCGCCACATCGCCCGGCACTTCCGTCGCCTGGCTTTGCTGGAAACCCTCAGCGACACCACGGTCAGCCGTGAAGTGCCGCCGACTCTCGCCAATACACTGGTGGACGCCGCCCATTGCGACAGCGGCGTGCTGCTGTCGAACCTCGGCACCCACACCGACGGCCTCACCGATTTCGAAGTCGATGTGCTGCGCGCGCAGCATGGCCTCAACGAAGTCGAACACGAGCAACCGCTGCCGTGGTGGACCCACCTGTGGCACTGCTACAAAAACCCGTTCAACCTGCTGCTGACCTTGCTGGCGGTGATCTCGTGGCTGACCGAAGACCTCAAGGCCGCCATCGTGATTTTCTCGATGGTTGTGCTGTCGACGCTGCTGCGCTTCTGGCAGGAAAGCAAATCCAACCAGGCCGCCGACGCGCTCAAAGCGATGGTCAGCAACACCGCCACCGTGCTGCGCCGGGATGCGCCGCGCGCTGAGTTGCCGATCAAGCAACTGGTGCCCGGCGATTTGATCGTGCTCTCGGCCGGCGACATGATTCCTGCCGATTGCCGGGTGCTCAGCGCCAAGGACCTGTTCGTCAGCCAGGCGGCGATGACGGGTGAATCGATGCCGGTGGAAAAATTCCCGCGTCAGGCCGATTGCGACACGCGCAATCCGCTGGAGCTCGACAACATCCTGTTCATGGGCACCAACGTGGTGTCCGGGACGGCGGTGGCGGTGATTCTCACCACCGGCAACAGCACCTATTTCGGTGCGCTGGCACAGCGGGTCGGGGCGACTGATCGCGCGGTGACTTCGTTCCAGCAAGGCGTGAACAAAGTCAGCTGGCTATTGATCCGTTTCATGTTTGTCATGGCGCCGCTGGTGTTGTTCATCAACGGTTTCACCAAGGGCGACTGGACCGAAGCGCTGCTATTCGCGCTGTCGATTGCCGTGGGCCTGACCCCGGAAATGCTGCCGATGATCGTCACCTCGACGCTGGCCAAAGGCGCGGTGTTCCTGTCGCGCAAGAAAGTCATCGTCAAACGACTGGATGCAATCCAGAACTTCGGCGCCATGGACGTGCTGTGCACCGACAAGACCGGCACCCTGACCCAGGACAAGATCTTCCTGGCGCGCAATGTCGACGTCTGGGGCGAAGACTCCGATGACGTGCTGGAAATGGCCTACCTCAACAGCTATTACCAGACCGGCCTGAAAAACCTGCTCGACGTGGCGGTGCTGGAACATGTGGAAATCCACCGTGAGCTGAAGGTTGGCACGGCGTTTCGCAAGGTCGACGAGATCCCGTTCGACTTCAACCGCCGGCGCATGTCGGTGGTTGTCGAGGGGCGCGGCCAGCCGCATCAACTGATCTGCAAAGGCGCGGTGGAGGAGGTTCTGTCGGTGTGCAGCCGGGTTCGTCACGGTGAAGTCGACGAAGCCTTGAGCGATGAATTGCTGGCAAAAATCCGTCAGGTCACTGCAGCATTCAACGCTGAAGGCTTGCGCGTGGTAGCGGTGGCAGCACGGTCGATGCCGGAGGGGCGTGACACTTACAGCCTGAGCGACGAGCAGGAACTGACGCTGATCGGTTACGTGGCGTTTCTCGATCCACCGAAGGAAAGCACCGCCCCGGCACTCAAGGCCTTGGCCGAACACGGCGTGGCGGTGAAAGTGCTGACCGGCGACAACGAGCTGGTGACCGCCAAGATCTGCCGCGAAGTCGGCCTGGCCCAGCAAGGCCTGCTGATGGGCAACGACATCGAGCGCATGAGCGACGCTGAACTGGCCGTGGCGGTGGAAACCACCAACGTGTTCGCCAAGCTGACGCCGTCGCACAAGGAGCGCATCGTGCGCATCCTCAAGGGTAATGGTCACGTGGTCGGGTTCATGGGCGACGGCATCAACGACGCCCCGGCGCTGCGCACCGCAGACATCGGGATTTCCGTGGACAGCGCAGTGGACATCGCCAAGGAAGCGGCCGACATCATCCTGCTGGAGAAGAGCCTGATGGTGCTGGAGGAGGGCGTGCTGGAAGGGCGCCGGACCTTCGCCAACATGCTCAAGTACATCAAGATGACCGCCAGCTCGAACTTCGGCAACGTGTTCTCGGTGCTGGTGGCCAGCGCGTTCATTCCGTTCCTGCCTATGCTGCCGATGCACCTGCTGGTGCAGAACCTGCTGTATGACATTTCGCAGATTGCGATCCCGTTCGACAACGTCGACGACGAGATGCTGAAACAGCCACAACGCTGGCAGCCGGGCGATGTCGGGCGCTTCATGCTGTTCTTCGGTCCGATCAGTTCGATCTTCGACATCACAACGTTCGCCTTGATGTGGTACGTGTTCGATGCCAACACCCCGGATCACCAGACCCTGTTCCAGTCCGGCTGGTTCGTGGTGGGGCTGCTGACCCAGACGCTGATCGTGCACATGATCCGCACGCCGAAGATTCCGTTCCTGCAAAGCCGCGCGGCCATGCCGTTGCTGGTGATGACTGGAATCATCATGGCCGTCGGCATCTTCCTGCCGATGGGGCCGCTGGCGCACTACTTCAAACTGCAGGCGCTGCCGTCGATGTACTTCGTGTTCCTGCCGGTGATCCTGCTGGCGTACATGGCGCTGACCCAGGCCGTCAAAGGCTTCTACATCCGCCGCTTCGGCTGGCAGTAACAGGCAAGATTCCCCCCTTGTGGGAGCAAGGGGGCGGTTTCAAGGAGTTCGACATGCAAGCGATCAACAATCTCAACCTCACCTCATTGCTCGACACTTTGGTCAGCCTCAGCGCGGCGTTCATCCTCGGCGGCCTGATCGGCTTCGAGCGCCAGTACCGGCAACGCACGGCGGGCTTGCGCACCAACGTGCTGGTGGCGGTGGGGGCGGCGATTTTCGTCGACATGGCCAACCGTCTCGCCGTTGCCGAAGGCGCGGTCCGGGTGGTTGCCTACGTGGTCTCCGGCATCGGCTTTCTCGGTGCCGGCGTGATCATGCGCGAAGAGGGCAACGTACGCGGGCTCAACACCGCCGCCACGCTCTGGACCTCGGCGGCCGTCGGCGCCTGCGCTGGTGCCGACCTGCTGGCCGAAGCGGTGCTGGGCACCTTGTTCGTGCTCGCCGCCAATACCTTGCTGCGGCCGATCGTCAACAACATCAACCGTCAGCCGCTCGATGTGGTCTCGGCGGAAGTCACCAACATCGTCTACGTCATCGCCCGGCGTTCGCAGCAAACGGCCGTGTTCGCCTTGCTTGAAGCCGAGCTCGAACGCAGCAACTACCCGGCCAGTGACGTCGATGTGCACGCCTTCGGGGCCGATGAAATCGAGATCGAAGCGACGCTGGCGACCACTTCGGTGGACGGCGATGAGCTGGATGCACTGGTGAAGCGGATTTCCACTTCAAGCCTGGTGGTGCAGGCTTTCTGGAGTCCGAGCACTACGGAATAAAGCGTTCAATGCGGATGAATGACGGTGTTTTTCGGAAAAGTCCTACAGAGTGCGCCTCGGCGCTTGGGTAGTCTTGCCGCCACTTGAAGCGACTACCCGGACCTCCACGTTGACCGACAAAACCCTGCGTATCCTGATCGCCGACTTGCAGCATTTTCAGCGGATGAAGATCGAACGAATGTTCAACGGCCTCGATTACTACCGCATTGCACCGGTGCAAAACCTTGCCGAACTGCTGACGCTGGTCGACTACGGCTGTCAGCCGTTCGATGTCCTGGTGATCAACGCCGAACTGGCGGTCGGGATCGCGGATCTTCGCGGTTTCCTGTTTGACCATCCGCAAATCCGGCGGGCGCTGGTCTATGGTGAGCCGGCGGATTCTTCAGGTGTTCCCCGGCAATTCGGGGCAAAGATCATCACCAGTCCTGCGCCGTTGCCATCCATCCGAGCCATCGAGCAGTTGATGACCTCAGTCGAGGCATCGCTTGGGCGCTCTTCGCGTGTTCGATCACAGATCGGTCTGGCGCACAACTGTCAGATCTGACAGGTGAAGCAACGTGCACAGCGTGTAACAGTTGTGGCGCAGCTACCAATAGTCCCGTTCATGCAAGATCGGTGGCGTCATGTCATGTATTCGCCCCGGGAGTGTTCATGGGTTCAGCATTGATCGTCGATGATCATCCCGTTGTGGTCAGTGCCGTTCGGCTGGTTCTGGAGTCGCTCGGCTACAAGCCAGTTTATGTCACCTCGGACAGTAGTGAGGTGGTGTCGTTGGTCCGTTTATACGAGCCGGATCTCATGGTGCTCGATCTGAACTTACCAGGCCCGGGTGGCCTGGAAACGCTGGAGCACCTAAAGAAAGTCGGACTGTCCTGTAAAGTCGTGGTTTTTTCCACTGCCAATCCCGATCAATTTCTGATGCGTTGCCGGCGAGCCGGTGCGATGGCCTTCGTCACCAAATCCGCCGAATTGCAGCAGCTGCAGAGTGCGATCAAGGCTGTCCGCGCTGGCTATAGCTATTTCCTGGACTTGCCGAACGTCACCGCAGGGCAGACTGAGTTGCACAGTGATGAAGGCAAGCTGATCGCGTCGCTGTCCGATCGCGAGTTGCAAATCCTGATAGAGCTGGCGCGAGGCATATCGAACAAGCAGATTGCCGAGGATATGAACCGAAGTCACAAAACCATCAGCACCTACAAGACCCGCTTGATGCTCAAGCTCGGGATCAAGTCGTCGGTGGTACTGCGAGAGTTTGCCATTCGCAACCATTTGCTCTGAGAGGATCCCCATGATGAGCCTTTTGCGATGCGTCCTGCTGCTGATGCTGCTTGCGGGCACAGCGCAGGCGGCGACTAGCGCGCAAAGGCTGGAAATAGTCTCCCGCACCCGTCTGGAAGGCGTGCAGGTCCGCCTTGATGAGCAGGATAAACAGTGGCTGAGCGCCAACCCGGTATTGCGCATCGGCGCCTCCTGGCCGGATTACCCGCCGTTTGAGTTGACCCGCAAACGCCATGAACTGGAAGGTCTTACGGCCGATTACGCCGACGCGATTGCACAGATTTTGAACATCGGCGTCGAAGTCTGGTGCTATCCCGACCGCGCAAGCGCCATGGCTGCGCTCGTGGCTGGTAAAGTGCACCTTCTGGGCACGTCGAACAAGTTTGAAGACGCTAATCCTCGCCTGATGCTGTCCCGTGCCTACGCTGAAGATCAGCCGATGTGGGTCACTCGGATCGACAATCCGTTGCCTGGCGATCTGGCTGGCAAGCGCATTGCCATGGTGGACGACTACCTGCCAGCCTCGACCATCGAAGAGGCTTACCCGCAAGCTTCCCTGCAGCGTTATCGATCGATTCTCGATGCCCTCGGCGCTGTCGCGTTCGGTCGGGATGATCTGTACCTGGGCGACTTCATCAGCGCCAGTTACCTGATCAACACCCATTTTCACAACGACTTGCAACTGGCCGGGCCTTCGGGCCTTGATGCCAACCCTTTCGGCTTTGCCCTGGCCCGCAGCAACCCGCGTTTGAAACGTCTGGTCGACAAGGCCCTGCTGGCCATTCCCATGGAGCAGCGCCTGGCCATGGAGCTGCGCTGGAGCGCCGGTCGCGCCGACATGGCGGCGCAGTCGCGGGTGAGCCTGAGCGACAGCGAGCAACAATGGCTGGATCAGCATCCGGTGATACGGGTCGGCGCTGTCGATGATTTTGCCCCGCTGACATACTTTGACGCCGATGGCCGTTTCAGTGGTCTGGCCGCTCAATTGCTCAACCTGATCAGTCAGCGCAGCGGTCTGACCTTCGAGGTGGTGCGCGGTCAAACTCTGGATCATCAGGTCGAGCAGCTCAAAAGCGGTGAGCTGGACCTGTTGCCGGTGATGACACCGAGCCGCGAGCGTGAAACTGCAATGCTGTTCACTCGGTCGTACGTGAACAGCCCCTTTGTGCTCATTACCGACTCGAAGGCGCAGGCGCCGCGCAGTCTGGACGACATGGCGGGTAAACGTCTGGCGCTTTATCGCCGTAGTCCGTTGCACGATTATCTGCTGGAGAACGTGCCGCAGATCCGCCTGATCGAGTTGCCAAGTCCGGCCGACGGCACGCAGGCGCTGCTCGACGGCAAGGCTGACGCGACATTGAGTTCGTTGCTGGTGGCGCGCTACCAGATCGATCACCAGTACCGCGATCGTTTGCGGATTGTCTCCACGCTGGGTGATTTGCCGGCGCGGGTTGCCATGGCGACGTCGCTTGAGGCCCCGCAGCTGCAATCGATTCTGAACAAGGCACTGCTGAGCATCGCACCCCAGGAAATCGACGGACTGGTCGCGCGTTGGAGTCGTAACGTGGTGCTGCAAGACAGCTATTGGCAGCGTCATCAAACGCAAATACTGCGCGGGTTTGCAGTGGCGGCAGGGCTGTTGCTGTTGGCGTTGGGCTGGATCGGCTTTCAGCGTCGGCAGATCCGCCAGCGCCAGCAATGGCTACGGCAATTGCAGGAGGCCAAGGACGCAGCCGATGAAGCCAATCGCGCCAAGAGCACGTTTCTGGCGACCATGAGCCATGAAATCCGCACACCGATGAACGCCCTGATCGGCATGCTCGAACTGGCCCTCAAGCGTGCCGATGAAGGCGTGACCGATCGCCAGGCGATCGAGGTGGCGTCCAGCGCCGGGCAGCAACTGCTGGCATTGATCGGCGATATTCTCGACATCGCACGCATCGAGTCCGGGCATCTGTCACTGGCCCCCGAGCGCGTCAATCTGCATGAAGTGGTGGCGTCGGTGTGTCGGATTTTCGAAGGCCTGGCCCGGCAGAAACAATTGTTGTGGCATGTAGAAATGGATGAGCGCAGCAACGTCGTGGTGATGCTCGATCCCCTGCGGTTCAAACAAGTGCTGTCGAACCTGCTGAGCAATGCAATCAAGTTCACCGAGGACGGCGAGGTGAGCCTGCGCCTGCGCGTGTTCGGCGAACAGGACGGGCTGATTGAAGCGGGCGTGATCATCGAAGACAGTGGCCGAGGGATCAGCGCCGAGGATCAGCAGCGGTTGTTCCGCCCGTTTGTGCAGGTCGGCGATCATCAGTCTGTGGCGCATGGAGGTTCTGGTCTGGGGCTGGTTATCAGCCGCAACCTGTGCCGGATGATGGGCGGTGATTTGTGGATGACCAGCGAACCGGGAAGGGGCACTCAGGTCATGCTGCGAATGGAACTGCCGGTGCTGGCGCCGCTTGTGCAAGAGGCCGCGCCGGCGCCAGCGGCGACGATGGTTAATTCGCTGAGCGTGCTGGTGGTGGATGACCATCCGGTGAATCGCCTGCTGCTGTGTCGGCAGTTGAGTGAACTCGGGCATCGTGCCTTTGACGCCGGTGGCGGTGAGGAGGGGCTGGCGCTTTGGCGCGGGCACGCCTTCGATGCACTGATCAGCGACTGCAACATGCCGGGGCTCAACGGTTACGAGCTGACGCGAGCGGTGCGTCAGGAAGAGGCCGCGACGGGCAGGGCGCCCTGTCTGATCCTCGGATTTACCGCCAATGCGCAAATGGAAGAAAAGCAGCGATGCCGGGCGGCCGGGATGGACGATTGCCTGTTCAAGCCGGTGCTGCTGCGTGAATTGAGCCAGGCGCTGATGGCCGCCGCATCCGGGGGAGCGCCAGTCGAGAGCGTAGACGATCCGGCAGTGGCCGAATTCGATCTGAGTGCGCTGTTGCAACTGGCGGGTGCGGACAACCCGCTGATCGGGCAATTGCGTGAGGAAGTACTGAATAGTCTGCGCATCGACCTGAAGCGTCTGGATGATTCGGGCCGTAAAAGTGATCGCGCAGATTTACGTGATCTGGCGCATCACGTCACAGGCGGGGCGCACATGATCGGTGCCGAACGCGTGGTTTCGGCGTGTCGGGTGCTCGAACAGGCTTGCCGTGACGATGAGCCCGAAGCGGCATTGACGACCGCCATCGAATTGCTGCGCGTGGCCATGCACGACCTCGCGCAGCAGCTTCAGGCCTGATCGGTCAATCCCACTGCGGCGCGATGCCTTTGGGGCTGGTCAGGCGATGGCCGCGATCCAGTGTGGCGATCCGCGCCATGTCGGCGTCGCTCAGGATCAGCGCCGTGGCGTCGAGGTTGCCTTGCAGGTTGGCGCGTTTGGTCGACGACGGAATCACCGCGTAACCCGATTGCATCGCCCACGCCAGGGTGACCTGCGCCGGGGTGGCTTGCAGACGCTCGGCGATCTGCACGATCAGCGGATCCTTCAGCACTTCGCCATAGGCCAGAGTCATGTACGACGTGATCTGGATGCCCTGACTTTGCGCGAACTCGACAACCTTGCGGTTTTGCAGGTACGGGTGCAATTCGATCTGATTGGTAGCGATATTTTCCGCGCCGACCGCAGCAATCGCCTGTTTCATCAGGTCGATGGTGAAGTTGGACACGCCGATCTGTCGGGTCAGGCCCAGGCGTTTGGCTTCCATCAGCGCGCCCATGAATTCTTCGACCGGCACCTGATTTTCCGGCGACGGCCAGTGGATCAGCGTCAGGTCGAGGTAATCGGTCTGCAGTTTTTGCAGGCTCTCCTTGAGGCTTTCGATCAAGCGATCCTTGGCGAAGTTGGCGATCCAGATCTTGCTGGTGATGAACAGCTTCTCACGGGCGATGCCGCTGGCAGCGATGGCCTCGCCAACGTCGGCTTCGTTTTCGTAGATCTGAGCGGTGTCGATGACCCGGTAACCGAGTTCAAGGGCAGTGCTCACCGAATCGATGACCACCTGACCTTGCAGGCGAAACGTACCAAGACCGAAAGCGGGAACAGACATGCAGGAACTCCAGGGTTGCAGTGGGAATGGGCAGAAGTATCCGCGTCTGATTCCCTGGGAAAAACCGCTGTCGGGGCAAAGTACTGTTGACTGGAAGTCACGAATCACCGCAATCGGTATCGTTCCACCAATAGAACGATGAGGACGGTTTTGGCTGACTAGTACTAAATGCGTGGCGAATTTATGATCGCTCCATGATCAACCTGATGACGGAGTCCACCATGAAAAACCTGATCGGTCTCTACACCAGCCCTCGCGGCCACTGGGTCGGCGATGGGTTTCCGGTGCGTACCCTGTTTTCCTACGACAACCTGGGCAAGCACATCAGTCCGTTCCTGCTGCTGGACCACGCCGGCCCGGCGCAATTTACCCCGACCACCGAACGCCGTGGCGTGGGTCAGCATCCGCACCGTGGCTTCGAGACCGTGACCATCGTTTACGAAGGCGAAGTGCAGCACCGCGACTCGACTGGCAGTGGCGGCACCATCGGCCCGGGCGATGTGCAGTGGATGACGGCGGCTTCCGGAATCCTGCATGAGGAATTCCACTCGGAAAACTTCGCCCGAACCGGCGGCAATCTGGAAATGGTGCAGCTGTGGGTGAATCTGCCGGCCAAGGACAAAATGGCCGCGCCGGGTTACCAGACCATTCTGGACAGTGAGATTCCGAATATCGCGCTCAAGGACGGTGCCGGCAGCCTGCGCCTGATCGCCGGTGAGTTCGACGGTCACAAGGGCCCATCCCGCACGTTTACGCCAATCGACGTGTGGGACCTGCGCCTGAACACCGGCAAGCTGCTTACGCTCGATCTGCACGAAGGCCGCAACACCGCGCTGGTGGTATTGAAGGGTTCGGTACAGATCAACGGTGTGGAGTCGATGCGCGAAGGGCAACTGGCGCTGTTCGAGCGTGATGGCGATCGCATCACCCTCGAAGCCAGCCAGGACGCGGTAGTGCTGCTGCTCAGCGGCGAGCCGATCGACGAGCCGATCGTCGGCCACGGCCCGTTCGTGATGAACACCGAGCAGGAAATCCATCAGGCTTTCGCCGACTTCCAGTCCGGCCGTTTCGGCCAGATGCACGGCTGAAAATCCCGGCAGGTGCCACGTGCGCCTGCCGGTTTTTTTCGAGCGCGTTCGGTGGCGCTCATCCCGCCAAATCAATTACTCCTACACTGAGCCCAATCTGTGCGATCTTCTCGCGACTGGCCCCTGTCGGAGTTGTTTGATGCTGTCTCTGCTCACCGATCATCCGTTGTTTTGCGCCTTGATCCTGATCCTGATCGATCTCGGTCTGTGGCGTCTGATCAGCTCCCACGGCAGTTCGTGGAAACTGTTGGTGCGGGTACTGATTTTTGCCCTGTTCAGCATTTTGCTGTTCAACGAAGGGCTCAATCCGATGGAGCCTGCGCCGTGGGCCGACAACGTGCCGTTGCACCTGGCGGCGACCGGGCTGCAGATCGGCTGGTGGCTGTTCGGCGCGCGCACCCTGACGGTGTTGATCGGCGCGGTGATGATGCAGCGGGTCGGGCACACCGGGCGGTTGTTGCAGGATCTGCTGGGCGCGGTGATCTTCCTGATTGCGATCATTGCGGCGTTGGCCTACGTGCTGGACCTGCCGGTCAAAGGCGTGCTGGCGACGTCCGGGGCGTTGGCGATCATCGTCGGTCTGGCGTTGCAGAGTACCCTGAGTGACGTGTTTTCCGGGATCGTGCTCAACACCACCAAGCCTTATCAACTGGATGACTGGATCTCCATCGACGGCACCGAAGGCCGGGTCACCGACATCGACTGGCGCGCCACGCGGCTGCAAACCAGTCAGGGCAGCATGGCGGTGATTCCCAACTCGCTGGCGGCCAAGGCCAAGATCATCAACTTCAGCCGGCCGAGCAATATGTTCGGGGTTGCCGTCAGCGTGCAGGTCAGTCCCCATGCTCGGCCCAGCTCGGTGATTGATGCCCTGGAGCGGGCGATGCAGGGTTGCCGCCAATTGCTGGAGAGCCCCGCGCCGAGCGTTGCGCTGAAGAACTCCAGCAGTGCCGGCACCGAATATGAAATCAGCGGGTTTGTCGCCTCGATGAGTGAAAAACGTGTGGTGCGCAATCAGCTGTTCGACCTGGCGTACCGACACCTGCAAGCGTCCGGGGTCAATCTGCTGTCGAGCGATGAGCCTGGCGTGCCGAGCAATCTCTCAAGGCCACGGGCGTTGCTCGACAGCTCGCCGATTTTCTCCACCCTGCGTCAGGAGGAGAAAGAAACCTTCAGCCAGAACATGAACCTGCAGACTTTCCGTGCCGGCGAGATGATCCTCGCGGGCGGCGAGGTCAGCGATCACCTGTTCATCATCGAATCCGGCGTGGTCTCGGTGACGCTCAAACGCCACGGCACACCGTTCGAGTCCGGGCGGATGGGCCCGGGCGAAGTGATCGGCGAGGCGGGGATTCTGTCCGATACATCATTGCCGGCCGACTTCTCCGCCAAGACTTTCTGCGCGCTGTACCGCATCGAGAAGTCTTATCTCAAGCCGTGCCTGGACGCCCGTCACGACATCAACGACGCGATGCAGGCGCTGCTCGATTTCCGTCTGCACAAGGCGCAATCCCTGACCGAAGAAACGCCGGTAGCTGCGCCGAAGAAAGGTTTCCTGCAATGGCTGCGCAATCGCGTCTGACCGTTCAGTGCAGGCCGTAATCCGCCAGTTTGCGTTCCAGGTTCAGGCGTACTTGCGGCCATTCGTCATCGATGATGCTGAAGCGCACCGAGTTGCGCTTGCGGCCGTCCGGCATGATGCGTTCGTGGCGGACGATGCCTTCCTGTTGCGCGCCGAGCCGCAGGATCGCATTACGCGATTTCTGGTTGTTTTCGTCGGTGGTGAACTGCACGCGCACGCAATCGAGCACCTCGAAGGCGTGGCGCAGCATCAGGTACTTGGCCTCGGTGTTGACGAAGGTCTTCTGAAAACGTGCCGAAATCCAGCTGCTGCCGATCTCCAGCTTGCGGTTGAGCGGGTCGATCTTCCAGAAGCGGGTCGAGCCGATCACTTCGCCGGTTTCCTTCAGCACGATGACAAACGGCATGACCGTCCCAGCCTCACGGCCGTCGAGGGCCTTTTTCAGGTAAGCGTCGACGGTGGTGGCCGACGGCACCACGGTGACCGTGAGGTTCCACAGTTCCCCGTCGGCAGCCGCGTGGAGCAGGGCATCGGCGTCGGTGTATTGAAGCGGGCGCAGAACGATTCCCTGGCCTTGCAACGTGGTTTGCATATGGGGATTCTCGGCGGATCGGGCGAGGGCTTATTACGCCGTACTGGATGGATCAGACGCAACCGTCGCGGTGGGCGGATGTCACAGTTTTTATCGGTCAATGGCAGGAAACCGGACGATGAAAAAAATGCGCATTGCCACGTTCAACGTCAACGGCCTGCGGGCTCGACTGCCGAATCTGCTGGAATGGCTCAGGCGCGAGCAGCCGGACATCGTCTGCTTGCAGGAGCTGAAACTGGTGGACAGCGCGTTTCCTGCCGCCGATCTGGAGGCCGCCGGTTACGGCGCTATCTGGCACGGCCAGGCGTCATGGAACGGCGTGGCGATTCTTGCCCGCGATACGCAACCGCTGGAGAGCCGGCGCGGCCTGCCCGGCGATCCCGACGATAAACACAGCCGCTACCTCGAAGCGGCGGTGCATGGAGTGCTGGTGGGGTGCCTGTACCTGCCCAATGGCAACCCGCAACCGGGGCCGAAGTTCGACTACAAACTGGCCTGGTTCGAACGCCTGATCAAATACGCCCGGGATTTGCAAAGCAGCGATCATCCGGTGGTACTGGCCGGCGATTACAACGTGGTGCCTACCGATCTGGATATCTACAACACCCGTTCGTGGCTCAAGGATGCGTTGTTGCAACCGGAGAGCCGCGAGTGCTATCAGCGCCTGCTGGATCAGGGTTGGACGGACTCTTTGCGGCATCTGTATCCCGAAGATCGGCTGTACACCTTCTGGGATTATTTCCGCCAACACTGGCAGAAGAACTCCGGGCTGCGGATCGACCATCTGCTGCTCAATCCAAAGCTGAGCCCTTATCTGCACGAGGCCGGTGTGGATGCCTGGGTGCGCAACGAACCGCATGCCAGCGACCACGCGCCGACGTGGATTCGCATCGATTCGCGTAAAAGGCGCTAGCAGGTGATTGGTTAATTCAATTGTCGATTCGATGCCCGGATCCCGTATACATGGCGACCATCGGCGGAACGATCCGCGCCCCCATGCAGAAGGACCCAGCCATGAGCGAGCCACGCCTGACGAATCTGAAACAGTACCTGCAACGCCTGGGATTCGATGCGCCCCCGGCACCGACCCTTGAAACCCTGCGCTCGTTGCAATTGCGCCACACCGGCGCCTTTCCTTTCGAAAACCTGTCGACGCTCAGTGGCGAACCCGTCCTGATCGATCTGCCGTCCATCGAGCGAAAAGTTTTGAATGACGCCCGGGGCGGTTACTGCTACGAGCTGAACAATCTGTTTCTGGCGTTGCTGTTGGAGCTGGGGTTCGATGCGCGGGGGATCAGCGGGCGCGTGGTCATGAATCAGCCCGAGGGCAGCTGGACGGC
The DNA here is from genome assembly GCF_021601625.1 of Pseudomonas paraglycinae. Taxonomy (GTDB): domain Bacteria; phylum Pseudomonadota; class Gammaproteobacteria; order Pseudomonadales; family Pseudomonadaceae; genus Aquipseudomonas; species Aquipseudomonas paraglycinae. The sequence goes on along the minus strand of NZ_BQHR01000012.1, from coordinate 118,899 downwards.
GCGCACTCACCGCTTGAGCCTGGTGACCATTGACGACGTGCGCTACATCACCGACGTCGGCTTCGGCGGCATGGTGCCGACCGCGCCGCTGGTGCTCGATACCGACGCCGAGCAATCCACGCCGCACGAACCGTATCGCATCGAAGTGCAGGCGGATGGTTACATGCTGCGAGCCAAGGTTGCTGGCGAATGGCGGCCGATGTATCTGTTCGACCTGCAACGCCAGGAAGACATCGATTACACCCTCGGCAACTGGTACGTCTCGACCCACCCGGACTCGCCATTTGCTCAGCGCCTGATGGTTGCGCGTACCGGCGACGGCTGGCGGCGCACACTGAACAACGGCAGTTTCGCGATCCATCGCATGGGCGCCGAGAGCGAGCGGCGTGAAGTGACGGATGTCGATGAACTGATCGAATTGCTGGAACGGGAGTTCGGCCTGCACTTGCCGCACCAGCCCGGTGCACGAGAGGCTCTGGCGCGCTTGATTCAGCCAGTTTGAACGCTACGGTTTGACGTCCGGTTCCAGCACCCGCCGGATCTCGTTCACGGCCGCCGACAGTTTTTTCTCAAGGCTCTTGAGGTCGGTGGCGGTGATGCCTTGCTTGAATGGCCCGCTGGAATTTTCGAGTTCCTCGGTAGCGCCACGGCTGTTAAGCAATGCGTGGCGCAGGGTGTTGTTGATGACCGTCTGATAGCCAAACCCCTCGCTTTCAGCGACCTCGCGCGCGGCTTCGATCACCGCGTCATCGAGCATGATGGTGATGCGCGTTTTACCCTTGGTGGGAGCAATGGCGCCGCGTTTACCGTCGCTGAAATTGTATTCATCTTTCATTGATCACCTCTGCACAAAGTTGCCATCGCTCGCTGGGCTCGAATGCGTTGGCAGTATTCTTGCTTTTATCGAACTGAATCTTGAATGACTTCATTATGCATACTTTATATGTATAAAAAGAACGCGACCGCGCCGTCGGTCGCCATGAACACTTCAGCTTGGACGGATAAAGCGTGGACTCGATTGGGGATGTGTTGCCGAATTTGTGGGATGAAAGCAGCGGGTTAGAAGGTTGGGTGGCTAGCTAACCATTATGTGACTGATAAGTTGTATACAAGTCTATGGACATTTGTCCTGACTCTTGCATACAGTGTGCGCATAACAAAAACCAGGGAACTCCCCCACCATGAAAACGCCCCATGTTTCACACCAACGGCCCGAGGACGAGAATCTCGGGGTCGGCGCGAATATGGCTTACGGCCTGCAACACGTTCTGACCATGTATGGCGGTATCGTCGCGGTGCCACTGATCATCGGTCAGGCCGCCGGGCTTTCGCCGGCGGACATCGGTCTGTTGATTGCTGCTTCATTGTTTGCGGGGGGGCTGGCCACGTTGCTGCAAACCCTGGGTTTACCGTTTTTCGGCTGTCAGTTGCCGCTGGTGCAGGGCGTGTCGTTCTCCGGCGTTGCCACCATGGTGGCGATTGTCAGCAGTGGCGGGGAGGGCGGCTTCCAGTCGGTGCTTGGCGCGGTGATTGCGGCGTCGCTGATCGGCTTGCTGATCACGCCGGTTTTTTCGCGAATCACCAAGTTCTTTCCTCCGCTTGTTACCGGCATCGTGATCACTACCATCGGCCTGACGCTGATGCCGGTGGCCGCACGCTGGGCCATGGGCGGTAACAGCCACGCGCCTGACTTCGGCAGCATGCAGAACATCGGTCTGGCGGCGGTCACGCTGGTGCTGGTGTTGCTGCTGAGCAAGGTCGGCAGTTCCACCATCTCGCGTCTGTCGATCCTGTTGGCCATGGTGATCGGCACGGTGCTGGCGGTGTTCCTCGGCATGGCGGATTTCTCCAACGTCACCCAGGGCCCGATGTTCGGCTTCCCGACGCCGTTCCATTTCGGCATGCCGACCTTCCACTTCGCCGCGATCCTGTCGATGTGCATCGTGGTCATGGTGACCCTGGTGGAAACCTCGGCGGACATTCTGGCGGTCGGTGAAATCATCGGCACCAAGGTCGACTCCAAACGCCTGGGCAACGGCCTGCGGGCGGACATGCTGTCGAGCATGTTTGCACCGATCTTCGGCTCGTTCACCCAAAGCGCCTTCGCCCAGAACGTCGGGCTGGTGGCGGTGACCGGGATCAAGAGCCGCTATGTGGTGGCGACCGGCGGTATCTTCCTGGTGATCCTCGGCCTGCTGCCGTTCATGGGCCGGGTCATCGCAGCGGTGCCGACCTCGGTACTCGGTGGTGCCGGTATCGTGCTGTTCGGCACCGTGGCGGCGAGCGGTATCCGCACGCTGTCCAAGGTCGATTATCGCAACAACGTCAACCTGATCATCGTCGCCACCTCGATCGGCTTCGGCATGATCCCGATTGCCGCACCGAACTTCTATGATCACTTCCCGAGCTGGTTCGCGACCATTTTCCATTCGGGCATCAGCTCGTCGGCAATCATGGCGATCCTGCTGAACCTGGCATTCAACCACTTCACGGCGGGTAACTCGGATCAGCAGTCGGTGTTTGCGGCGGCAGAAGAGCGGACCCTGCGTTATCGCGATCTGGCAGCGTTGCGTGAAGGCGACTACTTCAGCGACGGCAAACTGCATGACTGCGACGGCAATGAAGTGCCGGTGATCGATCCGGATGCGGATCACGGTCACGGCGTGCCGAAGGTACATGCCAAGAGCAGCGAGCACGTCTGACCGTTGTAGTTGAATGAAAAGGGCCGATCAGTTGCGAAACTGATCGGCCCTTTTTATGGCGCTGACTTTTTCAATGCCCACAAAAAAGCCCCTGAATCTCTCGATTCAGGGGCTCTGTATTTGGCTCCACAACCTGGACTCGAACCAGGGACCCAGTGATTAACAGTCACTTGCTCTACCAACTGAGCTATTGCGGAATTGGTGCGTATGTTACTGATTTAAAAAGACTAGTCAAGCGCGAGATGTAAATTTGTTGGAAAGGTCAGGACGGGCGGCGGTTTATCGGCGATTGGCGGTTACCAGAACCGTAGCAGAGGTCTACCATGGCCGCCCGGAAGTGGTCACACGCGCTGCCGGCCATTCGCCGAAAAGGTACGCGCCATGAATAGCCCCATCCTCACTCATCGTCCTGTCGAGGTGTTCGCATGAGCACCGCACAAATCAGCCTGCCCAAAGGCGTCGGTACACACGCCGAAAAGCTTTTCGACGCGATCACTCAGGCCGCCACGGCTGAAGAGCTGAACCGTGCAGGCGGCAAGGCCGAAGGTTTTGTCCTCGGTCTGGAAAGCACCAAGGCCATCAAGAGCCAGATCGCGGAATCGCTCTACGTCGTTTATGACGATGCGGCGACTCAGCGTGCAGCGGAACTGGCTTAACCGCCGAACGTGAAGGTGCCGAGCATCAGTTTGGCGTACAGCATCGTTGCGCCCAGTTGCACCAGCCACAGCGCCAGCCCGCCGAGAAACACCCCGGCCGCGACTTGCAGCACCAGGTTGTTGCCGCGTTTGGCCGGGGCGCGGGGGATGAAGTCATCCAGATCGTCGCGGTCGGCGCGCAGGTCGTCGTTTTTCATATCGGTTCTCTGAAATATCGTTTGGGTGCAGTCTAGAGGGTGTATCGGTTTTTCTTTAGACAAATAAAAAACGGGAAGCCCGAAAGCTTCCCGTTTTTAGTGCCGCGTCGGGTCAGATGACCTGAACGATGGCGTCCGTCACGGCTTCGATGTTGCTCTGGTTCAGCGCGGCGACGCAGATGCGGCCGGTGTCCAGGGCGTAGATGCCGAACTCATTGCGCAGGCGGTGAACCTGTTCGGTGGTCAGGCCGGAGTAGGAGAACATGCCGCGCTGACGACCGACGAAGCTGAAGTCACGCTGCGGGGCTTTCTTCGCCAGCAGAGCAACCATCTGCTCGCGCATGCCGCGAATGCGCAGGCGCATTTCAGCCAGTTCGGCTTCCCACTGAGCGCGCAGTTCCGGGCTGTTCAGCACAGCGGCAACGATGCTTGCGCCGTGGGTCGGCGGGTTGGAGTAGTTGGTGCGGATCACGCGTTTGACTTGCGACAGGACGCGGGCGCTTTCTTCTTTCGATTCGCTGATGATCGACAGTGCACCGACACGCTCGCCATACAGCGAGAACGACTTGGAGAACGAGCTCGAGACGAAGAAGGTCAGGCCGGATTCAGCAAACAGACGCACGGCAGCGGCGTCTTCGGCGATGCCGTCACCGAAACCCTGGTAAGCCATATCGAGGAACGGCACGTGACCTTTGGTCTTGACCGCTTCCAGCACGTTGTTCCAGTCCGCCGGGCTCAGGTCGACGCCGGTCGGGTTGTGGCAGCAGGCGTGCAGCACGATGATCGAGCCGTTCGGCAGGGCGTTGAGGTCTTCCAGCAGGCCGGCACGGTTCACGTCGTGGGTGGCGGCGTCGTAGTAGCGGTAGTTCTGCACCGGGAAACCGGCGGTTTCGAACAGGGCGCGGTGGTTTTCCCAGCTCGGGTCGCTGATCGCTACAACGGCATTCGGCAGCAATTGCTTGAGGAAGTCGGCACCGATTTTCAGTGCGCCGGTCCCGCCGACGGCCTGAGTGGTGACAACGCGGCCAGCTGCAAGCAGTGGCGAATCATTGCCGAACAGCAGCTTTTGCACGGCCTGGTCGTAGGCCGCGATGCCGTCGATTGGCAGGTAGCCGCGCGAGGCGTGCTGAGCGGCGCGAATTGTTTCGGCTTCGATGACGGCGCGCAGGAGTGGAATTCGCCCCTCTTCGTTGCAGTACACACCCACCCCAAGGTTGACCTTATTGGTCCGGGTATCGGCGTTGAATGCTTCGTTGAGGCCCAGGATTGGATCGCGGGGTGCCATTTCGACAGCGGAGAACAGGCTCATTTTTACGGCAGCTCTATTGGAGAGTGGAGGGACGTGTGGCGCTCCAGCCGAATGCACTAGAGCGGTGCACAAACGGGGAGCTAGTATAGAGGCCATCATCGATCAATGGCGACAGGCGAATCGGCTTTTAAGGTAAGTTTTTCCGATTATTTCTCGACCGTTAGTCGAATGAACCTGTCAGAGACTTTACCGGATGTAGGACGTTTGCCTTGAAAGGCGAGGCAATCGGCTCCACATTCAGCACAATCTTCGTTTTTCCTTGCGCGACATCGGTCGTTTGCGGTCTTTCTCGTGGTACTGCGGTTGCCCGCCGCATCGCGATTCCAGAGGTGTTTATGTCTGAATTCCAGCTCGTCACCCGTTTCGACCCTGCCGGCGATCAGCCTGAAGCCATTCGCCTGATGGTCGAAGGCATCGAAGCCGGGCTGTCGCACCAGACGCTGCTCGGGGTGACCGGGTCGGGCAAGACCTTCAGCATCGCCAACGTGATCGCCCAGGTGCAGCGTCCGACCCTGGTTCTGGCGCCGAACAAGACCCTGGCCGCGCAGTTGTACGGCGAGTTCAAGTCGTTCTTCCCGAACAACGCTGTCGAGTACTTCGTTTCCTACTACGACTACTACCAGCCCGAAGCCTATGTGCCGTCGTCCGACACCTTCATCGAGAAGGATGCGTCGATCAACGACCACATCGAGCAGATGCGTCTGTCAGCGACCAAGGCATTGCTCGAGCGCAAGGACGCGATCATCGTCACCACGGTGTCGTGCATCTACGGTCTGGGCAGCCCGGAAACCTATTTGAAAATGGTCTTGCATGTCGATCGCGGCGACAAGCTCGACCAGCGTGCGCTGGTGCGGCGCCTGGCCGACCTGCAATACACCCGCAATGACATGGATTTCGCCCGTGCGACCTTCCGGGTGCGCGGCGATGTGATCGACATCTACCCGGCGGAATCCGACCTGGAAGCGATCCGCATCGAGTTGTTCGATGACGAGGTGGAAAGCATTTCCGCGTTCGACCCGCTGACCGGTGAAGTCATCCGCAAGCTGCCGCGCTTCACCTTCTATCCGAAGAGCCACTACGTGACGCCGCGGGAAACCCTGCTCGACGCCATCGAAGGGATCAAGGTCGAGTTGCAGGAGCGCCTCGAGTATCTGCGCAACAACAACAAATTGGTGGAAGCCCAGCGTCTTGAGCAGCGCACCCGGTTCGACCTGGAGATGATCCTCGAGCTCGGCTACTGCAACGGCATCGAAAACTACTCGCGCTATCTGTCGGGTCGTCCGGCCGGCGCTGCGCCGCCAACGCTCTACGATTACCTGCCGGCCGACGCCTTGCTGGTGATCGACGAATCCCACGTCAGCGTGCCGCAAGTCGGCGCGATGTATAAGGGCGACCGTTCGCGTAAGGAAACTCTCGTGGAGTATGGCTTCCGCCTGCCGTCGGCGCTGGACAACCGGCCGATGCGCTTCGACGAGTGGGAAGCGGTGAGCCCACAGACGATTTTCGTCTCGGCCACGCCCGGCAACTACGAAGCCGAACACGCAGGTCGGGTGATCGAGCAAGTGGTGCGCCCCACCGGTCTGGTCGACCCGCAGGTTGAAGTACGCCCGGCGCTGACTCAGGTCGACGATCTATTGTCGGAAATCACCAAACGTGTTGCGGTGGAGGAGCGAGTGCTGGTCACCACGCTGACCAAACGCATGGCTGAAGACTTGACCGATTACCTGGCCGATCACGGCGTGCGCGTGCGTTATCTGCACTCGGACATCGACACCGTCGAGCGGGTCGAAATCATCCGCGACCTGCGTCTGGGTACTTTTGATGTGCTGGTGGGGATCAACCTGCTGCGTGAAGGTCTGGACATGCCCGAAGTATCGCTGGTGGCGATTCTCGACGCGGACAAGGAGGGTTTCCTGCGTTCCGAGCGTTCGCTGATCCAGACCATCGGCCGCGCGGCGCGGAACCTCAATGGCCGGGCGATTCTCTACGCGGACCGCATTACTGGTTCGATGGAGAGGGCTATTGGTGAAACCGAGCGTCGTCGCGACAAGCAGATCGCCTTCAACCTGGCCAACGGCATCACGCCGAAGGGCGTGTTCAAGGACGTCGCCGACATCATGGAAGGCGCCACCGTGCCCGGTTCGCGCAGCAAGAAGCGCAAGGGCATGGCCAAGGCCGCCGAAGAGAACGCCAAGTACGAAGCCGAATTGCGCTCGCCGAGCGAGATCACCAAACGCATTCGCCAACTGGAAGAGAAGATGTACCAACTGGCCCGCGACCTGGAATTCGAAGCGGCAGCGCAGATGCGCGACGAAATTGCCAAGCTGCGTGAGCGGCTGTTGGCTGTCTGACTGATCGTTCCCACGCTCTGCGTGGGAATGCAGCCCTGGACGCTCTGCGTCCGCTCAAGGTTAATGCGCCTCGCCGGCCTTCAGTCCGGCGGGCAGTTTCTTGGTCAGCAAAATCGCCAGCATGCTGATCCCCAGCGCAATCCCGACAAAGTGAAACGCATCGTTGTAGGCCATGATCAGCGCCTGCTGATGGACAATTTCGCTCAACTTGCCCAACGCCGCCGTGTCACTGCCGAACCGATCGGTCATCGACGCCAGGCGTTCGGCCACCTGCGGATTGGTCGGCACCACCGCTTCGCGCAGGTAATCGAAGTAGGTCTTGGTGCGCGCGTCCAGCAGTGTGGCGAGCAGGGCGATGCCGATGGCGCCGCCGAGGTTGCGCAGGATGTTGAACAGGCTCGACGCCGAACCCGAGTCCTGCGGCAGGATGTACGCCGTGGCGATCAGCGAAATGGTCACCATGATCAGCGGCTGACCCAAGGCGCGGATAATCTGGATCTGGTTGAACTGCGGCCCGGCGAAATCAGGGTTGAGCACCCCGGATGAAAAACTCGCCAGCCCGAACAGGCCGAAACCGATCGTACACAGCCATTTCGGCGAGACGAACTTCATCAGCTTCGGCACCAGTGGAATCAGAAACAGCTGCGGCACGCCCATCCACATGATCACTTCGCCGATCTGCAAGGCGTTGTAGTTCTGGATCTGCGCCAGATACAGCGGCAGCAGATAGATCGAACCGTACAGCCCGACGCCCATGCCGAGGCTGGAAATACTCGACAGCCCAAAATTGCGATTGCGCAGGATGCCGAGGTTGATCAGCGGGTTGGGCTTGGAAATCTGCACGATCACGAAGGTGATCAGGCTCAGCAGGGCGATGCTGCCCAGCGTCACGATCAGGCTCGATTCCAGCCAGTCCTTGCGATGGCCTTCCTCAAGAAAAACCTGCAGGCAACCGAGGCCGATGCCCAGCGTGAGAATGCCGGTGTAATCGGTGCTTTTCAGCAGTTCCCAATGCGCTTCTTTCTTCTCCAGCCCGTACATCAGCCCGGCGATCATGATCAGCCCCGGCGGGATGTTGATATAGAAGATGTACTCCCAGCCCCAGTTTTCCGTGAGCCAGCCGCCGAGGGTCGGGCCGATGGACGGGGCGAAGGTGGCGGTCATGGCGAACATCGCCATGCCTTTGGCCCGGTGGTGTTCGGGGAGTTTGATCAGAGTCAGGGTGAACGCCAGCGGGATCAGCGCGCCGCCGGTGAATCCCTGCATGGCGCGAAACACGATCATGCTCTCCAGGCTCCAGGCCATCGAGCACAACAGCGACGAAATCAGAAATCCCAGCGACACCCACACCGCCAGCCGACGGGCCGACAACAACTGCACCAGCCAGGCGGTCAGCGGAATCATGATGATTTCCGCCACCAGATAAGACGTCGAGATCCACGAGCCTTCTTCCAGCGTCGCCGACAGGGCGCCCTGAATGTCCTTGAGCGAGGAGTTGGTGATCTGGATGTCGAGCACCGCCATGAAGGCGCCGAGCATCACGCTCATCACCGCGATCCAGTCCCGCCGGGTCGGTTCGCCGACCGGGCGGATCAGTGAATCACCGGCCATTGTCCGGGGCGTCTTTGATGTTCACGGTGGCGGTGACGGACATGCCCGGACGGATCTTGCCGTGCAGCGGGTTATCGGCCTTGAAGGTCAGCTTGACCGGAATCCGCTGCACGACCTTGGTGAAGTTGCCGGTGGCGTTGTCCGGCGGCAACAGGCTGAACTGCGCGCCAGAGGCGGCGAACAGGCTGTCGACCCGGGCTTCTATCGGCGTATCACCATAGGCGTCGAAGAGCAGTTCGGCCTTCTGGCCCGGCTGCATGTGGCCGATCTGGGTTTCCTTGAAGTTGGCCTGCACCCAGATGTCCTCGTCCGGAACGATCGACAAAAGATACGCGCCGGCCTGTACCACTTGACCATTGCGCGCGGCACGCTGGCCGATCAGGCCGCTGATCGGCGCGTGGATTTCGCTGCGGGTCAGGTTCAGTTCGGCCTGGGCGAGGTCGGCGCGGGCGTTGGCGATCTGCGCGTCGAGGCGTTTGATTTCGGCGGTCAGTGCGTTGACCTGCTGGCGCTGGCTTTGGGCATCGGCCTGGGCCTTGGCCACTTGCGAGCGAGCGATGTGGGCGTCGGCGGAGAGGGTGGTGACCCGCTCCTCGGAAACGTAGCCGGGTTTGCGCAGGGTTTCTGCCCGCGACAAGTCCATCTGCGAGCGCCCAAGGGTGGCTTGTGTGGTTGCCACTTGTGCATCGCTGGCGGCGATCAGGCTGGCTTGCTGGGTCAGTTTGCTTTGGGCTTGTAGGCGCTCGGCTTCGCGGGTGGCGAGGGCGGCATTGGCACGATCGACGGCGAGGCGGAAATCATTCGGTTCGAGACGGATCAGCAACTGGCCCTTTTCCACATGCTGGTTGTCCTGCACCAGGACTTCGTCGATGCGTGCGCTCAATTGGCTCGACACGCGGGTGATTTCACCCTGGACATAGGCGTTGTCGGTGCTTTCATAAAGGCGTCCCTTGAGAAACCAATGAGCGAAAAAGCCCCCGGCAATCAGCAGGACCAGCAACAGGAAAATGAACAGGCGACGCTTGAGTTGGGCAGGCATGGGCAAACTGTAGTCGAGGAATTGTAAGGAAAGTTATCAGCAGGCGAATCTGGCACACAGCCGATGAGCGGTAAATGCCGTCTGTTGATATTCGGCCATTCACCACGGCCAACGGGCGTTCCAGACGCAACCTTGGCTTAAATGCCCTGCCCGCTGGAGCGGGGCGGGTGTCGCCTGTTACCATTCGCCGCTTGATCGTTCTTTGCTTTTCATTCTTTTCGAGACATGCCATGACCACCGTCCGCACTCGCATCGCGCCATCGCCTACCGGGGATCCCCACGTAGGTACCGCTTACATCGCACTGTTCAACTACTGCTTTGCCAAGCAGCACGGCGGTGAGTTCATCCTGCGGATCGAAGACACCGATCAGTTGCGTTCGACCCGCGAGTCCGAACAGCAGATCTTCGACGCCCTGCGCTGGCTGGGCATCGACTGGAGCGAAGGCCCGGACGTTGGCGGCCCGCACGGCCCGTACCGTCAGAGCGAGCGCGGCGATATCTACCAGAAGTATTGCCAGCAACTGGTCGACATGGGCCACGCCTTCCCGTGCTTCTGCACCGCCGAAGAGCTGGACCAGATGCGCGCCGAGCAAATGGCACGCGGCGAAACCCCGCGTTACGACGGCCGTGCGCTGTTGCTGTCCAAGGAAGAAGTCGCCCGTCGCCTGGCTGCCGGCGAGCCGCACGTGATCCGCATGAAGGTGCCGAGCGAAGGCGTCTGCGTGGTTCCGGACATGCTGCGTGGCGACGTCGAGATCCCGTGGGATCGCATGGACATGCAAGTGCTGATGAAGACCGACGGTCTGCCGACGTACTTCCTGGCCAACGTGGTTGACGATCACCTGATGGGTATCACCCACGTGCTGCGCGGTGAAGAATGGCTGCCGTCGGCGCCGAAACTGATCCTGCTCTACGAGTACTTCGGCTGGGAACAACCGGAGCTGTGCTACATGCCGCTGCTGCGTAACCCGGACAAGAGCAAGCTGTCCAAACGCAAAAACCCGACTTCGGTGACGTTCTACGAGCGCATGGGCTTCATGCCTGAGGCGATGCTCAACTACCTGGGCCGCATGGGCTGGTCGATGCCGGACGAGCGCGAGAAGTTCTCGCTGCAGGAAATGGTCGACAACTTCGACCTCAAGCGCGTGTCGCTGGGCGGGCCGATTTTCGACATCGAGAAACTGTCGTGGCTCAACGGCCAGTGGCTGCGTGATCTGCCGGTGGAAGAGTTCGCCGCTCGCGTGCAGAAGTGGGCGTTCAATTCCGAATACATGATGAAGATCGCGCCGCACGTTCAGGGCCGTGTCGAAACCTTCAGCCAGGTTGCACCGCTGGCCGGGTTCTTCTTCGCCGGTGGCGTGAATCCGGATGCCAAGCTGTTCGAATCGAAAAAGCTTTCGGGCGATCAGGTTCGTCAACTGATGCAGTTGATCCTGTGGAAGCTGGAAAGCCTGCGTCAGTGGGAGAAAGACAGCATCACCGCGACGATTCAGGCGGTGGTCGAATCCCTCGAGCTGAAGCTGCGTGATGCAATGCCGCTGATGTTTGCCGCGATCACCGGGCAGGCGAGTTCGGTGTCGGTGCTCGATGCGATGGAAATCCTCGGGCCGGACCTGACCCGTTTCCGTCTGCGCCAGGCAATTGACCTGCTGGGCGGTGTGTCGAAGAAAGAAAACAAAGAGTGGGAAAAGCTGTTGGGCGCCATCGCCTGATTGCGTTTGACTCTGCAGGACGCACCGAAGGTCAGGATCTTTTGATCCTGTCCTTCGGTGTTTTCCCCCGAATTTACGGGGGGAGGGCGGTAAGTGATTGTAATGCCGACAAAAAATTTTGATTTTTTTCAAAAATAAGTTTGACAGCCTTTCGATACGCCCTTAAGATTCGCCCCGTCCTCAGCGATGACATCAACGATGAGGGGCTATAGCTCAGCTGGGAGAGCGCTTGCATGGCATGCAAGAGGTCGACGGTTCGATCCCGTCTAGCTCCACCAATTTAAACTTCGAAGCCTGGCCACACCGGCTTCGAAGCGATCAACACTCAGCGTTGATCAGTTGTATAGAAGGGTTTGCGTCCCCTTCGTCTAGTGGCCTAGGACACCGCCCTTTCACGGCGGTAACAGGGGTTCGAGTCCCCTAGGGGACGCCAGTTTTACAGAAGCGATGTTGCAAGATGTCGCTCCGCCGAGAGGCGAAAAATCCGGGGCTATAGCTCAGCTGGGAGAGCGCCTGCATGGCATGCAGGAGGTCAGCGGTTCGATCCCGCTTAGCTCCACCAATTTACAGTTCAAGGTCTGGCCACACCGGCCTTGAATCGATCAGTACTCAGCGCTGATCAGTTGTATAGAAGGTTTGTGTCCCCTTCGTCTAGTGGCCTAGGACACCGCCCTTTCACGGCGGTAACAGGGGTTCGAGTCCCCTAGGGGACGCCACGATTACCCGCTCTGCGGGATTTTATAAGGGTCATTCAATTATTGAATGGCCCTTTTGTTTGTCTGGCGTTTGGCCAAATCCTCTTTTTCCTTAACACTGTGCTTCAGACCAGCGGTCACGCTTGTGACTTGCGGAATATTATTATGAGAATAATATTGCTATCGTAATATTCGGAGGCGACGATGAACGACAAGAAAGCTCAAACCCGCGAACGCATTCTCAAGGCCGCCAGCGCTGCACTGATCCAGCGCGGCCCGGCTGAACCGAGCGTGGGCGAAGTGATGGGTGCAGCCGGCCTGACCGTCGGTGGCTTCTACGCCCACTTCGAAAGCAAGGACGCAATGATGCTTGAGGCGTTCAAGCAATTGCTCGGTCGCCGTCGCGACCTGATTGCCGACATGGACAGCGAGCTGACCGGTGAAGAGCGCCGCGCCCTGGTGGCGGCGTTCTACCTGTCGCGCAAGCATCGCGATTCCAGCGATTCGGCCTGCCCGATTCCGGCCTCCATCGGCGAGCTTGGGCGGCTGCCGGAAGAATTCCGCATAGCGCTGAACGAGCACCTGGAACTGATGATTGCGCAGTTGGCTTCAAGCCCTGAAGACATCGATAAAGCGTTGGCCGACGTGGCCCTGATGGTAGGTGGTCTGGCGCTCTCAAGGGCGTTGGGACCTGGTGATTTATCCGATCGATTGCTGCGCGCTGCCAAGTCGGCGGTGCGTTGACCTGAAGGCTACAAGCCCGAGGAGAGAGCGATGAGCACGTTGAAGTGGGTTCGCGGCGTTAATGGCACCTTGGGCTGGTTCGCACCGAAACTGGTGGCGAGCAAAATGCGGCTGGCGTTCATGACGCCGCGCGCGAATGCACCGCGGGACTGGGAACTGCCGCTGCTGGCCAAATCCGAGCGCATTACCTTGCGTTTCGGTCTCTCGGCCCTGCGTTGGGGGCAAGGCCCGACTGTCTTGCTGATGCACGGTTGGGAAGGGCGGCCCACCCAGTTTGCTGCATTGATCACTGCGCTGGTCGAAGCGGGCTACACCGTAGTCGCGCTTGATGGTCCGGCCCACGGCCGCTCACCGGGGCGTGAAGCCAATGTCGTGCTGTTCGCTCGTGCGATGCTTGAGGCCGCTGCCGAATTACCACCGCTGCAAGCGGTCATCGGCCACTCCATGGGCGGCGCCAGCGCCATGCTCGCTGTGCAACTGGGGTTGCGTACCGAGACCTTGGTGAGCATTGCCGCTCCAGCGCGGATTCTCGGGGTGTTGCGCGGATTTGCCCGTTACGTCGGCATGCCACCCAGAGCTCGTTCGGCGTTCATTCGCCAGGTCGAGCAAGACGTCGGCATGCGCGCCGCCACGCTCGATGTCGCTCACTATCAACTGGATATGCCGGGCCTGATCGTGCATGCCGAAGACGACACTTTCGTCTCGGTCAAGGAATCCCAACTGATCCACGAATCCTGGTTCGACAGTCGCTTGCTGCGTCTGGAAGCCGGCGGCCATCAACGCGTACTGGCCGACCCTCGGGTGATTGATGGCGTGTTATCACTGCTGGCCGGGCGCAGCCTTCAGGCGCGGCAATCGGCCTAGTCATCCGTTACACTGCCCCGGTTGAATCATTTGACCGGGAGTAGGGCATGGGCTGGGATCGGGCAACGCCGTTTACCATTGATCTGCAAGTGGGCGCCGAGGACATCGACGGGCTGGGCCACGCCAACAACGCGGTCTACGTGACCTGGCTCGAGCGCTGCGCCTGGCGCCACTCACAGCGTCTGGGTCTGGATCTGGTCGAGTACCGGCGTCTGGATCGGGCGATGGCCGTTGTGCGCCACGAAATCGATTACCTGGCCGCCGCCTACGAAGGCGACGAGCTGCAACTGGCGACCTGGATCGTCGATTGGGATCAGCGCCTGAAAATGACCCGTCACTTCCAGCTGATTCGCCCCAGCGACAACGCCACGCTGCTGCGCGCCCAGACCACCTTCGTCTGCATCGAACTGTCCACCGGCAGGCCCAAGCGCATGCCCGCCGAGTTCATCGAAGGCTACGGCCCGGCCATACAGACGGCGGACATGGGTTTAACCCGCGAAACCCAGTAAACTGCCGCACGTTTTTCCTTGAGTGTGTGTTTCCCATGCAAATTGCTCTGGCGCCGATGGAAGGGTTGGTCGACGACATCCTGCGCGATGTCCTGACCCGTGTCGGCGGTATTGACTGGTGCGTGACCGAGTTCATTCGGGTCAACGATCAGTTGCTGACCCCGGCCTATTTCCACAAGTTCGGCCCTGAACTGCTCAACGGTGCGCGCACCGCTTCCGGCGTGCCGCTGCGCGTGCAATTGCTGGGTTCCGATCCGGTGTGCCTGGCAGAAAACGCGGCGCTGGCCTGCGAGCTCGGTTCTGAAGTGATCGACCTGAACTTCGGTTGTCCGGCAAAAACGGTCAACAAATCCCGTGGTGGCGCGGTACTGCTCAAGGAGCCGGAGCTGCTCAACCAGATCGTCGAGCACGTGCGTCGCGCCGTTCCTGCACACATTCCGGTTACCGCCAAGATGCGGCTGGGTTTCGACAGTCCGGACGGCTCGCTGGTCTGCGCCACGGCGCTGGCCGAGGGCGGTGCCGAGCACATCGTGGTTCACGCCCGGACCAAGGTCGACGGCTACAAGCCGCCAGCGCATTGGGAATGGATCCCGCGCGTGCAGGACGTGGTCAAGGTGCCGGTGTTTGCCAACGGTGACATCTGGAGCATCGAAGACTGGCGCCGCTGCCGGGAAATCAGCGGCGTAGAAGACATCATGCTCGGTCGCGGTCTGGTGTCGCGCCCGGATCTGGCCAAGCAGATAGCCGCCGCCCGCGCCGGCGAGGACGTCGTCGAGATGACCTGGGCCGAACTGATGCCACTGATCCAGGATTTCTGGTTGCAAGCCAAAGCACAAATGACCGCGCGCCAATCGCCGGGCCGTTTGAAGCAGTGGTTGGCCATGTTGACCCGCAATTACCCTGAGGCCGTTGAGCTGTTTACCGTGCTTCGGCGTGAAACCGAGCCGGATCAAGTCTCGCGTTTACTGGGTTTGCCGGTCGCCGAAGCGGCCTGAAAAAAATCTGTAAATACGCTCTTGAAAACAAAACGCAGGTCCCTATATAAGGGTTACGCGATGCCGAATTCGGGTCGCGGAGACAAAAAAACTTGCTGATTGTTTTCAGGAGATTTGAATCATGAGTACTGCATTTTCTCTCGCACCACTGTTCCGTTCCTCGGTGGGTTTCGACCGTTTCAACGACCTGTTCGAAACCGCCCTGCGCAACGAGCCAGGCAGCACCTATCCGCCTTACAACGTGGAAAAACACGGTGACGATCAATACCGCATCGTCGTGGCGGCGGCCGGTTTCCAGGAAGAAGACCTGGAACTGCAAGTCGAGAAAGGCGTGCTGACCATCAGTGGCGGCAAGCGTGATGCCAACGAAGGCGTCACGTTCCTGCACCAGGGCATTGCCCAGCGTGCATTCAAGTTGTCCTTCCGCCTGGCCGATCACATCGAGATCAAGGCCGCCGGCCTGAGCAACGGTCTGTTGAGCATCGACCTGTTGCGCGTGATTCCGGAAGAGGCGAAAGCCAAGCGCATCCCGATCAACGGAGCGCAGCCGGCACTGCAACACTGAGTCACTTGCAGAAACAAATCGTCTGAACGGGCGATAAGCCGCTGAATGAAGGCCCCGATACGTCGGGGCCTTTTTTGTGGGCGCAGGAAAATCGTCGCGGGGTTTGCCGCTGGTTTCCCGGCTCTTTACAATCCGCGCCGACAAGGCCGGCACTCCTCATTTTTCACCGGCCCCGGAGCCTTTTTCATGGACGAGATGGAGCAGCGCTGGCTGTATGCGCTTTCTGCACCTTTGGTTGCCCTAAATCCCGATGCCGACTACACGGCACCCACCTATTGCTTCGACCTCAAGCACGTCGATGTCGAAGGAGGGTGGGGCATTACCACGCGCCCGCAACTATTAGACATGTTGCGCACAGCCGACAACGGGCACGCCACACAGTTGAACGAAGCCTATCGTCAATGGGAACGCTGCCTGCCTTCCGAGTGGCAAGCGCTGATCGAAACACTCGACAGCCGGCAACGAGCTTTTTACGAATTGGCCAGCCGTACGTTCGGAGAATGTGGCTCCGGTGGTATTCGCGCCTGGGACATCGGGCGTATGGGATTTCTGCTGCGCTCCGCAGTGCTGCACGGTTGGATCGACCTGACCGAAAGCCTCTGGTTGCACGGTCGCATGGCGGCGCGTGCGCGGTATTACTACGACAGTTGGACCAGTTATCTGAACGGTTTTGTCATCGGCAAGGCCTTTTGGCATTGCCTCGGCAACAAGGATGAGGAACTGGCTCACGAATACGACCGGCAGGGTGATTACGTCGGCACGACGGTGGTGATCAGGAAGCTGGATCGCGACGCTCGCGATCTTTTTGCACAATTGCCTTGGGACATGCCCCTGCATCTGCCGGAACGCCCTGAGTCTCTAGGGGAGTTCGACTGGTCATGAGCTGCTGGATTCGCTTGGGTATCGAGCCCACCAAAGACAATGAAGCCATTCGTGGCGCCTATCGCGCGCGTTTGCCACAGCACCATCCGGAAACGGACCCTGAAGGTTTCCAGGCATTGCGTGAAGCCTATGAAATCGCCCTGCGCTTTGCCCGAGAAGAAGAGCCCGAGGCAGATGCACCGGCTGACACCGAGCTGAATGCCAGCGATCAGCTTTTGAGCGGCTTTGAGGCGTTGCTCAATGATTCTGCGCGCCGATTCGCTCCTGCGGCGTGGCAAGTCTTCATTTTTGAGCTGGATCAAGTGCCGCTTGAGGTTTTGGATGAGGTTTGCTGGCCTTTGCTGCGCGAGTTGCTCGATGCAGGACCTATTTCCCACGTCTGCGCACGCTTGCTCGCTCAACGCATGGGCTGGGCAAGTCGGATGCTCGATCTGGATTTCGAAAATGCCCGGCATGTCGACGAATTTTTGCAGCGTATCGAGGCGGCGGATCCTTTCGATACATCGTTGATGAGCGAATGGCCAGTCGTCGCGCAACTGGAAACGCTATGGTTTTTGCGTACGCTGAATCATCTCCACCGTAATGCGTCACTGGATGATTACCGTTATTTCGCCAACCTTCACACCTGCGTACCGCTACCGCCGGACGACGGTTTGCTGCAGCGTCTGGCCATCCAGTTCAGTCAGGCCGGCATCGCCAGCAAAGGCTTTCTCGAAATCATCAATGAGCAGCATCGGCTTGCGCCGATGGATGTTGACTGGCTCTATCTGCTGGCGTGCCAGCGCAGCGCCTTGGGCATGGAAGAATTGGCTTTACAGGCTTGGGTGCGTCTCTGGCGAGAGCATCAGCACCCGAAAGCCGCGGACTGGCTCCTGGCCCTGTGCGCGCGTCATCAACCCCAGCGTTTGCCGTTGTTGATTCAGGCATTTGATCGCCTCGAGAATTTCCGCGACTGGTCCGATGACCTGGGTGATGTCACCCAGGAATACGGCAGCCCTTCGCAGCGTCCGGAAACACTGGGTCGCTGGTTTCGCGCCCGACAGCTTGAGCTGCATGACATTGCCGATGCCTTCGTCGAATGGCGCATCAGTGGTGATGAATTACCGTTATTGGCATCTCTGATCGTCGCCAGCGATGACCCGCGACTGCAGACGCTGTACCAGTACGCCTGGGCGCTGCACCGGGGTGACGTTCCATTGCTGCAACGAATCATGGAGGCGCCGCAGGCTTCGGACATTCTTGAACAGTTGGTGTTGGAAGGCTTCAAGTATCAGGCCGACCAGCAAATCTGCTGGTTGACCCAGGCACCGATTCCGCTGGCACTGAAAGCATTTCTGGCGAGCAATTCAGCGCAACCGGTACTTGAGCCGGTGTTGCAGAAGGGCGAACCGCTGGCGCTTTGTCTGCTGTGGATGCGTCGCCTGCGAGCCTACGACGCTCGTTCGTTGGCCCGACTGGATGAGGCATTCGGCCTCGGCAAGCAAGGCGCGCTGCTCGACGGACTGAAGTTGCAGGCACAACTCGCCGGGCAGGGCATGTTGCTTCCCGCTATCGATGGTCGTTGCGATGTGTGGGAATGGCATCGTCAGGCCCTTTATCTGCTGGCGACGCTCGACCAGCCGGTGCGCTGGCTGGGCGCGCAGTCGGCTCACTGCGTCGACTCGATGAATATAGAGCGGGGGCATCCTCTGGCGCGTTTGCAACCGTTGCTCTGCCGGTTGAATCGCGAACAGGGCAGTGCCAGCGGTCTGCTCGGGTGGCTGCAAGCGGCAGATCCGGTGCATGCCATGCTTGCCCGTCAGCTGTTGAGCGCTCAGGAGGCGCTCGACAGTGCGCGGTTGCTGAGCAATGACCGCTTGTTCGAGTGCATGCGCAGCGATATCAAGGCGTTCGATGACGATTTGCTCGGGCGCATGCTGCTGGGGGGCGTGCTGTATCACGATCCTCTGCTGGATGCCCAACAGCGAAAATACCTGCTCGACAGGATTACCGAGGTCGTCAATCCACAGGACTGGTTCGATGGTTTCCGCCACGGTTTGATCAAGGGTGAGCCGCCGCATCCACCTTCAGCGCTTCTGGAGGAAGAAGGGATCAACAGTGATGCTTTCGGCCTGGCCGTGGATGTGCTCAAGGGATTGGTGCGTTACGGCAGTGCCGGTGTGCCGCGGCAGAAAATGCTGCTGCGTATGCAACGAGCCAAGGACAATCCCGAGAATGGCCTCGGTCTGCGTTTTGCCTTCAGCGCGCTGTTGTCGTGGAGTGAGCGTTTGTTGCAGGCCAAAAGCGACACCTGCCCGACGCCGGCTTCAGCGTTCTGGCGTTTGGGCTCGCGGTTGGGCCGAGGCGCATTCATCTGGCAGGTGATTGGCGCTATGCTGATCACGCCTTTGGCGGCGTTGCTCAGCGGTACGCCGCTGGCCGGAATCATCGTTATGTTGTTGGGCGCAGCGTTCCTGCTTGGCGCGATTTTGCGTCGCCTGCATGATATGGGGCGAGGGATTCCCACCTTGCTGATCATCGCAGTGTTGTCGCCGGTACTGCCTTTCTTGCCGCTGGTATTGTTCGGATTTCCCGGTGACACGTTGCCCAATCGGTACGGCGTGCCACCGGACAGCGTCGGTGAAGACACACTGCCCGGCGGTTTGCAGGCCACGCTGCGACGGCTGAACGGTTAGAGGCGAAGTTGATCCAGAGCCTTGTTGAGTTGTGACCGGCGGCTGGCAATCTCTTCCGATTGCTGGCTGCCGAGCACGGTGGTGAACGTGTCCAGCCAATCGGCAATGCGTTCGCGTTCGTCCCCCAGGCTTTGCGTCCACGCACGCTCCAGCCGGGCCAGTAGCGTCCGGTTTGGAAGGGCGTCTCGGGGGTGGATTTTCAGGGTGGCGAGTCGCTCGTGACTGTTTTGTCGCGATTGTTCGTCGAGCCCGGTCGGGCTTCGATCAATGCTGTGGCTGTGACGTTCACCGCTGTCCAGCAAGTTGACGTCGACTTCAAGCAATCCGTTGATGTCGTAGCTGAAACGCACGTCCAGAGCCTGGATCTGTTCGCTCGCCGTTACCGGTACGTCGAAAGCATCAATGAAAATGTTATCGCGCACCCAAGGGCGTTCGCCCTGGTAGACCGCGATGCGAATGGTCTCCTGCTGTGGATGCGTGGTGTAAAAGCGTTGCACCCTGGATGTTGGAATAATGGTATTACGCTCGATGATCGGTGAAAAAGCGCCGCTGATACCTTCACCACGGTTGGTCGAAATTCCCAGTGTGTAAGGGCAGACATCGGTCAGGATCAGTTCTTCAACCGCACCGTCCCGCGCCTTGCAGGCCGCTTGCGTCGCCGCACCCAGTGCGACAATCGTGTCCGGATCGAGGTGTCGATAAGGCAGGCGTCCGAACAGCGTGGCCACCATTTGCTGCACCGCCGGCATCCGTGTGGCACCGCCCACCAACACCAGGCTGTCGAGATCTCGGGGTTTGAGGCGGGCATCACGCAGGGCTTGCTCGATCGGTGCGCGCAAACGGGCCAGAAGTGGTTCCCAGATCTTTACGGCGCCGGTTTCGTCCAGCGACCATTCATACGAACTCTCCCCATTGCGCCAGTTCAGGCTTTGAGTGCCTTCAGAGAGCTTGCACTTGAGCTGTTCAAGGTTGTCGCAAAGGCTGGCGAGATTCTGGGCTTCAATGTGCGCCGGGGTGAGCTGCCACGCCTTGAGGCATGCTTGCAGCAAGGCCTCGGTAAAGTCCTCCCCACCCAAAAAGTTGTCACCGGTGGACGCATGCACTTCAATCAGCGGCAACGCATATTCCAGCACCGTGACATCGAACGTCCCGCCGCCCAGATCGAAGATCAGCGTGCGTTCGAATTTTTGCTCGTGCAGCCCGTACGCCATTGCAGCGGCGGTCGGCTCGTTGATCAGTCGGGAAACCTTCAGGCCCGCCAGTTCGGCGGCGAACAGCGTGCGTTTGCGTTGCTCGTCACTGAAATACGCCGGCACGGAAATCACCGCTTCAGAAACCGGATGACCGAGAAAGGCTTCGGCGTCCTGCTTGAGTGAGCCCAGCACCAGTGCCGATAACTCTTCGGGGCTGAAGGTTTTGGTGCCGAGTTCGATCTGCCGGTCGCTGCCCATGAATCGCTTGAACGCGGCGGCTGTTCGTTCCGGGTGGGTCGTCAGGCGTGCGCGTGCGGCTTTGCCGACCAGAATGGTCTCGTCTTCATCGAGGCTGACCACCGAAGGGGTCAGTACCTCGCCGAGGGCGTTGGGGATCAATCGGGCCTGACCGTCCTGCCAGACGGCGATCAAACTGTTGGTGGTGCCAAGGTCAATGCCCAGCAGGGCCGGGCGGGGGAGGGTTGCATCCTGCATGATCGATCTCGAAACAGCGCGAAAAAACGCGACCCTACAGGTTGCCGCCAACCCTGGCAATTACCGGGCTGGGTCAATACTTGCGACAAGCAATCGCAGGTGTCGGGTCATTTCAGCAATCCCTTCAACCCTTCCAGCGGCAACGGCCGGCTGTGCAGATAACCCTGATACAAATGGCAGCCCAACCCTTGCAGGAAGGCCAGCTGTTCCGGGGTTTCCACGCCTTCGGCGATCACTTCCAGTTCCAGGCTGCGGGCCATGGCGACGATGGCGCGGATGATTTCGGCGTCGTTGGGGTCGGTGGTGGCGTCGCGGATGAACGACTGATCGATCTTCAGCGTGTCCACCGGCAATCGTTTCAGGTAGGTCAGCGATGAATAGCCGGTGCCGAAATCGTCCATAGCGAAACTCACGCCGAGTTTTTTCAGACGACGCATTTTGCTGATGGTGTCTTCCAGATTCTGAATGACGATGCCTTCGGTGATTTCCAGTTTCAGCAAGGAGCAGGGCAGGCCGTGGCTGCTCATGCTGCGCTCGATGCGCTCGACGAAGTCGTTCTGGCGGAACTGCCGGGGGCTGATGTTCACGCACAGGCTGAAGGCCAGAGGGTCGATCAGTTTTTCGGCGATCAATTGCTTGAAGGCTTCGCACGCCTCATCGAGGATCCAGGTGCCGACTTCCAGAATCAGCCCGCTGTCCTCCAGCACCTTGATGAATTCGGTGGGCGATTGCGCGCCGAGTTCCGGGTGATTCCAGCGTACCAGGGCTTCGGCGCCGATGATGCGGTTGTCCCGGGCGTCGATTTGCGGTTGGTAGTGCACGTCGAACTCGCCCCGGGACAGCGCCAGGCGCAGGTCGGTCTCCATGCGCAGCCGTTCGCTGGCCGCCTTTTGCATGGTGTTGTGGTACATCTGCGTGGTGTTGCGCCCCGAATCCTTGGCCCGGTACAGCGCAATATCGGCGCGTTTGAGCAGGTCGGTCGGGGTCGAGCCGTGATCGGGAATCAGCGCCACGCCGATGCTCGGCGTCACTTGCAGGCGCTGGCCGTCGAGGAACATCGGCTCTGACAGCAGTTCGCGAATGGTGTCGGCCAGCTCGCGTACCTGGGCGCTGACTTCGTTGCGCGTGCCTTCCAACCCACTGAGCAACACCACGAATTCATCGCCACCGAGCCGCGCCACTGTGTCTTCCATGCGCACGCTGGCTTCAAGCCGCGCGGTGATGATTTTCAGCACCGTGTCGCCGACCGGGTGCCCCAGCGAGTCATTAATGTGCTTGAAGTGATCCAGATCGAGAAACAGCAGCGCCCCGCGCAGGTTGTGGCGCTTGAGCAGGGCGATCTGCTGGCTCAGGCGATCCATCAGCAGTGCGCGGTTGGGCAGGTTGGTCAGCGGATCGTGATAGGCCAGGTGGCGAATCTGCGCCTCGGCGTTCTTCAGCAGGCTGACGTCCCGGGCGGTGAGCAGCAGGCAGGCGGTTTCGTTGAGAGTGATCGGTTCGACCGAGACTTCCACCGTCAGGATCTCGCCGCGCTTGTTGCGCCCGAGCATTTCCTGATGGTGCACGCGGCCCTTGATCTGCAGCTCGGCGAGCAGTGCCGAGCGTTGTTTTTCCTCGGCCCAGATACCGACCTGATACACGGTTTTGCCCACCACTTCGTCGGCGCGGTAGCCGGTGAGGCGGCAGAAACCGTCGTTGACCTCAAGATAACGTCCGGTGTCGCGCTCGGTGATGGTGATGGCGTCGGGGCTGGAGTGGAACGCCTTGGCGAATTTCTCTTCGCTGGCCTTGAGCGCCGCTTCCGAGCGCTGTTGCTGGGTGATGTCGCGCAATGTGGTAACGATGCACGGCTGGTTGCCGACGCTGATCTGCCGGCTGGAGATCACGCAGGTCAGCGACTGACCGTCCTTGTGCTGGACGATGATCGCAACATTGCTCAGGCCCTGTTCGCGGATCACCCGTTCGATGCGTTGCAGGCTTTTCGCGGAGGCGTCCCACAGGCCGATTTCTTCGGCGGTATGGCCGATCACATCGCTGGCGCTCCAGCCGAAGGTCTGGGAGAAACTGGAGTTGATCTCGATGAATTCCCCGGTTTCCTGTCGGGTCACGCAGATTGGATCAGGGCTGACCTGGAACAGTGTGGCGAATTTCTCTTCCGAAGCCACCAGCCGTTGCTCGCGTTCAACCTGATCGGTGATGTCCAGCAGGGTGCCGGCCATCCGCAACGGTACGCCGTTGTCGTCGCGATAGAGGCGGGCGCGGCTTTCCAGATAGCGCGAGCTGCCGTCCGGCAATTGCACGCGGTAAGTCAGCTGATAATTGCCGGCCGGGCCTTCGCGCAGGCTGCGATAGGCGTCGCGCATGCTGTCGCGCTCTTCGCCGGGGACGCCCTCGAAGAACTCTTCGAACGACTCATGGAACGGTTTTGGCTCCAGACCGTGTAATTGCGCAGCGCGGGCCGAGCCATAGAGCATGCCGCTGGGAATGTGCCAGTCCCAGGTGCCGAGCTGCGCCGAATCCAGCGCCAGGTCGAGGCGTTCCTGACTGTCTTTCAGGGCATGTTCGGCGGCTTTGCGCTCGGTGGTGTCGAGAAAGGTGCTGAGCAAGTACGGCTGGCCTTCGAGTTCGACCTTTTGCGCGCTGAGAATGCCGTCGTGGATCTGGCCGTTGCTGGCGCGGAACTGCACCTCCATGCTGATCAGTTCGCCCTTGGCCTTGGTCTTCTTGACCAGCTCGGCCCGTTGCTCGGGATGCACCCACAGGCCCAGTTCCAGGGTGGTGCGACCGATGGCGCTCTGCACCGGCCAGCCGAACAGGCTTTCGAAATACTGGTTGGCCTCGCTGATCAGGCCGTCTTCCTGACGGGTCAGCAGTACCATGTTCGGGCACAGGTGAAACAGTGTCGCAAAACGTTTCTCCGAACTGCTGAGCGCCTGTTCCCGTTGCCGCTGGTGGGTGATTTCGCGGATCACCCCGATCATTCGGGGGCGACCGTGTTTGTCCGGCAACAGGCTTCCGTTGATCTCCAGCCAGTGCAGGCTGCCGTCGGGCCAGCGGATGCGGTGGTGCATCGCCTGTTCCAGCGGCGCACCGGCAATCACGGCGTGGAAGGCACGGATGGTTTTCGCCCGGTCTTCCGGTGGCAGCAGGTCGAGGTATTCCAGGTCTTCGGGCAGCGGTTGCCGCGGATCGAAGCCGAACAAGGCCTGAGTGCCGCGCGACCAACTGATCTGCCCGCGCTCGATGTCCCAGTACCAGGCGCCGAGGCGGGCACCGTTGAGCGCCGCGAGCAATTGCGGCGCGCTCTCCCAGCTCTGCTCGGATCGCCGTGGATCAATGGCCTGAATACGCGGCATCGGCGGAATACGGTCAACAGATTTCGGCATTGTTAAGGGGCCTTGAGCTGATTTGGGCGTTAGGCACAGGGACGGCAGCTCTATAGGAGTAGCACAAGTTAGCCGAGAGTCCCTGGCAGATCGATTTGAGCGTCCAGCAGGGCCATAAACGCCCGTGCAGCATTCGACAGCGTCCTTTCAGTGTGCAGGATATAGCCTAGCTGGCGACTGAGCTGTATGCCCGGTAAAGGTATGCGCGCCACCTGTTCATCGAGCATCGTGCGCGGCAAAACGCTCCAGGCCAGGCCGATCGACACCATCATCTTGATGGTTTCCAGGTAGTTGGTGCTCATGGCGATGTTCGGCGTCAGCCCCTGAGCCTCGAACAGCCGTTGGACAATATGGTGGGTAAAGGTGTTGCCGCCGGGGAAAACCGCCGGATGGCCGGCAATGTCCGCCAATGTGACGGCGCCGTTGCTGATCAATGAATGCTCCGGGGCGACCACGAAATCCAGCGGGTCATCCCAGACTGGCGTGGCCTTGACCAGCGTATGCGGCTCCGGCGCCAGGGTGATGACCGCCAGTTCCGCCCGGCCATGGAGAATTTCTTCGTAGGCCACTTCCGAGTCGAGGAACTGAATATCCAGCGCCACCTGTGGGTAGCGGCGGGTGTATTCCCTCAATAAGGGCGGCAAGCGGTGCAGGCCGATGTGGTGACTGGTGGCCAAAGTCAGTCGACCGGTGACTTCACCGGTCAGGTTGGTCAGGGCGCGACGGGTGTCATCGAGCACGTTGAGAATCTGGTAAGCCCTTGGCAGCAGGGCCCGGCCCGCCTCGGTCAGGCCTACTTCACGACCGAGCCGGTCGAACAGCCGCACATTCAATTGCTGCTCCAGCCCGGCGATGCGTTTGCTGATCGCCGGTTGCGTCAGGTGCAGCCGTTCACCGGCACCGGAGAAGCTTCCCGTCTCGGCAATCGCGATAAAAGCATTGAGGTTGGCCAGGTCCATGTTTGTATTCCAGTTGGTTATCCAAAGCATAAAAAATATGAATTTGAGTTATTTAATCTAACCCCATAGGATCGGCCTCACAAGCCAAAGGGTTATTGATAAGCCCAGGGCATAGAAACAAGCTGATGAGGAACCGTCTGATGGCCGGCAAAACGCTCTACGACAAGCTCTGGGATTCGCATTTGGTCAAGCAGCGCGACGATGGCTCGGCGCTGATCTATATCGATCGTCACATCATCCACGAAGTGACCTCGCCGCAAGCCTTCGAAGGCCTGCGTCTGGCCGGGCGCAAGCCGTGGCGCATCGATGCCAACATCGCCACCCCGGACCACAACGTACCGACCACCCCGGAGCGCAAGGGCGGCATCGAAGCCATTGCCGACCAGGTCTCGCGTTTGCAGGTTCAGACCCTCGACGACAACTGCGATGAATACGGCATCGTCGAATTCAAGATGAACGACGTGCGCCAGGGCATCGTTCACGTGATCAGCCCGGAGCAGGGCGCGACCTTGCCGGGCATGACCGTGGTCTGCGGCGACTCGCACACCTCGACCCACGGCGCGTTCGGCGCCTTGGCTCACGGGATCGGCACCTCCGAGGTCGAGCACGTGCTCGCCACTCAGTGCCTGGTCGCCAAGAAAATGAAGAACATGCTGGTGCGCGTCGAAGGCCAGTTGCCGTTCGGCGTGACCGCCAAGGACATCGTCCTCGCCGTCATTGGCAAGATCGGCACCGCCGGCGGTAACGGCCATGCCATCGAATTCGCCGGCAGCGCGATTCGCGACCTGTCCATCGAAGGCCGCATGACCATCTGCAACATGTCCATCGAAGCCGGCGCCCGCGTGGGCCTGGTAGCGGCGGACCAGAAGACCGTGGATTACGTCAAGGGTCGTCCTTTCGCACCGAAAGGTGCCGAGTGGGATCTGGCGGTCGAATCCTGGAAAGACCTGGTGTCCGACGCCGACGCGCATTTCGACACCGTGGTCGAGCTCGACGCCACGCAGATCAAGCCGCAGGTCAGCTGGGGCACTTCGCCGGAAATGGTCTTGGCCGTTGATCAGAACGTGCCGGACCCGGCTAAAGAGATGGATCTGGTCAAGCGCGACTCGATCGTCCGCGCCTTGAAATACATGGGTTTGACCGCCAATCAGGCGATCACCGACATTCAGCTCGACCGCGTATTCATCGGCTCCTGCACCAACTCGCGGATCGAAGACTTGCGCGCTGCGGCGGTGATCGCCAAGGGCCGCAAGGTTGCGTCGACCATCAAACAGGCCATCGTGGTGCCGGGCTCGGGTCTGGTAAAGGCGCAGGCCGAGGCCGAAGGTCTGGACAAGATCTTCCTCGAAGCCGGTTTCGAATGGCGCGAGCCGGGTTGCTCGATGTGTCTGGCGATGAACCCGGACCGTTTGGAGTCCGGCGAACATTGCGCCTCGACCTCCAACCGTAACTTCGAAGGCCGTCAGGGCGCCGGTGGCCGTACCCACCTCGTCAGCCCGGCCATGGCCGCTGCGGCGGCGGTGAACGGTCGTTTCATCGACGTTCGTGAATTGATCTAAAGGAGCGCAGCATGAAAGCTTTTACCCAGCACACTGGTCTCGTCGCGCCTCTGGATCGTGCCAACGTCGACACCGACCAGATCATTCCGAAGCAGTTTCTGAAGTCGATCAAGCGCACCGGTTTCGGTCCGAACCTGTTCGACGAGTGGCGTTACCTCGATGTGGGTCAGCCCTATCAGGACAACTCCAAGCGTCCACTGAACAAGGAATTCGTGCTCAACGCCGAGCGTTATCAAGGCGCCAGCGTGTTGCTGGCCCGCGAGAACTTCGGTTGCGGCTCCAGCCGTGAACACGCGCCATGGGCGCTGGAAGAGTACGGTTTCCGCAGCATCATCGCGCCGAGCTATGCCGACATCTTCTTCAACAACAGCTTCAAGAACGGCTTGCTGCCGATCATCCTGAGCGACGCCGAAGTCGACGAGCTGTTCAAGCAGGTCGAAGCCGCGCCGGGCTATCAGTTGCAGATCGATCTGCACGAGCAGACCGTCACCAGCCCGAACGGCAAGGTCTACCGCTTCGAGATCGACGCCTTCCGCAAACACTGCCTGCTCAACGGCCTGGACGACATCGGCCTGACCCTGCAGGACGGCGATGCGATTGCCGCGTTTGAAGCCAAGCATCGCGCGAGCCAGCCTTGGTTGTTCCGCGACGCGTGAATCTGAAAGGTTGAAACCCAGAAAAGGACGTACCCATGACCAGCACCGCCCACAGTCAGGTTGTACAAAAGCAATTCGGTGAACAGGCCGCCGCCTACCTGAGCAGCGCCGTTCACGCTCAAGGCACTGAATTTGCGCTGCTGCAGGCTGAACTGACGGGGCAGGGCGAGGCTCGGGTGCTGGACCTGGGTTGCGGCGCCGGTCACGTGAGTTTTCACGTCGCCCCGTTGGTGAAAGAAGTGGTGGCCTATGACCTGTCGCAGCAGATGCTCGACGTGGTGGCCGCCGCTGCCGTTGATCGCGGTTTGAGCAACGTGTCCACGGTCAACGGCGCCGCCGAGCGTCTGCCGTTCGCCGATGGCGAGTTCGACTTCGTGTTCAGCCGTTATTCGGCGCACCATTGGAGCGATCTCGGCGTGGCCTTGCGCGAAGTGCGCCGGGTGCTGAAACCGGGCGGCGTGGCGGCGTTCATCGATGTACTGTCGCCGGGCAGTCCGCTGTTCGACACCTATTTGCAGAGCGTCGAAGTGCTGCGCGACACCAGCCATGTCCGCGATTATTCGGCCGGTGAGTGGTTGCGCCAGGTCAGCGAGGCTGGTCTGCACACCCGCAGCACCACGCGTCAGCGCCTGCGTCTGGAGTACAACAGCTGGGTCGAGCGCATGCGCACACCCGAAGTGATGCGCGCCGCGATCCGCCAGTTGCAGCAATCGATGGGCAACGAAGTGCGCGAATATTTTGAGATTGAGGCCGATGGTTCGTTCAGTACAGATGTACTGGTGCTCTGGGCTGAAAAGTAATCCTGAAACGATAAGTATTTTTCCGGGCGCGCCCGTCGATGGCGCACCGACTGAAGACACGAGGAAAGCATGAGCAAGCAGATTCTGATTCTCCCAGGCGACGGTATTGGTCCGGAAATCATGGCCGAAGCGGTCAAGGTGCTGGAGCTGGCCAACGACAAGTACAGCCTGGGCTTCGAGCTGAGCCATGACGTGATCGGTGGTGCCGCCATCGACAAGCACGGCGTGCCGCTGGCCGACGAAACCCTCGACCGCGCTCGCGCTGCCGATGCCGTTTTGCTGGGCGCCGTGGGTGGCCCGAAATGGGACACCATCGAACGTGACATCCGCCCTGAACGCGGCCTGCTGAAAATCCGCGCGCAACTGGGCCTGTTCGGCAACCTGCGTCCGGCGATCCTGTACCCGCAACTGGCCGACGCTTCGAGCCTGAAGCCGGAAATCGTTGCCGGCCTGGACATCCTGATCGTCCGTGAGCTGACCGGCGGCATCTACTTCGGCGCGCCGCGCGGTACCCGTACTCTGGAAAACGGCGAGCGCCAGTCTTACGACACGCTGCCGTACAGCGAAAGCGAAATCCGCCGTATCGCCCGTGTCGGTTTCGACATGGCCCGCGTGCGTGGCAAGAAACTGTGCTCGGTGGACAAGGCCAACGTACTGGCGTCCAGCCAACTGTGGCGTGAAGTGGTCGAGCAGGTCGCCAAGGATTACCCGGACGTTGAGCTGAGCCACATGTATGTCGACAACGCCGCGATGCAACTGGTGCGTGCACCGAAGCAGTTCGACGTGATCGTCACCGACAACATGTTCGGCGACATCCTGTCCGACGAAGCGTCGATGCTCACCGGCTCCATCGGCATGCTGCCGTCGGCCTCGCTGGATGCCAACAACAAGGGCATGTACGAGCCTTGCCACGGTTCGGCGCCGGACATCGCGGGCAAAGGCATCGCCAACCCGCTGGCGACCATTCTGTCGGTATCGATGATGCTGCGTTACAGCTTCAATCTGCACGAAGCGGCGGATGCCATCGAGAAAGCGGTCAGCGTGGTGCTGGATCAGGGTCTGCGCACCGGCGACATCTTTTCGACCGGTTGCACTAAAGTCGGTACGCAGGAAATGGGTGACGCAGTAGTCGCCGCGCTGCGGAATCTGTAATCTCTCGGGCCCGCTGCGAAATTCAATACAAAGCAGCGGCCCACTTTTCAAGAAGGTGTAGTTGCGATGAAACGTGTAGGTCTGATCGGTTGGCGCGGCATGGTCGGTTCCGTGCTCATGCAGCGGATGCTGGAAGAGCAGGATTTCGATCTTATCGAGCCGGTGTTTTTCACCACTTCCAATGTCGGTGGCCAAGGCCCGTCCGTGGGCAAGGACATTGCTCCGCTCAAGGACGCTTACAGCATTGAAGAGCTGAAGACCCTCGACGTGATCCTGACCTGCCAGGGCGGCGACTACACCAGCGAAGTATTCCCGAAGCTGCGCGAAGCCGGCTGGCAGGGTTACTGGATCGACGCGGCCTCGAGCCTGCGGATGAACGACGACGCCGTGATCATCCTCGATCCGGTCAACCGCAAGGTCATCGATCAGCAGCTCGACGCGGGCACCAAGAACTACATCGGCGGCAACTGCACCGTCAGCCTGATGCTGATGGGCCTGGGCGGTCTGTTCGAGGCCGGTCTGGTCGAGTGGATGAGCGCCATGACCTATCAGGCGGCCTCTGGTGCCGGCGCGCAGAACATGCGTGAACTGATCAAGCAGATGGGCGCGACCCACGCCGCTGTCGCCGATCAATTGGCCGATCCTGCCAGCGCGATCCTCGACATTGACCGTCGTGTGGCCGAAGCCATGCGCAGCGACGCGTACCCGACCGAAAACTTCGGCGTACCGCTGGCCGGCAGCCTGATCCCGTGGATCGACAAGGAACTGCCGAACGGCCAGAGCCGCGAAGAGTGGAAGGCCCAGGCCGAGACCAACAAGATCCTCGGTCGCTTCAAGAGCCCGATCCCGGTCGACGGCATCTGCGTGCGCATCGGCGCCATGCGTTGCCACAGCCAGGCGCTGACCATCAAGCTGAACAAAGACGTGCCGATCGCCGACATCGAAGGGCTGATCAGCCAGCACAACCCTTGGGTCAAGCTGGTGCCGAACAACCGCGATATCAGCATGCAGGAGCTGAGCCCGACGAAAGTCACCGGCACCCTGAACGTACCGGTTGGTCGTCTGCGCAAGCTGAACATGGGTTCGCAGTTCGTCGGTGCTTTCACCGTCGGCGACCAACTGCTGTGGGGCGCGGCCGAACCGCTGCGTCGCATGCTGCGGATCCTGCTTGAGCGTTGATCGCTTGATGCAATGAGAGAACCCGCGCCTCGCAAGAGGCGCGGGTTTTTTTGTACCTGTTGATCGTTCCCATGCTCTGCGTGGGAATGCAGCCATGGACGCTCCGCGTCCGCTCTTCGCGGCGGGCGCGAATTGCCTGCGTGCGACTCACCCGGTAAAGTGCCGCTCCCCCCGTTTCGCCAGAGGTAGCAACATGACCCAGACCCTTGATATTGCCGTGATCGGCGCCACCGGTACTGTCGGCGAAACCCTCGTGCAGATTCTCGAAGAGCGCGACTTCCCGGTGGGCACGTTGCACCTGCTGGCCAGCAGCGAATCCGCCGGCAGCTCGGTGCTGTTTCGCAACAAGAACGTGCGCGTGCGTGAAGTCGACGAGTTCGATTTCAGCAAGGTCAAGCTGGCGTTCTTCGCCGCCGGCCCGGCCATTACTCTGAGTTACGCCGCCCGCGCTCACGCGGCAGGTTGCTCGCTGGTCGACTTGTCCGGCGCCTTGCCGGCGGATCAGGCGCCGCAAGTGGTGCCGGAAGCCAATGCCGCTGTGCTGGCCGGTTTGAAAGTACCGTTCCAGGTCAGCAGTCCGAGCCCGTCGGCCACCACATTGGCCGTGGTGCTGGCGCCGCTGCTCGATCTGATCGAGCTGCAATACGTGCATGTCACCGCCAATCTGGCGGTTTCCGCCCAGGGCCGCGAAGCCGTGACCGAGCTGGCGCGCCAGACCGCCGAGTTGTTGAACATGCGTCCGCTGGAGCCGACATTCTTCGACCGGCAGATGGCTTTCAACCTGCTGGCTCAGGTCGGCACGCCCGACGCGCAAGGCCATACGCTGCTGGAAAAACGTCTGGTGCGCGAGCTGCGTCAGGTGCTGGCCAAGCCTTTATTAAAGATTTCCGCAACTTGCGTTCAAGCCCCGGTGTTTTTTGGCGATAGCTTTAGCGTGACCTTGCAGTCAGCGAGCGCGGTCGACCTGGAAAAGGTCAACGCCGCGCTTGAAGAGGCCGAGGGCATCGAGCTGGTCGAGGCCGGCGATTATCCGACCGCCGTCGGTGACGCGGTGGGGCAGGACGTGGTCTACGTCGGGCGGGTGCGTGCCGGTGTCGACGAACCGTCGGAACTTAATCTGTGGTTGACGTCAGATAACGTACGCAAAGGTGCGGCCCTCAACGCCGTGCAGGTCGCCGAGTTGTTGATAAAAGACCTGCTGTAAAAGATACTTGGCAACAATTTGTCGACTGATTCTAGGCGAGCGCTATGCTTGGCCGGAGCACTCGATGACGTGTCACCCTCCGGGACTTTCCGGGGCATCAAAGAAATGATCGCGCGCGGCATGCTGTCGTCGTCGCGCGCAATGCCTTACGGCAGCGACAATCAACATCTTCTCGCTGGCCGAGGAACGTTCAAACAAAGGAAGAGGCTATGGTTCAAGTTCGCAAACTGGTGTTAGCAATAGCGGCCGCCTCGGCGCTGTCCTCCGGTATGGCGCATGCCCTCGGGCTCGGGGAGCTGACCCTGAAGTCGACCCTGAACCAGCCGCTGGTGGCGGAAATCGAGCTGCTCGATGTCAAGGATCTGACCGCTGCCGAAGTGGTGCCGAGCCTGGCCTCGCCGGAAGATTTCGCCAAGGCCGGCGTCGATCGCCAGGCCTTCCTCAATGATCTGACCTTCACCCCGGTGCTCAACGCCAGCGGCAAAAGCGTGCTGCGCGTAACGTCGAGCAAGCCGCTGTCGGAACCGATGGTGAAATTCCTCGTGCAGGTGATGTGGCCGAACGGCCGTCTGCTACGTGATTACAGCGTGCTGCTGGATCCGTCGAAGTTCTCGCCGCAGACCGCTGATGCCGCCGCTCAACCAGCGCCGGCACAAACCATCACCGCACCGACCACCGGCGCCACGCATTCGACCCACACCACCACGCCACGCGACACCCTGTGGGAAATCGCCGCCAAGGCGCGCACCGGTGGTTCGGTGCAGCAGACCATGCTGGCGATCCAGGCCTTGAACCCGGACGCGTTCATCGGCGGCAACATCAACCGCCTGAAAACCGGACAGGTGCTGCGTCTGCCGGATCAGGTGCAAAGCACCGCGCTGCCTCAGTCCAAAGCGATTGCTGAAGTGGCTGCGCAGAACGAAGCCTGGCGTCAGGGCCGTCGTTATGTGGCCAAACCGGGCACCGGTCAGCAGCAGCTCGATGCGACCAATCGTGGTCGCGCCAATACCGGTGCTGCGCAAAACGCCAAGGACAACCTGAGCCTGGTGTCCGCCGAAAGCGCCAAGGTGCGTGGCAAGGGTCCGGCCGGCGACGCCAAGGCCCTGAGCAACAAACTGGCGGTGACCCAGGAAAGTCTCGACACCACCCGTCGTGACAACGAAGAACTGAAAAGCCGCATGGCCGATCTGCAAAGCCAGCTGGACAAGCTGCAACGCCTGATCGAGCTGAAGAACAATCAACTGGCGAAAATGCAGGCCGAAGGCTCGGGCGCTGCTCCCGAGACCGCCGCCACTGCGCCAGTGGTGCCGGCGATCACCGCGGAGCTGGCGGCCACGCCGCCGGCTACTCCGGCAGAGGCTGCTCCGGCCGCACCTGCGCCTGAGGCTGCTGCTCCGGCACCGGTCGAGCCGGTTGTCGAGCCTGTGGTTGAAACCACGCCCGCCGCCAATGACGAGAAAACCTTCAACGAACTGCTGACCAATCCGATCCTGCTGGGTCTGGTCGGTGGCGGTGCGGTGGTTCTGCTGCTCCTGCTGTTGCTGCTGGCCCGCCGCCGCAAGGCGCAGCAGGAAGCCGAAAAACACCTGCGCATGGCCCGTGCGCTGGAGGAGCAATCGTTTTCCCAGGACCTCGATCTGCCGGAAAGCAGCTTCGAAGGTCTGGAAGTGCCAGCCGCCAGCGTCAAGCTGAACCCAGCCCCAGCCCCAGCCCCAGCCGCTGCTGCTGTAGTTGCTCCAGTCGTGATGGCCGAGCCGATCGCCGCGCCGTTGGTGGCACCTGCCGCCGAGCGTTCCGACGACGTGCTGGACAAGGCGCAGTCGCACATCGACGGCGGTCGCCTGAATCAAGCGGCCGCGCTGCTGGAGGAGGGCGTGAGTCTGGAGCCGCAGCGCAGCGATCTGCGTCTGAAATTGATGGAAGTCTACGGTCGCCAAGGTGATCGCGATGCCTTCGTCGGTCAGGAGCGCCAACTGGTTGCCAATGGCGACAACTTCGCCAAGGTCGAAGAGCTGAAAAGCCGCTTCCCGGCCATGGCGGTCGTCGCGGCCAGCGGTCTGGCGGCAGCGGCCATTGCCGCCGAGCTTGACGAGGATTACGTCAAGGAGCTGTTGCTCGACGAGCCTGAAGCGCCTGCTGCGGCAGATGCCGAACTGGACAGCGCTTTCGATCTGAGCCTCGACGATCTCGACAACATCACGCCGGTTGAGCCTGTGGCGGCTGTCGAGCCGGAAGCGCCGGTCGAACTCGACGCGTTCCCGACTGACGACGACCTGAGCTTCGAATCGGTGCTGCAGCAGCAGACCGATATCAAGGAAAACCTCGACGACCTGTCGGACTTCGACCTGGATCTGGATCTCGGTGCCGATCCTGCGCCTGCGCCGGTCGAGCTGGCAGACGATGATTTCCTGCTGGATCTGGACGAGGGCGTAAAGGATCTGCCGCTGGTCGAAACCCCAACTGTCGCCGACGTGCCGCAGGACGATCTGGAGCTGCCAGCCGATTTCGACCTGTCACTGGCCGACGAAATGGACGCGGCGCCTGCCGAGCCGGATGCGTTCGCCGCCGAACTGGACGACGTCAACGCCGAGCTGGATCGTCTGTCGAGCAGCATCAACGAGCCAAGCTTCACCGAGGCCGATGCCGCGCTGGGTGATGATCTGGGCGAGGATGACTTCGACTTCCTGTCCGGCACCGACGAAGCCGCGACCAAGCTCGATCTGGCTCAGGCCTACATCGACATGGGTGACAATGACGGCGCGCGCGACATCCTCAATGAGGTCATCAGCGAGGGCAACGACAAGCAGAAGAGCGAAGCGAGCGAAATGCTTTCGCATCTGGCCTGAGTCGGCATTGAGCGGTAAACAAAACGGCAGCCCATGAGGCTGCCGTTTTTGTTTGGGTCTGGTTTCCCCGTCCCGCCGCCTTATAATGCCCGCCTTTGTAGATCAGCAGGCTGTCCCGACTTGGCAAACATAGATAACCCGGCCGCCGAAATGGCACCCGAAGGCTTTTTCCGCGTCGCGCTGGGCGTTGAATACAAGGGCTCGCGCTACAGCGGCTGGCAGCGCCAGTCCACCGGTGTGCTCACCGTGCAGGAAACCCTGGAAAAAGCCCTGTCGAAGGTCGCCGACTCGCCGATCTCGCTGCAATGTGCCGGGCGCACCGACGCCGGTGTGCATGCCTGCGGGCAAGTGGTGCATTTCGATACCCAGGTCGACCGTTCGCTGAAAGCCTGGGTCATGGGCGCCAACATCAATCTGCCCCACGACATCAGCGTCAGTTGGGCGAAGGTCATGCCGGCGCATTTCCATGCGCGATTCAAGGCGATTGCCCGGCGCTATCGCTACGTGATCTACAACGATCAGATCCGCCCGGCGCATCTCAACGAAGAAATCACCTGGAATCACCGTCCGCTGGACGTCGAGCGCATGGCCGAAGCCGCGCAGTATCTGATCGGTACCCATGATTTCAGCGCGTTCCGTGCCGGCCAGTGCCAGGCCAAGTCGCCGATCAAGAAGATGCATCACCTGCGCGTGACCCGTCACGGCAAAATGATCGTTCTGGACATCCGCGCCAATGCGTTCCTGCACCACATGGTGCGCAACATTGCCGGGGTGCTGATGACTATTGGCGCCGGCGAGCGGCCCGTGGAGTGGATGAAAGAAGTGCTGGAGAGCCGCGAGCGGCGTTCCGGCGGGGTCACGGCGCATCCGTTCGGCCTGTATCTGGTGCAGGTCGAGTACCACGACGAGTTCCCGTTGCCCGAGCGTTTCATCGGGCCACATTTCCTTACGGGTTTCTCGGAACTTGACGGCTGACGCCCTCGAACGCATTTGTTACCATCCGGGACTTTCTCGGATTTGCCTTGGGGTTTTTATCGACATGTCAGCCGTTCGCAGCAAGATTTGCGGGATTACCCGCATGGAAGATGCGTTGGCAGCCGTCGAGGCCGGGGCCGATGCCATCGGTTTTGTGTTCTACGCTAAAAGTCCCCGGGCCGTGACCGTGCAGCAGGCGCGGGCGATCATCGCCGCATTGCCGCCGTTCGTGACCACGGTCGGATTGTTCGTCAATGCCAGCCGCTGCGAGCTCGGGGAAATCCTCGATGCCGTGCCGCTGGATCTGTTGCAGTTCCACGGCGATGAAACCGCCGCCGAGTGTGAAGGCTGGCACCGGCCGTACATCAAGGCCTTGCGGGTCAAGGCAGGCGATGACATTGCCGCAGCCTGCGATGCCTACCCAAGCGCCAGCGGCGTGCTGCTCGACACTTATGTCGAAGGCGTGCCCGGCGGAACCGGCGAGGCGTTCGACTGGTCATTGATTCCGCAAGGCTTGAGCAAGCCGTTGATTCTGGCCGGCGGCCTGACGCCGGAGAACGTCGCCGATGCGATTGCCCGGGTGCGGCCGTATGCCGTGGATGTCAGCGGCGGGGTAGAGGCGAGCAAGGGCATCAAGGATCACGCAAAGATTCGTGCATTCATCAACGCCGTACGCTGATGTGACGGCTGGCAGACTGCCGCCGTCCACAGCTCTGTAGAAAAGAGGCTGAGGGTCTTTTCGGGGTGTACGCAGGTCAGTTCCGCTGACCCGGCAGTCCGGACGATCATCGCCACACATGAATTTAGCTGAAGGGCATACGCGGGGCCGCGAACCAGAGCGTTCGGGCCGCCGGTACTGGAGAAAGAAAGCATGAGCAACTGGTTGGTAGACAAGCTGATCCCTTCGATCATGCGTTCCGAGGTCAAGAAGAGCTCGGTCCCTGAAGGTCTGTGGCACAAATGCCCGTCCTGCGAGGCTGTGCTGTATCGTCCGGAGCTGGAAAAGACCCTGGACGTTTGCCCTAAGTGCAACCACCACATGCGCATCGGCGCACGTGCGCGCATCGACATCTTCCTGGACGCCGAAGGCCGTGCCGAACTGGGCGCCGACCTGGAGCCGGTTGACCGTCTGAAATTCCGCGACGGCAAGAAGTACAAGGACCGTCTGGTTGCTGCCCAGAAGCAGACCGGCGAGAAAGACGCACTGGTTTCCATGAGCGGCACCCTGCTGGGCATGCCGGTCGTGGTTTCGGCGTTCGAATTCAGCTTCATGGGCGGTTCCATGGGCGCCATCGTCGGTGAGCGCTTCGTGCGCGCCGCCAACTACGCGCTGGAAAACCGTTGCCCGATGGTCTGCTTCTCCGCCTCCGGTGGGGCGCGGATGCAGGAAGCCCTGATCTCGCTGATGCAGATGGCCAAGACCTCGGCCGTGCTGGCGCGTCTGCGTGAAGAAGGCATTCCGTTCATCTCCGTGCTGACCGATCCGGTTTACGGCGGCGTTTCCGCCAGTCTGGCGATGCTGGGCGACGTGATCGTCGGCGAGCCTAAAGCCCTGATCGGCTTCGCCGGTCCACGCGTGATCGAGCAGACCGTGCGCGAAAAACTGCCGGAAGGCTTCCAGCGCAGCGAGTTCCTGCTGGAGCACGGTGCAATCGACCTGATCATCGACCGTCGCGAACTGCGTCCGCGTCTGGGTAACCTGCTGGCGCAACTGACCGGCAAGCCGACGCCTAAATTCGTTGCTGCGCCGATCGAGCCGATCGTCGTTCCGCCGGTGCCTGCCAACGTATGACCGAGCGCACCCTTGGCGAGTGGCTCGCCTACCTTGAGCAGTTGCATCCATCGGCCATCGACATGGGGCTGGAGCGTTCGCAACAGGTAGCGTCCCGCATGGGGCTGGGCCAGCCGGCGCCACGGGTGATTACGGTCACCGGCACCAACGGCAAGGGTTCGACCTGCGCTTTCGTGGCTTCATTGCTGCGGGCGCAGGGCCTGAACGTCGGTGTCTACAATTCTCCGCACCTGCTGCGTTACAACGAGCGGGTGCAGCTCAATGGCGTCGAAGCCACTGACGCGCAGCTGTGCGAAGCCTTCGCGGCGGTCGAGGCGGGGCGCGGCGACACTTCCCTGACTTACTTCGAAATGGGCACCCTGGCGGCGTTCTGGCTGTTTCAACAGGCCGGGCTCGATGCGGTGGTGCTGGAAGTCGGGCTGGGCGGGCGTCTGGATACAGTCAACGTGGTCGATGCCGATATCGCGCTGGTCACCAGCATCGGTGTCGATCACGCCGACTACCTGGGCAACAGTCGCGAATCCGTGGCCTTCGAGAAGGCCGGGATTTTCCGTCAGGGCAAACCTGCGCTGTGCGGCGATCTGAATCCTCCACAACCGCTGCTGGACAAGGCGCGCGAGCTTGCTTGCCCGTTCTTCCTGCGCGGGCGCGATTTCGATCTGGGTATCACGGATCAATTCTGGCAGTGGCGCGGTACCGATGCTGACGGTCAGGTCGTCGAGCTGCGCGATTTACCGCTGCTCGATCTGCCGATGGAGAACGCCGCGCTGGCGTTGCAGGCTTATCTGCTGCTCGGCTTGCCATGGGATGCCAAACAGATTGTTGCGGCGTTGCAGGCGACTCGCGTGGTCGGTCGCCTGGATCGTCGTTCGTTCGAATGGAACGGCAAGCGCTTGAACCTGCTGCTGGACGTTGGCCATAACCCGCATGCGGCGGAGTACCTGGCGCGGCGTCTGGCTGCTCGTCCACCGGTCGGCAAGCGTCTGGCGGTGTTCGGCTTGTTGGCGGACAAGGATCTGGACGGTGTCATCGGTGAACTGAATGCCAGCGTCCAGCATTGGGCGGTGGCGCCGCTGGATTCGCCGCGTGCGCGGCCGGTGGCTGAATTGAATGTTGCACTGCAGAACCTTGGCGCATCGGTCACGTCTTATGACAGTGTGGCGGCTGCGCTGGAAGGGCAGTGTGCAGTGGCCACCAGCGACGACGAGATCTTGCTGTTCGGATCATTTTATTGTGTCGCCGAGGCCCTCGAATGGCTGTCTCGGCGCTCCACGGAGGAAGCGGCAAATGGCTTTGCTGGATAAAGCGTACAAACAGCGCATGGTCGGTGCCTTGGTGCTGGTGGCGCTGGCGGTGATTTTCCTGCCGATGCTGTTTTCCCGTCAGGATGAGCAGCGTCAGGTGACCGTCGATGCGCCGGCCGCACCGCAAGCGCCTGCCGTGGCGCAGATCCAGATGGAAACCGTGGCCGTGCCCGAGCCGCAGGTTCTGCCGCAAGAGCCAGTGCCGAGCGATGACGAGGTCGCCGAGCAAGCGGCGCCAGCGGCGCCGATTGCTTCCGCCGCGCCAGCTCCGGCTCCGGCGCCGGTAGCCAAACCGGTTGCACCGGCTCCCGCTCCCGCTCCTGTGGTCAAGCCAACCACAGCCCCGGCCCAGCCGATCGCTGCGCTGTCTGCCAAACCGGATACCACTCAAAGCCGCGTCGATGCCAATGGCCTGTCGGTGAGCTGGTCGGTGCAACTGGCCAGTCTGTCGAGCCGCGCCAGCGCCGAAAGCCTGCAGAAAACCCTGCGCAGCCAGGGCTATAACGCTTACATCCGTTCCGCCGATGGCAAGAACCGGGTGTTCGTCGGCCCGCTGATCGAGCGTGCCGAAGCCGATCGTCTGCGCGATCTGTTGAGCCGCCAGCAGAACCTCAAGGGGTTTGTGGTGCGCTTCCAGCCCGAACGCGGCTGATATCTATCACTTCGATAGAAATGCACTGAAAATCGCAGCTTACCGACAGCCATGCGCTCTGCTAAAATGCGCCGCCTTATCCGTCTGTAGGCTGCACTGTGCCATTTACCTGGGTTGACTGGGCGATCGTTGCAATCATCGCCATCTCCGCTTTGATCAGTTTGAGCCGCGGCTTCGTCAAAGAAGCATTGTCGCTGGTGACCTGGATCATCGCAGGAGCCGTTGCCTGGATGTTTGGTGGCTCACTGTCCGAGTACCTCGCCGGATACATTCAAACACCGTCGGCTCGTGTGATCACGGGCTGTGCCATCATGTTTGTCGCCACACTGATCGTGGGCGCAATGATCAATTATCTTATCGGCGAGTTGGTTCGCGTCACCGGGTTGTCCGGGACCGATCGATTCCTCGGCATGGCCTTCGGCGCTGCGCGTGGCGTGTTGCTGGTGGTCGTGGCGGTCGGGCTGTTGAGCCTGGGGCCGGTACAGCAGGACGGGTGGTGGAAAGAATCACAGCTCGTGCCAAAGTTTCTATTGGTCGCCGACTGGTCCAAGAACCTGATTCTCGGGTGGAGCAGTCAGTGGCTTGCCAGCGGAATCAGCGTACCCGCTGATATTCCGTTCAAGGAGCAACTCTTGCCGTCGGCCAAAACGCCTCAGTGAGTGTTGTTCAGTTCAGATCCATTAAGTAGGGGTTGCGTCGCATGTGTGGCATCGTCGGTATCGTCGGTAAGTCGAACGTCAATCAGGCGCTGTATGACGCGCTAACCGTGCTCCAGCACCGCGGCCAGGACGCTGCCGGTATCGTGACCAGCCATGATGGCCGGTTGTTCTTGCGCAAGGACAATGGCCTGGTGCGTGACGTGTTCCAGCAGCGTCACATGCAGCGTCTGGTCGGCCACATGGGTATCGGTCACGTCCGTTACCCGACTGCCGGCAGCTCGACGTCGGCCGAGGCTCAGCCGTTCTACGTCAACTCGCCGTACGGCATCACCCTGGCGCACAACGGCAACCTGACCAACGTTGAGCAGTTGGCCAAAGAGATCTACGAATCCGATCTGCGTCACGTCAACACCAGTTCCGACTCGGAAGTGCTGCTGAACGTGTTTGCTCACGAGCTGGCCCAGCGCGGCAAGCTGCAACCGACTGAAGAAGACGTGTTTGCCGCCGTGACCGACGTGCACAACCGTTGTGTCGGCGGCTACGCTGTCGTGGCGATGGTGACCGGTTACGGTATCGTCGGCTTCCGTGACCCGCACGGCATCCGTCCGATCGTGTTCGGCCAGCGTCACACCGACGAAGGCGTCGAGTACATGATCGCGTCCGAAAGTGTTTCGCTGGACGTGCTCGGCTTCACCCTGATTCGCGACCTGGCGCCGGGCGAAGCGGTCTACATCACAGAAGACGGCAAGCTGCACACCCGTCAGTGCGCGACCAACCCGTCCCTGACTCCGTGCATCTTCGAACACGTCTACCTGGCGCGTCCGGATTCGATCATCGACGGTGTTTCGGTCTACAAGGCCCGTCTGCGCATGGGTGAAAAGCTGGCCGAGAAGATCCTGCGCGAGCGTCCAGAGCACGACATCGACGTGGTCATCCCGATTCCGGACACCAGCCGCACTGCGGCACTGGAGCTGGCCAACCACCTGGGTGTGAAATTCCGCGAAGGCTTCGTCAAGAACCGTTACATCGGCCGTACCTTCATCATGCCCGGCCAGGCCGCGCGCAAGAAATCGGTACGTCAGAAGCTCAACGCCATCGAGCTGGAATTTCGCGGCAAGAACGTGATGCTGGTGGACGACTCGATCGTTCGCGGCACCACCTGCAAGCAGATCATCCAGATGGCCCGCGAAGCCGGCGCGAAAAACGTCTACTTCTGCTCGGCCGCTCCGGCTGTACGCTTCCCGAACGTGTACGGCATCGACATGCCGAGCGCTCACGAGTTGATCGCACACAATCGTTCGACTCAGGATGTCGCTGACCTGATCGGCGCTGACTGGCTGATCTATCAGGACCTGCCTGACTTGATCGAAGCGGTCGGCGGCGGCAAGATCAAGATCGAAAACTTCGATTGCGCAGTGTTTGACGGCAAGTACGTCACCGGCGATGTCGACGAGGCTTACCTGAACAAGATCGAACAGGCACGTAACGATGCCTCGAAGGTCAAGACCCAGGCGGTCAGTGCGATCATCGATCTGTACAACAACTGAGTTTCAACCGGCCCTTAGGGGCCGGTTTTGTATCTGGCAAAAGACTTTTATTTATCGAGAACAGGGCAAGGAGTGACAGCATGAGTCAGGAATGGGATGCCGGTCGGCTGGACAGCGACCTCGAAGGCGTAGCGTTCGATACCCTGGCCGTACGTGCCGGTCAGCACCGTACGCCGGAAGGCGAGCACGGTGATCCGATGTTCTTCACTTCCAGCTACGTGTTCCGTACCGCCGCTGACGCCGCCGCACGGTTTGCCGGGGAAGTGCCGGGCAACGTTTACTCGCGTTACACCAACCCGACCGTTCGCGCGTTCGAAGAGCGTATTGCCGCGCTGGAAAGCGCCGAGCAAGCGGTTGCTACCGCCACGGGCATGGCTGCGATCATGGCGGTGGTGATGAGCCTGTGCAGCGCCGGCGACCATGTGCTGGTGTCGCGCAGCGTGTTCGGTTCGACCATCAGCCTGTTCGAGAAGTACTTCAAGCGTTTCGGTGTGGAAGTTGATTACGTGCCGCTGGCCGATCTGTCGGCCTGGGACGCAGCGATCAAGTCCAACACCAAATTGCTGTTCGTCGAATCGCCGTCCAATCCGTTGGCTGAGCTGGTGGATATCACCGCGCTGTCGGAAATCGCGCACGCCAAGGGTGCGATGCTGGTGGTCGACAACTGCTTCTGCACGCCGGCGTTGCAGCAGCCGTTGAAATTGGGCGCAGACATCGTTGTGCACTCGGCCACCAAGTTCATCGATGGCCAGGGCCGTTGCATGGGCGGTGTGGTTGCCGGTCGCAGCGAGCAGATGAAAGAAATCGTCGGTTTCCTGCGTACCGCTGGGCCGACCCTGAGCCCGTTCAATGCCTGGATCTTCCTCAAAGGTCTGGAAACCCTGAATCTGCGGATGAAGGCGCACTGCGCCAACGCCCAGCAATTGGCCGAATGGCTGGAGCAGCAGGAAGGTATCGAGAAGGTGCATTACGCCGGACTCAAGAGCCATCCGCAGCACGAGCTGGCCCAGCGTCAGCAGAAGGGTTTTGGTGCGGTGGTGAGCTTTGAGGTCAAGGGCGGCAAAGAGGGCGCCTGGCGCTTCATCGATGCGACCCGTTTGATTTCGATCACGGCCAACCTGGGTGACAGCAAAACCACCATCACCCACCCGAGCACCACGTCCCACGGCCGTCTGGCGCCGCAGGAGCGTGAGGCAGCCGGCATTCGTGACAGCCTGATCCGTATCGCGGTCGGTCTGGAAGATGTCGCTGACCTGCAAGCCGACCTGTCGCGCGGTCTGGCGGCGTTGTGATCGAGTTGTCTACGCCAAAGATCGGCACCCATGGCCGCGTTGCATTGGTCACGGGTGCCGCGCGCGGGATCGGTCTGGGCATCGCTGCGTGGCTGATCAGCGAAGGCTGGCAGGTGGTGTTGACGGACCTGGATCGTACACGGGGTTCGAAAGTGGCGAAGGTGTTGGGTGAGAACGCCTGGTTCATCGCCATGGACGTCGCGGACGAAAGTCAGGTGGCGCTGGGTGTTGCTGAGGTGCTGGGGCAGTTTGGTCGTCTGGATGCGTTGGTGTGTAATGCTGCCGTGGCTGATCCGCACAACATCACGCTGGAAAGCCTTGATCTGGCTTACTGGAATCGGGTGCTGGCGGTGAACCTCGGTGGGCCGATGTTGCTGGCCAAGCACTGTGCGCCGTATCTGCGTGCGCACAACGGGGCGATCGTCAATCTGGCCTCGACCCGAGCGGCGCAGTCGGAACCTGATACCG
Source organism: Pseudomonas paraglycinae (assembly GCF_021601625.1). Lineage (GTDB taxonomy): Bacteria > Pseudomonadota > Gammaproteobacteria > Pseudomonadales > Pseudomonadaceae > Aquipseudomonas > Aquipseudomonas paraglycinae. The sequence goes on along the minus strand of NZ_BQHR01000012.1, from coordinate 75,275 downwards.
AAGCCTATGCGGCGAGCAAGGGCGGTTTGCTGGCGCTGACTCACGCACTGGCGATCAGTCTGGGGCCGGAGATTCGCGTCAATGCGGTCAGTCCTGGATGGATCGATGCGCGGGACCCTTCCGCCCGACGCGCGGAGCCGTTGACCGATACCGATCATGCCCAGCATCCGGCGGGCAGGGTAGGGACGGTCGAGGATGTGGCGGCGATGGTGGCGTGGTTGCTGTCGAAGAATGCAGGGTTTGTGACGGGGCAGGAATTCGTGGTCGATGGCGGCATGACCAAGAAGATGATTTATACGGAATGAAGCAATTTCGTCTTTTTTAGAAAAACTTCAATCCTGCTATTGACTTAGGTTCGCTACCTGCGTAAATTTCGCGGCCTCGGAGATGCAAACGGGTGATTAGCTCAGCTGGGAGAGCGTCTGCCTTACAAGCAGAATGTCGGCGGTTCGATCCCGTCATCACCCACCACTCCCGAGATACTTGCGTAAGCAAGAGCGTAGGCTGAAAGTGCCTGCACCGACGCGCAGCGGTAGTTCAGTCGGTTAGAATACCGGCCTGTCACGCCGGGGGTCGCGGGTTCGAGTCCCGTCCGCTGCGCCATATTTAACGAGTCAGGCACTGTCTGGTTCGCGATTGAAAAGCACCGAAGCTTTCAGTCAAACGAGTTACTTGAGCGTCAGCTCAAAGCGATACGCAGCGGTAGTTCAGTCGGTTAGAATACCGGCCTGTCACGCCGGGGGTCGCGGGTTCGAGTCCCGTCCGCTGCGCCATATCTGTTTCAAGGACCACTGAACGCCTTGAAACACCGAAAGCAACCTCGGGTTGATTCGGCATCGATAGCAAAGACCCTGGTCGAAAGACCGGGGTTTTTTGTGTCTGAAATTTGACCTTTCCCAAATTCCTCCCTTCTAGCCGGCGACGAAGCCTAGCCGTGGCTCGTTCGATGCCGCCGGGCAATCTACCTGTGTCTCTGAGTCGCTGCGATGCAATACCGCATTGATTTTTTGATTCTTTGGTCAAATTTTTGTAACTGGTTGTTTGCTGCGAGCTCAGAAACCTATAAAGTTAACCTTTCGGTCAGCTTTGCACTGTCATCACGCCCTTTGCTTCGTCAAAAAGGGCTTCTGCAAGACTCGAGATTCCCAGTAGATAACCAGAAGGGCGGATCCATAACCGTCCAGAGGATGATCCATGTCCAACCGTGAAATATCCCGGCGCTCGTTCCTCCAGGGCGGGCTGGTGGCGGGTGTGAGCGTTACGCTCACGCCGCTCAGCAGTCAGGCGCTCGGTGCCTTGATGGAAAACAGCGTGACCGTGCCGTCCGAGCAGTGGCTCGGCAACAACGGCAAGGCGCGCCAGCGTAATGATGCCTTGTCCAAGGTCTGCGGCAGCAAGGTGTTTGCCCGCGACATCCGTTCCAAGGACATGCCGGGCTGGCCCCAGCAGCAAGGCCACGCCATGTTGCTAAAAACCATCAAGGCCGACCGCATCTACGACGGTTACGACCTGTCGTGGCTCGGCGCCGATCTGCAGCCTGATCGTATCGTTACCGCCGCCGACCTGGACAAGGACGGCATCGTGTTCCCTGAAGAGCACGCACCGGATCCGCTGCTGCCGGAAGGCAAAGTGCCGATGTTCATCGGCCACCCGGTTGCGATCCTGATCTGGAACGACTTCGAGCGTTTCCGCCAGGCCAAGAACAAACTCAAATTCAATGACAAAGCGATTCGTTACGGTGCGCAAGTACCGTTCTACGAAGGCGATCCCTATGGCAGTTTTCGCTACGTGCGCGTCGGTGGCCCGACGTCGGCGGACGAAGACGAGTTCGCCAGCCTCAAGGACTCGATCCTGTTCCCGATGCTGAAAAACCGTCGTCCGGTGTGGAATTCCCAGCCGAACCTGCACGGCAACCTGACCGAGCGCGGCCTGTTCTACGCCGATCGCATGAAAAAAGAGATCGACACCCCGCCGGACAACTGGCTGGTGTTCGACGAACGCTACAAAACCCCGTCGATCGAACCGGCCGCGATGGAGCCGGACAACGGCAACGGCTGGTACGACCCGGCGACCAAGACCCTGCATTTCGTCGTCGCCACTCAGTGCCCGCTGGAAACCGCCACCGAGACCGCGAAGATGATCGGGCCGTCGCGTTTCGGCCTGGCGAACCTGAACATGCACCCGGGCTACACCGTCGGTTACGGCTCCAAAGACCACAATATTTTCGTCTACTACGCGGCCCTGGCGGCGTTGTACGGCGCAGGTGTGCCGATTCGCCTGGCCAACGACCGCTACGAGCAGTTCCAGAGCGGCATCAAGCGTCACCCGTTCGACATCCGCTACCAATTGGCAGTGGACAAGACCGATCACAGCTTCAAGATTTTCCGTGCCGAGATGAGCGTCGACGGTGGCGGCCGGATCAACTACAGCCCGTCGGTGGCCGCCGTTGGCGCTACTGCGGCGCAGTCGATCTACTACATGCCGCAGAACGACCTTCAGGTCACCGCTTACCATTCCCGCGCCGTTGAAGCAGGTTCGATGCGCGGCTACGGCACGCTGCAGAGCATGGCCTCCACCGAAATGATGGTCGACGAAATCGCCGATCGCCTTGGTGTCGATGCCATTGATCTGCGCCGCAAGAACGCGCTGCGCTCGGGAATGAAAAACACTCAGGGCGCGATCCCGGCCGGTGCGTTGCGCCTGCACGAGATTCTCGACAAGGCTTCGCTGCACGAAGTCTGGAAAAACCGCGACGCGATCAAAAAGCAGCGCGAAGCGGCAGACCCGGACAACTGGTACGGCGTGGGTTTCGCCATTTGTCAGAAAGACTTCGGCACCGGTTCCGAAGCGTCGATGGCCAGCATCGAGTTCACCGCTGACGGGCGCATTTCCCTGCGTCACATCGGCATCGAGATCGGCACCGGCATGTCCACCTCGCAAGCGTTGGTGGTGGCTGATTTCCTCGGCAGCGCGGCTCACGATGTGAAGACCGGTGAAACCGAGTGGGATGAAATGCAGTTGGTCACCGCCGGCAACCCTTACATCATGAGTCAGGCCGAGCAGGACAACTTCCTGCGCAATCCGCGCTGGGTCGGCAAGCTGGCATCGGCTTCGTCCGCGACCAACTCCGCCTACTACTTCAGCCACGCCACCCGTGAAGCGGCGCGCGTGTTGTTCAACCACGGTCTGTGGCCGGCGGCGCTGGAGATCTGGCGTCAGGGCCCTTACGGCGGCCAGGCCAACCCTTACGTGGTGCGTCGCGAAGATGCGCATTGGGTCGACGGCAAGCTGACCGCCAACGGCATGCAGCCGCTGACCTTCGAAGAGCTGGCCAAGCGTGCTCACGAGCGCGGTCTGGTCACCGGCGCCACGGTTCACGGTTTTAACCGCTGGAGCTGGGCCGAAGCCGAATACAGCATCGACGGCGTGCGCGAGCGTCTGCCGCTCGATGGTCTGGCGGTGAAGTACGGCGACGGCGCTCCTAAGGCGAAGAAAGCGCAGATGACCAGCGCAGGTTTCCACCTGCTGGATCGGCAGAACATCGCCTACCCGGTGGTTCAGTTGAACAACGCCGCCGTGACCTACTACAGCCCAGTCGCAACGCTGGTCGAGTTGAAGGTCAACAAAGGTTCGGCAGAAGTCGAAGTGCTCAACCATCACTCGTGGCTGGAATGCGGCCGGGTGCTGGTCGAAGAACTGGTTCGTGGCCAGCTCGAAGGCGGGATCGCCATGGGCATCGGTCACGCCTTGATGGAAGAGATGCCGTTGTACGAAGGCGGGCCGGGGGAGGGTGACTGGAACTTCAACCGTTATCGCCTGCCGATGGCGCGCCATGTGGCGGTTTGGAAGCAGACGTCGGAAATCCTGCCGCCGCTGTCCCCGAGCGACCCGTCCAAAGGCATCGCCGAAGTGGTGATGATCCCGGTGGTCGGTGCCATCGGTAACGCCGTGGCCCACGCCATCGGTAAACGTGTTCGCGATCTGCCAATCACTGCTGCGCGCATCAAGGAGGCCCTCAATGGCTAACCGTCCGCTTCAACTGACCCTCAACGGTCAATCCGTCGGCCCGGTGGACATCCCTGATGACCTGCCGATGATCGATTACCTGCACGAATACAAGAACCTCACCGGTTCGCGCCTGGGCTGCGGCCAGGGCATCTGCCACGCCTGCGTGGTGATCGTCGACAACCCGGACGGCACCAGCGAAGAAGTGCGCACCTGCATCACTGGCGCGCATTACTTTGAGGGCAAGAAAGTCCGCACCATCGAAGGTCACGCCAAGCGCGACGAGCAGGGCCAAGTCACCGAACTGAACCCGATCCAGCAGCGTTTCGTCGACGAATTCGCCTTCCAGTGCAGCTATTGCGCGCCGGGCTTCGTCAACGCCGCGACCGTGCTGGTGGAAAAGCTGCAACGCCAGCCAATCGTCAAAAGCAAACTGGAACAAGTCATCGAGGACAGCCTCGGCCATCACGTCTGCCGTTGCACCGGGTACGTGCGTTACTACAACGCCACCCGCAACGTGCTGACCGATCTCGGCCTGGTCAAGGAGGGTTAAGCATGAAGCAATTACTGACCCGCCTGACCCTGGCGGTCGGGCTGGCTGTGCCTGTGTTGGCGGTGCACGCAGATGATCAGGTCAAGCGCGGCGAATACCTCGCCCGCGCGGCCGACTGCATGGCGTGCCACACGGCGCCCGGCGGCGCGCCATTTGCTGGCGGCCTGCCGATCGTGTCGCCGTTCGGCACGATCTACGGCACCAACATCACTCCAAGCAAAGAGCACGGCATCGGTTTGTACAACGACGACGAGTTTTTCGCTGCGCTGACTGAAGGCAAGCGCCGTGACGGCGCGAACCTATATCCGGCGATGCCGTACACCTCGTATCACTTGATGCCGCGTGCGGATTCGGATGCGATTCACGCGTATCTGAAAACCATCGAGCCAATCGAGCGTGCCGCACCGGTGACCAGCCTTAGCTTTCCGTTCAACGTGCGTCCGGGCCTGATCGGCTGGAACATGATGTACGGCAAAGCCTTGAAGCTCGAATCTGCCGAAGGCAAAAGCGACGCCTGGAAACGCGGCCAGTACATGGTCGAAGTGCTCGGCCATTGCGGCGAATGCCATACGCCACGCGGCCTGCCGGGCGCGATGCAACTGGACAAGCGCCTGACCGGCGGCATCCTCAACGGCTATCTGGCACCGAGCCTGCTGGCCACTGATCTGGCGGCCCGCGGCTGGAACCATCAGGACCTGAGCACGTTCCTCAAGCACGGCATGAGCGCCCAGGGCACGATGTTCAACGAGATGTTCCCGGTGTTCCACAACAGCACTCAGGGCCTGAATGATCCGGATCTGGCGGCGATGGCGACGTTCCTGCTGGGCGACAAGCCTCCGGCGGCGAAAGAGCTGACCGACGTGCCGTTGGAAAAACTCAGTGCCAGCGCTCAACGCGGTCGTCAGGAATACTTGAACGTCTGCGCCGGCTGTCACGCGGCCGGTGGCGAGGGTAAGCCGCACATCGCGGTGGCCATGCGCGGCAACACCACGCTGCGTCTGGAAGACCCGCGCAACCTGTTGCGAGTGATCGAGGATGGTATCGGCGAGCAGAAATTCGCCGGATTCGAACACATGCAGCCGATGCCGGGTTTCGCCGACAAGCTGAGTGCTGATCAACTGACCGATCTGCTGAACTACCTGCGTCAGGGTTGGGGTGGTCAGTCGGCCGAGCTGGCGGTCAGCGATGTGCAGAAGCTTCAGGCTGACGCCCCGTCCATCGAGCACAAGGCGCACTGATCATGCAGCATCTCGATCTGCAGGTTGTGCGTCGGGCGCTGGAGTGGTCGACGGCGGGGCAGCGCATCTGGCTTTGCACCGTGCTGACCACCTACGGTTCGGCGCCGCGCGCGCCGGGTTCACTGCTGGCGGTGAACGATGGCGGGCAGTGGATCGGGTCGCTGTCCGGTGGTTGCGTCGAGGAAGACTTTCTCGAGCGCGTCGCCGAAGGTGCGTTTCTCGATGCGATCAATGTCGTCCGTTATGGCGAAGGTGACGATCCACGTTCGCGGGTCAGCCTGCCGTGCGGCGGCATTCTCGATGTGCTGGTAGAGAAATTTGACGCGAGCTGCGATGTGCAGGCGCACCTGCGTGAACTCGAATCGGCGTTGCTGGGGCAGCGCCGGTTGATTCGCGAGGTCGATCTGGCCACGGGCGCGCGTAGCCTGTTTGCCGATCGCGAACAAGGTGCGCGGATCGAGCGTGAAATCGACCGGGTGCGGATCCGCATCGGCGCCGCTCAGCGTTTGTTGCTGGCGGGGTATTCCAGCGTGGCGCAGGCGTGTGCGGAGTTCGCGGTGGGTCTTGGCTTCGAAGTGATTCTCTGCGACCCGCGTGATGAGGTGCTGGAAGGCGTGGTGCTCAATGGCGTGGAGATCCGCCGGCAATTGCCGTCGGTGTTTATCGCCGATGGTGGTTGTCACCGGGATACGGCGGTGGTGGCGTTGACCCACGATCCGCGTATCGACGATCTGGCGATGATGGAAGCGGTGCGTACCGAAGCGTTCTACATTGGCGTAATGGGTTCGCAGCAGACGTCGCAGAAGCGCTTCGAGCGATTGCGCCGGATTGGCGGTCTGGGGGAAAGCGAACTGGCGCGGATTCATGCGCCGATCGGTCTTAACCTCGGCAGCAAGACGCCGTCGGAAATCGCTTTGGCGGTGCTCGCGGATATCCTGCGGATTCGCAGCGGGATTGCGCGGGATCAGTTGTGATTTGAGCTGAATGTAAAAAGGGCCGCTATTCAGCGGCCCTTTTTTTGGCTCGTCAGAAACCGAGCTTGTCGCGCAGTCCGTAGTACCACGCGCCCAGCGCGGCAAACGGTGTGCGCAGCAGTTGCCCGCCGGGGAACGGGTAGTGCGGCAAGTCGGCAAACGCATCGAAGCGCTCGGCTTGCCCGCGCAGCGCCTCGGCCAATACCTTGCCGGCCAGATGCGTGTAGGTCACGCCGTGGCCGCTGCAGCCCTGGGAGTAATAGATGTTGTCGCCCAGGCGCCCAACCTGAGGCAGACGCGACAGGGTCAGCAGGAAATTGCCGGTCCAGGCGTAGTCGATCTTCACGTCCTTGAGCTGCGGGAAGGCCTTGAGCATTTTCGGGCGGATGATCGCCTCGATGTTTGCCGGATCCCGCGCGCCATACACCACACCGCCGCCGAAGATCAGACGTTTGTCGCCGGTGAGGCGGTAGTAGTCGAGCAGGTAGTTGCAGTCTTCGACGCAGTAGTCCTGCGGCAGAAGGGATTTCGCCAGCTCATCGCCCAATGGCTCGGTGGTGATGACCTGAGTGCCGCACGGCATCGATTTGGCCGCCAGTTCCGGCACCAGATTGCCGAGGTAGGCGTTGCCGGCCACGATGATGAATTTGGCTCTGACCTTGCCCTGCGGTGTATGCACGACCGGATTGGCGCCGCTTTCGATGCGTACGGCCGGCGACTGTTCATAGATGGTGCCGCCCAGGGATTCCACGGCAGCAGCTTCGCCCAATGCCAGGTTAAGCGGGTGGATATGGCCACCGCTCATGTCGAGCATGCCGCCGACGTATTGATCGCAAGCCACCACTTCGCGGATGCGGCGCTGATCGAGCAGTTCCAGTTGGGTATGGCCGAAGCGTTCCCACAGGCGCTTCTGCGATTCGAGGTGGCCCATTTGCTTGGCGGTGAGGGCGGCGAATACGCCACCGTCTTTCAGGTCGCACTGGATGTTGTACTTGCTGACGCGTTCACGAATGATCCGGCCGCCCTCGAACGCCATCTGCCCGAGCAGTTGTGCCTGTTTCGGGCCGACGCTGCGTTCGATCACATCGATGTCACGGCTGTAGCTGTTGACGATTTGTCCGCCATTGCGCCCCGAAGCGCCGAAGCCGACCTTGGCGGCTTCCAGCACGGTCACGCGAAAACCGTTCTCGAGCAGGAACAGGGCCGAGGAAAGTCCCGTATAACCAGCGCCGATCACACAGACATCCGTCTCCACGTCATCCTGCAGGGCAGGGCGTGGTGGCACGGCGTTGGCCGACGCAGCGTAATAAGACTCTGGGTAAGGGGTGTTCGCCATCCTGCAGCCTCTGTTTAATATATTTTACGAGTGCAGCGATCCTACCCCAGTTGAAAAACCTCCGCCAGCCACCGGGAAATCTTCTTGCGGCGGGTCGAAATTAAATATTTTGCATATTCATAGGGTTAGGTGAAAAAAAGGTGTTGACACCCCTTCGGAATTCCGTAGAATGCCGCCTCACAGCAGGCACGTAGCTCAGTTGGTTAGAGCACCACCTTGACATGGTGGGGGTCGTTGGTTCGAGTCCAATCGCGCCTACCAAACAAAATCCGCTCTGCTGGGCGGTCTGGAAGGGCTCACCGAAAGGTGGGCCCTTTTTTGTTGTCTGCGATTTCAGAACCTTTGCAAAATTTCGGTTTGGTCGACCGCAGCTACACTCCGGCACATTTGCAGAGGTGTATTCATGAGTCGCCAATTCAGGCGCGCCGGTCCAGGCGATATCGAAAGCCTGTTGAAGATTGATCCTGTCGCTGAAAAAGATAGCTGCCGTCGCGAGTACATCGCGAGGGCTGTACGGGCGCAGGAGTGCTGGGTTGTCTGCGAGGCGGACGATCTTGGCGCTCCCGTCGGCTACGGATGTCTGGATCGAAGCTTTCTTGGAGAGTGGTTCATACCTCTCGTGATCGTCTCCAGTGCGAACAGGCGTTCCGGCGTGGGGCGGCAGATCGTGAGCGGTCTGGAGCAGCATGCTTGTGCAGAAAAGATCTTCACGTCGACCAATACGTCCAACTCGCCGATGCGACAGCTGCTTACAAATCTTGGATATCAGCACAGCGGAATGGTAGAGAATCTGGATCCGGGGGATCCCGAGCTCATTTTTGTAAAATTCTTGAGCCAAGCGCGTATTGATCGTGATTGATTTTGATCCATTCGTCGCCGACCGTCGCGAGCGACCTTTTAAATAGTGTGGATATTTAAGGGGTTACGGATTTTATTAACCATCCGGTTATCAAAAATACGTTGTTACATACTGGAAAAATCAGTAATATCCGCCCCGCGTTCACCACCACGGTTTATGCATTTTTAAATCCCAAGCTTCCATCAGCTGCTTGGGATTTTTTTTGCCCGCGATTTGCCTTTCCCGCACCTCTGCCCAGCCTCTCGTCTCGCCCGTTCCTGTTTTCCGGGAGCGGTGACAGGCAAGTCCATATTTTTTCGACTACTACTGTCAGGCTGATTTCAGCTCTGCCGGACAGGAGTTCATCGATGCTGGTTCATTGGTTTCTTGCAGCGATTCATTTACTGGCTTTTGCCATGGGCTTCTGGGCGGTGTTGACGCGTGGGACGGCCTTCAGTCGTTTGGCGTCCGGCTCCGGTGATGTCGGGCGAGTGTTGCTAGCCGACAATCTTTGGGGGCTTTCGGCGTTGGTGTTGCTCGTCACCGGCGGCATGCGCGCCTTCGCAGGTTATGAGAAGGGAACCGACTATTACCTGCATCAGCCACTGTTTCATCTGAAGATGACGCTGTTCGTGCTGATTCTGCTTCTGGAACTCATGCCGATGATCACCCTGATCAAATGGCGCGTGTCCAAGGCGCGCGGCGCTGTCCCTGACACGGGGCGTGCAAAGATGTTCGCGCGGATCAGTCATGCCGAAGCGCTTCTGTTGGTATTGATGGTCGTGGCGGCCACCGGAATGGCGCGTGGCGTTACATTCGGCTAGTCGGGCGAGATTCCCAGCCGCTATTCGGAAATGTCCGACAGCCAGCTCGTTGAATGACGGTTAGTATCGGTTGCGAGAAGGGTTGAGGCAGGAAGTGGCGTGGCACGCGCCGTCACCAGGGAGGTGGGGGATGGCAATACGGCGCTTGAATCTTTAGCCAGTCATTGCGCGCAGGCAAACGAACTGGCTACTGACTGCTTAGGGCTCAGGGCGTTTGTGGCTTGTCCGGTGCGGTCAGGCCAGCCTGGATGCGCTGGTAGATCTCTTCCCGGTGCACTGCAACGTTCTTCGGAGCATTGATGCCGATTCGAACTTGCTGGCCGCTGACGCCGAGAATGGTGATCGTGATGTCATCACCAATGTTTATGCTTTCACCGACTTTGCGGGTGAGTATCAGCATGGTCTTCTCCTTGATTGCTTTGTAGGGCACCTGATTCAGACAGTGCAGAGGTCGGTGGTACGTATAGATTAGTGCGAAGTCTTACAGTTTGGGTGCCTCTTTCTGACGCGCAGCAGCGGCATTAATTCCCAGCGCGTAACTATACAGGGGCCGTCGGCATCAATCTCGTAGTTTTATGCCGCAATTTGCGGGGCTCGGAAAGTATTCTCGAATGTTAAGATCGCCGCTTTGAGAATTCAGAGGGAAGCGTTGTGCGCAAATTGGTCTGGGTAGTCGCGGCACTGGCATTGGCAGGATGTGGCGAAGGCAAGAGTGTGGATGCGCAAAAGCCGAAACCGGCGGTGGTAGCGGCGCCTGCTGCGGTGGGCCCGCAGTGGGATCTCGAAGTGCGCGGTGAAACCCCTCAGGCCGTCAGCGACCTCAGCGGCTGGCTGATCGAGCATGGCTTTGTGGCCAGTGTCATCAAGGACGCCAGCGGCAAGACCCGGATCCTGCTCGGCCCTTTCAATTCGAAGGCTGACGCCGAGGCGCGCCAGGCAGATGTGAACGCCGCATTGATCAAGGCGAAGAAGCAGAACATCGAAACGCTGGTGATCGAGCGCACGGCGACGCAATAAGGGGCCTTTCGACGGAGCTGACTAAAGGGTGTCCCCCGTGATTCGTTTTTCAAGGAGTCACTGAAGATACCCAGAAGGAGCTCCGCATGGCCTCCGCCAATCCTTACAAGTTGTTCGACGTCGTTTTGCGTCACAAGCAGCAATTGAGCCCGCATCTCATGCGGATCACGCTCGCAAGCCCCACGGTCACCGAGATGGCGACCTGGGCGCCGGATCAGCGAGTGAAGCTGTTTTTCCCGGCAGCCGACGGTTCACCCGCCAAGCTTTCTCAGGGCGAAGGGTGGTACGCCCGTTTCCGCTCGATGCTGGTTGATCGTCGCCCGGCGATGCGCACTTACACCATCCGTCATTTGCGTGCCGAGTCGGGTGAAGTCGATATCGATTTCGTCCTGCACGGCGAAACCGGCCCGGCCTCCCGTTGGGCGTTGCGAGCGCAACCTGGCGAGTCGATGCAGATTCTGGCGCCCGACAGCCGATTCTCGGCACAAGAGGCGGGGGGATTTGAATGGAAGCCACCGCAAACGCTCAAGCAACTTCTGTTGGTCGCCGACGCCACAGCGTTGCCGGCCGCCATGGGGATCCTGGAAGAACTGGCGACACTTACTGAACCGCCGCAGGCCCAGGCGTTTTTTGAAGTCGACAGTCGTGAGGATATGTTGGCGGTTCCTGACTGGCCCGGACTTTCGGTGCAATGGCTGATCCGCGATCACGCAACTGCCGGCACGTTGATGGTGGAAGCCGTGCAGCAGGCGACGTTGCCTGTCGATGCATCGCCGGTTGGGCAAGCGGTCGAGCTGGCGGATGTCGACATCGAAGAAGAGATTCTGTGGGAGATCGCCGATACGGCCAGCGAGTGTTTCTATGGTTGGATCGCCGGAGAATCCGCTGCGGTCATGAGCCTGCGCAAATACCTCATCAAGGAGCGCGGCATTCCGCGCGAGTCACTCAATCTGATGGGCTACTGGCGTCACAACAAATCCGGCGGTTGAGCACAAAAAAGGCCTTGAGTTTATCGCTCAAGGCCTTTTCTTTTGATCAGACAATCAACCGCAGGCTTTCAGGTTCACCGGGCCGACAAATTCGTTGCCGCGCCCCATCACACACGCCACGCTCTGATTACGCTGGCGCTCCCAGTCTTGCACCGGGTAAGTCTTGTCCCAGGCTTCGTACAGTTGTCGATCCTGCTTCGACAAGCGCAAGCCGTATTGTTTGCTCATGTAAAAGTAGGTGCGGGCGATCATGCCGCGGATCGAAGGGCGGGGCATGACCTTCTTCGCCTTGAAGTCGACCTGAGTCAGGCAGGAGCCGTACTGACCTTTTTCGACCGGCAGCCAGCCGTAGCTGAAATTGCTGCGGTCGCCATTCACCTCGCCGATGCTCGGCACCAGGTTGTGCAGGTCGGCTTCGGCTTTCTGATAGCTCGGGTCGTAGCGGGTGCAATTCTTGCGGCCGCCTTCCTGCCAGCATTGACGCTGATGGCCGAACTGCCAGGCCGGAACAATGTGCTCCCATTCGATGCGGGACGCTCGCTTGGCGTTCTTGCGCGGGACGTAGCCGCAGGCGGCAAGATCGACCTTGTTGCCGGTGTATTTGCACCCGCAATAGAACTCGGTGGATTGTGGTGCGTACAGCTTCCAGGCGACCTTCTTGGCTTCGGTGAACGTACGCGGCGCGCCAGCTTGCGCACCCAGGGAAATGAACAGCAACAGCACAGCAGCAAAACGCAGAATCATTGAATCAATCTTCCTTCGGCACAACCCAGAAAATCTGTACACCGCCATCGTCGCGGTAGGCGAGGGTGACGTTGTCGTTCTCGTCGATCTCTTCCAGCAAGCGCTCCCAGTCATCCACCGGCTCGTCCGGAAGGCGGAAGATCAGTGCGGCTTTGGCTTTTTGTGCGGTGGGGGAATTGATGATTTTTTGAACGCGCATGCCCATGCGTTCGTAAGCGTCAGGAGCATCAGGGGAAGTGGCCACGAGGTTATCCTTATTAAGCTGTACGTGCATACAGTATTTAACTGTAGGCATTTTCGCAACTGCTTAAAATTCAAGAAAATCCTCTGACAGCGGTTTTCCGGGTTTGATGTCACTCAGGTGAAATTTATCTTTGGAGGAGGCGCAAGCTTCACCCTCCGTCAAGTTGACGAAGGGTGAAGTCAGTGCCCGATCAGGAAAGGATCAGGCGAGGATGAATCAGTATTCCCAGAACATCCGTTGCAGCTCTTTGCTGTCGTTGGTCTTGGTCAGCGCGACCATGGCCAGGATGCGGGCTTTCTGTGGGTTCAGGTCGTGAGCAACCACCCAGTCGTATTTGTCGTCAGGCTGTTCGGCGTTGCGCAGGACGAAACCACCGGCATTGACGTGAGACGAGCGAATGATCTGCACGCCGTCCTTGCGCAGCGCCTGCAGGGTCGGAACCACGCGCGAGGAAACCGAGCCGTTGCCGGTACCGGCATGGATGATCGCCTTGGCGCCGGACTGGGCGAGGGCCTTGTAGGCTGTGTCGCTGACATTGCCGTAGGAATAGGCGATTTCTACATCAGGAAGGCTCTTGATGTTTTTGATGTCGAATTCCGAATCCATGGTGTGGCGCTTGGCTGGCAGGCGGAACCAGTAGGATTTGCCTTCTACCACCATGCCGAGCGGACCCCAGGCGCTTTTGAACGCTTCGGTCTTGATGTTGATCATCTTACTGACATCGCGACCTGACTGGATTTCATCGTTCAGGGTCACCAGTACGCCTTTGCCGCGCGCTTCTTTGCTGCTGGCGACGGCCACGGCGTTGTACAGGTTTAGCATGCCGTCCGCCGACATGGCGGTGCCCGGGCGCATGGAGCCGACGACGATGATCGGCTTGTCGGTTTTTTCCACCAGGTTCAGGAAGTACGCGGTCTCTTCCAGGGTATCGGTGCCGTGGGTGATGACGATGCCATCGACGTCTTTGCTGTCGGCCAGTTCGGAAACGCGACGTCCCAGTTGCAGGAGGTTTTCGTTGGTGATGCTTTCCGAGGCGATTTGCATGACCTGTTCGCCACGCACATTGGCCAGCGTGCTCAGTTCGGGAATGCCGGCGATCAATTGTTCGATGCCCACTTTCGCGGCCTGATAAGTCGCACTGTTGGCTGCACTGGCGCCCGCGCCGGCGATGGTGCCGCCGGTGGCCAGTACCACCACGTTGGCCAGCTTGGCCTGGGTTTCAGCTTCTTTTGCCTGGAGGGCAGTTGGCAGGAGCAGGAGGAGGGCCAAAGCGCCCGGAACGAAACTCTTCAAAGCAGATGTCATTATTTTTCTCTCTAGTAGTGAGACGGTGCTGATGCAGGTTCATCTAGATGCGCCCCGGGCCGATCTGAATGCCAGGGGTGCAGGGAGGGAGCAGGATCTGTACCAGTCGTACTGTGCTTGAGAGAAATGTTTAACCTTATGATTTGAATCAAGATTTATTTGAAGAGTGGTTGTGAGCTTGCCTAGCTCATCCGGGTTTCCGAACGCGGGATGTTTTCTCGTTCGGCTCACCGAAAAGGACTACGAGCCTCGTCCTCAGACTGAACTGGCTGCTTTCCAGATCTCTGCTAAAGAAAACGGCGCGCTGGCCGATGCGCCTTGACAGGGATTCAATTTTTCAGGAGTTCAAATGTCATTGACTATCGGTTTTTCAAATCCCGGTTCGGTCACGATCGGCGGTAAAACTGCTGCGACGATCAATGCAATGAGTGAAGCTGAAGCCGATGCGTCAGCCGAGGCACTGGGTACCGAGAAGGTTGAAACCAATCAGGTCAGAACCGGTGGTCCTGCCCAGGAAGCAAGCGCGAGCGAGGCTCAAGGCGGTGACAATCTGAGCATCACTATCAAGACGCTGCTCAAACGGATGCAGGAACTGCAGAAGCAGCTTCAGGAGCAGCAGCAACAACTGGCCGCCGCGCAGGCTGCGAGTTATCCAACCCCCGAAGCCAAGTCGCAAGCGGTGATGTCCATCCAGGGGCAGATCGCTCAAACCAGCGGTGCCCTGCTGGAAGTCTCGGCTGCACTGGTCAAGGAAATGTCGAAGGGTTCTTCTGCCGGTAATGTGGTCAACACTACGGCTTGAACACTCAAGGGCGAATCCGTGGATTCGCCCTGCGATGAGATACCGATTTCTGATTGTTGACAAATGTCGGCGTGATTCGCATAGTTCGGTCTACGCAAACGTTTGCGCGGCCTTCGCGATGGATTGAATTGTCGTGGGGTGCAGCGAGCTTACGCCAGCGCAAGCGTTGCTCACAATAATCATAAGATCGGAGTGAACCCATGAAGCTGCCATTCGCTGGACGTCTTCTTGCTGTCGCCATGCTGGCTGCCGCATCCGCCGCACTGCCTGTCTCTTCGGCTTTCGCCGAATCCCCTGAAAAACCCAAAGTCGCCCTGGTCATGAAATCCCTGGCCAACGAATTCTTCCTGACCATGGAAGACGGCGCCAAGGCCTACCAGAAAGAACACTCCGCCGATTTCGACCTGATCTCCAACGGCATCAAGGACGAAACCGACACGGCGGGGCAGACGCGCATCGTCGAGCAGATGATTCTGGCAAAGGTCAACGCGCTGGTCATCGCACCGTCTGATTCCAAGGCGATGGTGCCGGTGATCAAGAAAGCCGTCGATGCCGGTATCACTGTGATCAACATCGACAACCAGCTCGATCCGGCTGTGATCAAAAGCAAGAACATCAGCGTTCCGTTCGTAGGCCCGGACAACCGCAAAGGCGCGCGTCTGGTGGGCGAGTACCTGGCCAAGCAACTGAAGGCCGGTGACGAAGTCGGCATCATTGAAGGCGTCTCCACGACGACCAACGCCCAGCAGCGTACCGCTGGCTTCAAGGATGCGATGGAGGCTGCGCAGATCAAGGTTGTTTCCCTGCAGTCCGGCGATTGGGAAATCGACAAGGGCAACAAGGTGGCCGCTTCGATTCTCAGCGAGTACCCGGACGTCAAGGCGCTGCTGGCCGGTAACGACAGCATGGCCGTGGGTGCCGTTTCCGCCGTGCGCGCTGCCGGCAAGGCCGGTCAGGTGCAGGTTGTCGGTTACGACAACATCAATGCCATCAAGCCCATGCTGAAGGACGGCCGCGTTCTGGCGACTGCCGACCAGTACGCTGCGAAGCAAGCGGTATTTGGCATCGAGACTGCGCTGAAAATCATCAAGGGCGAGAAAGTCGACAGTGGTGCGAATGGTGTGATTGAGACACCAGTCGAGCTGGTCACCAAATAAGTCCTCTGGCGACACAACGGCGCTCGTCCGTCCGGGCGAGCGCATGGAGATTTTTATGTCAGTTTCCGCTCCGAACGCTGTCCTCTCGGTCAGCGGTATCGGCAAGACCTATGCGCAACCGGTTCTGACCGGCATCGACCTGACGTTGATGCGCGGTGAAGTGCTGGCGCTGACCGGTGAGAACGGTGCCGGCAAAAGCACCCTGTCGAAGATCATCGGCGGGCTGGTCACACCTACCACCGGCCAGATGCAGTTCCAGGGCAAGGACTATCGCCCCGGCAGTCGCACGCAGGCTGAAGAGCTGGGTGTGCGCATGGTCATGCAAGAGCTCAATCTGCTGCCGACGCTTTCGGTGGCGGAGAACCTGTTCCTCGACAACCTGCCAAGTAACGGTGGCTGGATCAGTCGCAAGCAGCTGCGCAAGGCCGCCATCGAAGCCATGGCTCAAGTCGGCCTCGATGCCATCGACCCGGACACACTGGTCGGCGAGCTGGGCATCGGTCACCAGCAAATGGTCGAGATCGCCCGTAACCTGATCGGCGATTGTCACGTGCTGATCCTCGACGAACCCACCGCGATGCTGACCGCACGCGAAGTCGAGATGCTCTTTGAGCAGATCACTCGGCTGCAGGCGCGCGGCGTCTCGATCATCTACATCTCGCATCGCCTCGAAGAGCTGGCCCGGGTAGCACAGCGCATTGCCGTGTTGCGCGACGGAAACCTGGTCTGTGTCGAGCCGATGGCAAATTACAGCAGCGAGCAACTGGTCACCCTGATGGTCGGTCGCGAGCTGGGCGAGCATATCGATCTGGGGGCTCGCAACATCGGCGCGCCGGCCCTGACGGTCAAAGGTCTGACCCGCTCCGACAAGGTGCGTGACGTGTCCTTTGAGGTTCGCGCCGGTGAGATTTTCGGCATTTCGGGGCTGATCGGAGCAGGGCGCACCGAGCTTTTGCGGCTGATCTTCGGCGCCGATGTCGCGGACAGCGGCACGGTGGCGCTCGGATCTCCGGCCCAGGTGGTGAGCATTCGCTCGCCAGTCGATGCAGTGCGCAACGGCATCGCCTTGATCACCGAGGATCGCAAGGGCGAAGGCCTGCTGCTGAGCCAGTCGATCAGCGCCAACATCGCTTTGGGCAACATGCCGGAGATTTCCAGCGGCGGGTTCGTCAACAACGGCGATGAAACGAAGCTCGCGCAGCGGCAGATCGACGCCATGCGCATCCGCAGTTCCAGCCCGACGCAACTGGTGTCCGAGCTGTCCGGCGGTAATCAGCAAAAGGTGGTGATCGGTCGCTGGCTCGAGCGCGACTGTTCGGTGCTGCTGTTCGACGAGCCGACTCGCGGTATCGATGTCGGCGCCAAGTTCGATATTTATGCCCTGCTCGGCGAACTGACTCGGCAGGGCAAGGCGCTGGTCGTGGTGTCCAGCGATTTGCGCGAGCTGATGCTGATCTGCGACCGCATCGGAGTGCTGTCGGCGGGGCGCCTGATCGACACGTTCGAGCGCGACAGCTGGACCCAGGATGACTTGCTTGCCGCCGCGTTCGCCGGCTACCAGAAACGTGATGCGTTGCTCAACGAAGCAGCGCCTAGGGATCTCCCATGAAAACTGCATCTTCCGCCGGCAAATCCAGTGGCAACTTCTACGGCCTCGGCACTTACCTGGGCCTGGCCGGCGCGTTGCTGGCAATGATTGCGCTGTTCTCGGTCATGAGCAGCCATTTCCTGTCGTACAACACCTTCAGCACCCTGGCCAACCAGATTCCCGACCTGATGGTTCTGGCGGTGGGCATGACGTTCGTCCTGATCATCGGCGGGATCGACCTGTCGGTAGGCTCGGTACTGGCGCTCGCGGCATCTACCGTCAGCGTGGCGATTCTTGGCTGGGGCTGGAGCGTATTGCCGGCTGCCTTGTTGGGGATGGCCGTCGCGGCGTTGGCCGGCACGGTGACCGGCTCGATTACCGTGGCGTGGCGAATTCCGTCATTCATTGTGTCGCTCGGTGTTCTGGAAATGGCCCGTGGCCTGGCTTATCAGATGACCGGTTCGCGCACGGCCTATATCGGTGATTCCTTCGCCTGGCTGTCGAACCCGATCGCCTTCGGCATTTCGCCGTCGTTCATCATCGCCTTGCTGGTCATTTTCGTTGCCCAGGCCGTTCTGACCCGTACCGTGTTCGGCCGCTATCTGATCGGCATTGGCACCAACGAAGAAGCGGTGCGTCTGGCGGGGATCAATCCCAAGCCCTACAAAATTCTGGTGTTCAGCCTGATGGGGCTGCTCGCCGGCATTGCGGCGCTGTTCCAGATTTCCCGGCTGGAAGCGGCCGACCCGAACGCTGGTTCCGGCCTTGAGCTGCAAGTCATCGCTGCCGTGGTGATCGGCGGCACCAGCCTGATGGGCGGACGTGGTTCGGTGATCAGCACCTTTTTCGGTGTGTTGATCATCTCCGTCCTGGCGGCCGGTCTGGCGCAGATTGGCGCGACCGAGCCGACCAAGCGCATCATCACCGGTGCGGTGATCGTGATCGCCGTGGTGCTCGACACCTATCGCAGTCAACGCGCAAGCCGACGGGGCTGATAAATGGCAACGATCAAGGATGTGGCGGCACTTGCAGGAATTTCCTACACGACCGTGTCCCACGTAGTAAACAAGACCCGACCGGTGAGCGAAGAAGTGCGGCTCAAGGTCGAGGCGGCCATCAAGAGTCTCGACTATGTGCCGAGCGCGGTGGCCCGTTCGCTGAAAGCGAAAACCACCGCCACCATTGGTTTGCTGGTGCCCAACAGCCTCAACCCGTACTTCGCCGAACTGGCGCGCGGGATCGAGGATTATTGCGAGCGTAACGGCTACTGCGTGATTCTCTGCAACTCCGACGACAACCCGGACAAGCAGCGCAGCTACCTGCGGGTCCTGTTGGAAAAGCGCATCGACGGCTTGATCGTCGCCTCTGCGGGTGGCGACAGTGGTCTGGCGCAAGGACTGGCGGGCGTAAAGACGCCGATGGTGATCGTCGACCGTGGACTCGAAGGCGTGGACGCCGACCTGGTGCGCATCGATCACGAATATGGCGCGTACCTCGCGACGCGGCATTTGCTTGAGCTCGGTCATCGCGATATCGCCACGATCGGTGGTCCGACGAGTACCAGCGTCGCGCAAATGCGTCAGGCCGGTTTTGCTCGAGCGCTGAAAGAGGCGGGTGTTGAAGTGGCCCCGTCGCGCATGCTGGAAAGCGACTTCACCAGCACCGGCGGTTACAACGCGGCTTCGGTTCTGCTTGAGCACAACCCGCCGAGCGCGATCTTTGCCGGTAACGACATGATCGGCATTGGCGTGTTGCGAGCGGCGGCGGAACGTAACGTGCGCGTGCCCGCCGAGCTGTCGGTGATCGGCTTCGACGATATCCAGATGAGTCGTTACGTGTATCCAGCGCTGACGACCGTGGGCCAGTCGATCCTGCAACTGGGCGAGATGGCCGCGGAAGTGTTGTTGCGAAGAATTGCCACCCCGGATCTGGCGACGGATCAGCGGATCGTGACCCCGAGTATTGTCCTGCGCGAATCGACTGCACCGCTGTCCGGGGTGTTCACCGAATACCGCTGAAACCGAATTGATGAGTAATGATGTATGTCCGCAAATGTAGTGGTAATAGGCAGCCTGAACATGGACCTGGTCACTCGGGCGCCGCGCTTGCCCCGGGGCGGTGAGACGCTGATCGGCCATTCTTTCGCGACTGTGTCCGGCGGCAAGGGCGCCAATCAGGCGGTAGCCGCTGCACGGCTGGGTGCGCAGGTGTCGATGGTCGGCTGTGTCGGCAACGATGACTATGGCGTGCAATTGCGCCACGCGTTGCTGGCCGAGCAGATCGATTGTCAGGCGGTCAGCGTGGTGGAGGATTCCAGTGGCGTGGCGCTGATCGTGGTCGATGACAACAGTCAGAACGCGATTGTCATCGTGGCCGGCGCCAATGGTTCGATGACCCCGGCGGTCATCGACCGGTTCGACGCCGTGCTGCAAGCGGCCGACGTGATCATCTGCCAATTGGAAATCCCCGACGCCACGGTAGGCCATGCGCTGAAACGTGGACGTGAACTGGGCAAGACGGTCATCCTCAACCCTGCGCCGGCCAGTCGCCCGCTGCCGGCAGACTGGTTTGCCGCCATCGATTACCTGATTCCCAACGAGAGCGAGGCCGCCGCCCTCAGCGGTTTGCCGGTGGACTCGCTGGCGACCGCTGAAAAAGCCGCTGCGCACCTGATGTCACTGGGCGCCGGCAAGGTCATCATCACGCTGGGGGCTCAAGGCTCGTTGTTCGCCAACGGCACGGGTTACCAGCATTTTCCTGCACCCAAAGTGAAGGCGGTCGATACCACCGCCGCCGGGGATACGTTTGTCGGCGGATTTTCGGCGGCACTGGCGGCCGGCAGAACCGAGGACGAGGCCATTCGTTTCGGGCAGGTCGCTGCGGCCCTGTCGGTTACCCGGGCAGGTGCCCAGCCGTCCATTCCCACCACCTCCGACGTACAGGCATTCAAACCCGCATGAAAAAGACTCCTTTGCTCAATGTCGCCCTGTCGCGGCTGATTGCTTCCCTCGGCCACGGCGACATGGTCGTGATCGGCGATGCCGGCCTGCCGGTGCCGCCGGGTGTCGAACTGATCGACCTGGCGTTGACGCATGGCGTGCCGGATTTCGTCAGCACCCTGAAAGTCGTGCTCAGCGAGATGCAGGTGGAAAGCCACGCGCTGGCCAAGGAGATTTTCGACAAGCAACCGACTGCGCTGTCCACGCTGGACGAGCTGAATGACGAAGGCTCGCTGGGGCGGCGTGACCTGCTCAGTCACGAGCAATTCAAAGTACTCAGCCGACAGGCACGAGCGATCGTTCGTACGGGCGAATGCCAGCCGTACTGCAACATCGTGCTGGTGTCTGGAGTTACGTTCTAAACAGGGTTCGCCCCTTTTGATTTCATCTGCACAAGGAATGCGCCATGCACCGCTATGCTCAAAAAATGCATCAATTGATTCGGAGTCTGCTGCTTTTGTCCGTGATAACCGCGACCGGCGCCCAAGCGGCGGAAAAGATCGACCTGATCATCGACACCGATCCGGGCGCCGACGACGTGGTCGCCCTGTTGTTAGCCATGGCCTCACCGGAGGAGCTGAACATTCGCGCGTTCACCACCGTGGCCGGCAACGTGCGTCTGGACAAGACTTCGCGCAATGCGCGGTTGGCCCGTGAGTGGGCAGAGCGGGAAGAGATTCCGGTGTACGCCGGCGCGCCAAAACCGTTGATGCGCACGCCGATCTACGCCGAAAACATCCATGGCAAGGAAGGCCTGTCGGGTGTCACCGTGCACGAACCGAAAAAAGGCCTGGCCGAAGGCAATGCGGTCAACTACCTGATCGACACCCTGAAAAAAGCCAAGCCGCACAGCATCACCATCGCGATGCTCGGCCCGCAGACCAACCTGGCCCTGGCGCTGATCCAGGAGCCGGAGATTGTTCAGGGGATCAAGGAAGTGGTGATCATGGGTGGCGCCCACTTCAATGGCGGCAACATCACGCCGGTGGCCGAGTTCAACCTGTACGCCGACCCGCAAGCAGCGGAAGTGGTGCTTAAAAGCGGGGTGAAACTGACTTACCTGCCACTGGATGTGACCCACAAGATCCTGACCAGCGATGCGCGCCTGAAGCAGATCGCGGCGCTGAACAACAATGCGAGCAAGATTGTCGGCGACATCCTCAACGAGTACATCAAAGGCGATATGGAGCACTACGGCATTCCGGGTGGTCCTGTGCATGACGCCACCGTCGTGGCTTATCTGCTCAAGCCTGAGCTGTTCACTGGCCGGTCGGTGAATGTGGTGGTCGACAGCCGTGAAGGCCCGACCTTCGGCCAGACTATTGTCGACTGGTATGACGGCCTCAAGGCGCCGAAGAACGCCTTCTGGGTGGAGAACGGTGACGCCCAAGGCTTTTTCGATCTGCTGACCGAGCGTCTGAAACGTCTGAAGTAAGCGATACGCCCGCAGGTGCCAGCTTGCGGGCTTTTACTCCCTCTCGGTGTCCGATGTGCCTTTGAAGTCATCGGGATACTTTTCGAACAACTGGGCGATGAACGACTGCGCGCCTTGCGTTCCCAGCGCCTTCACCAGCAAGTCAATGCTGATCAATGCCAATTCCTCCGGACTGCCCGGACTGTAAGAGCTGTGCCCTTGCGGCCAGGCGGCCTTGATGTCGGCGGTGCTTACGGTGGTCATGGCAAGGCTCGGTCGCGGGATCGGAGTTTTGAGTTAACCACTTTGCCGAGCGTTTGGCACTGCGACTTAGGCATGAGCGCAGGGCTATGCGACACTTGGTCGTTTCCGCAAAAAAACAAGGATTGCGCTGTGCAGATCGATTTGAATAGCCCCGACGGCCTGACCCTTGATGCTGTCCGCCGGATGCTGGCGTCAGCCAGTGATGACGAACACACTCAACTGCGCGTGACCAAGGGTGGCATTGCCTATATCTCTTCGGGTGTCACTGGCGGCCAGGACATCGATGGCCTGCTGTTTCGTCTGGAGACTTGGGCAAAAGGCTCGGGATACGTGGGAAATGTCGCGGCCAACGACGAAGTCTGGGTCATGCAGATCTTCAACGCGCTCAAGGACAACTGGCCAAATCCTCCCTTCGATTACATAGATGTCTACTGAGCGTCATTAATATTCAGTGACGTTTTACGGGGTGAAGCTTCAGACGTTGCTCAGGCACACTCGGCGTTTTTCCGATCGTGGGGCAGGGTGATAGCACTCACCGTGAAACCAAACGCCGTATTGGCGGTCGCACGATCTCTGCTCAAAATTGAAATAAGGAGGCTTCAATGCCTTGGAAGTTCGCGTCACTGGGTGCACTGATGGCCGTTGCTCTGTTGGCTGGTTGCTCTACGACCTCCAGCGAGTCGCAGAAGGATCCCGTGGCGACTGAGGCCGGACATGGTCGTTGTGAAGCATCGGCTGCGGAGTTCGCTCTCGGCAAGAAAGCTTCGCCGGAACTATTGGAGCAAGCGCGCAAGAAAGCCGGTGCGCAGAACGCCCGATTCCTCAAGCCGAATGACATGATTACTTTGGAGTACCGCTCCGATCGCCTCAACCTGAATACCGATCAGAACCTGGTAGTCACCCGCGTCAACTGCGGCTGAGCCTTTCGGGCGTTTGTTTCACCCATAAAAAACCCCGTCACATGGACGGGGTTTTTTTAGTGCGCCGGGAAATTACTCTGGGCGAACTTGTGCAGCTTGCATACCCTTTTGGCCTTTCTCAGCCACGAAGGAAACGGTCTGGCCTTCTTTCAGGCTTTTGAAACCGTCGGATTCGATAGCTTTGAAGTGTACGAACAGGTCGTCACCGCCACCTTGAGGAGTGATGAAGCCGAAGCCTTTTTCATCGTTGAACCATTTAACGGTGCCGGTTTGGCGATTAGACATGGTGTATCTCCAAGAAACATATATTTTCAGTAGTACTGTGCTGCTCAGGCCAACTGGGCACACTGGGGTATCATAGTCGAAATGTTCGCTTTGGTAGCCCCCCGGACGTGCTGTTTGCCAATCAGTCGTGTTTTCTTTACTGCCTGTTTCGGCTGGAGGCCCCGGTTTAAAAGGCTTCTGGCGAAAAATAAAGACAATAAAAAAACCTGTAAAACCTGCATAAATCGTACGAAAAGGCCTGAATCAGATGCTTTTCAGCGGTGCTGGGGGCAGTGAAAAGGCTTGTTCCATCATTTTTTCGCCGGTGTATTGGCCTTGCATTTGGCAATTTGCCCCAGGGCTTTCTGCTGCAGTTCCTGGCTGGCCTTGTTGTCCATCAGTGCCTGAATGTCGCTGGCCGGGTAGGACTTGATCGCATCGGCACCGCACGCGCAGTGGGACTTTGCGGCAGCGGCACCGATTTGCGGAGTGGCCGCCTGGGTGCACTGAGCCATGTATTTCTCACGCTCGCCCTTCGGCCAGTCGGCGTGGGCGCTCAACGGCAGCAGCAAAACGAGGGGGGCGACTGCAGCAAGCAGGGTGTTAAGACGCATGCGAGGATGCTCCTTGTGGGTCAATGTCTTGTTATCTGAGGGGCCTAAGGCCGATCAAGTTCAGCACTCTGGCATAAAACGGACGATTTGCCTCCCGGTAAAACCAGAGTGCATCGGTGACCGTTCATCTGTGCTAGCATGCCTGGCTCGGGCGTTCGCAAGCTCCGGATGACCTTCAGTCCTGGCAGTGGCAGCGTACGAATTTTCTGATTTGAATCCCAGTCACTCTGGTTCGGTTTTCCGGTTGGCCGCAAGGCTCCTGCCGCTGTAAGGCAGGCGTTCGTCATTGAATGGCCTGGATCGGATCTTGTACTGGCTCATCCCAACCCACGTGACCTTTGGTAGGGGTCACCACTAGGAGAGGAGGCGCCATGCCAACTATTACTCTTCCCGACGGCAGTCAACGTTCATTCGATCACCCGGTTTCCGTAGCCGAGGTCGCCGCATCCATCGGTGCAGGCCTGGCCAAGGCCACCCTGGCCGGCAAGGTGAACGGCAAGCTGGTTGACGCCAGCGACATCATCGACAGCGACGCAACGCTGCAAATCATCACGCCAAAGGATGAAGAGGGGCTGGAGATCATTCGCCACTCTTGCGCCCACCTGGTTGGCCACGCGGTCAAGCAGTTGTACCCGACGGCCAAAATGGTCATCGGTCCGGTCATTGATGAAGGCTTCTATTACGACATCGCCTTCGAGCGTCCTTTTACGCCGGACGACATGGCGGCCATCGAACAGCGCATGCAACAGCTGATCGACACTGAATACGACGTCATCAAGAAAGTCACTCCGCGTGCCGAAGTGATCGAAGTGTTCAAGGCTCGTGGCGAAGATTACAAGCTGCGTCTGGTCGAGGACATGCCGAACGAGCAGGCCATGGGCCTGTACTATCACGAAGAATACGTCGACATGTGCCGCGGTCCGCACGTGCCGAACACTCGCTTCCTGAAATCCTTCAAGCTGACCAAGCTGTCCGGCGCCTACTGGCGCGGTGATGCCAAGAACGAGCAATTGCAGCGCGTTTACGGCACCGCGTGGGCTGACAAGAAGCAACTGGCTGCTTACATCCAGCGTATCGAAGAAGCTGAAAAGCGCGATCACCGCAAGATCGGCAAGCGCCTGGGCCTGTTCCACACCCAGGAAGAAGCGCCGGGCATGGTGTTCTGGCACCCGAATGGCTGGACGCTTTACCAGGTTCTCGAGCAGTACATGCGCAAAGTGCAGCGCGACAACGGCTATCTCGAGATCAAGACGCCGCAAGTCGTTGACCGCAGCCTGTGGGAGAAATCCGGGCACTGGGCCAACTACGCCGACAACATGTTCACCACCGAGTCGGAAAGCCGCGACTACGCCATCAAGCCGATGAACTGCCCTTGCCACGTGCAGGTGTTCAACCAGGGTCTGAAGAGCTACCGCGAGCTGCCGATGCGCTTGGCCGAGTTCGGTGCCTGCCATCGCAACGAGCCGTCGGGTGCGCTGCACGGCATCATGCGTGTGCGTGCGTTCACTCAGGACGACGCCCACATCTTCTGCACCGAAGAACAGATGCAGGCTGAATCCGCAGCGTTCATCAAGCTGACCATGGATGTTTATGCCGACTTCGGCTTTAAAGACATCGAGATGAAGCTGTCCACTCGTCCGGAAAAACGCGTCGGTTCCGACGAGCTGTGGGATCGCGCCGAAGCGGCCCTGGCTGCAGCGCTTGATAGCGCTGGTCTGCCGTACGATCTGCAGCCGGGTGAGGGCGCTTTCTACGGTCCGAAGATTGAATTCTCGCTGAAAGATTGCCTCGGTCGCGTGTGGCAGTGTGGTACCTTGCAGCTCGATTTCAACCTGCCGGTGCGTCTGGGAGCCGAATACGTCTCCGAAGACAACAGCCGCAAGCATCCGGTGATGTTGCACCGTGCGATCCTCGGTTCGTTCGAGCGTTTCGTCGGCATTCTGATCGAGCACTACGAAGGTGCATTCCCTGCGTGGCTGGCGCCAACCCAGGCAGTGATCATGAATATCACTGATAAACAGGCAGATTTCGTCGCTCAGGTCGAAAAAACTCTCAACGAAAGCGGGTTTCGTGCCAAGTCCGACTTGAGAAATGAAAAGATCGGCTTTAAAATCCGCGAGCATACTTTGCTCAAGGTTCCATATCTCTTGGTTATTGGGGATAAGGAAGTCGAGATGCAGACTGTCGCTGTGCGTACTCGTGAAGGTGCTGACCTGGGCTCGATGCCCGTCGCCCAGTTCGCTGAGTTTCTCGCGCAAGCGGTTTCCCGGCGTGGTCGCCCAGATTCGGAGTAATTATTATTAAGCGTGAAATGAGACAAGATAAACGAGCTGCACCGAAAGCCCCGATCAACGAGAATATCTCGGCACGCGAGGTTCGGTTAATTGGCGCTGATGGCGAGCAGATTGGCATCGTCTCGATTGATGAAGCGCTTCGTATTGCTGAAGAAGCAAAGCTTGATCTGGTAGAAATCTCTGCCGACGCAGTCCCGCCGGTTTGCCGGGTGATGGACTACGGCAAATCGATCTTCGAAAAGAAGAAGCAGATTGCTGCGGCGAAGAAGAACCAGAAGCAGATTCAGGTAAAAGAAATCAAGTTTCGTCCAGGGACGGAGGAAGGGGATTACCAGGTAAAACTGCGCAACCTGGTACGTTTCCTGAGTGACGGGGACAGGGCCAAGGTATCCTTGCGATTCCGCGGCCGTGAGATGGCCCACCAGGAGCTGGGGATGGAACTCCTCAAGCGGGTTGAACAAGACCTGCTCGAGTACGGTTCGGTCGAACAGCATCCTAAGATGGAAGGACGCCAGCTGATCATGGTCATCGCCCCGAAAAAGAAGAAGTAATCAACAGGGCACGGCAGGCCTTCTGATTATGTTTATCAACTGAATGCGGAGTATCCGAACATGCCAAAGATGAAAACCAAAAGTGGTGCTGCTAAGCGGTTTCTGAAAACTGCTAACGGTATCAAGCACAAGCACGCTTTCAAGAGCCACATCCTGACCAAAATGTCGACCAAGCGTAAGCGTCAACTGCGCGGTAGCAGCTTGCTGCATCCGTCTGACGTGGCAAAAGTCGAGCGCATGCTGCGCCTTCGTTAATTTTTGGATCAAGAATAGAGGAAGTAACTCATGGCTCGTGTAAAGCGTGGCGTCATTGCCCGTAAACGTCACAAAAAAATTCTGAAACTTGCTAAAGGCTACTACGGCGCACGCTCCCGCGTATTCCGTGTTGCCAAGCAAGCGGTAATCAAGGCAGGCCAATACGCCTACCGTGACCGTCGTCAGAAAAAACGTCAGTTCCGCGCTCTGTGGATCGCTCGTATCAACGCTGGTGCTCGTGTTAACGGTCTGTCCTACAGCCGTTTCATCGCTGGCCTGAAAAAAGCGTCCATCGAGATCGACCGTAAGGTTCTGGCTGATCTGGCAGTGAACGAAAAAGCGGCGTTTGCTGCGATTGTCGAGAAAGCTAAAGCCACCTTGGCTTAAGTACCCCCGACAGTCACTTGGCCACACCTCTGTGGGGCCAGGTGTTAAACGTCATAAATAGGGGAAGAGCCTTCAAGCTCTTCCCCTATTTTGTATCTGGAGTCTGTACATGGAAAACCTGGATGCGCTGGTCTCTCAAGCACTAGAGGCTGTGCAAAGCGCTGAAGATATCAATGCCCTGGAGCAAATCCGGGTTCAATACCTTGGCAAAAAGGGTGAATTGACTCAGGTGATGAAGACCCTGGGGAATTTGCCGGCAGAAGAGCGTCCGCAGGTCGGCGCCCTGATCAACGTTGCCAAGGAACGTGTTACAGGCGTTCTCAATGCGCGCATGGCTCTGTTTGAAGAAGCCGAACTGGCTGCCAAACTGTCTGCCGAATCGATTGACGTGACCCTGCCGGGCCGCGGTCAGACCTCCGGTGGTCTGCATCCGGTAACCCGGACTCTGGAACGTATCGAACAGTTCTTCACCCATATCGGCTACGGCATTGCCGAAGGCCCTGAGGTTGAAGACGACTATCACAACTTCGAGGCGCTCAACATCCCAGGCCACCACCCGGCCCGGTCGATGCATGACACCTTCTATTTCAACGCCAACATGTTGCTGCGCACCCATACCTCGCCGGTACAGGTCCGCACCATGGAATCGAAAAAGCCGCCGATCCGCATTGTCTGCCCAGGCCGTGTGTACCGCAGCGACTCCGATATCACCCATTCGCCGATGTTCCACCAGGTCGAAGGCCTGCTGGTCGATCGCGATATCAACTTCGCCGACCTCAAAGGCACGATCGAAGAGTTCTTGCGGGTGTTCTTCGAGAAAGAGCTGGCGGTGCGTTTCCGTCCTTCGTACTTCCCGTTCACCGAGCCTTCCGCCGAAGTCGACATGGAATGCGTGATGTGCAGTGGTAAAGGCTGCCGCGTCTGCAAACAGACCGGCTGGCTGGAAGTGATGGGCTGCGGCATGGTTCACCCGAACGTGTTGCGCATGTCCGGGATCGATCCGGAAGAGTTCTCGGGCTTCGCCTTCGGCATGGGCGTTGAGCGTCTGGCCATGCTGCGTTACGGCGTGAACGACTTGCGTCTGTTCTTCGACAACGACTTGCGGTTCCTCGCGCAATTTCGCTAGTCGTAACGAATTCTTAGGAGAGCAGGATGAAATTCAGTGAACAATGGCTGCGTGGCTGGGTCAGCCCGCAGGTAGATCGCGACGCGCTGGTTGCCCGTCTGTCGATGGCCGGTCTTGAGGTCGATAGCGTTACGCCGGCCGCCGGTGTTTTCAGTGGCGTGGTGGTGGGTGAGGTGCTGAGCACCGAGCAGCACCCCGATGCCGACAAATTGCGCGTGTGCCAGGTCAGCAATGGCGCGGAAACTTTCCAGGTCGTGTGCGGTGCGCCAAACGTGCGTCCAGGCCTGAAGATTCCGTTCGCGATGATCGGTGCCGAGCTGCCGGGCGACTTCAAGATCAAGAAGGCCAAGCTGCGCGGTGTCGAGTCCAACGGCATGCTGTGCTCGCAATCCGAGCTGCAGGTCGGTGAAGGCAATGACGGTCTGATGGAGCTGCCAGCCGATGCGCCGGTGGGCGAAGATTTCCGTGTTTATCTGGACCTGGAAGACGCCAGCATCGAAGTCGATCTGACTCCGAACCGTGGCGACTGCCTGTCCCTGGCCGGTCTGGCCCGTGAAGTCGGCGCGCTGTACGACGCTCCGGTCACTCGCCCGGTGGTGATGACCGTTCCGGCGGTGCACGACGAAGTGCGCTCGGTAGAAGTTTTGGCACCTGCGGCCTGCCCGCGTTACCTGGGCCGTGTCATCCGTAACGTTGACCTGTCCAGGCCGACGCCGCTGTGGATGGTTGAGCGTCTGCGTCGCGCCGAAGTCCGCAGCATCGACGCCGCCGTCGACATCACTAACTACGTGATGCTCGAGCTGGGCCAGCCTCTGCACGCCTTCGATCTCGCCGAAATCAATGGCGGCATCCGTGTGCGCATGGCGGAAGAGGGCGAGAAGCTCGTTCTGCTCGACGGTCAGGAAGTCAGCCTGCGCAGCGATACGCTGGTGATCGCCGACCACACTCGCGCTCTGGCGATTGCCGGCGTGATGGGTGGCGAGCACAGTGGCGTTTCCGCGACCACTCGCGACGTGTTCCTTGAAAGTGCGTTCTTCGACCAGATCGCTGTCGCGGGCAAGGCTCGTTCGTATGGTCTGCACACTGACGCTTCGCACCGCTATGAGCGCGGTGTGGACTGGCAACTGGCCCGTGAAGCCATGGAGCGCGCCACCGGCCTGCTGCTGGAAATCACCGGTGGTGAAGCCGGCCCGATCATCGAGACCGTCAGCGAGCAGCACTTGCCGTCGATCGCGCCGATCACCCTGCGCGCTCAGCGCATCACCCAGATGCTGGGCATGGAAATGGATTCGGCCGAAGTCGAGCGTCTGCTCAATGCTTTGGGTCTGAAGGTTTCCGCCGACGGAGCAGGGCAGTGGCGCGTAGAAGTGCCAAGCCATCGCTTCGACATCAGCCTGGAAGTCGATCTGATCGAAGAGCTGGCTCGTCTGTACGGTTACAACCGCCTGCCGGTTCGTTACCCGCAAGCTCGCCTGGCGCCGCAAGCCAAGGCCGAAGCGCGCAGCGATCTGCCGGAGCTGCGTCGTCTGCTGGTTGCCCGTGGCTACCAGGAAGCGATCACCTACAGCTTCATCGATCCGAAGCAGTTCGAGCTGTTCAACCCGGGCGTGGAGCCGCTGCTGTTGGCGAACCCGATCTCCAATGACATGGCCGCCATGCGTTCGTCGCTGTGGCCGGGTCTGGTCAAGGCGTTGCAGCACAACCTCAACCGTCAGCAGGATCGTGTTCGTCTGTTCGAGAGCGGTCTGCGCTTTGTCGGTCAGCTGGAAGGTCTGAAGCAAGAGCCGATGATCGCCGGTGTGGTATGCGGCAGCCGTCTGCCGGAAGGCTGGGCGCAAGGTCGCGATACCGTGGACTTCTTCGACGTCAAGGCTGACGTAGAAGCAGTGCTGGGCTTTGCCGGTGCGCTGGATCAGTTCACTTTTGCACCGGGCAAACACCCTGCGCTGCATCCGGGCCAGACCGCACGCATCGAGCGGGAAGGGCGTGAAGTCGGCTTTATCGGCGCGATTCACCCTGAACTGTCGAAGTCCCTGGGTCTCGACCGTCCGGTCTTCGTCTTCGAGCTGGTTCTGGCTGAAGTCGCTCTGGGTAAAATGCCGAAATTCCACGAGTTGTCGCGCTTTCCTGAAGTGCGTCGTGACCTGGCACTGATTGCGCACAAAGACGTTGCAGCCTCGGCTGTACTGGACGTAATCCGTGAAAATGCAGGCGAATGGCTGACAGACCTCAGGCTATTTGACGTGTATCAGGGTAAAGGCATTGATCCTGATAGAAAAAGCCTCGCAGTCGGCTTGACCTGGCAGCATCCATCGCGCACTCTTAATGACGATGAGGTGAATTCGACGACGCAAAATATCCTCACCTCGCTCGAACAAAGGTTGAACGCCACGTTAAGGAAGTGACGTATGGGGGCTTTGACGAAAGCTGAGATGGCGGAACGTCTGTATGAAGAGCTGGGCCTGAACAAGCGGGAAGCCAAGGAATTGGTTGAACTGTTTTTCGAGGAAATCAGGCACGCTCTTGAAGACAACGAGCAGGTCAAATTGTCGGGTTTCGGCAATTTCGACCTTCGGGACAAACGCCAGCGGCCTGGCCGCAACCCGAAAACGGGGGAAGAAATCCCGATCACGGCTCGCCGTGTGGTCACCTTTCGTCCAGGGCAGAAGTTGAAGGCCCGAGTTGAGGCTTATGCTGGAACCAAGTCATAACGACGAACTCCCCGTCATCCCGGGCAAACGCTACTTCACCATCGGTGAAGTCAGCGAGCTGTGTGCGGTAAAACCGCACGTGCTGCGCTACTGGGAGCAGGAGTTTCCTCAGCTCAACCCCGTCAAACGCCGCGGAAACCGCCGGTATTATCAGCGCCAGGACGTGCTGATGATCCGGCAGATCCGCGCGCTCCTTTACGATCAGGGGTTTACCATCGGCGGCGCGCGACTGCGTCTGTCCGGCGATGAAGCCAAAGACGACACCACCCAATACAAGCAAATGATCCGCCAGATGATCGCCGAGCTCGAAGATGTTCTGGTGGTTCTCAAGAAATAATTTCGTGCTTTTAAATACTTCCAGTTTTCAAAAGCTTGCGATATATTCTTGAGCGTTCTTCGAGATGGAGAACGAGTTTCAAACCTAGTCGGGGCGTAGCGCAGTCCGGTAGCGCACTAGCATGGGGTGCTAGGGGTCGAGTGTTCGAATCACTCCGTCCCGACCATATAATTCAATGACTTAGCCCAACTTTAGCGAGTTGGGCTTTTTCATGCGCAGTGACTTTTGCAGGGGATTCAGTTTCCTCTTCAGTAAATTCAGACACACAAGCCGATCATCCCGATCGGCTTTTTTGTGCCCGCACAAAACTACCCAGTGATTTCACTGACAGACACCCAGCGTCGTTCCTCAGCCGCGACCCGAATCGCCGTCGCCAGCCTCTCAACTTCAAATGCCTCTTCAAAATCAGTCCCGGTCTGCCCGCTCCCGGCCAACGCCATTATCAGCTCATGCACTTCCAGTGTCTTCAGCTCGTTGTAGCCCAGCTGATGCCCCGGCGCCGGGCTGAACGCGGCGTAGCCGGGCAAGTCCGGTCCGGCGAGTAAACGCTGGAAGCCACCTTCGCCGGCGCGACACAGGCGTAGCTCGTTCAAGCGCTCCTGATCAAACGCCAGGGTGCCTCGGGTGCCGCTGATCTCGAAGCTCAGATGATTCTTGTAGCCATGCTTGAGCCAGCTGCTGCTGAAGGTACCCCGCGCGCCACTGGCGAAACGCAGCAAGGCATGGGCTTGATCGTCGACCGCAATGCGACGTCGTTCCTGGCTGCCGGTTGTGGTCGGGCGTTGGTCATGGACTGTCTGGGAGTCGGCGCACACCGCTTCGACATCGCCCAGCAGGTAGCGCGCCATGGCGAGCAGGTGGCTGCCCAGATCCGCCAATGCTCCACCGGCATGTTCCGGTTCGCAGCGCCACGACCAGGGGGAGGCCGGATCGGCCATGAAATCTTCGCTGAACTCACCTTGAAAGCTGATGATCTTGCCGAGTTCGCCACTCAGGATCAGCTCGCGTGCCAGGCCGATGATCGGGTTGTGCTGATAGTTGTAGCCGACCCGGGCGACGACGCCGGCATGCTTCGCCGCCACGTGCATGGCATGAGCTTGCTCAAGATTCACCGCCAGCGGCTTTTCGCAGTAAACCGGCTTACCGGCGGCGAGGGCGGCCATGGCCATCGGGTAGTGCAGGTGATTGGGAGTGGTGATGGCGATCAGGTTGACCTTGGGGTCGTCGATCAATCGCTGCCAGTCGCCATGGGCCTGATCGAAGCCCCAGGCGGTGGCGCAGGCTTGTGCGCGTGCGGGATCGGCGTCAGCCAGGCCGGCCAGGCGAAGGGTGAAGGGCAGTTCGAATGCCCCGCTGACGTTGCGAAAGGCCAGGGCGTGGGCGCGCCCCATGAAGCCCGTGCCGATCAGGCCGATTCCGAGTTCACGCATGACAGGATCCTTTGAGTTTTTGTTTTCAGAGATCCTGTTTATAGAATAAATATTCACTGTATTCAAATAATGGAATAAATATTTTGATTTGCCGCATTCGTTGAGATTACGGTGCTCCGATCAGTCCTCGAACCCGACCTGCTCGTGAATCTCGTCCACCTTCAACTCCAGTCGATAGGCCACGGCGATAAACAGCGCTTGGCAAAGGCACAAAGTCGCACTCAAGGATCGGAACGCAAACGAGCTACCTTCATTGACCAGCAGCAGGGTATTGGCGCGCTTGGCCAGGGGCGAGAGATTGCTGTCAGTGATGATCAGGGTTTTCGCCTGATGGTGCTGGGCGATGCGCAGGCAGTGCTGGGTTTCCTTACCATACGGCGTAAAGCTGATGGCGATCACCAGGTCATTGGCGCGCACGCTGCGCATCTGCTCGCGATAGCTGCCGCCGAGGCCCGAGACCAGGTGAATGCGCTTGTTGGTGTGTTGCAGGTTGTAGACCAGATAGTCGGCCACGGCGAACGAGCGGCGCACCCCGACCACGTAGATATTGTCGGCATTGACCACAAGATCCACGGCCTTTTCAAAGGCCTGGTCATCCAGTTCCTGGCCCAGGCGTTCGATGCCCGAAAGGGTGGCGTCGATGCACTCGCGGGCCAGGTCGCCGCCGCTGGCTTTCTGCGACTTGTTGGCGATCATGCTGCGAATGCGCTGCTGGTAGTTCTGTACCGGCGTGGCTTTGTGGGTATACGCCTCGCGGAACAGCGCCTGCATTTCACTGAATCCGCTGAAACCGAAACGCTGGGAAAACCGCACGATGGCCGACGGGTGCACTTCGCACTCGCGGGCGATGTCGCTGATACGGTCGACCATGATCCGGTCGCTTTGCTGGCTCATGTAACTGGCGATGCGTTTGAGCTGGCGCGGAAGGCTTTCGTATTCAGTGGTGATGAGCTGCAGCAGACGCTCGGCATTGATCGGGGGGCTGGCAAGATCGCTCTCGGGCGTGCTCTCGGCGGTAGCCGGCTGATCGGTGCTGGACATAAATAATCCTTTTGGCTTGTTCTTATAGGGACGGTTACGTCTCGTCCCCTGACAATAGTTTGGCTGTGCGCAGTCTACAGGCTCGGCCCGGACAAAATCTTGGGCTTGCGCCAGCGGGATGCCTGCTGAAACGATGCACTGCGTCTGGAGCGCCCGCACTGAAGCTTATTGGAAAAAATATTCCACGTGAAAAATAATTGGAATATTTATTGATTGTTCGATCCGGCTCGTTTTAGTCTGCATCCACCAAGAGTGTCCGGCGCGGTCACCGCGTTGGGCACAGGCTGATAAAAATAACAGGAGCCAGCATGGGCCAGACTCGTTTTGCCAGTGGACGTCAATTGGATCTGATTTGCCTCGGACGCCTCGGCGTCGACCTCTATGCGCAGCAAGTCGGGGCACGGCTGGAGGATGTGAGCAGCTTCGCCAAATACCTCGGCGGCTCGTCCGCCAACATCGCGTTCGGCACCGCCCGGCTGGGGCTCAGATCGGCGATGCTGAGCCGGACCGGCGACGATCATATGGGGCGTTTCCTGATCGAGTCGCTGGCCCGTGAAGGCTGCGATGTCAGCGGCATCAAGGTCGATCCGCAGCGTCTGACCGCCATGGTGCTGCTCGGTCTCAAGGATCGGGAAACCTTTCCCCTGGTCTTCTACCGTGAGAATTGCGCCGACATGGCGCTGCGGGCCGAAGACATCAGCGAAGCCTTTATCGCCTCCAGCAAAGCCTTGCTGATCACCGGCACTCATTTCTCCACCGATGGCGTCTACAAGGCGAGCATCCAGGCGCTGGACTACGCCGAAAAGCACAACGTCAAACGGGTGCTGGACATCGACTACCGCCCGGTCCTGTGGGGACTCGCCGGCAAGGCGGACGGCGAAACCCGTTTCGTTGCCGATCAGAACGTCACTCAACATGTGCAACAAATCCTCCCGCGCTTCGACCTTGTGGTCGGGACGGAAGAAGAGTTTCTGCTGGCCGGCGGTTCCGAGGATTTGCTCACCGCCCTGCGCAATGTCCGGCGCTTGAGCGCAGCGACCTTGGTGGTCAAGCTCGGTCCGCAAGGTTGCACGGTGATCCACGGGGAGATTCCACAACGTCTTGAAGACGGCGCGATTTATCCCGGCGTGCGGGTCGAGGTGCTGAACGTACTGGGCGCCGGCGATGCGTTCATGTCGGGTTTCCTCAGCGGTTGGCTGGAGGATGCCAGCGACGAGCGTTGCTGCAAGTTGGCCAACGCCTGCGGTGGTCTGGTGGTGTCGCGCCATGCCTGCGCGCCGGCGATGCCGACCCGTGCCGAACTCGATTACCTCTTCAGCAGCCCGGTACCGATTACCCGGCCGGATCAGGACGTCACCCTGCAACGCCTGCATCAGGTCAGTGTGCCGCGCAAGCAGTGGAAGCAACTGTTCATCTTTGCCTTCGACCATCGCGGACAACTGGTGGAACTGGCCCAGAAGGGCGGACGCGACCTCGGCGCCATCGGCGAACTCAAGCAACTGTTTATCAAGGCCGTGGAGCGGGTCGAAAACGATTTGCGCGAGCAGAGCATCGAAGCCGATGTCGGGCTGTTGGCGGATCAGCGTTTCGGTCAGGACTCGCTGAACGCCGCCACCGGTCGAGGCTGGTGGGTGGCGCGGCCGGTCGAGGTGCAGGGCTCGCGGCCGCTGGCCTTCGAGCACGGGCGCTCGATCGGCAGCAACCTGATCGCCTGGCCGCAGGAACAAATCATCAAATGCCTGGTGCAATTCCACCCGGACGACGAACCGATGCTGCGGCTGGAGCAGGAAGCGCAAATCAAGGCGCTATATCAGGCATCGCAAGTCAGCGGTCACGAACTGCTGCTGGAAATCATCCCGCCCAAGGATCACCCCTCACCGCATCCCGACGTGTTGTATCGCGCGCTCAAGCGCCTCTACAACCTGG
The DNA here is from genome assembly GCF_021601625.1 of Pseudomonas paraglycinae. GTDB lineage: Bacteria > Pseudomonadota > Gammaproteobacteria > Pseudomonadales > Pseudomonadaceae > Aquipseudomonas > Aquipseudomonas paraglycinae. Next base: position 39,128 of record NZ_BQHR01000012.1, on the reverse strand, counting down.
GCATCTACCCGGCGTGGTGGAAGATCGAAACGCAGAGCGCCGAGGAATGGCAACAGCTCGACGAACTGATCCAGGCGCGCGATCCCTATTGCCGAGGCGTGGTGCTGCTGGGCCTGAATGCCCCGGCATCCGCATTGGCCGAAGGCTTCCAGCAGGCCAGTCAGAGCCAGACCTGCCGCGGGTTCGCCGTGGGCCGTACGATTTTCCAGGAACCGAGCCGCGCCTGGCTGGCCGGCGAAATCGACGACGAGACGCTGATCCGTCAGGTGCAGGGCACCTTCGTCGAGCTGATCGATGCCTGGCGTACGGCCCGGGCCTGAGCCGCGGTTGAACATTCTAGAAATAACAATAAAAGGTGCAGCCATGCCCGCTATCCGAATTGGCATCAACCCGATTTCCTGGAGCAACGACGACCTGCCGTCCCTCGGCGGTGAAACGCCGCTGAGCACCGCCCTCAGCGAAGGCAAGGCCATCGGTTATGAAGGCTTCGAACTCAACGGCAAGTTTCCCAAGGACGCCAAAGGTGTTGGCGACGTGCTGCGTCCGTATGACCTGGCGCTGGTGTCCGGCTGGTATTCCAGTCGTCTGGCGCGGCGTTCGGTGGCAGAGGAAATCGACGCGATTGCCAGCCATGTCGAGCTGCTGGCGAAGAACGGCGCGAACGTGCTGGTTTACGGTGAAGTCGCCGACTCCATTCAGGGCCAGCGAATTCCGCTGGTCGAGCGCCCGCGTTTTCATACCGAACAGGCGTGGCAACAATACGCCGACAAGCTGACCGAGCTGGCGCGCTTCACCCTGTCCCAGGGCGTGCGTCTGGCGTATCACCACCATATGGGTGCCTACGTCGAATCGCCGTCGGACATCGACACCCTGATGGCGTTGACCGGTAATGAAGTCGGGCTGCTGTTCGATTCGGGCCATTGCTACATGGGCGGTGGTGAACCCTTGCAGGTGCTGCGCAAACACCTGTCGCGCATCTGCCACGTGCACTTCAAGGACGTGCGCAAACCGGTGGTACAACTGGCGCGCAACAACCTGTGGAGCTTCCCCGACTGCATCATCAACGGCACCTTCACCGTGCCAGGGGATGGTGACATCGACTTCTCCGAGTTGCTGGACGTGCTGCTGGCGGCCGATTACCACGGTTGGCTGGTGGTCGAGGCCGAGCAGGATCCGGCAGTGGCGCCGAGTTATGTCTACGCGAAAAAAGGCTTCGACACCTTGCGTGCGTTGCTCGACGCGAGGACTGCACGATGAGCCTGCTGGTCAAAAGCAATGCCCGTGGCCGGACCATGGTCGAGCTGGCTGAAGGTGAGCTGCAATACGTCGGTTTCGCCGCCTATCGCTTGAGCCTGGGTGAAACCTTGCCTGTCGCAGCGGGCGACAAGGAGCTGTGCCTGGTGCTGCTCAGCGGCCGGGTCGGCATCCACGGCGAAGCGCCGGGGCAAGGCGCCTTCAACTGGGACAACCTCGGTGATCGCCAGTCGGTGTTCGAAGACAAATCCCCGTTCGCCGCGTACCTGCCACTCGGCAGTCAGGCGCAGGTGGTGGCATTGAGTGATGCGCAAGTGGCGGTTTGCGCCGCTCCCGGTTCGACCACCACGGGCCTCGGCCCGCGCCTGATCAGGCCTGAAACCATGAAGCGCAGCGTGCGCGGCAAGGGCGCCAACACCCGTTATGTCTGCGACATCCTGCCGGACAGCGAGCCGGCCCATTCGCTGCTGGTGGTGGAAGTGCGCACGCCGTCGGGACACTCGTCGAGCTATCCGCCGCACAAGCACGACACCGACGACCTGCCGCACCAGAGCTTTCTCGAAGAAACCTATTACCACCAGATCAACCCGCCCCAGGGCTTCGTGTTCCAGCGGGTCTACACCGACGACCGCAGCATCGATCAGGCCATGGCCGTGGAAAACAGCGACCTCGTGGTCGTGCCCAAGGGCTATCACCCGGTCAGCGTGCCGTATGGCTACGAGTCCTATTACTTGAACGTGATGGCCGGGCCGAAACGCGTCTGGCAGTTCCATAACGACCCGCAGCACAGCTGGCTGCTGGATCTCTGAATTCCAACTTTCGCACGGAGAACAAGAACAATGAGCGACGCCCCGGTCATAGGCCACTACATCGATGGTCAGGTGCAGGACAGCGGTAGCGAACGATTCAGCAATGTCTTCAATCCGGCCACCGGTGCCGTTCAGGCGCGAGTCGGGCTGGCCAGTCAGGAGACCGTGGACGCTGCTGTCGCTTCGGCGCTCAAGGCATTCCCGGCCTGGTCCGAGCAATCGTCCCTGCGCCGTTCGCGGGTGATGTTCAAGTTCAAGGAATTGCTCGATCGTCATCACGACGAACTGGCCGAAATCATCAGCCGCGAACACGGCAAGGTGTTTTCCGATGCCAAGGGCGAAGTCACCCGAGGCATTGAAATCGTCGAATACGCCTGCGGTGCGCCGAACCTGTTGAAGACCGAGTTCAGCGACAACATCGGCGGCGGCATCGACAACTGGAACCTGCGTCAGCCACTCGGCGTCTGCGCCGGGGTCACGCCGTTCAACTTCCCGGTGATGGTGCCGCTGTGGATGATTCCGCTGGCGCTGGTCACCGGCAACTGCTTCATCCTCAAACCGTCCGAGCGCGATCCGTCCGCCAGTTTGCTGATGGCTCGCCTGTTGACCGAAGCCGGTTTGCCGGACGGCGTGTTCAACGTGGTTCAGGGCGACAAGACGGCGGTCGACGCCTTGCTGCAGCACCCGGACATCGAGGCGATTTCGTTTGTCGGATCGACGCCGATTGCCGAGTACATCCACCAGCAGGCCACCGCGCGCGGCAAGCGGGTGCAGGCGCTGGGCGGCGCGAAGAATCACATGATCGTCATGCCCGACGCGGATCTGGATCAAGCCGCGGATGCCTTGGTCGGCGCCGCTTACGGATCGGCCGGTGAGCGCTGCATGGCGATTTCGATTGCGGTCGCGGTCGGCGAAGTCGGCGATCAACTGATCGCCAAACTGCTGCCGCGGATCGATCAGTTGAAAGTCGGCAACGGTCTGCAAGGCGACAACGACATGGGCCCGCTGGTCACCGCCGAACACAAGGCCAGGGTGGAGGGTTTTATCGATCAGGGCGTGGCTCAGGGTGCGCAGCTGATTGTCGACGGCCGGCACTTCAAGGTGCCGGGCGCCGAGGCGGGCTTTTTCGTCGGCGCGACGCTGTTCGATCACGTCACCACCGACATGAGCATTTATCAGCAGGAAATCTTCGGCCCGGTGCTGGGCGTCGTGCGCGTGCCGGATTTCGCCAGTGCCGTGGCGCTGATCAACGCCCACGAATTCGGCAATGGCGTGTCGTGCTTCACCAGCGATGGCGGGATCGCCCGCGCCTTCGCCCGCAGCATCAAGGTCGGGATGGTTGGCATCAACGTGCCGATTCCGGTGCCCATGGCCTGGCATTCGTTCGGTGGCTGGAAGCGCTCGCTGTTCGGCGATCACCATGCCTACGGGGAGGAAGGCATTCGTTTCTACAGTCGCTACAAAAGCGTGATGCAGCGCTGGCCCGACAGCATTGCCAAGGGCCCGGAGTTCAGCATGCCGACGGCCAAATAAATCATCTGCGCGGAGAACAACAAGAATGAGTACTCCACTGCGTTTTGCCCTGAACCGAATGGTCGCTCCACGTTTGTCACTGCCGGCGTTCATCGAATTGGCGGTGACCCTCAAGGCCGACGCCATCGAGATCCGCAACGACCTCAAAGGCATCGAGATCGAGGACGGCACCGCGCCCGGACACGTGCGTGAGTTGTGCACGGCACATGGCATCAGCGTGCTGTCGATCAACGCGTTGTATCCGTTTGACGTGTGGAATGACGAGCGCCGCGCGCAGGCCTTGAAGCTGGCTGGCTATGCCCGCGATTGTGGTGCGCGGGGGCTGGTGATGTGCCCGTTGAACGACCGCGCCGATCCGCGCAGCGTCGCCGAACGTGCGTCGGGCCTGCGCACCGCGTTGAGCGAGCTGGCGCCGATCCTGCGCGATCACGGCCTGCTGGGATACATCGAACCGCTGGGTTTCAAAGCCTGCTCGCTGCGCCGCAAACGCACGGCGGTGGAAGCGATCAAGGCAGTCGGCGGGCTGGATGTGTTCCGTCTGGTTCACGACACCTTTCATCACCATTTGGCCGGTGAGCAGGAGTTTTTCCCTGAGCTGACCGGGCTGGTGCACATCTCCGGTGTCGAGGAAACCGAGGCGCCGCTGGCGACCCTTGGCGATGGTCACCGGGTGCTGGTGGGCGCGGACGACATTCTCGGTAACGCGGCACAAATCAACAGCCTGCTTGCTGGCGGCTACAGCGGCTACCTGTCGTTTGAACCGTTTGCAGACAGCGTCCATGGCCTGGCGGATATCCAGACGGCGATCGGCGCGAGCATGGAACACCTGAGCAAATCCCTGGGTTGACAGTGCCCCTCGCAGGGATCGGATCTGAATTTGAAAGGTGCGGTTATGACCACAACAAAACTGACCATGGCCCAGGCCCTGGTGAAATTCCTCGACAACCAGTACATCGAGGTCGATGGCGTTCAGAGCAAGTTCGTCGCCGGGATCTTTACCATTTTCGGCCACGGCAACGTGCTGGGTCTGGGGCAGGCGCTGGAGCAGGACAGCGGTGACCTGATCGTCCATCAGGGCCGCAACGAACAAGGCATGGCCCATGCGGCGATCGGTTTCGCCAAGCAGCATCTGCGGCGCAAGATCTACGCCTGTACCTCGTCCGTGGGGCCGGGCGCGGCGAACATGCTGACCGCTGCCGCGACCGCGACTGCCAACCGGATTCCCTTGCTGCTGTTGCCGGGTGATGTCTATGCCTGCCGTCAACCGGACCCGGTGTTGCAACAGATCGAGCAGTTCCACGACCTGAGCATCAGCACCAACGATGCGTTCAAGGCCGTGAGCAAATACTGGGATCGCATCAACCGTCCCGAACAATTGATGACCGCAGCAATCCACGCCATGCGTGTGCTCACGGATCCCGCCGAAACCGGCGCCGTGACCCTGGCCCTGCCGCAGGACGTGCAGGCCGAGGCCTACGACTATCCCGATTATTTCCTGCAAAAACGCGTGCATCGCATCGAGCGTCGTCCGGCCACTGAAGCGATGCTCGGCGATGCCGTGGCACTGTTCAAAGGCAAGCGCAAACCGCTGATCATCTGTGGTGGCGGCGTCAAATACTCGGGCGCCAATGCGGCGTTGCAGGCGTTTGCCGAGCGCTTCGATATTCCCTTCGCCGAAACCCAGGCCGGCAAAAGCGCGCTGGTGTCCAGCCATCCGCTGAACGTCGGCGGCATTGGCGAAACCGGTTGCCTGGCGGCAAACCTGCTGGCCAGGGAAGCGGATCTGATCATCGGGGTCGGCACCCGCTACAGCGATTTCACCACCGCGTCGAAATCCTTGTTCCAGCACCCTGACGTGCAATTTCTCAACCTCAATATCAGCCCGTGCGACGCGCTGAAACTCGACGGTGTGCAACTGTTGGCGGATGCACGGACGGGTTTGTCGACGCTGGCCGAAGCGCTGGGCGACTACCGTTCCGCTTGGGGCGATCAACCCCGTCAGGCCCGGGCGCAACTGGATGAGGAAGTGGATCGCCTGCATCAGATTGACTATCAGGCGCGGGATTTCATCCCGGAAATCAACGACCACCTCGATCCGGCGGTGTTGCGCGAATTCATCGAGCTGACCGGTTCCTGCCTGACCCAGAGCCGCGTGCTAGGCGTGCTCAATGAAACCCTCGCCGATGACGCGGTCATCGTCGCCGCCGCCGGCAGCCTGCCCGGCGACTTGCAGCGCAGCTGGCGCAGCAAAGGGGTGAACACCTATCACGTCGAATACGGATATTCGTGCATGGGCTATGAGGTGAACGCGGCGCTGGGCGTGAAGCTCGCCGAGCCTGAGCGCGAGGTTTATGCGCTGGTGGGCGACGGCTCTTACATGATGCTGCACTCGGAGCTCGCCACCTCGATCCAGGAGCGACGCAAGATCAACGTGGTGCTGTTCGACAACATGACCTTCGGTTGCATCAACAACCTGCAGATGGGCAACGGCATGGACAGCTTTGCCACCGAGTTCCGCTTCCGCAACCCGCAGAGCGGCAAGCTCGACGGTGCTTTCGTGCCGGTGGATTTCGCCATGAGCGCGGCGGCCTACGGCTGCAAGACCTACAAGGTGAATACCGTTGAAGAACTGCAGGCGGCGCTGGCCGATGCGCGCTTGCAGACGGTCTCGACCCTGATCGACATCAAGGTTCTGCCCAAGACCATGATTCACGGTTATCTGTCGTGGTGGCGGGTCGGCGTGGCGCAAGTCTCCACCAGCGCCCGCACCGACGCGGTAGCCAAAACCCTGAACGAACGACTGGCCAAGGCCCGTCAGTACTGATTGCCCTGAATCGAACAACCACAAGGAATCCTTTCATGTCATTGCTTTCCCAAGCGTTGCGGCTAGGCGTCATCGGCACCGGGGCCATCGGCCAGGACCACATCCGTCGTTGCAGCCAGACCTTGCTCAACAGCCAGGTCGTGGCGGTCACCGACATCAATCTGCAGCAGGCGGCCAAGGTCGTCGCTGACCTGAAGCTGACCGCCGAGGTTTATCCCGACGGCCATGCGCTGATCCAGGCGCCGGACGTCGAGGCGATCCTCGTCACCTCCTGGGGCCCGAGCCACGAAGAGTTCGTGCTGGCCGCGATTGCGGCGGGCAAACCGGTGTTCTGCGAGAAACCACTGGCGGTCACCGCCGAAGGCTGCCGCAAGATCGTCGAGGCCGAAGTCGCCCACGGCAAACGGCTGGTGCAGGTCGGTTTCATGCGTCCGTACGATGAAGGTTATCGCGCGTTGAAGTCGGTGATCGACAGCGGCCAGATCGGCGAACCGTTGATGCTGCATTGCGCGCACCGCAACCCGAGCGTGGGTGAAAACTACAAGACCGACATGGCGATCACCGACACGTTGATCCATGAGCTGGACGTACTGCGCTGGTTGCTCGATGACGATTACGTCTCGGTGCAGGTGGTGTTCCCGCGCAAGAGCAGCAAAGCCCTCGCGCATTTGAAAGATCCGCAGATCGTGCTGCTGGAAACCGCCAAGGGCACGCGCATCGACGTGGAAGTCTTCGTCAATTGCCAGTACGGCTACGACATCCAGTGCGAAGTGGTGGGGGAGACCGGCATCGCCAAATTGCCGGAGCCGTCCCAGGTTCAATTGCGCAGCGGGGCCAAGCTGTCCAACGCGATTCTGATGGACTGGAAGGATCGCTTCATCGCGGCCTATGACGTCGAGTTGCAGGCGTTCATCGATGGCGTGCGGGCGGGGCAGGTGGGTGGACCGTCGGCGTGGGATGGCTTCGCCGCCGCGGTTGCCGCCGATGCGTGCATCGAAGCGCAGAACAGCGGGGCGATCGTCAACGTTGCACTGCCGGACCGTCCCCATTTCTACAGCTGACGCAAATCTCTGTGGGACCGAGCTTGCTCGCGATTGCGGTCTATCAGGGCACATCAATGTGGAATGTGCCGCCGCCATCGCGGGCAAGCCCGCTCCCACAGGGTCCGCGTTTTATTCAGGGAAATACTTGTATGCGCATCGGACTTGTCGGTTACGGCCATGGCGGCCGGTTTTTTCATGCTCCGCTGATCAGCAGTCTGCCGGCGGCGACGTTCGTCGGCGTGGTCACCCGTTCAGCGGAGCGCCGACAGTTGCTGGCGGCGGAGCATCCGGGTGTGCCGGCCTTCGACAGCATCGGCCAGTTGGTGGAAGCCGGGATTGATGTGCTGGTGGTATCGACGCCCCTCAAGGGCCGGCCGGCACTGGTGCTCGACGGCATCGAACACGGCGTGGCGGTGGTCAGCGACAAGCCGTTCGCCGCCGACTGGCAGCAGGCGCAAACCCTGATCACCATGGCCGAGCGCCAGAATGTACCGCTCAGCGTCTATCAGAACCGGCGCTGGGATTCGGACTTTTTAACCGTGCGCAAACTCATCGAATCCGGCGCGTTGGGCCAGGTCAGCCGGTTCGAGTCGCGTATCGAGCGTTACTCGCCGTCGTCGGTTCACAACGGCAGCGGCGGTGGTTTCCTGCGCGACCTTGGCAGTCATCTGGTCGATCAGGCGCTGTTGCTGTTCGGTCCGGTGACACGGGTCTACGCGGAACTGGACTACCTGGAAAAAGACCAGGCCTTCGATCACGGCTTCTTCATGTCCCTGACCCACGTCGACGGCGTGACCTCGCATCTGGGTGGCAGTTGCCTGCAAAACAGCCCTGGCCCGCGCTTTCGGGTGAGCGGCACGCTGGGCTGTTACAGCGTCGAGGGTCTGGACGGGCAAGAGGCCCAGGCACTGGCCGGGCTCTCGCCGAAAACCGAAGGCGAGCGCTGGGGCGTCGAAGAGCACCGCCGTTGGGGCTGGTTCGAACACGGAGACGAGCGTGAGCGGGTTCCGTCTGAGCGCGGCTGCTGGAGTCAGTTCTATTTGCAGCTACAAATCGCGTTGCAAAACGGTGGCCCACTGCCCGTGGACGCCCGTGATGCACTGGCGACAACCCGCGTGCTAGACGCTGCGCGCCTGAGTTTCAAACGTCGTCAGGTAGTGGAACTGAGTGAGTTTGCAAGCCATGGAATAAAATCATAATAAAATTCTAAAACAGGTTGATATGGAAAATATTTTCCAATAAAGTCGATTCCAGATTCACTGTCTCGGGATACGTTCCAACGCTTCGACTGCTTGTCCGCTTACTGAAATCGTCATGCCTCATCCATAAAACCAACAAGAATGTGGAGAAAGACTTTTCATGAAGACCAAGACCCGTTTTGCCTCACTGGCCTTGTCCCTGATGTTCGCCAGCGGCGCTGCGCTGGCCGATATGAAGATCGGCGTCAGCATGTCCCAGTTCGATGACACCTGGCTGACCTACCTGCGCGAATCCATGGACAAGAAAGCCAAGTCCTATCCCGACGGCGTCAAGCTGCAGTTCGAAGACGCCCGCAGCGATGTGGTCAAGCAACTGAGCCAGGTCGAGAGCTTCATCAGCCAGAAAGTCGACGCCATCGTGGTCAATCCGGTGGATACCGCCGCCACCAAAAAGATTACTGAAGCGGCAGTGAAGGCCGGCATTCCGCTGGTCTACGTCAACCGCCGCCCCGATGACCTGAACCTGCCCAAAGGCGTGGTAACCGTTGCTTCCAACGACCTGGAGGCCGGCGAGATGCAGATGCAGTACCTGGCCGACAAGATGGGCGGCAAGGGCGATATCGTGATTCTGCTGGGGGACCTGGCGAACAACTCCACCACCAACCGCACCAAGGGCGTTAAAGAGGTGCTGGCCAAATACCCGGACATCAAGGTCGAGCAGGAGCAGAGCGGCGTATGGCTACGGGACAAGGGCATGACCCTGGTCAACGACTGGCTGACCCAGGGCCGCAAGTTCGACGCGGTGGTCTCCAACAATGACGAAATGGCCATCGGTGCCGCCATGGCCCTGCAACAGGCCGGCGTCGCCAAAGGCAGCGTGCTGATTGCGGGAGTCGACGGTACGCCGGACGGCTTGAACGCCGTGAAGAAGGGTTCGCTGGCCGCTTCCGTGTTCCAGGACGCCAAGGGTCAGGCCGACGGCTCCATCGATACCGCGGTGAGAATGGCGAAGAATGAGCCGGTCGAGCCGGCGGTCTGGGTGCCATTCCGCCTGATCACGCCGCAAAACGTTGACCAGTTCAAATAGTCCGTCCGTTCAATAACAACAATAAGCCCGCAAGGTGGCGATCGCGACCTTGCTGATGGAGTACCTGATCATGTTCGCTTCAGCGACTGCTTCGAGCACCCCTTTGACGGGGAGCCCGCCCACTGCAATACCTGTCGAAGAGCCGTACCTGCTGGAGATCCTCAACGTCAGCAAGGGTTTCCCCGGTGTGGTGGCGTTGTCCGATGTGCAACTGCGGGTACGCCCCGGTTCCGTGCTGGCGCTCATGGGCGAGAATGGCGCGGGCAAATCCACCCTGATGAAAATCATCGCCGGCATCTACCAGCCAGACGCCGGCGAGCTGCGCCTGCGGGGCAAACCGGTGGTGTTCGAAACGCCACTGGCAGCGCTTCAGGCCGGGATCGCGATGATCCACCAGGAACTCAACCTGATGCCGCACATGAGCATCGCCGAAAACATCTGGATCGGTCGCGAGCAGCTCAACGGCTTTCACATGATCGACCATCGGGAAATGCACCGCTGCACGGCGAAACTGCTGGAGCGCCTGCGGATCAACCTTGATCCCGAAGAGCAGGTCGGCAATCTGAGTATCGCCGAGCGGCAGATGGTCGAGATCGCCAAAGCCGTGTCTTACGACTCCGACATCCTGATCATGGACGAACCGACATCGGCCATCACCGACAAGGAAGTCGCCCATCTGTTCTCGATCATTGCCGACCTGAAAAACCAGGGCAAAGGCATCATCTACATCACCCACAAAATGAACGAAGTGTTCGCGATTGCCGATGAAGTGGCGGTGTTCCGCGACGGCGCCTACATCGGCCTGCAGCGGGCCGATTCCATGGACAGCGACAGCCTGATCTCGATGATGGTCGGTCGCGAATTGAGCCAGTTGTTTCCGGTGCGCGAAAAGCCGATCGGCGATCTGTTGCTGTCGGTGCGCGACCTCAAGCTCGATGGCATTTTCAAGGGCGTCTCCTTCGACCTGCATGCCGGGGAAATCCTCGGCATCGCCGGTTTGATGGGCTCCGGCCGGACCAACGTGGCCGAAGCGATCTTCGGCATCACGCCCAGCGACGGTGGCGAGATCCGTCTCGATGGCGAAGTGGTGCGCATCAGCGATCCGCACATGGCGATCGAGAAGGGCTTCGCGCTGTTGACCGAGGATCGCAAACTCAGCGGTCTGTTCCCGTGCCTCTCGGTGCTGGAAAACATGGAAATGGCCGTCCTGCCGCACTACGCCGGCCACGGGTTCATCCAGCAAAAAGCCTTGCGCGCCTTGTGCGAAGACATGTGCAAGAAGCTGCGGGTGAAAACCCCGTCGCTGGAGCAATGCATCGACACACTGTCGGGTGGCAATCAGCAGAAGGCCTTGCTGGCCCGCTGGCTGATGACCAACCCGCGCATCCTGATTCTCGACGAGCCGACCCGTGGCATCGATGTAGGCGCCAAGGCCGAGATCTACCGGCTCATCGCCTACCTCGCCAGCGAAGGCATGGCGGTGATCATGATTTCTTCGGAACTGCCGGAAGTGCTCGGCATGAGTGACCGGGTGATGGTCATGCACGAGGGCGACCTGATGGGCACCCTCGACCGCAGCGAGGCGACTCAGGAGCGGGTGATGCAACTGGCCTCGGGCCTGTCCTCGGTTCATTAATGGATACCGCTGGTGGCCGAGGCCGCCGTCGATGATGCGATAGAAAGGTGAGTGGTTATGAACGCGATACTGGAAAACAAACCGGCCACGGCACCGGTCAAGAGTCGCCGGCGCTTTCCGACGGAGCTGAGCATTTTCCTGGTGCTGATCGGCATCGGCCTGGTGTTCGAACTGTTCGGCTGGATCGTGCGCGACCAGAGCTTCCTGATGAACTCCCAGCGGCTGGTGTTGATGATCCTGCAAGTGTCGATCATCGGCCTGCTGGCGATTGGCGTGACCCAGGTGATCATCACCACCGGTATCGACCTGTCGTCGGGCTCGGTGCTCGCGTTGTCGGCGATGATCGCGGCCAGTCTGGCGCAGACCTCGGATTTCGCCCGGGCGGTGTTCCCGTCACTGACCGATTTGCCGGTCTGGATTCCGGTGATTGCCGGGCTCGGTGTCGGGCTGCTGGCGGGGGCGATCAACGGCAGCATCATCGCCATCACCGGGATTCCGCCGTTCATTGCCACACTGGGCATGATGGTTTCGGCCCGTGGCCTGGCGCGTTACTACACCGAAGGCCAGCCAGTGAGCATGCTCTCGGACTCCTACACGGCCATCGGCCACGGCGCGATGCCGGTGATCATTTTTCTGGTGGTGGCGGTGATCTTCCACATCGCGCTGCGCTACACCAAGTACGGCAAATACACCTACGCCATCGGCGGCAACATGCAGGCGGCGCGCACCTCAGGCATCAACGTCAAACGCCATCTGGTCATCGTCTACAGCATCGCCGGACTGCTGGCGGGGCTGGCCGGCGTAGTGGCTTCGGCCCGCGCCGCTACCGGGCAGGCCGGGATGGGCATGTCCTATGAGCTGGACGCGATTGCCGCGGCAGTTATCGGTGGTACCAGTCTGGCGGGTGGAGTGGGGCGCATCACCGGCACGGTAATCGGCGCTTTGATCCTTGGGGTGATGGCCAGCGGGTTCACGTTTGTCGGGGTCGATGCTTACATACAGGACATCATCAAGGGACTAATCATCGTGGTCGCGGTGGTGATCGACCAGTACCGCAACAAGCGCAAGCTCAAGCGCTGAAATTAATCGTCCTGGCCTGCCAAGGCGGGATCAGCGTCATATACAAAAGCCGATCGGAGAGATCGGCTTTTTTATGCCTGCGAAAACTGGCTAAGTGGTTCAGGGTTTCTTTTCTTCCATCCCATCCTTTGAGCCACTGGAAGTTTGCGCATCCTTCTCTGTCTCGTGGGACTCTGCACCGGAGTTCGACCCCGAGGCTTCTTCACCCTTTTTGTCGGCCTTGTCTTCTTTGGATTCGGTGCCTCCCTGATTGACTCCGGGAATGCCGGTAGGGGGGACGCTGCTTCCCGCCATCGCCAGCGGTGCGGTGGCGGATAAAAGACTTCCAAGCATGAAGGCTGCAATGGTTCTGTTCATCGTCGGGCTTCCGCGTCGGGTGGATGTATCTTGGAAAATCAGAGGCGAAGCAAAGTGCCGGGCGGCTGACGGGCGGGAGAGGTGGGAGACGGGTGGCGGTGGAGCTGCGCATCTTTATGGCCATCCTTCGGCCGAGATTGGCTGAAAAAAGGCGGCAAATTGCTGGCCCCCGAATGTTTCAAGTCCCGGCAAACTCGCCTTTTTTCAAAAGGTTAGGTGGGCTATATGCGGACGATTGTCATCACTGTAGCAACGCTTTCCCTCGCTCTGCTCGCGGTGGAGGCCCAGGCCAGGGAACTGAGCAAGAGCCATCGTTTTGCGTGTACCTGGGGTTCGGACATCGCCGCCGGTGCGCAACAGTCGAAGCTGTCAGGGATTTCCCTGTATGGCGCGCGCAAGCGCCTGCAGGCGCGCAAGTTCCAGCAACCGTGGATGCGCATGACCGCCATGGGCATCACTGAGCAGACCTACGACAGCGCGTCGCGGCTGAAGCCGGCGGCCGTCAAGCAGACGTACTACGAACAGTGCGTTCGGCATGAGCTTGCACAGCGTTGAACGCAAAAGCCCGACCTGAATAGGTCGGGCTTGTTCATGTCCGGTGCAATGACAGCGTCACTTGTCACTTTCGCAATTGACCATCCACGACACGCCAAAACGATCCACCAGCATGCCGAAACGCGCGGCCCAGAAGGTGGCTTCCAGCGGCATGTCGACGCGACCATCCTTGGCCAGGGCATTAAACACCCGTTCGGCCTCGGCGATGCTGTCGACATTCAGGGAAATCGAGCAACCGCTCATGCCTTGGGTGGGGCGGTCGGGTGTGGTGTCCGAAGCCATGAGCATCTGATCCCCGACTTTCAGGCAGGTGTGGATGATCAGGTTGTGGTGCTCTTTGGGGACATGTTCGGCGGCTGGCGTTTCGCCGAAGGTCATCATCGCTTCGAGCTTGCCTTGCAGGCATTGCTCGTAAAACGTGAAGGCTTCGCGGCAGTCGCCGTTGAAGATCAGGTACGGGTTGATTTTCATGGGGGTGCTCCCGAATAGGCAGTGGAACGCAGCGCGGCCGGGTGTGCCGAAGCAGCGTCATGGATTGACTCTATCCAGCAAAGCGTTAGAACGCCGGATTGCCAACCGATGCTGCAAGAGTTTCCTTTCGGGGTGACCGATGGTCTGCGGGGAAGAGGCGTCAGGAATCGCGCGGGTTCTTCTGTACCGCAGCGCCCGCCACTCGGGCGGCAGGTCGGGTTTGCATCAGCGCATCGATCGCCTTGCGATAGTTCTGTCCGCCCAGCGCCATGCTGTTGTTGTGCGTTGCGCCGGGCACCAGCAGCAGGCGTTTCGGTTGCCGGGCGGCGGCGAACAGTTGCTCGCTGAAGCGCGACGGCACGAAGGCGTCGGCCAAGCCGTGCACCACCAGCAAGGGCATGTGGATCTCGGCGATCTTGTCGATGGAGTCGAATTTCTGCGACAGCAACCAACGCACCGGAAGAGAGGTGTTGGCCACGGCAGCCGCAACATCTGCCAATGAGGTGAATGTGGATTCGATGACCAGCCCGCGCACCGGCAGTGGGGTGTGATTTCTGGCGGCATCGCGGCCGAGTTCGGCAGCCAGATCGATGGCGACCGCGCCACCCAATGAATGCCCGTAGATCAGGCGTTTGTTCGGATCGGGTTGCAACAGCTGGAAGCGTTCCCAGGCTACCCGGGCATCTTCGTACACCGTGCTTTCCGACGGCAGATCGCCACGGCTCTGGCCGAAACCGCGATAGTCGATGGCCAATACCGAATAACCTGCCGCGCGCAATTGTTCGATACGAAACAGTTGCCCGGTGAGGTTCCAGCGCACGCCATGCAGATAAAGGATGGCCGGAGCATTGGCGCGCTCCGCCGGCCACCACCAGGCGTGAATGTTTTGCCCGGCCTTGAAGCTCTTCGGTTGCAGATCGAGTTCCTGCACGCTGCCGGGCAATCCGTGATACCAGCCGGCGGTGCCCGGTTCGATGCGGAACAACAGCTTGCGTTCGGTGTGTTCCAGCACGGCACAACTAGCCGGCACGCCGATGATCAGGGCGGCCATGCAGGCGAACGCCAGACGGCGGCGTCGAAGTCGGGTCATGAAGGCAAAGAACATTAAACGTTTCACCAGAGCGCGGGCAAAGAACGCTTTTTACCAGATGCCTTGACCCGCGCGTGACATTTTCGACCACCGCACGCCTGCAACGATTACAAAATGCTGCAACGACTCAGTCGATCTTCAGCACGATCTTGCCGATGTGGTCGCCCGCTTCCATGTGGGCATGGGCCTTGGCTGCGTCGGTGAGCGGATAGACCTTGTCGATCATCGGCAGGCAGCGCCCGGCGGCCAGCGCCGGCCAGACGTGTTCGCGCAATTGATCGGCGATGGCGGCCTTTTCCGCCGAGGTACGTGCGCGAAGCAGGGAACCGGTGACCACCGCACGTTTGCCGAGGATCGCCAGCAGATCGATGTCATTGGCCCGCGCGCCACCGAGGAAACCGAGCATCACCAACCGCCCATCCATCCCCAAGGCGCTGATGTTCCCGTTGAGGTACGAGCCGCCCATGATGTCGAGGATCACATTGACGCCCTGGCCGGCGGTTTTTTCAGCGATGACAGCGGCGAAATCCTGTTCCCGGTAGTTGATCGCTTCGCCGCCCAGATTGTGGATCGCTGCGCATTTATCGGCGCTTCCGGCGGTGGCAAAGGCCTCGATGCCAAACTCGCGGCACAGCATCAACGCGGTGGTGCCGATGCCGCTGGTGCCGCCGTGGATCAAGGCGCGCTGGCCACGGCTGGCGCCGCCGAGGCCGAACAGATTGGCCCACACCGTGAAAAAGGTTTCCGGAATTGCAGCTGCCTGAATCCAGTCCAGCCCATCGGGAATCGGCAGGGCCTGGCCGGCCGGGACCGTGCAGTATTCGGCGTAACCTCCGCCATTGGTCAGCGCGCAGACCCGGTCACCGACCGCGAATGTGCTGACGCCGTTGCCAATCGCCACGACTTCGCCGGCTACTTCAAGGCCAGGAATCGGGTTCATGCCGGGCTTCATCGGGTATTTGCCGGCACGTTGCAGGGCGTCGGGGCGATTGATGCCGGCGGCATGCACGCGGATCAGTATTTCGCCTTCTGCGGCGACCGGCAGCGGGACGCGCCGGGATTGCAGAACCTCGGGCCCGCCCGGTTCGGTGATTTCGATTCGGGTCATTTCATTGGGCAACGTCATTTTCGATTCCTCTTGAAAAAGTGATCAGTAGATGGGAGCACAGTCAGGGCGCAATGATTCCCGTCATTCGGCGCAGCAGCGTTGTTCTACGGAGGAGGGCAGCAGTTTCATGGCGTGCTCAAGTATCAGCGCGATCACGATGGCACCGCCGGCAATCACGAAGAGCAGCGCATGTTGTCCGCCCGTGGCGTTGAACAGCGCCGAATAGGCGAAGCCCGCCAGCGCCTGAAACGTGGCGAACGACACCGTGGCCCGGCTCCACGCCACCTGTTGGCGATGATGATCCGGCACCAGCTCATGCACCCGGGCCAATGCCAGCGGCACAATACCCGGCGGAAATGAACCAAGGACCACCGCCAGCAGCGCCAACGCCAGGAACGAATGCGAAACCGCCAGCAAACCCAGGGTGATCGCCTGCACCACCAACACCAGACGAATGCCGGTGCGCGCGCCAAGATGATCGGCGAGGAAGCCATAACTCACCGGGCCGACGATGGCGCCCAGACCGTACATGACCCAGATCAGAGCGCCGACGTGCGACCCGGCGCCCAGACCCCGGGCGACGTAATCCACCAGGAAGACCATGGCCGGTACCAGCCCGGCGGCCATGAATGCGTACTGGGCAAACAACAGATAAACAGCAGGCGGTGTCGGAGCGACCGGTTCCACTTCAGCGGTGGTGGTGATTGCATGGGGCTGCTCCGAGGGCCAGCCGAACCAGCTCAATGCCGTCAGTGCCAGCGACAAAACGCCCAATCCCCGCCACGTCGCTTGCAGGCCAAGGCTCAACAGCAGCGGAACAATCGTGCCCGATCCGGCGATGCCCAGACCGATGCCGAGGAAAATCGCGCCGCTGGCCAGGCCCTTGCGCGCGGCCGGTACATGGGGCAGCACGGTCGCGGCCACCAGCACCATGATCGCGCCGCCCGCGATCCCGGACAGCAGGCGCCAGCCGAAATACCAGCTCACCGACACGGGATACGCACAGGCAAAGAACGCCACGGTCACCGCCAGCATCATCAGTCGCAAGGCATTTCTCTGGGTGAGCCGGCGTGCCAGCGGTCGGCCAAGGAGGGCGCCGATCAGGTAACCGACCAGGTTGGCCGCACCCAGATAGACCACATCATGGGCGGAAAACCATTGCGCCTGAATCAGCGAAGGGATCAGCGGCGTGTAGGCGAAACGCGCCAGACCGATGCTGACCAGGCTGGCGCAAAGTCCGGCGAAGATCGCCAGCCAGACACTTGTGTCCGGACGTTCGGGCGAAGCAGTTGAAGTGTGCATGACGGCAATCCTTTGAAAGGTTTATGGCGCCCAGCATATCGGCTATCGTTGCTGCGTTAATGCAGCGAGTTTGCGTGATAGTGATGCGTTTATGCATCAATGGAGAACGATATGAACTGGGATGATGCACGGGTGTTTCTTGCGGTCTGTCGCGAGTCGACATTGCGCGGTG
The DNA here is from genome assembly GCF_021601625.1 of Pseudomonas paraglycinae. Classification (GTDB taxonomy): domain Bacteria; phylum Pseudomonadota; class Gammaproteobacteria; order Pseudomonadales; family Pseudomonadaceae; genus Aquipseudomonas; species Aquipseudomonas paraglycinae. Next base: position 21,608 of record NZ_BQHR01000012.1, on the reverse strand, counting down.
CCGCGCGCGTGCTGGGCGTGGATCAGGCGACAGTAGGGCGACGCATCACGGCGCTGGAAAAGTCGCTGGGCGCGACCTTGTTTCTGCGCACCTCCGAGGGCTATGCACTGACGGCCGTCGGCGAAGCGGCGCTCAAGTCGGTAGAAAAAATGGAGCATTCGGCGCTGGAGCTGGAACGGCGTATCCAAGGCCTGGACGATCGCCTGACCGGCAGTGTGCGGGTCAGCACCACCGATTCGCTGGCCATCGATTTCCTGATCCCGGCCATTGCGCAGTTGCACGAACGGCATCCGGACGTGCGCGTGCAACTGGACGCCTCCACGCAGATCCTCAGCCTGGCCAAGCGTGAAGCGGACATCGCCGTGCGCAACACCCGCCCGGACAATCCGGACCTGATCGCCCGGCGCATCGCGCGTTGGCCGGTGGGGCTGTTTGCCTCGCAGGCCTACGTCGACAGCCATGGCGTGCCGACGCCGGGCAGTACGTTCGAGGGCCATGATCTGGTGGTGTACCAGCCGTATCTGCAAGGCAACAAGGACCTGACCCTGGTGACTGAACCCGTGACTCGCGGGCGGATCGTCGCCGGTCTGAGCTCCAGCCTGCTGGTACGCCGCTCGATTGCCGCCGGGCTGGGTGTAGGAGAAATCCCGGTCTACATGGGCGAGCGCGACGGTCTGGTCAGGCTGTGGCCGGAGCGTACGCGGCCGTTGCCTTATGAAGTGTGGCTGGTGACCCACGCGGATCTGCGCCATACCGCGCGGGTCAGGGCGGTGATCGAGCAGATTGTCGAAGCGTTTGCGCTGGAGAATGAGTAGTCCTTGATGCCGTGTAGGACGGCTACATCAGCTGACGATCTTGCCTACAACAGCGCCAGAATCCGCTGGCTTGTGAGTTTTTTGGCCGGGCCCTATCGTTTCTCACACCCGGAGTGAGCAGGTGCAACGCTCCGCGGTGATCAATCCAGGGAAGTATTGATAAACGTCAGAGGTGCGGAATTGATTGCAAGGGAATTCAGCCAATTTCAAGCAAGCGACATGGCCGGGCAAACGGATAGTAGTGAGTGTATGAACTACATAACGCGAGACGAATTCAGCGCCAGGATCGAAGTCATCGAGACTAGAATCGATGCACGGATCGAGTCCATGTCCGCCAAGATCGATGGCTTTCTGACCCAACAGGCTGAGCGGGATCAGGCACGGTTGGAGCTCGAAAAAAGTCAGGAGCAGGGCCGGCTGGAGCAAAAACGCTCTATGGAGGAGGCACGGTTCGAGTGGGAGCGATCTCAGGAGGCGGCTCGGGTGGAGCGTGAGCGGTCCCAAGACGCGGCGCGCCTGGAGCAGAAACGAGAGCAGGAGGCAGCACGGCGGGAGTGGGAGAAGTCTCAGGAAAAGTCGCGCCTTGAGCGGGAAGAGGCCCAGGAGAAAGTGCGCCTTGAGCGGGAGCAGGCTCAGGAAAGAATCCAGCTGGCGCACGAGAAGAATCTCGAAAACCTGCGGCAGGAGCGCTTGAAGGCTCGGCTGGGGCATGAAAAGGTCTTGGAGACGGCCCGACAGGAGCGGGAGACCGCCCGGGTCGAGCGAGAGAAAGTCTACGAAAAGGTCAGACTGGAACAAGAAAAGGCTCATCTGGAGCGCGACCAGCGTTACGCGATCGTCTCGGCTCGCATTGACAGGTCTCTGGAGCGAATTGACGAAGCCGTCAGGCAGGTCTCGACGATCAAGGCGAATTACTGGGCGGCAACGGCCGTACATTTTCTCGGAATGGTTGCCATACTCGCGGGTTCTTACTACGCCAATCAGGCAAACGTGCTCGTCACGATGCAGACCACCCTGGCCATGATTCAATCGGTGAAAGAGGCTGGAAACCCTGCGCCGGCAGTGCTGATGAGCTTGCCAGCAGAATGAAAAACGGCCTTCAACGAAGGCCGTTTTTTTCGAGCGATGAAAACCACGGGCTTATGGCATTTCCGGCAGTTCCTGCGGGCGCAGGTCAAACACCAGGACTTCGGCATCCTGGCCATTGCTCAGGGTCAGTGCCTGTTCTTCACGAACCCGCACGCCGTCGCCTTCCTTCAACTGCACGCCGTTCAGTTCAACACTACCGCGAGCGACGTGCACATAGGCATAGCGGTTGGCAGGCAGCTTGAGGGTGGCGCTTTCCTCGCCATCGAACAGCCCGGCATACACCCGTGCATCCTGGCGCACTTTCAGCGAGCCGTGGCTGCCTTCGGGCGAAATGATCAGTTGCAGGCGACCGCGTTTTTTCTGTTCGCTGAAGTGCTCTTGCTGGTAACGCGGTTTCGCGCCGCTGACGTCCGGTACGATCCAGATCTGCAGGAAGTGCACAGGCTTGGTCGCCGAATGGTTGAACTCACTGTGGGCCACGCCGCTGCCGGCGCTCATCAGTTGCACATCGCCGGGGCGGATTACCGAACCGGTGCCGAGGGTGTCCTTGTGTTCCAGCGCACCTTCGAGCACATAGGAGAAAATCTCCATGTCACGGTGCGGGTGCTGGCCGAAGCCCTTGCCGGCGGCAACGCGGTCATCGTTGATTACCAGCAGGTCGGAGAAACCCTGTTCACGCGGGTCACGGTAGCTGGCGAAGGAAAAGGTGTGGAACGACTTCAACCAGCCATGATTGGCCAGACCACGGTCGGAAGCTTTACGAAGGGTCAGCATGATGAAATCTCCTTTCAGGACGTTGATTCGTCCGAGTGAGGAGAAGGTTACTGGTTACCCCGCGATGCAATAAGTAGATGAAAATTGAAATACTGTCCCGTATGAGTTGACAGTTGTGAGTACTGGATCACGCATTCTTTTCCAACGTTTCCACCGTATCTGGCCATAATGCGCAGACTTATGATTCCACATGGATTTTGGTGATACCCCCATGAAGACCGTGGCAATGGTGCTGTTTCCGGATTTTCTGCTGCTCGACATGGCTGGGCCGCTGGAAGTCTTTTCGGTTGCCAACCGCTACCTGAAACCGCAAGACCACTATCACCTGACCACCCTGGGCACCGAGCGCGGGCCGTTGCGTGCGTCCAATGGTGTGCTCGTGCACACCGATCGGCATATCGACGAAGCCGATGAGCGCTACGACTTGCTGCTGGTGCCGGGTGGCCCTGGCGCCTACAACGAAAAACACCCGCCGTTGCTCGACTGGCTGCAGGGCGCGGTGACGCGCGCCGGGCAATATGGCTCAATCTGTACAGGCGCCTTCGTGCTGGGTCACGCCGGTTTGCTCGACGGCTATCGTGTGACCACTCACTGGAATTACACCGAACGCCTGATCAAGGGCTTTCCGAAGGCAAACGTCGCGACCGACCAGATTTTTATTGAGGATCGCAACCTGATCACCTCCGGGGGCGTCACGGCCGGGATCGATATGGCGTTGGCGGTGGTCGCCCGCGATCATGGCAAAAAGATTGCCCAGGACGTGGCCAAAGTGCTGCTAGTGGTGATGAAACGTCAGGGCGGGCAAGCGCAGTTCAGTCCGCTGATGGCCGCGGTGGCCCCCCAGGAAACGCCGATCACCCGGGTGCAGAACCATGTGCTGGAGCATCTTGAGGAAGCCTTCACCGTCGAGCGCATGGCAAGTCTTGCGAACATGAGTGCACGACACTTCGCTCGGTTATTCGCCCGCGAGGTCAATATGACACCCATGGAATTCCTGCAAAGTGCGCGCATCGATTGCGCGCGAAATCTGCTGGAGACCAGCGATCTGCCATTGAAAACCGTGGCCTACAAAAGCGGTTTCGGCAGCGTGCGGCACATGCGTTTTCTGTTCGGCGAAAAGCTCGGGCTGACCCCGACGCAATATCGCGAACAGTTCAGCTAGAGCGGTTCTGTCCGTTACGGGCATCCGGATGTCCGTGCTGGACCCCGCGTGGTGGTTGTACCGTCATCGAGGCCTGCGAAGATAACGGACATGAACAGCCTCAACGAATTGAACTCGGCGTCGGTCCTGCGTTTCGGGCCGTACGCGTTCCATTTGCGCCAACGGCTGATCCTCGAAGGGGATCGGCAATTGCGCATGGGCGGTCGTGCGCTGGACATTCTGCAAGTGCTGGTCGAGCGCGCCGGACGGGTGGTCAGTAAAGAGCAACTGATTTCGCTGGTGTGGCCGACGTCGGTGGTCGAGGAGATCAACCTGCGAGTGCACATCGCCGCGTTGCGCCGGGCTCTCGGTGATGGTGAAAACGGTCAGCGCTACATCGTCAATGTGCCGCAATGCGGGTACAGCTTCGTGGCACCGGTGCAGGGCGACAGCGTCGCCCAAGTGGTGTTCGAAAGCCTGCAAGCACCCCAACACAACTTGCCCGCACGGCTGACGCCGGTCACCGGTCGTGATTCACTGGTCGGTGGTCTGGTCCGGCAACTGCCGTTGACCCGGCTCCTGACGGTGACGGGACCTGCCGGTGTCGGTAAGAGCACCGTGGCATTGCGTGCAGCGGAACTGCTGCTGCAGCATTTTCGTGACGGCGTGTGGCAGGTGGATCTGTCGCAGACCGACGAAGACACTTCGCTCCTCGATCACCTGCTGAAAACCCTCGATATCGACTTCCCCACCCTGGCCGCGCGCCACGCCTTGTTGGTGCTGGACAACTGCGAGCATCTGCACGAAGCCTGTCGGCACCTGCTGCAAAAACTGCTCGACGCCGCGCCTCGTCTGTCGATCCTGGCCACCAGCCGCGAACCGTTGCGTCTCGGTCTGGAAGTCCTCCAGCCGCTGCCGCCCCTGACCCTTCCCAAAGCCTCGGCCCTCAACAGTGTCGCCGAGGTCATGGGCTATTCGGCGGTGCAGCTGTTTGTCAGTCGTGCCCGTGCGCGTCAACACGGCTTCAGTCTGCGTGAGCAGGATCTGGAAACGGTGCGCGATATCTGTCGGCGGCTCGACGGTCTGCCATTGGCGATCGAACTCGCGGCGGCGCAGATCGATGCGCTGGCGCTGGTCGGCCTTCAGACCCAACTGGATCAAGGCCTGCAAGTTCTGAGTCACGGTCGCCGCACCGCCGTGCCACGCCACCAGTCGATGAAGGCTGCGCTGGACTGGAGCTATCAGCGCTTGAGCGAGCAGGAACAACGCGTGCTGCAACGCTTGTCGGTGTTCAAGATGGCATTCACCCTGGATGCCGCCATCGGCGTGATCAGTTGCGCGCAATTGCCACCCTCGACACTGGTGGCAGTGGTCGAGCAGCTGGCGGCCAAGTCGTTGCTGACCACAGATCGGTCCAGCGGGACGCTGCGCTATCGAATGTTCAACACCACGCGCCGCTACGCCCGCGAACAGCTGGAGCAGGGCGGCGAACTGAGTGATGTCGAGCGTCGGCACGCGCGCTACCTGGGTCGCACCCGGCCAGCTTCAAGCGGCCGACTGACCGCGCAGTTCGTCGAGCAGTAAACGCACTTTGCGCAAATCCGGGGTGGCATAGCCTTCGGTGAAGCGCTGGTAGATCGGTGTCAGCAATTCGAGTGCCTCACGGTAGCGCGACTGACGCTGCCACAACTGCGCCAGCGACGTCGCGCTGCGCAGTTCCCAGGCCAGCGCGCCTTGCGTCCGTGCAATCTCGAGCGATTGCTGCAAGGCGCTTTCGACCGTGTGATGGCAGGGCGAATCAGCCGCCAGCAATCGCTCGGCCCGGGCCCGCAAGATCTCTGCCGTGCTCCAGCCGGCTGCGCCACTTTGTGCTCGTTCGAGCAACGCATCATCAACGAAACCCGGATCCAGCGTGACCATGATTTCCCTGACCAGACCGCTGTCGGCGGGCGGGATGGCGGGGGCCTTGTCGGCGTCGATTACTTGCGCGTAGTGCCGCGCCCACGTGTAGAACAGCAGCACCGAATGCTTCTGCGCCTGTTCGAGCAACAGTTGCAGCAGTGCGCGGGCGTTCTGTACGTCGCCGTTGTAATGGGCGATCAGGCACGAGGCGAGTGCCAGGGTGTAGCAGATCGAAGTGCCGTGGTTGATCTGCACCGCGATGTCCAGCGCCTGCCGCGCCGTGCGCCAGGCCTGCTCGGGAAAACCTTGCAACCACAACACCCGGGCGAGGACGGTCAGCGAAGCGACGCTCTGGTCGTATTGCACGCCGAAACCGTGAGTGAAACGGTTGAGGTGGCCGCTGTGGGCCATGCGCTGAATGACCTGTTCGGCGTGGATTCGCGCCTGATGCTGATCGCCGGCGTAATGCAGCGCGAGTACCCGCAAGCGATGGGTACTCAGGGACAACTGCGCATCGCCGTGCACACCGAGGCTTTCGAATTGCTCGCTCTGCTCCAGCGCCATCTGGTAATGCCCGCAACTGAGGTTGACCGCCATGTGTCCCGACACTGCGCGCAACTGGCCGGCCATGTCGTCGTGCCGTTGCGCCAATTGGCGAGCGCTGACGAAGGCTTCGATGGTTTCCGGTGTGCCACCCCAGGTGTGGTAACAGGCGCTGCCCAAGGCCAGTTTCAAGGCGATTTCCAGTCGCGGGCAGGGCTCGTCGGATGACGCCAGCAATGCGAGTGCCCGACGCACATGCACGCCGTACTCCTTGAGCAGGGACAACTCCTGCCACAACGGCGCCGACGTCGCCGTCAGTCGAACGCCGAGCGCGCGCGAGCCTTCATCGTTCAGCGTCCACTCAAGCGCCGCCCGCAGGTCTTCGAGGCCACGGGCGTAGCGCTCGATCCAGACTTCGGTCGCCGTGTTTTCCCAATCGGCCTGGGCCTGATGCATCAGCGCCAGGCTGCGTTCGGCATGACGCTCGCGGGTTTCGCCGAGTTCGTCAGCCTGATCGAGTTTTTCCAATGCATAGCGGCGGGTGGTGTCGAGCAGGCGATAGAACACTTCTTCATCGCCGACCTCGACGTTGAGCAGCGACTTGGCGACCAGTTGCGTGATCGACGCAAACACTTCGTTCGACTCGATGTGCTGACCGACGATAACCGCCGCCGCCGATTCCAGCGTGAACGCGCCACGAAACACACCCAGTCGGCGCAGGCCGGTCTGTTCGCAGCTGTTGAGCAGATTGAAACTCCAGTCCAGCGTAGCGCGCAGGGTTTCGTGCCGACCGAGGCGCGTCTGATTGCCTGCCGGCAAACGCCCCTGAAGCTGACTCAGCAAACCGTCCAGCCCGAGGCCCGCCACCTGCGCGGCGGCCAGTTCAAGCGCCAGTGGGATGCCATCGAGCCGTCGACAGATGTCGATGATCAAGGGCAGATCAGCGTTACCCGGCTCAAAGTGTTCGTGGGCCGCCATTGCCCGTTCGACGAACAGTTGCAGCGCAGAAAATCCCATCGCCTGATCGCGGTCGAGTACTGCAATCGGCGGCGGGCAATCGAGGGATTCCAGACGCTGAACGTACTCGCCCTCGGCGCGCAGGCTTTCGCGGCTGGTGGCCAGAATATGCACCTGCGGCGCGCCACGCAGAATGCTTTCACTCAGCAATGCCACGGCGTCGATCAAGTGCTCGCAGTTATCGATCACCAGCAGCATCTGCCGCTCGCGCAGGCTGTTGATCAGGCAAGCCATCGGTTCACTGGCATGCAGCGAAAGGTCCAGCAGGGCGGCGAGGTGCGAGAAGATTGAGCCGGGATCGTTGAGCGGTGCCAGATCCAGCAGCCGAATACCGTCGCGATAACGGCCGATCAGTTGCTCGGCGACGCGCAGGGCAACGGTGGTCTTGCCGATGCCGCCGGGGCCGACCAGGGTGATGCAGCGCTGGCGCGGCAGTTGTGTCATCAGGCTGTCGACCACCGACTGGCGACCGATCATCCGCGTGCGCCGCAATGGCAGGTTATGCCGGCCAAGGTTGGCGGCGGCGGGGCGTTGTTCGATGGATTGCAGCACGACCGGCGCGACGAAACTGTAACCGCGCTGCGCCACCGTGACGATGTAGCGCTGCCCGGCCTGACCGTCGCCGAGGGCCTTGCGCAGAGCGGCCATGTGTACCCGCAGATTGATGTCTTCCACCACGCTGTCCGGCCAGACCCCGGCGATCAGCTGCTGCTTGCTCACCACCTCACCGGCGTTGGCCAGCAGGATCAGCAGAATGTCCATGGCGCGACGGCCCAGGCGCAAAGGCTGGTCGCCTTCAAGCACCAGCCGCTGGCCGGGGTGGATCCGATAGGGGCCGAAACCGATGGCCTGATTCGGGGAAAGACTCAACCGCTCACTCCTTCGACGTTTTTTATGATCCTGGTCCGCCTCGGTGAAGAGTCCGTGACGGGCAGGGCGGAGATCGACTCGAGGGTCACGCAAGCCGTCTAATCCGCAGTATCCGGGCATATTCCTCAGGATTTGTCGCCAGTGCAACGTGCGCGCAACGCACGCGCCCCGGCATCGCTCGGCATCCAGTGCCGTCACCACTGTATTTAAAGGCCGGAACCTGTGCCGGCTCACCCGACAGCCGGGAAAAATTAACAACGATTAACTCGTCCGCGCCCGCTTCAAAGCCAAAACTCCGGGGCAATGGAATGCATACGTCCGGAGGACGCTGCGATGAGCAAGGTAGTGGTGGTCTATCACAGTGGCTACGGGCACACCCGCGTCATTGCGCAGGCAGTGGCCCAAGGTGTGGAGCGCCACGTGGGCAGCACTTGCCTGTTGCTGGCGGTGGAAGACGTGGAAGCCCACTGGGATGACCTGCACCGCGCCGACGCCATCATCTTCGGTGCACCGACCTACATGGGCAGCGCCTCGGCGGCGTTCAAGCAGTTCATGGAGGCCACGGCCCCGTTCTACCTCGCCCGGCCGTGGCGCGACAAACTCGCGGCGGGCTTCACCAATTCCGGCAGCCTGTGTGGCGACAAACTCAATACCTTGCTGCAAATGGCGGTGTTCGCCGCTCAGCATTCGATGATCTGGGTCGGGCTCGATCTGCTGCCGGCGCGTGCGTGCGGAGGTGTGTTCGATGGCCAGTTGAATCGCCTCGGCAGCTCCCTCGGCGCGATGTCTCAATCCTGCGTCGAGCAACCGCCCGAACAGGCACCTCCTCTGGAAGACCAACAAACCGCCGCGCATCTGGGCGAGCGGGTGGCGCGACTGGCTCAGCGGATGGCTGGGGAGTGAAACCGCCTCAGCGGTTTTTCATGACCTGACAACGCCACGCAAACGGATTGATGCCTTCGCTGCGGGTGAAGATGTGGCAGAAGTGCGCCTGATCGCAGAAGCCGCATTCCAGGCTGATTTGCGTGAGGCTGTGGTTGGTCTGCTGGATCAACAGCTTGGCCCGGGCAATGCGCTGGGTGCGGATCCAGTCTTGCGGCGAGTACCCGGTGCTGCACTTGAACGCCCGGGAAAAATGGCTGCGTGACAGTGAGCAGGCGTTGGCCAGCTCGGTGACTTCAAGGCTGTCGCCGAGGCGTTCGAGGATCAGTTGTTTCACCAGCCGCTCGCGCTGCGGGCTGAGGCCGCCGGTGCTGGTCTTGCGGGGTTCGCTGGCAGGGGCGCGGGCGACGGTTTGCTGTAAGTGAGCCATGGCCAAGGTCCGTGTCGGTGGGGAACGCACGGTCAGCGCTTTCCCTCAGGTCAATAAAACAACGCTGCGCAGAGGGATTCATTGTTTGGCGAGGGGCGAAGGCTGACGAGTTAAACGTTGTTAATTCCACCGTCGGCTGCAACTCAGCACACCGCTGCAAGTCCCCATGACGGGAACCGGGCAGGATGGCGACGATTGGGGGCGGGCCATAAGGGGCCGCAGAATCGGGCTCGGGCGAGAGGATGCATATGAAAGGTTTGTTCAACGGCGTAATCGGCGTGGCGTTGGTCGGTGTGATGTCGACCGCCATGGCGCAGGCACCGCAGGTCGGCACACAGGCGCCGGGTTATTTCCGGCTGGCGCTGGGCGATTACGAAGTGACAGCGCTGTTCGACGGCTACAACGATTTGTCGCCGAAGCTGCTGCAGGGCATGAGCCAGAGCCAGATTCGCGCCTTGCTGGCCCGCCGCTCGATTGAAACGCCGGGCGTGCAGACCGCGTTCAATGCGTTCCTGGTCAACACCGGCAAACAACTGATTCTGGTGGATACCGGCGCGGGCCAGTGCATCGGCGCCACTGCCGGCCAGCTCTCGGCGAATATGCAGGCAGCGGGCTACAAGCCGGAACAGGTCGACGCGATTCTGCTGACTCACCTGCACCTGGATCACGTCTGTGGACTGGTCGACGGCCAGCAACAACCGATCTTCGCCAATGCGACGGTTTACGCCGCCAAGGCCGAAGCCGATTACTGGCTCGATCCGCAGGCCGAGGCGAAGGCGCCAGCCGGTGCCCGGGAGTTTTTCAAGATCGCCCAGGATTCCACTGCGCCTTACGTGGCGGCCGGGCGCTTCAAGACATTCGCAGAGGGCCAGTCGCCTTTGCCGGGTGTGGTCGAAGCGACACTGGAAGCCGGGCACACGCCGGGCAGCACCACCTACCGTTTCACTTCGCAGAACCAGAGCATCGTGTTCATGGGCGACCTGGTGCACAACCTGGCTGTGCAGTTCGATCATCCGGAGGTGTCGATCCGCTTCGACGTCAACGGTCAGCAGGCGATCAAGAGTCGTAACGCTGTGTTCAGTGCAGCGGCGGCCAGCAAGACCTGGGTAACGGCTGCGCACTTGCCGTTCCCGGGCATCGGCCATATCACCGCGGTCGACAAACACTTCCAGTGGGTGCCGGTCGAATACGGTCCCTACAAACGCGCGGCCAAAGTACCGCTCATCGAGTAAAGTGCCCATCTTTCACGTCAGGCTCAAACAAGGAAAACGTGCTCCATGAACCGAAACGATCTGCGCCGCGTCGACATGAACCTGCTGGTGATTTTCGAGGCACTGATGTTCGAAAAGAACCTGACCCGCGTCGCCGAAAAACTGTTCATGGGCCAACCGGCGGTGAGCGCGGCGCTGGGCCGCTTGCGCGATCTGTTCGACGATCCGTTGTTGCTGCGCAATGGCCGGGGCATGGAACCGACGGCGCGGGCGCTGGCGATTCTTCGGGAACTGCAACCGGCGATGGACGTGATTTCCGGCGCGGTCAGCCGGGCCAAGGAATTCGATCCGGCGACCAGTTGCGACGTGTTCCGCATCGGTCTGTCGGATGACGCGGAGTTCGGCCTGTTCCCGCCGCTATTGCGCCAGTTGCAGGAAGAGGCGCCGGGGATCGTGGTCGTGGTGCGCCGCGCCAACTACCTGCTGATGCCGACGTTGCTGGCCTCCGGGGAAATCTCCGTCGGCGTGAGTTACACCACCGATCTGCCGGCCAACGCCAAGCGCAAGAAACTGCGCGACATTCCCTGCAAGGTCTTGCGCGGCGACAACCGGCCAGGCCCGCTGACCCTCGACGAATACTGCGAGCGACCCCATGCGATGGTGTCGTTCTCCGGCGATCTGAGCGGCAACATCGACGTGGACCTGGCCAAGGTCGGTCGCAGCCGCCGGGTGGTGCTTGGCGTTCCGCAATTCAGTGGCTTGCGCGCGCTGTTGGCGGGCACCGAGATGATCGCGACCGTGCCGGATTACGCGGCGTGTGCGTTGGTCGAAGGCTGTGCGTTGCGGGCTGAAGATCCGCCGTTTCCCATCGATGCGGCGCAACTGTCGATGGCGTGGAGCGGGGTGCATGACAACGACCCGGCGGAGAAATGGCTGCGGTCGCGGATCAGTCAGTTCATGTCGGTGACGCTGGATATTCCGGTGGTTTAAGCGTGCCGTTCGTCTGAATCAACCCGCAACCTGTTAGTTCTGACAGTGGTGCGTGCTCGTCTTCCCGTGTTTGATGGGCCAATGCCGAAGCGGCCAGCTATCAAGGGAAGTGAATATGGACACGCCGATTCCTGCGCTCACCCGTGACGATCTGCCACCACTGGCAATTGAAGAAAGTTCGAAGGGTTTCCTGGTGCCAGCGGCCGCCCGGTACAACCTGACGGTAACAATCGACTTCCCTTGGTTGCCAGGGGACTTTATTACGATCAAGGTGGCAGGAACTCCAGGTCCCGGTTCCTATACGTCGCCGCGAATCCCGATCGGCGGATTCAAACGCCCTTTTACGACCCACATTGACACCACATTGGTAGCATTTAATCTCGGGCTAACTGTCAGAGCCTTTTACACGCTTCACCGTGGCACTGAACCGTCTGTGGAATCACAAACTTTGCCGCTTTACATACCGCTCATCGACCAACTTGATCTGCCCCTGCCGGTGATCAAGGAGGCAAGCGACGAAGGTGAGGGCACTCACCTGGATGTGAGCGAACTGGCTGAGGTTACATTGCGTATCAGGTCATGGCTGCTGAGCAGGCGCGAGCAGTTCTTCTGGCTCCGGCTTACAGGTGTGAAGCCCGACGGCAGTGTCTGGGAGGCCTGGTATTGGAAAGCACCGGAGAATGTCGTCGGTAATGGATTCAGTCTGGGATATAAAGAGGAAAGAGTCCCTGCTGCACCGCTGCAAGGTCTGCAAAATGGCAGCGTGCTGACGATGAGATTCTGGGCCGGGCTGCAAAACAGTCCGGATCTTTCCGAGTCCCAGGCATTTGCCCATCGGAACTACATCGTCAAAACAGTTGCAACCAATACGCCCGGCATATCGTCGGTCACCGATGCCGAGGGTGAAATCCCCGATGGCGCAGACACCCGCTACACCAGCGTTACCCTGAGCGGTAGTGGTTTTGGCGCGATAGACGTCTTTGATGGTCAAACTTTTCTGGACACCGTAAACGCAGTGGGCGGTATCTGGACCTATTTGGCAAAGGCACTGACCGGAGGCCTGCATTCGTTCACGGTTCGTTTGGCAGATGGCAGCGGGGGAACGTCCAGTCCGAGGCGAATCAAGGTCGTCATTCAGAACCTCGAGGTGACGATTGCCGAGGCGCCCGATAATGGCAATGTTGATCCGTTGGCGGTAGAGATGAATCTGACGGCTGTCGTGAATTACGACATGCAGCCCAACGACCGGATCAGAGTCCGCTGGACTGCTGCGCCGGGGACTCCGGCGGCGGGCTCACACACCACCAATACCCTCACAGCCGGCCCCACGCGTCCCAGGAGAATCCCTTTGCCGCTAACGCTCGTGGCGTTCAGCCTGGGCAAGCGGGTCACGGTCAGCGCCGAATATGATCGCGGCACGGCTCAGCCCGTGCCTTTGGGGCCTATTCATCTGAATGTGGGGATGATCCCGGCGGACCGGTTCATTCCTCCCGTTTTTCTCGAGGCCAATGGTACGTCGGACCTGTTCTTGGCCAGCGTGCAGGGCGGCGCAACCTTGCGCTTTGGTGTATGGCCGCATATTGCGAGATTGCAGTCACTCTGGCTGGATCTGGAGGGCGAAGACATCAACGGTGCCCCCCATAATCTCGCGATGTGGACGGGCAACGTCACCGTCAACCAGAGCTGGGTCTTCAATAACGGTTACAGCGTCATTGTTTTGTTCAGTTACTTGAAGGATCTGCGCCCCGGCAGCACGTTGACCCTGCGTTTCAGGGTCAATCTGGACACCGTCGCGAATTCGTCAACGGCTCAGGCTTTTGTCCTGCGTCAGTACACGATTCGATAGAGCGGGCGATCAAGAGCAAAGAGAGCACACCCATCCAATTTCCCCCCCGATCAATCATTGCACTATTCCCTGCAATGATTGATCGGGGGTGGGCCCATGAACGCTGTACAACGCAATGACCAGGCGCAAAACCTCGGCCTGCTGTTCCTGCGGGTGACCGGCGGGTTGTTTCTGCTGTTCGTCCACGGCTTGCCCAAGCTGCTGGACTTCACCGCGCAGCTGCAACTGATCGAAGACCCGTTCCACCTCGGTGCCCACCTCACTTTGATTCTGGCGATCTTCGCCGAAGTCCTCTGCCCGCTGCTGATCGTCGCCGGGGTGCTGGCGCGTCTGGCGTGCTTGCCTATTCTCTTTGTGCTGCTGGTGGCGTTGCTGCTCGTGCATCCGCAATGGAGTGTGGCCGAAGGGCAATTCGGCTGGTTGCTGTTGATCCTCTTCACCACTGTTCTGATCGCCGGGCCGGGACGGCTGGCGCTCAATGTTCGTTTGCCCGGAGTGCTCCGTTATGCCTGATGCCCAGACCCTGAAAAAACCGGGACCCGAAGAAACCGTGACGCTGATCGTCAAGCACCGGGTCAAGGCCGGTTTTGAAGCGCCTTACGAAGCCTGGCTGCGCAATATCGTCAGCGTGGCGGGGCGCGAAGAAGGGCATCTGGGCGTGGACGTGATGCGCAGCCAGCAGGGCGGGCTCGCACTGTTCACCTGCGTGCTGCGTTATTGCTCGACCGAGGCGATGCAGCGCTGGCTCGATTCGCCGCAGCGTCAGAAGCTGATCGATGAAGCGGCGCCGATGCTAGCCGACGGCGACCAGACCGAAGTCAACGCAGCCAACGAATTCTGGTTCACGCCGACGGCCGAGGCCGGCTCACCGCCACCGCGCTGGAAGCAGGCCGTGGTCACGCTGCTGGTGATTCTGCCGCACACCTTGCTGGTGCCGCTGATCTGGGGGCCGTTGCTGCAACTCAATGCCTTTCTCTCCAACTACGTGGTCGCCACGTTCCTGATCACCCTGACCATCGTGGTGTCGGTGGTTTACGTGTTCATGCCGCCGGTGACCCGTCTGTTCGCGCCGTGGCTGGAAGCCGGTCAGTCACGCAAAAAAACCGAATCCAATGCCAATCCGCTGCGCTGAAGCGGCGGGTCCGGGCTCCGTTTCACTTATCTCGAAGGAACTGCGATGAACGCCGATCTGATTCTGTTCAATGGCCAATTTCATACGGTAGACCGCGAAAAACCCCTCGCCAGTGCCGTGGCGATCAAGGACGGCCGCTTTGTCGTCGTCGGTAACGATACGCAAGCCATGGCCCTGCGCGGCGCCGGTACGCAAGTGGTCGACCTCAAGGGCCGCTGCGTGATTCCCGGCCTCAACGACTCGCACTTGCACCTGATCCGTGGCGGCTTGAACTACAACCTCGAACTGCGCTGGGAAGGTGTGCCGTCGCTGGCCGATGCGCTGCGCATGCTCAAAGATCAGGCCGACCGCACGCCGACCCCGCAATGGGTGCGCGTGGTCGGTGGCTGGAACGAATTCCAGTTCGCCGAAAAACGCATGCCGACCCTCGAGGAAATCAACCAGGCAGCGCCGGACACCCCGGTGTTCATCCTGCACCTGTATGATCGTGCGTTGCTCAACCGCGCCGCGTTGCGCGTCGCCGGCTACACCCGCGACACGCCGAACCCGCCGGGCGGCGAGATCGTGCGCGATGCCAACGGCAACCCGACCGGCATGCTGGTGGCGCGGCCGAACGCGATGATCCTGTACTCGACGCTGGCCAAGGGGCCGAAGCTGCCGCTGGAATATCAGGTCAACTCGACCCGCCAATTCATGCGCGAACTCAATCGCCTCGGCCTGACCAGCGCCATCGATGCCGGCGGCGGTTTCCAGAACTATCCGGACGATTATCAGGTGATCGAACAACTGGCCAAAGACGACCAGTTGACCGTGCGCATCGCCTACAACCTGTTCACCCAGAAGCCGAAAGAAGAGCTGACCGATTTCCAGAACTGGACCGGCAGCGTCAAGTTGCATCAGGGCGATGACTTCCTGCGTCACAACGGCGCCGGCGAGATGCTGGTGTTCTCGGCAGCGGATTTCGAAGACTTCCTCGAACCGCGCCCGGACCTGCCGCAGACCATGGAACAGGAACTGGAGCCGGTGGTGCGTCACCTGGTCGAACAGCGCTGGCCGTTCCGTCTGCACGCCACCTACAACGAATCGATCAGCCGCATGCTGGATGTGTTCGAGAAGGTCAACCGCGACATTCCGTTCAACGGTTTGCCGTGGTTCTTCGACCACGCCGAAACCATCACTCCGCAGAACATCGAGCGGGTGAAAGCGCTGGGCGGCGGCATCGCGATTCAGGATCGCATGGCGTTCCAGGGTGAATACTTCGTCGACCGCTACGGCAAGCAAGCCGCCGAAGCCACGCCACCGATCAAGCGCATGCTCGCCGAAGGCGTGCCGGTCGGCGCGGGCACCGATGCCACGCGAGTATCGAGCTACAACCCGTGGACTTCGCTGTACTGGATGGTCAGCGGTCGCACCGTCGGCGGTCTGGCGCTGTACGAAGAAGGTTTGCCACGCACCACCGCGCTGGAGCTGTTCACCCATGGCAGCGCCTGGTTCTCGTCCGAGCAGGGCAAGAAGGGCCAGATCAAGGTCGGGCAACTGGCGGACCTGGCAGCGCTGAGCGCGGACTTCTTCCATGTCGAGGAAGAAGCGATCAAGTGGATCGAGTCGGTGCTGACCGTGGTCGGCGGCAAAATCGTTTATTCCGCCGGAGACTTCGAAGACCTCGGCCCACGTGCATTGCCGGTGCTGCCGGACTGGTCGCCGGTCGTGAAAGTCCCTGGCCACTGGCGTCCGAATTCGCCCTTGCAGGCCCAGGTTCATCAGTGCAGCGGCCCGTGCGCAGTGCATACCCACAGCCATGAAAAAGCGCGGATGTCGAATGCGCCGGTCAGCGACTTCGCCGGTTTCTGGGGCGCGTTCGGTTGCTCCTGCTTCGCGTTCTGATCCTTTTGAAAAGCGCCGCTCTGTGTGAGCGGCGCTCCCCGCAACAACCATCCATCGAGGAGTTTCACATGAGCAACGTTCCTTACAGCCGCCTGAACAAAGACGATGCCGTTGTACTGTTGGTCGACCACCAGACCGGTCTGATCTCGCTGGTACAGGATTTCTCGCCGAACGAGTTCAAGAACAACGTGCTGGCGCTGGGCGACATCGCCAAGTTCTTCAACCTGCCGACCATCCTCACCACCAGCTTCGATTCCGGCCCGAACGGCCCGATCGTGCCTGAGCTGAAAGAGCAATTCCCGGACGCACCGTTCATTGCCCGCCCTGGCCAGATCAACGCCTGGGACAACGAAGATTTCGTCAAGGCCATCAAGGCCACCGGCCGCAAGCAACTGATCATCGCCGGTGTGGTGACTGACGTGTGCGTAGCGTTCCCGACCCTGTCGGCCATCGCTGAAGGTTTTGAAGTGTTCGTGGTGACTGACGCTTCCGGCACTTTCAACACCACCGTGCAGCAGGCTGCCTGGGCGCGGATGTCGGCTGCCGGCGCGCACCTGTTGAACTGGTTTGCTGTGGCCTGCGAGCTGCAAGTCGACTGGCGCAACGATATGGAAGGCCTGGCGAATCTGCTGTCGCAGCGTCTGCCTAACTATCGCAACCTGATCAACAGCTATACCAAGTTCACGGCCCAGTAATTGGCTGAACAAAATGCCCGCTGAAGAGCGGGCATTTTTTTTGCGGTGTTGGTGAGTGTGTATTTTCACTTCGAAAACGAGCCCTCACCCCAGCCCTCTCCCGGAGGGAGAGGGAGCTGACCGAGTTGTTCTTTCGAGGTACATCGACCTGAAAAATCGAGTCGAACTCAGGTTTTGAAAAGCACCGAGATCGGCTCCCTTTCCCCCTCGCCCCCCTGGGGGAGAGGGCTGGGGTGAGGGGGTTGGATTTCGAAGTTAAAGAAGATTGAAAGCCCGGTGAATTATCGCTTCTGCAACCATCCCAAAAATCCACCCTTGCGAACCGGCACAGGCTTGGCCATCAACGCCAGCCGACTGTTCTGCTGCCGCACTGCCTGCAACTTGTTCAACGCCCGACCCACTTCACTGCGCTGTTCCATGCACTGGCGAGTCAGGTTCTTGTCGAGGCGATAAATGATCGAAGACGTCAGCGCGGTAAACGTCGCTTGCGAAGGCGTGTCCGCGAGGATGCTTTGCTCACCCATGACCTCACTCGGCCCCATGCGCCCGGCCTCGGTGAAGCCGTTGCCGTCCGGTACGCTGGCGCTGACCACGCCGGTGGCGATGACGAACAGGCTGTCCGGGACCTCCTCCAGATTGAGCACCACCTGCCCGGCGCTGTACTGCTGCGCGACCATCGATTCGGCGAGGCGATCGCGTTCCTCGTGGCTCAGCGAGCGGAAGATCTTCACTTCATCGAGCAGGGCGCGGGCGCGGGTCGACGGTTCGATCACGCCGTCCGGATGCCGCGAGATGCCGGCGGCTTCAAGATGGCGGTGGGCGAGGTCGAACAGTTGATTGCGCACGTCGCTTTTCTTGCCCAGTTCGGCGATGAAACCGCTGGCCACGTATTCCGACATTTCGTCGCCGGCCTCTTTCAACACGGCTTTCGGTGCAGGCGACAGCAACAGGCTGCTGCTGCCTTGCAGCGTGCGGTCGAGGGCATCGAGCACCCGGCGCGGGCGGATGTGGTTCGGCACCTTGATGCTGATCGACACGCCGTGCAGGTTGTTCGGGCGGCTGAGGTTGACGATCTTGGCCTTGGCCGCCACCGAGTTCGGCACCACGGCCAGGGTGCCGGTGCTGGTCAGCAGATGCGTGGCGCGCCAGTTGATGTCGAGCACCTTGCCTTCGACGCCGTCGATGACCACCAGATCATCCACCTGATACGGCTTGGTGGTGTTAAGCACGATGCCGGAAAACACGTCGGCCAAGGTGCTTTGCAGCGCGAGACCGATGACGATCGCCACCACGCCGGAAGTCGCGAGCAGGCCTTTGACTGGCAGATCCAGCACATAACCGGCCGCCGCGACGATGGCCGCCAGAAACACCAGCGCTCCGATCACGTCCTGCAACAGCCGGCCGCTGTGGCCGATGCGGCGCATCAGGATCAAGCCGATGACTTCGGTCAGCACCCGCGCCGCGTACAGCCACCAGAGAATCCCCAGCGCTGTCGCCCCGAGTTGCGCCACCGGGTCATCGGCGAACAACGGCGCCTGCAACGGGCTGACACCGGCGTTGATGGCCAGTGCGTTGAAGCCCAGAAACAGCACCAGTCGCACAGCGACCCGTTGCGCACGATGCTTGAACGGCACGAGATGCCAGAGCAAGGTGTCGAGCACCAGCAGCAGGGCGCTCCAGGACAGCAGGTGGGCAGAAAAAAGGCTCATGAGGTGAACTCCGGCGGGCACAAAAGAAAACGCCACACCCGAAGGTGTGGCGAGGAGTTGCACTCAGTTCAGATGGGTCTTGAGTTCCGCTGCGGCCTGGCGCACGGCGGCTTTCACTTCAGGAATCCCGTTCAGCGGGTTGAGCAGGCCGAAGTCGTGAATCATCCCGTTGTAACGCACCGAGGTCACCGCTACACCGGCCGCGTCGAGGTGGCGGGCGTAGCCTTCGCCTTCGTCACGCAGCACGTCGAACTCGGCGGTCTGCACCAGCGCGGCGGGTAGGCCCTTGAGCTGTTCGGCGCTGGCGTTGAGCGGCGAGGCATGGATCTGCGCACGCTCGGCCGGGTTGGTGGTGTAGTTGTCCCAGAACCACTGCATCATGCCCTTGGTCAGGAAATGGCCCTCGGCGAATTGCTGGTACGAGCCGTTATCAAACCCGGCGTTGGTCACCGGCCACATCAGCAACTGGAAGCGCAGGGCCGGGGTTTTCTGTTCCTTGGCCATCAGCGCCACGACTGCCGCCATGTTGCCGCCGACGCTGTTGCCGGCCACCGCCAGACGCTTGCCGTCGACTCCGATGTCCTTGCCGTGCTCGGCCACCCATTTGGTTGCCGCGTAAGCCTGATTGATCGCGGTCGGGTACTGCGCTTCCGGCGACGGCGTGTAGTCGACGTACACCGCGACCGCGCCGGAACCCACCACCAGATCACGGATCAAGCGTTGGTGCGTCGGGAAGTCGCCCAGCACCCAGCCGCCACCGTGGAAGAACATGAACACCGGCAACTCGCCCTTGACCTTGGCCGGACGCACCACTTTCAGGTTGATCGTCTGGCCGTCGACCTTGATCGCCTTGTCGCTGACTTCAACGCCGGACAGGTCAACCTTCACCGAAGCCTGGGCGCCGGTCAGCACCGCACGGGCGTCTTTCGGGCTCAGTTGCTCGAGCGGTTTTCCACCGCCGGCGGCGAGGGCGTCGAGGAAGGCCTGGGTGTAGTGTTCGACGCCAGTGCTTTCGGCGGCGAAGGCGTTGCCGATGGACAGGGCGAGGAGGGAAGCGGCGAGGGTTTTCTTGATGTTCATGTGCAATTCCTTTTTAAGTCGTTTGAGTTTTTGTATGCCTTGGGATCGGGCTGCTGTGGCGCTGGGCTTCAGGCCTCAGCAACACCGTGAGCACAGATTAATGAGGTGCCGGAAAGTGAAAAAGCGGCTATAAAGCGTTTAACTGTCAACCAGAGAGTGACAATGAACCCGTTCGAAGACATGCGTATTTTTTGCCAGGTGATGGACTCCGGCAGCTTCACGGCGGCGGCCGATCAATTGGGCTTGTCCAAGCAGTTCGTCAGCCGTCGCCTGATGCAGTTGGAGGAACGCCTGGGCGTGCGATTGCTCAACCGTTCGACCCGGCGCCTGGACGTGACGCCGCTGGGCCAGAGCTATTACGAGTCGGCGCTGCGTTTGCTCGGTGAAGTGGAGTCGGTGGAGCAGGGCATCGCCGGGCAGACTGCTGAGCCGCGCGGGGCGATTCGCGTGAGTGCGCCGCTGTCGTTCGCGCTGGCGCATCTGGGCTGCTTGCTGCCGCCGTTTCTGCAGCGTTATCGCGAGGTCACGGTGGAGGTGGACTTGAGCGACCGGCCGGTGGATCTGCTGGGCGAGGGTTACGACCTGGCGCTGCGCATTGGCGTACTGGAGGACTCGACCCTGATCGCCCGACGCATCGCGTCAATCGAGCGAGTGTATTGCGCCAGTCCGGCGTATCTGGCCGAACGCGGTACGCCGGTCAGACCGGAAGATCTGCTGGGCCACGACTGTCTGCCTTACGGCCACGGGCGTTCGGTGCAGTGGCGGTTCAACGCGGGGCAGGGCAAGCCGCTGCTGGTGAATGTCACCGGGCGGATGCGCGTCAACAACGGTGAGTTGCTGCGGGATGCGGCGGTGGCGGGGATGGGGATTACCTATCTGCCGACGTTCATTGTCGGCGCGGCGCTGAAGGATGGGCGGCTGGTGCCGGTGCTGGATGAGTTTCGGCCGGAACCGCTGACGTTGTCGGCGGTGTATCCGCAGCATCGCCAGGCGTCGCGGCCGGTGCAGGCGTTGATCGAGTTTTTGCGGGAGCGGCTGGATCAGAATCATGTCGCTCTCTAGGTTTTGCGGTGAGCTGGTGGGCGCCGATGAGCCCTGTGGGAGTCGGGCTTGCCGCGATAGCGGTGGGTCAGTTAGTAATGCTTTAACTGACCAGGCCTCATCGCTGGCAAGCCAGCTCCCACAGGGATTGCGGTGTTTTCAGTTCGGGTCAGTTGGCGCGCTTGTCATCGCCAGGCTCGCCGCCGACGTGAACACCGCGATCATCACCGGGTTCGCCCGCGGCATGCAGGCCTCGGTCATCACCGATTTCGCCGGCACGATGTACGCCATGGTCGTCACCGATTTCACCAGCGCGATGTACACCGTGGTCATCGCCGACCTCTCCGGACCGATGCACACCATGGTCGTCGCCGGGTTCAGAATGCGTGCCGCTGCGACCGGATGACGCCGTGTTGCCGGAGTGGCCCGAGCCGTGGTCACTGCCGCTGTGGCCACTGTTGCCACCGCCGCCACTGCCACTGTTGCCGCCACTGCCGCTGCCGCCGTGACCACCACCATTGCCACCGCTGCCGCCGCCACCTCCATTACCGCCGCCA
>NZ_BQHR01000011.1 GCF_021601625.1 Pseudomonas paraglycinae | reverse complement strand
AGAGGTTGGGGGAGGGGGTGGAGATGCCTAGGTTGGTTAGGCCGTGATTTGTGGGAAGAGGTAGTGGACCTGTCCCGTGACAACGGCCGCCAAGAAGCTGGCTATTTAGCCGCCTGTCGTAATCGGCTGAAATCGATCCAAAGCGGGGACTTTCAGCAATTCACCATCACATGCCTTGTTGTCGCGCGTGTTCTTCGGCAAACCGGCGATCACATCTGCCCTGATTCACGCCACTTTAGCCTCTGTTAGAAACGACCGCCCTTCGGATGGGAAATAGTCGTTGCCAATCTGAGTTGGGTAGCTTGTCGGTCGCTGGCAGATTGCGAATTTCTATTGGGTACCCATCCGTTTAAGGACGGTAGCTAAGCTACAAAGGGTGGAAAACCTTACGCCACCCCATGCCCATCAATACCCGCTTATCTTTTGGTGCCAGAATCCAGACAGGTGCTCAAGCCTGATATCTTGTGCCTTGAGCGTCTTTTTTGTTTCTACTCCATCAAATTGGGATCAAGTAATGATAACGTTCATACGCCACCATCTCGCGCCGTCGACGCAGAGACTTGAGCCGTGTAATCAGCAGTAAGAAGGTTGCAGGTGGCATGCTGCAGGAAATGATTGAAAAGGGACTGAGACCTGCTCAAGCATGGAGTAAATATGGCATCGAATAAAAATCAGCATTTTGTTCCGCGTTGTTATCTAAAGTCGTTCACGATCAAAGGGGAAGGTGCTGCTATCAATGTTTACAATCTTGATAGGCAGAAGCTCATAACTAATGCTCCGGTAAAAAATCAGTGCTCTCGAGACTATTTTTATGGGAAAGACGATAAGCTTGAGAAAGCTATCCAAGCGCTGGAACAGGGGTATGGCTCAGTTATAAAAGAGATTATTCAGCCCGGTCGTAAGTTTCAGCCGCATCATCAGCATGTTCTTCAGCTTTTTTGGCTATTTCAGTATCTACGCACTGAAGGAGCATGTATGCGGTCGGCAGAAATGTTTGCCGATATGATCGAGCCTGTTGGTCTCGATAGCGGCTTTTCCATGGGTATTAAAGAGGCTGTACAAACGGCAATGGGCACCTTTGCCGATAACATGGAAGTTGTGTCAGACCTCAAGATCTGTCTACTTAAGAATACTACCAACGTTCCGTTCCTTGCCTCTGACGATCCCGCAGTCTTAACGAACCGATGGCAGTTGGAGGACAAGCGAACTCGTGGTGGCTCGCTCGGTCTCAGGGATGCCGGAGCAATACTGTTACTACCGTTATCTCCAACGATATTTTGTTTAGGCTATGATCCAGATGTCTATCGGGTTCCAAGTGACAACAATTGGTTAACAATTCGTAAAGCCACCGACGTCGAAGCCCTCAATGAGTTTCAAGTCTTAAATTGTCGAGCAAATCTTTTTGTTGGCAATCTAGATTATGCTGATGAACTGCACCGCTTTGTTAAAAATTTCATTTATCACAGGAAAGCAGTAAGGCATGTCGTCAACTTTGCAATTTTTGAAGGTGAAGAGACGGAGGAGCACAAAAAATATCGAGTAGTATCCAAGTCAGATTTTAAAGGCGCCCATGATGGCATCATGCATGCTCAAACGATATCTCAAATCCCGTCGCAATGGCCTAGCTTTCTGCTCCGCCGGAATAAAAGCTGCGCTTACTACAATGGCACTGGAATAGGATACATTCGACAGATGCATGCAGCGTTGATGGAGGTCGCACAACCTTTTTTTAGAGTTTCTCCGTATGGGTAAAAATTGAAAATGCAATAACTGGTATGTGCTGATAAAGGCACTCTGCGCAGTGGGAAGGAGGTAAGCAAAGAAAGGAGACGGATCTATTGTATTAAAAAGTAGATCCTTCCACTTTTCTTAATATTTGATTTTTTGTAGCTCTGGCAGGTTGGTAGATTTTCGAAGGTTGGAGTGAGGGTAAGTTAACTTAATGGTGGGTTGGTTATATGGTGAATAAGCTAAAGGGACGTTGTGATGAAGCCTTTTAAAGTCGAATCTAGTGATATTGTCAAGTTAAGCGATGTCCAATTAACGCAGTTGCTCAAAGAGCTCCTGCATGCCGAAGCTTTTCGTTTTGGTATTGCGCAGCGTGCTGTAGAAGTAGCCCTTAATATAATAACGGGGGATGGTGGTGAAGATGGCAGGATATCTTGGAAGGGAGGGCCAGATTCCACAGACTATATTCCCAATCGATTAAGCTTGTTTCAGAATAAAGCTACCGATATGGGGCCGGCAGCGTATGCGAAAGAAGTGATCACTGCCAAAGGTTTGGTCAAGCCGATAGTGGATCAAGTTCTTACTGCTGGAGGGAGTTATATAGTTTTTACCACGCAGGAACTTAACTCAAAACAAAAGCAGGCGCGGATTAAAAAAGTTAGAGAGTCCCTTGCTGGTGCTGGTAAAGGGTATGCAGATAAGTGTGATTTGCAGATATATGATGCTAGTCAAATCGCAGGCTGGGTTAATCTTTATGTTTCAGCTGTTGTGGCTGTGCAGAATTGGAGTGGTCGGCCGGTTGAGCGGGGGTTGAAAACCTACGAACTTTGGAGTGAGCATGAAGATCTTTCTCGCTTACCTTTTGCCTCTGTTGCTAGTCGTAGCGAGATAGTTGAGACGCTGAAGGCCGGTTTGTCTGCTCCGAAAGCTTGCTTTCGTATGATGGGTTTGTCTGGTTTAGGTAAAACAAGAACAGCGTTTCAGGTCTTTAGTGAAAATGAAGAGCTCAGAAGCCTAGTTGTTTACGTCGACGCAAATCATGCGTCTAATATCGACTCGCTTATAGCTGACTGGGTTACGTTAGGGTATGAGGCTATTGTCGTTGTTGACAATTGTGAGTATCGGCTACATGAGCGGATAGTTAGGGAGGTTCGTCGTGACGGCAGTCAAATAAGATTGCTGACTCTGGACTATAATTTCGATTCAATTGCGGCTCCAACTGTTTGTTTTAGGTTGGAGCAAATGACTAATGATGAGCTTTTTCAACTGCTAAGTCCCGTATATAAAGATGTTTTGTCAGATCTAAAGCGGATTGTGGATTTTGCGCAAGGCTTTCCTCAAATGGCGGTGCTATTGGCGGAGGCGAGACTAAATGAAGATCCAAGAATTGGAAGTCTGACGGAAGACGAACTCGCAAGCAAGCTTCTGTGGAAGCGTAACGAGGCCGAAAATCCAGAATGTTTAAGGATTTTGCAGGCATGTTAATTGTTTGATGTTTTTGGTGTTGAGAAAGAAGTTGAATGTCAGCTGGAGTATATTGCTAATACGGTCGGAGTACACCTTGATGAAGTGTATGGCTGCATTCAAGAGTATTCAAGTCGAGGATTAATTGATCGTCGTGGGCGATTTGGTCAAGTGGTCCCTAAGCCATTGGCAATACGATTGGCGGGGCAGTGGTGGACGAAGTCACGAGAAGAAAAACAACGAGGCCTAATTGACTCTATTCCAGAGGGCATGATCGAGGGTTTTTGTAACCAAATTGAAAAGATGGATTTTCATAGCGATGTAAAGTTGCTCACGGAGAAACTTTGTGGGCCCCAAGCCCCTTTTGGCCAAGCGGAGGTGATCCTATCGGAACGGGGTTCTAGATTCTTCCGCGCTTTTGTAAACGTGAACCCCGATGCTACATCTGCAGCGCTATATCGAATTTTAACCTCCATAGATCACGATCAGTTGTTATCAATTGAGGGGGAGGTTCGAAGAAATTTAGTTTGGGGATTAGAGAGACTCTGCTTCCATGCCAATTTTTTCATGGAAGCCTCCTGGTGTATGTTGCTCTTGGCTTCGGCAGAAAATGAATCTTGGAGTAATAATGCCACTGGTATGTTTTCGCAGTTGTTTTGTATCAATCTTTCCGGTACTGCTGCTTCGCCAGACACTCGATTCGCTTTGCTTCGTCAGGCTATGGATATGGAGCAAGTTGAAATTGATATGGTTCTGCTTAGTGCGTTAGGACAAGCTATCAGTACTTTTGGAGGTGGTCGTACGGTTGGTGCAGAATATCAAGGTACAAAGGCACCCCTTGAAGAGTGGCGGCCAAAAGTTTGGCAAGAGGTTTTCGACTATTGGCAATCTGCTTTCGACTTGTATTTAGAGATGATGGTGCGAGGGGAGGAACAAAGAGAAAGAGTATTAGGCGATATCGGATATTCAATTCGTGGTTTTGTAGGAATAGGTCGACTTGATATGCTAGATGCCGCCATTCGACGCATTGTAGAATTCAATGGTCGATACTGGCCTGCTGCACTTGATAGCATAAAAAACACTTATGAGTATGATAGCGAAAAACTCGGAAAGACCGCTGTCACTGCGCTTGATTCTTGGATGGAATTACTGAGCCCGAAAGGTGCTGGCTTAGTGGACAAGCTTAGAATAATTGTAATTAACCCACCTCGCGAACACTCTAGACTTGAGGGGGGGAGTACGTTGATGTTGCGGCGGAAAATGCTAGGGGATTTGCAACTGAAGTTGCTGGAGATGTCGCCGACTTGTACCCGTGTATTGACTTGCTACTCCAGGGCGAGCAGCGGCAGTCACAAGCATTTGGGCATCAATTGGCTTTGGAGTTGGCGGATGAAGGCGAGCTTGTCGAACTTGTTTTGAATAGGTTGTCTGAAAGCTCTAAAGCAAACCCTAGCTTTGTCATTGGTCTATATGTTGGGATGTTCGAGAGGTCTCCGGAAGTTTGGCAGAAGTATATTGAGGTTGTTTCGGCGGATGAGCATCTTGTAAGGTTTTATCCTGATCTTGTTCGTACAGGGGCGATTGAGGCTCAGCACTTAAATAAGTTGATTGAGCTTGTGTCGGCTGGATTGATTCCGGCCAATAGTACAAATGTTTTGAGTTATGGTGGTGTTACTAGTGAGCTCGCACCAGAAGTTATTTCAGATTTTTGTGTGAAATTGTCAGTGTTAGGTGATGAGGCTGCTTGGCCGGCATTGAATATAATGTTTATGTATTGCTTTGGTAATATGGATCGACTCGATACAATACGCTCGTCCGTGAAGTCATTGGTGTTGGCGGTCCCGTTGCATAAAAAACACTCGGCCGCATACACGGATCTTCACGCTTGGTGTGCACTTGTCGAGGCTCTATTAAATACACGCGATGAAGAGCTGGTGGTTGATGTTTCTCGTCAGCTAATTGCTTCATGTCGGATAGGGTTCAATCATAATGATTTGTGGAGTTACATAAAGCCGTTGCTTATGAAGTTGGTGAAGCAGTACGGCGGTCTCTTGTGGCCTGTTTTTGGGGAGGCGATATCTAACGCTAAAGGTATGCAGCTTTATTGGTTGCAGAAACTGCTTGATAGAGAAAACAGCGTTTCCAGTCAACTGCCAAGTATTCTTTCTGCCTTTCCATCAGGAAAGGTTATTTCGTGGTGTTATAACTATCCGGAATCTGGTCCTGGCTTTGTCGCAGCCTGTATCAATATATTTGAGGTTCGAGATAGTGTTCAGTTTCCGTCGGAGCTGTTTGTTATGCTGCTTGAGAACTTTGGCGGTGATCAACGTGTCGCGAGCGCTTTAAATGCAAATATGGCGAGTAGGGGGTGGTCGGGATCATTGGTGCCATATTTGGAAGCTGATAAATTAGCGATCACCCCTCTCTTGAAACACAAGAATGGATACGTAAGAAAGTGGGTAAAGGAGCACATTGATTCTATCAATTATCAGATAGCGCGAGAGTCTAGTATGGATGCAGAACGCGATTTAGGAATTTTCTGATCTGGTAGTAGTGAAATTGATCTGCTGACTGGAGATGTAATGCAGCTTTTGCTGAGTTTTCTCTCAATTATTCAAGGTCTAATCTAGAAACAAGGGGGCTGATTTATTTCCATAAAACAAATCAGTCTCCTTTGTCCTTATGTCGCGCAGGCCCTCGGCCGCCTCGCCGGATGTTCCGAAGGGGGCGGTGATGTTGGTTTAGTGGGGGCGCGTTGTCATGCGTCAATACCACGGTCACGATACGGCAGCGGCTTTTAATTGAATTTAAAGAGAGTGGTATGAAACGGCGAGATAAGCATTATTATAGGTGGTCGCGGAATGGAAGATAGTGATGAATAAATTCGTACCTCCAGAATTCAAAAACGCTAGTTTTAACTGCCCTCATTGTCATGCCTTTGCCGGTATGAGTTGGGAAATGCTGACTATTGGTGGGTTCCGTAGCCCCATTGGCTTTATTGCCGCTCAATGTCAAAGCTGCAAAAAAAGAAGCATATGGCGCTCAAAAGCGCTTGAAAAAGTAGGTGATTTATCAAGCCTCCTTGAGGCAGACATGGTTTATCCACGGTTGGTGAGCGCAGCACCTGCCCATCCACAAATGCCAGAGTTGATAAGGGATGACTTTGAGGAAGCTCGCCAAGTTGCGTCGATCTCACCCCGCTCAGCAGCTGCTCTGCTAAGACTTTGTCTAGAAAAGCTCTGTCAGCACCTTACAGGCACAACCAACAAGATTGATACGCAGATTGCTGATCTTGTAGAAAAAGGACTACCTCGTAAGATCCAGCAAGCGCTGGATACCGTCCGGGTTATTGGTAATGAGGCAGTTCATCCTGGAACCCTCGACCTGCGAGATAGCGAGAAATTCGTCTACCCATTATTCCGGTTGATCAATCTCATTATTGAGGACCAGATTGCTAGCCCTAATGCTATCAATGACCTTTTTGACTTGCTCCCCGAGGAAAAGCGCAAAGGAATTGAGCAGAGGGATGCGAGAAGGCAAGGTGCGGATAAGAAATGATTGAAAAAATGGTGATCGATTTGTTTTCCGACCTCTAATCATTCTTCTTTCACACTAGAACCCTCATCCTCCACCACTGGCACCAAAGGAATGAAACAGCTACTAATCGCAGCAATCGTCATCTTAGTGACCTTGCTCTACATCGGCTATTACGAAGCTCTCGAGGACGGAGACATCGAGACCATTGTCTTCATCAAGAAGCACCCGACGTTTCAGATGAAGTTCTACAACATCCACGCGAACGATGGAGAAATCCGGAAGGTAGAGCGTCTGACAGCAGAGGAGCGGGGGTGGATTATTGATTACTGCAGGTATCGCTTGGGAATCGACACAGACTTGAAGACTCAGGATGACGTCGAGATGTGCCGCAAAAAATAGAAATGCTCATTTGGCCGAGGTCGTCAGTTACAACTGACAACCTCGGCCATTTTCTTTCCGGCTATTGAGCGACAGCACTCAACCGCTTACGTCTTCACCTCAACATGATCCAACGCCTGATTTACTGCCAACCCCGCAACCATAACCACCTGCGCAATCCCCAGCGCAGTCTTGCGGTGGGCGGGTTCCAGGATCGCGGCGAAGTTGCTGAGCATTTCGCTGGCGGAATCGAGGGATTCGCTGGCGTTGGCCAGGAGGGATTCGCTGTTGTAGGCGGGGTTGGCCAGGAACATGGGGTCGTGTTTGGTGTGGCTGCCCATGATGCGTTGTTGTGGGGTGAGGTAGTGGTCGAGGGCGCGTTCGGCGGCTTCGTTGAGGGTTCGGGAATCAGGGAATTTGTAGGGGGAAACCGGGTCGGTTTCTGGTGGGTTGGGTGTTGGTTTGATCATAGATGTAACTCCTCATGCTTCAAAAAGGGAGGCCATCCAATTTCGCTACCAAACGAAGGTGGCGGCCATGCTCAGGTTGGTAGACCGGCACATGAGGAACCCGGCGCACCCGAAGGTGCCCTGTGCATGACCACCATAAAGCCGAGACGAAACGACGCCGCGAATGGTGATGCTGTGCAACTCTCATGTGCGGGCTACCAAACCCGATCACTGGTTTTCAGTGACCATGGAACGATAAGACCCGCGCACTAGACGCACAAGCCGGCGGATTCTGGCGTAGTCGTAGGTAATGACGCAAGGTTGTGTAGCCTTGGGGACGTTACGGTTGGTGTCTTTTAAACGGGGTTTTGGGAGGGAGTAAACGGGTGGGTTGAAGAGCGGCCCTCACCCCAGCCCTCTCCCGGAGGGAGAGGGGGCCGACCGAGGTGTCTTGCGCTTTACATCGACCTGAGAGACCGAGTTGATTATGGATTCAACGCGGTATGTGCAGGTTGGTTTAGATCTTTAGGTGGGTGTCGGAAATGTCCCACGCTGATTCATTTGCCATCGAGGGGGCCGACGTTTCGGGACGATTTAGAGCTAGGGGTTTTCGGGGAGGCTGAGCAACGTCTCCAGCCGAGCCAGCGGCGGCGCATCTTGGTTGCGGTCAAACACCTGAACTCCAACCTTGAGCAACCGCCCATTCTCCGCCCCCCCAATCACCTGCTCACACCGCAACAACAACCGCCCCTGAACACACTCCATCGCCTTAACCCCCATCGGCAATCTCCCTTCCAACCGAAGTTCAGCCATCCGACTCTGCGCCGCAATCATCGCAATCGAGCGATCCCGCAAAACCCCGCTGCTCTGCGTCATCAACCCCGCCACACGAACAGCGGCGGACATGGCCACGGCGATGATTGCCAGCGCGACGAGCACTTCGATCAGGGTGAATCCGGCTTGCGGGGAGGGGGTGCGCATCGGGGTCTCGGGCGGTCGGGCAGCCCTTGACGCTAACGCCCGTGCTTGACGGCTTGACGACGAAAACACCCGAGGATTTTCAACATCCCTGACATATCTTCTTGCAACACTGCGCGTCGAATCGAATCAAGCCAGGGAATGACGAGATGGATATCGCGCAGTTCAAACAGCCCAATCGACCGAGCCGGATGCCCCGTGGGCAGCAAGGTTTCACGCTGATCGAGATCATGGTGGTGGTGGTGATTCTCGGGATTCTGGCGGCGATGGTGGTGCCCAAGGTGCTCGACCGGCCGGATCAGGCGCGGGCCACGGCGGCGAAGCAGGACATTGGCGGGTTGATGCAGGCGCTGAAGTTGTATCGCCTCGATCACGGCACTTACCCGAGCCAGAGCCAGGGCCTGAAAGTGCTGGTGGAGCGGCCGGCCGATGCGAAGAACACCAACTGGCGCTCGTACCTGGAGCGCTTGCCGAATGACCCGTGGGGTCGTCCTTATCAGTACCTCAATCCCGGTGCCAACGGCGAGATCGACATCTTTTCCCTCGGCGCCGACGGTCAGCCTGACGGCGACGGCGTGAATGCCGACATCGGTTCCTGGCAGTTGTAAGGCCGGTCATGAACAGCCAATCGAACCAGCAGGGGATGGCGATCATCAGTGCGCTGCTGATTGCGGCGGTGGTCGCGGTGATCGCCGCAGGCATGCTGACTCGCCAGAGCGTTTCGACCCGGGCGCTGGAAGCCGAGCAACTGCGTGTGCAGGGCCGTTGGGTGTTGCACGGCGGGTTGGAGATCAGCCGGCAATTGTTGTGGGACGCCCGCCAGCGCGATCCGCTGACCCGACTCGATCAGCCCTGGGCACAGCAGTTGAACACCCAGGGTTTCGAGGGGCGGCTGGAGGACGAGCAGGGCAAGTTCAACCTGCGCAATCTGGTGGCCAACGAGCGGATCGATGATGCGCAGGTGCAGGCGTTCGAGCGCTTGTGCGAGTTGATCGGTGTCAGCAGCGGCTTGAGCCGGCGCATCAGTCAGCGGGTGATCGGCTCTTATCCGCACCTGTTGAATGCCCAAGTGGTGGACAAGCCTGTGGCGAAAAACACTTTCGACAGTGGGCGCGCCACGTCGCCGTCCGCTTCGCGCAAACCGCAATCGCCGACCTTGCCGATGCTGCGCTCGCTTGAGGATTTGCGCAGTGTCGACGGGGTCAACGATGCGCTGTTGGCGAAACTCGCGCCGTACCTGACGGTGATTCCGGCGACCACCTGGCTCAATGGCAACACCGCCACCGCGCCGGTGCTGGCGGCGTATGTGCCGGGGCTGTCGCTGGAGCGGGCGCAGGCGTTGATCAATGAGCGTGACGCCGGGCGCTGGTTTATCAATCGCGGGGATTTCGTCAATCGCCTGCGACTGCCCCAGTTGGAGATCACCAGCGTCAAAGTCGGCATCACCAGCGACTGGTTCCGGCTGCGCGGGCAGGCGCGGCGGGATCAGCGGCGGGTCAGCCTCGATGCGTTGTTGCATCGCAGTGAGGATCGTTTGCCGCAAGTGATCTGGTCGCGGGTGGGCGTATGAGCCAGTTGCGCGTGAGTTTGCCGCCGCTGGCGGAGCTGGGTCTCGACAGTGAAGTGGATTGTGCGTGGCTGGATCGACAGGGGCAGGTCACTCGCCAGGAACGCATGCGGCTCGGCGCGTTGCCGAAGCAGCCGCTGGTGTGCTTTCTGCACCCGTCGGACAGCCTGTTGGCGAGTATCGATTTGCCGCCGCTGCCCGCGAGCAAAACCGCCGCCGCTGTGCAATGTGCGGCGCAGGCCTTGATGCTCGGCGACAGCGCCGAGATGCACATCGCCCACGGTGCTCGCAATGAAAGCGGCCAGGTGCAGATTGCCTGGGTAGCACGCAAGGAGTTGCAGCACCTCGGGCAATTCGGTTTGAACCTCAAAGGCCTGTACCCGGCGGCCTACAGCTTGCCGGTGATGGCGGGCGGCGTCGGTTGCTTGCACGACGATCATCTGTTGCTGCGCCACGGCCCGAATGCGGCGCAGGTGCAGCCGATGATCGACGAAGCATGGCTGCTGGAAATCGGTCTGCCGGCGCACTGGATCGGTGACGGCGCGCCGGAAGCGGTGCAATCGACATTGCCCGACACACAGCGTAATGCCGGCCCGTTGCCGAACTGGGGCCTGCACGGTGGCCTTCAGCAACCGGGCACCGAACATCGCGGCTGGGGCAGGGCGCTCGGTTGCTGTGCGCTGGCACTGGCGGTGTGGGTGATCGGTTTGAACCTGTACGCCGCCCGCGAGGCCGGGCAGGGCCAGCAGCTCAAGGCGCAGATGGCGCAGCGGGTGAAGCAGGCGTTCCCCGAGTTGCCGGTGATCCTCAATCCGCTGCAACAGGCCCGTCAGCAAATCGCGGCGCGCCAGCAAGGCGCGGTGGATGCGCCGGGGCAGGATTTCACGCGGCTGGTGTCGCAGGCCGGCAGCGGGATGCCGTCCATGGCGGGCACGGTGCAGCGGCTGGAGTTTGTCGACGGCGCGCTGCAACTGAGCCTGCTGCCCGAGGCCCGGCGTTCGGGCAACGACAAGGATTGGCAAGGCACGCTGGCCCAGGCGGGCATCAGCATCAGCCCGAATGACGATGGCTGGGTCCTGCGCCCGGCCGGTGAGGCGACCGCCGCCAGCGACAACGACGACAGCAGCGGAGCCGAAGATGAATAGCCCATCGCTTGCGAAATACCGCGCCGGTTGGCAGCGCTTCAATGCTCAGTTGCAGGCCCGTTGGCAGCCGTTGGCGCTGCGGGAAAAACGCATGGTCGGCGGCATGGCGGCGCTGTTGTTGGGGCTGTTTGTGTGGGTGGCGCTGGTTCAGCCGCCGCTGAAGAAGATCGCCGCCTCGCAAGTCGAAACCCCGAAACTGCGTGCCCAGGCCGAAGCGCTGGAAGTGCTGTTGCGCGAAGTCAGTGTGCGCCCCGACGGGCAGAACCTCGAGCAGTCGCTGCAGCAGACCTTGCAGGCCAGCGGACTGGGCGGCCATTACCAATTGGCGGCCGCGTCCGCCGGCTGGCAGTTGACCTTCGACGCGGCACCGGCCGACGCCGTGCTCGACTGGCTGCTGAGCCAACCGCGGAATTTTTCACTGCAAGTGGTCGAGGCCCGTCTGCAACGTGCAGACGACGCCGCGACCGATGACACCGCCGGCACTCTGTCGGGCACCGTACGCATGGATCAGGCGCTGGGCGCTAAGGAAGCTTCATGAAGGGGTCAGGATCCAAACGCATGGCGTTGCCGATGCTGTTGATGGCATTGAGCGCGTGCAGCAACACCACACCACCGAATCAACCGCCGCTGCTGGTGGACAGCGAACTCGGCAGGCCGCTGGCCAACACCCAGCGCAGTGGCGACGCGGTGCTCGACCGCGAGCGGGCGCAGGCTCAGGTAAAACCGGCGCCGAAGCAATTGCACAACATCACCGCACGCGCCCGCAGTGGCGGTTCGGCGCGGGGCACGACGTTGCCGGCCAATCCGTTGGGCGATCAACCGGTGACGCTGAATTTTGTCGACGCCGATATTCAAGCGGTGGTGCGGGCATTGTCTCGTTCCACCGGCCAGCAGTTTCTGGTGGATCCTCGGGTCAAGGGCAACCTGACGCTGGTCTCCGAAGGCCAGGTGCCGGCGCATCAGGCTTACGACATGTTGCTGGCGGCGCTGCGCATGCAAGGTTTCAGCGTGGTGGATGTCGGCGGCGTGGCGCAGGTGGTGCCGGAGGCCGACGCCAAATTGCTTGGCGGGCCGATCTACAGCGCTGACAAACCGGCCGGCAACGGCATGCTCACCCGCACGTTCCGCCTGCAATACGAGAACGCGGTGAACCTGATCCCGGTGCTGCGCCCGATCGTATCGCCGAACAACCCGATCAACGCCTATCCCGGCAACAACACCATCGTCGTCACCGACTACGCCGAAAACCTCACGCGGGTCGCGCAACTGATTCAAGGCATCGACACCCCGAGCGCCATCGACACCGACGTGGTGCAGATCCAGAACGGCATCGCTGCCGACATCGCGCCGATGGTCGCCGACCTGCTCGACGCACCGGGCAATGATCCAACGCAGAAGATCGCCGTGATCGGCGACCCACGCTCCAACACCATCATCATCCGCGCCGGCAGCCCCGAGCGCACGGAACTGGCGCGCAACCTGATCTACAAACTCGACAACGCCCAGAGCAACCCCAGCAATCTACACGTGGTGTATCTGCGCAACGCCCAGGCCGGCAAACTGGCCCAGGCCCTGCGCGGTTTGTTGACCGGCGAGAGCGACAGCGGCACCAGCGACAATGCGCGTTCGGTGCTCAGCAACATGGGCAGCTCCACCAACTCGGGCGGCGGGCAGAACGGCCAGAGCGGTACGCAAACCAACGGCAGCACGTCGACCACCAACAGCGGCAGCACCGGCGGCAGTTACGCTCAGGGCAGCAGCGGCACCAGTGGCAGCGGCAATGCGCAAAGCAGCGAACAGAACGTTGCCTTCAGCGCCGGCGGCGTGACCATTCAGGCGGACGCGACCACCAACACCTTGCTGATTTCCGCGCCGGAGCCGCTGTATCGCAACCTGCGCGAAGTCATCGACCTGCTCGACCAGCGCCGCGCCCAAG
Source organism: Pseudomonas paraglycinae (assembly GCF_021601625.1). GTDB lineage: Bacteria > Pseudomonadota > Gammaproteobacteria > Pseudomonadales > Pseudomonadaceae > Aquipseudomonas > Aquipseudomonas paraglycinae. Next base: position 246,593 of record NZ_BQHR01000011.1, on the reverse strand, counting down.
TGGTGATCGAAAGCCTGATCGTCGAAGTCGGCGAAGACGACGCCAGCGAATTCGGCGTGCAATGGCAGACCGGCAACCTCGGTGGCAAAGGCGTGATTGGCGGCGCCAACCTCGGCGGTTCAGGGATCAACGTCAACGGCAAGACCAGCCTCGATGTGCTGCCGCAAGGCCTGAACCTCGGCTACGTCAACGGCACCGTCGACATTCCCGGCATCGGCAAGATCCTCGACCTGAAAGTGCTGGCCCGGGCGTTGAAGAGCAAGGGCGGTACCAACGTGCTATCGACGCCGAACCTGCTGACCCTGGACAACGAAGCGGCGAGCATTTTCGTCGGCCAGACCATCCCGTTTGTCAGCGGCAGTTACGTCACCGGCGGCGGGGGCACCAGCAACAACCCGTTCCAGACCGTGACCCGTGAAGAGGTCGGTTTGAAGCTCAACGTGCGGCCGCAGATTTCCGAGGGCGGCACGGTCAAACTCGACATCTATCAGGAAGTCAGCAGCATCGACGAACGCGCCTCGGCGGCGGCCAATTCAGCGGGGATCGTCACCAGCAAACGCGCACTCGACACCAGCATCCTGCTCGATGACGGGCAGATCATGGTGCTCGGCGGTCTGCTGCAGGACGGCTACAGCCAGAGCAATGACGCGGTGCCATGGCTGTCGAGCATTCCGGGGCTGGGCGCGCTGTTTCGCAACGAACGCCGCTCGATCACCAAGACCAACCTGATGGTGTTCCTGCGCCCGTACATCATCCGCGACAGCGCGGCAGGGCGCAGCATCACGCTGAACCGCTACGACTTCATGCGCCGCGCTCAGGGTGGTCTGCAACCGGAGCGCAGCTGGGCGATGCCGGACATGCAGGCGCCGCAATTGCCGGCCACCGCCCAAGGCGTGCCGGCGCCGGTGTCCGGCCCGCGCGCGACGATCAAAGCGGTGCCGCTGCAATGAGCGCATTGCCTTACGCCTGGGCCAAGGCGCAGCGGATTCTGCTGCGCGACGGCGTGCTAACGGTGTGCCCGTCGACGCCGGGTTGGTCGATCAGCGAGGTGCGTCGGCAGTTCGGCGCGGCCAGGCTTGAGCGGGTACGCGACGACGAACTCGACGGTTTGCTGGCCACTGCCTACGCCGACACCGGCAGTGCGGCGGCGGTGGTCGGCGCGGCGGAAAACGAAGTCGACCTCGACCGCCTGATGCAGGACATGCCGGAAATCACCGACCTGCTCGACACCCAGGACGGCGCGCCGGTGATCCGCATGATCAACGCGTTGCTCACCCAGGCGGCGCGGGACGAGGCCAGCGACATTCATATCGAACCGTTCGAAACCCATTCGGTGGTGCGCTACCGCGTCGACGGCACGCTGCGCGACGTGGTCTCGCCGCGCAAGGCGTTGCACGGTGCGCTGGTGTCGCGGATCAAGATCATGGCGCAGCTCGATATCGCCGAAAAACGCTTGCCGCAGGACGGGCGCATTGCGTTGCGCGTGGCCGGGCGGCCGATTGATATTCGCGTCTCCACTGTGCCCACCGGTCATGGCGAACGGGTGGTGATGCGTCTGTTGGACAAGCAGGCCGGGCGTTTGCATCTGGAAACCCTGGGCATGGATGCGCAGGTGCTGGCCAAGCTCGATCACCTGATCCGCCAGCCCCACGGCATCGTGCTGGTCACCGGCCCGACCGGTAGCGGCAAGACCACCAGCCTCTACGCGGCACTGGCGCGGCTGGATGCGAGCACCAGCAACATCCTCACCGTAGAAGACCCGGTGGAATACGACTTGCCGGGCATCAGCCAGATTCAGGTCAACGCCAAGATCGACATGACGTTTGCCCTGGCATTGCGGGCGATTCTGCGGCAAGACCCGGACATCATCATGATCGGCGAAATCCGTGACCTCGAAACCGCGCAGATCGCGGTGCAGGCTTCGTTGACCGGTCACTTGGTGCTGGCGACGTTGCACACCAACGACGCGGTGTCGGCGGTCAACCGCTTGGTCGACATGGGCGTCGAGCCGTTTCTGCTGGCCTCGTCGATGCTCGGCGTGTTGGCTCAGCGCCTGGTGCGGCGGTTGTGCAACCAGTGCAAACAGGAAGACCCGGCGACGCCCGGCACCTGGCGTCCGGTCGGTTGTGCGGCGTGCAATCACACCGGTTACAGCGGCCGGACCGGCATTCACGAGTTGTTCTGCATCGATGACGACATCCGCACCCTGATCCACCAAGGGGCAGGGGAGCAGGCGTTGCGTGCGGCGGCGAGCAAGGCCGGGATGTTCAGCCTGCGCGAGGACGGCGAGCGCTGGATTCGCAGCGGTGCCACGGCGCCGGAAGAAATCCTTCGTGTGACACGGGACGCCTGATGAATCGCTATCGTTTTGAGGCTGCCGATGCCAGCGGCAAGATCGAATCCGGGCACTTGGAGGCGGACAGTCAGGGCGCCGCGTTTGGCGTGCTGCGCGGTCGTGGCTTGACGGCGTTGTCGGTGGAGAAGGAAAGCAACGTCTCCCAGCATGGCGGCGGTGGATTGTTCAGCGCCAGGCTCTCGGATAACGATCTGGCGTGGGCCACGCGGCAACTGTCGAGTCTGCTCGGCGCCAGCCTGCCGCTGGAAGCTGCGTTGAGCGCCACGGTCGAACAGGCCGAGAAAAAACACATCGCCCACACCCTCAGCGCCGTGCGCGCCGATGTGCGCAGCGGCATGCGCCTGGCCGAAGCGCTGGCGGCGCGGCCACGGGACTTTCCGGAGATTTACCGGGCGCTGATCGCGGCGGGCGAGGAGTCCGGCGATCTGGCGCAGGTGATGGAGCGGCTGGCGGATTACATCGAGGAACGCAACAACCTGCGCGGTAAGATTCTGACCGCGTTCATCTATCCGGGCGTGGTCGGGCTGGTGTCGATCGGCATCGTGATTTTCCTGCTCAGCTACGTGGTGCCGCAGGTGGTCAGTGCGTTTTCCCAGGCGCGGCAGGATCTGCCGGGGCTGACGCTGGCGATGCTCAATGCCAGTGATTTCATCCGCGCCTGGGGCTGGTTGTGCGCCGGGATCATGGCCGGTGCGTTCTGGAGCTGGCGTCTGTATCTGCGCAATCCGGCGGCGCGTTTGAGTTGGCATCACCGGGTGTTGAAGTTACCGCTAATCGGGCGCTTTGTGCTGGGGCTGAACACGGCGCGGTTCGCCTCGACGCTGGCGATTCTCGGCGGTGCGGGGGTGCCGTTGCTGCGAGCGCTGGAAGCGGCGCGGCAGACCTTGTCCAATGATCGTCTGAGCCTGAGCGTCAATGAGGCCACCGCCAAAGTGCGCGAGGGCGTCAACCTGGCGGCTGCGCTGAAAGTGGAGAACGTGTTCCCGCCGGTGCTGATTCACCTGATCGCCAGCGGCGAGAAAACCGGTGCGCTGCCGCCGATGCTCGAACGCGCTGCGCAAACCCTGTCCCGCGATATCGAGCGCCGGGCGATGGGCATGACTGCGTTGCTTGAGCCGCTGATGATCGTGGTGATGGGCGGGGTAGTGCTGGTGATCGTGATGGCGGTGCTGTTGCCGATCATCGAGGTCAACCAGTTGGTGCAGTAGTTTTCTCAACTTTTTTTACCGGCGTCTGATCTCACCCGAGCGCCAAAAACAGCATCCTCGGGTTCTCCTTTCTGTCATCTGCAACGGCCCTTCAAGGGCTGTGGCCGATTCCCTCGAAAAGCTTGCCGCAGACACTCCGCACGCCCCCCGGAACACCCGAGAAAATCCCTCGAAAATCAGCCTGCACCTCCCGAGGTTTTTTCCTTTATCTGTCACCGGAAACTGCGAATTTCTCAGTGCGACTTAACCACGGACCCCGCTTGCGAAGGTCGGCGGTGAGTCCTCCCAGTGTCATGCAAGTCCCCTGAAAACCTGTGTTCACAACCAACGTTGAAAAGGAGATTCTTCATGTTCAAGCGCACTCTGATCGCAGCTTCCCTGACCGTCGCTGCCCTGGCTTCCGCCCAGGCCATGGCTGCCAACGTAACCGGTGGTGGCGCGACTCTGCCTGCCGCTCTGTACAAAGGTTCTGCCAACAGCATCTTGCCAGCCAACTTCAGCTACCTGGGTACCGGTAGCGGCACCGGCAAGACCGCTTTCCTGACCAACAACTCGGCACTGTTCAACACCACCGGTTCGGTTCACTTCGCCGGTAGCGACTCGATCCTCAGCGCTTCGGAAATCAGCACCTACAACACCAACTTCGGCGCTTCGTACGGCCCGCTGATCCAGCTGCCTTCGGTGGCCACTTCGGTTGCCATTCCGTACAAAAAATCCGGTCAGACCGCTCTGAACCTGACCAGCGCTCAGCTGTGCGACGCCTTCTCCGGCGCCAAAACTACTTGGGGTGATCTGCTGGGCACTTCCGACACCACGCCGATCCGCGTTGTTTATCGCAACGTTTCCAGCGGCACCACGGAAATCCTGACCCGTCACCTGAACTCGATCTGCCCGACCAAGTTCGCCACCAACTCCACCTTCGCCAGCGCTCGTCTGCCAGCCGGTTCGACCCTGCCTTCGACCTGGGTAGGCGTTGCCGGTACTGCTGACGTGGCCACTCAAGTCAACGCCGTTGACGGCTCCATCGGTTACGTTGGTCCGGACGGTGTGAACGCCGCCAGCAACGCCGTGGTTGCTCGCGTCAACGGCGTACAGCCAACCACCGCCAACGTTTCGCTGGCACTGGGTTCGGCGACTCTGCCAACCGCGCCTTCGAACCCTGCCCAGTGGGTACCGGTCGTTCCTAACCCAGCCAGCGGTTACCCGATCGTGGCTTACACCAACTTCATCTTCGGCCAGTGCTACAAGGACGCCACCGTGGCCGCTGATGTCAAAGCTTTCCTGACCACCCACTACAGCAACCCGGGCAACAACGCTGCCACCATCGCTCACAGCTTCACTCCGGTTCCAACCAACTGGAAAGCGGCTGTGACTGCCAACTTCGTCACCAACACCTCGGGCAACAACCTGGACATCAACAACGCCAGCGTCTGCAACGCTGTCGGCCGTCCTTTGTAAGCCTCGCTTCACGGCAATGAAATGGCAGCAGCCTTCGGGCTGCTGCCATTTTTTTTGGCCGATCTACACCTCGTTCATGAAGTTTGTGTGACATCCGTTCGGTCGCGGCCCCCGCCAACCGCCTATGTCGTAACAGCAGGGGCAAGCCGACCTGCGGCCTCATGTGGCAAACAAAAAGGATCTCGTAGTGATGCTCGCTCGCCCATCCCGTCGCAGTACCCGTGTTCAGCCTCAGCAGCGCATGGACGCCGATCCGGCGCTGTGGTTGCTCAAGCCCCTGGCGCAGGCGATTGCCTTGTGTCTGGTGGCAGGCAGTGCCGAGGCGGCGACTGCGTTCAGTTCGGGATGGTTCGCCGCCAAGGGCGCGGCGCAACAGGCTGCCGCAGCGCGCCCGAGCGTGGGCGGATTGCCGGGGATGACGCCACCGCTGGCGCAGCAGCAAAAGGCCAACCAGCAGTTGCAGCGCTCGATTCAGACCCTGAACAACACGGTGGCCGCGATTGCGGCGCAACAGGCGGCGCAGGCGGCCGGTCGTGCGGCGGCGCTGGGCACGGTGCAGTTTGTGCCTGATGGTCTGGGCGAGGGCGGTCTGAAGGTCGATAACAGCCTCACGCAAGGTTGGCAGAACGCCAAGGGCCCGCAGCAGACTCAGGTTGATGGCAAGACCACGGTGAAGATCGAGCAGACCGCCGACAAGGCGATCCTCAATTGGGAGACCTTCAACGTCGGGCGCAACACCACGGTCGATTTCGTCCAGCAGTCGAACTGGGCGGTGCTCAACCGGGTCAACGATCCGAATGCGCGGGCCAGCCAGATTCAGGGCCAGATCAAGGGTGACGGCACGGTGATGCTGATCAACCGCAACGGCATCGTGTTCAGCGGCACCAGTCAGGTCAACGTGCGCAACCTGGTGGCGGCGGCGGCCAACATCACTGACATTCAGTTCCGCGACCGCGGCCTGTATTTCGACAGCACCGGCAGCCAGCCGACGTTCACCGAGGCGGCCGGCAAAGTGCTGGTGGAGCGCGGCGCGTCCATCGAGACCGCGCGGCCGGCCAAATCGACCGATGCCGGCGGCTATGCCTTGCTGCTCGGCAGCGAAGTGCAGAACGACGGCAGCATCAACACTGGCAAGGGCCAGACCGTGCTCGGCGCGGGGGATCGCTTTTACATCCGCAAAGGCTCGGGCACTGAAGGCAATGGTTTCTCGACGACGTTCGGCAACGAAGTCACGCCGGGCTTCAAGACCGGCAGCGCTGCCGGCAAGGTCAGCAACAACGGCCTGATTCAGGCCGCGACCGGCGACATCACCCTGACCGGCCATGAGGTCGTGCAAAACGGCGTGTTGCTGGCCAGCACCTCGGTCGCCACTCGCGGCACGATTCATTTGCTCAATCCGGCCACCGACACCCAGGGCAGCGTGACGCTGGGGCAGGGCAGCGCGACGGCGATCCTGCTCGACAGCAGCGATCTGACCGCCCTCGACAGTCAGCATCAGGCGGCGCTGACCGGCGTTACACCGAACAACCGGATTCGCAGCGATCAGTCGCGCATTGATATCCAGAGCGGCGGCAGCGTCGAGTTCCAGAACGGTTCGATCACCCTGGCCACGGGCGGCCAGGTTGCAGTGGCGGCGCAGCGTCGCAGTCTGGTGCGTGACGGCGCATTGATCGATGTCTCCGGTGCCATCGGCGTGAAAGTCGCGATGGAATCCAACAGCATCAAGATCAACGTCCAGGGCAACGAGCAGCGCGATGCTTCGGTCAATCGCGACAAGGGTGCGCTCAACAGCAATGACATCTGGGTCGATGTGCGCGAACTGGTTTACGTCCCGGCCGGCACCAACGGCTACGCCACGGATCGCTGGTACACCGCTGGTGGTCTGCTGGAGGTCGGCGGTTACCTCGGCACCCAGGGCCACAGCATCGGCGAGTGGATGGCTCAGGGCGGCATGGTCAGTTTTGCCGGCAATGACGTGGTGACCGAGAAGGGCTCGCTGATCAACCTGTCCGGCGGCACGCTGGATGTACAAAGCGGCGAGATTCGCCAGAGCTGGCTGCGCGGGGCCGACGGGCGCCTGTATGAGGTCTCAAAGGCACCGGGCGATCTGCTCTACACCGGGCTGTACAAAGGCTTTGAAGACAGCAGTGAACGCTGGGGTCAGACGAGTTATTACTACAACCCGTTGATTGCGCCGTCCAGTCGTCGGGAGTCGGGCTACACCGTGGGACGCGATGCCGGGCAACTGGTGATCGGCACCCGCAACGCTGTGCTCAAAGGGCAAATGCTTGGCGAGGTTTATCAGGGCGAGCGCCAGATCCAGGCACCGCGTGCCGTACTCGATGGCTATGCGCAGCGTCAGACGGCGCTGGCGCGGCGCGGGCAGTTGATTGTCGGCAGTTATGACCCGGCGTACGTGGCGGCTTCCGGTGGTTTGCTCTACGGCCTCAACCCATTGTTCGATCAGGTGCAGGTCGGCGGCGAACGTCCGCTGGCCGGCGATGATCGGGAGCTGACCGGCGCCGTATCCGATGCGCGCAGCGGCAAGCTGTTTCTTGATGCCGGGCAACTCAGTGACTGGCAACTGGGCACGCTGAAAGTGGCGGCCAAGGAACGGATCAATGTCCAAGGTGCCGTCACCGTCGACAATGGCGGCGACATCACCCTTTACGGGCCGGACGTGCAGGTCAACGCAAACCTGACCGCGCGTGGCGGCAGCCTGCATCTGGGCAATGTGCTCAATCAGCTCAACACCGATCGCCTCACCGACACCCGACTCGTCGCGCCGACCGGCAAGGCTACCCGCGTGAGCGTGGCTGAAGGGGCACAACTGGACACTCGCGGTCTGTGGAGCAACCTGCGCACCAACCCGGACGATACCGCCAGCCTGGCGTATCTGGATGGTGGCGTGGTGTCGATTCGCAGCAGCGGTGACATCGAGATCGGTGTCGGCAGCCTGCTGGACGTGTCTTCCGGCGGGGCGATTCTGACCAATGGCAAGACGCGCGGCGGCAAGGGCGGTGACGTGACGCTGGAGGCCGGCGCCTTGACCGCGTCGGGTGACAGTCATCTGACTCTGGACGGCCAGCTGCGGGGTTACGGTGTGTCTGGCGGCGGCCGTTTGTTTCTGCAGACCGGCGATGTGCTGATCGGCCAGACCGATAAGCGTCAGGCCGACTCTGTGTTGCAGCTGACGCCGACGCTGTTTGAAAAAGGCTTCTCGACCTACAACCTGATTGGCCTGAACCGGATGGAAGTGACGGATAACACCGTCATTGATGTGTCGATGCCGGTCTATCGCTTCAGCGAGGCGGCCGCCAATCAGGTCAGCGGTGCCGCACCGCAGCAGGCACTGGAGTTGTGGACGCCGCCGCTCTATCAGGAAAATCCGACCAAGGCCCAACTGACGCGGCGTGCCGGTGCCAGCCTGACGCTACAGGCCGGTACCAGCGAAGTCAGGTTGCTCGATCCTGCACACACGACCCTGAGCCTCGGCCAGGGCTCGCGCATCAGCGTCGACCCCGGGCAGAGCATCAACTTGCGCGGCGCGGGACAGATCACCCTCAATGGCGAACTGAATGCCTGGGGTGGCACCCTCGATATTCGCCAGCAACAGTTCGGTTCGAACGACGTCGCCGACAACTCACAACTGGCTGACAACGCAGCGCACAACCGCTCGATCTGGATCGGCGAACACGCGGTGCTGGATGTGGCTGGCCGCGCGGCCACGGCGGTGGATGCGCTGGGTCGTACTTACGGGCTGGTGGGCAAGGGCGGCACGATCATCGTCGGCGGTGAAATCGATGCGAAAAAAGCCACGGCGACATCGGCCGATGCCTATGTGATCGTGCGTGAGGGCGCACGACTGGACGCGTCCGGTGCTCAAGCCACGCTGGATATCGCCGGGCAGGGCCCCACGCCGATAGCCACCGATGGTGGACGAATCAGCCTCAGCTCCTATAACGGACTGTTCATCGATGGCAGCCTGCGTGCAGTCGCCGGTGGTGCGGGCGCAGCCGGCGGGCGTCTGGACATTGCACTGGAGACGCCGCTCTACGACCTCAACCTCGCCGCCAATGAAGTGCGTGCCGCCAGGGAAATCATCCTTGGACAGGACGCAGGCAAGTCCCAGCTGCCGCAGGATCTGCAACCCGGTGCCGCTGCTTCAGCCTTGCAATACGGTCGTGCCCGCCTGGGCGCCAATCAGTTGATGGCCGGCGGTTTCGACAACCTGAGCCTGCTGAGCAATGGTTTGCTGTCGTTCGACGGCGATGTCGATCTGCACAGCCGCCAGAGCCTGAGCCTGTATGCCGGCGCGTTGGCGTTGGCCGACGGCGCCAGAGAGACTGCGCGGATCAATCTGTCAGCGCCGTATCTGCGGTTGTCGGGGACCGGCAAATACTTCGACGCGCCGGGTTATCTGCGCCCGCGAGTCATGAACACTCCGACGACCCATGTGGCACCCGCCACGTTCAACGCCACGGCGGACCTGCTGGATCTGGGCAACAGCCTGTCGTTCGGCACGGCGGGGAAGATTGCGTTACTCAACGGTGCGGCAATCGAGGTCAGTCGGCGCGGCTTTGATCAGGTGACTTTGCACAGCCGGGGGGATCTGCGCTTTCTGGCTCCGACCGGGTACACCACTAAAACGGAGTTGTGGACGCCTGGGGACCTGAACCTGCAGGCCGCGCAAATCTATCCGGCCAGTGATGTCACTGCCGAGGTGCGGGTCGGTTATCAGAGCGTGCACCCGGGCGCCGACCCGGCGCGCACCTTGCGCATCACCCGCGCCGGGAGCGCTCCGGCCGCCGTGCCTTACTCGGTGTTTGGCGACTTGACGCTGGCTGCCGGGCACATTGAGCAGGGCGGCGTTATTCGTGCGCCGCTGGGCATGATCCGCCTGGGCGACGAGACCGTGGTCAACACCCATGACCTGCATTTGTTGCCGGGCAGTGTGACGTCGGTCAGCGCGGACGGACTGGTCATGCCCTATGGCGGCACCACCGACGGCATCGACTATCGATACGCTGGCAAATCGGTTGTGCTCAAGGGGATTACCGCAGAAACCGCCGGTGTAACGCTGACCTCGCGGTACGTCGATGTGCAGCAGGGAGCATTGATCGATTTGTCTGGCGGCGGCGACCTGCGAGGGGCCGGGTTTGTGTCCGGGCGGGGCGGCTCTACCGATGCACGCTTCAATCCGCTGGTGCGCAATGCCACCGACGGTACGTTCAGCTTGCCAGGCCTGGCCAGCAATCCGGTGTACGCCATCGTGCCCGGCAATCAGAGCACCTACGCGCCGATGCTCGCCGAAGCGGGAGCGGTTGATCCGCGCATCGGCCAGCAAATCACCCTCGGCGCCGGCGTGCCGGGGCTGGCGGCAGGCACCTATACGCTGCTGCCCTCGACGTTCGCCTTGTTGCCGGGGGCGTTCCGGGTCGAGGTCAACGGCCAGGCCGCAGCGGGTGTCACGCCTGGCGCGTTGCCTTTGCGCAATGGTTCATGGACCAGCTCGGGGTTGATGTCGATCGCCAACACCGGGCTGCGTGACAACCTGGCCAGCCAGGTCATCCTGACCTCGGCCGATGTCGTGCGCCGTTATTCGCAGTACAACGAAACCGGTTTTACTCAATTCGTCCGCAGTGACGCTGCACGGCGTGGCGTGCCACGGGCGTTGGCGCCGATGGATGGCAAGTCGCTGAATCTGTACTTGATGTCGGGCGCCGAGCAGGGTATTGCGCTGGATTTCGCCGGACAGGTGTTGTTCAAACCGGCCACTGGCGGCGTGGTCGGGACGGCGGTGGTGAGGGGCGCGCGGGATGTGGAACTGCTCGGCGACGGGCATCGGCGTACCGAGGGTTTCAGCGGCGTGTCGCTGTATGCCGACAGCCTCAACAGATTGGGTGCAGGCCGTCTGACCATCGGCGCGCAACCGGCGATCGATTACAACACGGCGGGCAATATCGTTTCGTTCATCGGTGATACATCGAATATCACCCTGCGTGAGGGCGCCATGCTGTCTGCGCCTGAAGTGCTGCTGCGTACCACCAGTACCCGTGGCAGCATCACGCTCGAAGCCGGTTCGGGGATCAACACTCTGGGGCGCGGCGACGCACCGTACGATTCATCCGCAGGCTTTATCTATGCTCCGGGCACGGCAGGTCTGCTGGTGGTCTCGAACGGTTGGACCAACGTGCTCGCGCCGTCGTTGTCGACCCCTACCTCCGGCGCGGGGGATATTCGCATCGGCAACTGCCCGACGAACGCCTGCACCAACCCGACGCTGCTTTACTCCAATGGCAGCATCACGGCCGCCACAGACAAACAGTTCGAGCTCGACGAAACGGTACGCTTCGGTACTCGCCATCTGACGCTGGCGGTGGGGACGATCAATGCCGGCAGTGCCGAGGCCTTGAGTGCCGCCGGCAGTCGTGTGCCGACCGGCCTGACCCTGAACCAGAACGTGCTCGACCGGCTGTTGCGCGGTGATACGCAGTTTGGCGCTCCGGCCCTGGAGACCTTGAGCCTGACCAGTCGCGATGCCTTCAATTTCTATGGCAGTGTCAGCCTCGACACGCTGGATCGGCAGACCGGCGTCAGCAAACTGCAGAATCTGATACTCAGCACACCGGCCATTTATGGCTTGGGCCAAGCCGCAGACGTTGCGAGCATCCGCACTGCGAATCTGGTCTGGAACGGCGCCACGCAAGCGCCCGCTGCTGTCATCTCTGGCGGCGCCGGCACCGGTCAGGGCACACTCGACATTCAGGCCCAGCGCATCGAATTCGGCTACGGCCCCAACCCGCAGGCCAGTGGACTGGAGCAGAACGATCGCCTGGTGCTGGGCTTTGCCAACGTCAATCTGACCGCCAGCGACCGCATCACCGCCAACCACAAAGGCAGCCTTGCGGTGTATCAGGCGCAAGGCGCATTCGACCCGGTCGGGGGTTATGCCTACAGCGGCGGCAACCTCAACCTGCGCACCCCGTTGCTGACGGGGGAGGCGGCCTCGGTGAACCTGCTCAAGGCCGGTAACAACCTGACTCTCACGGGCGCCGGTACCCCAGCGGCGGCCAATGTCCTGGGCGCGGAACTGACGCTCGATGCGCGTAATGTCACGCTCGACAGTCGCATTGCTCTGGCCAGCGGCAAACTGGTGATCAAATCGGCAGAAGACCTGACCCTGAACAGTGGCGCCTACCTGGATATGGCCGGGCGTACCCTGGCGTTCAACGATGTGAACAAGTACAGCTGGGGCGGTGATGTGGCGCTGTACAGCAGCCACGGCAATATCCGTCAGCTCGCGGGCTCAAGCATCGACCTGTCGGCGCAGAACAATCAGGCCGGCAATCTCAGCGCCATCGCCTTGGCCAGCGATGCCGGGATGGTCGATCTGCAGGGCCAGATCCTCGGCGCCAGCAGCGGCAGTTATGACGCGGGTGGCACATGGGTGCCGTACAAGGCCGGTGGCGTGGACATCCGCGCGCAACACTTGAATGGTGATCCGAGCCAGCAATTTGCGGCCCTTAACCAGCGCTTGAACGCAGGGCAGGTTTTTGGCAGCCGCAGCCTGCAACTCAAGCAGGGCGATCTGTTGATCGGCGACGGGCTCAAGGCCGGTGAGGTCAATGTCTCGGTGGACAACGGTAGCCTGACCGTCGCGGGCCTTGTCGACGCGAGTGGTTCAAGGGTCGGCTCGATTCGTCTGTCGGCGAAGAACGGCCTGACGGTGACTGGCAGCGCCGTGCTCGACGCCCATGGCCGTGTGCTGCGGGTCGACAGCTACGGAAAAATCATCGATGCACCGAACCGGGCGATGGTCGAGCTCAACTCCGGCGCCGGAACGCTGACGCTGGGCTCCGGCGCACGGATCGATCTGCGCCACGGCACCGACGCTGCACCGGGGCCATTGCCCGGGCAGTCCGATGGATTGCCGCGCGGTACGCTGGAGTTGAACGCACCACGTCTGGCCGGCGGCGACATCGCCATCGACGCCAGCGGCGCACTGAACATTCAGGGCGCCCGTTCGATCGGGCTCAATGCCACGCGCCGTTACAGCGATGCCAGCGACGGTGCAGACCCGGCGGCCAGCGGACGTCCGTATCAGGTGATCGATCAGGCCTACCTTGACCACATTCATGGCGACAACACGGCGTTCATCGATGCCGCGTTGCTCAACAGCAACCTGCTGCAGAACAAACTGGCCGGCCTGAACAATGCGTCCTATGCCGATGCCTTCCATCTGCGACCGGGTGTCGAGATCGTCAGCAAAACCGCCGACGGCGATCTGGTGGTGCAGGGCGATGTGGATCTGTCCGGTTACCGCTATGCCAGTCTCAATCCGCATACGCAGAAAACCGCAGCCTATGGCTCTGGCGAGTCTGGCAGCCTGGTGATTCGCGCCGGCGGCAATCTCGATATCCACGGCAGCCTCAACGACGGTTTTGCACCGCCACCCGAGACGGTCGACGATGCGGGCTGGAAACTGTTGCCGGGGATTCAGCCGTTCGGCGGTGATCTGGTAGTGCCGGGTGCAGGCGTCACACTGGCGGAGGGCACGCTGTTCCCGGCGGGCGTCACGCTGAACTACGACGTGCCGCTGCAAGCGACGACCCTGGCCGCTGGCACATTGTTGCCAACCGAAGCGACCTTGGCCGCGCCGTACACGCTGGGCGCCGGTACGGTACTGGCAGGCGCGGTTCACGATGCCTCGGGCCAGTTGATTTTTGCCGCTGGAACGCTGCTGACCGACAACGTCACATTGCCGGCCGGCAGCCGCCTTGGCGCGGGTATTCGCTTGAATGACGTCACGTCTGTCAAAGCGATTCGCTGGCCTAAAGGCGTGCCGTTGCCGGGGAGCGTCGAAGCCGGTACCAACGCGATCAAAGGCGTGCGCTTGAGTGGATCGCTGGCATTGCTGCGCGGTTCTTTGATTCCGTCGATGACCGACGTGGTGCTGACCGATGGGACGGCCTTTATCGAGTTGCGGCCATTGAACGGCAACCAGCAGGGGCGCAACTGGGCCGTTGCCAGCCTGTTACCGGCCGGCAGCGCGTCCTGGTCGATGCGGGTGGTGGCGGGGGCCGATTTGGGTGCCGCTGATACGCGTGCGATCAAGCCGGTTTCCAGCGACGGCAATCTGCGTCTGGCCGACACTCATTACGGGCTCAAAGTCACTGAAAAGGCACCAACCCTGGTCTGGGGTGAAGGCAACCTGGGTGGCTTCACCCCGGGCGAACCAGTGCCTGACGAGCTCAAGGAATGGTGCGACTGGGCACCGAACTCCTGCGTTTCTGCACCGCGATGGACGTGGGCACCGGACAACTGGATGGGCATGCCCCCGGGGTCACCGATAAGCGATGACGACGTGCTTGCCTGGTGTGGGTCTTTCCCTGAGCTGTGCGTGGAAAACAAACCGGGCATCACCGTCAGGACCCGCACACAGATGTTCAGCGTACTGCGTACCGGTACCGGGGATCTGGACGTGCTCGCCGCCGGTGATCTGAGCATGGACTCACCGTTCGGCGTCTATACCGCCGGCACCCAATCCGAAGAGATCGATCCGCGCTTCAACCAGCCGCGCGGACGTCTGTCGGACAACGGTTCGGTGCTGGGCAGTGCCGGCAGCGATTACGAGCGGTGGGTCACAGGCAACGACAGTCTGTATCAGGCCTGGTACCCGCAAATGGGCGGCAACCTGACCATCAACGCCGGTGGTTCGATTTCGGGGGATGTGCTGGGTCGGCGTGGCCCTTCGGCAACCCTGGAAACACCTGAGCAAGTGCCCAGTGTGGCGGTGGGCAACTGGCTCTGGCGTCAGGGGACCGGCAACAGCGATGTGCCGACGGCGTGGTGGATCAACTTCGGCAGTTATGCGACTCAGCCGTTGCCGGATCAAGGCGTCGATACCGGGCCGTTCCTGGTTGGCTTCACCGGTTTCGGCACGTTGGGTGGCGGCAACATCAGCCTGCGCGCAGGTGCCGATGGGGGCATGGTCAAGGCGTTGGGCGAAAACGCCAACACCAATCTTTACCCCCGTGGCCAAGGCTTGATCGTGGCGGTCGGGAGTACCGGGCGCGTCGGCGACGATGGACGGCTGCAATTGACCGGTGGCGGTGACATGGACATCCGCATCGGCGGTTCGCTCAATCCGTCGTTGCAGGCCCGGGCCGGCAACATTGGCGTGGGAGTCCCCCGACACGACCTGCAAGGCGCTCTGATCAACCTGCGCGGCGCGGCCCGACTGACTGGCGGGGCGCTGGGTGGAATCAATCTGCAGTACGGCGCAGCCTCCTATGTGCAGGACCCACGCGAAGTCCGACCGTTTGACCCGTTCACATCCACCGCTGGCAGTGCCTCCGGCGGCCTGGTCTTGATCCCTGGCGACTCTGGCATGAGCCTC
Source organism: Pseudomonas paraglycinae (assembly GCF_021601625.1). Classification (GTDB taxonomy): domain Bacteria; phylum Pseudomonadota; class Gammaproteobacteria; order Pseudomonadales; family Pseudomonadaceae; genus Aquipseudomonas; species Aquipseudomonas paraglycinae. The sequence continues at coordinate 231,169 of NZ_BQHR01000011.1, read as the reverse complement.
AATACCCGCGGCGACCTGGTGCTGGGTGGTGCGGCGGACCCGGGCCGGGTTCGGTTGCAGAACTCGACGCCGTTCACCACCGCTGACGGTGTCGTGCATGACGGGGGCGGATTGAGTGGTTTCTCGCTATGGACCGATCACACGGCTATCGATCTGTTTTCGGCTGGAGGCAACCTGACGCCAAGCACACAGCTGGGCGAGGTTGACGGGCAGGGCCCCATGATCGGGCGAAACACATCTCCCACCGATGGGCGCTTCGTATATCCGTCGATCCTGCGTGCGGTGGCGGCCCAGGGCTCGATTTATGCCGGGCCGTCGGCGACCTACATGCAAGGCAGCGGATTTTTGCCGGCCACAGCGTACTCCTTGTTGCTGGCGCCCTCGAAGGCCGGGCAACTGGAGCTCCTGGCGCAGGATTCGATCTATGCCGGTGGCTACGCAATCAATCAGTCGGGCGCCAGTCCGTCGGCCATCGCTACGCCATTCACACCGGCCTTCAATGGCTACGGTAACAACACATCGAAAACGCCGATCATGACCAACCGTGGCAGTGATGGGGTTTCACCCGATAAAAACTTGCGATATCCGCTGTTTGCTTTCGGTGCCAACAGTTACTCGGGTTTGAGTGAGGTGCAGGCGCCCGCACGGTTCTATGCTTTGACCGGTGATCTGGTGGGGGTGCGCAGTGGTGAAACACTGACGTTCAGCCTCTCCAAACGTACCTGGTACGAGGCGGCCAGCCCTGTCTGGATGCTGGCAGGGCGAGACATCGTGGCTTCCGGTACCTTTCTCGGGCAACCGACCACGGCGCCCAACGGCGAGATGGGGTTACCGAATACAGAGGGTGTCGCCTCGACCGGCAATCTGTTCGTGCACAACAATTCACGGGATATTTCCCGGGTCTCGGCAGGGCGCGACATCCTCTACAGCAGCTTCGACATCGCCGGCCCGGGTGTGCTGGACATCAAGGCAGGGCGCAACATCCTGATGGAGGACCGTGCCAGCATTACCAGCATCGGACCGATTCTGGCGGGGGACAACCGCCCCGGCGCCAGCCTGGTGATGCAGGCCGGTACGGGCGTACAGGGAGCGGATTATTCGCGGTTCATCGCCCGTTACCTGAACCCGCAGAACCTCGCGGACCCGAACGCATCCCTCAACGGGCAACCGGGCAAAGTGGTCAAGACTTACCTCGATGAACTGCAGAGCTGGCTGACCCTTGGCTATGGCTTCAGCGGCAACGCCGAACAGGCGCAAGCCTTCTTCGCTGCACTGCCGAGTACCGAGCAGGCGATCTTCGCCCGTCAGGTGTATTTCGCCGAGCTGCGTGCTGGTGGCCTGGAATACAACGATGTCGACGGCCCGCGCAAAGGCAGTTATCTGCGTGGTCGCAACGCCATTGCTTCACTGTTCCCGACCGTCGATGTGGCCGGCAATCCGATCCGCTATGACGGCGATATCACGATGTACGGCGGCGCAGGGGTCAAGACGCTGTTCGGTGGTGACATCCAGATGCTCACCCCGGGCGGTGGTCAGGTGTTCGGTATCGAGGGCGCGGCGCCGCCGTCCACAGCGGGGATCATCACCCAGGGTTCGGGCAACATTCAGCTCTATTCCCAGGGCAGCATTCTGCTGGGGCAGAGCCGGATCATGACCACGTTTGGCGGCTCGATCCTTGGATGGTCCGCCGAGGGCGACATCAACGCCGGTCGCGGTTCGAAAACCACCGTGGTCTACACCCCGCCCAAACGCGTGTACGACACCTGGGGCAACGTGACCCTGTCGCCATCGGTGCCGAGCACCGGCGCAGGTATCGCCACGCTCAACCCGATTGCCGAAGTGGCACCGGGGGACATCGACCTGATCGCGCCGCTGGGCACCATCGATGCGGGCGAGGCGGGCATTCGCGTCTCGGGCAACGTCAACATCGCCGCGCTGACGGTGGTCAACGCCGCCAACATTTCGGTGCAGGGCAAGGCGACCGGCGTGCCGGTGGTGTCGGCGGTCAACACCGGGGCGATCACCTCCGCCAGTTCCGCCGCGTCGTCGGCGACCCAGGCGGCGGAAGACGTTGCCCGTCAGCAACAGGCCGCGTCGCGCCAGAACCAGGCTTCGGTGTTCACCGTGCAGGTACTGAGCTTCGGCAACGAACAACTGGCCCCGACCCGCGACGGCGCCAGCCGCGCACCGACGCCGGGCTACAACCCCAACAGCCCGGTGCAGGTGCTGGGCGCCGGAGCGCTGGATGAACAGGCGAAACAGCAGCTGACCGAAGAGGAGCGGGGACAGCTGACGTTGTAAAGGACTCTCGTGTAGTACGCTTCGGGCGGCCGTTTGGCCGCCCTTTTTTTATGTTGCTGAAGTTGAGGGGTATTTTTGTCGGGCGTGAAGCACCCTCAGTATTTTGATATGGCCATTCACTCGATAAACCAGCAGATAGTTCGGATGAATCACCATTTCGCGAGTGCCAGGTACTCGGCCGGGTCGGTAACCATAAGGTATTGATGAAAGTCGCTGTGCTGCTGCACCCACCTTGTTTCTTAGCGAAATTGAAGCGTTGGTGTTGTGTTGCTCGATGTATTTGAAGATATCAGCCAGTTGACGCGAGGACTTGCTGCTCCATTCAAGCAGCAGAGCGGCGCTTCCTGTGCATCTCTTCCAGTATCTGGTCGAGCATTGCCATAACTTCATCATGGGGAATGCCAGGACTTGGATCATCAAGTGCATCCTGTACCTCCGCACGAAACCAGCGATCGTAGCTCTCTGCCTCTTCTTCGGATTCGAAGTCAGCGTAAAACGGGGAATGCAATATGCTCATAGTGATCTCCGTGATCAATTTCAGCAGTTTAAGGGGGAATGGCCCATTGTCGTCACTGGCAGACGATGCGCCCCATGAGCCCTTGAGGAACCATGAGGTAGCGGGACCCAGTATCTGCAAGTCCCCCTTTCAAATCTGCCGGACGTTTCCCATCGTTGTCCGGCAATCTCGACCGCCGCTGTAGGCCTATTCCTCCCCTCTGTTTTTCAGGTTTCCAGCCTACAAATCCGCGCGCACCTTCCTACAAATGCACTCAGAACGCATACGGAATACTCACCTTCGCCCACAACATTTCCCCCTCTGGCCGGTTCTCCACGTCGAATTCTTTGGCCCAGCGGATCTCGACGCTGGCGTACTTGAGGAAGGTGAAGTGCAGCGCCGGGCCGATGGCGAAGACCTTGCCGCGTACGCCGTCATCAACGTCCTGGCCGGCGAACTGCACGGTGTGGCCGAACTGTTTGTCGTCGGTGGTCTGCTTGAGGTAGTAGCCGTTGATGCCGAGCATCAGGTCGTCGGTGATCTTGTAGCTGGCCGAGTAATCGAAGTGGAAGATCTGCCCGGATTTGTAGTCGGTGTCCTTGTTCTTCTCGTTGAAGCTGTAGGTGGTTTTCATCGACACCTCGGTGCGCTCGGTTGGCAGCCAGGTGAAGGAAAACAGCGGCTTGTAGGTGTAGAAGTTGTTACTGGTGTTGGCCAGCCGATCGACGCTGTATTCGCCGGTGGGCACGGTGATTTCCACGGCGGCGCCGAGGGTCAGGTCCTTGCCCATGTCCCACAGGATGATCGGCGCGATGGTGGTATCGCCCATGCCTTCGCGGGTGTCGCTCAGGCCGAACACCGAGACTTCCTGCTTGAGCCACGGCTGGGCGATGTAACCGGCCAGTCGTCCGCCGAAAATCCGCACCGGGCTAAGGTAGTCGAGACGCGGGATGACGGCGGTGGATTCGATCTCGACATTCGGCACCTTGCCGCCGAGCGAACTGATGTTGAGCTTTCGTGACTTGTAGTGGTTGTAGTAGAGGTTGAAGGCGACCATGTTCTCCGGAAGGCTGTCGACTTCCAGCGGCAGCATGAAGAAGCCGTCGGTGCCGGGGCCGATGTTGTCGACGCCGGCTTCGGTGGCCAGCGCCGGCAGGGTCGCGGCGCAGCCGAGCAGGCTCAGCGCCAGTCGCACAGGGAATGTCGCGCGGTTCGGGGTCATGTCCGTCCTCATTATTATTGTGTTTTGGGCGCAACGCCGGCACGCAGGGTGCCCGGCTACGATAGAAATAAGCCCTTGGCGCACAACAGGGCAGGGTATTGGCGGACACGGAAGGGGGCTTCTGCGGACACTTCGTCAACCCTGTGCTAACTTCCTTCGACATAACCGGTAACAAAAATAACAATTCAGCGTGATCCGGAATGTCAGCCTCCATGAACGTAAAAGTCCAAGACCCGACCTTCGAACTGGCGCTGGTGTCGCCATTTCTCCTGCAAACCCTGGCCGAAGTCGCCGCCAACAAGGGCATCGAGCCGCAGAGTCTGTGCCGTGGCCTGGGTTTTGATTTCGAGGATTTGCAGGATCCGGCGCAGAGGATTTCCTATCGCCAGGCCGTGGCGATGATCCAGCGTGCGCTTAAAGCGTTGCCCAATCAGGGGCTGGGACTGTGGGTCGGTGCGCAGAATGTGCTCGGTACGCTGGGGCTGCTGGGGCACGTGCTGTCGCTGTGCAAGACCTTGCGCGATGCGTTCGAAATCGGGGTCCGGCATCAGCACACCTCCGGTGGGATCGTGGTTTCCAGCGTCGATGTGGTGGGCGATCAGGTGTACGTCGACGTTGAATGCCGGTTGCCGTTTGCCGAGGTGCAGGTGTTTGCGGTGGAAGAGTTTTTCGCCAGCCTGCTGGTCTATGGGCGGGCGCTGGTGGGCGAGACGTTCAAGCCGATTGCCGTGGAGTTCATGCACGCCGCGCCGGATTACCTGGATGAGTACCGGCGGCTGCTGGGGCCGGAGGTGCGCTTCGGGTGCCTGCACAACCGCATGCTGATCGACGTGCAATGGCTGGATGTGAACCTGCCCAACCACCATTCGCTGGCGCTGCGTCAGGCGGTCAAGTTGCTGGAGCTGGAGGCGGCGCAGGTTCATCAGAAACTCGATCTGATCCAGGCTGTGGAGCGGGCGATTGCGCGGGATCTGAGTCGGGGCAGTCACATTGAAAAGATTGCCGGCGACTTGAACATGAGCAGCCGCACCTTGCGTAGGCGGCTGACTGAGCATTCGTTGACTTTTGAAGCATTGCTGGAGCAAGTGCGCCAGGCGCGAACCATGAGTTTGCTGGCCAATCCGGACATGCCGATCGAGCGGATTACCGAGGAAGTCGGTTACAGCGACGTTCGCAGTTTTCGCCGGGCGTTCAAGCGCTGGACGGGGAAGAGTCCGAGTGCATGGCGCATGGAGAGTTCTGTGATTTGACTTGAGACCGATACCCCTCACCCCAGCCCTCTCCCCGAGGGAGAGGGGGCCGACCGAGTTGTCTTGCGCGATACATCGACCTGAAAATTCTGTGTCGATTATGGATTCACCATCGTTCGTTCAGGTCGGCGTACCTCCTCAATTTTCCCCAATCAGTTCCCTCTCCCTCCGGGAGAGGGCTAGGGTGAGGGGCTTTTGAAGCTATCCAACCCATTTCAACCCCCCACAAACCCTCCGGCTACAGTTAAACTCCGCGCTCTTTCCAAGGAGTCGACATGAGTTACTACCAGCCGGGCATTCTCGCCACCCCTGTTCCGCCGCAAGCACGTCACCTGTTTTTCGCCCTCGAGTCGGTTGAAGCGCTGCCGCAGGCGATCGACAACCTGCTGAACCTGGTGGACGGCAAGTCGGCGGTGGTCGGTTTCGGTGAATCCCTGGCCAAGGCCCTGAATGTGAACATCGACGGCCTGCGCAGCTTCCCGGCGCTGACCGGCGTTGGCGTGGAAAACCCGTCGACCCAGCACGCCCTGTGGGTCTGGCTGCACGGTGTCGACCGTGGCGATCTGCTCAATCGCAGCACCGCACTTGAGGCCGCACTGGCCCCGGCGCTGCGTCTGGTGCAGATGCAGGAAGCCTTCCGCCACAAGGACGGCCATGACCTCACCGGTTATGAAGACGGCACCGAAAACCCGCATGACGAAGCCGCTGTCGCCGCCGCACTGCAAAGTGAAGGCGCCGAGGGTCTGGTCGGTGGCAGCTTTGCCGCGATCCAGCAATGGCAGCACGACCTCAAGAGTTTCCATGCGCTGTCCGCCGAGGACAAGGACAACATCATGGGTCGTCGCCTGAGCGACAACGAAGAGATCGACGACGCCCCGGTTTCCGCCCACGTCAAGCGCACCGCCCAGGAAAGTTTCGCCCCGGAAGCCTTCGTCGTGCGTCGTTCGATGCCGTGGATCGAAGGCGACCGCGCCGGCCTGATGTTCCTGGCGTTCGGCTTCTCCCTCGACGCCTTCGAAGCGCAACTGCGCCGCATGAGCGGTCTGGAAGACGGCATCACCGACGGTCTGTACCGCATCAGCCGGCCGATCACCGGCGGCTACTACTGGTGCCCGCCGCTGCAAAACGGCCACCTCGATCTGCGCGCACTGCGCATCGGCTGAGTCGCAAGCATGAACGTGGTGCGTTGGGGCATGATCGGTTGCGGCAGCGTCGCTGAACGCAAGAGTGGGCCAGCCTTCTACAAGGCGCCCGGTTCGGCGTTGGTCGCAGTGATGGGGCGCCGCCTCGAAGCCGTGACCGATTACGCCGCGCGCCACGGCATCGATCGGACTTACACCGACGTCGATGCCTTGATCAACGACCCCGAGGTTGATGCGGTGTACATCGCCACGCCCCCCGACAGCCACCACGCCTACAGCCTGAAAGTCGCCGCCGCCGGCAAGCATTGCTGCGTGGAAAAACCCATGGCCCTCAACGCCGGGCAAAGCCGCGAGATGCAGCAGGTGTTCTCTGATGCGGGTCTGCACCTGTTCGTCTCCTATTACCGTCGTTCACTGCCGCGTTTCCAGCAGGTTCGGCAATGGCTGGAGCAGGGGCGCATCGGCGAGGTGCGGCATCTGAGCTGGACGCTGACCAAGGCGCCATCGCCCAAGGATCTGGACGGTAGCGCAAACTGGCGCACCGATCCGGCGGTGGCCGGGGGCGGGTACTTCGCGGATCTGGCCAGCCATGGTTTTGACCTGTTCCAGTACCTGCTCGGCGACATCGTTGAAGTCGCCGGCTTCACCGCACGCCAGGCCGGGTTGTATGCGGCGGAAGATGCGGTCAGCGCCAGTTGGCGATTCGCCTCGGGCGCGCTGGGCATGGGCTGCTGGAGCTTTGTTGCGGACCGGCGCGAGGATCGGGTCGAGATCATCGGCAGCCAAGGGCGGATCGGTTTTTCGGTGTTCGACGAGCATCCGGTCGAGCTGCACGCCGATGAACACATCAGCCTGGAAATCCCTCACCACGAACACATCCAGTGGCACCACGTACTGGGCATGAATGCGCAGATTCGCGGTGAGTCGCAGCACCCCGCAGTCGCCGCCGAAGCCCTCAAGACCGATTGGGTCATGGATCAGATCCTCAAGCGCCACTGAAGGCGCATCTAAGGTTATGCCCAAACAATATTTCTCAAGCTTGTCATAACGTCTCTAAGATCACGTCATAACTCGTTATAACAAGTGATCCCGTGATGACCGATAACGTTCTCTCCCTTGGCAGCGTTCCTCTGCACACCCAACTGCGCGACGTGCTGCGCGCCCGGATTCTCGACGGCGAATACCCGCAAGACAGCCAGATGCCGTCCGAAAGTGAGCTTGGCACCCTGTTCAAGGTCAGCCGCATCACCGTGCGCCAGGCCCTGGGCGATCTGCAGAAAGAAGGGCTGATCTTCAAGATCCACGGCAAAGGCACCTTCGTTGCCAAACCCAAGACCTTTCAAAACGTCAGCACCCTGCAAGGCCTAGCCGAGTCCATGACCGGCCGTGGCTACGAGGTGATCAACCGCCTGCGCAGCTTCAAATTCATCGCCGCCGACAAACTGGTCGCCGAGCGTTTGCAGGTCGCCGAAGGCGAAATCGTCGCGCAGATAAAGCGTGTACGGCTGATCAACCGCGAGCCGATTTCGCTGGAAATCACCTACCTGCCCAGAGCCGTCGGCGAGCGGCTGGAGAAGGCCGATCTGGTCACCCGCGACATCTTCCTGATCCTCGAAAACGACTGCGGCATCGCCCTCGGCCACGCCGATCTGGCCATCGACGCGGTGCTGGCCGACAGCGACCTGACCCAGGCGCTGAACGTCGAGGCCGGCTCGCCGATCATGCGCATCGAACGGCTGACCCATGACGCCAACGGCCAGCCGCTGGACTTCGAACACCTTTACTACCGTGGCGATGCGTTCCAGTACCGCCTGCGGATCGACCGGCAAAAAGGGGCCTGAACATGACCCGCAATACTCTCGAACAGGAATACGACATCGTCGTGATCGGCGGCGGCACTGCCGGCCCGATGGCCGCGATCAAGGCCAAGGAAAAGAACAAGGAACTGCGCGTGCTGCTGGTCGACAAGGCCAACGTCAAGCGCAGCGGCGCGATCAGCATGGGCATGGACGGCCTGAACAACGCGATCATCCCCGGCCATTCGACGCCCGAGCAGTACACCAAGGAAATCACCATCGCCAACGACGGCATCGTCAATCAGGCGGCGGTATACGCCTACGCCACCCACAGCTTTGAAACCATCGAGCAGCTCGACCGCTGGGGCGTGAAGTTCGAGAAGGACGAGACCGGCGATTACGCGGTGAAGAAAGTCCACCACATGGGCGCCTACGTGCTGCCGATGCCCGAAGGGCACGACATCAAGAAAGTCCTGTATCGCCAGTTGAAGCGGGCGCGGGTGAGCATCACCAATCGACTGGTCTGCACCCGTTTGCTGACCGACGAGGAGGGCGCCGTCAACGGTGTGATGGGCTTCGATTGCCGCACCGCCGACTTCCATGTGATCAAAGCCAAGGCAGTGATTCTTGCCTGCGGCGCTGCCGGACGACTCGGTCTGCCGTCCTCGGGTTATCTGATGGGCACCTACGAAAACCCGACCAATGCCGGCGACGGTTACGCCATGGCGTATCACGCCGGGGCCGAACTGGCGAACCTCGAGTGCTTCCAGATCAACCCGCTGATCAAGGACTACAACGGCCCGGCCTGCGCCTACGTCACCGGCCCGCTCGGTGGCTACACCGCCAACAACAAGGGCGAACGCTTCATCGAGTGCGACTACTGGAGCGGGCAGATGATGTGGGAGTTCCACCAGGAACTGGAGAGCGGCAACGGCCCGGTGTTCCTCAAACTCGATCACCTGGCCGAGGAAACCATCCAGAACATCGAGGAAATCCTCCACAGCAACGAACGTCCAAGCCGCGGCCAGTTCCACGCCAATCGCGGCACCGACTACCGCACGCAGATGGTCGAGATGCACATCTCGGAAATCGGTTTTTGCAGCGGCCACTCGGCGTCCGGCGTGTGGGTCAACGAGCGGGCCGAAACGTCGGTGAAAGGTTTGTACTCGGCCGGTGACATGGCCGCCGTGCCGCACAACTACATGCTTGGCGCGTTCACTTACGGCTGGTTCGCGGGCAACAACGCGGCGGAGTTTGTCGCCGGGCGCGAGTTCTCTGCGCTGGATGCCGAGCAGATCGAGAAGGAAAAGACCCGGGTCTACGCACCGCTGGATCGCGAGCATGGTCTGCCGCCGGCGCAGGTCGAGTACAAGCTGCGGCGCTTCGTCAACGACTACCTGCAACCGCCGAAAGTGACCAAGAAAATGGAAATCGGCCTGCAACGCTTCAGCGACATCGAACGCGATCTCGACGAGATGAAGGCCAACAACGCCCACGAACTGATGCGCGCCATGGAAACCAGCGTGATTCGCGACTGCGCCGAAATGGCCGCCCGCGCTTCGCTGTTCCGCGCCGAAAGCCGCTGGGGCCTGTACCACTACCGCGTCGATCACCCGCAACGGGACGACCGCGAATGGTTCTGCCACTGCCACCTGAAGAAGGGCGAGGACGGGCGCATGACCAGTTTCAAGAAAGCCGTCGAGCCTTACATCATCCCGCTCGACGCCGAGGAAATGCAGGCTTACGACCGCCTTCGGGTCGGCGCTTTCGCCGCTTGATGCACCACTAGAGAGAGTCCGAACCATGGCCTATCAAGCCCAGGAAATCTTCTTCCGCTCCAACGCCCCCGTCACCGTGGACGAGGACAAATGCATCGCCGAAAAGGGCTGCACCGTGTGCGTCGACGTCTGCCCGATGGACCTGCTGGCGATCAACCCGGCCACGCAAAAGGCCTACATGGCCTTCGATGAATGCTGGTACTGCATGCCGTGCGAAAAGGACTGCCCGACCGGTGCGGTGAAAGTCGAAATCCCGTATCTGCTTCGCTAAAACGCTATCCGGCAACACCGGACGCCTGATTCAACACACCCCTCGTTTCCCACCGCGCCCTGATCGCGGCGGAGACGAACATCCTAAAAATGATTCGAGGGGATTCAACCATGTTGCGTGCAGCAATCGCCGGTCTGGTACTGGCTTCGTTCACCCTGTCGGCCTCGGCCGAAACCATCCGCATTGCCATCGGCACCCAGGACACCACCATCAACTGCGCCGCCGGCGGCCTGTTGATTCGCGAGCTGGGCCTGCTCGACAAATACCTGCCTCACGACGGCGCCTACAAGGACGCCAAGTACGACGTGCAGTGGAAGAACTTCACCAGCGGCGCACCGCTGACCAACGAGATGGTCGCCGGCAAACTCGACTTCGGCGCCATGGCCGATTTCCCCGGCGCGTTCAACGGCGTGGCATTCGAAACCGCCGGCAAACACAGCCTGTTCATCAGCGTGCTGTCGGGCAGCATCAAGGGCAGCGGCAACGGCATCGTGGTGCCGAGCGCGTCTGGCGTGCAGTCGCTGAGTGAGCTCAAGGGCAAAACCATTTCCGTGCCGTTCGCCTCCACCGCCCACGGCATGTTGCTGCGCGCCGTGGCGGAGCAGGGCTGGGATCCGCTCAAGGACGTGAACATCATTGCCCAACCGCCAGAGGTTGCGGGCTCCGCGTTGCAGGCCGGCAAGATCGACGCCCACGCCGACTTCGTGCCGTTCGCCGAACTGTTCCCGAGCCGCGGCTTCGCCCGCAAGATCTACGACGGCGCCCAGGCCAATGCACCGACCTTCCACGGTGCGCTGGTGGATCAGGCCTACGCGAAAAAGTACCCGGAAATCGTCGTCGCCTACCTGCGCGCCAGCATCGAGGCCAATCAACTGCTGGCCGCCGAACCGGAGAAATACAGCGAGCTGATCGCCAAGGTGACTGGCGTCGATGCTGAGGTCAATTACCTGTTCCACGGCCCGCTGGGCGTACAGACCCGCGACCTGAGCTGGAAGCCGGAATATCGCCAGGCTGTGGGCACCGCCATCGACACGTTGAAGTTGCTGAAGAAGGCGGATCGCGGGCTCGATCTGAATACCTTTATTGACGATCAGTACATTCGTGCGGCGTTCAAGGCTTCGAATCTGGATTACACGGCGCAACTGGCCAACTACGCGCAGACGCCGTTGAAGTCGCAGGATGCATTGACCGGCAAAGCGATCACCGACTTCAGCCATGTCGCGGAAATCTGGGTGCGGGGTGAAGACAAGGTCCGGCGGTATGCCTCGGCTGAGGAGGCGTTTAACGCACTGGCCGGCCTGAAGTCGGAAGGCAAGAACATCCGGGCGGTGTATGCCCAGGCGAGTGACAGCGGGATCAAGTTGCTGGCGGAGCAGGCGTGGTTTGCCAGTGATGCGAAGGGTCGCCTCAGCGCGTTTTTGCTCAAGGGGCAGGCGCAGCAATTTGCTTCGGCGCAGGGCGGGAAGGTGTTTGACTTCACCGATGCCACGACCCAGGCCGTGGCTGCACGTTAACAGCAGATCAAAAGCTCCCCCTCACCCTAACCCTCTCCCGGAGGGAGAGGGGACTGACGGTGTTGTTCTGAAGAGTTACGCCGACCTGAGATATCGAGCCGAACTCAGGTTTGAAAATCATGAACATCTGCTCGTTCTCGAGTCGGGTACAGGTTTTGAAAGGCTTGAAGATCTGCCCCCTTTCCCCCTCGCCCCCTTGGGGGAGAGGGCTGGGGTGAGGGGGTTCGATCTCAGTCATCACACGGAATTCCGATCCATGAAAATCCCGAAAGCCCGCTGGACCACCAGAGCAATCTCCATAGCGTTCTGCCTGCTCTTCTGGCAACTCGCCGCCAGCCACCACTGGAACCTCGGCCTCGTCACCTTCGCCAACGTGCCAACCCCGCTGGCCGTAATCGAAGCCGCCCTCGGCCTCGGCGACTCCGGCAAACTCATCCAGCACCTGACCGCCAGCCTCGGCCGGGTCTTCGCCGGCTACCTTGCTGCGCTGATCATCGGTGTCGCCCTGGGCCTGGCCATCGGCCGCTCAAAGTGGGCTGAAGACCTGCTGCTGCCACCGTTGGAAGTGCTGCGCCCAATCCCCGCCGTCGCCTGGATTCCACTGGCCATCCTGATGTTCCCATCCTCCGAACTGTCGATGGTCTTCATCACCTTCACCGGCGCGCTGTTCCCGATCCTGCTCAACACCGTGCACGGCGTCGAAGGTGTCGACCCACGCTTGATCGCCTCTGCCAAAAGCCTCGGGGCCGGGCGTCGGGCGATCCTGCTGGAAGTGATCCTGCCAGGCGCCGCGCCGAGCATCATCACCGGCCTCGCGATCGGCATGGGCACGTCGTGGTTCTGTCTGGTGACCGCCGAAATGATCTCCGGCCAGTTCGGTATCGGTTACTACACCTGGGAGTCCTACACCATCCAGAACTACGCCGACATCGTGGTCGGCATGTTGCTGATCGGCGTCCTGGGCATGGGCAGCAGCCTGCTGATCAAACGCTTGGGCGGGCTGTTCACGCCCTGGCATCGACCACGAGGAAAAGCCTGATGAGCGTGATGCAAACCCCGGAAGGGCGGATCGACATCCGTCAGCTATCCATCGTCCTTGGCGAAGGCCGGCAAGCCTTTGAAGCGGTGCAGGGCCTGGATTGCCAGATCGAACCCGGCCAGTTCGTGTGCATTCTCGGCCCGTCCGGTTGCGGCAAATCGACCTTGCTCGGTGCGCTGGCCGGGCATCTGCAACCCCATGGCGGGCAGTTGAAAGTCGATGGCACCGAAGTGTCCGGCCCGTCACCGCAACGCGGCATGGTGTTCCAGCATCACACCCTGTTCCCGTGGCGCACGGTGCGCGACAACGTTGCCTTCGGCCTGAAGATGCGCGGCATCGGCAAGGCCGAGCGCCATCGCGCCGCCGATGAAATCCTCGAACTGGTCGGCCTCGAAGGCTTCGCCGAACGCTGGCCCGATCAACTGTCCGGCGGCATGCAGCAACGGGTGGAGATCGCCCGGGTGCTGGTCAATCGCCCCCGGCTGTTGCTGATGGATGAACCCTTCGGCGCACTGGACGCGCTGACCCGCCTGAACATGCAGGAATTGCTGCTGGACATCTGGACGCGGATTCGCACCACCGTGGTGTTCGTCACCCATGACATCGACGAAGCGCTGTTCCTCGCTGATCGCTTGCTGGTGATGAGCGCACGGCCGGGGCGAATCATCGAAGACCTGCGTCTGGATTTCCCCCGGCCACGCACCACCGAACTGGTGACCAGCCACGAGTTCTCGCGCCTCAAGCGCCACTGCCTCGACCTGCTGCGCCACGACAACGACCGACCGCTGCCGCGCCTCAATCCGCTCGGTTTGCCTCCTGAAAACGCCTTGCCGAGATTTGCCCTGTGACTTCATTTTTTGCTGTGACCGATAACGACGACATTCTCGCCCTGCAACCACGCCTCACCGCTGATGACGCCGGTGTACGGCGGATTGCCCTGATCGATCTGGCCGACCTCGAAGAGCCGGACGGTCTGCTCTGGCTGGTCGAGCGCCTGGCCGAAGACCCCGCCGAAGAAGTGCGTGCCGAAGCGGCGCGTCTGTTGGAAGCCTGGGAAGACGAGTCGGTGGTTGACGCGCTGTGCCGGGCGCTGACGGATCCGTCGCCGGCGGTGCAAGCCGCAGCGGCGCAGAGCCTGAGCCTGCTCAAGACCGAAGCGGCGGGCAGGGTGATTCTGCCGTGGACCGCCCATTCCGAAACCGGCGTGCGGATTGCCGCGTTCCGCGCCTTGCGCGAGTTGCGTTTCCCCGGCGCTGCGCCGGCCGCCATTCAGGCGCTGAATGATGCCGATGCCAGCGTCCGTCGCGAAGCCGTCGGCGTGCTCGGCTGGCTCAAGCAACTCGACGCGTTGCCAGCCCTGGCCCGCCTGGCGAGTGATGACCCGGACACCGAAGTGCGCCGCGCCGCCACCGGCGCCCTGGGTCTGGCAAGTGACGCCGAAGTACTGCCCGCATTGCGTCAGGCCTTGCAGGACCAGGCCTGGCAAGTGCGCGAAGAAGCCGCGACCACCCTCGGCAAGGTCGGCCACACCGACGCCGGGCCGGCGCTGATCGAAGCCTTGGCCGACGACTACTGGCAGGTGCGCCTGCGCGCCACCCGCAGCCTCGGGCGCCTCAAGTACGTCGCTGCCCTCGACGCCCTGATCGACACCCTCGGTCATCGCATCAGTAACCTGCGCAAGGAAGCCGCGCTGGCCCTCGGCGAATTGAACGATCGTGGGGCGGTGGCGGCGTTGCAGGCCGCGCAGGACGACGGCGACCCGGAAGTGCGCAAAGCCGTGCGGATTGCCTTGAGTCAGCTGCAATGAATCCGCTGTCGGTCGGCAATTCCCAAAGTGAACACCGGTTACGGCTGAGCTGGCCGGATGGCCGCGAGCAGTTGCTCGACCATGCCGAACTGCGCCGCCAGTGCCCGTGCTCGCAATGCCGGGCATTTCGCCTGCGGGGCTCGCCGCCCATGGTTGACCCGCGTGTGCGGGTCATCGAATTGAACGCTCAGGGCTACGGCCTGCAACTGGTGTTCAGCGATGGCCATCAGCGCGGGATTTACCCGTGGGCCTATCTGGCGCAGCTGGAGGGGATCACTGTCCCGCCGTCATCGCCGGCCGGCAGCCATGGAAAATATCCAGCCCCGGCTGATACAGCGACGTCCTGACTTCGAACAACCCGAGCACCGAATGGAACAGGTTGTCGTGGCTCAGATCCGGCTGGCTGCTTTTGCCTTGCAGGCAGGCTCGGTCGATGCCCAGTTGCGCCAGGGTGTTGTTGCCGAACCACATCACCATCGGCACATGGGTCTGGGCTTCCGGCGCCAGCGCATAGGGCGCGGCGTGCAGGTAGAGGCCGTTCTCGCCCAGTGATTCGCCATGGTCGGACACGTACAGCATCGATGTATCGAGGTGGTCCTGATTGCGTTTGAGCAGCTCGATTACCTTGGCCAGGAAATGGTCGGTGTAGAGGATCGTGTTGTCGTAGACGTTGACCAGTTCGTCACGGCTGCAACTGCCCAGCTGGTTGGTGTGGCAGATCGGTTTGAAACGCTCCATGTCCTTCGGATAGCGCTCGTAGTATTCCGGGCCGTGGCTGCCGTCGGCGTGCAGGACGATGATCGCGTTGCCCTTGAGGCTGTCGATGTAGCCTTGCAGGTCGGCCAGCAGCGCCTCGTCGAGGCAGTTGTTGCCGTCGCAGAACGGCCCCGGCTGGTTCTTCGCGATGTCGCGGTTCGGCACGCGCAGGCAGGTGCCTTTGCAGTCGCTGTTGTTGTCCAGCCACAGCACCTGCACGCCGGCCCGTTGCAGGATGTCCAGCAGGCCTTGGTAGGTTTTGCCTTTCTTGTCGCTGTAGTCCTCGCGCGGGAACATCGAGAACATGCACGGCACCGACACCGCTGTCGAGGTGCCGCAGGAATGCACATTGGTGAAATTGAGGATGTCGAGTTTGCTCAGCTCGGGATTGGTCTCGCGCTCATAGCCGTTGAGCGAGAAATGGTCGGCCCGGGCGGTTTCGCCGACCACGAACACCATCAGCGATTTCTTCTCGCGGGAGGCCGCCTTGGCGCTCATCACCGCGTCTTCGCCGATGGCCTGCACCACAAAATGCTTTTTGATCCCCAGCCGTTGCTTGGTGTATTTGCTGATCGCGTAGATGTAGTTGGTCGGGTTGATGAAGTGGGTGAGTTTGTCTTCCTCGCGAAAGATCGGCGCGTAGGTCGAATAGAACGCGCCCACCGAAGCGCCGATCACCAGCACACAGGCGACGATCACCAGCACCTTGTTCAGCAAACCCCGAAAGAACGGCCGATAAACCACCGGCCAGCGCCAGATCAGCACAGCCGGCAACACGCCGAGCAATAGCACGTAAGCCAGCAGTTTGCCGCTGAACAGCGCCGTGGCTTCCCCCGGATTGGTTTCGAACACGTTCTGGATCATCACCGTGTCGATGGTGATTCCGTATTCGTTCATGAAATACGCCGCGCAGGCCGAGAGCAGGGCCACCAGCGTCAGCGCCGGTTTCAGCGTCCAGCGAAACGAGATCAGTGTCAGCAGCAGCGTGATCGCCGCCCAGAGAAACAGTCCGAAGGACGCGAAGAACGCCAGTTTGTGCGCGCCTTGCAAGGTAATCAGCGTTCCCAGCGCCTTCCAGGTCGCCAGGTTGTACAGCGCCACCAGTGCCAGCGAAAACAGCAGCACCAGGCGGGTCGGAGTGATGGACGGTAAACGCAGTCCTTTGCCCAAAGCCATTTCGATACTTTCCTCTACGTCAGTCGAAAACCCATGCGGTTACGCGCGTAACTGTAGAAGAGCATTGGTAAAAATTCCGTAAACATCCGGTAACAAAATCACGGTAAGTGCAAAAAATGTGGGCGCCAGCAGGCCGGCTCCCACGGGAGGTTTGCGGCGGGTCAGAAGGATTTGCTGACGCTGGCGACTACCGTCGCCGTGCACACGTCCTCGAAGCCCCAACTGCTCAGGCACTGGCTCTGCGAGAGGTCGGTGTCGATGTAGCTCAGGCCCAGCACCATGCCGGCCAGGCTGTGGGTCAGTTTGACTTCCCACTCCCGGTAGGACTCTTCGCTGTGGCCGGACGCCGAATACATATGCGGGTCCTTGAAGTCCATGTTGCCGTAGCGCAGCTTCAGCCCGGAATCCAACGGCAATTCGGTTTCATAGCCGATGTAGCTGTAGAGCGAACTCTGTTTGCTGTCGATGCCCGGCGCGTCACTGGAGTAATAGGCCGCGAGTTTCACGCCGTAAGCGCTGAGAATCGAGTACACCTCGCTCTGGTTGAACTGGCTCTCCTTGGGATACGCGTATTTGATGTAGCCCAGATCCAGGCTCACGGTCTCGGTTGCCTGCCACAGCCAGCCGGCGTAGTAATCGACTTCCTGACGGGTTTTCAGGCCGCCACCGAAATCGACGTTCGAGCTCCACGCGCCGAGGTACAGGCCGCTGCTGTGGGCCAGGGTCAGACCGGCCTGTACGGCCGGGTCGTTCTGGGTCTGGGAGATGCCGCGGGTGCGGTAGTCGCTGGCCAGGGTCAGGTCGACCAGCACCGCGAAATCATCGTTCAGGGGGATTGCGTGGCTGCTCAAGGGCAGCAGGCTCAAGGAAGTGAGGGCGAGCAGGGGCAAGGCTTTCATGTGAAGTCCCGTTGTTGTGGTTGTTATGGGCAGGAAGCGGGCAAGGCTGCGCCGGACCCCGGCGACGGGCGCGGGGTCGGGCAGCGGGTACGGCGATTGTTATTAGAGGGTAGGGGCGTAGACCTGGCGGCCGGCGAACCAGGTTTGCAGCACCTGGGTGTCATGCAGGGCTTTGTCATCGACGCTGAACACGTCGCGATCGAGCACGATGAAATCGGCCTGTTTGCCGGGGCTCAGCGAGCCGATCTGTTGCTCCAGGCCGATAGTCCGCGCGGCGTTGGCGGTGTAGGCGTAGAACATGGTTTCGCGGTCCAGGCGTTCGTCGGCGTTGAGCACGCCCAGCGGCCCGGTGCGGGTGATGGCCTGGGCCATGGCATTCCACGGGTTCGGCGAGGACACCGGCCAGTCGCTGGCGCCGGCAATCGTCGCGCCTTGCTTGAGCAGCGAATGCGCCGGGTATTGATAGCGGAAGGCGAGGGCACTGACGTAAGGCTTGATCATGTCGGTGGTGTAGTCGTCGGCGCTGGCCCACAGCAGCTGCATCGAGGCAATCACGTTCAACGGCTTGAAGCGGGCGAACTCCTTCGGGTTGACCATTTGCAGGTGCGTGATCGAGTGCGTCACGCCGCTCTGCCGGTCCTTGCGCGCCTGGGCGATGCCGTTCAGGGATTCGCGCACTGCGCGGTCGCCGATGGCGTGGATGTGCACCAGCCAGCCGCGCTGGTCGATGGCGCTGACCAGTTCGCCGAAATGCTGTGGATCGATCAGCAGCTCGCCCTGTTTGTGCGAGTTGCTGTAGGGATCGATCATCGCCGCGCTCTGGGCCGGGTACTCGATCACGCCGTCGGCGAAGATCTTGATTCCCGGCAGCGTCAGATTGGGAATGCCCTGAAATTGCCGGCGCACCTTGTCGAGGGTATCGAGATCGGCCGGTACGCTTTTCGGATTGGCCACCAGCAGCGCGGCGACGTGGGCGGTCATGCCGCCGCTGTCCGACAGGGCTTTATAGGCCGGCAGCACGCCGACGGTTTTCTCGGTGGGCTTGAGGGCGAACACCGGCTCGCCCGGCGCGGCGTTGGCGGCGGGGTCCATCCACGCGGTGATGCCGAGGCTGTTGTTGAAGCGCACCGCCGATTGCGCGGCCTTGAGCATGTCGGCCGGGCTCGGCACTGGCATTTTCGAGGCGACCCGATCCCAGCCGGCGTCGACCACAAAGCCGTTCGGTTCACCGTTGGGCAGTTTGCCGATGGTGTCTTTTTCTGCGTCCGGCAGGTTTTTCAGCAGCGCGGCGTCGATGCCCGCACGCTTGAGCATGACGTTGTTGGCCCATGCGGTGTGGTGATCGCTGCCGGTGAACACCACTGGCACGTCGGCCCATTCGCCGTTATTGAAGATTTTGCCCAATGCCTCAGCCTTGGCCCAATACGCCGAACTCATGCCGGCCACGCTCAATACGTCGCCATGCCGGGCCTTGCCGTCGTCGCGCCAGCCGCGCAGGCGTTTTTCCAGTTCATCCAGACCGACCACGTCGTCTTCCATATTCGCCGAGACCATTTCCAGTCCGCCGAAAATCGCGTGGGAATGGCTGTCGATCAGACCAGGCATCAGCGCCTGGCCTTTGAGGTCGATGACCTGGGTGCCGGGTTCGATCAAGGCCTTGATCTGCGCATCCGTGCCGACTTTCAGCACCTTGCCGTTCTCCACGGCCAGCGCCTGAACCTTCGGTTGGGCGCGGTCGGCGGTGAAAATCTTGCCGTTGAGCAGCACCAGATCGGTGGCGGCCATGGCTTCCATCGAGGCAAAACTCACAGCGGCGATCAGCAGATTTTTTGTGAAATGCGGGATGAATCTTTTCATTGAACATTTCCTTGTTATTGCGTCTGATGGCCAGATTAGTGGCTGCCAACGCCCGACAGAACGCCTCCCTCACGAAAAACGTTTTTGCCTGAATGGAAAAAGCATGGACAAGCTGGGTGCACTGAAAATGTTCGTGGTTACCGCGCAGCTCGGCAGTTTCAGCCGCGCTGCCGAGCAACTGGGCAAGACTCCGTCGGCCCTGACCAAAGCGGTCAATCATCTGGAGTCCGAGCTCGGCGCGCGTCTGTTCGAGCGCAGCACGCGGCGAATTCTGCTGACCGAAATCGGCCGGCTGTATCTGGAAACCGCACGCCAGGTGTTGCAGCGGCTGGACGAGGCCAGCGAGGAAATCGAGCAGTTGCAGCACGGTCTGCGCGGCAGCCTGAAAATCACCGCGCCGCTGGCCTACGGGCGGGCGTTTCTCGATCAGGTGTGTGACGGCTTTTTGCAGCAATACCCGCAGATCAGCCTGCAAGTGGATTTGTGCGACGAATTCGTCAATCTGCTGGAAAGCGGTTACGACCTGGCGCTGCGCGAGGGCCATGACGATTTGCCGGGGCTGATCGCGCGGGTGGTCGGCAGCAATCAGCTGGCGCTGTGCGGCAGCCCCGAATACCTGGCGCGCAAGGGCTTGCCGGTGACGCCGCAAACCCTCGATCAACATGAATGGCTGCTGTACCGGCATCCGTTGCTCAGCCGCGAATTCTGGTGGGCCGAACGCGACGGCCAGCGCCTGAGCCTGGCGCAACCGGCAGCGCCGCTGTTGCGCAGCGACAATTACGACCTGCTGTTGGCCAGTGCCCTGGCCGGGCGCGGTTTGCTGCACACGCCGCTGTGGAGCGCCGCGCCGTACATCGCCGACGGGCGACTGGTGCGGGTGATGGCTGATTACGACATCGACCCGGACAGCTTCGGCCCGCACATTCTGGCGGTGTACCCGAGCCATCGGCGGGCGACGGCCAAGGTTGTGGCGTTTATCGACTACATCGCGGGGTTTCTGGCGGAGCGCGGTTTGAGCTGACTGGCGGTGCTTGTCAGGAAAATCCCACAGGAGTACAAATGTACTCCATGACGACTCTGACTCCCCGCCGTACCGCCATCCTGACCTTTATCCGCGAACGCATCGCCGAACACGGTCAGCCCCCAAGCCTCGCTGAAATCAGCGAGGCTTTTGGTTTTGCCTCCCGCAGCGTGGCGCGCAAGCATGTGCTGGCGCTCACCGAAGCCGGGTTCATCGAGGTCAATCCGCATCAGGCCCGGGGCATTCGCCTGCTCGGGCAACCGGCGCGGCCGGAACTGCTCGAAGTCCCGGTGCTCGGCCGGGTGGCTGCCGGTGCGCCCATCGGCGCCGATGCCGACCTGCACAATCGGCTGATGCTTGATCCCGCGCTGTTCTCCCGCACGCCCGACTACATGCTGCGAGTGCAGGGCGATTCGATGATCGAGGACGGGATTCTCGACGGCGATCTGGTCGGCGTGCGGCGCAACCCCGAAGCGCTTAACGGTCAGATCGTGGTGGCGCGACTCGACGGCGAGGTCACCATCAAACGCTTCGAACGGATCGGCGATGAGGTTCGCCTGTTGCCGCGCAACCCGGCGTATCAGCCGATTGTGGTGCGGGCCGATCAGGACCTGGCCATCGAAGGGGTGTTCTGCGGTCTGGTGAGGCAAGGCTGATGGGTGCCGTCGTTGCGCTGGATACGCTGTTCAACGGCGGCCAGGTCTGGAAGGGCCGGCCTGCGCCACCGGCCGCCAGCCCGCAACCCACCGGGCACGCCGCGCTGGACGCCGCCTTGCCCAGTGGCGGCTGGCCGGAAGCGGCGCTGAGCGAAATCCTCCTGGCCGGGCCCGGTGTCGGTGAGTTGCAACTGGTGTGGCCGACATTGGCGCGGCTGTCGGCAGCGGGCGAGCGCATCGTGCTGGTGGCGCCGCCGTTCGTGCCGTATCCGCAGGCCTGGGCCAATGCCGGGGTCGATCTGCGCCAGTTGTCGGTGATCCAGGCCAGCGAACGCGATGCCTTGTGGGCGGCGGAGCAATGCCTGCGCTCGGGCAGTTGCGGCGCGGTGCTGTGCTGGCCGCACAAGGCCGATGACCGCGCCTTGCGCCGTTTGCAGGTGGCGGCGGAAACCGGCCAGACCCTGGCGTTTGCATGGCGGCCATTGAGCGAGGCGGTCAACCCGTCGCCGGCCGCGTTGCGCATTGCCATCGATGCCCGCCCGGCGCAATTGCGCGTGCTCAAGTGCCGGGGTGGTCTGGCGCGCAGCGCACCGATTGCCTTCGCCGTGGGGCATTGAGGTCGCCATGCGCTGGGTTTGCATTCTGTTCCCGCAATTGGCCCTCGACGCCGTGCTGCGTCAGCGCCCCGATCCCGAGCAACCCTTGGCGCTGCTCAGCGGCCCGGCCCAGCGTCGGGTGCTGCAAGCGGTCAACCCGGCGGCGCGTGCACTGGGCTTGCGGCCGGGGCAGTCGATGACCGCCGCGCAGGCCATGAGCAAAGGGTTCGCCACCGTCGATTACGATTCGGCCGAGGTCGAGCACTGGCAGCAGTTTCTCGCCGCCTGGGCCTATCGTTTCAGCGCCCAGGTCAGCGTGCACTACCCGCGCACCGTGGTGTTCGAGATCGAATCGAGCCTTGGGCTGTTCGGTTCCTGGGCGCAGTTCGAGGCGCGGTTGCGTACCGAGCTGACAGAGCTGGGCTTTCGTCACCGCATCGTCGCCGCGCCCAATCCGGTGGCGGCGCGGGTGTTGGCCAACGCCTACGACGGATTGGTGGTGCCCGACGGTGAAGCCCTGCGCCATCATCTCGGGCAATTGCCGGTCGACCGCATCGGACTTGAGCCGAGCGTGGCCACGGCGCTGTCGCGCATGGGCCTGCGTAACCTCCATCAGGTGCAGAACCTGCCGCGTCAGGCCCTGGCCCGGCGTTTCGAGGCGCCGATGCTCAAGCACCTGGACACGCTGTTCGGCGCACGGCCGCTGGCGCTGGCGTTCTACCTGCCGCCGGATCGTTTCGACGTGCGCATCGAACTCAATTTCGACGTGCAGTCCCATCAGGCGCTGCTGTTTCCCTTGCGCCGCCTGACGTCCGATCTGGCGGCGTTTTTGTGCGGACGCGACAGCGGCGTGCAGCGCTTCGATCTGCACCTTGAACACGCGGGGTTGCCGGACACGCTGATCAAGGTCGGCCTGCTCAGCGCCGAGCGCGATCCGGCGATGCTCTTTGAACTGGCCCGTGGCCGACTGGAGCAGGTGCAGGTCGAGGCCCCGGTGCGCGGCTTTCGTCTGCGCGCCGAAGACTTGCCGAGTTTCGTGCCGCAGTTTCAGGAGCTGTTCGACGACCGCCCGCAGCAGACCTTGCCTTGGGAGCAATTGCGCGAACGCCTGCGCGCGCGACTGGGGGATGAGGCGGTGCAAGGCCTGCGTTTTCAGGCCGATCATCGACCGGAGTGCGCATGGCAGAACGCCGACGACAAACAGCGCTGCCCTGCATTGCCGGGCGTGCAGCGTCCGGGCTGGTTGTTGGGCGAACCGCAGTCCGTGCCCGAAAGTTCGGCGCGCATCCTCATGGGCCCGGAGCGTATCGAGTCCGGCTGGTGGGACGGTGACGACGTGCGCCGCGACTATTACCTGATCCAGAACCGCGCCGGCCAGCAAGGCTGGGCGTACCGGGCTGTGGGTGAGGGCGGTCCGTTGTGGCTGCAGGGCTGGTTCGCGTGAATCAGGGTTACGCCGAACTGCACTGCCTGTCGAATTTCAGTTTCCAGCGCGGCGCGTCCAGTGCGCTGGAGCTGTTTCAGCGGGCGAAAAAACACGGCTATCAGGCGCTGGCGATCACCGATGAATGCACCCTCGCCGGGATCGTTCGTGCCTGGCAAGCGGCCAAATCCGTGGAGCTGCCGCTGATTATCGGCAGCGAAGTTCGCATCGAGAACGGCCCGAAACTGGTGTTGCTGGTGGAGAACATCGAGGGTTATCAGGCCCTGTGCGGTTTGATTACCCAAGCCCGACGGCGTACCCAAAAAGGCCAGTATCAAGTGCTGCGCGAGGATTTCAGCGAACCGTTGCCGGGATTGCTGGTGCTGTGGGTGCCGGATGCGGTCGATGAGGTGGAAGAGGGCCGCTGGCTGAAGCAGACCTTCGGTGAACGGCTGTGGCTGGCGGTGCAGTTGCATCGCGGGCAGAACGATCAGCAACGGCTGGCCGCACTGCTGAGTCTGGCGGATGAACTGCAGATTCCAGCCGTGGCCAGCGGCGATGTGCACATGCATGCCCGTGGTCGCCGAGCCTTGCAGGACACCATGACAGCGATCCGCCATCACGTTCCAGTGGCCGAAGCCGGGTTGCGCCTGCACCCCAATGGCGAGCGGCATTTGCGCAGCCTCGATGTGTTACGCGAGTTGTATCCGCAGACCTTGCTGGACGAGTCGGTGAAACTGGCCCGGCGCTGCACCTTCGATCTGGGCGAGTTGCGTTATCAATATCCGAAAGAGCTGGTGCCCGAGGAACACAGCGCCAGTTCCTGGCTGCGCCACCTGACCGAGCAAGGCATCGCCTGGCGCTGGCCGAAAGGCGCACAGCCCAAGGTGCTCAAGCAGATCGACGATGAGCTGGAGCTGATCGCCGAACTCGGCTACGAAAGCTACTTCCTCACCGTGCACGATGTGGTGCGCTTCGCCCGTGAGCAGAAAATTCTCTGTCAGGGCCGGGGTTCGGCGGCGAACTCGGCGGTGTGTTTTGCCTTGGGCATCACCGAGATCGACCCGGATCGCACCACGCTGCTGTTCGAGCGTTTCATGTCGAGGGAGCGCAACGAACCGCCGGACATCGACGTGGATTTCGAGCACGAACGCCGGGAAGAAGTCCTGCAATACGTGTTCCGTCGTTATGGCCGCCGTCGTGCGGCGCTGACGGCGGTGGTCAGCACTTACCACGCTTCCGGCGCGATCCGCGATGTGGCCAAGGCGCTGGGCTTGCCGCCGGACCAGATCAATGCGCTGGCCGACTGCTGCGGTCACTGGAGCGATGAAACCCCGCCCGTGGAGCGCCTGCGCGAAGGCGGTTTCGACCCCGAAAGTCCGCTGCTGCACCGGGTGTTGAGCCTGACCGGGCAACTGATCTGCTTCCCCCGGCACCTGTCGCAGCACCCCGGTGGTTTCGTGATATCCGAGCAACCGCTGGACACGCTGGTGCCGGTGGAAAACGCCGCCATGGCCGACCGCACCATCATCCAGTGGGACAAGGACGATCTCGATGCCGTCGGGTTGCTCAAGGTGGATATCCTCGCCCTCGGCATGCTCAGCGCGATCCGCCGCTGTTTCGATTTGCTGCGCCGTCATCGCCATCAGGACCTGAGCCTTGCGACGATTCCACCTGAGGATCGCCCGACCTACGACATGATCAGCCGCGCTGACACCATCGGCGTGTTCCAGATCGAGTCCCGGGCGCAGATGTCGATGCTGCCGCGCCTGCGCCCGCAAACCTTCTACGACCTGGTGATCGAGGTGGCCATCGTCCGGCCGGGGCCGATCCAGGGCGGGATGGTCCATCCGTACCTGCGCCGGCGGAACAAGGAAGAAGAGGAAACCTATCCGTCACCGGAGCTGGAAGTAGTGCTCAAGCGCACCCTCGGTGTGCCGCTGTTTCAGGAACAGGTGATGCAGATCGCGATTGTCGCCGCCGATTACAGCCCCGGCGAGGCCGACCAGTTGCGCCGTTCCATGGCCGCGTGGAAACGCCACGGCGGGCTGGAGCCGCACAAGGAACGGCTGGCTGCGGGCATGAAGAAAAACGGCTACAGCCCGGAATTCGCCGCGCAGATTTTCGAGCAGATCAAGGGCTTCGGCAGCTACGGTTTCCCTGAATCCCACGCCGCCAGTTTTGCCTTGCTGACCTATGCCAGTTGCTGGCTCAAGTGCCACGAACCGGCGGCGTTCGCCTGTGCGCTGATCAACAGCTGGCCGATGGGTTTCTACAGCCCGGATCAGATTCTCCAGGATGCGCGACGCCATCATTTGCAGATCCGTCCAGTGGACGTGCGCGCCAGTGACTGGGATTGCAGCCTGGAGCCGATTGCCGGCGAGCAGCCGGCCATTCGCATGGGCCTGCGGATGATCAAGGGCTTTCGCGAGGAAGATGCGCGGAGCATTGAAAACGCTCGGGCGAGGGGGGCGTTTGCCGATGTCGCGGATCTGGGCGAACGCGCCGGGCTCGACAGTCGCGCTCAGGCGCTGTTGGCTGACTCGGGAGCGCTACGCGGCCTGGCCGGGCACCGCCATCGGGCACGCTGGGAAGTGGCCGGAGTGCAGAAACAGCTCGGGTTGTTTGCCGGGTTGCCGAGTCAGGAAGAGCCGGATGTGCTGCTGCCAACGCCGAGTGTCAGCGAAGACCTGTTCACCGATTACGCCACGCTGGGCACTACGCTGGGACCGCACCCGCTGACGTTGTTGCGCAACGAATTGCGGGCGCGGCGCTGCCGCAGTTCCCGGGAGTTGCTGGAGGTCGAGCATGGCCGGCCGGTCAGCGTGGCGGGGCTGGTGACCGGACGCCAGCGACCGGGTACCGCCAGTGGTGTGACGTTCGTGACCCTGGAAGACGAGTTCGGCAACGTCAACGTGGTGGTCTGGCGCGATCTGGCCGAGCGTCAGCGTCAGGTGCTGGTGGGCTCGCAATTGCTCAAGGTCGATGGCCGCTGGGAGCGTGAAGGCGAGGTGCGGCATCTGATCGCCGGACGCTTGAGTGACCTCAGCTCGCTGCTCAACGGAATTCGGGTGCAAAGCCGCGATTTCCACTGACACGCCGTAGTGATCGTTCCCACGTCGAGGCGTCGAACCGTCCGCGTGGGAACGATCGGCAGAGGACGGCTGCTAACCGATTTGCAAGCCAATTCACTGACGTCAAAAAAACCTGTCCTCACTGATGGCACTTTGGCATAATGCCGCCCCTTTCCCGATCCCCCACAACATCACCGTGCGGGGACACATCGAATTTCAGAAGGAATGCACAGTGAGAATGATCTCCCGGATGTTGGTCTCGGGCGTTGCGATTGCCGTTCTCGGCACCCTGGCCGGCTCGCTTTCCGGTTGCGCCACCGAAAGCTCCCGCGCATTGCCGGTGGCCAAGGTGGAAAGCGCCTCCCAGGCCTGGTCCGGTGTGCGTATCCCGATGGCCGTGGGCAAGTTCGACAACCGTTCGAGCTACATGCGCGGGATCTTCTCCGATGGCGTCGACCGTCTCGGTGGCCAGGCCAAGACCATCCTGATCACTCACTTGCAGCAGACCAACCGTTTCTCGGTGCTGGATCGCGACAACATGGGCGAAATCCAGCAGGAAGCGGCGATCAAGGGCCAGGCCCAGCGTCTGAAAGGCGCCGATTACGTGGTCACCGGTGACGTCACCGAGTTCGGCCGCAAAGAGACCGGCGATCATCAACTGTTCGGCATTCTCGGCCGTGGCAAGACTCAGGTCGCCTACGCCAAGGTCAACCTGAACATCGTCAACATCAGCACCTCCGAAGTGGTGTATTCGACCCAGGGCGCCGGCGAGTACGCCTTGTCCAACCGCGAAATCATCGGCTTCGGCGGCACCGCTGCCTACGACTCCACCCTTAACGGCAAAGTCCTCGATCTGGCCATGCGCGAGGCGATCAATCGTCTGGTCGATGGCATGAACGCCGGTGCCTGGAAACCGGGCAACTGATAGACGCCCATCGCAAGGAGCAACACACCATGAATCTGTCCCTGTCCCGGTCGCTGATGGCCCTGACTGCTGGCGCCTTGCTGGCCGGTTGCAGCAGCCCGCAAACCCTGTATCAGTGGGAAGGCTACCAGCCACAAGTCTACGAATACTTCAAAAGCGAAACGCCGAAAGAGGCCCAGGCCGAAGCGCTGGAAGCCGATCTGCAAAAGATCCGCGCCAGCGGCAAGCCGGTACCGCCGGGTTACCACGCTCATCTCGGTCTGCTGTACCTGAGCATGGGCAAGGACGATCAGATGGTGCAGCAGCTGCGCACCGAGAAGACCCTGTTCCCCGAGTCCGGCACCTACATGGATTTTCTGCTTAAAAACGCCAAGACCGGAGATGCCCAATGATCTCCCGTGCCTTGAAACTGCTGGCCGCAGGCCTGGCGCTGACCGTTCTCGGTGGCTGCGTTGCACCGAAGACCGTGGACTATTCGGCGTACAAGCAAGCGCGGCCGAAATCCATTCTGGTGCTGCCGCCGCTGAACACCTCGCCGGACGTCAAGGCGTCTTACAGCCTGTTGTCGCAAGTGACGTTCCCGCTGGCTGAAGCCGGTTACTACGTGCTGCCGATCACGTTGGTCGACGAAACGTTCCGCCAGAACGGCCTGACCACGCCGGATGACATCCATGCGGCGCCGGCCAACAAGCTGCAGGAAATCTTCGGTGCCGACGCAGCGCTGTACATCACCGTCAGCGAGTACGGCACGCGCTACATGGTGATCAGCAGCGAAACCGCCGTCACCGCCAGTGCCAAACTGGTCGACCTGAAAACCGGCGTCACCCTGTGGACCGGTGCGGCCCGGGCGTCGAGCGAGGAAGGCAACAACAGCAATGCCGGCGGGCTGATCGGCATGCTGATCACCGCGGCGGTGAAGCAGATCATCAACAGCTCCACCGATGCCGGCTACCCGATTGCCGGTGTGGCCAGCAATCGACTGCTGTCGGCCGGTCATCCGGCGGGCCTGCTGTACGGGCCACGGTCGCCGAAGTACGGCACTGACTGAAACCCAGGCTGCTGATCGTTTCCACGCTCTGCGTGGGAATGCCGCCATGGACGCTCCGCGTCCACTGTGACGCAGAGCGTCACGGTATGCATTCCCACGCGGAGCGTGGGAACGATCAGCACGGCGGCCCACCTCGGTGGGCCGTTTTTTTATTTGGCGGGCCAGAACCGCTCGCCGCCCCCCGGTGCTTCCGTCCACGCTTGCAACGAGCGGGTCGGCAAATCGAAGTAATCCCGGGTCCGCGCATAACCATGGCCGCCCATGCGCCCGATCGCATCCAGCCCCAATTGATCGATGTACAGGGTTTTCGGGTCGATCAACTCGTCGCGCACATGCGCCATCAACACTTCGCCAAAAATGATCTCCCGCGACTGGCCGATGTTCAGCGCCATCATCCGCCGGCATTCCAGCGCCACCGGTGCTTCGCCGATTCGCGGGCATTTGACCGAGGTGCCGGGAATCGCCGTCAGCCCTGCTGCGGTCAACTCATCGAAGCCCGGCGCGAACGGCACGGCGCAGACGTTCATGGCTTCCACCAAGGCATCGCTGACGATGTTGACGGTGAACTCCTGATTCATCTGGATATTGCGCGTGGTGTCCTTCGGGCTCTGATCGCCGTAGTTCTCGACGCCGAGCGCGAGAATGGGCGGGTCCGCCGACAGCGCATTGAAGAAGCTGAACGGCGCGGCGTTGACCCGGCCTTCGGCATCGATGGTAGTGACCAGTGCAATCGGGCGCGGGACCACGCTGCCGATCAGAATCTTGTATTTTTCCCGTGGACTCAGTTGGCTGAAGTCGAAGCTGTGCATGGCAGTGTTCTCTAAAGAAGTGGATCGATGGCGCTCAACGGCGCTTCGGCGCTGTAGTCGTCGGCGAATGGAATGGCCGGCTGGAACAGGGTTTTCCAGTCCGGTCGGCCAAAGGCCCGGTCGCTATGGCTGCGCATCAGTTTTTCGTATTGGCGCTGGGCCTGGCGCTGCAGAGTGGGGTAGTCGACCCCGTTGACCTGACCGTCGTGCATCACGCAGCGACCGTCGATGAAACTGGCGATGCAGTCGTCGCCGCGCCCGGCCAGCAGCAGGTTTTTCAGTGGATCGAACAGCGGGCCCAGGTGCAGACCGCGCAGGTTGAAAACGGTGATATCCGCTTTGGCGCCGGGGGCCAGGCGACCGAGGTCATCACGGCCCAATGCCTTGGCGCCGCCGAGGGTCGCGGCGTTGTATAGATCGAGGCTGCTGGTCAGTGCCGAGCCGCCCTCCATCAAGCGGGCGATGTTCAGACCGTGGCGCATGTTGGCCAGCAAGTCCGCCGGCCAGGTGTCGGTGCCGAGGGCGAAGTTGATGCCCTTGGCACGATAGCGGCCGAACGAATTCAGTGCTTCGCCATCGCGGGCGAACACCAGTGGGCAGTGCACCAGACTGGCGCCGCCGTCGATGACCCGTTGCAGATCGTCATCGCCCGAGGTGTAGATGCCGTGGGGCAACAGGCTGCGCGGGTTGAGCAGGTCCAGCTGCTGCAACCAGCCCAGCGGCGTAGTGCCGCGCAACTGTTCGACCATCGCCACCTCACCCAGCGCCTGACAGCAGTGCAAACGCATCGGCGCGTTCAGCTCGCGACTCAATGCGGACGTGCGCTTAAGCAGCGCCGGGGTGCAGGTCTGGATGCGATCCGGCAGCAGCGCACCGCGAATCAGCCCGGCATGCGCACCATCGAAATCCTTGAAAAACCGTTCGGCCGCATCCAGACCCGCCAGGCCCCGAGCCTCATCCCAGTGGTGGGCGAGGGTGCCGTCGGCGCGCCAGTAACTCATGCCGCTCATGTAGCAGGGGCCGAGGTACGTGCGCAGGCCCAGCTCGCCCGCCACATCGGCCACAGCCGCGAACTCGTCGTAGGTCTCCGCCCATTCGCGGTAGTACATCGAGGTGATCGGCATCGCCGTGGTGATGCCGTTGCGGATCAACTGGGTGAAGGCGTAGCGGTACTTGAAGACTTCTTCTTCGGGGCTGAACGACTCACGCGGGCCGGCCGCCAGATACTCCGCCGACCACATCCGGCCCATCGCGCGCTCGTCGCCGTTGTCCAGGGTCAGTACCGTGGAGTCGAGATCGCCGAGGGCATCCAGGTCGATGAAACCGGGGCCGATCAGCGCATTGCCGTAGTCGATCCACTGATCCACCGGCCCTTGGTATCCGCGCCCGACAAATTCGATACGCGATCCGCTGAATACCACTTCACCGTCACGCCACAGCACATGCTGCGTGCCGTCGAAGCCGACCACGCAACCGGCCTTCAGGCCGATCCGTTTCACAGACGGCTGCCCAGCAGACGACCGCCGCTGGCGATCAGTTCGCCGCCGCGATAGACCTGGCGCACAGGGCGCGAAACCACGGCTTCACCGAGGGTTTCGACCGGCATCAGCAGAAAATCCGCAGGCTTGCCGATGGCGAAGCCGTAATCCTCGATCCCCAATGCGCGCGCACCGTTCACCGTCGCGGCGTCGAACGCCGCCGCCAGTTCTTCGTCCTTGCCCAGGTCGAAACGGAATGCCAGCAGCATCGCCCGTTCCAGCATGTCGCCATTGCCCATCGGCGACCACGCATCACGAATGCCGTCGGAGCCCAGGCACACGTTGACACCGGCTTCACGCAACGCCAGAAACGGTGGAACCGCGCAATCGGCCGGCGCCGAACTCATCAACGAAATGCCCAGCGCGGCTAGGCGTTCGGCGACCGGTTTGACCTGACTCCACGGCAACATGCCGAGGCAATAGGCGTGGCTGATCATCACCCGGTTCTGCAGGTTGAAACGCTCGGTGTAATCGGCGATCCGGGCGATCTGCCACAGGCCCAGTTCTCCTTTGTCGTGCAGGTGAATGTCGACGCCACGCTGGAATTCGCTTGCCAGTTTGAACACGAAATCCAGCTGCGCGATCGGGTCGTTGTCGATGCCGCACGGGTCGAGCCCGCCGACGTTTTCCACGCCCAGGGCCATGGCTTCGCGCATCAGTTCGGCGGTGCCGGGGCGGCTGATCAGGCCGGTTTGCGGGAACACCACCAGTTGCAGGTCGATCAGGTCGTTGTAGGTTTCGCGCAGTTGTTGCATGGCCTCGACGTGGCGCAGGCCGAATTCCGGGTCGATGTCGACGTGGCAACGCATGGTCAGCGAACCCCGGGCGATGCAGTTTTCCAGCAGCGCGCCGGCGCGTTCGGCGATCGGCGCTTTGACTTCACGCAGGACGCGGCGCTCGTTGCTGATGTAGTCCTTGAGCGTCGGGCCGGCGCTGTTCGGGCGCCAGGGTTGGCCGTACAGGGTCTTGTCGAGGTGGACGTGGCTTTCCACCAGCGGCGCGGTCAGGAGCTGGTTCTGGCCGTCGATGTCGGTGGCGGCCAGCGGGGTGCTGGAGGCCGGGCGGCGTTGGGTGAACTTGCCGTTTTCGATCAGCAGGTCTTCGGCGGGGGCGCCGTAGGGGCGGATGTTTCTGAGCCAGCGGGGGTGGGACATGGGAACCTCGGTGTTCTTTGAAATTTTTTCCCTCACCCTAGCCCTCCCGAAACGTCGGACCGCCCGGAGGGAGAGGGGACCGAATGGGGGATATTGAAGAGCTACGCCGACCTGAATGAACGGCTCTGAATCCATAATCGACCAGGTCTTTCAGGTCGGCGTATCTCTCGAGACAATGCGGTCAGTCCCCTCTCCCTCCGGGAGAGGGCTAGGGTGAGGGGGCTTTCAAGTCGATCTGGGAGTCGCGCGCTCAGATAAAACCAGCGATCCACGATCAACCCTTAAGCTTCGACCAGATCCGGTCCTGCAGCTCCCGCGCCTTGTTGCTGCATTCCTTCTCCGGCCGCAGCCGCGAGGCGTATTCCTCGGGCATGTTGATCGCGTCCATGACCTTCCATTTCGCATCCAGCAACTGATCGCTCTGAATCCCGTTGGCATAGGCAATCGCGTTGGACACGGCCGCCGCGTTCTCCGGTTTCATCATCCAGTCGATAAAGATCTTGGCGTTGCCCGGATGCGGCGCGCTTTTCGGTACGGCGAAGTTGTCCTGGAACATTGCCAGGCCTTCTTTCGGGTACACGTATTTGATGGTGCTCTTCTGCAACGTGGCGCGGGCCGTCGAGCCGTTCCAGTTCTGCATCATGATCACTTCGCCCGAGGCCATGCGATCCACGGTGTTGTCGGAGCTGTACATCTTCAAAAACGGTTTCTGCTTTTGCAGCAGTTCGAGTATGCGTTTGGCGTCCTGCGGGTTTTCCGTGCATTCGTCGACGTTCAGGTAATGGCTGGCGGCGTTGATCACGCTGCTGGAAGTGTCGAGGGCGGCGAGCTGGCCTTGCAGTTCCTTGCGCGGTTCGAAGAATTCTTTCCACGAATCATCGAGCTTGCCGCCCGGCACCCGGGCGCTGTCATAGGAAAACCCGGTGGTGCCCCACAGATACGGCGCCGAAAACTTGCGGCCCGGGTCGAAGCTCGGGTCGCGGAACGGGCCTTTGACGTACTGGAAGTTGTTCAGGCTCGGGGCGTCGATTTCCAGCAGCAGATCCTGCTTGATCAGCGTCTGCATGATCGACTGCGACGGCACGATCACGTCATACGCCGCGCCGCCGGCCTGCAACTTGGCGAGCAGGGTTTCGTTGCTGTCGTAGCCGTCCATGGTGACCTTGATCCCGGTTTCCTTTTCGAACTTGGCCAGCAGGTCCACCGGGTAGTAATCGGTCCAGTTGTAGAAGAACAATTGCTTGGGCTCGGCGGCGTGGGCGCTGAACGCGGTGAAACAACTCAGGACCAGACCGGAAATAGCCAAACGCATGCTTTTGGTTTTCATGAACAGAGCGCTCCAGGTTTATTGTTGTTTGCCGCGTTGGCCAAGCCAGAAGGCCAGCACCACGAGCACGATGGAAATCACCAGCATCAGCGTCGAGATCGCGTTGATCTCGGGCGTCACGCCGGCCTTGATCGCCGAGAAGATGTACACCGGCAACGTGGTCGAGCCGGGCCCGGCGACGAAGAAGGTCATGATGAAATCGTCGAGGCTGACCACGAACGCCAGCACCGAACCGGACAACACCGCCGGCCACAGCAGCGGCAAGGTCACGCGGCGGAACACCTGCCACGGGTTGGCGTACAGATCGTTGGCGGCCTCCAGCAGGCTCTTGTCCAGATCGTTGAGCCGTGCGCGGATCGGCAGGTAGGCGAACGGAATGCAGAAGCCGATGTGCGCGACGATCACCGTCATCAGCCCGAGCTTGATCCCCAGCGCCATGAACAGCAGCAGGGTAGCCACGGCGGTGACGATCTCCGGCAGGATCAGCGGCAGGTTGAT
This sequence comes from Pseudomonas paraglycinae, assembly GCF_021601625.1. Lineage (GTDB taxonomy): Bacteria > Pseudomonadota > Gammaproteobacteria > Pseudomonadales > Pseudomonadaceae > Aquipseudomonas > Aquipseudomonas paraglycinae. The sequence goes on along the minus strand of NZ_BQHR01000011.1, from coordinate 197,796 downwards.
CCCGCCCTCGACCATTTTCTGTCCGTAGAACGGCCGGTAAGTCGCCAGCGCCGCCAGCAGTGCAATCGCCGTGGCGCACACGGTGGCGATGGTGGCAACGATGATTGAGTTCAGCGCCGCGGTCTGGATCGACGGGTTGGCCAGGATCCGCCCGTACCAGGCGAACGAGAACTCGGTCCACACCGTCGCCGAGCGGTTGGCGTTGAAGCTGTAGGCGATCAACACCAGGATCGGAACGTACAGGTAGGCGAGAATCAGCAGGCTGATTTCCCGGGTCGCCGGGAGTTTTTTCAGGTGCAGAGAGATCATGCTTTCGCTCCCCGGTTCAGGGTTTTCGCCGCGCTGCGGCTGTAGAGGGCGTAGAGCACCAGCGACAACAGCAGAATCCCCAGCAACAGGAACGACAGCGAACTGCCCAGCGGCCAGTTGCGCGCGGTGCCGAATTGCTGCTGGATCAGGTTGCCGATCATCAGGGTCTTGCCGCCGCCAAGGATCGCCGGGGTGATGAAGGCGCCGAGGCTCGGCACGAACACCAGCAACGCGCCGGCAATCACCCCGGGCATTGACAGCGGCAGGATGATCCGGCGCAGCGCATGCCAGCGGTTGGCGCCCAGGTCATAGGCGGCTTCCACCAGACGCCAGTCGAGTTTTTCCAGGGTCGAGTAGATCGGCAGGATCATGAACGGCAGAAAGCTGTAGACCAGACCGACGCTGACCGCGAAGTCGTTGTAGAGCAGGGTGATGCCACCGGCGCTCGGAAACAGCGCGTTGAGGCTCTGGGCGACCCAGCCCTGTTCGCGCAGGATGATCAGCCACGCGTAGTTGCGGATCAGCAGGTTGGTCCAGAATGGAATGGTGATGAGCAACACCATCAGATTGCGTCGGCGCGGAGTCAGGCTCGACATCCACAGCGCCACCGGAAATCCGAACAGAAAGCACAGCACCGTGGTGCCACCGGCCTGGAACACCGAGCGCAACAGCGCCTGGGCGTAGACCCAGTTCAGCTCCAGTTCGCCGTCGAAACCTTCCTGGAAAAACAGCTGCACGTAACTCTGCAGTTGCCATTGGGCCTGCCAGTCAACGCCGCCGTAGGTGTTGCGCGGCAGCAGGCTGATGTAACCCATGATCCCCAGCGGAATGGCGATCAGGGCGAGCAGGGTCAACACCACCGGGCTGAGCAACAGCGCGCGGTTGAGGGAGGGGGAAGTGCTGCTGACGCTCATCTCAGGCCTCCATCAACAGGCAGGCCTGGGGCGGCAAATGCACTGCCACGCGCTCGCCGACTGCACGACCACGGTTCAGGCCTTCGTTGTTTTCCCGCAGCATGACTTTGATGTCGTTGTTCAAGCGGCACTGGTACAGCGTCGCGGTGCCGACATACAGAACCGCCTCGATCACACCGCGAAGATGATGCGGTTGATCCGCCGCGACCAGTTGCGAACGCTCGGGGCGGAACGCCAGTTGCACGCTGCTGCCGCTGACGCCTTGGGGCGGACAAGGGATTTCCACCGGCATGCCGTTCGGCACGAAAATGTTTTCGTTGTGTTCCCCGCGCTTGAGCTGGCCGGGGAGGAAATTGATGTCGCCGATGAACTGGGCGACGAAGCGGTGCTGCGGTCGTTCATAGATGTCGGTCGGGGTGCCGATCTGCAGGATCTTGCCGGCGGACATCACCGCGATCCGGTCGGACAGGGTCAGGGCTTCTTCCTGATCGTGGGTGACGAAGATGAAGGTGATGCCGGCTTCCTGCTGCACGCGCTTGAGTTCGACCTGCATTTCCTTGCGCAGCTTCAGATCCAGCGCCGACAGCGGCTCGTCGAGCAACAGCACTTTCGGCTTAGGCGCCAGGGCCCGGGCCAGAGCGACGCGCTGTTGTTGGCCGCCGGATAATTCCGCCGGTTTGCGCCCGGCCAAGTGCTCCATCTGCACCAGCGCGAGCATTTCGTCGACCCGTCCCGGAATCGTCTTGCGATCAAGACCCTGCATCTCGAGGCCGAAGGCGATATTCTGCGCGACACTCATGTGCGGAAACAGCGCGTAACTCTGGAACACCGTGTTGACCCGACGCTTGAACGGCGGCAGGTGATTGACCGTTTCGCCCGCCAGACGGATCTCGCCGTCGCTGACGTGTTCGAAACCGGCGATGGTGCGCAGCAGGGTGGTCTTGCCGCAGCCCGAGGGGCCGAGGAGAGTGAAGAATTCGTTGTCGGCGATGTTCACCGAGACGTTATCGAGGGCCGGCGCCAGGCCTGGATCATCAGAATACCGCTTGGATACGTTACGCACTTCAATGGCTATTGGTTGACCCATAATGGTGCAATCCTCTAATTATTGTATGCAATATCTGAATGCAATTTAGAAATACCCGGATTAATCTGCTTGCGCAACCCCCCATTTCCCTGACTGAGTCGTTCGTCGGGCAGCGTTGCCAGCATTGAAGGAGTTGTTGAATGACCGAGAAAAAAACGGAAACCACGGTCGACCGCGTCTACCAAGGGGTTTACGAGGCGATCAGCAAGCGTTCGCTGCGTCCGGGGATGAAGCTGGGCGAGGCGTCGCTGGCGGAATTGTTCAATGTCAGCCGCACGTCGGTTCGGGCGGCGCTCAAGCAATTGGAGGCCGACGGACTGGTCACCACCGAGCCCAATAAAGGTGCGTCGGTGTCGCTCCCCAGCGATGAAGAGATCCGTTCGCTGTTCGAAACCCGCCGCCTGATCGAGATCGGCATCGTCACCGAACTGTGCCGGCGCAAGGACTCTGCGGTGATGCAGGACCTGCGCGATCACTTGCTGCTGGAAGACGAGGCCCACGAAGCCGGCGATCACGAGCGGCTGATTCACCTGCTCGGCGAGTTCCACATCAAACTGGCCCGCAGTCTGAACAACCCGGTGTTGCTCGACTGGTTCCAGAAGCTGATTTCCCGCGCCTCGCTGTACGCCGCCGCGCTGGATGACGACAGCCACGAGGCCTGTCGCGACGACGAACACTTGCGGCTGATCGAGTACATCGAGGCCGGCAATCAGAACGCCGCGATCGAGCTGACCTGCATGCACCTGGACGGCATCCAGAAGGCGATCCTCGACGTCGCTGCGAAGATGAAGAGCGGCTACCATCCGCTCAAGCACCTGATCGAGGTCTGAGCATCGAGCCCAGGTGAAATCGGCTATACCTCTAATGAAACCATCGCTGCCCGGCGCGCTCGAAACAGACGGGCGCGGCGTTTGAACGCGCAGCGATAGAACCGGACCCACCACAAGGCGTTGAAGCAGCCAATGCAGTTTTTATCCGATAGCCATGGGTGTGACGGCTGGCAAGGCGAGATGGCCGGGCGGATCCGTGCGTTCGACTGGAGCGGCACGGATCTGGGCCCCCTCGAAACCTGGCCGGCCAGCCTGTGCAGCACGGTCCAGCTGATGCTGGCTTCGCCGCTGCCGATGGTCATGCTCTGGGGCCATGCCGGTTACATGATCTACAACGATGCCTATTCCCGTTTTGCCGGTGGCCGGCATCCGTATCTGCTGGGGGTGCCGGTAGAACTGGGCTGGCCGGAGGTCGCTGACTTCAATCGCCATGTGGTCGACACCTGTCTGGCCGGCGGCACCCTGGAATATCGCAATAAGGTCCTGGTGTTGCTGCGCGATGGCGTACCCGAGGATGTCTGGCTCGATTTGTATTACAGCCCGGTGGCCAACGATGCCGGTGTGCCTTCGGGCGTCATGGCGATGGTGGTGGAAACCACTGAACTGGTGCTGTCCGAACGCTTGCGTCAGGCTGCCGAAGATGCCTACCGCGCCGACAACGAACGGGTGCGCCTGGCGCTCAATGCCGGGGCACTGCTTGGCTCGTTTGTCTGGGACGTCAGAAACAATGTGCTGTCGGCCGATGAGCGATTTGCCCGCACATTTTCCTTTCCGCCGGATCAGGACCTGACCAACCTGCCGCAGCACGTTACCGAGGCGCACATTCATCCCGACGACCGCAGTTGGGTGCAGGAATGCGTCGAGAATGCGGTGCGCACCGGCGAGCCGTACAACGCCGAATACCGCGTGATACGCGCTGATGGCAGTTTCCTCTGGGTGCTGGCCAGCGGTTGCTGCGAGTTCGACGAGCAGGGACAGCCGTTCCGTTTTCCCGGCGTGCTGATCGACATCCACGAGCGCAAGATCGCCGAAGAGTCCCTGCTCAAATTCACCCGCAATCTCGAACAACGGGTGGCTGATGAAGTCGGCGCGCGTCTCTCCGCCGAAGAGCAACTGCGCCAGTCGCAGAAACTCGAATCCATCGGCGGCCTCACCGGCGGCGTGGCTCACGACTTCAACAACCTGCTGCAAGTGATCGCCGGCAACCTGCACCTGCTGGCGCGACATGAACCGAACAACGCCAACGTCCAGCGCCGGGTCAGCGCCTCGCTTGCAGCGGTGGAACGTGGCGCCAAGCTGTCCTCGCAACTGCTCGCGTTTGCCCGTCGCCAGCCGCTGTCGCCGGCGGTGTGCAATCCCCGGCAGATCTTCGAAGGCGTCGGCGAGTTGCTGCAACGAGCCCTGGGCGAAACCATTCAGATCGACGTGCAGCTGCCGGAAGATCCGTGGCACATCAACGTCGACCGCAATCAACTGGAAAACGCGATTCTCAATCTGGCGATCAATGCCCGGGATGCCATGAAGGGCGAGGGCACGATTGTGCTCGGTGCCTCGAATCTCTCACTGGATCGGGCGTTCTGCTCGGGCAAGGGCATCGTGCCGGGGGATTTCGTCCGGGTTTCGGTCAGTGACAGCGGCGTCGGCATTGCCCCGCACATACTGGAGCAGGTGTTCGAACCGTTCTTCACCACCAAGGCCGACGGCCAGGGCACGGGCCTCGGCTTGAGCATGGTGTTCGGCTTCGTCAAACAGAGCGGCGGGCATGTCGAGATCGACAGCCAGGTGGGCCAGGGCACGCGAGTGCAGTTGTATTTCCCGCGCAGCCTGCGCCCCGTGCTCGATGACTCGCCGAGCGTCAATCATCAGCAAGCGGGTGGTCACGAGACGATCCTGGTGGTCGAGGACAACGAAGCGGTGCGCACCTCGGCCGTCGAGTTGCTGCGCGAAGAGGGCTACCGTGTGCTGATTGCCGGCAACGGCGATGCGGCCATGCAGATGTTGATGGAAGGCGCTCGGGTCGACCTGATCTTCACCGACGTGGTCATGCCCGGTCTTATCAAGAGCTCCGATCTGGCGGCGTGGGCCAAGGTGCAAATGCCTCCGGTGGCCGTGCTGTTCACCTCGGGGCACACCCGCGACATCATCTCGCGCAACCACCAGCTCAGCCCCGACACCCATTTGCTCGGCAAGCCCTATGGCCCCGAAGCACTGCTGCAGATGATCCGTTCCGTGCTCAGCACCTGAGCTCCAAATCCCCTGACCAAGGCTGGCCGATGACTTCCAGACGCAATTCCAGTTCTGCCGCCGGCATGGTTCGCGTGCGCGGTGCCCGTGAACACAATCTGAAGAACGTGGACGTCGACATTCCTCGCGATGCACTGGTGGTGTTCACCGGGGTGTCGGGTTCGGGCAAGTCGTCGCTGGCGTTTTCGACGCTGTATGCCGAAGCCCAGCGGCGCTATTTCGAATCGGTGGCGCCCTATGCGCGGCGGCTGATCGATCAGGTCGGAGTGCCGGACGTCGATTCCATTGAGGGCCTGCCACCGGCCGTGGCCCTGCAGCAACAACGCGGTACGCCGAGCACGCGTTCGTCGGTGGGCAGCGTGACCACACTGTCGAGCCTGATCCGCATGCTGTACTCGCGCGCCGGCAGCTATCCGCCGGGGCAGCCGATGCTCTACGCCGAGGACTTCTCACCGAATACGCCGCAAGGCGCCTGCCCGCAGTGCCATGGACTGGGCCGGGTGTACGAAGTCACCGAAGCGCTGATGGTGCCCGATCCGAATCTGACCATCCGCCAGCGTGCTGTGGCGTCCTGGCCGCTGGCCTGGCAGGGGCAGAACCTGCGCGACATCCTCGTGACCATGGGTATCGATGTCGATATCCCGTGGCGCAAGCTGCCGAAAAAGCAGCGTGACTGGATCCTCTTCACCGAGGAAACACCGACCGTTCCGGTGTACGCCGGGCTGACGCCGGAAGAGACCCGCGTCGCCCTCAAGCGCAACATGGAGCCGAGTTATCAAGGCACCTTCACTGGCGCCCGGCGCTACATCCTGCACACCTTCGCCCATTCGCAAAGTGCGCTGATGAAGAAGCGCGTGTCGCAATTCATGCTCGGCAGCCTGTGCCCGTTGTGCGATGGCAAGCGCCTCAAGCGCGAGGCGCTGTCGGTGACGTTTGCCGGGCATGACATCGGCGAGTTGTCGCGCATGCCGCTGCTGCAAGTCGCCGAAGTCTTGAAACCGGTGGCGGACCCGAGCTGGCTGGAACACGCCGATGAAACCGGCGAAACCCTGTCCCACAGCCAGACCCGCGAAGCCCGGCAGCAGCGCGTGGCCCATGGCGCCAGCGGCCACGCCAACGCGCCGGACGTGCGCCATACGCCGAACCTCTCACTGGAAAAACGCCTGGCCGCGCAGCGCATTGCCGAGGACTTGCTGGAGCGGGTCAGCACCCTGACCGATCTCGGGCTCGGATATCTGGCGCTGGAGCGCAGCACGCCGACCCTCTCGTCCGGCGAGTTGCAGCGACTGCGGCTGGCTACCCAACTGGGCTCGCAATTGTTCGGTGTGATCTACGTGCTCGACGAACCTTCCGCCGGCCTGCACCCGGCCGACGGCGAGGCCCTGTTCGAAGCGTTGCAGCGTCTGAAGGCCGACGGCAACAGCGTGTTTGTGGTCGAGCACGATCTGGACACCATGCGCCGCGCCGACTGGTTGATCGACGTCGGCCCGGCGGCCGGTGAAAAGGGCGGGCAGATTCTCTACAGCGGCCCGCCGCCGGGGCTGGCCGCGATCGAGGACTCGCAGACCCGCGCCTATCTGTTCGCCGAACAGCAACGTTCGACCCGCACTGCGCGCAAACCATCGGGCTGGCTGAAGCTCGACGGCGTCACCCGCAACAACCTGAATAACCTCAGCGCCGAATTTCCGCTTGGCTGTTTCACCTCGGTCACCGGCGTCTCCGGTTCCGGCAAGTCGAGCCTGGTCAGCCAGGCGCTGCTGGAACTGGTCGGCACGCAGCTCGGGCGCAGCGTCAGTGACGCCGAGCCGGAAGAGCTCAACCTGGAAGACGATACCCCGACTGCCAGCACCGGCCAGGTCAGCACCGGGCTGGAGTCGATCAAGCGTCTGGTGCAGGTTGATCAGAAACCCATCGGCCGCACCCCGCGTTCGAATCTGGCGACCTACACCGGGCTGTTCGACAACGTGCGCAAGTTGTTCGCCGCGACCGACGAGGCGAAAGCTGCGGGTTACGACGCCGGGCAGTTTTCCTTCAACGTCGCCAAGGGTCGCTGCCCGACCTGCGAAGGCGAGGGGTTTGTCAGTGTCGAGTTGTTGTTCATGCCCAGCGTTTATGCGCCGTGCCCGACCTGCCATGGCGCGCGTTACAACCCCGAGACCCTGGCCATCCTTTGGCAGGGCTTGAGCATCGCGCAGGTGCTGCAGCTGACGGTGGACGAAGCAGTGATGGTGTTTGCCGAGCAACCGGCGATCCGCCGTTCGCTGGAGGTGCTGCGTGATATCGGACTCGGTTATCTGCGCCTCGGGCAACCGGCTACCGAACTGTCCGGCGGCGAAGCCCAACGGATCAAGCTGGCCACCGAGCTGCAACGCAACCAGCGTGGCGCCACGTTGTATGTGCTGGATGAACCGACCACCGGGTTGCACCCGCGCGACGTTGACCGCTTGCTGGAGCAGCTGGATGCGCTGGTGACGGCGGGGCACACGGTGATCGTGGTCGAGCATGAAATGCGCGTGGTGGCGCAGAGTGACTGGGTGATCGACATCGGCCCGGGTGCGGGGGATCAGGGCGGCAAGATCGTCGTGGCCGGGACGCCGCAGAAAGTGGCGGCGAGCAAGAAGAGCCGGACTGCGCCGTTTCTTGCCCGTGCCTTGAACCGATAACTGAGTCGCCTGGGCGGGCCTCATCGCGGGCTTGCCCGCGATGGCGGTGTGTCAGGTGCCGTCGAGCGTGCGGCGTACCTTGTCCAGCAAATGACTGATCTGGAAGGGCTTGACCAGCATGTCCATGCCGGCCCCGAGGAACACCTGGCGGTTGATCGCGGTTTCCGCATAACCGGTCATGAACAGGATCGGCAGCGCTTCGCGCCAGCCCCGGGCAACGTCCGCCAGTTCACGGCCGGTCATGCGTGGCAGACCAACGTCAGTCAGCAGCAGGTCGATCGACGCGTCGTTCTGCAAGCGTTCCAGCGCCGTTTCGATATCACCGGCCTGGGTGCAGCGGTAACCGGCGTCTTCCAGCACTTCGGTGACGAACAGGCGTACCGCCGGCATGTCTTCGACGATCAACACATGTTCGCCCGAGCCTTGCGGATCAATGGTCACCGGGGCCACATCGACAGCGGTCGGATCGCTGGTGGCAGGCAGCATGATCGTCACTTCGGTGCCGCGTCGCGCGACGCTGCGGATGTGCGCATCGCCACCGGACTGACGGGCGAAACCGTAGATCGTCGACAGCCCCAGCCCGGTGCCCTGGCCCAGCGGCTTGGTGGTGAAGAACGGCTCGAACACCTTATCGATGACGCTGTGCTCGATGCCGGTACCGTCATCGCGCACCGATAGCGCCACGTAGGATCCATCGGCGAGGTTCGGGTCGCCGTGGGAATACGCCGCGTACGTGCTGACCCAGATATTGCCGCCCCGTGGCAATGCGTCCCGGGCATTGATCACCAGATTGAGCACTGCGCTTTCGAGCTGGATCGGATCGACCAGCGCGATGGCAGGTTTGGTGGTCATTTCGAGCTTGAGGGCGATGCGTTCGCCGATGGTGCGCACCAGCAAATCTTCCAGCGAACGCACGTGGTCGTTGATATCCACCGGGCGTGTGTCGAGCGGTTGCTGGCGGGCAAAAGCCAGCAGGCGATGGGTGAGCGAAGCCGCGTTCATCGCCGAACTCAGGGCCGCTTCGGCGTAGAACTGGACTTTGTCCGGGCGCGCATCGGCGACGCGTTTCTGGATCAGTTCGAGGCTGGTGATGATCCCGGTCAGCAAGTTGTTGAAGTCATGGGCGATGCCGCCGGTGAGTTTGCCCAGCGCATCCATTTTCTGCACTTGCAGCAGCTGCGACTCGGCGCGGACCCGGTCGGCGACTTCCTTGGCCAGTTGTGTGGTGGTGTCGTCCAGTCGCGCAAGGTGCGAGCGTTCACGATGGCGGTGTTCGGTGACGTCTTCGACGAACACCAGGCTGAGCTCTGGCGTGCGGTACGGTGATATCTGCCACTGGGTTTCGCGGATCTCGCCCTGCACACGCATGTTCAGTGTGCCTTTCCAGCGTTCGCCGTCCACCAGTCGCAAGCGTAGTTCGTCGAGAATCGCGCTCTGATCCTCGGCGAAGCATTCACTGAGGGTCTGCGGGTCGCGGTTGTCCTGGATCAGTTGCGAGAAGGCGTGGTTGCACTCGTGGACTTTCAGGTCGGCGTCGAGCACCGCGATGGGCGCGGAGATGTTGACGAAGATCTCCCGAAAGCGCGCCTCGCTTTCGCGCAAGGCATTCTCCGTGTCGCGCACCCGCAGCAGGGTGCGCAAAGTCGCCAGCAGCACATCGGGATCGACCGGGTGAATCAGATACGCATCGGCCCCGGCATCGAGGCCGGTGATGATGTCGCCGGTCTGGATCGACGCGGCCGACACGTGGATCACCGGAAGCAGCGCGGTGGCCGGGTCGGCGCGCAATTTACGGACGATATCAAACCCGCTCATGTCCGGCAGATTGACGTCGAGAATCAGCGCATCAAGCGACTGACTGGCAATCAGAGCCAGACCTTCACCGCCGGTGCCGGCCTCGAGCACTTCGTAACCGTGGCGCTCCAGGCGTCGGCGCAAGGCGTAGCGGGTGGCAACGTTGTCATCGACGATCAACAGACGGATGTCATGTTTCATCGACGTTCTCCTCAGCAATCGCCAACGGAATGATCACGAAAAAGCTTGAACCCACGCCCGGCGTACTTTCGACACCGACCTCGCCACCGAGCAATTCGGCGAAGCGCTTGCACAGCGACAAGCCCAGGCCGGTGCCGCGCAGGCGTTTTTGCAGCGGTGAGTCGACCTGAGAAAAGTCTTCGAACAAGGTGCCGTGCAACTCGGGGGCGATACCGATGCCGGTGTCGCTGACCGCAAATCGCACTTTGTCCTGACCTTCCAGGCGTGCCGAGACCCGGACTTCGCCACGGGTGGTGAATTTCAGCGAGTTGGAAATGAAGTTGCGCAGAATCTGCGCCAGCTTCTTGTCATCGGTGAAGAGGCGCGGCAAACCCACCGGTTCCTCGAAAATCAGGTCCACGGCCGTGGCGTCGACAATCGGCCGGAACATCCCCCGAAGTGCGGCGAACAGATCGAACATGTCGAACCACGCCGGAGAAATGCTGATGCGCCCGGCCTCGATCTTCGCCAGGTCGAGCAGGTCGTCGACCATATCGCTGAGTTCCCGGGCGGCGGTGCTGACGAAGGCCACCTGCTTGTGCTGCTCGGGGCTCAGCGGGCCGTCGAGTTCGTCGGCCAGCAGGCTGTTGATGCTCAGGATCGAGCCCAGCGGGGTGCGGAACTCGTGGCTCATGTACGATAGAAAGCGGCTTTTCAGGTCGGACGCCTGGCGCAGTTGTTCGGCCTGGGTGTCGAGTTCGGCATACAGCGCGAGTACGCCCTGATTGGTTTCGTCGAGTTCTTCGCGCAGTGCCGCCGATTCGCTCTGCAACTGGGCGATCAACGCGGCCTGTTCGGCGTTGCTCAGTGTCGGGGACTCAGCCATGGGCGGCCTCCAGGGCAACGACCAGCACCGTTACATCGTCGCGCCCGCGACAGAAGTCACGGTGCAGGACGGTGGCTATCACGGCAGGATGCCGATGCACCAGACCGGGGTAGTCTTGAAGGTTCCAACGGGACTGCAAGCCATCGCTGTACATGATCAATAGATGTCCGTTCACGTGAGCATAGTCAAAGGGCTGGGCTTTTCGGTATTGGCCGCCGACGATTCCGGGATGCGAGGCCAGTCCGCGCGACTTGTCGGAGGCGATCAGGCTGGCACCGATGTTACCGACACCGGTGAACGACAGACTGGCACGCCCGGCGTGAAACTGCGCGAATGCCACTGCGCCACCCCGGCTCCCGATCATCTCGCGGTGCATGTCTTCCATCAGCAGCGTTGGCGCACCGAACGGGCTCAGGGCAAAGGCTTTTTCCCCGGCACGGGCCGCACGCTCGGCGTCTTCACCATGGCCCAGACCGTCGACTATCAGAGCGCTGACATCGGCGCCATGCGTCGCCAGGTGCCAGACATCGCCGCAGGCCGGATCGTCGTGCAGCGAGTGTTGGCTGACACCATACGGCAGATCCGCCTGCCGGTCGCTGCGCGGGTACAGACGAGCCAGCAGCACTGCGCCGCGATGGTCGGCAAAAACATCGAAGACATCCGCCTGGCGTGCCACTGCACCGAGGCCGATGCCCTGAGTGCCACCGGTGGAAAAGCCGTCCGCCAGACACGCGTCCAGATCAAACCCCTGGGCACGGTCGACCGCAATCATTTCGATGCCGTCGTCACCCTGACGCGGTAACAGACGCAGGTGCAATTCGCCGTGCCCGGCATGTTTGAGCACATTGCTCGCCAGCTCCGTGGCCACCAGCGCGACGCGGCCGGCATCGCTTTCGCCAAAACCGTGTTGCTCGGCCAGACGCTGGGCCGTACGCCGGGCATGGCCGATCTGGCTGCTGTCCTCGATCACCAACACCTGGGTCAATGTCCCGCTGATGTTCATGTCCATCGGGTGATCGTTATGCGCGTGCCTTTGCCGGGCTCGGTGTCCAGTTCGAATTCGTCGACCAGCCGCTTGGCCCCGGTCAGGCCCAGGCCCAGACCGCTGCCGGAGGTCCAGCCGTCGGTCATTGCCAGTTTGATGTCGGGAATACCCGGGCCCTCATCGCGAAAGGTCAGGCGCAGACCGACCTTGTGGTTATCGTCGAGGATCTGCCAGTCCATGTCTCCGCCACCGCCATACACCATGGTGTTGCGCGCCAGTTCACTGACGGCGGTCACCAGTTTGGTCAGGTCGATCAGGCGCATGCCGCACTCGGTGGCCAGCTTGCGCGCCGTTTGCCGCGCCAGCACCACATCCTGCTCGATGTTGATCGGTTGGGTACCGCTGCTGCGCACGGTCATTGCTGGCGTACTCGTTCCTGCAGCAGTTTCATGCCGCGCTCGACGTTCAGCGCGGTGCTGACGCCCGGCAGGTACAGACCGAGCTCGACCAGGGTAATGGCGACCGCCGGCTGCATGCCGACGAGCATGGTTTCGGCATCCATGATTTTCGACAGGCCGGAAATGGTGCCGATCATCCGGCCGATGAACGAATCGACCATGTCCAGCGCCGAGATGTCGATCAACACCCCGCGCGCCGAGGTTTTGCTGATGCGCTCGGACAGATCGTCCTGCAGGGTGAGGGCGAGTTGGTCATGCATGTCGACCTGGATGGTCACCAGCAGGAAATCACCCATCTGAAGAATCGGGATACGTTCCATTGTTCAGACCGTCTTGGTGAGGGTGATGCCCAGACGGGTCAGGGCCAGCTTCAGTGCGTCGGCCAGATTGGCTTTGGTGACCACACCCTGCAGATCCAGGCCCAGATGGACGATGGTCTGGGCAATCTGCGGACGCACGCCGCTGATGATGCAATCGGCGCCCATCAGGCGGATCGCGGTCACGGTCTTGAGCAGGTGCTGGGCCACCAGCGTGTCGACGGTCGGCACGCCGGTGATGTCGATGATGGCGATTTCCGAACCGGTGTCGACGATGCGTTGCAGCAGCGATTCCATCACCACTTGGGTGCGTTGCGAATCGAGGGTGCCGATCATCGGCAGCGCGAGCACGCCATCCCACAGTTTGACCACCGGGGTCGACAGCTCCAGCAGTTCTTCCTGCTGGCGCTTGATCACTGCTTCACGGGACTTCTGGAAGGTGCGGATGGTGTACAGGCCGAAAGCATCGAACAGTTCGGAGATTTCCCAAAGCTGTTCGGCGAGCAGGGCGGGCTGGTCCTGATAATGGTTTTGCAGCAGGGCGAACAGCGGGCCCTTGAGCGAGAAAATGAAGCTGGCAGTCTGCTGCGAATCCTGACCGAGCTGGGCGCGGCTGTGGGAGAGTTTTTCGAGGAACTGGCGCATGCCTTCCCAGCCCGGCGCGGCGATGTTGGTGCCGCTGTCGTTTTCCAGGCCACTGACCACCAGTTGCAGGAATTCGCCGGTCTGTTGCTGTATGTCGTGTTCTTTGAGGTTGCGGGTAGCACCGCTGGCTTGCAGTCCGTTGATCCATTCGCCCAGCAGTTGTGACTGTTTGTTTTTCATCGCATCGAGTGTGCTGTTCTGCAGTGCTGCCATGTGCCTGTTGCTCCATTGCGAATTGGGGGCCGGTTCTTCGGAAAATGACCGGCGCGAAGTGAATGACCCTGGCCGTTCGAAATAGTTGTTCGTTCCCGCGAGGATATTTTTGATCTACCGCAAGGAACGCACCGGTAACTCTAGTCGGCGTGGCCGGGAATGCTGATCTTTTGCCTGCAACAAGGCCCCAACGCAAAGAGGCCGCGTCCAATGGAGGCGGCCTCTTGAGGTGTGTTGCGGTTACTTGCTTGGGTGCTTGGCCTGCAATTCCTTGGCGGCAGCCAAGTGTTTTTCCAGCCCCGGCAACATTTTCTGGGCAAAGGCTTTGAGTTCGGTGGCGCCTTTGACCTTGTCATCGGTCACGGTGTTGGCTTGTTTCTTGAACAGCTCGATGGTTTCTTCGTGGGCCTTCACCTGATTGTTGGCATAGGCGGCATCGAACGACTCATCGCGCATGTCGAGGATTTTTTCCTTGGCCTGTTTGACCAGGGTCGTGGTGTCCGGCACTTCAATGTCGTTGGCCTTGGCAATCGTCGCCAGTTCATCGTTGGCTTTGCCGTGGTCGGTGATCATCATGTTGGCGAAGGCCTTGATGTCGGCCGACTGGCTCTTCTCCAGCGCCAGGCGGCTGGTTTCGATTTCGGCGATGCCGCCGGCAGCGGCGTTGTCGACGAAGTCATTGTCGGTGGCGGCGAAAGCCGAGCCCATGCCGGTGCTCAACGCAACGGCCAGGAAAAGATGACGCAGTTTGAATCCGTCCATTGGTGTTTCTCCACGCAGGTTTTTGTGAGCGTTATTCAATGGAGGGAATTGGCCGACCAAAGGTTTTATCGCATTTGCGACAGGGCGACGAACGGGCACCGCTGGTCTGACAGGTGGTCGACAGAACCGGTCAACCGAGGCCATTCTGATACCTGGCCAGCGCAATCGGTCGCGTTGGCTACCGATCAACTGACGGAGGTGTTCCATGCCGGTGACCCATGATTTGTTACAGGACTTGAAACTGACAAAGGAAGAAATCCAGCAGCGACGCACCGCGGATCCACATCTGGATGCACTGATCAACAAGTATTCCCAGGCGGACGCCGAAGTCGTCAAGGCCGAGACGGCGACCTCGGATGCGCCGAGCGACGACACCCTGAAGAAACTCAAAGAGAAACGCCTGCAGGTCAAAGACAAGATCGTCGAGCAGTTGCAGGCTCGAACCTGACCGTCAGTCGCGCCACCGGTACTCGGTGGTGAAAAGACTGGAACGACAGCCCCGACCGGCACCTCGAATGTTCAGAGTCTTCACTTTGCGACTCTCAACGAGGTGCCTTATGAACGATCCAAAATTCCCCAGTGAAGAGCAGGGTGCATTCGACCCGGTTCCGACGCATCCAGAGCCGAACAGTCCGGCGCATACCGTTCGCCACCCCGAAGAAAAACGTAAGGTCGACGAGGTGCCGGAGGATGAAGATCCGGACAAGTTTGATCGGTCCAGCAACTGATCGTCTGCCATCGCCTCACTTCAAGGCTGCCTCCAACGGCAGCCGCGCCATGTGCGTCGCCTTCAACGAGCCGAAATACAACCACTCGCCATACTCGCGCACCGTGGTGATCGGCGAGTAATTGCCGGCGCTGGCATCCTGCAGATTGGCGATCACTTTGCCGTCCAGATCCAGGCCCAGCACGAACCCGCGCTTCTCCACCGGTTTGGGCAGTACAGTCATGGCCCGCACGATCATCTTGCGTACGAACGGGAGTTCAGCCGTGCGATCCAGCAGCGGATTGCGCGGTGTGTACAGCGCCACCCAGAAACGGTCCCGGCCGTTGAACGCGAGGTTGTCCGGTAGCCCCGGCAGGTTGTCGATGAACAGGTCATGGGTGCCGGCCTTGGGCCCGGTCAGCCAATAGCGGCTGATGCGGTAGGCGCCGGTTTCGTTGACCAGCACATAGGCGTCATCGGGGCCGAGCGTCACGCCGTTTGCGAATTCCAGTTTGTCGAGCAGCACGACAGTCTTGCCGGTCTGGAAGTCATAACGCAGCAGGCGTCCGTCGCCGCCATGCTCGATGATCGCTTCGCCATCGTGGCCGTAACCCCAGCGACTCGTGGCATCGCTGAAGTAGGCGTAATGCCCGGACTTGTCGATGGCCACGTCATCGGTAAACCCGAACGGCAGGCCATTGGCTTCGGTGGTCAGCGCCACCAGTTGCCCCTGTGCATCAAGGGACAGCAAACCCTTGACCCCGTCGGCGATCACCAGCAA
This sequence comes from Pseudomonas paraglycinae, assembly GCF_021601625.1. Lineage (GTDB taxonomy): Bacteria > Pseudomonadota > Gammaproteobacteria > Pseudomonadales > Pseudomonadaceae > Aquipseudomonas > Aquipseudomonas paraglycinae. The sequence continues at coordinate 182,022 of NZ_BQHR01000011.1, read as the reverse complement.
ACCGTTGGGATGCCGCGCCAGCCCCAGCGGCCGGCCGCCGGTATCCGCCAGCACTTTGCGCTGCTGGCCGTCGAGGCTGGTGCGCAGCAGGCGTCCGTCGTGCAGCCCGGTGATCAGAAAGTCGTTTTCCAGCAGCAGCGCTTCCGGGCCTTCGATGTCACTTGGGCCAACTTGTGCCGCGCCCTTGAGTCGCTGGTTGTCAGCGAATTGGCCTTCGGTCAGCGAGGGCGCAGGTTGCGGCGTCCAGGCCACGGGCTCGACCTTGGTCGGCATCAACAACAAAAAGGCCAGAACGCCGACAATCAGCAGCAACAGCAGATAACGCCATCTCACACGTGGGCTCCCGCGAGAGCGAGGTGCCGGGTCGCCATGTCACGCAGTGCCAGCATCGAAGCCGCCGATTCGCGCTCGATGCGACGCTTGAGCAGCAAGTGGTTGGCAATGCGCAGGCCAATGCCCTCGAACTGATAATCGAGGGTTCGTACAAACCGAGTGGCATCGTTGTGCGCCGAGCATTCATAGGTCAGCCGCAACGACAGACCCTGATCACTTTGGGCCCGGGCACACCAGCGCCGGCCCGGCAGGTATTCGGTGACCTCCCAGCGCAAATGCCCCTCACGCCCGCCAGCGTGAATGTCCTCGTCGAATCGCGCACCGGCATGTAGCGCACCGCTGGGGCCGTCGATCTTCAGTGAAGACGGATGCCACTCCGGCCAGCGACTGACGGTGGCGGCGTAGGCGAGGACGGCGATCGGATCGCCGGCAATGTCGACGGTGTGCTGCATGCGGGTCATGGGCGTTCTCGAATCGGTCAGAGGGGCGGTTTCCGGCTCCCAGTAGAGGGTGCCGAACAGGTAGTCCATCAGCGGAAAAACGATATTGAAATTGCGCTCCTGCATGCGCTCGCGACGGTGATGCAGCTCGTGCAGACGGCGCATCTGGCGGATCCACGGCAGGCGGGTCAGCGGGTTCTGCGGCGGCAGATGCTCGCAGGCGTGAAACACTTCATAGGTCAGGTAACCGAACACCATGCAGCCGCCGAACAGCCCGGCGACGTTGCTGTTGACCTGCGCAAACAGCCACCACAGAGGCAGGGTGATTGCCAGCGTGTGCAGCACGATCAGCCAGGCCGGGAACAGAATCACCCGCCAGTCGCGGGCGCCGTCGTAGGTCATGTGGCCGGGGGTGAAGAAGCTGTGATGATCGCCGGCATGCCGGGCATAGAACATCCGGGCGAAGCTCTTTTTGTGGTGGCCGAGGTGGCGGTGCACCATGTACACGCCGAAATTGAAGAACAGCAGAGTCAGCGGCACGGTCAGCCATTCCAGCGGTTGCACCTGGTGCACGCTGCTCCAGAACGCGCCGATGGCCAACACACCGAACAGCAGCACGAACGCGCCGTGCAGCCACGGGTTGTAGCGGGGATGGATCGCCGCACGGTAGCGGCTGCGAAAAGCCTCGGTGGTCTGCCTCACTGCGGTCACCTGCGGATATTGTCGTTATCCCGGCAGCGTAGCCGATCCCGCCGTTTGTGCAGGGGCAACCTTCAGGTCACAAGTGCCATGCTCCGGTGCATAGCGGCCGTCAGCTCAACGGGTTCCAGCGCTGCGACCAGTCGTCATCGGCCCTGATCACTTCGCGCAGCAGATCGAACGCCTGTTGCAGGATCGCCGAGTCGCGGTCACGGGAGTAGACGAGGTAGGTCGGGTAGCCGAATTCCGGGGCTTTGGTCACCGGCTCCAGCGCGCCGCTTTCCAGATAGGTGCGCACGACCCGGGTCCGGAAATAGCCGCTGCCGCCGTTCTCGAGGATGTATTGCAGGGCCAGCGGGCCGAGGTTGAAGCTCAGCGCAGCCTTGGCTTTTTCCGGCAGGGCTGCGTCGTGCTGGCGGCGGAAGTCCGGGCCCCAGTCGATGTACACGTAAGGGGCAGGGCGGCCCGGCGTGGTCACCAGAATCAGTTTCTCTTCCAGCACCTGCTCGACCTGCAGTCCTGGCCAGTATTCCGGTTGATAGACCAGCGCGGCATCGAGTACGCCCAGTTCGAGCTGGCGCAGCAGGTTTTCGCCGTCGCGGATGTCCATGCGCAAGGCGTGGCCGGGGATTTTCTCTCGCAGCTCGGCAGCCCAACTGAGCATCAATGGGTTGCACAGGCTGACCTCGCCGCCGATGTGCAGCACGTTGTGATAGCCCTCGGGCAAGGGCAGGTCGCGGCGCGCCGCTTCCCAGGTCTGCACCAGTTGATTGGCGTAGACCACGAAGGCCTCGCCGTTGGCGGTCAGCCGCGCACCGGCACGGTTGCGCACGAACAGCGTGCTGCCCAACTGGCTTTCGAGTTTCTGGACCCGGGCGGTGATTGCAGTCTGCGTGACGAACAGCTTTTCCGCCGCCGCGGCGAGGCTGCCGTGGCGGACGATTTCCAGAAAGGTGCGGGCGAGATCGATGTCCATGGGCGGGCCGGTGGTTGAGGTGCGCGCATTGTACGGGCAGCCCCGGGACCGCGTCATCGTTCAGTCAGCCACTTCGACTTCACGCACCCGAGCCCATTCCTCCACCAACCGCGCCGGCGTACAGCAGGTCTTGCGTTTGTAGACGAAGTTGCGGCACTTCTCGGCGAACTGATTGCGGTTGTACAGCATGTCTTCCTGCATCTCTTGCAGCTCCGCCTCGCGGCATTGGCGGATCAGCACATGATCGACCCGCAACTTACGCTCCCGCACCGCTGCATAGGTCGGATCGCTCAGCACACTGTTGGCCCGTTGCAGCAGCCACAGCGAGAACTCGTCCGGGCAGCGCGGGCCGATTTCCTGAACCATGCCCAGTTGCAGCGCCTGCGCAGCGCTGACCGGCAGGCAGGCCTGGGTCAATTGTTCCGCCATCGCCGGGCCGACGGCGCGGGGCAGGCTGTAAGTCCAGTATTCCGAGCCGTACAGGCCCATGCTCTTGTAATGCGGGTTGAGCACGATGTCAGCACGGGCGAACACGATGTCAGCCGCCAGGGCGAGCATCACACCGCCGGCGCCAGCATTGCCGGTGACCCCGCTGACCACCAGTTGCCGCGCGCTGAGTAATTCTTCGCACACATCATCGATGGCCTGGATATTGGCCCAGGCTTCGGCACCCGGATCTTCGGCGGCCTGGATCACGTTCAGATGCACGCCATTGGAAAAACTGCCGCGTCCACCCTTGATCAACAGCACCTGAGTGTCGCGTGATTTGGCCCAACGCAGCGCCTCGACCATACGCCGGCATTGCTCGGTGCTCATCGCGCCGTTGTAGAACTCCAGCGTCAACTCGCCGACCCGGCCTGACTCGCGATAACGGATCGGCTGATACGGCTCGTCGCTGAACGGTGCGTTGGCAATCGACCAGTCCAGCACCGGCACGTGCGCCAGTTTTCCGGCCAGCACATGCCGCGCCGGACGCTTGAAGGTTTCTTCGCCCGGTTGCGGTTTGCGTCGCAGCGAGCCGATCCACAGGCTGTGATCACCGGTCGCCACCAACACCGCGTCGTCGTGTACCGCGAGAATCTCGCCGGGCATGCCGGTGCGCTGATCGAGGTGCGCGTCGTACACGTAATACTGCCCGCCGGCGAGGCTGGCAAGTACGCCGGGCTGGCCGTCCGCCGCATCGATGCAGCGCTTGATGAAGCGTGAGCAGTCGTGCCAGCTGAAGGTGCGGTCGTCCTGTTTCATGTTCGGCTGCAAGCGCCCGCGCACTGTCGGATCGTTGTAATCCAGCGCCACCGGCTCGAAGCCGTCGATGAATTTCTCCACCACTTCACGGATGCAACGGATCGCCGCGTCGCTGACCCGACCGTTGTACAGCTCGGATTTGCGCAGCCCCGTTGGCAGGTTGAATTCGCAGGTGGCCCAGACCGGGCCGGCATCCATTTCCTCTACCGCTTGCAGGGCGGTCACGCCCCAGGACGGCAGCTCGCGCATGATCGCCCAGTCCAGTGCGCTGGCACCGCGATCGCCGACGATGCCGGGGTGAATGATCACCACCGGACGCTGCGGATTGCTCCACAGCGCGTGGGGAACGCGATCCTTGAGGAACGGGCAGATCACCAGGTCAGCGCCGCTGTTTTCGATCTGCTCGCACACGGCGGCTTCATCGGTGAACAGCACCACGCTGGGTGAATGCCCGGCCTGACGCAGTTCCAGCCAGGCACGCTGGGTCAGGCCGTTGAACGCCGACGACAGAAGAATGATGTTGAGTGATCGCATGATTGCTCTTCCTTGAAAGGTCAGCCGCAGGCTCCCGGTGAGCCGTCCGTGGCTATCGATGGAGGCTCAAGGTTAGAGACTGGCGTGGCTGGCGCCACTGATCGAGATCAACGTTGTGTCAGCCAATGTTGCCGTGGCGACGACGTGCCTTATTCTCAAAGGTTTGCTGATCCTGATTTTTTATTACTTCAAATGTCTCAGGCGCTATAGCACAGTCGCACCCCTGATCACCGCCGGAAGATCCCGGCGTATCCATGGATTTTCGCAGCGGGTGGAGCCCGTTTTCAGGGAGTAAGGCATGGGGAGTCACAACCCGCATTACCAGGTCATCGGGCAAATGTTCCAAAAGGACTACCGATGGTTGTGCGCAGCGGTCAGCCGTACCCTCGGCTGCCCGCACAGCGCACAGGACATTGCTTCGGAAACTTTTCTTCGGGTCCTGGCGCTGCCCGATCCGCTGGCGATTCGCGAACCCCGCGCGCTGCTGACCACGATTGCCCGGCGGCTGGTCTATGAAGGCTGGCGCCGGCAGGATCTGGAGCGCGCTTACCTGCAAAGCCTGGCACTGGCGCCGGAACCGGTGCATCCGTCGCCCGAGGAACGGGAGTTGGTGATCGAAACGCTGCTGGCGGTGGATCGCTTGCTCAATGGTTTGTCGGCCAAGGCCAAGGCTGCGTTTCTCTATCACCAGCTCGACGGCCTGACCTACAGCGAAATCGGCGAACGCCTCGGCGTGTCCACCAGCCGCGTGCAGCAATACATGGTCGAAGCGTTCAAGCGTTGCTATCAGGCGATGCAGGCATGAGGCCGGACGAAACGCTGATCGACGAAGCCGCGCAATGGATGGCACTGCTGCAATCGGGGCACGTCAGCTTGCAGGAGCGTGCGGCCTTCGACGCCTGGCGCACGGCGGATCCACGGCATCAGCAGATCATCGAGCAAATGGGTGGCGGGCTGAATCTGCTGCGCCATTCGAACCTGCGCGGCTTGCCGCGTGAGAGTGTGCTGCACAGCTTGAATGCACCGTCCAGTCGACGCCGATTCCTCAGTGGCAGTTTGAGTGTGCTCGGTATCGCGGTGCTGGCCGGTTTGCTCGGTCGACGTTATGGCTGGTTGCCCGAGGCTGGCGAGTTGTCGACCGGTACCAGCGAGCGTCGGGAATTCACGCTGGAGGATGGCAGCGCTCTGACCCTCAATGCCCGCAGCCGCGTGGTGCCGCGCTTCAACAATCTCGAACGTTTGCTGGACTTGCGCAGCGGTGAGCTGCTGATCGATGTGGCGAAAAATCTGGCCCGACCGTTTGTGGTCGAAACCGAGCACGGGCGGATGCGTGCGCTCGGGACCAAATTCCTGGTGCAGCGCGGTGACGATTCAACGCGGCTGGTGATGCTGCATTCACAGGTCGAAGTGGTCACCGCCAGCGGCGCGCGGCAAGTGGTGGAGGCCGGCGAAAGTCTGCTGTTCAACAGACAGGAAATCCTCGCGCTGGAACGCAGCAAAGGACAGGAAAGTGCCTGGGTGCAAGGGCGGCTTGAAGTGCGTGATCGCCCTTTGAGCGAAGTCATCGACAGCCTGCGCAGCTACCGTCGCGGCATCCTGCACCTGAGCCCCGAGGTCGCCGGTTTGCGCCTCAGCGGTCTCTATCCGCTGGACGACAGCGACCGCACGCTGCAACTACTGGAGCGTTCGCTGCCGATCCGCGTCACCTGGCACAACCCGTACTGGGTCAGCATCGAAGCACGGTTATAAATCCATAACTTCCCGGTCTATCCGTCCCCCTATAAAAAGCGCCGGCCCGCTGCTCATTCCCTGCAGACGCCTTCAACAGGGAAGCCCCTCGATGTTCTCATTCAAACAACAACAATTGTCCCGCCTGACGCTGGCCATCGTGCTGGCGACGGGCATTGTCCCGGCCACCGTTCTGGCTCAAGACGCTGCCGCTCAGGTGTTTACCTTCGACATTGCCGCCGGGGCTCTCGACGAGGTGCTGCTGGACATCTCGCGGCAGACCGGCATGCCGATTTCCTTCAGTCAGAATCTGGTGCAGGGCAAGCGCAGCAGTGCGGTGCGCGGCGCATTGGGTGGCCGTCAGGCGGTAGAGAAAGCGCTGATCGGCAGCGGTCTGCAAGTCGAGCAGGGCAGCCAGGGCCTGAGCATTCGCCCGGCCGATGCGCCGAGCGCCGCGCCGGTCAAGGCGGCTGCCGTGGCGCCCGCCAGCAGCGCCGATTACCGAATGGAAAAAGTCACCGTCACCGGCTCGCGGATCGCCCGGGCGCAGAGCGATGGTGCGACGCCGGTCAACGTCATCACCCACGAAGAAATGGAAGCGCGCGGCTACAAGAACGTCTTCGACGCCCTCGCCACGCAAACCCAGAACACCGGCATGACCCAGGGCGAAGACTACGGCAACACCTGGCAACCGGCGGCCAGCGCCCTCAACCTGCGTGGCCTCGGTCCCAACCACACGCTGGTGCTGATCAATGGCCGGCGGGTCGCCGATTACCCGACGCCGTACGACGGCAAGGTCAACTTCACCAACCTTGCGAACATTCCGTCGGCGATCATCGACCGCATCGAAGTGCTCAGCAGCGGCGCGTCGGCGATCTACGGTTCGGATGCGATTGCCGGGGTGGTGAACATCATCCTCAAGGACAAAATGAATGGCGTCGACGTCAACCTCAAGGGCGGCACCAGCGAGCGCGGCGGCGGCGACAACCAGCGTTTGCAGATCAGCGGCGGCGGCAGTTGGGGCGACTTCGACGGTTTGTTCGGACTTGAACTGACCAACCGCGATCCGATCTGGGCCGATGATCGCGGCTTCATGCAGAGCGGACCGCTGGCGGATGTCGGCTACCGTCGCGACCTGACCAACAATCGCTATCTGGGGCCAGGTTGCGGCGCCTATCAGGGCACGTTCGACAACAAGCTGTTCAACAGCGGCGGACGTTGCCGCACCGACCAGATGTACAACGATTACTGGACGGTGCAGACGCAAAAGGAAAACTACGACGGCTACACCCGTGGCACCTGGCATTTCAGCGACAGCGGCCAGGTCTTCGCCGATCTGATGTACGGCCTCGATCACATCCAGAACAACACCCGTGGCCCGACCTTCACTTCGCCGGATTTCATCAACCAGAACAGCGGCAATCTGGAGCGTTGGTATCGGCGTTTCGGTGAAGAGGAAATCGGCGGGCGCACGAGCAACAACAGTAAATGGCGCGATACTTCATGGACCGGCACCCTCGGCCTCTCCGACAAGATCGCCGACACCGGGTGGAATTATGAACTGGCGGCCAACCGGTCCGAATACAAGAGCGTGCGCACCACGCGATACACGCCGCTGTCGTCGATCCAGGATTTCTACCTCGGCCCGCAGCTGGGCACCCGCGACGGTTATCCGGTGTTCGCGCCGGATGCCTCGCGCCTCGACCGGCCACTGACGCCGCAGGAATGGGAGCAGTTTCGCGGCAACCTGACCCAGAGCAGCAAGTCGGTTTCCACCAGTTACAACGCGTCGGTCAACGGCGAGTTGTTTGACCTGCCCGCCGGTCCGGTGGGATTCGCCGGGGTACTGGAGGCGGGCAAACAGGAATATCGCATCGACCCGGACGACAGTCTCAACGACGGCAGTTTCTACGGCGTGACTCCTGCGCAAAGCTCCGGCGGTTCGCGCAAGCGTTACGCGGCCGGTGGCGAGTTCAGCATTCCTGTCACCGACACGGTGCTGGCCACAGCGGCAGGGCGCTGGGACCAATACAAATTCAGCGGCCGCACCGAACAACAGAAAACCTACAACCTCGGCCTGGAATGGCGGCCGGTGAACAGCCTTTTGGTGCGCGGCAGCTACGGCACCAGTTTCCGCGCCCCGGACCTGAACTACATCTATCAGTCCGACAGCAACGGCTACTACCCGGCGCAGATCGACTATTACGGTTGCAGCCAGGGCGTGGAGGGCGCCTGTGACCGTGGGCGCGTCGATTACACCCAGAGCGGCACGGCGGATCTGGAATCCGAACGCGGCAAATCCTGGACCTACGGTTTCGTCTGGTCGCCGTCGCGCAATTTCGATTTCTCCACCGATTTCTGGCGAGTGGAGATCGATGACCTGCTGACCACCGTCGACGAAAACCGCCTGTTGCAGCAAGAGAACGAATGCCGCAATGGCACCCAGGACATCAACTCGGCCAACTGCCAGTCGACCCTGGCACGCGTCGATCGCAATCCCGGCAATGCCGCCGTCGATCCCAATCAGTTGCAGCGGGTGCGGGTGAACGCGATCAACGCCGCCAGCGAACGGGTCAGCGGTCTGGACTTCAAGAGCAACATCCGCTGGGGCGCCGGGCAGTACGGCGCGTTCAGTTCGGCGCTGGGCTACACCCTGGTGCTCTCGCATTACTACAAGGAATCGGACGAAGCACCGACCCAGGACTGGCGCACCTCGCGCACCAACTACGACTGGCGCAGCAAGGTCAACGCCAGCCTGACCTGGGATTACCAGAAGGCCACGGCAACGCTGATGGGGATTCGTTACGGCTCGGTCACCAACGGCGCGGGCGACGGGCGCCTGTCGCCGTGGACGGTGTTCAACGCCAGTGCACGGTACAAACTCAACGACCGGGCGAGTGTCGGGCTGACCGTGAACAACGTGCTCAATCAGGTCAAGCATGACGACTCGGCGGGCTGGCCGTATTACCCGACCGGCAACTACGACCCGTACGGGCGCCAGTGGTGGCTGGATGTGAGTTATCACTTCGGCAGTTGAGGACGGAATGGCGTCAGGCAGCGTCCTACGGAAGTTGCCGGACTTTGGGCGAAAACGGGGATATTTCCGACGAATTTTTAAGGTTGGCCGTCGGAAGCGTGATCTATAGCATCGGCGATGACATTGAAGTCGTTAACGGCCTTATCACTCAGGCCTCTGATAATGGATTGATCATGCGAACTGCACACCTCGAATACGAAACGCCTGCTTATTCCGCTCGCCATCAGTGGCGCGATGATCGTGCCAGGTGCCCCATGGAGGATGTCGCCTTGCCCAGCGCAAAAATGCCCCGGTTGGCGGGTTTGAAGAAAGTCGAGGGCAAGCCTGTCGAATTGCTCGTGCATGGCCGGAACATCGGTGATGACTCCCTGCTGATTATTCAGCTTACCGATGAGGGTTTCGAGCTGAACGACGTCGTCGACATGCTTTCAACCTCCGAGCTTTATCAGCAAGGCGACATGGTCAAACTCATCACTGGCAAGTCGGTCAGAACGGTAAGGCGGCTGCTGAAGGAAGGCAAACCGGTACGGCTTGACCCGCAGCAGAGTGTCATCGCCTACCAATATGCATTGGTGCTGGAGTTAGCCATTCGGGCCTTCGGGGGGCAACCACGGGCGGAGGACTGGCTGCAGAAACCCTCTACCTATTTTTACGGTCATGTGCCGCTGGAATTGACCCTGCATCCATTGGGTTTTCAGATGGTGGAGCAGTATCTGAGTCAGCTTATCTACGGGGTTTACCCATGAACCCATTGCCGTGGGACGAGCATTGGTATGCGTGGCGGCTGGATCGCGAGGTTTATGGAGGGACGTGGGACAGCGGGATGGGGTCAAAGCTCAGAGGCGGTCGATGGAACATACCAGGACGACGCGTCGTCTACGCATCCGTCGATCCTTCCTCGGCCATTCTTGAGGTGGCAGCCAACCGCAGTTTTGATGCCCTGGACAGCGAACCTTATGTATTGACGTGCTTTGAGGTCATCAGCGACGCGAAGGTGAAAATCGTGCAGCCCGAAGAAGTGCCGAACCCTTACTGGGTGAGCCCTGCACGGCCGTCACCCAATCAGCGATTGTTTGCCGACGCTTTACTGGCTGAACATCCGTTTGTACTGATTCCCTCGGCGGCAACCCGGCATTCGTGGAACTTGCTGGTGAGTTGTGACCTGGCAGAGGGGCAGTTCAAGATGGTCTCGCAGGAGCGGTTCAGCCTTGATACCCGACTGGTCAGGGAAATGGCGTTGGTCTGATGCAGCGTCATGCTGCATTTTGCATAACCTCAGCACCCAACGGTCTAAATCGCGCTCTATAAATCAACATCCGCCATCGCACATCCCTGCATAAACCAAAACGCAGGGATGGCTGTTCATGATCCATTTTTCACCCGTTAAATCCCCTTTGAGCCTGGCCTTGCTGCTGGCGATCAACACGTTGCCGGCCATCGCTGCCGACAGCACGGCCAACGAGCCGACCACCCAACTGCAACGGGTCGAAGTCACCGGCACCGCGATTCGCCGGGTCGATGCCGAAACCGCCGTGCCGGTCACCATCCTTCGCGTCGAGGAGTTGCAGAAGCAGGGCGTGACCACCACTGAAGAGCTGGTCAATCGCATCTCGGCCAACCAGTCTTCGGTAGGCTCCGGGCGCTCGGTGGGGTCGAGCAGCGGCGGGGCGTCTTACGCTGACCTGCGCGGGATCGGCCCGAACAAGACCCTGGTGCTGCTCAACGGTCGGCGTCTGAGCAACAACGCGACCAATGCGATCAACGGCTCCGGCGTCGATCTCAACACCATTCCGTTCGCCGCCATCGACCGGGTGGAAGTGCTGCGCGACGGCGCCTCGGCGCTGTACGGTACCGATGCCATCGGCGGGGTGATCAACTTCATCACCAAGACCAGCCTCACCGAAGGTCAGATCAGCACCAATTACGACACCCCGACCCATTCCGGTGGCGGTGAAAGCCGCAACTTCAGCGGCAGCTGGGGTTTTGGTGATTTGCAGGACGATCGCTTCAACGTTTTCGGCGTGGTGAGCTACGACAAGCAGAATCGCCTGGCCGCCGACGATCGTGGTTACACCTATAACTACCAGCCGGGGCGCGGCCTCGATTACACCTCCGGCACGGCGTCGCCCGCCAACTGGAGCCAGGGTAGCAACGCCACCAACCCATTGGCCGGTTCCGGTTGCAATGCGCCGGGGCTGCTGTCGCGCAATGGTATCTGCCGCCAGAGCCTGTGGAACTACCTCGATCTGGTGCCGGAAACCGAGAAGACCTCGGCCTTCGCCAAAGCCACCGGCAAGCTGTCGGACGATCACAACGTCAGCCTCGAATACTTCTGGGCGCGCAACGAAAACCGAACGCAGATCGGGCCCGGCACTTTGATGGGCAATCAGGTCAATCCTGGCACCGCGTTCTATCCGGGGAACGGCATTACGCCCGGCCCGAGCGGTTTTGCCCTCGACCCGACGCAGCCAGTGGACGTGAACTGGCGTGAAACCGCCGTCGGTGCCCGTCAGCATGAAGATGACAACACCGGTCAGCGTCTGCTGTTGAGCTTCGACGGCACGCTGGTGGGGTGGGATTACAACCTCGGCGCGTCGTACAACCAGAACAAGGTGGTCAACACGATTCGCAGTGGTTATGTGAACGACCGCGCCGTCAGCCAGGGTATTGCCGACGGTGTGATCAACCCGTTCGGTCCGCAGACCGCTGCCGGTTCGGCCTTGTTGGCAGCCAACAGTGTGGACGGTGATTACTCGACGGCGGTGGGCCGGGTCAAGGCGATTGACGGGCGTATCAGCCGCGAGATCGGCGACTGGTTCGGTGCAGGGCCTTCGGCACTGGCGCTGGGCGGTGAGTACCGCAAGGAAGACTTCCATCAGGATTTCGCCGCGTTTGCCGGCGACGTGCAGAGCCTGGGTGTGGATCCCAACGGCAGTGTGCAAGGGGATCGTAGCGTCTCGGCGCAGTACGCCGAAGTCAACGTGCCGGTGCTCGACAGTCTTGAATTGTCCGCCGCCGTGCGCCACGATAAATACAGCGACTTCGGCAGCACCACCAATCCGAAATATTCGTTCCGCTTCCAGCCGTTCAAGGAGCTGGTGGTGCGTGGTGCCTACAGTGAAGGCTTCCGTGCGCCGTCGCTTTATGAGTTGTACAACCCGACGTTCACCTCGTTCACCAATGCCAACTACAACGACCCGCGCCTTTGCGCCGGTGGCAACCCGAGTAACGGCGGCATTGCCAACCGCGACTGTGCCCAGCAGTTCAACCGTACCTCCGGCGGCAACACCGATTTGAGCCCGGAAACCGCACGCAACGTCACCCTCGGTTTCGTTTATCAGCCATTTGATCGCCTGACCACCGGGCTGGATTTCTGGTGGATCGACATCGCCAACCAGATCGCCGAATTCCCCGAATCGGCGGTGTTCGAGAACCCGGAGCTGTACCCGGGGCGTTTGATCCGCAAGCCTGATGGCTCCATCGATCACATCGTCACTGGCCTGGCCAACCTCGGCAAGATCAAGACCAACGGCGTCGACGTGAGTTTCGACTACCGCCTGCCGAGCACCCCGTACGGCGATTTCGGCATTGGTCTGCAAGGCACTTACGTCACCCGTTACGACTATCAGCAGCAGCTCAAGGGCGATTACATCGACAAGCTCGGCGACTTTCGCGGCGGCGACTTTGCCTCGGCCGGCGCCGTGGCCCGCTGGCGTCACAGCCTGACCGGCAGCTGGAACTACGGCCCGCTCGGCGCGAGCCTGACCAACCGCTACACCAGCGGTTACCACGACTCGGATCGCGAGACCCACGATTACGTCGGTTCGTACAACGTCTGGGACGTGGCCGGCACCTACACCTGGCGCAAGACCCTGGCGGTGACGCTCGGGGTGAAAAACCTGTTCGACCGCGAACCACCATTCAGCAACCAGACCTACACGTTCCAGAGCGGTTACGACCCGAAATACGGCGACCCGTTTGGCCGCACGCTGTATACGCGGGTCAATTACAAGTTCTGAGAATGATCGGTCAGGGCGGGTTTTAGTAACACATCGTTCTAAACCCCGCCCTATAAAAAGTCCCGGCCTGTTGCACATCACAGTCAGGCAGGCACGTGGTGAAAGGATCTGCCCATGTTTTCCAGAGTCATTCTGTTCAGCGTCGGTCTGTTGCTGAGCCCGGCGCTGTTTGCCGCGCCACAACACGCCCTCACGGTCTACGGCGAAGCCCCGAAATACGCCCCGGACTTCCAGCACCTGGCCTACGCCAATCCCGACGCGCCCAAGGGTGGGACCTTGCGCCGCTCTTCGCTGGAGAGCGGCCCGTTCGATCACCTGATTCCCTACATCGACAAAGGCACCGGCGTTGCCGACATCGACGGCTGGCTCTATGCGCCGCTGGCTTATCGCAGCAAGGACGAGCCTTACAGCGTCTACGGTCTGGTCGCGCAACGGATGGAGCTGGACGCGGACCGGCGCTGGCTGCGTTTTTACCTGAATCCCAAGGCTCGGTTCGAGGACAGCACGCCGATCACCGCCGAAGACGTGCGCTACACCTTCGAGCTGTTCACCACTCAGGGCAGCCTCAAGTATCGCCAGCAATTTCGCGATGTCGCCGAGGTGCAGGTCGAGTCGCCGACCCAGGTGCGTTTCGTGTTCAAGAACAACGAGAGCCGTACCTTGCCGCTGGATCTGGCGACGTTGCCGGTGTTGCCCGAGCATTGGTGGCGTACACGCAATTTCGCCGATGGCGCAGGCTTCGAGATTCCACCGGGCAGCGGACCGTACAAGATCAGCGCGGTGGACGCCGGGCGCAGCGTGAAATTCCAGCGGATCAAGGACTGGTGGGCCAGGGATCTGCCGATCACTCGCGGGCTCTACAACTTCGATCAGTTGAGCGTGGAGTTTTTTGCCGACACCGATGTGTCGCGACAGGTGCTCAAGGCCGGCGGCTTCGATTACAACCGCGAGTTCTCTGCCACCAGTTACACCATCGGTTACGCTGGCGCGGCGCTGGAGCAGGGCAAGTTGCTGCGCGAACACCTCGCACCCGGCGCCGCGCAAGGTGCCCAGGGGTTTGCGTTCAATCTGCAGAAGCCGATGTTTCAGGATCGTCGGGTGCGGCAGGCGATTGCCATGCTCTGGGATTTCGAATGGAGCAACCGGCAGATGATGCGCAGCATGTACCTGCGTCAGCGCAGCTTCTTTTCCCACAGCGCGTTGTCGGCCACCGAACTGCCGGATGCCGAAGAACTGAAAATCCTCGAACCGTGGCGCGGCAAGATTCCCGATGAAGTCTTCAGCCAGGTGTTCGAGGCGCCGCGCACCGACGGCAGCGGCAACATCCGAGCGCAGCAGTTGCAGGCCCTGAAATTGCTGGAGTCCGCCGGCTGGAAACCCCGTGGCGATCAATTGGTGAATGCCGCCGGCGAGCCGTTGCAATTCACTTTTCTCAACGGTCAGAAGGGCTTCGAGCGTCTGCTGCTGCCGTTCAAGCGCAATCTGGCGCAGATCGGCATCGGCTTCGATATTCGTCAGGTCGACACCGCTCAATACACCAACCGCGTACGCAGCCGCGACTACGACATGATCGTCGTCGGTTACCCGGTGAGTCAGGCGCCGGGGCGCGAGCTGTTCAATTATTTCGGTTCCGACGGCGCCGATGATCCTGGCTCCAACAACTACATGGTGCTGCGCGATCCGGCGGTGGATGCGCTGCTCGAAGGCGTGGTCCAGGCCGACAACCGTGAAAGTCTGCTGCGCCACGCCCATGCCCTGGATCGGGTGTTGCAGTGGGGCTACTACTGGATTCCCAACTATTACCCGCCGGGGATTTCCACGGTGTGGTGGAACCGTTTCGGTCGCCCGACGATTGCGCCGCTGTACGACGCCGGCCTCGACACCTGGTGGGAAATCAGCCCGACCGCGCTGACCGCGACGCAAATGCAGCAACAGCAAAAGGAGTACGCCCATGTGGGGTTATAGCCTGCGGCGTCTGCTGCTGATCGTGCCAACCTTGCTGGCGATTCTGCTGGTGAACTTCGTGATCGTGCAGGCCGCGCCCGGTGGCCCGGTCGAGCAGGCTATCGCCCGATTGCAGGGGATCGGTGTCGGTGCGGCGGTGGGTGCCAGCCATGTCGAAAGCATTGGCGGCGAGTCCCGCGCGACCCGTGGCCTGGACCCGAAACTGGTGGCCGAGATCGAGCGTCAGTACGGTTTCGACAAAAGTGCCGGTGAGCGCTTGTGGCTGATGCTCAAGAGCTACGCGCGACTGGATTTCGGCAAGAGTTTCTTCCGGGGCGCGTCGGTGACCGAGCTGATCTGGCAGAAGCTGCGGGTGACCCTGTCGCTGGGTTTGTGGGCGACGCTGATCACTTATCTGGTGTCGATTCCGCTGGGCATCCGCAAGGCGGTGCACAACGGCTCGGCGTTCGATGTCTGGAGCAGTGCGGCGATCATCATCGGCTACGCGATGCCGGGTTTTTTGTTTGCGCTGCTGCTGATCGTGGTGTTCGCCGGCGGTACGGCGCTGGACTGGTTTCCGGTGCGCGGGCTGGTCTCGGACAACTTCGCCGAGCTGTCGCTGTGGGGCAAGGTCGCCGATTACTTCTGGCATCTGGTGTTGCCGGTCAGTGCGCTGGTGATCGGCGGTTTTGCGACGCTGACGATCCTGACCAAGAACAGCTTCCTCAACGAGATCTCGCGGCTGTACGTAGTCACGGCCCGGGCCAAGGGCCTGAGTGAACGACAGGTGTTGTACGGGCATGTGTTTCGCAACGCGATGCTGCTGGTGGTGGCCGGATTGCCTCAGGCGTTGGTCACGGTGTTTTTCGGCGGCTCATTGTTGATCGAAGTGATCTTCTCCCTCGACGGGCTCGGCCGCCTGAGCTACGAAGCGGCGGTGTCACGGGATTACCCGGTGGTGTTCGGCTCGCTGTTCATCTTCACCCTGTTCGGGCTCCTGATAAAACTGCTGGGCGACCTGTGTTACACGCTGGTCGATCCGCGCATCGACTTCACCGCGAGGACTGCCTGATGCCGACGCTTTCTCCAATCGGACAGCGCCGGTGGGCGCGGTTCAAGGCCCATCGGCGCGGCTGGTGGTCGTTATGGCTGTTTCTCGCGCTGTTCGGCCTGAGCCTGGGCGGCGAACTGGTCGCCAATGACAAACCGTTGCTGGTGACGTATCAGGGCGAGTGGTATTTCCCGGCGTTCAAGCGCTACACCGAGCAGGATTTCGGCGGCGAGCTGCCGTTCCAGCCCGACTACCGCAGTGCCCAGGTGCGTGAATTGATCGAGGGGCAGGGCGGACGGATGTGGTTTGCGCCGATCCCGTTCGGCTACGACACGGCTAACTACGACCTCACTGAACCGGCCCCGAGCCCGCCCACCGCTGAAAACTGGCTGGGCACCGACGATCAGGCGCGGGACGTACTGGCGCGGGTGATATTCGGCACGCGGGTCTCGCTGTTGTTCGCCCTGGCGTTGACGGCGGTGAGCGCGTTGATCGGTATCGCCGCCGGTGCCTTGCAGGGCTATTACGGTGGTTGGGTCGACTTGCTCGGGCAGCGTCTGCTGGAGGTCTGGTCGGGGCTGCCGGTGCTCTATCTGCTGATCATTCTGTCGGGCTTCGTCGAGCCGAACTTCTGGTGGTTGCTGGGGATCATGGCCCTGTTTTCGTGGCTGAGTCTGGTGGACGTGGTGCGCGCCGAGTTCCTGCGCAGCCGGGGGCTTGAGTACGTGAAAGCGGCGCGGGCGCTGGGTGTCGGCGATGCACAGGTGATCGTGCGGCACATTCTGCCTAACGCCATGAGTGCGACGTTGACGTATCTGCCGTTCATTCTGACCGGAGCGATTGCGACGTTGTCGGCGCTGGATTTTCTCGGCTTCGGCATGCCCGCCGGCAGCGCTTCGCTGGGCGAGTTGATCGGTCAGGGCAAGAACAATCTGCAAGCACCGTGGTTGGGCCTGACGGCATTTTTTGCCCTGGCGCTGATTCTTTCTCTACTCGTATTCATCGGCGAAGCCTGCCGTGATGCCTTCGACCCCAGGACTTGATATGCGTGAACATCTGATCGAAATACGCGACCTGCGGGTGGCGTTCAAAGGGCAGGAAGTGGTGCACGGCATCGACCTCGACATTTGCCCGGGGGAATGCCTGGCGCTGGTGGGCGAATCGGGTTCCGGCAAGTCAGTGACGGCCCACAGCATTCTGCAACTGCTGGACCCGAACATCACGCAGATCGACGGCAGCATCCGTTATGGCGGCGAAGAGCTGCTGGGTGTGCACGAGCGCTATCTGCGGCAACTGCGCGGCAACCGCATCGCAATGATTTTTCAGGAGCCGATGAGTTCGCTCAACCCGTTGCACAGCATCGAGCGCCAACTCGGCGAAAGCCTGGCGCTGCACAAAGGCCTGGCGGGCGCGGCGGCGCGCAAACGGATTCTGGAACTGTTGGAACTGGTCGGCATTCAACGACCGCGCGAGCGGCTGAAAGCGTATCCGCATCAGCTCTCCGGCGGGCAGCGGCAGCGGGTGATGATCGCCATGGCGTTGGCGTGCGAACCGCAGTTGCTGATTGCCGATGAGCCGACCACGGCTCTCGACGTCACGGTCCAGCGCAGGATTCTGTTGCTGCTCAAGGAACTGCAACAGCGGTTGGGCATGGCGCTGCTGATCATCAGTCACGACCTGAATCTGGTGCGCACCATCGCTCAGCGGGTGGCGGTGATGCGCGCGGGCGAAATCGTTGAGCAGTCAAGCTGCGAGCAATTGTTCCGCGCGCCGCAGCATCCCTACAGCATCGAATTGCTCAACGCCGAACCCGGCGGCGCGGCGCTGTGCCGTGATGCGGCGGAGGATTTGCTCGAAGTTCGCGATCTGCATGTGCGTTTTCCGTTGGGTGGCGGATGGCTGCGGGCCAAGTCGTATCTGCACGCGGTCAATGGCATCGATCTGAACCTGCAGCGGGGCAAGACGCTGGGCATTGTCGGTGAGTCCGGATCGGGTAAATCCACGCTGGGTCAGGCGATCCTGCGCCTGATCGACGCCGACGGCAGCATCCGCTTCAAGGGTGAGTCGCTTGAGCAACTGAGCGGCAAACAATTGCGCCCGTTGCGCAAACGCCTGCAAGTGGTGTTTCAGGACCCGTTTGGTAGCCTTAGCCCGCGCTTGTGTGTGGAGCAGATCATTGCCGAAGGTTTGCAGGTGCACAGTGATTTAAATGCGCAGGCGCGCGAGCAGGCGGTGATCGATGTACTGAAGGAAGTCGGGCTCGATCCGGCGACGCGTCATCGCTATCCCCACGAGTTTTCCGGCGGGCAACGGCAACGCATCGCCATCGCTCGGGCGCTGGTGCTCAAGCCGGATCTGATTTTGCTGGATGAGCCGACCTCGGCGCTGGATCGCACGGTGCAGAAACAAATCGTCGCGCTATTGCGCCGGTTGCAGGAGGAGCACGGGCTGACCTATCTGTTCATCAGTCATGACCTGGCGGTGGTGCGGGCGCTGGCCCACGATCTGATCGTGATGAAGGATGGCGAGGTGGTGGAGCGTGGTGAAACGGCGGGGTTGTTTCATTCGGCTCGGCACCCGTATACGCGGGAGCTGCTGGCTGCATCGTTTGTGACACCTATCACGGCAGAGACGGGCAGGCAGGAGGCCAGCCTTTCGCCCACAGGGCAGATCCGGTAAATTTCGCGGTTCCGCTCATACAAGGATGTAGATGATGGCAAAACCTGCCGCGCGCCTCAGCGATCTCAATGCCTGCCCGATCACTGGACACGGTACCAACCCCAGCACCAGCGGTTCACCCAATGTGAACATCAATGGCATGCCCGTGCTGCGAGTCGGTGATACCACCGCCTGCGGTGACTCGGTCACCGAGGGCATCGGCAACATCCTGATCAATGGCAAGCCAATCGCCTTTCTTGGTAGCGCCACAGCCCATGGTGGAATGATCATTACCGGCTCCGGCGACGTTTTCGTCGGCACGCAGGTCGGTTCCGCGCCTTTCAGCCCGATTGTCACCGTGCCAAAACACAGTGAACGCTTCCAGCTGGTGGACGAAACCACCGGCGAAGCAATTCCCGACATGCTCTATTGCATCGAAACCGGCGATGGACAGCGCCTGGTCGGCCATACCGACAACCATGGCAATGCTGCGAGGGTATTCACTGCCGATCCGACGTCCATTGTTGTTCAGTGGGGCAAGGAAGCGGCCGCCCATCTGGATGCCCTGGGCATCGACTATTAAGGAGGGTGACGCGTGGCTGCACCAAAGAAGAAACAGGCCCAGACCACTGAGCAGCATGCGACGACTCAGGTCACGGGAACGCTGGCCCAGGACTATGTGACGGTGGTGGGGGCTTCCTACATGTCGACGATAGAAAACTGGCGCGGGCAGAAGGGCAATAAAATGCGCTTCATCAATCAAGGCATCCGACAACTGACGAAGTATCCCGAAGGCACACCAAGTTTTTCGAAACAGCGCGTCTTTCTGATTTTCAAGGATGACTACCCGCAAAACCTGCTGGCGGCCTTGAAGCTGGTAGTCGAGCGCGATCATGGCGCGCAATACCGGGAACTGGATTCAATATCCGGCCTAGTGGATTTCATCTTTACCCGGCAACGTCGCGGCAGAGAAATCAAACAGCTCGATTTTTTCTCCCATGGCGTAGTGGGTGCAATCGAGCTGGGATACGAGCTGGATAAGCGTGAAAGTTACCGATTGCGTGATGCCCAGGCAAAAATGTTCAAGCCGGAAGCGTTTGCATACGGTGCAAAGATTCACTCTTATGCCTGTCGCACCGGGCTGGGCATCAACGCCGAGCGTTGGGTGCTCGAGGGCGAAGACCCTCACTATGAACTCAGCCTCGCGCAGATCATGGCTAACGCCACCCGGACAACCGTCATGGCGTTTCCGCGACGCAGCAATTACGACACGACTTATGGCACCAACGCGGAGCGGCAATCGGTGCCCGGCACGCGTCAGCGGATGGCCTCCGACAGGGAGGCGATGGAAAGCTACACCCGCAAGAATATCGAGTATCAACGAAAGCTTGCAGAACACCGCAAGACAGCGAAGAACCCGACGGCTGAGCTTCCAGATGAAAAGGCTCCGCAAAAACCCCTTTCAACGGTTACTGATGAGGAGCGCAAGTTGGTAGCACATGAGGACAGCCGCAGTTTTCACGAGAAAACCGTGGGTTATCCGCTGGATGCGTTGGGTGCGCATCGTGATGTCCGTTCCGGGGATACCCCCACGGGTGTGCCCGCTCACCTTCTTGAGTACAGACCCGCTTGAGCATGCTGCGTCTATCGAGAAAGAACAGCCTCCTGCTCATCTTGCTGGCGGTGTTCATCACTACGGTTTTTTTTTATTACAGCAAGGAAGATCAAATGTCCGCCAGGGTAATGATGTATTACGGCGACTGGAGCCCTGAAGAAACGCGCTTTGACGCGACACGATGGTTCAGCTCGGGAATGTATCGACCGCGTTTGATGGGGACGCCTTCCGCACAGAGTCCTGTCACCATGCTGCGCACCAGTCCTGATCCGTTGAGGGGCATTTCGAATGACGAGTTTCTGACCAAAGTGCTGGTTGCGATGGAGGAGCGTTATCCGAAGGTGGATACAGAGGGGCTGGTTCTCGATACACCTGATCTTCGTCGCCAGATCCGATATGCCTACAGCGCGTTCTCCGAACCGGACAGACCTGTGGACTCTTATTGGTTGTTCGTGACTGTGGGGGGCGACACGTTTGTCATCACGATTGACTGGGATGTCAACGACAAAAAGATGCTGACTGGGTCGATGGCTGAGCATCTGGCTGAAGGAAGTGAAGCGGCCATTGCGTTTCGAGATATTCAGCGAGAGCTGGAAAGAGCGCCGGGTTCAACACGTTGATGGTTAGAGAAATCATCGGTCTCTGGAAGCACGAATCCCGCCAGAGGCGGGATTCGTGAATTGCTTCCGGGCGTTTATGCCGGGAACAGCTCGGACAGCTTCATCGACAGCATCATGTCGCCTTCAACGCGCAGCTTGCCGCCCATGAAAGCCTGCATGCCGTCGGTTTCGCCGCTGACGATACCTTTCAGGGTTTCGCTGTCCAGCACCAGCGTGCAGTTGGCGTCCGGGTTTTCGCCTTCCTGGATGTCGCAGGTGCCGTCTTTGACGATCAGGGCGTATTGCTTGTCTTCGTCAGTGATGTTGAAACCGAAGACCAGATCCAGACCGGCAGCGGCGGCTGGGTTGAACTTGGCTTGCATTGCTTTTACGGCATCAGCTACGGAGGTCATGGTTCGATCCTTTTTGGTTGATTGCAGCAGGGTCACAGTAATCCGGACTCAGCGAAACGTGATGAGTTCCGGGGCCTTCAGCAGTTGCAAATGTGCATGACTGTTGAAGGAAGCCAGAGCCACCTCGCGCCCGCGGAACTTCAGCTGGTTGAGCGAGGTGTTGACGATTTGCCAGTTCAGTTCAAAGGCCTGCCGGGCAGGCATTTGAGTAATGAGGTGGAGCAGGGCGGTGATGGTGCCACCGGAGGTGAACACCGCGATTTTCTGGGTGTTGTCAGCCTGTTCGAGAATCCGCTGCAGCCCGGCCTGTACCCGTTCGACGAAACCCAGCCAGCTTTCCAGCCCCGGTGTGTCGTAGGTGCCGGCGAGCCAGCGCTCGATGATCAGGGCGAAGATGCGCTGGAATTCGCCACGGTTTTGCGCGGCGTTGCGCAGGATTTCCAGTGCTTCGGGCTCTTCCGGCAGCATGGCCGGGAGCAGGGCGCGGATCACGGCGTCGGCGTCGAATTCGTTGAAGGCCGAATCGATTTCCAGTGCCGGAACCGGCAGGCCGGCGGCGGCGAACTGTTCCAGCGCGCTGTTGGCCGTGTGTTGCTGGCGGCGCAGGTCGCCCGACAGGCAGCGGTCGAAGCTGATTCCGAGTTCGGCGAGATGGCGGCCGAGGATTTCCGCCTGGCGTACACCGGTCGGCGACAGGACGTCATAGTCGTCTGCACCGAAGGAGGCCTGGCCATGTCGAATCAAGTAGATGCTGCCCACGTCCGCGTCATCCCGGTACGTTGAAGGTTGTGGCGAGGTTATGGGGATGACGGTGAGCTGTCAATGAAAAAACATACGCTTGTTTGAAATGCCCGTTCCAGCCTTGTTGCCAGAGGTTTCACGGCTGGCCGACCGGCTGGTGCATGGGTATGCTGGAGCCAATTCCCGCGTGTGTTTCATGACCGCGCATCGTTTGAAGGAGTCACTGTGGAGTTTTTCACTGAATACGCCAGTTTCCTGGCCAAGACCGTGACGCTGGTCATCGCCATTCTGGTGGTGCTGGCGAGTTTTGCTGCGTTGCGCAGCAAGGGCCGGCGCAAATCCGCGGGCCAGTTGCAGGTCAGCAAGCTCAACGATTTCTATAAGGGCCTGCGTGAGCGGCTGGAGCAGACCCTGCTCGACAAGGATCAGCTCAAGGCCTTGCGCAAGGGCCAGGCCAAATCCGAGAAGAAACAGAAGAAGAAACCCGACGCCAAACCGCGTGTGTTCGTGCTGGACTTCGACGGCGACATCAAGGCTTCGGCCACCGAAAGCCTGCGCCACGAGATCACCGCGCTGCTGACCCTGGCCACGCCGAAGGACGAAGTGGTCCTGCGTCTGGAAAGCGGCGGCGGCATGGTGCACAGCTACGGCTTGGCCTCGTCGCAACTGGCGCGCGTCCGTGAAGCCGGCGTGCCGTTGACCGTGTGCATCGACAAGGTCGCGGCCAGCGGCGGCTACATGATGGCGTGCATCGGCGAGAAGATCATCAGTGCGCCGTTCGCCATCCTCGGCTCCATCGGCGTGGTGGCGCAGTTGCCCAACGTCAACCGCCTGCTGAAAAAGCATGACATCGATTTCGAAGTGCTGACCGCCGGCGAATACAAACGCACCCTCACTGTATTCGGCGAAAACACCGAGAAGGGCCGGGAGAAATTCCAGGAAGACCTGGACATCACCCACCAGCTGTTCAAGAACTTCGTCGCCCGTTATCGCCCGCAACTGGCGATCGACGAGGTCGCCACCGGCGAAGTCTGGCTGGGCATCGCGGCACTGGAAAATAAACTGGTCGACGAACTCAAGACCAGCGACGAATACCTGGCCGAGCGTGCCAAACAGTCCGAGGTCTATCACCTGCACTACGCCGAGCGTAAGAGCCTGCAGGAGCGCATCGGCATGGCGGCCAGCGGTTCGGTGGATCGCGTGTTGCTGAGCTGGTGGAGCCGGCTGACTCAGCAACGCTTCTGGTAAACACCTCACACGCTCGTGAGCAATCAAACTCGCGGGCGTGCTGCATTTTCAGCGGAAGAAAGTGCGGTACATAGATATTTTATAGTTGCGTATTGTTGTTGTTTTACAGGTTGATTCATCAACTAATCACGCTGTATTGAAAGAGTCTGAAACTTTATTCTGGATGCCCCTTTCAGAAATAAAGTTGCTAAACATGGATGTTGAAAAGAGTAAATTGATCTTGCCAGTCATGACGCCCGCTCAACAGGGTGTCTTTTTTGAATTGTATGAAAAACAGATTCCTGACTGGTTGCTTAAATCTTCAGAAACCGTTCGAAACGATCTCTATGAAAGTTTCAAGGCTAGTTTCAAATCCCGTCATGCCGCACTTGAGCAATTGCGCGCACTGAAATCCCCGCAGAGTTTTTGTACGCCACTGCTGGCCAAAGCCATGGCTGAGAAACTGGGCGAACCTTTCGAGGTCGAAGGGGCGATTTTTCAACATGTACGCTCAAAGTCCAGCCTGTTGGGATTGCGCAGGAAACTGGTGCTGCCGATCAATCGTGATTTGCTGACCGCTGCCTGTGAAAATTTCGAATTGTCGGAAACTCTGGCCAGCACCTATCACGAGAGTTCATTGCTGTATATCCCGCAGCGGATAACCGGGCGAAACAATAAGGTGTTGTCGATACAACCTCACGAGTTTGCCAGACTTTGTCGTTATCTGGATCTCGGTAAGCAATATCAACAGCACGTGGGGGATTTCTTCGGCACTGATAGCCAAGTCGCCAGTTTGCAGGAATCGTCTGTTGCCTGTTCCAGAGACCAGTTTGATGTCGAGCGGCATATCGCTTACATGCGTGGCCATATCAGTCTGGATGTGTACCGCATGCTTGAGTCGGTCAAGAACTCGGATTCTTCAATCACACTGGGCAACAACACCCTGGGTTATCAAAGCCTTGAAATGCTTGAGGTGCAGCTCAGAGGGCCGATGTTCATCGGCCCGGTCAGCGAACATGCGGATGGCGATTACCGTTGTGTGATCTATATGCCTGGTGATCCCGATCATCCTCTCAAAGAGTATCCCAGTTTCCAGAAGTTCGAGGTCGAGTTGAGCGGGCGTTTACGCGGCTCGCAGTTTCGCAGTTTTTTCACGCGCTTCATCCCGATGAAGGATCGCTCGGTTTTCCTTAACGGACTCGATGTACGTTTGTTGAAAGCGCGACCGAACCAGTTTCCCGTTTCCACGACCTTCCTTCCGCTGACAGGGCTCGATCTCCAGGGTGACGCAAGACACAACCTGTTTCTCGCGATCTTCCAGCACCGCGCGGCGCAGGTTCGGGCCGATACTCGCCTGCTGGTAGTGCCGACGGATGATGAAGATGAGAAAACCCGCCTTGCCAGGCAAGAGTCCTATAAAGCCATCGGGCTGAATACGCTGTTGTTCTTTGTGTCCTTCGTGCCGGTTCTCGGCGAGGTCATTTGTGCCGTCGCCGGAATACAGTTGCTCGGTCAGATCTACGAGGGCATCGACAGTTGGGCCCACGGTGATCAGGAACATGCCACCGATTGCCTGTTCGACACGCTTGAGAATCTGATCCTCATGGCGGGTTTCGCTGCCGGCGGTGTCGCGGTGGGTAAGGCTTACACCGTCGTGCGCTCGTCAAGTTTCATGCAGGGACTACGGCGGGTACCAGTTGGGCCAATGTCTTATCGCCTGTGGAATCCGGACATGACGGCTTACCGCCAGCGCGAGTCTTTGCCGCGCAGTTTTGCTGCGGATGCGCAAGGGCTGGTATGGCGCGCAGACAACCGCTATTTGCCGCTGGGTGCCAATGCGTACGCGGTGCGTTCGGTTACCGGCACCGGTTTGTGGGAGGTCCATGATCCCCACTTGCCCGGGCGTTATTCACCATTGCTTGAGACCAATGGAGCTGGCGCCTGGCGTCATGACTCCGAATTGCCTCACGAGTGGAGTTCGTTGACCTTGTTCCGTCGCCTGGGTTTTCGTGAAGAAAAGATTTCAGACCCCCGTGCCTTGCAAGCCATTGCAGTAAGCGGGATCGGCCAGGCAGCCATGCGCAAACTGTTCGTTGAACGCGGCAAGCCTATGGCGATGCTCACGGACTCGGTGAGACGCTTTCGTGCCGACTCCGACGTCAGCCAGTTCATGACGCAAATTGATACGCCCGCATCTGCGCCGCTGGCGGATGCCGATCTGCAACTGTATTTGCTGACAGGAGCAGGTCGCTGGCCACAGGACATGGCAGTCATTGTGAAAGACATCTTTGGTAATGAAGTGACACGCTATGGCGCAGACGAGGCTGTCCGCCAGGTCAACCTCACAGAGGGCGCGCTGCGCAACGGCCAGTTTTATACCCCTGTTCTGGCAGCACTCAGCGACAGTGAGCGTTCACACTTGCTGGGCTCGGCCACTGTGGAGTCGAAAAATCAGATAGCGTTATTGGGCAAACATATTGCCGGGCTGGCGCCGCGGATGCGCATGGCGATGATGGACCGGTTGTTCCGGCGAAGCGACGTCTGTGAGCTTTCCAGAGGCGAGCCGATCATCAAGGCATTCCCGGGGCTTTCAGCCAGTGTCGCCGACGAACTGGTGCAACATGCCGATGCGCGTGAGTGGGCGCAGCTTGAATCCGGCACCGTACCGTTACGTCTGGCCGAGGAAGCCAGGCGCTATCAGCAGGTCCAGCGATTGAATCGCGCGTACGAGGGGTTATATCTGGACGCCGCCAGTGGGCGCGATGCCGACATGCTGGTACTCGACACCTTGAGCCATTTGCCGGGCTGGCCGGGCGATGTATTTGTCGAAATTCTGGACTGGGGTGTGTATGCCGATCAGCGGGCCGTCGTTGGCCCGAGCGATGCCCCACACAAAGTGCTTGTCGAAGCCTATGCCGAGCGTTATCAGGTCCAGGATGCGCGCAGCAATAGCGTCTCCAGTCATCCGTCACGCGACCGTGCGAATTTTTTCCAGGCACTGTGGGAAAGCCTTCCGGCCCACAGTCGCAAGGCCATCGGCGTTGAAACGGACATCGACGGCACGGGCTTGCGGGAGAAAATCACCGCATTGGCGCTGCAGCGGCGCGAAGCCTTCGCCAAGGTGCTGGAAATTGCACCGGCACACTCGAGTTACCGCTCCCCGATGGGGCTGGCAGATCAGCGGATCGAACAGGTCACCGTCGAGCAATCGGCACCTTCAAGCCCTTCTCAGGGCGTTTCGCCCGCGCTCGTGCGTCGGGCGCAGGAGTTGTATCCGACTCAATCAACCGCACAGATCAAACGTTTTGTGACCTCTCTGGGCGCCGACGAAGTATTGGCTATCAGGTCGCTTGAACGGTTGCGCGAGCAATACAGGACGATGGTGGAAACCCTGGAGCGCTGGACCCACCGCGATACGTATTATCAGGGTGAGGAAGGTCCGAGGCTCAAGGTCCCCGCCCATAGCAAGGCGCGGGCAATGCAAGCCATTTTTGCGCGCGTGGCGCAAGGAAACCCGTCACACGGCGCACTCGGGGCATCCGACCTACAGCCTGACGCTCGATGCGGTGCCGTTAGGGCAGATGCCGGTTCTTATCGGCGATTTTTCCCACATCACCGCGCTGGAAATGAGCGGCGTGGGCGCCAGTGCAGGTCTGAATACGTTTCTGCGCAATTTTCCCGGACTCAGGGTGCTGAACCTGTCAGGTAACGGACTGACACGCATCCCTGTCGCGATCGGGGACATGCCGGGGCTGACAGGTCTGGATCTGAGCAACAACCGTATCCGGCTTACTCAGCAGACGATTGTAGAACTGGCCGGCAAGCATCACCTGCGCACACTGGATTTGGGCTTCAACCCCCTCCTGGGGCGTACTCCGGACGTCAGTGCAATGCGTAAATTGCGCCACTTGAGCCTGCGAAACACCGGCATCACCGAATGGCCCGGAAATACCGATGCGCTTGCGCATCTGGAATCTCTGGATCTGCGCAACAACAGGATTGTCGAGATCCCGACGTCCGTCTTCACCTCCCGCGCTGTACTGAATCGCGGCACTACGATCGATGGCAATCCGCTGTCGACCGAGAGCCTGCAAGCCATCGCTGCGTACCAACAGTCACAAGGCATAAGTCTGGGCGTCATCACCACCGAGTACACCAGCACCGCACGACTGGCCGGTGACCGGGAAGGGGCGGGATGGGTAAACGGCTTGCCGACGGTGGAGATCGGTCGGGCCAAGCAAGTGTTGTCGTCACTGTCGGCTGACCCGGATTCCCGGGATTTTTTTGAAGTGCTCATGCAACTGCGTGAAACGGCCGATTACTCCAGAACCCGCGAACAGCTCGGGCAGCGGGTATGGAATGTGCTGGAGGCGGCCTGTGAGGATGATTCGTTGCGTCGCGCGCTGTTTCGCATGGCTCGCACAGGCTGGGTCAGTGCGCCCAATGTTGCGGGACTGTTCAGCGATCTGGAGGTCAGGGTTCTGTGTTATCGGGCAGCGGCGGCGGCCCGCACCGGTACCCAGACACTCGAAGGCGATCTGGTTCGTCTCTTGCGCGGGCTGTTCCGGTTGCAGCAGGTAGAAAAACAGGCGTTGCTCGATATCGCGCGCCGATCCCGCGCAGGAACTTTCACTCAACGCCAGGCACTGGATATCAGCCTGATTTATCGGGTGCGACTGGCGCAGCGCCTGGCGTTGCCGGCACAACCCACAGAGCTGAATGTGCCACTGGATGCCGAGGTGACGGACGCGCAGATCGATCACGCCTATCTGGAGGTCGTCAGGGCCGAGCAGACGGCGCAACTCTCGGAGTCAGTCAGCAGGCAGGAGTTCTGGGCCGAGTATTTGCTGGCGACACGCCAGGATGCGTTTACCAGCGTTCTGGATCGCAGTGCTCACGCGTTCGCGCGCCTGGAAGCGCAGGTCGGGCTGTCCCGTGAAGCAGCCAGTCAGCAAATGACGACGATCTTCGACAACTTCAGGAATGAAAGCCTGGAACTGCGCAAACAGCTGACCAATGCGGCGCTGGCGAGGCATCCGGGTTTGACGTTGCCGGTCACGCCGGGGCCCGGCAGACTGGGAACGAGAGAGGGATAAAGCAGCGACCTCGAGCCCGCCAATGCGGGCTCGAGGTAGACGTACGATCAGCGGCGACGGAACAGCGGCAGCGGTTCGTCAGTGGCGGCCTGATAGGTCACCGAGAAGTCCTTGAGGCTTTCCAGGGCGTCGTACGGGTCTTTGTCCGCGCGCAGGGCGAAGGCATCGAAACCGCAACGGCGCATGTAGAACAGTTGGTCGCGCAGCACGTCGCCAATCGCCCGCAGTTCACCTTTGAAACCGTAGCGGTCCCGCAGCAGGCGGGCGTTGGAGTAATTGCGGCCATCGGTGAACGCCGGGAAGTTCAGGGCAATCACCTGGAACTCGTTCACGTCGTCACCGATTTCTTCGGCTTCTTCATCGGCGTCCAGCCACACACCCAGACCGCCATCGCGGGCCTTGAGCATGCGGGCGTGTTCACGCCACAGCTGCAGCGGGACGATCAGGTCGTCACAGTTGCTGATTTCGTCGATGTTGAAATCCTTGGGCAGCAGGTGCCAGGTTTCGTCGACGACCTCGTTGTTCTTAATGATTCGCTGCATAGACGCGTTCCTTGAAGAGGTCGATGCCAATACGCTGGTAGGTGTCGATGAAACGCTCGTCTTCGGTGCGTTGTTCCACGTACACGTCGATCAGTTTGGAGATCACGTCCGGCATGTCTTCCTGAGCGAAAGACGGGCCGAGGATCTTGCCCAGGCTGGCGTCACGGCTGGCGCTGCCACCGAGCGAGACCTGGTAGAACTCTTCACCTTTCTTGTCCACTCCTAGAATGCCGATGTGGCCGACGTGGTGGTGACCGCAGGCGTTCATGCAGCCGGAGATGTTCAGGTCCAGTTCACCGATGTCGAACAGATAGTCCAGGTCGTCGAAACGGCGCTGGATCGATTCGGCGATCGGGATCGACTTGGCGTTGGCCAGGGAGCAGAAATCACCGCCAGGGCAGCAGATGATGTCGGTCAGCAGGCCGATGTTCGGCGTGGCGAAGCCACCTTCACGCAGTTCGCCCCACAGGGTGAACAGCTGGCTCTGCTCGACGTCGGCCAGAATGATGTTCTGCTCGTGGGAGGTGCGCAGTTGGCCGAAGCTGTAGCGCTCGGCCAGATCGGCGACGGCGTCGAGCTGCTTGTCGGTGATGTCGCCCGGTGCAACGCCGGTCGGCTTCAGGGACAGGGTCACGGCCACATAACCCGGCTTCTTGTGCGCCAGGGTGTTGCGGGTGCGCCAGCGGGCGAAGCCCGGATGTTCTTTGTCGAGGGCGGCCAGTTCGGCGTCTTGATTGCTCAGCGCCTTGTAGTCCGGGTCGACGAAGTGTTTGGCGACGCGATGGACTTCGGCTTCGGTCAGTGTGGTCTGGCCGCCGCGCAGGTGTTCCATCTCGGCATCGACTTTCTGGGCGAAGACTTCTGGAGTCAGCGCTTTGACGAGGATCTTGATCCGCGCCTTGTATTTGTTGTCACGACGGCCGTAGCGGTTGTAGACCCGCAGGATCGCGTCGAGGTAGCTCAACAGATCCTGCCATGGCAGGAATTCGTTGATGAATGCGCCGACCACCGGGGTACGACCCAGACCACCGCCGACCAGCACGCGGAAGCCGAGTTCGCCAGCGGCGTTATGGACCGGCTCAAGGCCGATGTCGTGGACTTCGATGGCCGCACGGTCGGAGGTCGAACCGTTGACGGCGATCTTGAACTTGCGCGGCAAGTAAGCGAATTCCGGGTGGAAGGTCGTCCACTGACGAACGATTTCGCACCAAGGACGCGGGTCAATTAGCTCATCGAACGCAACACCGGCGAACTGGTCAGTAGTGACGTTGCGCAGGCAGTTGCCGCTGGTCTGGATGGCGTGCATCTGCACGGTGGCCAGTTCCGCGAGGATGTCCGGGATGTCTTCGACCGCCGGCCAGTTGAACTGCACGTTCTGCCGCGTGCTGATGTGGGCGTAGCCCTTGTCATAGTCGCGGGCGATTTTTGCCATCATGCGCGTCTGACGCGAAGTCAGCTGGCCGTAAGGCACCGCCACGCGCAACATCGGCGCGAAACGCTGGATGTACAGGCCATTTTGCAGGCGCAGGGGGCGGAATTCTTCTTCGCTCAGCTCACCTGCCAGATAGCGTCGGGTCTGATCACGGAACTGCTTGACGCGGTCCTCGATGATCCGCTGATCGTACTCGTCGTATACGTACATATAAGTCCTGTTCTCAGGCTTTGGCCACTCGGAAAACGCTGCGTTTTCGCTTGCTGGAGTCCGATGGTTCCTCTGCAATTCTGCGCGCACGGCCGCGCACTCCCTGACGGAGCCGGGGCAATATACCCGTTTGCAGTTATGCGCAAAAGTGATGTTTGAGTATATGGAAAGAACCAAAACGCCTAACGAGAATTCCTTTCACCTAACCCACATTTGTCGTGCGGACAATCATCGTCTTAACTGTGGTCGAGTCTTTCTGCAATCACCGATAAAACCGACAAGAGGCGATGCAATGAGCAACCCAACCAAGGCAAGGAAAAGCGATAGCAGTGTCGATGCATGGGCCATTCTGTTCCTGATCATTCTGGTCGTTGGAACGGCGGTGTTCTGGGTCAGCCATCAGTAAAACGACTCGTCCGGGCCCCGCTTGCGACGATTGTCGGACAAAAGGCGGGATCAAGCGCCAAAGGCCAGGTGATCAATGGCTATAATGCGCGGCCATTTTTCCTTGGGCCCGGATGATTCATGTTCAAGCTTTTCCACCTCAGCCTGCTGCTGTTCGGCGCGGTTTTCGGTACCTGCGCGCGTGCAGAGTCGGTGCTGTTCCTGAATCCCGGCTCGACGCAGGAAGCGTTCTGGGTCAGCTACTCGCAATTCATGCAGGCTGCCGCCCGGGACCTGGGCATCGACCTGCGCATTCTCTACGCCCAGCGCCAGCCGGAATTGACCTTGGCGCAGGCGCGACTGGCGTTGCAGGGGCCTGAGCGCCCGGATTATCTGGTGTTCGTCAACGAACAGTACGTGGCACCGCAGATTCTGCGCATGGCCAATGGCAGCGGGGTGAAGCTTTTTATTGTCAACTCGGGTCTGACGCCCAACCAGCAGGCGCTGGTGACAGAGGGGGCGGATCGGATAGGCAGCCTGGTGCCCAACGACGAGGAGGGCGGCTACCTGATGATGAAGGAGCTGATTCGCCTGCATCCGCCCGTGGCGCCCGGTGAAAGCATCGATCTGCTGGCGTTTTCCGGCCTCAAGATCACGCCATCGGCGCAATTGCGCGAAAAGGGCATGCAGCGAGCGCTGGCGGAGAATCCGCAGGTGCGTTTGCGGCAATTGGTCTATGGCGGCTGGACCCAGCAACGGGCTTACGAGCAGGCGAAGCAGTTGCTGGTCCGCTATCCCGACGTTTCATTGGTATGGGCAGCCAATGATGAAATGGCCTTCGGCGCGATGCGTGCCGCGTCCGAGGCCGGCAAGGTGCCGGGCAAGGACGTGTTGTTCAGTGCGGTCAACACTTCGCCCGAAGCGTTGCAGGCGGTGGTCGACGGGCGCCTGAGCGCATTGCTCGGCGGCCATTTCACTTTGGGTGGCTGGGCATTGGTCGAGCTGCATGATCATGCGCAAGGCGTCGATCTGAATCAGTATGGCGGCCGTGACCGGCAGATTCCGTTGCTGCAACTGATCGACAGGGATCATGCCCGGCGAATCCTTGCCATGGGCGCCTCACCGGACTACGGCGTGCACTTTCGCAAGCTCTCGGCGAAGGGCCATCCGGTGTCGTATCGCTATCCGTTCAATCTGCAGACCCTGATGCACTAAGCCGTCAGACGCCCGCCAGATGCACAACCAGTTGCACAATGCCGAACAGCGTCAGGGCGAACACCGCCGTGAACGCGATCCCCAGGAAGATGAAATGGCTGGGCTTGCCGTGGGTGAAGTCCCTTGCCCGGTTTTTGCCGCTCTGCACCCCGAACGCCGCCGCCATGACGCTGTGCAGCATCTGCCAGAAGGTCGGTGGCTTGTTGTCGACTGGATCGTCCATAAATCCCTCGTCTGAAAAGTGTACCTCTTGAGCTTAGCCAATCCTGCGAATCGTGCGGAGCCGGTCACGACAGAAGAAATCCATGGCAACAAATCGTCGCCCGTCGCGATAACTATCTAACGCAGTCCGGTTCGCCTGGCATGGTGTTCTGATGCTTTCATTCCAAGGAACGAGAGCATGTCTGAAACCTTTCAGCCGGATTCGAGCAGCATCAAGCCTTCCCGCCAGCACGTTTCCCGAAGCATTCACGCAGCAACGCTCGAACAATCCATTCCCGACTGGCTGACGGAGGCTGCTTCCCATCGTCGTGCGTCGTTGAGAAACGCCAATGCCATTTTGCCGGACTGGTATCGGAAGGCCTCGTCTGGACAACGTAATGTTCTGAACGAGAGTTTTACGGCGAGCTTTCGCGCCCAGACGCGATTGGACCACGCGCTGGCCGACATGCAGGGCATCCATGTGTTTGGCAAAACCCTGCTGTGCGCGATGCTCAAGGATCGTTTCAATGTCGAACTGGATGTCGAAGATACGTTTTTGCAACTGATTCAACCGATCAATGCAGGAATATGGTCCACGGAGATCGGCACCTTCGAGGTGTCGAAAATGTCATTGCTGCAAGCCGCGCTGCACAATTTCGAAGCGGCCGAATGTGAGAACGGTGCGTTTCACAAGCGCTCGGGATTTCTTGCCCGATTGCCAGCGGGGACTTTCAAGGCTGTGCGCACTTCGATGTCGGTCCGGCAATTCATGGTCGCCTGCCGCACGCTGGACATTGGCGGCCAGTATCAGCGATACCTCAAGCATTACCTGTATTCCGAAAATCAGCCAGCCCATCAAACACTGCGTGAACTATTCACCACGGCGCGCAGAGCAGCCTTGCATGCGGCTGCCGAGCAAGCACTGCTGCAAGGAGATATCGAGCCTGCGGATCATGCATCGATCCAGGAAATCCTCCATGGGGAGCGCCAACCCCTGCTCGGGGGCCGGCGCATCTGGTTCTGTGAAATGAGCCTGATGAGGCGTCGCCTGACCGGTTGTCTGTGGTTCGCAATCAGTGAGAGGTTCGAGGACCCTGAAGAACTGATTCTGTACATTCCCGATGATCCGCATCACCCCCTTAAACGATACAAGACCTCGCAGCTGGAGGCCGCGCTCAAGCGGCGATTCACGGCCCGGGAAAGCGCGTCGGCCGATGACGGCACGCCGACGCCATATCAACGATTTTTCAGCAGGTTCGTAGCCTATGCCGACCGTGCGTACTACTTCAGTCAGTTCACTGACAATGCACCGGATGCCTCGTTCAGCAGCAGGGTCACGTCTTATCTTGCACGGATCAACGACTGGATCAACGGGCTGAGCCCTTTGCCAAACACACTGGTCGATCTGGTGCCACCCGCGCCCGCGATCAGACAGGTTGCCAACCAGGATCCGTTTCTCGCCCCGGTCAACATGCCGTTCAAGGGGCTGCGTTTCTGGGATGACAACATCGACCTGTGGGATTACCTGTTCGAACGTCATCGCGAGCAACTGCTTGAAGATGCACGCAGTTACGCCGTGCCCGTAGAGGATGTCGATGCGAATGCTCGCAAGACACTGTTCGCGAAGTTGCTGAACAGCGGCATGCTCGTGTTGAACACGGTTTCGATGCTTGTGCCCGTGCTGGGCGAAGTGATGATGGGGGTCATGGCTTGCCAGCTTCTGGAAGAGTCCATCGAGGGCGTGATCGAGTGGAGCGAAGGGGATCGGCATGCTGCCACGGCGCATCTGGTGGACATTGCGAGCAATCTGGCGTTGATCGCGTTGATGGGGGGCGTGACGAAGGGGGTGACCCGACTGAAGCCGGTCGATGCTGCCCCGGTTATCGAGGATCTGCATCCCGTCACGCGTCCTGATGGCCATGCGCGATTGAGAAAGTCCGATCTCGGAGGATATGAAAGCACGGTCCGCATCGATCCAGGTGTCCGGCCCGATGCGCTGGGGCGTTACGAGATACAGGGCAGACACTTCATTCGGATCGAGGGCAAGACCTATGAGCAGGTGTATGACCGGGCGCTGGGGCGCTGGTGTATCAGGTACCCCGACAATCCGCATGCGTACCAGCCTGTCCTGACTCACAACGCGGCGGGAGCGTGGCGCCATACGCTCGAGAACCCGCTGAAATGGAGTCGGCAGACCTTGTTGCGGCGCATCGGACACATCACTGAAGCGTATACAGACGAACAACTTCTCACGATCGGTGAGATCAGCGGGGTCAGCGACAACGCGTTACGCAAGATGCACATGGATAACCTTTCGCCGCCTCCGGAGCTCATGGATGCCTTGCGACTGTTCGATACTGATCGTGGTGTTGTGCAAGTCATCGAGCAATTGGCAGGCGATCTGGACATCGATCATCGCTATTTACACGCCTTGCCCTTGATCATCGAACTGCCGGGCTGGCCTGTCGGGCGCATTTTGAAGGTCTATGACACCCCAGACTTTACCGGGCCTTCCACCCGCTATGGTTCGGAACATCCATTGGCGGAGATGGCGAATAAACCGCCGATCCGGCTGAGCCGCAGCCATGTGCTCAATGGTGAGTTACCCGCCAGAATCCTGTCTGCCCTCGATGAGTCCGAGATATCCGCGTTATTCGGTGACAAGGAGGCGGGTGACCGGGTATGGCGACCTCAGGCTTTTCGGGATCTGCTGGCCGATTACGCCCGGGCGAATCGTCCGACGCTGTTCGAAAGCCTGTTCCAGGAAAGTGCCATCGCGGATCCCATGATTGACAGGTTGCAGCGCGCTTACGCCGGACTCAGCGACGCCGCGGCGCAAGAGATTCTTCGCCACGCCAATGCTGACGACATGGCGATTTTGTACAGCACCGGGCGTATGCCGGACGCAATGCTGGAGGAGGCGCGATGGTATGCACGGCGCGGTCGACTGGTTCGCGCGCTTGCCGGGCTGCACATGGAGCACATGATGTCAGCTGACACTCGCCGCCTTGCCTTGCACACCTTGAGCAAGTTGCCGGGTTGGTCCGCTGATATGCAGCTCGATATCCGTGACGGTCGTGTCGACGGCAGACAGATCGATTCCATCGGTCACGAAAGCGCGGCTGTGCGCCGCAGCGTAGTCAAGAAGGGGCCGGTCTATCAGGCTTTCAATGAACATGGTGTCGCGCTCAATGAGCTGCCGGTCTCGGGAAACGGTTTTTACGCTTCGGTCTTGCGCCTGCTCCCCGAGCCCTTTCGAAAGGCCCTCGGCCTGTCTGAAGCCGCCCGCGGGAGTGATCTTCAGCGAGCCATCACTGCTTACGCTACCGAGCATGCCGGCGATACGACCACGATGCTAGCGCTGCACGGCCGCAGGACACTCAAGTTCAAGCCACCGCAGCGGATCAGAGAGCATCTGGTGGGCTACTACGCGAGCGGCGAAGGAGCGGTCGGGCTCTCCGGTCTGAATCCTTCGCTGGTCGTGAGATTGCTAAGCCTTTATCCGGATCTGAGCATTTCCAGGGCCAACGGCGTGCTCCTGAAGATGATTCGGACAGGCAAAAGCGATGCGCACATTCTTCAATTGCTGGAGGATCTGAGGCATCAATGGCTTGAGCTTGAACAAACCCTGGACCATTGGGCCAATACCGGACCGAACCGGGCGCAAAAAGACCGGATCGCGACCCGCCTCAAAAGGTGCTGGCGAAAAAGGCCATTCGCCGAAGAAAACCCGACGTTGCGCCACCTGGATCTGGCCACTGATGAAGCATTGCCTGGTTTCTCGGCGGATTTCTCCCATGTCACGGTGATGCGACTTCAAGCGCCCCACGCCACCCTCGGACAGATGCGCGGATTCCTGCGCAATTTTCCCGAACTTGAATTCCTCGACCTCAGTGGCAACCACCTGGTCACCAACCCGATCCCTCGGGAGTGCTCTGCACGGCTGCTTGAGCTGGACCTTTCCGACAATCCCGTGAGTCGCCTGGATGTCACCGGGATGTGGCGTCTCGAATTGCTCAATTTGAAGGGGACGCGTCTTCAGGAATGGCCGCTCGGCGCTGACAATCTGCGCAACCTGAGATGGCTGGACCTGAGTAATACGTTGATTTCCGACATTCCACGGCAGGCCCTGGCCCGCGATGAGTGGGTGCTGAACATGAATCTGACAGGGACGCCACTGACCGATGACGCACGCTTGCAGTTGCGTGTCGCGCAGCAGCGATGCGAACTGGCGCTGGATCTGCCGCAGGGGTCGCTGGCGCAATTCATGCTCGAAGATGTGCCCGAGCAGGACAGTCGGCCGCTAGAGAACGGCACTCTGGTGGCTGGCCGGTTGCTGCGTATACCCGCGCCAATACCTTTCACGGATCAGGTTCCAGCGTTTACCCGGCGTTTGCGCAGGGTGCATCCATCCCTGACCGAAGAAAAGGCCGAGGAAGTGGTCGAGGGTTTATTGCAGGAGGCAAGCGCCGAACAGGTCAATGCGCGGATCGAAGACTGGAATCGGAGATTGGAGTCAATGACACGCCAGCTCAATGGCTGGATCTTCACTCGCCGATCAGGAAACACGCTTTTTGGAGGGCGCTGGTCGACGTCACAGGCCCGCCGGGAGGCCTCGCTGAGAATCATGGAGTGCTGGAGGAAGGGGCTGCTGGGGGCGGCGGCGCGTAGCGATAGAACGCTGGATCTGGCCAATATCTCGAGATTGGGAGCGCTGCCTCGATTGTCTCCAGAGTTTGCACACGTGGAAGGGCTGAGCCTGAGGGGGCTCGGTTTGAGCGGAGCACACGTTCATGAGTTTCTTCAGGCTTTTTCCCAGGTACGCTGGCTGGATCTTGGTCTCAACGAGTTGAGTACAGTGCCGTCGGTCATTGCTGGCATGGAGCGACTGGAAGAACTGGGGCTCATCGGTAACCGGTTCAACGATTTTCCGGCTGTTGTCGACGCATTGGGCCCCATGCCGCGGCTCAAATGGCTGAAGCTGAACTACAACCGTCTGA
The DNA here is from genome assembly GCF_021601625.1 of Pseudomonas paraglycinae. GTDB lineage: Bacteria > Pseudomonadota > Gammaproteobacteria > Pseudomonadales > Pseudomonadaceae > Aquipseudomonas > Aquipseudomonas paraglycinae. Next base: position 144,683 of record NZ_BQHR01000011.1, on the reverse strand, counting down.
CGGTTTTCAATGGAGTTACAGCCGAGCAATTACCGGCGTTGCGCTGGCTGGAGTTGAGCTTCAATCATATGAGGCAGTTCAACGGGCCCGTTAGCGCAACACTGGAAGTCCTTCATTTGAATGGCAATGACTTGCGCGAGTGGCCGGAAGGTGTGTTGCAGGCTGAGCGCCTGCAGTCGCTGAACCTGGAGGACAACCCGATAAGAGAGATTCCGCAAAGGGCGTTCGACGGAAACCACGACGCTTTGTTGGCGGGTACGCGAATGTCGCCGAACTGGCGGTCCTTGATGACGGACAGTCTGATTCGACTCAGGGCTCATCTCGACAGAGTGGGTGGTGAGCAGGTTTTGGGTATCAAGCGAAAAACGCTCGATTTCTGGCTAACCGATACCGAATTCGATCAGTTTGTTGACTGGTCCGGCAGCGAGTCCGAACCTGGGGAGGAAGTCGGGTAACCCGAGCGTCACGGAGTCGAGCCCCTGTCTCAGTGCATCCGAGACAGGGGCTTTATTGCGTCAATCAGTTGTCGTAGCCGAGGTTCGGCGCCAGCCAGCGTTCGGTCAGGCTCAGTTCCTGGCCTTTGCGCGAGGTGTAGCTCTGCACCTGATCCTTGTCGACCTTGCCCACGGCAAAATACTGCGCCTGCGGATGGGCGAAGTACCAGCCGCTGACCGCTGCTGCCGGGAACATCGCGTAGTGCTCAGTGAGGAACACGCCGCTGCGACCGGCGCGCATTTCCTGGGCCTCAGGGTCGAGCAGGGCGAACAGCGTGGCCTTCTCGGTGTGATCCGGGCACGCCGGGTAGCCAGGGGCAGGTCGGATGCCGGAATACTGCTCTTTGATCAGCGCCTCGTTGTCGAGGGCTTCATCCTTGGCGTAACCCCAGTGCTCTTTACGCACCTGCTGGTGCAGCCACTCGGCGCAGGCTTCGGCCAGACGGTCGGCCAGGGCCTTGACCATGATCGAGTTGTAGTCGTCGCCAGCGTCCTGATAAGCCTTGGCCACTTCCTCGGCGCCGATGCCGGCGGTGGTGATGAAACCACCGACATAGTCGGTCACTTCACTGTCCTTCGGCGCGACGAAGTCGGCCAGCGAGAAGTTCGGTTTGCCGTCGGTCTTGATGATCTGCTGACGCAGGTGATGCAGGCGCGCCATTGGCTTGCCGTCATCGCCGTACAGCTCGATATCGTCGTCATGCACCTGATTGGCAGGCCAGAAGCCGAACACCGCACGGGCGCTGATCAGCTTCTCATCGATCAGCTTGGTCAGCATCTCGCGGGCGTCCTTGTACAGCGAGGTTGCCGCTTCACCGACCACTTCGTCTTCAAGGATGCGCGGGAACTTGCCGGCCAGATCCCAGGAGATGAAGAACGGCGTCCAGTCGATGTATTCGGCCAGTACGTTGAGGTCGATGTTGTCCAGCACGCGGGTGCCGGTGAAGGTCGGTTTGACCGGGGTGTATGTGGCCCAGTCGAACTGCGGTTTTTTCGCGATCGACGCGGCGTAGCTCAGGCGTTCGGTACGGGCGCTGCGGTTGGCGGTGCGCTCGCGGACGTCGATGTACTCTTCGCGGGTCTTCTGGACGAAACCGGCTTTCAGTTCCTTGGACAGCAACTGCGTCGCCACGCCCACGGCGCGGGAGGCGTCGGTCACGTAGACCACCGCGTCGTTGCTGTACTTGGGCTCGATCTTCACCGCCGTGTGCGCCTTGGAGGTGGTCGCGCCGCCGATCATCAGCGGCAAGTGGAAGTCCTGGCGCTGCATCTCGCGGGCCACGTGGACCATTTCATCCAGCGAAGGAGTGATCAGGCCGGACAGGCCGATGATGTCGCATTTCTGCTCCTTGGCCACCTGCAGGATCTTCTCGGCCGGCACCATCACGCCGAGGTCGACGATGTCATAGCCGTTGCAACCCAGCACCACGCCGACGATGTTCTTGCCGATGTCGTGCACGTCGCCTTTTACCGTAGCCATCAGGATCTTGCCCTTGGCTTCCGGCTTGTCGCCTTTTTCCAGTTCGATGAACGGGATCAGGTGAGCCACGGCCTGTTTCATCACACGGGCGGATTTCACCACCTGTGGCAGGAACATTTTGCCGGCGCCGAACAGGTCGCCGACGATGTTCATGCCGGACATCAGCGGGCCTTCGATCACTTCGATCGGGCGCGCGAACGACTGACGGGATTCTTCGGTATCTTCGACGATGTGGGTGGTGATGCCCTTGACCAGCGCATGCTCCAGACGTTTGTTGACGTCCCAGCTGCGCCATTCTTCGGTCTCGGCTTCCTTGACGCTGCCGTCGCCCTTGTACTTGTCGGCGATGGCGAGGAGGGCGTCGGTGCCTTCCGGCGTGCGGTTGAGGATCACGTCTTCAACGGCGTCGCGCAGTTCCTGCGGGATCTGGTCGTAGATCTCCAGCTGACCGGCGTTGACGATGCCCATCGTCAGACCGGCGCGGATCGCGTACAGCAGGAATACCGAGTGAATCGCCTCGCGCACCGGGTTGTTGCCACGGAACGAGAACGACACGTTGGACACACCGCCGGAGCTCAGGGCGTACGGCAGCTCGTCGCGGATGTAGGCACAGGCGTTGATGAAGTCCACAGCGTAGTTGTTGTGTTCTTCGATGCCGGTGGCTACGGCGAAGATGTTCGGGTCGAAGATGATGTCTTCCGGCGGGAAGCCGACTTCGTTGACCAGAATGTCGTAGGAGCGTTTGCAGATTTCTTTCTTGCGCGCTTCGGTATCGGCCTGGCCGACTTCGTCGAACGCCATCACCACCACGGCGGCGCCGTAGCGCTTGCACAGTTTGGCGTGGTGGATGAACTGCTCGACGCCTTCTTTCATGCTGATCGAGTTGACGATGCCCTTGCCCTGAATGCACTTGAGGCCGGCTTCGATCACTTCCCACTTCGAGGAGTCGATCATGATCGGTACGCGGGAGATGTCCGGCTCGCCGGCAATCAGATTGAGGAAGGTCACCATGGCCTTCTTCGAATCGAGCATCCCCTCGTCCATGTTGATGTCGATCACCTGGGCGCCGGCCTCGACCTGTTGCAGGGCGACTTCCAGGGCTTCAGTGTAGTTGTCTTCACGGATCAGGCGGGCGAATTTTGCGGAACCGGTGATGTTGGTCCGCTCGCCGACGTTGACGAACAATGAGCTGCGATCAATGGTGAACGGTTCCAGACCCGACAGGCGGCAGGCCTTGGGAATGTCCGGAATCTGCCGTGGCGCGTAACCGGCGACGGCTTTGGCGATGGCTTCGATATGGCCCGGCGTGGTGCCGCAGCAACCGCCGACAATGTTGAGGAAACCGCTCTGGGCGAATTCTTCGATGACTTTGGCGGTGTCCACCGGCAGCTCGTCGTACTCGCCGAATTCGTTCGGCAGGCCGGCGTTCGGGTGCGCAGATACGTGGGTGCTGGCCTTGTCCGACAGCTCTTCCAGGTACGGACGCAGTTCGCGGGCGCCGAGGGCGCAGTTCAGGCCCACCGAAATCGGCTTGGCGTGGGCCACGGAGTTCCAGAACGCTTCGGTGGTCTGGCCCGACAGGGTCCGGCCGGAGGCGTCGGTGATGGTGCCGGAGATCATGATCGGCAATTCGAAGCCCAGTTCTTCGAACACGCCTTGCACGGCGAAGATCGCGGCTTTGGCGTTGAGGGTGTCGAAGATGGTTTCGATCAGGATCAGGTCCGCGCCGCCCTCAATCAGGCCTTTGGTGGCCTCGGTGTAGTTTTCCACCAGCTCATCGAAGGTGACGTTGCGATAGCCCGGGTTGTTGACGTCCGGCGACAGCGAGCAGGTGCGGCTGGTCGGGCCGAGCACGCCGGCGACGAAACGCGGCTTGTCCGGGTTCTCGGCGGTCTTGGCGTCAGCGACCTTGCGCGCCAGTCGTGCGCCTTCTACGTTGAGTTCGTAGGCCAGTTCTTCCATGCCGTAGTCGGCCATGGAAATGCGGGTGGCGTTGAAGGTGTTGGTCTCGAGGATGTCGGCGCCGGCATCCAGGTAGGCTTTCTCGATACCGCCGATCACGTCAGGACGGGTAATGACCAGCAGGTCGTTGTTGCCCTTGACGTCGCTCGGCCAGTCGGCGAAGCGTTTGCCGCGATAATCCTGCTCTTCGAGCTTGTAGCTCTGGATCATCGTGCCCATGCCGCCGTCGAGAATCAGGATGCGCTCTTTGAGAGCTTGCTTGAGAGCTTGAAGGCGGACGCTGCGATCGGACATTGGGACTACTCGAAAAAGACCATGACGAAGGAGCGGGATCATAACAAACCTGCGCCGATTTAGAGCATGTGGCGCTTTTGCATGAATATCGCTCATGTTGGTACGGGCGTCATAACGGTAGAATCGCGGCGTTTTTCTTCAGGATCAGGATCAGGGACATGTCGTACCGCGTCATCAGCATTGCATTGCTGTTTTTAAGCTTTGGCGCGGCGGCGCAGAGTCCCGCTATTTCTTCTTCTATCTCCTACACCCGAGACATCCAGCCGATCCTCACCGAGAAGTGCGTGGCCTGCCATGCGTGCTACGACTCTGCCTGTCAGTTGAACCTGGGCAGCGGCGAAGGCGCGGCCCGTGGCGCGAGCAAGATGCCGGTCTACGATGGCGAACGCACCCAGGCGGCACCGACCACGCGGCTGTTCTACGACGCCTTCGGCAAACGCGCCTGGCAGCAGAAAGACTTCTATTCGGTGCTCGACGCCCAAGGCAGTCAGGCCGCACTGATGGCGCGCATGCTGGAACTGGGGCACAAAACGCCGCTGACCCCCAACGCCAAACTCCCGGAAGACATCGTGCTGGGCCTCAACCGCGAGAACCTGTGCGCGATGCCTGCCGAGTTTGACGGCTACGCCAGCGCCCATCCGAAAGAGGGCATGCCGCTGGCGGTGACCGGCCTGACCGATCAGCAATACCAGACGCTGCAACGCTGGCTGGCGTCCGGCGCCCCTATCGACGAGCAAGGTCTGGCGCCGAGCACCAAGGAAGCGATGCAGATCGTCCAGTGGGAAAACCTGCTCAACCAGCCCGGCGCACGGGAAAGTCTGGTCGGGCGCTGGCTGTACGAGCACTGGTTCCTCGCGCACATCTATTTCAAGGACGGCGAGCCGGGGCATTACTTCCAGTGGGTGCGCTCGCGCACGCCGACCGGTCAGCCGATCGACCTGATCGCCACGCGTCGTCCGAACGACGATCCGGGCACTCAGGTGTATTACCGCCTGTGGCCGGTGCAGGGCGTGATCGTGCACAAGACCCACATCACCTATCCGCTGAGCGCGGCGAAGATGGCACGGGTCAAGAGCCTGTTCTACAACGGCAACTGGCAGGTCAACGCCTTACCGGGCTACGGGCCACAGAGCCGGGCCAACCCGTTCGCGACCTTCGAGGCGATCCCGGCGCAGGCGCGTTATCAGTTCATGCTCGATAACGCCGAATACTTCGTGCGCACCTTCATTCGCGGCCCGGTGTGCCGTGGACAGATCGCGACCGACGTGATCCGCGACAACTTCTGGGCGCTGTTTCAGGCCCCGGAACACGACCTGTACATCACCGACCCGAACTATCGCGGCCAGGCCACGCCGTTGCTGGCCATGCCGGGGCAGAACGACGACGTCGGCAGTGTCCTGAGCCTGTGGCACAACTACCGCAACAAGCGAAACAAATACGAAGCCCTGCGCCGTGACAGCTACGCCGACCTGCCGGCGCCGAGCTGGTCGACCCTCTGGGCCGGCAACGACAACGCCTTGCTCAGCATCTTCCGCCACTTCGACAGCGCCTCAGTGACCAAAGGCCTGATCGGCGAGGTGCCACAGACAATGTGGCTGTTCGACTACCCTCTGCTGGAGCGCACCTATTACCAGTTGGCAGTGAATTTCGATGTGTTCGGCAACGTCTCCCATCAGGCGCAAACGCGCCTGTATTTCGACCTGATCCGCAACGGCGCCGAGCAGAATTTCCTGCGCCTGATGCCCGCCGATTCCCGCGAGGGTTACCTCGACGATTGGTACCAGAGCAGCGGCCAGTTCAAGATGTGGCTCGATTACGAAGCCATCGATGACGACAAGCCGACCGCGCTGAAACTCGACGAGAAAGACCCGAAACGCGATTTCGCCATGCAATTGCTGGCGCGCTACGGCGATCTCAACGCGCGTCCGGATCCGATCAACCGCTGCGAAGATGCCTATTGCTCACGCCCGAACATCGACCCAGCCCTGCAGAACGCCGAGCAGGCGCTGAGTCGCCTGACCTCGCGTCCGGCAGCGGGCCTGAAAGTGATCGATCAATTGCCGGAAGCCACCATGCTGCGGGTCGAAACCCGCAGCGGCAAACGCGAGGTCTACAGCCTGCTGCGCAACCGCGCCCACAGCAACGTGGCGTTCCTGCTCGGTGAATCCCTGCGTTATCAGCCGGGGCTGGACACGCTGACGATCTATCCGGGCGTGCTCAGCAGCTATCCGAACTTCATGTTCAACGTCCCGGCGGATCAGGTGCCGGCGTTTGTCGATGCCATGGAAGGTGCAAGGGACGCGGCGCAGTTCGAGAAAATCGTCGAACGTTGGGGCATCCGCCGCAGCCATCCGCAGTTCTGGTTCTATTTCCATGACCTGAGCCAGTACATCCACGAAACCGATCCGGTGGAAGAGGGCGTGCTGGACATGAACCGGTACGAGAATCTTTGATCGTTTGAGCGATGGCGGTTGTCCCAATCCTGTGAAGTACGGGATCGGGAGCGCCATCGATGTTGATTTCAGTGCAGGCCCTGCGAGCGCTCGCCGCGTGGGCGGTGGTCTGCCATCACTTCATGCAGATTTTCTTCGACTTCGAGGCGCGCGGGCCGATAGGGCAGCTGTTCATCGACAAGGGCGCCGTGGGCGTCGATATCTTTTTCGTGATCAGCGGGCTGGTGATTTTCCTGTCCACCGAAGGCAAGGCACTGCCGCCGGCGCGGTTTCTGTTGTATCGACTGTTTCGGATTGTTCCGGCGTATTGGCTCTACACCGTGCTGATGGCGTTGCTGGTGGTGTTCGCCCGGCCGTTGCTGCCGGATCAGACGGTGGACTGGAGTCATTTGCTGCTGTCGTTGCTGTTTATCCCGACGGAAAACCCCGGCGGCTACGGGATCTATCCGACCCTGAATGTCGGCTGGACCCTGAATTACGAAATGCTGTTCTACGTGCTGTTCGCCTGGGCGCTGTTGTTCCGGCTGCAAGTACGTTTGCTGGTGGTTGCGGCGCTGCTGTTTGCGGTGTGTCAGGCCTGGACCGGGTTTGGCTGGGTCAGCGAGTTTTATCGCTCGGACATCGTTTATGAGTTCCTGCTGGGGATCGGCATCGGCATGCTCTACCGTCGCGGCTGGATCGGCCCGGCGCTCTGGCTACCGCTGCTGGGGATCGGTGCGGCGTTGCTGGCGATCTATCACCTGCCGCCGGAACCCCGATTGCTGAACTGGGGCGTGCCCAGTGCGGTGCTGGTCATGGCCAGCATGGCGCTGGAGCGGCATGTCGAACGCAACAGGCTGCTCAAGCTGCTGGGTGACTGTTCGTACTCGGTGTATCTGATGCACGTGCTGGTGCTGTCGGCCGGCGGTTATCTGGCCCGACGCTACGGGATCAACCCGTATTTGATGTTTGTCATCTGTGCGCTCGCTATCGCTATCGGTTCGTGGCTGAGCTACGAATGGGTGGAAAAACGCAGTTATCAATGGCTTAAAGCGCGGATTGACGGTGAACCTGGCACCTAGCCGATTTGCGAACTATTCCTACGTAAATACTAGGACTTTGTGCCGCGCGCCGATTGGCGTAAACTCCGCCTCAAGCCTGCGAGGAGTCTCCATGACCGCTATTACCATTACCGACGCCGCCCATGATTACCTGGCCGATCTGCTCTCCAAGCAGAACACCCCGGGCATCGGCATCCGCGTTTTCATCACCCAGCCTGGCACCCAGTACGCCGAAACCTGCATTGCCTACTGCAAGCCGGGCGAAGAGAAACCTGAAGACACGGCGCTGGGGCTGAAAAGCTTCACCGCTTACATCGACTCGTTCAGCGAAGCGTTCCTCGATGATGCCGTCGTCGACTACGCCACCGACCGCATGGGCGGCCAGCTGACCATCAAGGCGCCAAACGCCAAAGTCCCGATGGTCAACGCCGACAGCCCGATCAACGAGCGCATCAACTACTACCTGCAAACCGAAATCAACCCGGGGCTGGCCAGCCACGGCGGTCAGGTCAGCCTGATCGATGTGGTTGAAGACGGCATTGCCGTGCTGCAGTTCGGCGGCGGTTGCCAGGGCTGCGGCCAGGCGGACGTGACCCTGAAGGAAGGCATCGAGCGCACCTTGCTCGAGCGCATTCCGGAGCTCAAGGGCGTTCGCGACGTGACCGACCACACGCAGAAAGAAAACGCCTACTACTAAGGTGTTCGCTGCGGCATGAAAAACGGCGCCCCGTGAGCGCCGTTTTTTTATGTCAGAAATTCAGCGCCCATATCGCGAGCAGGCTCGCTCCCACAAGGAAATGCGGTCTACTGTGGGAGCGAGCCTGCTCGCGATGAGGTCGTCATGGGCGGTAAAGATGTGCATGCCCCGCGCGATACAGCGATGACTCACTGAAATGATCGCTGCCCAACACCTGCCCAACCAGAATCAACGCCGTACGCCGAAACCCCTTGGCCGCCACCTTCCCGGCAATATCCTTCAGCGTCCCGACCACCCAGTCCTGATCCGGCCACGTCGCCCGGTGAATCACCGCGATCGGGCAATCCGCGCCGTAATGCGGCAGCAGCTCAGCCAGGATCTTCTCCAGATGATTGACCCCCAGATGAATCGCCATGGTCGCCCCGTGCTGCGCCAGATTGCCGAGCTCTTCACCGACAGGCATCGCGGTCTTGTCCGCATAACGGGTCAGAATCACGCTTTGCGAGATGTCCGGCAGGGTCAGTTCTGCGCCCAACAGCGCGGCGCACGCGGCGGTGGCGGTCACGCCGGGAATGATCTCGAACGGAATATCCAGCTCACGCAGATAACGAATCTGCTCGCCAATGGCGCCATACAGACTCGGATCCCCCGAATGTACCCGCGCCACATTCTGGCCCTTGGCGTGGGCGGTCTTGATCAGGTCGATGATCTGCTCCAGGTGCAGTTCGGCGCTGTTGACCACGGTTTCAGCGCAATGACCTTCCAGCACCGCCGTCGGCACCAGCGAACCTGCGTAGATGATCACCGGGCAACTGCGGATCAGCCGCTGGCCTTTGACAGTGATCAATTCCGGGTCGCCGGGGCCGGCGCCGATGAAGTAAACGGTCATCGTTGGATCCTGTAAAAAAGGGGCAGGGCAGTGCTTCACCAGCCCTTGAGATGAAGAACGCTCATGATCGAAAGCGGGGATTATCGGGAATTTACGCCGCGCCGGCCAATGCCAGAGTTGCCTGAGCGTACTTTTGCCGGGAAATCAGCAGTTTTGCCGGGCCACTGATCAACTGTTCGGCGAGCGCCAGAGCAGCACTTTCCGCTACGCCGTAGCAACCGGTGCGTTCGAAGGCGATCTGCGAATGGTGACTCAAACGTTGCTGATAACTGGCCAGTTCCTCGCTGCTGAAATACAGCAACGGCAGCGCCAGTTGGGCGGCGAGTTCCTGCAGGCCAGGTTCGTCGCGCTTGAGGTCGATGCTGGCCAGCGCCTTGACCTTCTCCAGATCAATTCGATGTGCCTGTAATGCCTGATCAAGCAAGGCGCGCAGCGTGCTGGCCGGGCAGCCGCGCTGGCAGCCCAGGCCGACCACGAAGGTCGGCGCTGCGCTGTCATCGGTCATGCGTGGTACTGACCTTCGCTTTTGCGGCGGAACAACCAGGCGCTGATCAGGCCCAGGGCCAGCCAGAACGCGACGTTGGTCAGCTGCGAAGCGATTTTGAACTGGGCTTCGAGGGCTTCCGGGGCGAGCATCGAATGCACTTCCGGTTGCGGCGCGCCGATCACGTGCGGCACGGCAAGGATCGCCACGCCGAGGATCTTCATCAGCCAGTTACGGCTGAACGCGATCAAGGCCAGGCCGACAGCGGTGGAGGCCGCAGTGCCGATCCACCACATCTGCCGCGAGGCCAGATCCGCAGCGGCAGTGCCCGGCAGCTCAGGTGGCAGGCCCATGGTCGGGGCGAGCACGAAGGTCGCGTAACCGGCCAGGCCCCAGAGCAGGCCTTGCGAAGTCTTGGTCGGCGCACGCAGGGTGTACAGGCCCGCCAGCATCAGGGCGAAACCCACGGCAACCACCAGATTGCCGCCGGTGGTGGAGACCACGCGCTGCCAGCCGTCTTCCGGCTCCCAGGCTTCGGCATCGTGGGTGTGGGCGGCGGTGCCGGCGGCGTGTTCGTGAACTTCGGCAACCGGTTCGGCTTTCTCGAAGGTTTCGGCCTGCAAAATCAGCGGCGAAACCCAGAAGCTTTGCAGCAACGTCAGGAGCAGGGCGGCCAGAAGGCCGGTGAAACCTGCGGTCTGCGCAATACGCTTGATCATGTCGTCAGGTCTCAGTGGCACGGGAACGCGGCGCTGTGGCGGGTATCGTGCGCGGCGTTGTGCACCGCTTCGATGTGCGAGAAACCGGCGAAATACACGAGGCAGGCACCGAGGATAGACGCGCAGACGGCGGCGGTCAGGCGTTGGCTCAGGGTGGTGGTGCTGGAGATCTTGTCCGAATTGCTGCCGGTGCTGCTGATGATCGACATGGCGCTTCCCTCTGGAGTGTCAGCGGGTGAATAGAGCGCATGAAAACCCCTGCGGCCGGGCGCGCAGAGGTTCGAACAGCGCCCGCCCACCGCGGGTTTGTTATGTTCAGTAACGCAAGACGCGCACTGTGTGTTGCGGGCCGGTCTCCGGGCTCACGAGGGGTTGGCGTCTGGCCGACCTGCAAGCGTCACCTTCCCATGCCTGTGGGCACAGTGGATCTGACGCTTCGCTCGCTTACCGTTGCGGGGGCAGCACCGGACTGACATGGCTTTAGAGTAAAGCACATGATTCACCGGTTTCCCGTTTCACCCTGTGAAGGGCACCCGTAACAAGTTGTGTAGGAGACCATGCGCGGGGGATTTGAGTCAATTGGGATTGGGATTGGGGGCAGATCCGTTGCTGCGGTTATGGCTGCTTAGGGTTCCGCCCTTACGGCGGGTCACTTTTTCCAAACGCCGAAAAAGTAACCAAAAAGGCTGCACCCTGACGTACGGCCCTCGCTGTGGCTCGGGTTCCTTCGCTCCGGGATTGATCCGGGGGCATCGCCTACGGTTTGCTTCGCTGCACCTCCTCTCGATGTGTTTGGCTTCGCCAAACGGTCGCTGCGCTCCCACCCCCGGATCAATCCCTCCACTCAGCCTGCCGACGGGCCCTGCGATCAAAAGCGGTACTCGAGCTAACGCTCATCGTTTTGAGTGGGGGGAGCTTGGGGTGTTCGGCTTTGGTTTTTTGGTGGGTTTACCCCTCACCCCAGCCCTCTCCCCGAGGAGAGGGAGCCGATTTTTGTGCTTTTCAAAGCCTGAGGTCGACTCGGTATTGCACGTCGGCGTAGCTCCCGCAAACACCTCGGTCAGTTCCCTCTCCCTCCGGGAGAGGGCTAGGGTGAGGGAAGGCTCTTGATCTGGCCTTTGCTCTGGCTCTGGCTCTGGCTTTTGATTTTTTGCCCCTTCGGCAGGCCGAGCGGAGGTGTCCATCAGGGGGTAGGCGCGTAGCGCCGTGCGGCGAAGCCGCATACATCGAGAGGAGGTGCAGCGAAGCAAACCGTAGGCGATGCCCCCTGATGGACACCGTAGCGAGGGAACACTGAGCCTAAGCGAAGTGCCGTACGCCGGGGCTCAGCCTTTTTGGTTACTTTTTCGGCGTTTGGAAAAAGTGACCCGCCGTAAGGGCGGAACCCTAAGAAGCCGTTACCGCAGCAACGGATATGCTCACAAATCCCAAAACCAAAAAACAACGGCCATTGACCCATCACGAACCCATGCGTAGCCTTGCGCTTTCGAGGTTCTTCGGCCCACGCCGAAGCTAAGAAGGGAACGCGGTCCAAGCCGCGGCTGCCCCCGCAACTGTGAACGGTGCTGTTCGCTGCCACGCCACTGCCAACTCAATCCAGAGCCAGCGGGAAGGCGCAGCGGATACCGGGCCAAGGCCCGAACACCGTCAGCCAGGAGACCTGCCTCGTCACAGATTCTCACTTTCAACCGGGCGGGGTGATCCGGTGGCGAACTCTCCAGGCACGCACCCGCGTTGCCGGTCTCGTCCCGTATGCCCGCCACCTTGCCAAAGGGCATCCGATGAAAACACTGGCCAAACTCCCCGTCACCATCGTCACCGGCTTCCTCGGCTCGGGCAAAACCACCTTGCTGCGGCACATGCTCGACAACGCCCAGGGCCGCCGCATCGCGGTGATCGTCAACGAGTTCGGCGAGCTGGGTATCGACGGTGAAATCCTCAAGCAATGCACCATCGGTTGCACCGAAGAAGAAGCCACCGGCCGCGTCTACGAATTGGCCAACGGCTGCCTGTGCTGCACGGTTCAGGAAGAGTTCTTCCCGGTGATGCGTGAACTGGTGGCCCGTCGCGGTGACCTCGACCACATCCTCATCGAAACCTCGGGCCTGGCACTGCCGAAACCGCTGGTGCAAGCCTTCCAGTGGCCGGAAATCCGCAGCGCGTGCACCGTTGACGCGGTGATTACCGTGGTCGACAGCCCGGCCGTGGCCGCCGGCACTTTCGCCGCGTTCCCGGATCAGGTCGATGCCCAGCGCAAACTCGATCCGAACCTGGACCACGAATCGCCGCTGCACGAACTGTTCGCCGACCAACTGGCCAGCGCCGACCTCGTCATCCTCAACAAGGCCGACCAGACCAGCCCCGAAGACCTCGCGCGCGTCCGTCTGGAAGTCGCCGAAGAGCTGCCGCCCGCAGTGAAAATCATCGAAGCCAGCAACGGTCGTCTGCCGCTGGACGTGCTGATCGGCCTCGGTGCCGGCTCCGAAGAACACATCGACAGCCGCCACAGCCATCACGATCACCACCACGGTGAAGGCGATGACGATCACGACGACCACGATCACGACGCCTTCGATTCGATTTCCATCGAACTGCCGCAAGCCGACGAAAGCCTGTTGCTCGACGCGCTGACGCAACTGGTGGTTCAGCACGGCATTCTGCGGGTCAAAGGCTTCGCGGCGATTCCGAACAAGCCGATGCGTCTGCTGATCCAGGGCGTGGGTACACGTTTCGACAAGCACTTCGACCGTCAGTGGGGCGCCGATGAGGTGCGCGTGACGCGTCTGGTGTTGATCGGTCAGGAACTGGATGCCGCTCAACTCGAAGCGCAACTGCGCGCCGCGCTCAGCGTTTAAGCCATGCACCTGCTCAGGACCCAGCCCGGCGGTTTCGTGTCGGACGACAACATTGCCGACCTTGGACAAACCCCCGCCGAACTGGTGATCCTGTGCAGCGGCGATTCCAGCCTCGCGCTGCTCGCCGAAGCCGCGCAGCAACTGCCCGAGGATTACCCGAGCGTGCGGCTGGCCAACCCGATGCAGGTGCAGAACCATGCGTCGGTCGACCTGTACGTCGATGAAGTGCTGCGCCACGCCAAGGTGATTCTGATTTCGCTGCACGGCGGCATCGCCTATTGGCGTTATGGCGTCGAGCGGCTGGTCGAGTTGTCCGAGCGTGGCGTGCAGGTGATTCTGGTGCCGGGCGCTGATCGGCCCGACCCGGAGCTCAGCGACCTGAGCACCGTCGGCGCGGAAGACCGCGACCGGCTCTGGCAGTTTTTGCGTCAGGGCGGCATGGGCAATGCGCTGGACTTTTTCCGGTGCCTGGCCAATCGCTGGCTGGCGCGGGATTACGTGTGGGGCGAGCCGCAAACGCTGCCACGCACGGCGATTTACCACCCGAACAAAAACACCGCCGCACTGGGTGACTGGCAAGCCGATTGGCGGCCCGGTCAACCGGTGGCGGCGGTGTTGTTCTATCGCTCGCATTTGCAAGCGGCCAATACGGCGTTTATCGACGTGTTCTGCCAACGGCTTCAGGCGGCCGGACTCAATCCGCTGCCGATCGCCGTGGCCAGTTTGAAAGAGCCCGGCTGCCTGTCGGTGGTCGAGGACTGGCTGGATGAGGTCGAGGCCTCGGTGATTCTGAACACCACCGGTTTCGCCCAGTCCAGCCCGGAGGCGCCGCATCTGCGGCCGTTCCGTCGCAACATTCCGGTGATCCAGGCAATCTGTGCCCAAGACAACGAGCCCGGTTGGCGCGAGAGCGAACAGGGCCTCGGTCCGCGGGATCTGGCGATGCACATCGCATTGCCGGAGCTGGACGGCCGGATCATCAGCCGACCGATCAGCTTCAAGGATCTGGCCTGGCGCAGCGAGCGCAGTCAGTCCGACGTGGTGTGTTATCGGTCCCAACCCGAGCGCATGGATTTCGTCGCCGAACTGGCGCGCCGCTGGGTCGATCTGGCGCGGGTGCCGAACGCTGAAAAGCGCATCGCGCTGATTCTCGCCAACTACCCGACCCGGGACGGACGCATCGGCAACGGTGTCGGCCTCGACACGCCGGCTGCTGCGCTGAATATCCTGCGGGCGTTGCAGGCCGAAGGTTATCCGCTGCCGGCCGAACTGCCGGACAGCGGCACCGAACTGATCCAGCAATTGCTCGGCGGCGTCAGCAATGACCTCGACACCCTTGATCAGCGCCCGTGCCAGCAAAGCCTGGCGATGGACGATTACCTGACGATGTTCAACGCACTCCCGGAAGCCAATCGCGCGGCGGTGCTGGAGCGCTGGGGTTCGCCGCAGAACGATCCGATGTGCCGTGACGGGCGGATGATGATCGCTGGTCTGCGTTTTGGTCTGACCTTCGTCGGCATTCAACCGGCGCGGGGGTATCAGGTCGATCCGAGCGCGGTGTATCACGACCCGGATCTGGTGCCGCCGCACGCGTACCTCGCGTTCTATTTCTGGCTGCGCCAGACCTACGGCGCTCATGGCGTGATCCACGTCGGCAAGCACGGCAACCTCGAATGGCTGCCGGGCAAAGGTGTGGGCCTGTCGGAGAACTGCTGGCCGGACGCATTGCTCGGGCCGCTGCCGAATATCTACCCGTTTATCGTCAACGATCCGGGCGAGGGCGCCCAGGCCAAACGTCGCACCCAAGCGGTGATCATCGACCATTTGATGCCGCCGCTGACCCGCGCCGAAACCTACGGCCCGTTGCGCAATCTGGAACTGTTGGCGGACGAGTATTACGAAGCTCAGTTGCTCGATCCGCGCCGCGCCCGTGAATTGCAGCGCGACATTCTGCAACTGGTGCGTGACACGCAGATTGATCGCGAATTGCAGCTGGATGCCGCCCTCGACAGCGATGCCGATGCGGCGATCTGGCTGCCGCGTCTAGACACTTATTTGTGTGACTTGAAGGAATCGCAGATCCGCGATGGCCTGCATATTTTCGGTGAGTCGCCGACCGGGCGTTTGCGCATCGACACCTTGCTGGCGCTGCTGCGGACTCCGCGCGGCGATGGCAAAGGGGCTCAGTCGAGTCTGTTGCGGGCGTTGGCCAAAGCGTTTCAGTTGGGGTTCGATCCGCTGGATTGCGCACTGGCTGATCCCTGGGCCGGCCCGCGTCCAATGGAGTTGCTGTCGGTCAGCGACGAGGTCTGGCGCACGGCGGGGGATACCCGCGAGCGTCTGGAGCTGTTCGCGGCGCAATTGATTGAGCAGACACTCAACCAAAATCAAGCCTTGCACAATCCCTGTGGGAGCGGGCTTGCCCGCGAAGGCGTCGTGTCAGTCAATATCTCTTTCACTGACATATCGCTTTCGTCGGATCGCCGCCCGGGGGCAAGCCCGCTCCCACAGGGACCGCGCTGGGTTGAAGTCGGTGCAATCCTCGACAACCTGCGCGAAGTGATTGCCCCACGCCTCGATGCCTGCGGCCCGGCCGAAATGCACGGCTTGCTCGACGCGTTGAGCGGCCGATTCGTCCCGGCCGGCCCGAGCGGCGCGCCGAGTCGCGGTCGCCTCGACGTGTTGCCGACCGGGCGCAATTTCTACTCGGTGGACGTGCGCAATCTGCCGACCACCACGGCGTGGCGAATCGGTTTCCAGTCGGCCACGCTGATTCTGGAGCGACACCTGCAGGATCACGGCGACCACCTGCGCCAGCTCGGCCTTTCGGTCTGGGGCACCGCGACCATGCGCACCGGCGGTGACGACATCGCACAGGCCATGGCGCTGATGGGCGTGCGCCCGGTGTGGGCCACGGGCAGTCAGCGGGTCGATGACTTCGAGATTCTGCCGCTGAGCCTGCTCGACCGGCCTCGGGTTGATGTCACGTTACGGGTCTCCGGATTTTTCCGCGATGCGTTCGCCAATCTGATTCGTTTGTTCGACGCTGCCGTACAAGCCGTGGCGGAACTGGACGAGCCGGACGACCTTAATCCGCTGGCCGCCAAAGTCCGCGCCGAACGCGAGGCGTTGCGCCAGTCGGGGCTGGATGAGGAGGCTGCCCGGCGTCAGGCAGGCTGGCGGATCTTCGGTGCCAAACCCGGCGCTTATGGCGCAGGTGTGCAGGGCGCTATCGATGGTCGCCTCTGGCAAACTCGCGAGGATCTGGCCGAGGTCTACCTGAACTGGGGCGCCTACGCTTACGGCGGTTCCGACGAAGGCACTGCCGCCCGCGAGCAATTCGTCCAGCGCCTGAGCCAGGTGCAGGCCGTGCTGCAAAACCAGGACAACCGCGAGCATGATCTGCTCGATTCCAACGACTATTACCAGTTCCAGGGCGGCATGCTCGCTGCCGTGGAAAGCCTGCGCGGCGAAGCGGCGGCCAGTTATCACGGCGACCACAGTCAGCCGGATCTGCCGAAGATCCGTACGCTGAAAGAAGAACTGAACCGTGTGATTCGCTCCCGAGCGGCGAATCCGAAATGGATCGACGGGGTCAAGCGTCACGGCTATAAAGGCGCGTTCGAATTGGCGGCGACGGTCGATAACCTGTTTGCCTTCGACGCCACCACGCAACTGATCGATGATCACCAGTACGCGTTGCTGGCCGATGCGTATCTGCTGGACCCGGCGACCCGCGACTTCGTGCGCGAGCATAATCCCCACGCCTTGCGCGACATGACCGAACGCATGCTCGAAGCGCAGCAACGCGGGATGTGGCAGGAACCGGGCGCCTACAAAGAGGCGCTGGAAAACCTGCTGCTGGACATAGAAGAAGAGAGCTGAGACTGAACATGACCGACACCCCGCATTTCCCGCTCTCCGCCGTGGTCGGCGCCGAGGATCTGAAGCTGGCGTTGTACCTGACGGCCATCGACCCGAAAATTGGCGGCGTGCTGATCGAAGGCCCCCGCGGCATGGCCAAGTCGACTCTGGCCCGGGGCCTTGCGGATTTGCTGGCCAGCGGTCAGTTCGTCACCTTGCCGTTGGGGGCGACGGAAGAGCGGCTGGTTGGCACGCTGGATCTGGACGCGGCGTTGAGCGACGGTCGCGCGCAGTTTTCCCCGGGCGTACTGGCCAAGGCTGACGGCGGTGTGTTGTATGTCGATGAAGTGAACCTGCTGCCGGATCATCTGGTGGACTTGTTGCTCGATGTCGCCGCCAGCGGCACCAACCTGATCGAGCGCGACGGTATTTCCCATCGGCATTCGGCGAAGTTCGTATTGATCGGCACGATGAACCCGGAAGAGGGTGAATTGCGTCCGCAATTGCTGGATCGCTTTGGTTTGAACGTCGCACTGAGCGGTCACACGGCGCCGGTCGAGCGCGGGCAGATCATTCGCCGTCGACTGGATTTCGACAGCGATCCGCAGGCGTTCTGTGGGCAGTGGGAGGCTGAGCAGCAAGCTCTGCGTCAGCGCTGCGAGAACGCCCGCAAGGTTTTACCGGGTATTCCGCTGGATGATGCGGCGTTGGCGCAGATCACCGAGCGCTGCTTCGCGGCGGGCGTCGATGGTTTGCGCGCCGATCTGGTCTGGCTGCGTGCGGCGCGTGCTCATGCGGCGTGGCGCGGGGCTGAAGCCATCGCCGAGCAAGACATTGATGCCGTGGCTGAGTTTGCCTTGCGTCATCGTCGTCGCGAGCAGTCTTCACCCTCTGCACAGCCACCGGCGCAATCGCCGTCCGGCACTAACGCCGAGGCGAGTGAAGGGCAGGGCCAGTGGGGCGAAATGCCGGCGCCAGCACTCGCTACCGGCGCCCGCCGCGAAGTGCCTGTCTGGCCAAAAAAGCCCTAGGCATTCGCCCCCGATCCGACGCGGGGGCGAATGCCAGACCCCGCGCCGGACGCCTCGATAACGGTCGCCAGGGCAAGCGTCACGCGGCTCGCAGTGGCTCGGTGAACTGGCCCGGAACCTTGCTCAATGGCCGTCCGAAAACCCGGGCGGATCTGCTGTTTCAACTGCGCACCCGCACGCCCCATGAACTGTGGCTGGTGATCGTCGACGCCTCGGCCTCGACCCGTCGCCATCAAGCCTTGAGCGATGCCAAGGGCGTGCTCGCGCAACTGTTCGACGACGCTTACCGCCAGCGCGCGCGCCTTGCGTTGTTGACCGCGAGCGGCGCGGCGCCGAAATGGCAGGTGCAAGGGCTGAAGGCCTCCAGCGGGTTGCGCGCGTGGCTCGATGGCTTGGGCGCGGGAGGCGGCACGCCTCTGTTGGCAGCGCTGACGGAGGCCGGGCATTGGCTGGCGGTGCGGCGCAAGCGTTTCCCCGCCGAACAGCAACGGTTGCTGGTGATCACCGATGGCCGATTGAAAGACTGTCCGGAACTGCCCGGGCTCGCGTGCCCGGGCCTGTTGATCGATATCGAGCGCGGACCGATTCGCCTGGGCCGCGCGAAACGATTGGCGACAGCACTGGACGCCGATTACCGGCATATCGATGAGTTGTTGTCGGTCTGAGAGCTATGCTGCAGTAAGGCCAAATCACAGGGAGTGAATCATGCGCGTACTGGTCGCCAATCCGCAGGACGATTTTCGCGTCAAGGCCTATGCCGGCACCAATGGCGTGCTGCTTGCCATGGACCTTGCCGAGCCCCGGCGCAAAGGCCTGCTGGGGTTTGCCATCGAAAAGCAGCAGGGCGACAAACCATGGCTGTTCCTGTTCAACAGCCTGACCTTTCCCGACAAGATTCACACCTTCCCGCAGTTTCACGCCACGCCGAGCGACAAGGCACCGTTGCAGAAATTTCGCTGGGCCGATTACGCGGTCAATCCAGGCATGACGATTAACTATCGCGTGCACCTGGCGTATGGCTCGCCGGATGCGCCGCAACTGGGTGAAGCGCTGGAGCTGACGATTTGTTCCGACGACGGTCATTCCGCTAATCAGTGCGTGATTTTCAACCGCGCCGTGGCTGCCAGTCAGGCGTTTCAGCGCAAATTTCCCGATCTCGACGCACAGATCAGCGCCAACAAAAACATGCCCATCGAAGCATGGCCCGATGCGGCGCGTCAGTGGCTGGAGAACGGCCTGCTCGGGCGTCTGCAGGGGTTTATCGAGCGTGCGGTGGACGGGCAGTGGGCGCTGGACATCGCGATCTACGAATATCAGTTACAAGCCATCATCGACACGGTGAACGCGGCGTTCGAACGAGGTGTTCAGGTGCGCGTGCTGTATCACGCCCGGCCCGACGACGAAGACACAACGATCAACGAAGCGAGCCTTGTGAAACTGCCGGCGAGCAGCAAGCGCGGGCGGGTCACCCATAACATTTTCCATAACAAGTTCATCGTCCTCAGCCGCCTGGACGGAGGCGGTGAGCGCCAGCCGCAAGCGGTGCTGTGCGGCAGCACCAACTTCACCGCCAACGGCGTGTACCGCCAGGCCAACGTGGTGCATGTACTGGACGATTCGGCGATCAGTGCGAGTTACCTGAAAACCTTCGAGCAGATCTGGGCCGAGCCGGCGGACGTCGGCGCCACCCGCGACTGGATCACCCAACACAACCCGATGAACCCGGCGCAGCCCTTGTTCGCCGGGTTTTCACCGCGTACCGGCGGCGCCGATCTGCGGGAGTTCGTCGATATCATCGAAGGAGCGAAAAAAGACCTGCTGTTCGTCACCGCATTCGCCTTGCCCGACGCGATTCTCAACGCGTTGCTCGGCCAGCCCCACGACGACATCCTGCGTTACGGCCTGCAAAACACCGTCAGCCGCATCACCGGGTTTCACGCCGACCGAACCGCCGAGTTTGCCGCCACCGCGTTGCTCAACACCGGGCTGGAAGGCTGGCTGCGGGAAAACATGAAAGGGCAGAAAGGCAACCTGCTGGTGCACACCAAAGCCGTGGTCACCGACTTCACCAGCGACAGCCCGACCCTCATCAGCGGCAGCCATAACCTCAGCACTTCCGCCAGCAACGGCAATGACGAGAACTATCTGATCATTCGCGGCGACACCGATCTGGCGGACCGCTATGGCCTGGAGCTGCTGCGGTTCTACGAGCATTACCGTTTTCGCTACTTCG
This sequence comes from Pseudomonas paraglycinae, assembly GCF_021601625.1. GTDB lineage: Bacteria > Pseudomonadota > Gammaproteobacteria > Pseudomonadales > Pseudomonadaceae > Aquipseudomonas > Aquipseudomonas paraglycinae. The sequence goes on along the minus strand of NZ_BQHR01000011.1, from coordinate 124,188 downwards.
CGAAAAAACTGGCGTTGAAGCAGGTGCAGCCGCTGGCGGCGGATGACAGCTGGACCAATGACTACTACGTCGAGGGCGATCTGCGCCAGTTGTCTCGCCTCAGGTTTGCCGGGCGTTAGCCCTTACACATCCGTTGGTTGCCGATGCTGACGGGGACGGCGATAAGCTGGCGGCGTACAGATTTTGAAATGATTTCCAGCTGTAGGAAAAGTCATCAGAGCCTGTACGCTTCAAGGCCTTTTTTCATTCAGGATTTGCATGAACACCCTCTCGGAGCCTCCCAGTTCTATTCCAGGAACCCCGTTCCCCTCGCGCCACGGCGCGCTCTTGACGCACTTCCAGCATCCAGTCTTCCGACTACCGACTATCGTTGTTGGCGCAGCCTTCGAGCTTGCGCGCCGCACTTTGCCGTGTCCGGCAGCCTGAATTCACTGACGAGAGATAGAGAAAGATTATGGAATGGTTAGCGGATCCCACGGCATGGTTGGGCTTGTTGACACTGATCGTGCTGGAACTGGTACTGGGTATCGACAACCTGGTGTTCATCGCGATCCTGGCGGACAAACTGCCGCCCCATCAGCGCGACCGCGCACGGATCATCGGCTTGAGCCTGGCGCTGATCATGCGTCTGGGCCTGTTGGCGAGTATTTCCTGGCTGGTCACCCTCACGCAGCCGTTGTTCGAGGTGTTCGGCAAGAGCTTCTCCGGCCGTGACCTGATCATGCTGTTCGGTGGTGTGTTCCTGTTGTTCAAGGCGACCATCGAGTTGCACGAACGGCTGGAAGGCCATATCGGCGAGCGCTCGACCAACACCGCTTATGCGCTGTTCTGGCCGATCGTGGCGCAGATCGTTGTGCTCGACGCGGTGTTCTCCCTGGACGCGGTGATTACCGCTGTGGGCATGGTCGATGAACTGGCGGTGATGATGATCGCGGTGGTCGTGTCCATTGGTGTGATGATCGTTGCCAGCAAGCCGCTGACCCGCTTCGTCAACGCCCATCCGACGGTGATCATGCTGTGTCTGGGCTTCCTGATGATGATCGGTTTTGCCCTGACGGCCGAAGGCCTGGGCTTCCACATTCCGAAAGGTTATCTGTACGCGGCCATTGGTTTCTCGATCCTGATCGAGATCTTCAACCAGATCGCCCGCGCCCGTCGCAAGCGCTCGATGCAGGGCTTGCGCCCGATGCGCGAGCGCACGGCCCATGCGGTGATGCGTCTTTTGGGTGGTCGTAAACTGGCGGTGGAAGAGGTCGGCGAGGAGATTTCCGACCTGCTGGATAACGGTGAAGCGCCGAGCGCGGAGCTGTTCGACCGTCGCGAGCGGGTGATGATCAGCGGCGTGCTGCAACTGGCTGAACGCCCGATTCGTGCCTTGATGACGGTGCGCGCCGATGTCGATCACATTGATCTGGCCGACGATGCCGAGGCTATTCGTACACGGTTGATGCATTCGTCCTACTCGCGCTTGCCGTTGATTCGTAACGGCGCAGTGGATGAGCCGTTGGGCTTCGTGCACAAGAAGGAATTGCTCAAGGAGTATCTGGCCGGCAACGAGCCGAACCTTGAACACCTGGCGCGCAAGACCGTCAATCTGCTGGACAGTTATTCGATCCTCAACGCACTGGAACAAATGCGTGCGGCCTCGACCCACATTGCCTTCGTGGTCAACGAGTTCGGTGACTTTGTCGGCGTGTTGACCATGACCGACATTCTCGAATCGATTGCCGGTGAACTGCCGGATGCCAGCGAAATCGCCGGCCCGGACGTGGTCGAGGAGCAGGGCGGGTACATCGTCAACGGTGCGCTGAACCTGACCCGTATCCGCGAGCACACCGGTTTTCGCGCCGAGCCGACCGAGGATTACCAGACCCTCGCCGGGCTGGTGATGAGCCTGCTGGATCGCCTGCCGATGAAGGGCGATCGACTGGAACATGACGGTTGGGGCATGACCGTAATGGCGGTCGAAGAGCGTCGCGTGACGCGGGTGTTGCTGGTGCGTGAGGCCTGACGGCCTCACTGATGAAAGGTGTAGCGGTCCTTGCCGGAATGCTTTGACTCGTACAGTGCTTCATCGGCCTTGATCAGTGCCTGGTTGAGGGTGTCGCCATCTTCGACCCGGGCCAGACCGATGCTGATGGTCACCGGGTGCCGGGTCGGTTGCTCGCGCACCACCCGGCACAATTTCCCGGCCAGCGCCTCGACATCCTCGCGGCGCACACCGGCCAGATAGATCGCAAACTCCTCGCCACCCAGTCGCGCGTACTCAAACGGTGCCATCACCGCTTTGATGTCCGCCGCGATGCGCTTGAGCACCTCATCGCCGATGTCGTGGCCGTACACATCATTCACTTTCTTGAAGTTGTCGATGTCGATCATCGCCAGGTAATGGTCATGCTCGCGCGGTACGGCTTGCAGGGTTTTTCCGGCGCGGGTCATGAATGAACGACGGTTGGGGATTTCAGTGAGGGTGTCGTTGTAGGCTTGGTCCAACAACAGCTTGGACATGATGTAGTTGTAGAGCTTGACCTCGCGCAGCTTCAGAAACGTATAGATCGTCAGCCCGCAGAGAAACACGGCGTACGCGAGGGTCATCACGCCTTTGAGTTCCAGCAGGTTGATACCGGTGTTCATGAACGGATTGAGCACCAGCCAGGTGATGGCCTGGGCACCGAAGAACGACCAGCGGCTGAGCGGCAGTACCGAGGCGCTGTACAACGTAGTGGCTGCGGCGAGCACCAGCCAGATGCCATGAAAGGTCGGCGGCAGGCCGTCGATCACCATTCGGATGCCGAGTGTGATGATCACCACGAATGTCAGGTTCAGCCAGTCGAAGTGTCGAGCCTTGCGGGTGAACATCAACACCACAGCAAGAATCGCAAAGGCCGCGATGAACACCATCGAACGCCAGGTGAATCCCTGATTGCCGATGAAGCTGACGATCAGGTCGAAGGCGAGCCAGATGCCGATGCTCGCCAGGTAGATCAACAGGCAGAACGAATGCAGCCGCTCGAATTCATGCTGGATGAACTCGCTCCACAGTTCGGCGGGCGCGGTCTTCTTCAGGACTTCGTCTTCAATGGTTTTGTACATTGCTGCCCGGATGCTTGCGTTGGTTGTCGAGGATGACCGAGCCCCACGGTCGATAGCGCAGGGAAAACACCGCGTTCTGATGGCAGCCGGTCGAGGTCGCATCCGGGTTGGCCGGCTCGGCACGGAAGGGCTCGCCCTCGCGGCTGACCTGCCGGAAGGCTTCGCGCACGATCCCCACGGAGCAGGGCAGTGCACTGGCATAACCGTTGCGCACCAGCGGTGACAAACGACCGGTGCCCGCGCCGTCCTGCCACCAGACCTGCGCACCCGCCGCCGTCAATTCGCCCAACCATTGACCGTTGACCGCCGGGGCCAGCTTGCCGGCACTGAAGGCGCTGACATGCAGCGGCGCATCCAGCTTCGCGGCAAAGTCCTTCAATTGGCGCTGAAGTGTGGCCCGTCGATCTGCCGCCAGAAAGTGCAGGTCGTCCAGCTCCAGCGGCAGATACCAGCCGTTGACCGGCAGCTTCCAGTCCCGACGGAGCTTCTGCTGCTGAGCCAGTGACTGGCCCAGTTGTGCCTGCCAGTAAGCGCCGAGACCGGCGCTGTCCAGTTCATCGATGCGTTTGTAGTAGGCCGGGTCCATCGCCAGGCCGAGCACCAGTTGCAGACCTTCCCGCTGAGCGAGTTTCAGGCTGTTGGCGAGCCAGCCATTGGCGCCGTCGAAGTCCGAGTCACCATAAGCCGTCCACTGGACGATCACGGTACGCGTGCCTTGTTTCGCGGTGTCTTGCCAGACTTTCTGCCACTGCGCCTGGGTCAGGCCGGCATCGACATTCAGCGGCTGATAGAAGACACGCTCGTCGGCCTTGGCGACAGTGGCACTCATCAGCAGGCACAAACACAACATCCATCGAGCCATCAGAAATTCCACTCCACGCCCAGCAGCACGCCGTTGCCGCCTTCATACAGATTGCCGCCCAGCGACTGTTGATATTCGGTGCGAACCGTCAGTTTCGAACGGTAGGCGTTGTAGCGATCCTCGTCGTACCACCATTGCCAGCGCAGACCGACACCGGTGCGCAGGTCCTGGCGCCAGTCGTTGCTCGGGTCCTGGCTGGCAAACTCGAGGAAGCCGTAAGGCATGATCGTCTGGGCTCCACTGAACGGCAGTTTCCAGGCGTGACCTTGCTGGAATCGCGACAGCCACTGGTGATCGCCGGCCTTGGTCCACCACGCAGCATCAAGATAGAGAAAACGCTCGTCCCAATCGTTTTCGTCGACCCGCCAGTCGTTGCGGTACTTGCCCTGATCGAGGAACGAGGCGGTGGCGCGTAGCAGGTAATCAGTGGTGGTGTGACCGTCCTTGCGGTGATCGTTGACCTGATCGAACAGCTTTTCCGGCACCAGCATCTGGCCGAGGCTCAGGCTGTGACTGTCGTCATCGTCGAACTGGCTCTGCTTGTAGATCTCGCCGTAGAAGTTGATGTTCTGTGTGCCCCACGGTTTGTAGCGCAGGCCGACACCGGCGGCGAGGGACTCGGCGTAACTTGAGCGACCTTGTCCGCCCAGCAAGACACGTCCGTACACCGACAGCGTGCTGCCGGCGCGGCTTGGTTCTTCGCCCAGGGCGTGGTCCCACATTGCCAATTGCACATTCTGCGAATCCGAGCGACGGCGTGAACCTTTGCTGTCGTCCGGGCGCACGAAGTCGTTGGTCGAGATCCCGGCCGGCGACCAGGTGCTGGCAATCGTCCGGCTGTCACGCCGTGACAAGGTTTCATGGGCGCGGCGCTGGCGATAACGGCGGGCCTCCATGCTGCCGTCTTCGCCATCGGCCGCCACCGGGTTCTGCTCCAGATCGATCACCCGGCGCAGTTCCTTGCGCGCGGAGGCGCTGTCTTCGACTTCGTCGTAGCGCCAGGCCAGGGTTTCGCCGAGGCGGTAATCCTCGGGGAAATCGCGGGTGGCCTGTTGCAGATACGGAATCGCCGTGGCGCGTTCTTCGCGGGTTTCGGCGCCGGCCAGACGCATGCCGTAGTCGGCGCGATAACGCGGATTGTTCGGCTCGCGGCGTACCGCTTCGGCCAGCCATGCAGTGCTTTGCGGCAGGTCACCGGCCTTTTGCGCGGTGACCGACGCGGCGTAGAAGTGGCCGGCATCCGGTGCCTGCTGCAGGGCCTGGCGCTGACGTTGCAGTGCCTGGGCGTGATCACCCCGTGCGTCGGCGATGGCTGCGCCGAGGGCCCATTCATTGGCACCGCGAGTGGTGCTCTGTTGCCAGTAGGTTTCGGCGGTCTGGCTGTCACCAACATTCAGGGCGCTGCGACTGGCTGTCAGACGCGCGTTGTCGCTGAGTTCGGCGGTCGGGATGCTGCGCCAGATCGTCAGTGCACCGGCAGAATCACCGGCCGCTTCCAGGGCATAGGCCAGCGGCAGACGACTGCCGCGATCGCCGAGCTTTTCAGCCTGCTGGTAATAGACGACGGCTTCACCCGGGCGATCAGGCATGGCGCAGCGACCGAGCGCGCGGTAATCGCCAGCCGCTTGCGGGTGGCTGCCGATGGCTTGCTGCACGGCGTCGCACTGGCCGGTCTCCGCAAGTTGCGCGAGCAGTTGGCCGCGCGTGGCACCGTCCACCCGGTTGAGCAGGAGCGCCATGCGTCGCTGTTGCTCCGGCGTCGTGGAGGGCGCTGCGGCATACAAGCCGGCCAGACGCTGCAACGCCGTCGCCGGCAAACGCCCGTCATGACGATCGAACGCAGATTCCAGCAACTGTTGAGCGTGCGCCCGATCACCGGCATTTACCGCAAGATAGGTGGCCTGATTGAGCGAGGAAAGATTGTCGGTCTGTCGGTAATGCAGTTCCCACAGGGTCTCCGCTTCGATCATCCGTCCCATGCGCTGCGTCAGTTCCGCACGGCGCTTGACGATATCGGGCGTCTGTTTCTGACCGGCCAGCCAGGCGTTGACTTCGGCACTGCGACCTTGCTCCTGCCAGATGTCGAGCACCTGTGTTTGTCGTCGACTGTCCCAAGGCTCCGGTAGACGGGTGCTTTGCAATAGATCCGTGGCTTGCAGGCGCTGGGCGAGTACCAGCCAGGTCTGTGGGTCGTCGGTCGGCGGGCAGCTGCGCAGTTGCTTGAGCGCGGCTTCCGGATCCTGGCGCGACAGCCATTCCGCGGTTTCCAGGCAAGGCCGTTGCAGATCGTTGCTCAGACGCTGCACGGTGGGCACGTCTTCGGTCTTGCGTGCCAGTTCCCACAGACGCTGACGTTGCGCCGGATCGGCGAGATCGCTGGCCGGCAACGACTGCATCCAGCGTTGGGCCTGTTGCTCGTGGCCCATGGCGATGGCGCGGTCGACCATCGCCAGGCGAATGTTGCGTGCGGCCTCGGGACTCGGCGCCTGTTGCAGCAGTTGCTGTAGCGGCTTTTCATCGAGACGCTGCACGTAAGCGTTGGCCAGCCGTTGCCAGCCTTCGGCGTCCAGTTGTTTGCGTGCGGCCAGCGGCGCCAGTTGGTCGATGGTGCCGCTCCAGTCGCGCAGTTGCTCCGACCAGTTGGCGCGGGCCAGGCGCAAGATGTTGTCGTCACCCTTGGGCGCCAGTTGTGCCAACCAGTCATGGGCCTTGGCCGCGCCGCCGAACTTGGCCAGGCTCAGGCTGTAGGCCTGCCACAGACGCACACGGTCATTCAGGCTGCTGGTGGCCATCCAGCTTTCAACTTGCGTGCTGGTCGGCGGATCCTGTTCGATCCAGGTCAGGCGCAGGTCGAGCAGGGCATCGCTGTTGTCCGGCAATGCTTGCAGCGCTTCCTTGTAACGGCGTTGATTGGCCAGGGACTCCACCAGCAGTGCCCGCGCCTCATCGTTTTTCGGGACCTTTTCCAGCAAGTGGCGCATCAGTCGTTCGACTTCTTTCCAGTTGCCCTTTTTCGCCTCGCGATAGCTGCGGTCCATGTAGGGGTAGCTGCGGAACTGTTCAAAGTCGCTCAGCGGTGCAGCCTGCAGCGGATACGCGGTGCTCAGGCCCAGCAGCAGGCTGCCCATCAGCAAGGTTTGACGATGCACAGGCTTCATGCGACCTCCCGGACAATGCGGTAGGCGGCTTGCTGTTCGCTGGCCTGATCGGCCAGGGCCTGTTCCAGTACTTCCTGGGTAATCATGCCCCGGGAAATCAGGTGTTCACCGAGTGACATCTTCTCGGCATCGAAGTCGATCAGCGCCTGATTGAACAGGGTCGGCGGAACCATGCCGCGCACCTGCAACAGATTGCCCAGCAGCACTTGATGGCGGCTGACCCGTTCCAGCAGGGCTTCATCGTCCTGATGGCGCTCAAGCACTTCGAGCATATGACGCACTTCCTCATTCTGGCGGGGGCTGGCGTACCAGTAACGAATCCCCAATGTGACTCGGCCCTGAGGTGCGAGACGGCTGCGCACCGGGCGTTTCAATTGACGGCTGATGGCGCCGAGCGAGACCTGACTGACCGGGCCTTCGGAGGCCAGAATCAGGGTGTCGCCTTCTTCGGCCACCGGCAAAATGCCGTAATGGGAGGCGACCCGGCGCGGTACGGCATCGATCAGGCGCTTGTCGAGCTTGAACGGATTGAGTGGCGCCCATTCCAGATCAAGCTGTTCGGCCAGGGTTTGCACGAGTTGGGTGCTGTTGATGTATTCACGCAACAGCAGTTCGCGCCCGAGGCGCCGGCGTACCGGGCTGGTGATCGCCGCTTCCAGTTGCTCTTCGGTAAGCAGGCCTTTTTCCACCAGCCGATGGCCAAGTGGAGTGCGCTGGGCCTTGGTCAGCGCCGGGAATTCGTGAGTGGTTTTGTCCCAGGCCACACGCCGCGAATCGCCCATTTCCATGACCTGACGCAAGGCGCGCAGGTTGGCGAAGAAATTGACGAAGTTGCTCCACATCATGCGCGGCGCTGACAGCAGACCTTCAACCAATCCGTAGTAACGAGTGACGAACCAGCCGCGCTGGAACAGGCGGTTGAGCAGCATCAGGCCGTTGAGCCACAGTAGCACTGAGAGCAGCGAGCTGTCGGCGAGAATCGAGGGGTAGCGCCAAGAGTCCGGGGAAATGATCGTCACCGCCCACATCGCCAGCAGTACCAGGAACAGCAGGTTCACCAAAAAACTCAGCAGGTAGGCGATCAGCCCGCGACGGTCGCGCCACAGGAAGTAGTTGAGAAGACCCTTGCGGCTCCAGCCGAGGTTCTTGGTGCCCTGGAACACGATGCCGACAATCCACCGCGATTTCTGCCGGATTGCGTGTTGCAAGTCACGTGGGAAGTGTTCCCGGACACAGATCACCTGGGAGAATTCGCGGTTCATGCCGAACACCCAGGGTTGCTCCAACGCCAGTTTCGGATCGCTGACCGAATAACGGGCGAAGATGCATTTCATGCCTTTCTGTTTGAGGCGGAAACCGATGTCGTAGTCCTCGGTGAGACTCTGCACATCGAAGGCAATGCCGTCGCCGTCTTCCAGCAGGGCGCTGATGGCTTTACGGCTGAAGCAAGTGCCAACGCCGGCGCTGGGCACCTGGCCGGTGAGGGCTTCGCGGACGATGACGTCTTTGCCGTGGTTCTCGGCGAACTCATCGACGTAGTGCCCGGCGGTGAAGCCTTTCCACTCCGGCGCGTAGGGGTAGACCGGTATCTGGATCAGGTCCTTGTTCGGCAACAGGTAGTTGTAGAGGCGCAATTCCATCGGCGAAATCACGTCTTCGGCGTCGTGCAGGATGAACCCGGCGAACTGGATTTTCGCCTCGCTCTCGAAGCGCAGGATCGCGTCGATGATGTTGTTCAGGCAGTCGGCCTTGCTGGTCGGGCCGGGGCGGGCGCACACCACTTTGTGCACGTTGGGGTAGTGCTGGCAGACCGCGTCGACATCGGCCTGGGTTTCGGCGTCGTTGGGGTAGGTGCCGACGAAAATCTGATAGTTCTCGTAGTCGATGGTCGAGGCGGCCAGACGCGCCATTTCACCGACCACGCCGACTTCGTTCCACGCCGGCACCATGATTGCCAGCGGTTTCTCGGGAATCGAATACAGGCGTTCCTCGTCGGCACGCTTGAATTTCTCGTAGATCCGCCAGCGCCGGATGAATTTGCGGCTCCAGTAAACGAGGTCGATGAACAGGTCATCGAGGCCGAGGATGAACATCAACAGGGCGAGGGCAATCGCCACATATTTGAGACCGAACAGCACATACGCGAAAAAATCGACCCACCCCAGACTCATACCCCTTTACCCGCCGCCGAGCGTGCGCTCAGCCAGGCGTAGAGGCGGTTGGAACAGATGTTGAGTGTGATGTCGGGCCACTGACGCAGAACCCGGGCCAGCGGGGCCATTTTGATGGCCTCCGGGCGAGTACCGAAAACCATCATGACATTAAAGGACATTGACCCCTCCTGGGACGAAGCAAGGCCGCGGCCAAAGGGCCGGCAGCACTTATCTCTTTCTGAGAAATAAAGAAAAGCAGCCGGATGGGAGCTTGTCCAATCCGGCTTCGAGGCTAGTTGTTACAGATCAATTGGAACGACGGTGCCATTTCATGATGGCTCATAGGTGGCACTTTCAGGAAAAGTTCCATCGTTTTGCGCGGGGGATGGTGCAGAGGGTGCTGAGGGTGTGGTGCAGCCAGGAGAGGGTGTGTCGGGGTTTGCGGCAAGTGGCGGGTGCTTTCACCTTGCCGATGTGTTCGGCGAAATGCTCATGAAGGGATCTTTCATCTCCAATGCCTTTGAGTTTTTTCCGCAGTTTCCCGTCCTGAAAGAAAAGCACCGTAGGGAATCCGTCGACATGAGAAATATTGGGCGACTTTTCCGCTTCGAGCATGTAGATGTTCGCCCGAAGTCGATAAGGCTCCGCGATTTCACGAAAAACCGGGCTGGCATAGGTACAGGCACCGCAGTGCTCGCTGTAGAAATACAGAATCACTGGACGCCATCCCTTCAACACTTTGCGGTAGGCGGGGTGCAACGTTGTGTGGGGGGGACGGGTTCTCATTGGAGCCTCCTGATCAATGAGTCTGGAAGGCCTTTGACGTTAAAGCAGGGCAAAACGGCGGTCTACTGTCAGAAATTACAGGTAGGTCCTACAAAGGATGATTTCGTCCTACTTTGATGCAAGAGCATTCCCTCAGAAGACTCAGGTCCGCAAAGGCCAAGCAGCTGGTATCGTTTTCAGACATTTATCAAAGGAGCTCCTGATGGGCAGCGACGCAGGTTTTAAAGCAGTTTCCGTAGTACAAACTGATGAGGAGCTTATGAATCGCCTTGATGATCTGGAGCTGATAGCTCTCTGCAAGGAGTGGGAAAATGATCCGACCATAAAAGTTTCGATAGACGACCTTTGAGGTTGGTTCTCGGAAATAAACACTGCCCCTGAATCGATCACCCGTGCACCGACTGGGAACCTGCTACCCGCATTGTTGTAGCCAACGGTAGCGCACGCTCCGCTCTCTCACTGTTCCTCTATTTTTTCTTTTTACATATCTCTTTGATTCCTCAGAATTTTCAATCCATTGCAGATTCCCCGCGAATCCTGTGGCACACTTTCTGCTGTCTATTCCGTAGTAACAAACCGTGTTCCGGTATAGCGGAATAAACAACTTCCTGGAGTGCTTGCCATGCATCGCCGACCTTCCTTGTTCAAAGCGTGTGTTTTTGTTCTCGCGGCTTCGTCCGCTGTCGTGGGTATGGCCCAGGCGGCTGACAGCAAGCTCGACAGCGTCCTGGCCCGTGGAAAACTGATTGTGGGCACCGGCAGCACCAATGCGCCGTGGCACTTCCAGGGCGCGGACGGCAAGTTGCAGGGCTTTGATATCGACATCGCCCGGATCGTCGCCAAAGGTCTGTTCAACGACCCGAGCAAGGTCGAGTTTGTTGTGCAGTCTTCCGATGCGCGGATTCCCAACCTGCTGACCGACAAGGTCGACATGAGCTGCCAGTTCATCACCGTCACCGCCAGCCGTGCGCAGCAAGTGGCGTTCACCCTGCCGTACTACCGCGAAGGCGTCGGCCTGCTGCTGCCGAACAACAGCAAATACAAGGAAATCGAAGACCTGCAGGCCGGTGGTGACGGCGTGACCGTGGCCGTGCTGCAGAACGTGTACGCCGAGGAGCTGGTGCATCAGGCGCTGCCCAAGGCCAAGGTCGATCAGTACGACAGCGTTGATCTTATGTACCAGGCGGTGAACTCCGGTCGCGCCGATGCCGCCGCCACCGACCAGTCTTCGGTCAAATACCTGATGGTGCAGAACCCTGGCCGCTACCGCAGCCCGACGTACGCCTGGAGCCCGCAGACCTACGCGTGCGCCGTCAAACGTGGCGATCAGGACTGGCTGAACTTCGTCAACACCGCCCTTCATGAGGCCATGACCGGCGTCGAGTTCCCGACTTATGCCGCGTCGTTCAAGCAATGGTTCGGCGTGGATCTGCCATCGCCGGCCATCGGTTTCCCTGTCGAATTCAAATGATCCCGTGAGAGTGGGGCGCCCTGATGCGCCCCGCTCAAGGTACTGCCGACCATGAACTATCAGTTGAACTTTGCCGCCGTGTGGCGCGATTTCGACACCTTGCTGGCGGGGCTCGGTCTGGGCCTCGAACTGGCGCTGGTGTCGATCGCCATCGGCTGCGTGATCGGCCTGCTGATGGCGTTTGCCTTGCTGTCCAGGCATCGCGCCTTGCGGGTGCTGGCATCGGTGTATGTGACGGTGATCCGTAACACGCCGATTCTGGTGTTGATTCTGTTGATCTACTTTGCGTTGCCAAGCCTGGGAATCCGGCTGGACAAGATCCCGTCGTTCATCATCACGCTTTCGCTGTATGCCGGGGCGTACCTGACCGAAGTGTTCCGCGGCGGTTTGCTGAGCATTCCCAAGGGCCAGCGCGAAGCGGGGCTGGCTATCGGTCTGGGCGAGTGGCAGGTGAAAGCCTACGTCACCGTGCCGGTGATGTTGCGCAACGTGCTGCCGGCGCTGTCGAACAACTTCATTTCGCTGTTCAAGGACACCTCGCTGGCCGCCGCGATCGCGGTGCCGGAGCTGACCTATTACGCGCGCAAGATCAACGTCGAAAGCTACCGGGTGATCGAAACCTGGCTGGTGACCACGGCGTTGTATGTCGCGGCCTGTTACCTCATTGCCATGCTGCTGCGTTACCTCGAGCAGCGTCTGGCGATCCGCCGATAGGAGGCTGCGATGTACGAATCCCCCAGTTGGTTGCATGAGTTGTGGATTGCCCGCGAAGCCTTGTGGCAAGGCTTTCTGACCAGCGTGCAGGTGTCGGCGCTGGCGATTCTGTTCGGCACGTTTATCGGCGTATTCGCCGGGCTGGTGCTGACCTACGGCAAGTTCTGGATGCGCGCGCCGTTCCGTTTTTATGTCGACCTGATTCGCGGCACCCCGGTGTTCGTGCTGGTGCTGGCGTGCTTCTACATGGCACCGGCGCTCGGTTGGCAGATCAGCGCGTTTCAGGCGGGTGCCTTGGGTTTGACGCTGTTTTGCGGCTCCCACGTCGCCGAGATCGTGCGCGGTGCGTTGCAGGCATTGCCACGCGGGCAGATGGAAGCCGGCAAGGCCATCGGCCTGACGTTCTATCAGTCTCTCGGTTACGTGCTGTTGCCGCAGGCGCTGCGGCAGATCCTGCCGACCTGGGTCAATTCGTCCACGGAAATCGTCAAGGCGTCGACCTTGCTGTCGGTGATCGGCGTGGCCGAGCTGTTGCTCAGCACCCAGCAGATCATCGCCCGGACGTTCATGACCCTGGAGTTTTACCTGTTCGCCGGTTTTCTGTTCTTCGTCATCAACTACGGCATCGAATTACTCGGCCGGCACATTGAAAAGCGGGTGGCCCTGCCATGACTCAAGCTCAAGTTTCCAACGTCCAGAACGGTCAGCTCCTGCTGGACATCCGTGGCCTGCACAAACAATACGGCGCGGTCGAAGTGCTCAAGGGCGTTGACCTGAGCATGCAGCGCGGCAACGTGGTGACGCTGATCGGCTCCAGCGGCTCGGGCAAGACCACGCTGCTGCGCTGCGTGAACATGCTGGAGGAATTCCAGGGCGGGCAGATCCTGCTCGATGGCGAATCCATCGGCTATGACGAACTCAACGGAAAGCGCGTGCGCCACCCGGAAAAAGTCATTGCCCGTCATCGTGCGATGACCGGCATGGCGTTCCAGCAATTCAACCTGTTCCCGCACCTCACCGCGTTGCAGAACGTCACGCTCGGCTTGCTGAAAGTCAAAAAGATGCACAAGGACGAAGCCGTGGTCCTGGCCGAGAAATGGCTGGAGCGGGTCGGCCTACTGGAGCGGCGCAATCACTTTCCCGGCCAGTTGTCCGGCGGTCAGCAGCAGCGCGTGGCGATTGCCCGGGCGATTGCGATGAACCCGAGCCTGATGCTGTTCGACGAAGTCACCTCGGCCCTCGACCCGGAACTGGTCGGCGAAGTGCTGAACGTGATCAAGGGCCTGGCCGAGGACGGCATGACCATGTTGCTGGTGACCCACGAAATGCGTTTTGCGTTCGAGGTCTCGGACAAGATCGTTTTCATGAATCAGGGGCGCATCGAAGAGCAGGGGCCTCCCAAGGAACTGTTCGAGCGTCCTCAATCGCCGCGGCTGGCGGAATTTCTCAAAAGCACGCGGTTCTGACTTTTCACTTTTTCAATCAGGAGAAACACCCATGAGCATTACTCGTTACGGCACCGGCAGCACCGCCGCTGGCGGCCAGCCACGTCCATTCGCCCGCGCTGTTGAGGCAGATGGCTGGCTGCACGTTTCCGGGCAGGTGCCGGCGGTGGATGGCGAGATCATTGTGGGCGGCATCGTCGAGCAGACGCACCAGACCATGAAGAACCTGATCGCGATTCTCGAAGAGGCCGGTTATGGCCTGGAAGACGTGGTACGCGCCGGCGTGTGGCTGGACGATCCGCGGGATTTCAGCAGTTTCAACAAGGTCTTCGGCGAGTACTTCAAGCCCGAACACGCACCGGCCCGGGCCTGTGTGCAGGCGAGCATGATGGTCGACTGCAAGGTCGAGATCGACTGCATTGCGTACAAGAAGAAGGCCTGAGTGATGTGGCGTCGCTGAGGCCATAGCCCCCTCACCCTAGCCCTCTCCCCCAGGAGAGGGGACTGATCTCTATCGATGCAGATTGTTGTGCCAGACGATGGCATTTGCATCGATACGGTCAGGCTCCCTCTCCCTCCGGGAGAGGGCGGGGGGTGAGGGCTGCGATCCAACTGACACAACGCCAAGGGCCAGTTACCATCCCGGCATCTTTTAAGGGAACCACAGAAATGACCGAAGACACCATCAAGCGCCGGGCACGCGGTCTGGACCGGGCGTTCGATATCCTCGATTTCCTCAAGGAGATCGGCCAGCCACTGCGTCCGAACGACATCGCCAACGGCATCGGCAGCCCGAAATCCACGGTCTACGAGCTAGTGGCGTCATTGCTCGAGCGGCGGATTCTGGAGCCGGTGGGCAAGGACGGTCACGTCTATCTCGGTCGTCAGCTGTACTTCCTTGGCCAGGCGCACTTGCGCCATTTCGACCTCAGTCGCGAAGCCGATCACGCCTTGCAGGAGATCGTCAGCCAGACCCGGGAAACCGCGCAGATGTGCCTGCTCAACGGGCGCAAATACACGGTGGCGCTGATGAAGGAGGGCGAGCGGCATTTCCGCATTTCTTCCGATATCGGTGAAAACGCGCCGATCCCGTGGACCGCCTCCGGTCGCCTGCTGCTGGCGCACTTGAGCGATCAGCAGATCAGCGATCTGATCGATCCCGACGATTTCATCCTGCCGGATGGCGAACGCCTGCCGATGGAGACGTTTCTGGCGGAAATCCGTCAGGCCGGCATCGACGGTTTCTTCTCCTTCGACAGTGTCGCCGACACCTTCACCCATTGCTTCGCCGCCCCGGTCAAAGACCCTCAAGGCGTGGCCATCTGCACCCTGTGCATCGTCGCCCCGCGCGCCGATGCCAAGAACAATTACAACGACTATCGCCGGGTCTTGATCGAGAGCGCCAACAGCCTCGCCCGGCGAATCAACGAATAACCGCGCCTGCCTGCGGGCGCGACTGTGAGGAGTTCGACCATGACGACTGCCAACAACACTGCTGCCGTGGAAAAGGGCGATGCCGCCGTCGGCGCGCAACTGGTGCGTGACATCAGCCTGCCGGCGCTGGTGCTGCATCGCGAAGCGCTGGAACACAACATCCGCTGGATGCAGAAATTCGTCAGCGACAGCGGCGCCGAACTCGCGCCCCACGGCAAGACCAGCATGACCCCGGCGCTGTTTCGTCGTCAGCTCGACGCCGGCGCTTGGGGCATCACCCTGGCCAGCGCCACCCAGACCCGCGCTGCATACGCCCACGGCGTGCGCCGGGTGCTGATGGCCAACCAACTGGTCGGCACACCGAACATGGCGCTGATCGCCGATCTGCTGGCGGCCGATTCCGGCTTCGATTTCTATTGCATGGTCGATCACCCGGACAACGTCGCCGATCTGGGCGCTTATTTCGCATCGCGCGGCGTGCGGCTTAACGTGATGATCGAATACGGCGTGGTCGGCGGCCGTTGCGGTTGCCGCAGCGAGCAGGAAGTCATCGAACTGGCCAAGGCCATCGGCGCGCAATCGGCGCTGGCCCTGACCGGCATCGAAGGTTACGAAGGCGTGATCCATGGCGATCACGCGGTCAGCGGCATCCGTGAGTTCGCCGCCTCGCTGGTGCGCCTGGCGGTGCAGTTGCAGGACAGCGGCGCGTTCGCCATCGCCAAGCCGATCATCACCGCGTCGGGTTCGGCCTGGTACGACCTGATCGCCGAATCGTTCGAAGCGCAGAACGCTGGCGGGCGTTTCCTCAGCGTGTTGCGCCCTGGCAGTTACGTGGCGCACGACCATGGCATCTATAAAGAAGCGCAGTGCTGCGTACTCGACCGTCGCAGCGATCTGCACGAAGGCCTGCGCCCGGCGCTGGAAGTCTGGGCGCACGTGCAGTCGCTGCCGGAGCCGGGCTTCGCGGTGATTGCCCTGGGCAAGCGTGACGTGGCGTTCGATGCCGGGATGCCGGTGCCGTTGCTGCGTTACAAGGCCGGCGTGCTGCCGGCAGTGGGCGACGATGTCGGCGCCTGCAAGGTGACGGCGGTGATGGACCAGCACGCGTTCATGACCGTGGCGCCGGGCGTGGAATTGCGCGTCGGCGACATCATTTCCTTTGGCACTTCGCACCCGTGCCTGACCTTCGACAAATGGCGCGTAGGGCTGCTGGTGGACGAGCAGCTGTCCGTGATCGAAACCATGGAAACCTGCTTCTGATGAACACGCTCAGTGCATTGGGTCCGAACACCCCGCGCATCGCCCTGATCGGCGAATGCATGATCGAACTCCAGCAACGTGCCGATGGCAGCCTGCAACAGAGCTTCGGCGGTGACACGCTGAACACGGCGGTCTATCTGTCCCGCGCCATGGGCGACAACGCGCAGGTCGATTACGTCACGGCGCTGGGTGATGACAGCTTCAGTGACGCGATGTGCCGCAGTTGGGCCGACGAAGGCATTGGTCTGGATCTGGTCCAGCGTTTACCCGGTCGTCTGCCGGGTCTGTATTGCATCCAGACCGACGCCGCCGGCGAACGTCGTTTTCTGTACTGGCGCAACGAAGCCGCCGTTCGCGACTGCTTCACCACGCCGACGGCCGCGCCGATTCTGGCGGCGCTGCCGGATTACGACGTGCTGTATTTCAGCGGTATCACGCTGGCGGTACTCGGTGCGCAGGGGCGGGAAAAACTGATCGAGACCTTGATCGAAGCCCGTCAGCGTGACGCGCGAATCGTCTTCGACAACAACTACCGCCCACGCCTGTGGGCTTCGGTGGAAGAGGCGCGGGCGGCGTATCGCAGCGTGTTGCCCCATGTCGATCTGGCGTTGCTGACGGTGGACGACGAGCAGGCGCTGTTCCATTTCGAGGACTGTGATGCGGTGTTTGAAGCGTACGCGCAGATCGGCACGCCGGAAGTGGTGCTCAAGCGTGGCGCTGAAGCCTGTCTGATCCGTTGCGCCGGGGAAGCGTTCGAAGTCCCGGCGCAGAAGGTCGAGAAGGTGGTGGACACCACGGCAGCGGGGGATTCGTTCAGTGCGGCGTATCTGGCGAGTCGCTTGTCGGGCGCAAGCCCTGTGCAGGCGGCGGAGGCGGGGCATCGCTTGGCCAGTCAGGTCATTCAAGTGCCTGGGGCGTTGATCCCCAGGGATTGATGCCGATCCCTGAAGGCGCTGCCGAAAGCCGCGCCTTCAGGGCACTGGATCAGTCGCGGTAAAACACCTGTACCAGGTGATACCCGAACTTGCTCTTGATCGGCCCGTGCACGGTGCGCAGCGGTTTTTTGAAGATCACCGCATCGATCGCACCGACCATCTGCCCCGGCCGTACTTCACCCAGATCGCCGCCGCGCTTGCCGGACGGACAAGTCGAAAATTTCTTCGCCAGCACATCGAACGCCTCACCGTTGGCGATGCGTTGTTTGAGTTTTTCAGCCTCTTCGGCGGTCTTCACCAGAATGTGGCGGGCTTGGGCTTTCATCGTGCAATACCTGTAGCGGGGTGACGGCGGGGCGCGGATTATGCCTCAAGTCACGGGTTTTGGCTGATCATCGTGCGGATCTTGCCGGCCAGCTGTTCGATGGAAAACGGTTTGGCGACCATGTCCATGCCGTCTTCGAGGAAGCCCTGGCGCTCGGCGGCTTTCTGCGCGTAACCGGTCATGAACAACACCTTGAGCCCCGGACGATGCTGGCGGGCGATCTCCGCCATTTGCCGGCCGTTCATGCCCGGCAGGCCGACGTCGGTCACCAGCAGGTCAACCCGCAGATCCGATTCGAGCAACGGCAGGGCGCCCTTGGCGTCTTCGGCTTCATGGGCGCGATAACCCAGCTCCTTGAGCAGGTCCATGACCAGCATGCGCACCGCCGGATCGTCCTCGACCACCACCACGGTCTCGCCGGTCGCCACAGCGGGGGCCTCGGCAACCGCTTCGATTGCCGGCAGCTCCGCTTCCAGTGCATACAAGCGCGGCAAGTACAGGCGCACGCAGGTGCCCTGACCCGGCAGGCTGTCGAGGCTGACGTGCCCACCCGATTGCTGGGCAAAGCCATAAATCATCGACAAGCCGAGCCCGGTGCCTTGCCCGATGGGTTTGGTCGTAAAGAACGGATCGAACGCTTTGGAACGTACTGAAGGCGTCATGCCGGTGCCGTTGTCGCTCACCGCCAGCATCAGGTAATCACCGGCCTTGACCGGTTCGAGGGTAGTGATGTCGTTGCCGTCGAGGTAGACGTTGGCCGTTTCGATCAACAGCTCGCCGCCGTCGGGCATGGCGTCGCGGGCGTTGATCACCAGGTTGAGCAGGGCGTTTTCCAGTTGGCTGACATCGGTGCTGACCGGCCATACATTGTCGGCCAGGCGCAACTTGAGTTCGATCGGATCACCCTTGGTACGGCGGATCAGGTCTTCCAGCGAGTGGATCAGCTCGTTGACGTCGAGGGTCTTGCGATCCAGCGACTGACGCCGGGAGAACGCCAGCAGACGGTGGGTCAGTGCCGCCGCGCGGTTGGCCGAGGACACCGCCGCGTCAGTGAAACGGCCGATCTCATCGGCGCGGCCATTGGCGATGTAGCGCTGCATCAGGTCGAGGCTGCCGATGATGCCGGTCAGCATGTTGTTGAAGTCATGGGCGATGCCGCCGGTGAGCTGGCCGACCGCTTCCATTTTCTGCGCGTGGCGCAAGGCATCTTCGGCGCGCTCGCGTTCGAACATTTCGTTCTGCAAGCGCTGGTTGGCCTGGGCCAGTTGTTCGGTGCGCGCACTGACGCGTTCCTCAAGAGTTTCATTGAGGTTGCGCAGGGCTTCTTCGGTCTTTTTGCGTTCGGTTTCGTCGATCACGAAGATGTAGAAACCGTTTACCGCACCGTCCGCGCCGTGACGCGGCAGGTAGTTCATCAAGGCGTGCCGCTGGCTGCCGTCGCGGTGCGGCGTGTACAGGCTGAACGAGCAAGGGCGGCCGGCGAGGGCTTCGGCGATGTACGGCGCCCGCAGGAAATAGGCCTCTTCGCCGATCACTTCGCGGATCGTGCGACCGTACAGCTCTTGCGGCGTGAGCCCGTACCAGTCGAGGTACGCGGCGTTGTTCAGGCGAAAGCGTTCTTCGTGGTCGACATAGCTGATCAGGATCGGCATGGCGTTGATGATCAGTTGCAGCTCGGTCTGGCTTTGCCGCAGTGCCTGTTCGGTGTGCTTGCGTTCGGTCAGGTCCAGCGCCGCGCCGAGAAAACGTATCGGCCGGCCGTGATGATCCTTGTAGCAGCGCCCGCGGGCGAACACCCAGCGCAGCTCGCCATTGGCTTGCAGCAGGCGGTATTCCTCAGCGTATTCGGTGCCGTGGGTAATGCAATGCTTGATACTGCGGGCGATCATAGCGCGGTCTTCGGGGTGCACGCCGTGCAGGTACTCGCTGATCGGCAACTGACCGGCCAGGGCCGGATCGACACCGTGCAACTGGGCGAAATGCGCATCGGCGATGAAGCGGTCTTCGCCTATGTCCCAATCCCAGGTGCCGACCGCATCGGTGGCCGCCAGCGCCAGTTGCAGGCGCTCTTCGCTTTCGCGTTGGGCCTTGAGGCTGTCTTCGGAGCGCTGCTGCAGTTCCAGGGCGATGCGCCGGCGTTCGTTGGTTTCGATGGCGGTGACCAGAATCCCGGCCACTTGCGCGCTTTCGTCGCGGATCGGGCTGTAGGTCAGGTCCAGCCAGAAGTCGGAGTCCTGGCCGTCCCGTTGCAGGGTAAAGCGCCGTTCGCTGTAGGTTCGCACCTGGCCTTGTAGGACGGCGCTGTAAATCGGGTCGGTAAAGTCTCTAAGTTCCGGCCATATCTGGTGCGCCGGTTGTCCGAAAGCGTGCGGATGCTTGCTCCCGGCGAGCAGTGCAAAGCCGTTGTTATAGATCTGGGTGAGTTGCGGGCCCCACAACAGCAGCATCGGCATCGGCGAGTGAATCACGATGTCCACCGCGGTGCGCAGGCTCTGTGGCCAGGTGCCAGCGGCGCCCAGCGGGCTGCGGCTCCAGTCGGTGCGGGCAATCAATGCCTGGGCGTCGTTGGTGTTCGGTACAGCGTTCATCACATCAATCCTGGGCGTCGGTCGGTGAGGCGGCGTCTACTATCCTAGTGCGGTAGACGCTGTAAGGCACGTCGCGTCACGGCGCGGTCTTGTGTTCATTGAAAGCTTCGCAGGTGCTTTTGGCCATGGAAATCGATGCATTGCTCAAACAACTGGCGAGCCGCCACGGTTCGGATCTGTTCCTGTCCACGGGCGCACCACCCAGTGCGCGGTTCGACGGGGTGCTCACGCCCTTGAGCGAGCAGCCCTTCAAACCCGGTGAGGTGGCCAGTATCGCGGTTTCCCTGATGGACGCCGAACAACGACGGGAGTTCGACCGGGATCTGGAAATGAACCTGGCGATTTCCCGCACCGGGATCGGCCGCTTCCGGGTCAACATCTTCAAACAACGCAATGACGTGTCGATCGTTATTCGTAACGTCAAACTCGACATTCCGCGATTCGAAGATTTGAAACTGCCGCCGGTATTGCTCGATTCGGTGATGCTCAAGCAAGGCCTGATCCTGTTCGTCGGCGCCACCGACTCGGGCAAGTCGACGTCGCTGGCGGCGCTGATCGACCATCGCAATCGCCACAGCAGCGGGCACATCATCACCATTGAAGACCCGGTGGAATACATCCATCGCCACAAAAAATCAATCATCAACCAGCGCGAAGTCGGGGTCGATACCCGCAGCTTTCACGCTGCGCTGAAAAATACTCTGCGCCAGGCCCCGGACGTGGTGCTGATCGGCGAAATCCGTGATCGCGAGACCATGGAACATGCGCTGGCCTTCGCCGAAACCGGGCATCTGGTGCTGTCGACATTGCACGCCAACAACGCCAATCAGGCGCTGGACCGGATCATCAATTTCTTTCCCGAAGAGCGCCGCCCGCAATTGCTGCATGCCTTGGGCAATCACCTCAAGGCGTTCGTCTCCCAGCGTCTGGTGCGAACCCGGGACGGTCAGCGACGGGCCGCCGCCGAGGTGATGCTGGGCACGCCGACGATTGCCGACCTGATCCGGCGCAATGATTTTGGTGAGCTGAAAACCATCATGGAAAAATCGGCGGAACTGGGCATGCAGACCTTTGACGGTGCACTGTTCGCGCTGGTAGCAGAAGGGGTGATCGATGAAGACGAGGCCCTGAAAAATGCTGATTCGGTGAATAACCTGCGCCTGCGTCTGAAGCTGCACGCCGACACCATGCCGTCCCCACCGCCCTCGACCGGCGAATGGGGACTGATGGACTGACAGGCTTCAGTCGCGAAGTTCGACCCGGTCGCGAAACTGCTCAAGCGCTTGCGGATTGGCGAGGGCATCGGTGTTTTTCACCGGATCACCGTGCACCACATTGCGCACGGCCAGCTCCACCACCTTGCCGCTGATGGTGCGCGGAATGTCAGTGACCGCGACGATCTTCGCCGGCACATGGCGCGGTGTGGTGTTGGCGCGGATCACCTGGCGGATCTGCTGTTGCAGTGCCTCATCCAGCGTTAGGCCATCCTTGAGGCGTACGAACAGCACCACGCGCACGTCGTCCTGCCACTGTTGGCCGATGGCGACGCTGTCCAGCACTTGCGGGACTTTTTCCACCTGCCGGTAGATCTCCGCCGTGCCGATGCGCACGCCGCCGGGGTTGAGCACAGCGTCGGAGCGGCCGTGAATCAGCATCCCGCCGTGGGGCAGTTGTTCGGCATAGTCACCCTGGGCCCAGACGCCGGGGAACTGGCTGAAATAGGATTTGCGCAGCTTTTCGCCATCGGGATCGTTCCAGAGTCCGATGGGCATCGCCGGGAATGGTCGAGTGCATACCAATTCACCTTTTTCGCCGATCACCGGTTGCCCGGCGTCATTCCACACTTCCACCGCCATGGCCAGGCTCTTGCCCATGATCTCGCCCCGGCGAACCGCCGACATCGGGTTACCGTTGACGAAGCAGGACACGATGTCCGTACCACCGGACATCGAGGACAGGCACACGTCCGGTTTGAAGTCGCGATAAACGAAGTCATAACTCTGCGGCGACAGCGCGGAGCCGGTGCAAAGCAGGGTTTTCAGGTGGCTCAGGTCGTAGCTTTCGCGCGGCTTGATGCCGCTGCTTTCCAGGGTCGCGAGGAATTTCGGGCTGGTGCCGAACACGCTGACCTGCTCGTCGTCGAGCAGCTCCAGCAATCGCTCGTTGTCCGGATAAAACGGTGAGCCGTCATACAGCACCACCGCGCTGCCGACCGCTAGTGCCGAGACCAGCCAGTTCCACATCATCCAGCCGCAGGTGGTGTAGTAGAACAGACGGTCGCCGGGGCCCAGGTCGACATGCAGCCCGTGCTCCTTGGCGTGTTGCAGCAACACGCCGCCGGTGCTGTGAACAATGCACTTCGGTACGCCGGTGGTGCCGCTGGAATACAGCACGTACAGCGGATGATCGAACGGCACCGGGACGAACTGCGGCTCATCGCCCGGTTCATAGAAGTCGTCCCACAGCGTGACGTTGGCGGGTGTCCGGTAATCCGTGGCATGGGCCTGAGGTCGCGCGTAGGGCACGATGATCAACTGCTGCAAGGTCGGCAGTTGTTCGAGGATTTCATTGATCTTGACGGTCTGGTCGATCTCTTTGCCGGCATAGCGGTAACCGGCGCAGGTGATCAGCACTTTCGGTTCGATCTGGCCAAAGCGGTCGATCACGCCGTGGGTGCCGAAGTCCGGCGATGAGCACGACCAGATTGCGCCGAGACTGGTGGTCGCGAGCATCGCCACCAGGGTTTGCCAGGTGTTGGGCATGCAGGCGGCAACCCGGTCGCCGACCACGACGCCGGCCGCTTGCAGGCTGGCCTGAAAACCGGCGACTTGCTGGGCCAGTTCGGCCCAGGTCAGCAGCTCACGCTGGCCGTTTTCCCCGATAGCGATCACGGCGATGGCATCGTCGCGTCGGCTCAACAGGTGTTCGGCGAAATTCAACGTGGCGCCGGGAAACCATTCGGCACCCGGCATTTTCAGGCCTCCACGCAGAACGGCGTCCGGTTGGGTGTGAAATCTGATGCCGAAGAAATCCACGATCGCCTGCCAGAACGCTTCGCGCTGGTCGATGGACCATTGATGCAGGGCCGGGTAATCGTCGAGGTGCAGGTGATGGCGTTGATTGATGAAGTGCCGAAAGCCGTCCATGCGGGACCGGGCAATGCGTTTGGCATCGGGCTGCCAGAGAATGTCGGACATGGTTTGCCTCTTATTGTTGGTCAGAAGGCTCCCACGACAGCGTGGGAGCGATCAATTGCAAGCTTATTGCGCGAGCCACCCGCCATCGATATTCCACGCGGCACCACGCACTTGGCTGCCGGCCTCGCTGCACAGAAACAACACCAGCTCACCCAGATGTGCCGGGGTGACGAACTCCAGCGACGGCTGTTTCTCGGCCAGCAGATTGTGCTGCGCCTGCTGCGGGTCGACACCCTTGGCTGCGCGATCGTCGATCTGTTTCTGCACCAGCGGCGTCAGCACCCAGCCCGGGCAGATCGCGTTGCAGGTCACGTTGCTGGCGGCGGTTTCCAGGCCGACCACCTTGGTCAGGCCGATCACGCCATGCTTGGCCGCCACATACGCAGCTTTACCGGTGGAGCCGACCAGGCCGTGCACCGAGGCGATGTTGACGATCCGCCCCCATCCCTTGGCGCGCATGCCCGGCAGGCTCAGGCGAGTGCTGTGAAACACCGACGACAGGTTGATCGCGATGATCGAATCCCAGCGCTCTACCGGAAATTCTTCCACCGCCGCGACGTGCTGGATGCCTGCGTTGTTGACCAGAATGTCCACGCCGCCGAACTCGCGCTCGGCATAGGCGATCATGTCGGCGATCTGCGCCGGGTCGCTGACGTCCGCCGGGTGATGGCCGACCTTGCCGCCGTACTGCTCGACTTCGGCGATCACCTTGGAGGCGTCGCCAAAACCGTTGAGGATCAGGTTGGCGCCGGCCTTGGCCAGCGTCAGGGCGATGCCCAGCCCGATGCCGCTGGTGGAGCCGGTAACCATTGCGGTCTTGCCATAAAGAGTCGTCATCAATACCTCACACAATGCCAGTGGCGTAGAAAGTGCCGATCACCACGAAAACCGCCAGGGTCTTGATCAGCGTAATACAGAAAATGTCCTTGTAGGCCTCACGGTGGGTGAGACCAGTGACGGCGAGCAGGGTGATCACGGCGCCGTTGTGCGGCAGGGTGTCCATGCCGCCGCTGGCCATCGCGGCCACCCGGTGCAGCACTTCCAGCGGAATGTTGGCGGCGTGGGCGGCGCTGATGAATTGCTCCGACATCGCTGCCAGCGCGATGCTCATGCCGCCCGAAGCAGAACCGGTGATACCGGCCAGCAGGGTCACGGTAATCGCTTCGTTGACCAGCGGATTGGGAATGCTCTTGAGCCAGTCGGCCAGCACCAGGAAACCCGGCAACGAGGCGATGACCGCACCGAAACCGTATTCCGACGCAGTGTTCATCGCCGCCAGCAGTGCACCGCTGACTGCGCTTTTGCTGCCCTCGGCGAGCTTGCTTTTGATCGCTTTAAAACCGAACGCCAGCACCATCAGAATGCCCACCAGCAAGGCTGCCTGCACCGCCCAGATCGCCGTGAGTTTGGCGATCTCGGTAGTGACCGGCGCGGCCATGCCCGGCAGCGCGAGGCTGTGGGTCTTGCCGTACCACTGCGGAATCCACTGGGTGAACAGCAGGTTCATGATGCCCACCGCCAGCAGCGGCGACAGGGCAATCCACGGGTTCGGCAGCTTAAGGTCTTCGGCGGTTTCCGGTTCGTTGCGCAGTTCGGTGCCGTAGCCTTCACCGGCACGCTGAGCCTTGTTGCGTTGGCGCTGCAGGAACAGCATGCCGGCGCAGAACACGAAAATCGTGCCGATCACACCCAGCCATGGCGCTGCCCACGCCGTGGTGTTGAAAAAGGTGCTGGGGATGATGTTCTGGATCTGCGGCGTGCCGGGCAGGGCGTCCATGGTGAACGAAAACGCGCCGAGGGCGATGGTCGCCGGAATCAGGCGCTTGGGGATGTTGCTCTGGCGGAACATTTCCGCTGCGAACGGGTAGACCGCGAACACCACGACGAACAGCGAAACGCCGCCGTAGGTGAGCAGGGCGCAGACCAGCACGATCACCAGCATCGCCTGGCGGGTGCCGAGCAGACGAATCGCTGCCGCGACGATCGAGCGGGAGAAACCCGACAGTTCGATCAGCTTGCCGAACACGGCGCCGAGCAGGAACACGGGAAAGTAGAGTTTGATGAAGCCGACCATCTTCTCCATGAACACCCCGGTGAAAGCAGGGGCGACGGCAGACGGGTCGGTGAGCAGCACGGCTCCGAGGGCGGCGATCGGGGCAAAAAGGATAACGCTGTAGCCACGGTAGGCCGCGAGCATCAGCAGCGCGAGGGCTGCCAAGGCGATGATCACACTCATGGTGTGCTCCTTCGATTGTTATTTTTGTGGGTGGAACGGGTGTGGGGAGGCCTGAAGCGAGATCTGTGCCAGATAGTTAAGTTGTTGAAATAAAAGGAATTAATTTGATATTCGGCGGTAGTTTTGGAGTTTTTGTCTCTGTTTGGAGACTTCTATAACTGTGAGGACGATATCGCGGGCAAGCCCGCTCCCACAGTTGTACGCATTCCCCCGGGAGAGCGGGCTCGCCCGCGATGCTTTTAATGTTGTCTCTATATGGGGAATGGTGTCTCTCTATTGAGACTCCGCGATCCCCAGTGCAATCATTTTCTTGTAAAGCGTCGACCGCCCCAGTCCCAGCCGCTCAGCCGCCTCGATCACCTTGCCCCCGCATTGCGCGAGGGTGGATTGAATCAACTGCCGGTCAAACCGCTCGCGAGCCTGACTGAAGGTTTCGTTGGTTATTGGCTCTGAGAGAGGCACCAGCGTTCGCTCAACCGGTGCGAACGTGCCAATCGCGGCACGAATGTCATCCGCCGTCAGCATCAAGTCATCACTGAGCAGTGCTGCTCGCTCCAGCACGTTTCGCAACTCGCGGATATTCCCCGGCCACGCGTGCTGTCCCAACAGCTCCAGCGCTTCGCGGTTCAACTCGTGCTGACTGCGCAACTCCTCAAGAATCGCTTCACTGAGCGCCGGCAGATCATCCAGCCGCTCTCGCAGCGGCGGCACCTGAATCGGCAACACGTTGAGGCGGTAGTACAAATCCGCGCGGAACTCGCCGCGCTTGATCGCCGCTTCCAGATCCGTCGAGGTCGCGGCAATCACCCGCACATCGCTCTGGATTACTTCATTGGAACCGACAGGTTCGAATTCCTTTTCCTGCAACACCCGCAGCAATTTGCTTTGCAGCGGCAGTGGCATGTCGCCGATCTCGTCGAGAAACAGCGTCCCGCCCTGAGCGATCTGCAACTTGCCGGTGCGACCCTTGCGGTCGGCGCCGGTGAAAGCGCCCGGCGCGGTGCCGAAGAACTCGGCTTCAAGCAACGCCTCGGGAATCGCCGCGCTATTGATACTGACAAACGCCTTGTGCGCCCGAGGTGAAGCGCCATGGATCGCCTGGGCCAGCAATTCCTTGCCGCTGCCGGTTTCGCCCAGCAACAGAACCGGCGACTCGGCGCTCGCGCTGCGACGGGCACGGCGCTTGACCTCGAGGCTGGCAGCGCTGGTGCCGATGAAGTGGGCGAAGTTGTATTTGGTCTGGCGGGCACGCAGCAGCGAGCGGGTCGAGGCCAGCTCTTCCTGCATGCTCAGGTAGCGCTTGAGCATCGGCGACAGCGTGCGCAGTTCGTCGAACAGGGCAAAACCGATGGCGCCGATCACCGCGCCGGCGTCGTCATGAATCGGCAGGCGCATCACCACCAGCGGTTCTTTCGGGGTGTCCTGCATGTCCAACAGAATTGGCCGCCCGGTGCGCACCACTTCGCGCAGCAGGCTGCCGGGGATCACGCTTTCGCAAGGCTTGCCGATGGCCCCGGCGGCGGAGTCGAGCCCGAAGCGCCGCGCATAGCGCTCGTTCATCCAGACGATGTTCGCGTCGCGGTCGACAATCACCGTGCCTTCACTGGATTGCTCGATGATCTCGAACAACGAACGGATCGCCAGCGTGCGAACCCGTTGGTAATCCTTAAGGCTTTCGGTGGTGTTCATGGCGGCGTCCATTGGCGGAAGTCAGGTGGCGCGATTATGCCTATCCCGGATGCGCCGCCGCCAACAGCTCTTTGGTATAGGGATGCTGCGGTGAGTCGAACACGTCATGGCTGGCGCCGCTTTCGACCACCTTGCCGTCCTTGATCACGATCATGTCGTGGGCCAACGCCCGCACCACGGCCAGATCGTGGCTGATGAACAGATACGTCAGGCCATGTTTTTCCTGAAGCTGGCGGAGCAGGGCGACCACCTGTTTCTGCACGGTGCGATCCAGTGCCGAGGTCGGTTCGTCGAGCAGGATCAGCGCGGGTTTGAGTACCAATGCCCGGGCGATGGCAATGCGCTGACGCTGGCCACCGGAGAACTCATGGGGATAGCGATGACGGCTTTCGGGATCGAGCCCTACTTCCTTGAGCACGCGGATCACCTGGTCGTCGCACTCGTCGGCAGTGGACTGGCAATGCACTTCCAGCCCTTCGCTGATGATCTGCGCCACCGACATGCGCGGGCTGAGGCTCCCGAACGGATCCTGGAACACCACCTGCATCTGCCGGCGCCACGGCCGCATCTGTTTCTGGTCGAGGCCGTCGAGGGCCGTGCCCTGGAAGCGGATGCTGCCCTTGGAGTCGAGCAGCCGTAGAATCGCCTGGCCGAGGGTCGACTTGCCCGAACCGGACTCGCCGACAATGCCCAGCGTCTTGCCGCGCTGGATGTTCAGGCTGATGCCATCCACCGCGCGCAGGTATTGCTTGCGCTGGAACAGCCCGCCGCCGACCGTGAAATCAACCCGCAGGTCATCGACTTCCAGCACGTTCTCGCGTTCGTCCCGGGGCAGTGCTTCGCCTTCCGGTTCAGCGTTGAGCAACACGCAGCTGTAAGGGTGTTTCGGTTCGGTGAACAGGGTTTCGCACGGCGCCTGCTCGACGATTTCCCCGGCCTTCATCACGCACACCCGTTGGGCGATGCTGCGCACCAGATTGAGGTCATGGCTGATCAGCAGCAGCGACATGCCCAGGCGCCGTTGCAGAGACTTGAGCAGCAACAGGATCTTGCGCTGTACGGTCACGTCGAGGGCGGTGGTCGGCTCGTCGGCGATCAGTAATTCAGGTTCGCAGGCCAGGGCCATCGCGATCATTACCCGTTGGCGCTGGCCGCCGGACAGTTGATGCGGATAAGCCTTCAGCCGTTCTTTCGATTTCTGGATGCCCACCAGTTCGAGCAGTTCGAGGATTCGCGCCTGAGCTTCCTTGCCACCGAGGCCACGGTGCAGCAACAGGGTTTCGCCGATCTGCTTTTCAATCGTGTGCAGCGGATTGAGCGAGGTCATCGGCTCCTGGAAAATCATGGCGATGCGGTTACCCCGCAGGTCGCGCAGGGTCTTGGGATCGGCGCCGACCAGTTCCTGCCCACGATAGCGGATGCTGCCGGTGGTCCGGGCATCGCATTCGGGGAGCAGTTGCAGGATCGAGTGGGCCGTCACCGATTTGCCCGAGCCCGATTCGCCGACCAGTGCCAGGCACTCGCCGGGGCGGATGTCCAGGCACAGGTTGCGCACTACGGTCTGGCCATGGAAGGCAACGCTGAGGTCACGGATTTCGATCAGGTTGTCAGTCATATCAAATATCCGTTCATGAGCGCGGGTCAAAGGCATCGCGCAGCGCTTCGCCGATGAATACCAACAGGGAAAGAATCAGCGCCAGGGTGAAAAACGCGGTCAACCCGAGCCACGGCGCTTGCAGGTTCTGCTTGCCCTGACTGATCAGCTCGCCCAGTGACGCGCTGCCGGCGGGCATGCCGAAGCCGAGGAAATCCAGCGCGGTCAGGGTCGAAATCGCCCCGGTCAGAATAAAGGGCAGATAGCTCAGGGTTGCGTTCATCGCGTTGGGCAGGATGTGCCGGACAATCACCTTGCGATCGCTCAAGCCCAAGGCTCGGGCAGCCTTGACGTACTCGAGATTGCGACCGCGCAGAAACTCGGCGCGTACCACGTCCACCAGCGCCAGCCAGGAGAACAGCGCCATGATCCCCAGCAGCCACCAGAAGTTCGGCTCGACGAATCCCGAAAGAATGATCAGCAGGTAAAGCACCGGCAGTCCTGACCAGACCTCCAGCAATCGCTGGCCGAGCAGATCGACCCAGCCGCCGTAATAGCCCTGCAGGGCGCCGGCCGCGATGCCGATCAGGGCGCTGACGAAGGTCAGCATCAGGGCGAACAGGATCGACACCCGCGCGCCGAAGATCACCCGAGCCAGTACGTCACGCGCCTGATCGTCGGTGCCCAGCCAGTTGACTGAAGTCGGCGGGCTCGGTGCCGGTTTGTTGAGGTCGTAGTTCGGGGTGTCGTCACTGAATGGAATCGGCGGAAACAATAGCCAGCCACCGTCCTTGCGGATCAGCTTCTGCACGTAGTCGCTGCGGTAGTCGGCCTGGAACGGCAGTTGTCCGCCGAACTCCTGTTCGGTGTGGCGCTTGAATACCGGGAAGTACCATTGGCCCTGATAACTGACGACCAATGGCTTGTCGTTGGCGATCAGTTCGCCGCCGAGGCTAAGCAGAAACAGGCCGATAAACAGCCACAGCGACCACCAGCCCCGGCGGTTTTTCTTGAAGCGTTCGAAGCGGCGACGGCCCAGAGGCGAGAGCTTGAACATCAGGCGTTCCTCGCGGCGAAGTCGATGCGCGGGTCGACCAGCGTGTAGCACAGGTCGCCGATCAGTTTTATCAGCAGGCCGAACAGGGTGAAGATGAACAGCGAGCCGAACACCACCGGATAGTCACGGGACACGGCTGCTTCGTAACTCATGCGCCCGAGGCCGTCGAGGGAGAAGATCACTTCGATCAGCAACGAACCGGCAAAGAACACGCTGATGAACGCCTGGGGAATGCCCGACACCACCAGCAGCATCGCGTTGCGGAACACATGCCCGTACAGCACCCGGTTTTCGCTCAGGCCTTTGGCGCGAGCGGTGACCACGTATTGGCGGGTGATCTCATTGAGGAACGAGTTTTTGGTGAGGATGGTCAAGGTGGCGAACCCGCCGATCACCAGCGCCGTGACCGGCAATACCAGATGCCAGAAGTAGTCGGTGATCTTGCCCAGCGTCGACAGGGATTCGAAGTTATCGGACACCAGACCGCGCACCGGAAACCAGTTCAGCGAGGTGCCACCGGCGAACACCACGATCAGGAACATCGCGAACAGGAATGCCGGCATGGCGTAGCCGATGATGATTGCCGTGCTGCTCCAGATATCGAAATGACTGCCGTGGTGCACGGCTTTGCGGATACCCAGCGGGATCGACACCAGATAAGTGATCAGCGTCGCCCACAGGCCGAGGGAAATGGTCACCGGCATTTTCTGCAGGATCAGGTCGGTGACCGTGGCGCCGCGGAAGAAGCTCTTGCCGAAATCCAGCTGCGCGTAGTTCTTGAGCATCAGCCACAGGCGTTCATGGGCGGGTTTATCGAAGCCGTACTGTTTTTCGATGTCCTTGATCAGCTGCGGATCGAGGCCGCGACTGGCGCGGGACGTGCCGCTCATGGTCTCGCTCGTACCGCCGCCGACACTGGCGCCGCCGATGCCTTGCAGGTGGGCGATGGCCTGTTCGACCGGACCACCCGGCGCGGCCTGGATGATCACAAAATTCACCAGCAGAATGATCACCAGCGTTGGAATGATCAGCAGCAGGCGTCGCAGTATGTAAGCCCACATCAGTGCGGCCCTCCGGGTCTGCCACGGCTGATTTTCTCGGCCGTCATCTGCTGGTTGGTCAGCGGCGTGCTGCTGATTTCCCACCAGCTCTCGATCGCTTCGTCATTGCTCGCCTGCACGGTGGGAATACCGAAGCGGTTCCACCACACGGTCGACGTGCCCGGCGGGTAATAGTTGGGAATCCAGTAGTAGTTCCATTGCAGCACCCGGTCCAGCGCATGGGCATAACGCAGCATGTCGGCCTGGGTCGAGGCGCGGATCAGGCCGTTGATCAAGGTGTCGACCGCCGGGTTCTTCAGCACCATGTAATTGTTGGCGCCGGGATCGTTGGCCGATGCTGAACCGAAGTAGTTCAACAGTTCGCCGCCGGGGGAGGTGGTGACCGGGTAACCGGTGACGATCATGTCGTAGTCGCGACTCATCAGCCGGTTGACGTACTGCGAGGAATCGATGCGACGGATGTCGAGGTTGATGCCGATCTGTTTCAGCGTGCGTTTATAAGGCAACAGCAGGCGATCCATGCCGTTCTGGCTGACCAGGAAAGTGAAGCTCAACGGCTCGCCATGGTCGTTGACCAACTGGTCGCCATCGGGTTTCCAGCCGGCCTGTTCCAGCAACTCCAGCGCTTGCAGTTGTTTGTCGCGAATAATGCCGCTGCCATCGGTCTTCGGCGCTTCGAAGACCTGGGTGAACACCTCGTCGGGAATCTGTCCGCGCAAGGGTTCGAGAATCTTCAGTTCGGCGGCGTCCGGCAGCTTGCGGGCGGCCAGATCGCTGTTGGAAAAGTAACTCTGCTGACGGATGTACATGTTGCGCATCATCTGCCGGTTGCTCCATTCGAAATCCCAGAGCATGGCCAGTGCCTGACGGACGCGGCGATCCTGGAACATCGGCTTTTGCAGGTTGAACACGAAGCCCTGTGCCGACTGCGGCGCTTCGGTGGC
Organism: Pseudomonas paraglycinae; assembly: GCF_021601625.1. GTDB lineage: Bacteria > Pseudomonadota > Gammaproteobacteria > Pseudomonadales > Pseudomonadaceae > Aquipseudomonas > Aquipseudomonas paraglycinae. The sequence goes on along the minus strand of NZ_BQHR01000011.1, from coordinate 92,186 downwards.
CAGATGAGCCTTTTGCAGACGACCGTCGCTCAGGGCCGGGCTCTCGTAGCCGATGGAGTAGCCGGTGGCGGAGAACTCACGGTTGTAGTCGTAGGCGCCGCCGCGCAGGACCTGGCGGGCGACGTCGGTGTCGCCGAAGTACTCGATGCTGAAGTGATCGAAGTTGTACAGGCCACGGCTGACCGGCAGGTCCTTGCCCCACCAGTCGGGATTGCGTTCAAAGGTGATGCTGCGCCCGGAGTCGACCTTGCCGACCCGATACGGGCCGCTGCCCAGCGGCGGTTCATAGCCGCCACCGCCGGCGAAATCACGGGTCTTCCACCAATGCTCGGGAAATACCGGCAGGGTCGCGATGTCCAGGGGCAGGGTGCGGTTTTCGTTGCTCTTGAAATCGAAGCGCACGGTGAGCGGGGCTTCGACTTCGACGCCTTTGACGTCGGCGAACTGGGTGCGATAACGCAGGCTGCCCTGGGTCATCAGCAAATCATAGGTGTAGCGCACGTCTTCGGCGGTGATCGGCTTGCCATCGGCGAAGCGGGCCTTGGGATTGATAAAGAAGCGCAACGACAGGCCGTCATCCGAGCGTTCCATTTTCTGCGCCACGAGGCCGTATACGGTGTAGGGCTCGTCGAGCGAGCGCTGGGCCAACGGGGAATACAGCAGGCCGTCGATCTGGCTGACGCCGATGCCTTTGTCGATGTACGGCAGGACATGGTCGAAGTGGCCGATCTCGATGGCCGAGCGGCGCATCGTCCCGCCCTTGGGCGCCCGGACGTTGGTGTAATCGAAGTGACTGAAGCCGGGCGGGTATTTTGCCGGTTCGCCATAGACGGTCATCGCATGCTGCGGTGCGGCGTCCACACCGGTGATCCCGAGCAGCAGGGTCACGGCAGTGAACATCAAAGTCGGGAAAGCCAGTCGCATTGTCAGCCTTAAAGCCGGGTAATCGATAAGCGCAATTTGTACGCGAGCGGCGCGCCGTTCGCCAGCGGTGTGGTGTAACCAAAACAAAACGGCCCGCCATCAGGCGGGCCGTTGCACAGCAGGTCGGGCTGAAATCAGTCCTGACGGCTGGTGACTTCCAGCAGGTGGTAGCCGAACTGGGTCTTCACCGGGCCTTGCACGACGTTGATCGGTGCGCTGAACACCACGGTGTCGAATTCCTTGACCATCTGGCCAGGACCGAACGAACCCAGGTCGCCGCCCTGACGGCTGGACGGGCAAGTGGAGTTGGCCTTGGCCACTTCGGCGAAATCAGCGCCACCTTCGATCTGGGCCTTGAGTTCGTTGCACTTGGCTTCGCTGGAAACCAGGATGTGGCGGGCAGTGGCTTTAGCCATGGGGAAACTCTCCAATCAAATCAGTAAAAGGGGGAGCCTACCGGATTCAGTGGCCTATTTCTCGCCAAAGTTCCATTCGCTCGTCTGATACCGGCCCCTAGAGATTAGCTGCTTGCAGGCGCAGGGCGTGTTCGATGTAGAGCTCGACGGGATCGTTTTCTGTGGTGCGCTGGCCGATGCCCCGACGCAGGCTGCGCAAATGGTCGAGCGGATAATCGGAGCGGATCACGGTGCCGAGGTGAGAGCTGAAACGGCCGACAAAACCGTCGTTCTGCGCGGGTTCTGTAATGAAATATTCCGACAGGGCCAGGCAGATGCCTTGCACCGGGTCGAGGGACTGCACGGTCAATTCCGGCACAACGCCACTCCACGAATAATAGCGAACGCCATCGACCCGCTCGGCACCCTGGCCACCCCAGGTTTCGGGAAGGCCCTGCGGGTATTTGTCATTGAATTTGCCAACGCCCTCTGTCGTCAGCGCGTTGAGTGCAGCCAGCGCATTGCGAGGCAGTTTTTCTTGCCCGCTGACCAATGACAGAAAGTCGGCAAACAGCGTGGCGACGTTCTGGGCAACGGCCTCCGGCAGTCGTCCGGGGATCAACGCCTTGCGCAGGAAGTCTGCCAGCTCCGAGCCATGGTTGGGGCCGCTGACCGAAGTCACGGACGCGACCTTGTTTGGGGCAAGCGCTGCAGCATATCGAGCAGACAGTGCACCCTGGCTGTGCCCGATCAGGTTGACTTTGGTGGCACCTGTGCCTCTTAGCACACATTCGATTTGCGATAACAGTTGCTCGCCTCGCATTTCGTTGTCATGGACGGCCGACAAGTGCGGCACGAATACCTGTACTCCGGCAGCCTTGAGTGCCTGTTTGACGTCATGGAACAGTTCGAAAGGGCCGATGCGCTCGAATCCGAACAGACCATGCACCAGCAGAACGGGATAAAGAGTCGTTGCATTTCGTTGCATTTTTCGTCCTTGATCGCAGAGATTCATCGAAGTTGTCTGCGTGCCACTCTAAAACAGTCGCTGCACTTGCGATGCCTGAAGAGTCCTCCTAATGCGTTGGAATCTGGATCAGTGTGTGTATGAAATTTCACTTTTGAATGAGGTCCCGTTCTGAATATTTGGAGGGTTCTCGCCTTATCCAGCGTGTTTTTCCTTTTTTTGCCTACCCGCTTCAGTGCAGTTAACCCTGTCCCGCCGGGTGTGGGGCTGACATCGGGTGATCGATGAAGCGCGTTAAATAGAGGCTCTTTCACGCTGCTCTTCGGCAGCGTGTCACTTCCAGGGAATGGAGCAGCTAATGAACATGACGGATGCACAGGCAACAGCTTCGCGGGAGCGAGCCAATGGGATGGATGCTGAAAGAGTCGGGGCGTTCGAGCATTGTCATGCACGCGAGCAGTCTCTATCACTGCCCGTACCCTCAATCGATTCGTTGGAAGGTGCTGTCCTTGATCCCTCACTGAGCCGGGTTGTCGTGCGGATTGCCCCCTATCCGGGTATGGCATGCGGGGACCGGATCGTGTTGAGCTGGCGTGGCCACGATATCGAGGGTCTGCCTTATCACCATGAAATACCGCGATTTATCAGCGAAGCCCAACTGGGAAGGGCGATCGTTCTGGTCGTCCGGGGCGCACACGTGGCAGCGCTGGACGGAGGTTCGCTGGAGATGTTCTGGACATTGACCAGTGCCGCGCGGCCGGAACCAGTGATTTCCTTGCGCAGGCAACTGGATGTCGGAGACGTTCGGTGCAGCCTGCTGCCGGCCACTCTCGAGGATGCCGTTGGGGGCAGCCTCGACCCCGCACGTGTGATCGATGGGACATCGGTCACGCTTCAGCCTTATGCGGGTATGAGTGCTGGCGACCGGGTGCGGTTGATCTGGGAGGGGGCCGTGCAGGGAGCATCACTTCGAGACACGCTGATCGTCGAGTCCTTTGCTGTCGGTCGGCCTCTGGTGCTGGGGATCGCGCCCGAATTCATCACGCCGCATCTCGGCGGGGAGGTGGTGGTCCGATACTGTGTTGAACAGCAGAGCGGCGCGATTCGAGAATCAGGTGAGACTCGAATCAGCATCGCTCCTCTTGAAAGAGGTGTATTGGCGGCGCCCCAGGTACTCGAAGCCGATGACGGAGTGCTCAACGTGGAGGATGCAATCGACGGCGTGAGTGTGCTGATCAGCGATGCGCGGGTGGAAGAGGGTGAGCTGGTTTATCTCAAATGCGACGGTGAGTCATTTTTCCACCGCGATGATCGCGAAATAATCAACGGAATGGCGATGCAGCCGTTGGTTTTCATCGTGCCGTATCGATTCTGGCGCGAACATGTGGACACCCTTGTGCAAGTGTCCTATTCGGTCGAGAGGCTTGATGATGTGAGTCAAATGTCCGGTGTGAAACTGCTGCGAGTAAAGGGTTGATGTGTCGACATTGAGCATCGGCTGGCCCTCCGGGTGAATGACACACCGGAGGGCGGCTTGGCTGTCAGGACTGTTGTCGAATGCGTTGCGCGGCATCCAGCAACAAGCGTTCTGTTGCATCGAACCCGAGGCAGCCATCGGTCACCGAAACGCCATAACGAAGCGACTCGCTCAGGGGCTGGCATCCCTCGAACAGGTGCGACTCGAGCATCATGCCGATCAACGAGCGGTTACCTTGCAGTCGCTGCTCCAGCACATCGTTGAACACGCCCGGCTGGCGGAGCGGGTCCTTGCCACTGTTGGCATGGCTACAATCGACCATAATCCGGCTCGGGATCTTCAGGCGGTTCAACTCGGTGTTGATGACGGCAACGCTTTCGCGGTCGTAGTTCGGCCCTTGGTGACCTCCACGCAGCACCAGGTGGGTGTCCGGGTTGCCCGGGGTCTGGATGATTGCCGGGTGGCCCTGGCTGTCTACGCCGAAATGGCGATGGGCATGGGCTGCCGAACGCATTGCGTCAACGGCGACGGTCACACCGCCATCGGTGCCGTTTTTGAAGCCGACCGGCATGCTCAGTCCGCTGGCCATTTCCCGGTGGATCTGTGACTCGGTCGTGCGGGCGCCAATGGCGACCCAGCTCAGCAAGTCATCGAAGTACCCGGCAGCCATGGGCTGCAGCAGTTCGGTGGCAATCGGGAGCCCGAGGCGGATCATTTCCAGCATCAGTTCGCGCGACAGCGTGAGGCCGGCAGCCATATCGTCGCTACCATTCAGATGAGGGTCATAGGCAAGGCCTTTCCAGCCGACGGTGGTGCGAGGTTTTTCGACGTAGGCACGCATCACGAGCAGCATGTCATCACGGACTTCTTCGGCCAGGCGCGAAAGTTTGCTGGCGTATTCAAGCGCGGACTCGGGGTCGTGAATCGAGCAGGGGCCGACGACTACCAGCAAACGCGGGTCATGGCCATCGAGAATCGCGCGGACCGCCTGGCGGTGGGCGACGACTTGCTGGTTCAGCGCACTGCTCAGGGGCAATTGCTGTTTGAGTTGCAGCGAACTCGGCAGACGCAGGGTCAATGCTTCGTTGGCAGGGTTAAGGGTGGGCAGTGGCAGAGCAGAAACGGACGAGTTCATATTCGGTCTTCCTGGGCGGACGGCGGGTGCTTCCCGCTCACTCGGCCCTACTGGGGTGTTCGACAATTGGCCGGATTGGCTACGTGTGTTGGCTTGCCACCTATGGGTGACCGATCGGAGGCGGCAGGCTGTCCCGAGCGGAGGCTGGTAAATCGCCAGGCGGTAAAACTGTCGTAACGGTAATAAGTGGCGTAGTTCATTGGTTGAATCCTCAAAGTGTCTGGTGTGTTGCTGAAAAAATTAGGGCCTGAAAAAACAAAACCCCCGGTCGGGAGGCCGACCGGGGGTTGAGAAATCTCTGGTAGGCGACCCGTTCAAATGGGCGCCGGTTGGGTATCAGGCGCGCCAGTGGCTAAACCAATACCCAAAATAAAAGCTTGCAGGAGCAGCGCAGACGCCATTCGCCCGGGCAGCTGCAACCGAACGCGAGGCGCTGGCAGTACGAAGCTGTGAAAGGGCGTTGAACATGAACTGTCTCCAAAGAATGCGCCGAGCTTACTAGAGGCTGCTGCGCGTCAGCAATCAGAAAATGCTATTGAACGCGTAAGAGGGCCTCTATGGGTTGAGCGCCTGCAAAGGTGTGACACACTCTGCTTTCTGAACTTGCGCTCAAGGAAGGTGCATGAACTTGACTAAGATCGAGGCAGGAATGAGTTTTGAGTTGCGCCAGGCAACGTCCGCCGACCTGTCGTTTGTACGAGAGCTGACTTGCCGAAACATGCTCCGCTACTACATTCACTATGACTTGCTGTGGCAGGACGAGGCGTTTGATGTCGCTTGGGCTGGCCGCGAAAGCTGGTTGATCCTTCGTGATGGCGAATTGACGGGGTATTTCAGTCTGAGTCGAGATGCGCGGGCTGTGTACATCCGAGAATTGCAGATCGTCGAAAGCGCTCAAGGCCAGGGCGCGGGATCCTGGGCGATCGATCAGGTTGTTGCGATGGCTCGGCGTGAGAGTCGCCCGGCCTTGCGCCTGACAGTGTTCAAAAATAATCCGGCGCAAAACCTGTATCGAAGAAAAGGAATGATTGTGCAGGGCGAGGACGAGTGTTTCCTGCGAATGCAGCTCGATTTCAGTACACCTGTGCTCTGAAACCCACGGCTGGCAAGCTCTCGATGAAAAGTTGAAACTTTTTATATGTTGCTTGCCGCTAGGTCTGCCCGGCACTTTTTGCTAAGGTGTCCGGCATCCCAATAAGACCATATCGCGAGGTGTCTGCTTGATTAGGGTGCTAGTGGTCGACGACCATGATCTCGTTCGTACAGGCATTACACGGATGCTGGCCGATATCGATGGCCTGCAGGTGGTAGGCCAGGCCGAGTCCGGGGAAGAATCCCTCATCAAGGCTCGTGAGTTGAAGCCCGACGTGGTGCTGATGGACGTCAAGATGCCAGGCATCGGCGGTCTCGAAGCCACGCGCAAACTGTTGCGAAGTCATCCCGACATCAAAGTGGTCGCGGTCACTGTGTGCGAGGAAGATCCGTTTCCCACACGGTTGTTGCAGGCCGGTGCGGCGGGGTATCTGACCAAGGGCGCCGGATTGCCGGAAATGGTTCAGGCCATTCGCCTGGTATTTGCCGGCCAGCGCTACATCAGCCCGCAAATTGCCCAGCAACTGGCAATCAAATCCTTTCAGCCGACCAACGATTCACCGTTCGATGCGTTGTCTGAACGGGAAATCCAGATTGCGCTGATGATTGTCGGCTGTCAGAAGGTTCAGATCATTTCCGACAAATTGTGCCTTTCGCCGAAAACCGTTAACACCTACCGCTACCGCATTTTCGAGAAGCTCTCGATCAGCAGCGATGTCGAACTGACGCTGTTGGCGGTTCGACACGGCATGGTTGATGCCAGCCTCTGACCATGACTGAAGCATTCGATTCGGGCGCCTTTCTTTCGACCGTCAGTGGGCGCCCCGGCGTGTACCGCATGTTCGACAGCGATGCGCGTCTGCTGTACGTCGGCAAGGCGAAGAACCTCAAGAAACGTCTGGCCAGTTACTTTCGCAAGACAGGCCTGGCGCCGAAAACCGCGGCACTGGTCGGGCGTATCGCCCAGGTCGAAACCACCATCACGTCCAACGAGACAGAGGCGTTGCTGCTCGAGCAAACCCTGATCAAGGAGTGGCGGCCGCCGTACAACATCCTGCTGCGCGACGATAAATCCTATCCCTATGTCTTTTTGTCTGACGGGCAATTCCCGCGCCTGAGCATTCATCGCGGGGCTAAAAAGGCCAAGGGCAAGTATTTCGGTCCCTATCCGAGTGCCGGGGCGATTCGCGAAAGTCTCAGTCTTCTGCAGAAAACGTTCTTCGTGCGTCAGTGCGAGGACAGCTACTACAAGAACCGGACCCGGCCGTGCCTGCAATATCAGATCAAGCGTTGCAAGGCGCCCTGCGTCGGATTGGTCGAGCCTGAGGTTTACGCCGAGGACGTGCGTCACTCGGTGATGTTCCTCGAAGGGCGCAGTCATGCGTTGACCAATGAGCTGTCGACGGCGATGGAAGAGGCAGCAATCAACCTCGAATTCGAACGCGCCGCCGAACTGCGCGACCAGATTGCCTTGCTGCGTCGGGTGCAGGATCAACAGAGCATGGAGGGCGGTACCGGCGACATCGATGTGATCGCTGCGTTCGTCAATCCGGGCGGTGCCTGTGTCCACCTGATCAGCGTGCGGGGAGGGCGGGTGCTTGGCAGCAAGAACTTCTTCCCACAAGTCGGGATTGAAGAAGAAGTGGCCGAGGTCATGGCCGCTTTCCTCGGGCAATACTTCATCAGCAGCCCTGAACGCGATTTGCCGAGCGAACTGATCGTCAACGTCGTGCACGAAGACTTCCCTGCGCTGATCGAGGCCATTCAGGCGCTGCGCGGACGTGAGCTGACTATCAGCCATCGGGTACGCGGCACACGGGCGCGCTGGCAGCAACTGGCTGTGACCAATGCCGAACAGGCGCTGGGCGCCCGGCTGGCCAACCGTCAGCACGTTGCCGCGCGTTTCGAGGCATTGGCAGAAGTGTTGAACCTCGACGAGCCGCCGCAACGGCTGGAGTGCTATGACATCAGCCACTCCAGCGGTGAAGCCACGGTGGCCTCCTGCGTGGTGTTCGGCCCGGAGGGGGCGATCAAATCGGATTACCGTCGGTACAACATAGAAGGCGTGACCGCCGGCGACGATTATGCCGCCATGCATCAGGCCCTGACCCGACGCTTCAGCAAGTTGAAGGAAGGCGAGGGCAAATTGCCGGACATCCTGTTGGTGGACGGCGGCAAGGGGCAGCTGTCGATGGCGCGTGATGTGCTCAACGAGCTGGCTGTCCCGGATCTGATCTTGCTGGGGGTCGCCAAGGGTGCCACGCGCAAGGCGGGATTCGAGACTTTGTATCTGAATGATGCGGCGCACGAGTTCACCTTGCGGGGTGATTCGCCGGCGCTGCATCTGATCCAGCAGATTCGTGACGAAGCCCATCGCTTTGCAATCACTGGCCACCGCGCACGCCGCGGCAAGACCCGCCGCACGTCAACGCTCGAAGGCGTAGCAGGCGTCGGGCCAACCCGGCGTCGGGACTTGTTGAAACATTTTGGTGGATTGCAGGAGCTGTCTCGTGCAAGCATCGAAGAGATCGCCAAAGCACCGGGGATCAGCAAAAAGCTAGCAGAGTCGATTTATGCAAACCTGCATAGTGAGTAGAATGCCCATTCACCTCGTAGCCAGTTGTGCCGATGAATATCCCTAATCTGATTACCGTTCTCCGCGTCCTGCTCATCCCGATCTTCATTCTGTTGTTCTATCTGCCTTACCAATGGAGCTATCTGGCCTCAAGTTCGGTTTTCGCCTTTGCGGCGGCAACGGACTGGCTGGACGGCTATCTCGCGCGACGCCTGGAGCAGAGCACGCCGTTTGGTGCGTTTCTGGATCCTGTCGCTGACAAACTGATGGTTGCCGTTGCCCTGGTGCTACTGGTGCAAGAACACGGCAATCTTTGGCTCACACTTCCGGCGGCTGTCATCATCGGTCGCGAGATCGTAGTTTCGGCATTGCGTGAGTGGATGGCCGAGCTTGGTGCACGGGCCCATGTGGCCGTGTCGAATCTGGGCAAGTGGAAAACTGCTGCACAGATGCTCGCGCTGGTGATCCTGCTGGCCAATCCAAAAGATTTCAGCTTTTGGGTTCTGGTCGGTTATGCGTTGCTGATGGTCTCTGCAGGCCTGACCCTGTGGTCGATGGTTCAATACCTCCGCGCTGCCTGGCCACATCTGAAGACCGATGTTGAAAAGAAATAAAACTTTTTTGAATCAAAGGGTTGACGGGGCATCTGGAATCTATAGAATGCGCCACACCAAGCGGGAATAGCTCAGTTGGTAGAGCACGACCTTGCCAAGGTCGGGGTCGCGAGTTCGAGTCTCGTTTCCCGCTCCAAGTTTGTACAACGTTTGTTGTTTCGCTACTGACAGCAAATGTTTTGAGGCCGAGTAGCAAAATGGTTATGCAGCGGATTGCAAATCCGCCTACGCCGGTTCGATTCCGACCTCGGCCTCCACTATAAACAAGCTCCGTAGATCCATGATTTACGGAGCTTTTTTATTTGCGTTGCACTGAAAGATTTAGTCTTTGAAACCGCAACTGCAAACTTGCTTCACCGGGAAGTGATGTATATATTTCCCCCTCTGCCGCCGACATGCAGTTCCTGTCAGGACTGTGAATCGTCATCAGAACCAAGCAACACCGCGCTACCGCCCGAATGGCGAAACTGGTAGACGCATGGGACTTAAAATCCCCCGCTCGTAAGGGCGTGCCGGTTCGATTCCGGCTTCGGGCACCATGAATATCAAGGGCTTGCGTGAGTTTACTCATGCAGGCCCTTATCATTTGCGCTCCGCAATTTCGGAGCCTGCTCCGCAACTCACTTGGTCGGGGTGACTTTCTTGCCGATCCTTTTCCGGGTGTCATTCTCCGTCGACACTTCGGTGGTGTGCCCGAGCTGCTCCTTGTTTTCCATAGCGCACAAGTATCGCGAAACGCGCACGGCTTTCTTTAACTCGGCCTAGCGTCGGGTTTTGTATTAAAGATTTCAGCTTTGCAGACGACATAGTGGTGTTAAGAACAATACGCCGGAGGAAAAAATGGGATTTTTCGACAAGGTCAAGGAGCTGGCTCTCAAAGCTAAATGCGGAGTCGGCATTCACGCCGGAGACTATGTCAAGGCTGTTAGTGGCCCGGCGTGTTTGCTGGAAAAAACATGCCCTGACTGTTTTGAGCATTTGACCAAACACAAGCATGAGTTTGGTGAGTTTACCTACAAGAACCATCATACCTGTACGATGATTCGCAACTGCGTACATTGCGAACACGAAGATTCAAAGGTGAAGCATGAAGATTTCGTCGAGATGGGCACAGATGATTTTTGCAAGGTGAAGGAAAAATGCATCAGATGCGGCTTCACTCAGGTGAAGAAGGAGGACCACTACATGACTGAGGTCTCCCGTAACGATACGCATAAAACGCTTTCGTGCATCCGGTGTAACAAGACCGAGACAAGGCAGTTAGAACGATACTGAGTTTGAAAACATCCAAAACCCGGCCACCGAGCCGGGCTTTTTATGCGCATGATTCTTGTCTGAACGCTGTTTTGAAAAGCCACCACCTTTTTCCCTTTCCTATCCCAGGTGTACTTTTCGGTCATTGCGAGCGAAGTGAGCTAGTGTTTCTTTCTGGCTCAACCGAACACAGGACAATGATGATGAAGCGACTGCTATTGAGCGTTTTGCTGATGTCTTCAGGCTTTGCTCAAGCCGGCATCCCGCTGTTGAACGCAACATGCCCGGGCAATATCGAGGTCCATGCTGACAAGGGCGGCCCGATCTATATCAACGGTAAAGAAGGGAAACTGAAGAAATTCAACGATAACGCCTTCGAAGCCAAAGGCAGTGGCGTGACCATCTCGCTGACGATCATGCCCGACGGCTCACCTGATGTTTCTTACACGGGCAAGAACAAAGCCAATGGGGTTTGTCAGGTGAAGGAAACAAAGTAATTCGCGTTGTTCCATTAATAAGCAATGATCAGCGTGGCGTTGAGCAAACAAAAAAAATGGGCCGTTTTAATCGGCCCATTTTTTTTTGCTCAGACAAAAGTTTGCCCGGTAAACCCTCTAGGCAAACGCTGAAGTCCGGCCATCGCGGTCAACCGCTCGATCCACTCCGAACGCCAGTCGGACGCGGAGTGTGCAGCCCTGGAGTGGCGAGCCGCGCGCCGCGCCGCATTGCGCTGGTCTTTGCGCGCATCCTTGTATGCGTCGGTATTGCGGCAGCTGCGGCACTTCACACGATTGAGTTCGCTGCTGGCGGAGAGGTTGTTGCCCTTGTGCCCGCAGGCCAGGTGCCCGTCGACTTTGAAATGAATGACCATAAGACGTCTCCTTGGTGACGTGTAAAGGTATTGACCTCTCACGACCAAGGACGTTCTTTATTCGCGCACCGTGAATCGATGGCCTACCTGAAGCGTGGCAACGGCCGGTCGATCGGTTTGAGCGATGACAGGGTGCTGCGAATCAGCGGGGTATCCTTTTCGATATCGTTCAGCCGGTCGCGGATGCGCAGGGCGGTGGGGTGCCCGCCTTGATGGTCGACCCAGTCGGCGATCTCTTTGCAGGCCGCGGCGAGGCGTGCTTCGCGGGCATCGAGCAAGGTGAGGAGAGTGGTGATGGACTCTCTTTCGGACATGGAACACCTCCGTTCATTAATCCGCTCGGTGGCAGCAAAAAGCCCGCGAAGGGCGAGCTTTCTGCCGTTGGGGCGCTGCTCCTTCAGCTGGTTTGAGTATAGACCCGTAAATGACAGCTATCAGCCCGACGACTCGGGGGCGGTCACTCGCGAGCTGGCGGCGTTGAGCCGATGACATTCCTTGCGGGCGTCTTCTTCCCGATCGTAGCCATCGCCGATGAAACCGCCGGTTCGCGTGTCGCAGATGCGATACCAGCCCAGGGCTTCTGCGGGCTCATGGAGAGTCTCTCCGGCGCGCCGGCCGTGGATGACGATCTTGTTGCAGCGCTTCACGACGAATATGTCTTCCATGGCGTCACCGCGGCTGATTCGTACCAGATCAACTATAGAAGCCCTGAGCAATCGTGCAAAAAATAGCCAAGTCAGTTCGTCGGGTGCAGTTGCCAGCCTAATGGGTGCCAGCGCAGATGGTGAGTCGGATTCAACGCCTCGAGGAAGTCCTGATCGTGGGAAACGGCGACAATGGCACCCGGAAATGACTGCAACGCCCGTTCGAAAGCTTCCACCGACGGCAGATCCAGATGGTTGGTCGGCTCATCCAGCAGCAACAGCTGCGCAGGATCCGTTCGCCACAAGGCCAGCGCCAGTGCGGCTTTCAGGCGCTCGCCACCGCTCAACGAAACGCAGGGAGCCGTGGCGCGGCTTGCATCCAGCTGCAAGTGGGCGAGATAGCTGCGTAGGGTGCCTTCAGTCAGCGCAGTCCCTTGCATCATCAGCTGTTCGGTGATGGAACGCTGATCCTCCAGTTGCGCCAGTTGCTGATCCAGGAATGCGAAGGGCACGTGAGTCGTGGCGGTTCCATCGACGGGTGTCAGTTCCCCGGCGAGCGCTTTCAACAGGGTTGATTTGCCACAGCCGTTGGGACCGCTGACAGCGATGCGCATCGGGCCGTGGATCGTAAGGCTCAGTGCGCCGTTTGACAGCCAGGGCAGCCGAGCGTCAACCAGCGAGCAGATCTGGCGGTTGTTCGGCACCGCGCTCCCGGGCAGGTTGATCAGCACGCTGTCCTCGGGTTGCACCTTGGCGTAAGCCTCGCGCACCTGGGCATCGAGCTCTGACTTGCGGGCCTGATGACCCTGACGTACATGCCCCATGATCTCTCGCGCGGCGCCCTTGATCGCCACGTATTCGAAACTGGCAATGTTGGCGGTTTCGGCGTTGCGCCGCGAGTTGGCGGCGTGGCGCTGTATCGTGTCGTGTTCGCGCCGTAGCCGAATCCGCTCTCGCTGGCGTTCGCTTCTGGCGTGGTCGAGGCGTGCCTGCGCCGCGGCTTGATGGATCCGCTGATGCTCGCGGAATGCCGAGTAATTGCCACCGAATTCGATAGCCCCCGACGCGCTCAACTCGACAATCCGCAGCATCCGGTCGAGCAGCTGCCGATCATGGCTGACGACGATCAAACCAGTGTGCCAGCGTTCCAGTAAGTTCATCAGCCATTGTCGTCCTGGTGCATCCAGATGGTTGGTCGGCTCATCGAGAACCAGCAGCGGAGCCTGACTCAAAAACGCGCCAATCAGTGCGATGCGCGCTTGCTGGCCACCACTGAGGTTTCCGGTCTCGTCGGTGAAGGCGACTTCGGCCAGGCCGGCGTCATCGAGCAGGCGGCGCAGACGGTCCGCCAGATCCCATTGTTCGCCAATGAGATCGAAATCCTCGACTGATCCGCAGCCCCGGTTCATTCGGTCCAGAGCCTGAAGAATCGCGGCGCTGCCGGTGGACTCGGCGACCGTCTCGCCGGGTGCAGCGACAAAGCTCTGCGCCACGTAGGTTGTCGCCACGGCGCGCGTCACGCTGCCGCTGGTGGGTTGCCATTCTCCGGCGATCAGGCGCGCCAGTACGCTTTTGCCAACGCCATTGCGCCCGACGATGGCGGTCGGGGTGTGATCGAATTTCAGATTGAGTGCAGTGAACATCGTCTCGCCATTGGCGAACTGAAAACCCAGTTGATTCAGGGAGACGAGAGCAGGCGTACGCGAGACGTGAGTCATCGGCACCTCCAGAAAATGTCGTGAACACTGACACGCGCCATGAATGGCGTGTCGCGATTACATTTTTGAAGGCTTAGTTGTTCACTTCTGCGGTCGTCCCGGGGAGGTAGGAGGGCGTAGCCTAGTCGAGACGGCCGAAGGCTTCAAGGCGTGCCTGCCTGCTCGACCATCCGCTCAAGGAATAGCGCCAATGCGACTTCTTCCTTGCGCAGGCCTTTGCGGATGCGCGGCTTCGGCAGCTCGGCCAAGGCGCCGAGCATGAAATGCTCGACCACCGCCGGGTGGATGTAGCACTTGCGACAGACCGCCGGCGTGTTGCCCAGTTGGCGGGCGACGCCCTTCACCATCTCGACCACATGCCGCTTGGCCTCGGTCTCGGATTCCCATTGCAGCTCCCGCAGAACCGCCAAAGCGAGGGCGCTGCCGGCCCAGGTCCGGTAGTCCTTGGCGGTGAAATCCGCGCCGGTCAGGGTTTGCAGGTAGGTGTTGACGTCAGAAGAGCTGACGGTATGCCGCTCGCCATTTTCATCCAGATACTGAAACAGGTTCTGCCCCGGAATTTCCAGGCAGCGCTTGATGATCCGCGCCAGTCGCCGGTCCTTCACCGTGATCTGATGTTCGATGCCGCTCTTGCCGCGAAACTGAAACAGGATCGCGCTGCCGTTGACCTCGACATGCCGGCTGCGCAGGGTGGTCAGGCCGTAGGAGCGATTGTCCCGCGCGTATTGCGTATTACCGACGCGGATCAGGGTGGCGTCGAGCAGCGTGATGACCGTCGCCATGACTTTGTCGCGGCTGAAGCCCGGCGAGGCCAGTAGCGCCTCCAGCTGTTTGCGCAGTTTGGGCAGCGCCAGACCGAACTCACGCAGACGCGAATACTTGTCCGCGTCGCGCACTTCGCGCCAGCGAGCGTGATAGCGATATTGCTTGCGCCCACGTGCGTCCCGGCCGGTGGCTTGCAGATGGCCGCGCGGGTCGGCGCAGATCCACACGTCGACGTAGGCCGGCGGAACAGCCAGTGCGTTGATGCGTTTGATCTCGTCAGGATCGGTGATGCGCTGGCCTGCGGGGTCGAAATAGGCGAATTTTCCGCGCAGTTTTTTTCGGGTGATACCGGGCTGTGTGTCATCGACGTAATGCAGATCCGAAGGCAACACTTCGGTGAGCGCAGTATCGGGCATGGCGGAATTCCTTCGCGTCAAATCAGGCTGTTAAAGCCATTGACCGCACGCCATGACGGTCGTGCCCGCGGATTTACGCCAACACCGCGACGGCCTTGATCTGGGCCCACAATGACTGGCCCGGATGCACGCCAAGCTGATCCCGCGAGTAGCGAGTGATGCGCGCCAGCAACGGTGTCCCGCCGGCATCGAGGCGAATGAGCACGTGCGCGGCGTTGTCGGCCGGTTGTTCGCTGACGACCGTGACCGGCAGGCGATTGAGGATGCTGCTGAACTCACTGTTTTGCAGGGTCAGGCTGATGTCTCGCGCGTGAACCTTGCAGCGCAGTTTCTGGCCCGTCGTCATCGGCGCGTGGGTCACGCGGATATTCAGTGACGAGTCCGGCAGTTGCAGGGCGAGCAATTGATAGTCGGCATCGTAGCCGCTGACCTGGCCTTCAATGATCACGCCGGCGTCGTTGTCCATGGCCAGGGGCAGGTCGAGCCGCGCCAGGGTTTCGCCAATCGGACCGCTGGCCAGCGCTTTGCCGTCGCTGAGCAGCACCAGATGATCGGCGAGCCTGGCCACTTCGTCCTGAGCGTGGCTGACATACAACACCGGGATTTCCAGTTCGTCGTGCAGGCGTTGCAGGTAGGGCAGGATTTCGCTTTTGCGCTGACTGTCGAGGGCCGCCAAAGGCTCGTCCATCAGCAGCAGTCTGGGGCTCGTCAACAGCGCGCGGGCGATGCCGACACGCTGGCGCTCACCGCCGGACAAGTGCTGCGGATGACGATCGAGCAAGTGGCCGATCCCTAGCAGTTCTGTGGCTTGGGTCATGTCGACCCGGCGCTGTGCCTTGGCAATGCGCTTGAGGCCGAATTGCAGATTGGCCAGCACCGACAGATGCGGAAACAGGCTGGCTTCCTGAAAGACATAGCCGAGCGCGCGTTTGTGCGGCGGCACGAAAATGCCTTTTTCGCTGTCCTGCCAGACCTCGTCATTGATGCGGATAAAGGCCTGTGGCGCGCGTTCGAGCCCGGCGATGCAGCGCAGGCATGTGGTCTTGCCCGAGCCGGACTGACCGAACAGCGCCGTCACACCGCGACCGGGCATCTGCAGATCGACATCGAGGCTGAAGCCCGACCAAGCCAGTTTCAGACGTGCATCAATCATCGATCAGCTCCAGCCCGCGCGGGTCTTGCGGCTGGAATACAGCGCCAGCAACACCAGAAACGAAAACACCAGCATCGCCCCGGCCAGCCAGTGCGCCTGCGCGTACTCCATGGCTTCGACGTGGTCGTAGATTTGTACGGAAACCACCCGGGTCTTGTCAGGAATATTCCCGCCGATCATCAGCACCACACCGAATTCGCCGACGGTGTGGGCGAAGCCGAGGATTGCTGCAGTGATGAAACCGGGGCGGGCCAGGGGCAGAATCACGCTGAAAAAAGTGTCCCAGGGATTGGCGCGCAAGGTCGCGGCCACTTCCAGAGGACGAGTGCCGATCGCGGAGAAGGCGTTTTGCAACGGCTGCACCACGAACGGCATGGAATAGAGCACCGAACCGATCACCAGGCCGGTGAAGCTGAAGGTCAAGGTGCCAAGCCCCAGCCAGTGGGTGAACTGGCCAATGAACCCGTTTGGGCCGAGCGCCAGCAACAGATAGAAACCGATGACCGTAGGAGGTAGCACCAACGGCAGCGCGACGATCGCGCCGATGGGGCCGCGCAGCCAGGAACGGCTGCGCGACAACCACAGGGCGATCGGCGTGCCGACGACCAGCAGGATCGCGGTGGTCAGGGACGCCAGTTTCAGGGTCAGCCAGATCGCCGCGAAATCGGCACTCGTCAGCGACATTTACAGCTGATAACCGTAGGACTTGATGACCGCAGCGGCTTTCGGGCCTTTGAGGTAATCAACCAGCGCCTTGGCAGCGGCGTTGTCTTTGCCTTTGTTGAGGATCACTGCGTCTTGCTTGATCGGGTCGTGCATGCTCGCCGGAACGATCCACGCCGAACCGCTGCTGACCTTGCCGTCCTTGTAGATCTGCGACAGGGCGACGAAGCCCAGTTCAGCGTTGCCGGTGGACACGAACTGGTAGGCCTGAGTGATGTTCTGGCCTTCGACGATTTTGGCTTTGGTAGCTTCAGTGAGTTTCAGTTTTTCCAGCACCTGAGTGGCAGCCAGACCATAAGGGGCGGCTTTCGGGTTGGCGATGGACAAGTGCTGGTACTCGTTTTTCTTCAGGACGTCGCCTTTGGCATCGACGTAACCCTCCTTGGCCGACCACAGCGCCAGGGTGCCGATGGCGTAGGTGAAGCGCGAACCCTTGACGGTGTCGCCTTCTTTTTCGAGTTTTTCAGGGGTGGTGTCGTCCGCCGAGAGGAACACTTCGAACGGCGCGCCGTTTTTGATCTGGGTGTAGAACTGGCCGGTGGCGCCATAGGCTGCGACCAGTTTGTGCCCGGTGTCTTTTTCGAAATCGGCGGCAATCGCCTGGATCGGCGCGGTGAAGTTGGCCGCGACAGCGACTTGCACTTCGTCGGCCTGCGCGGCGCCGATGGCGAATACCGCGAGCAGGGCAGGGGCAAAACGTGAGGCACGATTGATCATGTAACGGCTCCGTGGATGGCAAGTGCAGTGGGCAGTTGTTATTGGAAGGTAGACTGCGCCGATGCGAGGGGGTGAAACGCTATATAGAGAAATATATAGCGAAATGCCGCCAAACGGAAAGCACTGCTTTTAAACCGGGTGAGAGCGCCACGCTCCTCACCCGTTCAGGTTCATCATCGCGTCAGTTTCGCCAGTGCGCCTTCCGCCAGTTGCCGGGTCAGTTCGGCGGTGCCGAGGTCCTTACCAAGTGTGAAGGCCTGGCCGGCCCAGAGGTTGCTGAATTCGGCCTCACCCTTCGCGCGCAACGGCATCAAGACACCGCCGGCCAGCGGAAAGGCAGGGGCCTTGTCCGACATCGGGCCCAGCTCGCGCATCACCCGATTGAGAATCCCCCGCGCCGGGCGCCCGGTAAACAGATTGGTCACCGCTGTCTCGCTTTCCTTGGCGGTGCGCAAAGCTTTGTGGTGAGAGGCACTGACTTTCGCTTCCGGGGTAAACAGATACGCCGTGCCGACCTGAACCGCCGAAGCTCCGAGCAGGAACGCTGCCGCCACGCCGCGCGCATCGGCAATCGCACCGGCAGCGATCACCGGCACACTCACGGCGTCGACCACTTGCGGCACCAGCGCAAACGTACCGACCTGACTGCTCAGGTCAGCGCTGAGGAACATCCCGCGATGGCCGCCGGCCTCGTAACCCATGGCGATGATCGCGTCGCAACCGTTCTGCTCCAGCCAGATCGCTTCGTCGACGGTGGTTGCCGACGAGATGATTTTCGCACCGGTGGCCTTGACCCGATCCAGCAGGGATTTTTCCGGCAGGCCGAAGTGGAAGCTCACCACTTCAGGGCGAAATTCTTCCAGCACTTCGCAGGCGGCCGCATCGAAGGGCGCGCGGTTGGACACCGGCGTCGGTGCATCGAAATCGACACCCAGTTCGCGATAGTAGGGTTCCAGCAGGTTTTTCCAGTCGCGGGCCTTTTGTTCATCGGCAGCCGGCGGTTGATGGCAGAAGAAGTTGACGTTGAATGGCTTGTTCGTGCCCTGGCGAATGGTCTTCAGCTCTTCGCGCAGTTGCTCGATGGTCAGCATCGCGGCCGGCATCGAACCCAGGCCACCGGCGTTGCACGCTGCGATGACCATGGATGAGTTGGTGGCACCGGCCATGGGGCCCTGGATGATCGGCAGTTCGATGCCGAACAGGTCAAGAATGCGGGTATCAGGCCATTGGCTCATGGAATAGCTTCTCCGACGACAAAACAGGGCAGGGACGGTAGCAGCCGGTTTTTTAACGCAAAGCCACCCCCATGACCAGCACAGATTTGTAGCTTGAACAGCCGGCGCCGGCTCGGTGTTCGGGCCCGATTGGCTAAAGGTCGAGTGGGGCAAAATGTTGCAGTGTGGTATTCCAATGCCTCGACATCCTGAATTCCACCCGCGAGAGGCAGTCATGTTCAAAGGCATTTTGATCGACAAAGACGACAGCGGTTACCGCGCCAACCTGCAAGAAATCAGCGACGAGCAGTTGCCCGAGGGCGATGTGACGATTCGCGTCGCGTACAGCACGCTGAACTTCAAGGACGGCCTGGCGATCACCGGCAGCAGCCCGGTGGTGCGCAAGTTTCCGATGGTGCCGGGGATCGATCTGGCGGGTACCGTCGAAGTCAGCTCGCACCCGGACTACAAGGTTGGCGATGCGGTTTTGCTAAACGGCTGGGGCGTCGGTGAAAGCCACTGGGGCGGCTTGGCGCAAAAGGCGCGATTGAACGGTGACTGGCTGATTCCTCTGCCCAAGGCATTCACCGCCGCGCAAGCCATGGCCATCGGCACGGCGGGTTATACGGCGATGCTGTGCGTCATGGCGCTGGAGCGCAACGGCGTGACACCGCAACAGGGCGAAGTGCTGGTGACCGGTGCCAACGGCGGCGTCGGCAGTTTTGCCATCGCATTGCTGAGCAAGCTGGGCTACCGCGTGGTCGCTTCGACCGGTCGGGTGTCGGAGCACGAATACCTGAAACAACTGGGTGCCAGTGAAATTATTGATCGCGCCACCCTGTCCGAACCCGGCAAGCCGCTGGCCAAGGAGCGCTGGGCGGGCGTTATCGATTCGGTCGGCAGCCACACGCTCGCCAATGCCTGTGCCAGCACCCGGGCCGAAGGCACCGTGGCTGCGTGCGGTCTAGCGCAGGGCATGGACTTTCCCGCCTCGGTCGCGCCGTTCATTCTGCGAGGCGTGACGCTGGCCGGGATCAACAGTGTGACCCAGCCCAAGGCTCGCCGCATCGAGGCTTGGGATCGTCTGGCGAAGGATCTGGATTTCGCTCTGTTGCCACTGATCAGCCATGAAATCGGCCTCGGCGAAGCCCTCGAAGCGGCCCCGAAGTTGCTGGCGGGGCAACTCCGGGGGCGAGTTGTAGTTGATGTGAATCGCTGATTACTGTTGTGGTTTGCCTTCACGCTCGAGCAATTCGCGCTTGCGCTCCACGCCCCAGCGGTAGCCCGACAGATTGCCGTCACTGCGCACAACGCGATGACAGGGGATCGCTACCGCCAGGCTGTTGGCGCCGCAAGCCTGGGCCACTGCGCGTACGGCTTTTGGTGAGCCGATACGCAAGGCGATGTCCGCATAGCTGGCGGTGCTGCCGACCGGTATTTCGCGCAGTGCCTGCCACACCCGTTCCTGAAACGCCGTGCCGCGCACATCCAGCGGCAAATCCAGGCCGATGGCAGGCGCTTCGATGAAGCCGACGACGCGCGCGATCAGTTGTTCGAACTCGGTGTCGGCGCCGATCAGGTTGGCCCGGCGAAACTGGTCCTGCAGGTCGCACACCAATTGGTGCGGATCGTCCCCCAGCAGAATCGCGCAGATTCCGCGCTCGCTCTGCGCCACCAGAATGGCGCCGAGCGAGCACTGGCCGACGGCGAAGCGGATGTCGTTGTTCTGCCCGGCGGATCGGAAATCGCCGGGTTTCATGCCCAGCACCTGATCGGCCGCCTCGTAGAACCGGCTGTTGGAATTGAAACCGGCGTCATACAACGCCTCCGTCACTGAGCTACCGTCCGCCAGACGCTGGCGAACCCGACGCGAGCGATGCGCGGCGGCATAGCCTTTGGGCGTCAGGCCCGTTGCGGCTTTGAAGACCCGGTGAAAATGGAAGGCGCTCAGGCCGGCGGTCTCGGCGAGATCGTTGAGCGCCGGCAGGCTGTCCGACGCTTCGATCTGGCGACAGGCTGCCGCGACGGTGGCGGCGTGTTGCGCTGCGACTTCGGTCTGATCCTTGCCCGCCCGTTTGCTGGGGCGATAGCCCGCGACTTCGGCGTCCTCGGCGGTGTCGAAAAACTCGACGTTCTGCGGTTTCGGCAAGCGCGCCAGGCTGCTGGGGCGGCAATAGATGCCGGTGGTTTTCACGGCATAGACAAACTGGCCGTCCGCCCGAGGGTCGCGTGCGACGACAGCGGCCCAGCGTGGATCGTCTTCAGTGTTCAGCGAGGTGGAAAGCGTTTTCATGATGGAGAGTCCGTTGACCTGTTGAATTTCAGGTTAACCAGTGCCACCGGCCGGAACACTCCGACCCTTGCGGTCAAACTTTGCAGGATTATCCGGCGGTGCGAAACGTCAGGTTGAAACGCTGTTCGCCCAGGCGCGGGTGCCGGCCGGGTTTGATCGGCAGGATGCCGTGATAGCGCAGCCGGTCTACGCCGCCCCAGATCACCATGTCGCCGTGCAGCAGTGAGATTTTCTGGCTCCTGTCGCCGCGTGCGAAACCGCCAAACAGGAACGTTGCCGGCAAGCCCAATGACAAAGAAACGATCGGCGCGTCGTAGGCATTTTCGTCTTTGTCCTGATGCAACGACATCTTCGCGCCTGGGACATAACGATTGATCAGGCAGGAATCCGGCATGAAGTCGGCAAATCCGGCGCGTTTCGCTGCGGCCTGGGCCAGCTCGCGAAACACTTCGGGCATGGCTGGCCAGGGTTGGTGGCTCACGGGATCTTCGGATGAATAGCGGTAGCCGCTCCGATCGGTGATCCAGCCCAGTGCGCCGCAACTGCTGGTGGCCACCGACATGCTGAAGCCCCCGGGCGTCATCATGTGGCGCAACGGGGCGCAGGCGATGATCGATTCCAGGGCCGGCAACAATTGCTCGATTTGCGGCAGGGCAAACCCGCGCAGCACCCAGGACTGCTCGCCGATCTGTTCGGCGCGCCGGGGTTGCTCGGATTCTGTGTCGGCGAACAGATCAAAGGTGGTTTGCATGATCGTCAGGTCGCGTCGTGGAAGATAATGCCCAGAGTATGCCGTGTTCCGCTGTGCAGTCGGCTGACACCGTGGCGCATGGTCACCCGATAGTCGCCGCGCACGCCTTTGACCGGGCGCTGGTTGACGGCAAAGATCAGCGCATCGCCTTTTCTCAGGTCCATCACGAGTGGGCGCGACTGCATTCTCGGACGTTGCTCGGTCATGACGAATTCGCCACCGGTGAAATCAGCCCCGGGTGCTGACAGAAGAATCGCCACTTGTAGCGGAAAGACATGTTCACCGTACAGATCCTGATGCAGACAGTTGTAGTCCTGCGGACCGTATTGCAGCAAGAGCGGGGTAGGCCGCAGTTGACCGGCGGCATGGCAGCGCTCGAGAAACTCGCTGTGTCGCTCTGGAAAACGTTCCGGCAGACCCATTCGCTTATGCCAGCGGTTGGCCAGAGGCACGAGGCGTGGGTAAAGCGCGCTGCGCAGGCGTTCCACCACGGGAAGAAGCGGATAGCGCAGGTATTTGTATTCGCCGCGCCCAAAGCCGTGGCGAGCCATGATGACCTGGGACCGAAACGGTTCGCTGTGCGGGTAAAGCGCACTCAACCGATCACAGGTGTCCGGGCGCAGCAGCGTGCGGATGACAGCACAACCGTCCTGATCCAGTTGCTGCTCCAGGGCGATCCAGTCGAGCGCATCGAGCGGGGAGGCGGGTGAGGGTGACATGCTGATTCCTTGGCGTACATTCAGGTATCAGTCTGGGTCGTCCACCCGGCCGCAACACTCCGCCGCTTGCGGTCGAATTTCGTCCGGGTCTTACAGGGCCTTGCTGACGCTGATGTCGCTGATCACATCGTCGCTCTGGCCGTGCAGAGCATCCAGTGCAGCTTTGGCTTCTTCCGGCGTGCCGTTTTCCAGCTGGGCGAACTCGAAACGGCGCTCACCGTTGAGTTTGTACTTGATCACGTATTTGGTCGTTTGGGCCACGTTGATGCTTACCTGTCTGCGTTGGCGGAACCGCTCAGCTGAGTTTGGAGCTCGAGCGGCGAATGATCTTGATCGAGTGCGTCAAGGTCGGTTTGCGAGTCACGCTGATCGCGCGGCGGTTGACGGTGTCGATGGTGATGTTCCAGAAACCGGTGCTCGGCGCGGTGATACGGGCCGGGAACGTGTCGAAAGCGCCGCCGTGATAGGTGTGACGGCCGCCATTTTTGAAGCTGCGGAAGTTGGCGTCGTTCATCAAGCGGATGTTGCAGGTTTGCGAGCATTGGATGACGACGATGTCGTCTTCGTTGAGGTGCTCGCGCTGGTGAATGAATTTCATGGGCGCCTCCAGAAGGGCTTTTTCTACAAAATCAAAACGATAGCATTGTCGATTGGCGCAGTTTATCAGCCCGGACGGGTTATTATCCGGCCGTCGGGCGCCGCTTTGACAATTAAAAACAGATATTCACGATTTGATGTGGGTTAAATGCAGTGAGCCTCGGAGAAAAACGGCATTCGTGCTGTCGGAGGGTCTTTATTGGAGGTTTTGTATGAAATGGGGTGTGGTGATTCTGCCGTTGGCATTGGCAATGGGTGGTTGCGCAAGCGTTTCGGAAATCAATGAAACGCTGCCAACCATGAACGTCATTTCCGGCAAGAAACCCCATGAATATGCTGAGTGCCTGGCCGAAAAGCTGTCCGACAGCCGGGGTGCCTTGCAGGTCGAGCGACACAAGGATGAGGTTCGGGTCATCGTTCCAGGCAAGCTGGGATCGGGTCCGGCCGCGGTGTTTGACATCGAGGATCGCTCCGGCGGCAGCAGCATCAAGCTGCATGAGCGAATGTCCAATGTGCCGCTGCGCCCCTGGGATGTGCGCAAAGCCGCCACGGCCTGTATTTCCGGCTGATAGACTGTCAGCAGTCAGCATTGATGCCGTCACAGCGTTGCTGTGGCGGCATTGTCATTTCTGGAGAGGTGAATGAAGAGAGAGCAGGTGCGGGAGCGACACAAGGAAGGGCTCATTGCGGCGACCCATGTGATCCAGAACCCGGCGAATCCGGGGGAGTGGATTGTGTTTTTCAAGAAGAGCGCCGGCCGCAGTTACTTCCTGGTCGACGATAACGACGAAGTCGAGTCCTTCAACCGGCTCGACGACCTGATCGAGGTCGTGCGCGGGCTGGGGATCAAGTTCGCCGAAATTCATATGTAAGGCTATTTACACACGACCACCACGCTGCGGTTTTTGTAGTTGCCGACGTCGACGCCCAGTGTCTTGTCGTCTTCCTTGGGCGCCGGTGTGCCGTCGGTCCCGACGATGCGGTAGCCGGTTCCGGCGCAGGACGCGTCAGCCTTTTCATAGCAGGTGGCCCAGGAATTGGCTTCACCGGAACAGTCGATGCTCAACCCTTGTTCGCCGTTGTTCAGGTAGGTGGTCTGCGAGGTAGCGCAACCGGCCAGAGCCACGAGCGCAATCAAGGGCAGGAAGTTGATGCAGGGGCGGTTGATCATGGCGATGTCGTCTTCGAGAGGGAGAGGGCTAGACGCTATGACAGCGCCGACATGAAAAGGTTATAGCGATTGGCCAGTTCTTTGTGCGAAGCCCAAAAAAAAGCCCTGCGCGAAGGCAGGGCCGTGATTTGCAGTCGTCGATCAGTCTTGATCCTTGCCGCGACGCTTCGGTGCAGGAGGCGTGTAATCAAGCACCGCGGCCACTTCAATCGCCATCGCTTCAGTGGGCAACGGACCGGACACATCTTCGCCGTTGGCGGCGGTGATATGCCACTGGCCATCTTTCGCCTTGGCGACGGTGTACCCATTGATGATTTTTGCTGCGGACATCTAGCGGCCTCGTTGGCTGGTTCAAAGGCGTCATGATAACGGTAAATCGGCGAACGGGCGCAGGTCGATGCGGTGTTGCGGCATATTTGGGCTACGCTGAATGCGCAGCCTCCGTGTGCGGATTGAACTATCCGCCAGATTATTTCTCTATGTTGACATCGGTTAGCCAGTGCGGGGCATTGTAAGGTGCACGCCGCCTGATTAGACTGCGCCGAAACTCGTACACACAGCCCTTTCAAGGACTTATATGATCAAGAAATGCTTGTTCCCAGCAGCCGGTTACGGTACTCGCTTCCTCCCAGCGACGAAGGCCATGCCCAAAGAAATGCTGCCGGTGGTAAACAAGCCACTGATCCAGTACGGCGTCGAAGAAGCTCTGGACGCTGGTCTGACTGAAATCTCCATCGTGACCGGCCGTGGCAAGCGCGCCCTGGAAGACCACTTCGACATCAGCTACGAGCTGGAAAACCAGATCAAGGGCACCGACAAGGAAAAATACCTGGTCGGTATCCGCAAGTTGTTGGACGAGTGCTCGTTTTCCTACACCCGTCAGACCGAAATGAAAGGCCTGGGTCACGCGATCCTGACCGGTCGCCCATTGATCGGTGACGAACCGTTCGCTGTGGTGCTGGCGGACGACCTTTGCGTCAACCTCGAAGGCGACGGCGTATTGACCCAGATGGTCAAGCTGTACAAGCAGTTCCGCTGCTCGATCATTGCCATCCAGGAAGTCGATCCGCAGGAAACCAGCAAGTACGGCGTGATCGCTGGCGAAATGATCCGCGACGACATCTATCGCGTACACAGCATGGTCGAGAAGCCAAAGCCGGAAGACGCGCCGTCGAACCTGGCGATCATCGGCCGCTACATCCTGACCCCGGACATCTTCGACCTGATCGAACAGACCGAGCCAGGCAAGGGCGGTGAAATCCAGATCACAGACGCCCTGATGAAACAAGCCCAGAACGGCTGCGTAATGGCCTACAAGTTCAAGGGCAAGCGTTTCGACTGCGGTGGTGCTGAAGGCTACATCGAAGCAACCAACTTCTGCTTCGAGAACTTCTACAAGACTGGCAAGGCTTACTGATAAAGCCTGATCTGCCTGTACGAAAAAGCCACCTTCGGGTGGCTTTTTCATTTTCCGCCCCTATATCGGCAGGAGTGCTTGCCCAACGGACGACGGCGGGTATGCTGATCGCCTGCCGAGGAGATAGAAATGCCCTACGATTTTGACCTTTATGTGATTGGCGCCGGTTCGGGCGGTGTGCGGGCTGCGCGTTTTGCTGCCGGGTATGGTGCGAAAGTGGCGGTGGCCGAGAGCCGTTATCTGGGTGGTACTTGCGTCAACGTCGGTTGCGTACCGAAAAAACTGTTGGTGTACGGCGCCCACTTTGCCGAAGACTTCGAACAGTCCTCGGGTTTTGGCTGGAGCCTGGGCGAGGCGGATTTCGATTGGGCCACGCTGATTGCCAACAAGGATCGCGAGATCAATCGCCTGAACGGCATTTATCGCAATCTGCTGGTTAATAGCGGTGTGACGCTGCATGAAGCCCACGCGAAAATCGTTGGTCCGCACGAAGTTGAGGTCAACGGCGAGCGCTACACCGCGAAGAATATTCTGATCGCCACCGGTGGCTGGCCGCAGATCCCGGAGATTCCGGGGCATGAGCATGCGATCAGCTCGAACCAGGCGTTCTTCCTCAAAGAACTGCCCAAGCGTGTACTGGTCGTCGGTGGTGGTTACATTGCCGTCGAATTTGCCGGGATTTTCCATGGGTTGGGCGCCAACACGACGTTGTTGTATCGCGGGGATCTGTTCCTCCGTGGTTTCGACGGTTCGGTGCGTAACCATTTGAAAGAAGAGCTCACCAAACGCGGGATGGATCTGCAATTCAATGCCGACATTGCCCGTATCGACAAGCAGTCGGATGGCAGCCTGAAAGCGACCCTCAAGGATGGTCGCGTGCTGGAAGCGGATTGTGTGTTCTACGCCACCGGTCGGCGTCCGATGCTGGACAACCTGGGGCTCGAAAATACCGACGTGCAGCTCGACGACAAAGGCTTCATCAAAGTCGACGAGGAATATCAAACCACCGAGCCGTCGATTCTGGCGCTGGGCGATGTCATCGGTCGTGTGCAGTTGACGCCGGTGGCGCTGGCTGAAGGCATGGCGGTGGCGCGACGTCTGTTCAAGCCTGAGCAATACCGCCCGGTGGATTACAAGATGATCCCGACAGCAGTGTTCAGCCTGCCGAACATCGGCACCGTCGGCCTGACCGAAGAAGAGGCGCGGGAAGCGGGTCATGACGTCGTGATCTACGAAAGCCGCTTCCGGCCGATGAAGCTGACCCTGACTGACTGCCAGGAGCGCACGCTGATGAAGCTGGTGGTCGATGGCAAGTCCGACAAGGTGCTGGGCTGTCACATGGTCGGGCCGGATGCTGGCGAGATCGTACAAGGTCTGGCAATCGCGTTGAAGGCTGGCGCCACCAAGCGTGATTTCGACGACACCATCGGGGTGCACCCGACGGCGGCCGAAGAATTTGTCACCATGCGTACGCCGGTCGGCGCTTAAGTCTTTTTCGGTTCTGCTGCGTCTGGCGCTGCCGCAGCGGTGGTGGCCAGGCGCAGGCTGTCTTGCGCCTTGGTCAATTCCTTTTCCAGTGACTGATTGAGCTGCGACTGTTCGTCGACGTTTTGCTTGAGCGTCTGGCTTTCCAGCAACGCCACGCGCAGGCGTTCCTGGAGGAGGGTGCGTTCACTGTCGACGCGGGACGCTTGCTCCAGCAATTGATCCTGACGCTGATTGCTGTGCTTGAGCTGATCCTGCACCAAGCTCAGTTCACGCACGGTGCCGCGATTTTCGGTCAGCAGGCGCTCGTTGTCGCGGTGCAGCTGGGTGATCTCGTCCTGACGTACCAGCGCACTTTGTTGCGCCTGACGCAACTCCATCTGCAACTGCTGCACCTGGCTTTCGTGACGGCTTTGCTCCTGCTCGCGCTGTTCCTTGATGGCGTTGCGGTAGTGTTCAAGCGCATCGCGGGCGTGCAGGTGTTTCTCTTCCAGCGAGCGGATCTGCTCATCCTTGTCCTGCAAGCGCAATTCAAAATCGGCCAGCGCCTGATTCAGTCCGGCATTGCGAGTCTGCTCGGTCTGCAGCATCGAGCGTGTATCGCTCAAGGCTTCGGATTCCTTGGCCAGCGCGGCGGCCTGGATGTCGTGCTTCTTCTCCAGTTGCGCGTGATCCTGACGAAGCTGATTCAGCTCGTCCTCCAGTGCCTGACGCTGTTGCTCGTACTGCTCGCGCGCCTGATCAATCGGCTCCTGCGCCTGTTCTTTCAGGCGTTGGGCAAGGCGCGTGACGAGTGCCAGCAGCTCGTCATCGATGGGTTCTGCTGAAGGATCGGCCGGTTCGCTGCCGTCATCCAGCTCCTTCAGGTAGCGATGAATCGTGGTTTTGGAACCCGTATTACCCAGCTCGATGCGTACTGCGTCGATGCTGGGGTGTTCGCCACGGGCGAGGATCGCTGCGCGCGCGATCTGAACTACTGCTTTGTTAACGCCGCCACGGGCCATATCTGCTCCTACCATTTCGTACTGTGGTACATGCCACTAAAGTACACAGTGTACCATGTTGAAAATAAAGTGAAACAAGCACCGATAAACAGGCGGGATATACTGGTATTACCCCATGTGAAACCCCTAAAATCGGTTTCCGCACAAACCCTCAGTACGCCACGAGAAAATCAGCCCATGAGCGATATCGATCGCTACCTGCAAGCCGCCACCCGTGACAACACCCGCCGCAGCTATCGTGCGGCCGTCGAGCATTTCGAAACGGTATGGGGTGGGTTCCTGCCCGCGACAGCGGACAGCATCGCGCGGTATCTGGTGGCGCATGCGGGCGTGTTGTCGGTCAACACGCTGAAGTTGCGTCTGTCGGCGCTGGCGCAGTGGCACAACAGTCAGGGCTTCGCCGATCCCACCAAGTCGCCGGTGGTGCGCAAAGTGTTCAAGGGCATTCGCGCCCTGCATCCCGCCCAGGAGAAGCAGGCCGAGCCATTGCAACTGCGGGATCTTGAGCAGACCGTCGCCTGGCTTGAGCAGGAGATGAAAGACGCCCGGGAAAAACAGGATCGACCGTTGCTGCTGCGGGCCTGCCGTGATCGAGCATTGATCCTGCTGGGCTTCTGGCGTGGCTTTCGCAGCGATGAATTGTGTCGTGTGCAGATCGAGCATGTGCAGGCGCACGCCGGCAGCGGCATCACCCTGTACCTGCCCCGCAGCAAGGGTGATCGGGAAAACCTCGGCCAGACCTATCAGGCCCCGGCGTTGCTCAAGCTATGCCCGGTGCAGGCTTATATCGAATGGATCACGGAGGCAGCACTGGTACGAGGCCCGGTGTTCCGCGCCGTCGACCGCTGGGGCAATCTGAGCGAGGAGGGCTTGCACGCCAACAGCGTGATTCCGTTGCTGCGCCAGGCCCTAGAGCGCGCCGGGATCTCCGCCGAGCGCTACACCAGCCATTCCCTGCGACGCGGCTTCGCAACATGGGCCCACCAAAGCGGCTGGGATCTCAAATCGTTGATGAGTTACGTGGGCTGGAAGGATATGAAGTCCGCCATGCGCTATGTTGAAGCGAGCCCCTTTCACGGGATGGCCCGGATTACGGATAAGCCGCTGTCGCCGTAGATATCGTTTTCTTCTATTAATACAGTCCGCTAATAGCGAAAACAAATCAGCAGCATCAGGTTTGCCAATGAGCCATCCGTCGAGTGACTGGGTAGGATTCACCCATCGAATTCACAACCCTGACGGAGAGTCATCAATGCCTATCATCAACAGCCAAGTAAAACCGTTCAAAGCTACCGCGTTCAAAAACGGCGACTTCGTACAAGTCTCGGACGCTGACCTGAAAGGCAAATGGTCCGTAGTGTTCTTCTACCCGGCCGACTTCACTTTCGTTTGCCCAACCGAGCTCGAAGACCTGGCTGACAACTACGCCGCCTTCCAGAAACTGGGCGTAGAGATCTACAGCGTTTCGACCGACACCCACTTTGCCCACGCTGCCTGGCACAACACTTCGCCAGCCATCGGCAAAATCCAATACACCATGATCGGCGACCCGACTCAGGTCATCTCCCGCAACTTCGACGTGCTGATCGAAGAAGCTGGTCTGGCTGACCGTGGCACCTTCGTGATCAACCCTGAAGGCCAAATCAAAATCGTTGAACTGAACGATGGCGGCGTTGGCCGTGACGCTTCCGAGCTGCTGCGCAAAATCAAGGCTGCTCAGTACGTCGCTGCTCACCCAGGCGAAGTTTGCCCGGCCAAGTGGAAAGAAGGCGAGGCCACTCTGGCTCCGTCCCTGGACCTGGTCGGCAAGATCTAAGTCTGTGACACACGCAATGCAGGGCGGGATTCCGCACCTACTTAAGTAAGCTGCACCGCCCAATAGAAAAGCCCGGGCGAGATTCGCTCGGGCTTTTTTTCGCCTCAAATAAAGTCAGGAGATCGCCCGTATGTTGGACGCCAATCTTAAAGCCCAGTTGAAATCGTACCTGGAACGGGTCACCCAGCCGATCGAGATCGTTGCTTCACTCGACGACGGTGCGAAATCCCGTGAAATGCTCGATCTGCTGAAAGACGTTGCCAGTCTTTCGCACCAAATTACCTTGATCGACAGCGGCGACGATGCACGCAAGCCGTCGTTCTCGATCAACCGCCCGGGTGCCGATATCAGCCTGCGTTTCGCCGGTATCCCGATGGGCCATGAATTCACTTCGTTGGTGCTGGCCCTGCTGCAAGTCGGCGGCCACCCTTCGAAGGCCAGTGTCGAAGTGATCGAACAGATCCGCTCGCTCAAGGGCGACTTCAACTTCGAGACTTACTTCTCGCTGTCCTGCCAGAACTGCCCGGACGTCGTTCAGGCGCTGAACCTGATGGCCGTGCTGAACCCGAACATCCGCCACGTCGCCATCGACGGCGCGCTGTTCCAGGACGAAGTCAATGATCGCAAGATCATGGCCGTGCCGAGCATCTACCTCAACGGCGAAAACTTCGGCCAGGGCCGCATGGGCCTGGAAGAAATCCTCGCCAAACTCGACACCGGCGCCATCGAGCGTCAGGCCGAGAAAATCAGCGCCAAAGAGTCTTTTGATGTGCTGGTAGTCGGCGGTGGCCCGGCGGGTGCTTCCGCGGCGATCTACGCCGCACGTAAAGGCATTCGCACCGGTGTTGCAGCCGAGCGCTTCGGCGGTCAGGTGCTGGACACCATGGCCATCGAGAACTTCATTTCCGTGCAGGAAACCGAAGGCCCGAAACTGGCGACCGCGCTGGAAGAACACGTCAAGCAGTACGACGTCGACATCATGAACCTGCAACGCGCCGACAAGCTGATCCCCGGCAAGAATGGCGAGCTGCATGAAGTCCGCTTTGCCAGCGGCGCGACCCTCAAGGCCAAGAGCGTGATTCTGGCGACCGGTGCACGGTGGCGTGAAATGAACGTGCCGGGCGAGCAGGAGTACCGCAACAAAGGCGTGGCGTACTGCCCGCACTGCGACGGCCCGCTGTTCAAAGGCAAGCGTGTGGCGGTGATTGGCGGCGGTAACTCCGGCGTCGAAGCGGCCATCGACCTGGCGGGTATCGTCTCCCACGTGACCCTGCTGGAGTTCGACGTTCAGCTGCGCGCCGACGCCGTATTGCAACGCAAGCTGCACAGCCTGCCGAACGTCACCGTGATCACCAGTGCGTTGACCACTGAAGTCACCGGCGACGGCCAGAAGGTCAACGGCCTGCGCTACAAGGATCGCAATACTGACGAGCTGCACACGGTCGAGCTGGAAGGGATCTTCGTGCAGATCGGTCTGCTGCCTAACACTGATTGGCTCAAAGGCACCATCGAGCTGTCGCCGCGCGGCGAGATCATCGTCGACAACCGCGGTGAAACCTCGATACCCGGCATCTTCGCTGCCGGTGACGTGACCACCGTGCCGTACAAGCAGATCGTGATTGCAGTGGGCGAGGGCGCCAAGGCTTCTCTCAGCGCTTTCGATCACCTGATCCGCACTTCGGCTCCGGCGTAAATCCCGGGCCTGAAAAAGAAAACCCCCATCAGTGATGATGGGGGTTTTTCTTTGCGGGGGGTGCTTTCTAGCCAGGTTCAGCTCTACAGCGGTGCCGGCTGGATGATCTCGACCCAGTAGCCATCCGGATCCTTGATGAACGCCAGACTCTTCATGCGGCCATCGGTCAGGCGCTTCTGGAAGTCGCAGCCCAGTTCTTCAAAGCGTGCGCAGGCAGCGACGATGTCCGGTACCGAGATGCAGATGTGGCCGAAGCCACGCGGGTCATTGTTGCCGTTGTGGTAGGCAAAGTCCGCGTCGTTTTCGGTGCCGTGGTTGTGGGTCAGTTCCAGGATGCCGGGAATCGACTTCATCCACTCGGTGCGAGCAGCGGCGTCGGCCGGGATCTGCGATTTGTCGACCAAAGCGAGGAAGTACAGGCTGAATTCAGCTTCCGGAAAATCACGCTTCTCTACCAGCGAGAAACCCAATACACGGGTGTAGAAGTCCAGCGACTTGGTGATGTCTTTGACGCGCAGCATGGTGTGGTTGAACACGAAGTTGCGGGTTGCGCTGTCCGGGGTGGCGGTGACGCCAGGGAAGGTGTTCAGTTCTTGCAGGCTCATGGGCCCTCCGTAACAAATTGGGGCGAGTGAATGGGCGCAATGATACGCATGCCTGGCAGCATCGCCAAACCGAAAGCGCGGGCTTGCCCTGTGAGCGGGCGGGCCTCAGACTTTACAGCTCAATCCGCGAGTGCCTCTGGTAATGATCCGACCGTTCAAATCGCTGTTCGTTTTCCTGGGTTTTTCCCTGCTTGCTCTGCCTGCCTTTGCCGAGGCGCCGAGCATCACCTGGCCGGCTGGCTGGGAAGTCGAGGCGCTGCCCGAAACCTCCCCTGAAGTCTCCCGTCAGCGCGCGGTAAAGACTGACGCCGATGGCAATCAGGTGATGGTGATGGAGTTGACGATGACCCACGTGGAAAGCGGCCATCAGGTCAACTTGCAGGGCGTGTTGCTGGAGATGCGCAAGTCGGTTCAGAAAGACTTTTTCCAGAGCGGTTATCAGAGTGTCTGCAACAAGGTTCACGCGAGTACGCTGGGCTCGCTGACCGCGCTTGAAACCACTTGTACGGTGACTGAAAACGGCCGCCACGTGTTGTCGCAAACATTGGTTGCAGCGGTCGAAGCGGATAAGGCTTACGTACTTTCGTATGCAGGGCAGGCAGAGGTTTATAAGGCGAGCGGCGACGACATAGTCGCTGCGCGAAACAGCTTGAAATTCTAGTCGTCTGTTCGTGGCCGGTCTGGTGTTAGATACCGGAACTGATTAAACATAAAGTTAACTCCGGCTAACGGGGCAACATTCGGAAGCATAGTTTCAGTGCGAGAGCGGTTTGAGACTCAACTTTCCCGCCAGAAAAATCGTTGTATTTGTTAAATATTGTCCAAAAAAAAGCCCTGCATATGCAGGGCTTTCATGTTTGCGAGGGATTAACCGCGCAACCAGGAATCAACGGTAGCTGCACCGTATTGTTCCTTCCAGGCCTTCAGGCCGCGATGGTTGCCACCCTTGGTCTCGATCAGCTCGCCGGTGTGCGGGTTCTGATAGACCTTGACCACGCGAGCGCGGCGGGTTTTAGGTGCGGCGGTCGATTGCAGACCGGATTTCGCCGGGTTCGGATCGAGAATGGCGATGATGTCTTTCAGGCCTTTGCCGTAGGTTTTCATCAGCCCCTGGAGCTTTTCTTCGAATTCGATTTCTTTCTTGAGCCCGGCATCGTTCTTCAGCGATTCCAGCTGCTTGAGCTGTTCCTGAAGGGCCTTTTCAGCTGCACGAAATTCAGCGAGTCTGGACAATATCTTTACTCCAATAGTGTGTTTGGCTGATACCAACCGCAAACAAAGCTATAAGCCAAGAGCCTTGAAGCGACTCGGTGATAATGGCTCACCTGCCCATCTTGCAACAGGTAAGAAAAATTGTAGTAGTTAATGCGACAAGAGTAAATCCTGACTTTTTCTTCATGTAACAACAACGCTGTTTTGTATCAATTTGGTGCGCGCTGTCGGCGAGTCTGGATTTATCCCGCCAAGTTAATGATGAGTTAATGCTTCGATGAAGTCTGCAGCCGGCATCGGTTTGCCGAAAAGGTAACCTTGCAGAAAGTTGACATGGTGAGCGGCCAGATAATCACACTGGGCTTGCGTCTCCACACCTTCGGCCACGATGCCCAGATCCAGTTTGGTAGAAAGCTCGATGATGGTGTCCAGAATGTGCCGCGACAGGGCATCTTTATCGATCATGGCCACGAATGTCTGATCGATCTTGAGGAAGTCGACATTGAAGGTCCTCAAATAGCCGAGGCTTGAATGACCGGTGCCAAAGTCGTCAATCGCGATCTTCACGCCCATTGCGCGCAGTTGCGCGAACAGTTGATGGGTGATGTCGGACGGCTCGATCAGCTCGCGTTCGGTCAGCTCCAGTACCAGGCTGATGCTGCCAGGCTGGAACGCTGACAAAAATTCACGGCAATCTTCAACCAGCTCCAGATCGTGGCAGTGGCTGGCGGTGATGTTGATGCCGATGTGGAAGGGCGCGGTAAAGGTCGATGACAGCGGCCCCAGCACAACAGCCGTTTGTTGCATCAAGGCGCGGGTCATCGGCACGATCAACCCTGAGTGTTCGGCAAAGGGAATGAACAGGTCCGGACGCACCAGCCCCTCCTTGGGATGTTTCCAGCGCATCAGCACTTCCGCGCCCGACCAGCGTTTGCTGTCGCCGTGCACCACCGGTTGAAAATAGGGAATGAATTCACCTGCTTCCAATGCCCGAAGCATTTCATGGCTGGGCGAGGTGGAGCGCTTCTGAACGATGTAGCCGATCGCTCCTGATACGGCGCCGAAGAACATCAGCAGACTGAACAGCGGCGGATACTCGTCTTTCATGTAGCGCCAGGTTTCGCCTTCCGGAAAAGCCGCTGTCACCGAGAATGCATAGTGTGATGAGTGCAAGGTACTTTGCGCCACGGGCAACGCGGGCAGGGCGCCCTGATGCACTTTGCCGTCGGCGGAGAGCCAGTTGTTGCCGACTTGCAGCAACAACAACGTGTGCCGGCCGATCAGGCGCAGGATGTTGCTCAGGTGATAGCCGTCCAGCGTGGTCAGTGCGCCGCCGCGACCCTCGCTCAGGCGATACACCAGCAGCGCGGTGTTTGGCGTCACCGGGTTGCCGTTCATGAGCCACAACTTGCCTTGGGCGTAGTCGCCGGGATTCACGACTTCCTTGAAGTCGCCGAACAGCGAACTGCAATAGAGGTTGTCGTCCCACACCAGATTGGTCGAGCGCACAAACGGACGGCGAGTGACTTGTTCGCGCAACGCCAGTTTGACGGTCTCGCAGGTCTGGCCGGCCAGCGGCAGCAACTCCCGGGCGGCCTGGGCAGTGTTGTCGAGCATCAGTTCGAACTGCCGCAGGGCTTCATCGGCGGTGTGTTGCGAACTCTGCTGAAGGGCGCGTCCGGCCTGCATATAAAGAATCACGCTGCCGAGTACGATCGGCAGCAAGCCGCACAGCAATGTCACGATAATCCGGGTGCTGCGCTTGCGGCGGGGCCTGACGGTCAGTGGCATGGGCGCATCCTGTCGCGGTGGAGTGGGGCTCTTGATGGCAGGCGAAGCGTGCGCGCAAAGCCCGAGGTCTGAGCCCATGATAGATGGCCAATGACACCTGCGCCGCTCAACGATAATCCAGCCGGGTTGCCAGCTGAATGAATGCCAGCGTGGCAGGCGATGCCTGGCGCTGATCCAGCACCGCCAGGCCGACCTGCCGGGTGACTACGGGGGACAGCGGTCGCTTGATGTATCGCGGTTCCGGATCGAAAGGCAACGAACCTTCGGCCACCACAGTCATCGCATCGCCCCGGCCCACGGTGTCGAGCGTGCTGAGCAGCTGCGAACAGCGATAGCGGATGTTGGGGCTCAACCGCGCGGCGTTGAACAGGCGCGAAACCAGTTCCGACGAACCCGCCTCGGTCAGCACAAACGGATCGTTGCACAGGTCTTTAAGACTCACTGAGTCGTGCGCCGCCAGCGGGTGACCGAGCGGAAGAAGGGCGACCATCTGATCTTCAATCAAGGTGAACGTGTCGAAGCGCTCCTCGGGCAGCACCACAAAACCGATATCGATCCGCCGCTCCTCCAACCACTGAATGACCTGCCGATCCGGGCCTTCATCGATGTGCACTTCGATCCCCGGATGCGCCTCGCGATACTGCTGAAGAATCCGCGGCAACAATTTGATCGAAGACGTCGGCCCGAACGAGCCGATGCGCAGCGTGCCGCGTTTCATGCCGCGCGCATCCGCCGCCTCCTGACGCAAGGTGTTCGCCAGCCCAAGCATCGCCCGTGCCCGCAACAGCAGTTGTTCGCCGATGTCGCTCAGTTCCACTTGCGATTGATGCCGGCGCAGCAGCTCGACGCCCAGTTCCTGTTCCAGCGACTTCAATGCATGAGACACCGCTGACTGGGAAATTCCCAGACGATGGGCGGCGAGGGTGAAGCCGTGCAGTTCGGCCACCAGCGAGAAGATTTCGAGTTGGGTCAGGGTCATGAGTAAAGACTCATTTTACGATGATGAGGAATCAATCGAATGATACGTCATCCGTCAGTCTCGTCG
Organism: Pseudomonas paraglycinae; assembly: GCF_021601625.1. Lineage (GTDB taxonomy): Bacteria > Pseudomonadota > Gammaproteobacteria > Pseudomonadales > Pseudomonadaceae > Aquipseudomonas > Aquipseudomonas paraglycinae. The sequence goes on along the minus strand of NZ_BQHR01000011.1, from coordinate 55,933 downwards.
TTGGAGCGTTATGAGTTGTCATGAACCTGTTCGTCCGGTCGCCTCGGACATGCCCGTCTATTTGAACCTGGCCTTGGTCACCATGATCTGGGGCGGAACGTGGGTGGCCGGGCGTTTTTTGGCCGGCAGCCTGAGCCCGGTGTTTGCTGCCAGCCTGCGGTTTCTGCTGGCCAGCGTAGCGTTGCTCGGGTTTCTGCGGCTGACGCGGATTGCGTTGGCGCGGCCCACGCCCCGGCAATGGCTGCAACTGACGTTGCTGGGGTTCTTCGGGATTTTCTTCTACAACCTGTGCTTCTTTTACGGGTTGCAATACATCAACGCTTCCCGGGCCTCGTTGATCGTGGCGCTGAACCCGGCAGTCATTGGTCTGGCGTCATGGCTGCTGTTCAAGGAGCGGCTGAACCGGCTCAAGGTTATGGGCATCGCAATCTGCATCGGCGGGGCGGGTGTGGTGATCGTCAGTCGCAACCCGCAGCTGTTGAGCGAAACGCCGGACGCGTGGATTGGCGATCTGCTGATCCTCGGCTGCGTTTTGAGCTGGGGCGTCTATTCGCTGTTCTCTCGCGGCCTGAACCAGAGCATCGGTCCGGTGCAGACCGTGACCTTTTCGATTCTGCTGGGCACCCTGATGTTGTGGGCGCTGGCCCTGAGCCGGGGCGAAGTGGACGTTGCAGCGCTGGCCGCGCTTGGCACACGCCAATGGCTGAGCTTGGCCTATCTGGGCGTACTCGGTTCGGCGCTGGCCTACATCGGTTACTACGATGGCATCCGTAAAATCGGCGCCACACGCTCCGGCGTGTTCATTGCGCTCAACCCGCTGACCGCCGTGCTGGCCGGTGCAATCCTGCTGGGTGAACAGCTGACGCTGGCCATGTGCCTGGGCGGCGTGCTGATTCTGGCGGGCATCTGGCTGTGCAACAAACCCCTTGCACCGGCCGGAAAAAAGCGGATTTTATAGAGAGGGCAGACAACCCTATTTACGCTGTGTAGAATCGGGTTACGCATACAATAATAATCGTCTTCTGGCAGCAGAAGCCTCGCCCGCAAGAGCCTTGGGTCGACAATGAAGATATTCGGGTTTCAACTGATATACGGTGACTTCCTCGCCCGCAGTGTGCGTGGCATCTCCTGTGCGCCACCCACCGGTCTCAGCATTACTGACAAATAACTCTGGTTAATTGATAAGAATGATGAGGCGCCAACCATGGCAGATTTATACGAAAACCCAATGGGCCTGATGGGCTTCGAGTTCATCGAGTTCGCATCGCCGACACCTGGCACCCTGGAGCCGATCTTCGAGATCATGGGCTTCACCAAGGTCGCGACCCACCGTTCCAAGAACGTGCACCTGTATCGTCAGGGCGCGATCAACCTGATCCTCAACAACGAACCCCACAGCGTTGCTTCGTACTTCGCGGCCGAGCACGGCCCGTCCGTTTGCGGCATGGCGTTCCGGGTCAAGGATTCGCAGAAGGCCTACAACCGCGCACTGGAACTCGGCGCCCAGCCGATCCACATCGAAACCGGCCCGATGGAACTGAATCTGCCGGCGATCAAAGGCATTGGCGGTGCGCCACTGTACCTGATCGACCGTTTCGGCGAAGGCAGCTCGATCTATGACATCGACTTCGTGTTCCTCGAAGGCGTTGACCGCAACCCGGTCGGTGCCGGCCTGAAGATCATCGACCACCTGACCCACAACGTGTATCGCGGTCGCATGGCCTACTGGGCGAACTTCTACGAGAAGCTGTTCAACTTCCGCGAAATCCGCTACTTCGACATCAAGGGCGAATACACCGGCCTGACCTCGAAAGCGATGACAGCGCCGGACGGCATGATCCGCATCCCGCTCAATGAAGAATCGTCGAAGGGCGCCGGGCAGATCGAAGAGTTCCTGATGCAGTTCAACGGCGAAGGCATCCAGCACGTGGCGTTCCTCACCGATGACCTGGTCAAGACCTGGGATCAGTTGAAGAAGATCGGCATGCGTTTCATGACCGCGCCGCCGGACACCTACTACGAAATGCTCGAAGGCCGCCTGCCGAACCACGGCGAGCCGGTGGATCAACTGCAATCGCGCGGCATCCTGCTCGACGGTGCGTCGGATAAAGAAGACAAGCGTCTGCTGCTGCAGATCTTCTCGGAAACCCTGATGGGCCCGGTGTTCTTCGAATTCATCCAGCGCAAAGGCGACGATGGTTTCGGCGAAGGCAACTTCAAGGCTCTGTTCGAATCGATCGAGCGTGACCAGGTGCGTCGTGGCGTACTCGCTACCGAGTAATCCGCACCAGATGTAAAAAAGCCCGGCCTGCAGAAATGCAGGCCGGGCTTTTTATTGCGCGTCTTACGGGCGCCGTTGGCGCATCAGATGCTTGAAGCCTTCAAACACCAGCACCACCACGGCGAGCCAGATCGGGATGTAGGTCAGCCATTCTCCGGGCTTGATGCTCTCACCCAGCAGCAGCGCCACGCCGAGCAACAACACTGGCTCTACGTAACTCAACAAACCGAACAGACTGAACGGCAACAAACGGCTGGCGATGATGTACACCACCAGCGCCGATGCACTGATCAGACCGAGCAGCGGTATCAGCCACGTCAGCGCCGGGTACTGATCGAACACGCCGAAACCCTGTTCGCCGCCGCGCACAAACCAGTACGCCACCGGCAGCATCAGGGTCATGTCGACCCACAAACCGCCGAGGTTGTCGGTCTTGAGGTATTTGCGCAGCACGAAGTACAGCGGGTAACCGACGACCACCACCAGCGTCGCCCAGGAAAACCCGCCGACCTGATACAACTCGTTCAACACACCGAGGCTGGCAAAAAACACCGCGACTTTTTGCAGGTATGACAGGTTTTCGCCATAAGCGATGCGTCCGGTCAGGACCATGGACAACGGCAGCAGGAAGTAGCCCAGCGACACATCGAGGCTGTAGCCGTTGAGCGGCGCCCACATGAACAGCCACAACTGCACGCCCAGCAGCGCTGACGAAAGAATCAGGCCGCCGATCAACTTCGGCAGCGCAGGGATCCGGCGCAGCAGCTCCAGCACCCGCCGCCATTCGCCGGAAACCAGCATGAACACGGTCATGCAGGGCACGGTCAGCAACATCCGCCAACCGAAGATCTCCACGCCGCTCAACGGGGTGAGCAACGAGGTGTAGTAATACATGACGGCAAACAGCGTCGATGCTGTCACCGATAAAGCAATGCCTTTAGACAAACTGTCCTCGCGGGGGTGATGGTGAAACGGGGCGCGCAGGATACGTGGTTTTTGTGCTGAATATTGGCCGAGTGATCAATATTTCCAACATTCGACACAGGTCCCGTGAGAGCGGGAACCTGTGTCGAAGCATAGGTGCTTAAGCCTGATGCGATTTACGCCCCGACACAAAATGGCTCACATCATTAAACCCCGGCGTAGAAGCATGCCCCGGCGTCACCAGTGAGTCGATAAACGCTTCATCCTCAGCCGTAATCTTCACCGCCTGCGCCTTGGTGTACGCATCCCATTGTTCCTCGGTGCGCGGCCCGACAATCGCCGACGTCACCGCGCCGTTGTTCAGTACCCAGGCAATTGCGAATTCAACGATCCCGACCCCACGCTCCTGGGTGTATTGCTGAATCTGCTGGGCAATGCGCAACGACTCCACGCGCCATTCGGTTTCCAGAATCCGCTTGTCCTGGCGTCCGGCACGGCTGTTGGCGTCCGGGGTCACGTCCGGTGCGTACTTGCCGCTGAGCACGCCACGGGCCAGCGGGCTGTAAGGCACCACGCCAAGGCCGTAAGTCTGGGCGGCGGTGATCTGCTCGGTTTCGGCCTGACGGTTGACGATGTTGTACAGCGGCTGGCTGATCACCGGGCGATCGACGCCTAGTTTGTCCGCCACGCGAATCACCTCGGCAATCCGCCAGCCGCGATAATTCGACAGGCCCCAATAACGGATTTTGCCCTGGCGAATCAGATCGCCAATCGCCGAAATCGTCACTTCCAGCGGCGTGTTGTGGTCTTCGCGGTGCAGGTAATAGATGTCGAGATAATCGGTGCCGAGCCGGGTCAGGCTGGCTTCCAGACCATTGAAAATGTGCTTGCGGCTCAGGCCGCTGCGATTCGGCACGCCGTCCACCGGGCCGAAACCGACTTTGGTTGCAAGCACCCATTCATGCCGATGACGGGCGATGGCCTCGCCGACGATCTCTTCCGAGCGGCCGTTGGTGTAGACGTCCGCGGTGTCGATGAAGTTGATGCCCTGATCCCAGGCCTTGTCGATGATGCGCAGCGAGTCCTCTGCGCTGGTCTGTTCGCCGAACATCATCGTGCCGAGGGTGAGGGTGGACACCTGCAACCCCGAGTGACCCAGTGTGCGATAGCTCATGCCGAAATCCTTTTGTCGGTGGGAAAGCTTCCATCAAATACCAGAAGCGCCCAGCGCGGCAAAGTGAATTTATCGACGCAATGCCTCGCAACGTTCGCGCAAAAACGCCTGCAAGACTTTGACCCGTTCCGACACCTGCACCCGGTGCGGGCACAGCAGATTGAACGGCACGCTCTCGCCGTGCCAGTCATCGAACAGCGTCACCAGCCGCCCGGCGCGCACGTCTTCGGCCACATCGAGCCAGGCCTTGTAGGCGATGCCGTGCCCGGCGAGCGCCCAGCGGCGAGCGACTTCACCGTCGTCGCTGAGGTAGTCACCGCGTACTTCGACCTCGACGGTTTCGTCTTCGCGATGGAAGCGCCAGGTGTTATAGGGCCGGCCATTACGCAGATAGAGCAGGGCGCTGTGCTCGCTCAATTCGGCAGGGTTTTGCGGTGTGCCGTGGCGCTCCAGATACGCGGGGCTGGCGCAGACCACACGCCGATGCTCAGGCAGAATCGGCAACGCCACCAGCGTCGAATCACTCGGCACGCCGAAGCGCAGCGCCACGTCCACCGTTTCGCGAAACAGATCCGCATGCCGGTCATTGAGCAGCAATTGCAGTTGAATGTGCGGGTGCTCGCGCTTGAAATCGTCCAGCCAAGGCAGCAACACATTGCGCCCGAAGTCCGACGGCGCCGCCAGTTGCAGCACGCCGCTCAAGCCTTCGGTCTGCTGCTTCAGCGCCTGTTCGCCCTCGGCCAGGGTGGCCAGCGCCAGACGCACACTTTCCAGATAACGCCGGCCTTCTTCGGTCAGGCGCATGCTGCGGGTGGACCGGGCAAACAGGCGGATGCCGAGGCGGGTTTCCAGGCGTTTCAGCGCGATGCTGGCGGCGGCCGGCGTCAGCTCCAGCGCCCGGGCGGCGGCGGAGATGCTGCCGGAGTCGGCGGTGCGGACGAAGATTTCCAGATCGAGGATTGAGCTCATTAGTAAAAATCCGTTGAAGATCCTTGGCGTTTTGCGGGATTTTTCCGGGATTGGCAAGCGCAGATACTGAAATCCTGAATAACCGCAGGAGACAGACATGACGTGGACATTTGATCATCTTGCTTTCAACACCGCTGACGGTCAGGCGCTGCAGGACGCTTTTGGTGGGTTGTTGGGATTGACGCCGGGGCGCCGGCCGCCGTTTCCGTTTCCCGGGCGGTGGTTGTATCAGGATGAGGAGGCGTTGGTGCATGTGATTGAGCAGCCGGCGCTGGATGAGGCGGCGTTGAGTCATATTGCGTTTCGTACCGATGAAGACGCAGCCGCGGTTTTGAAGCGGGTGCAGGGCAGTGGGTTGCCGTATCAGGTGGCGCAGGTGCCGGAGGATGGGATCTGGCAGATTTTTGTGCAGATGCCGGGTGGGGTGGTTTTGGAGTTGGATGCGAAATCGGGGGCTTAGAATCAAGGGCTCCCTCACCCCAGCCCTCTCCCGGAGGGAGAGGGAGCCGACGGAGGTGTTCTCACAAGTTACGCCGACGTGAAATACCGAGTCGAACTCCGGTTTTGAAAAACATACACATCGGCTCCCTTTCCCCCTCGCCCCCTTGGGGGAGAGGGCTGGGGTGAGGGGGTAAATTCTCAAGTACACCGCAGTGTTTAAGCCATGCGTTTAAAGGACACGTCCAGACACGCACCCCAGGCTACACAACCTTGCGCCGTTGCCTACGACTAAGCCAGAATCCGCCGGCTTGTGCGCTCAAGGGCCGGGTTTTATCGTTGTCCCGTCGCTGAAAAGAACAGCGATCGGGTTTGGTAGCCCGGGTCTTTAAGTGCAGAGTGCTCCATTTTGTAGAGTCTTTTGTCTCTGTTTTATGGTGGTCATTCGCAGGGCACCTTCGGGTGCGCCGTTTCTCCTAAGGCCCGGTCTACCAACCTGCGTCTGGCCACCACCATCGTTTGGTAGCGAGTGTGGTGGCTCCAATAAGCGCCTTAGGAGTTTCACCATGATCAAACCAACACCCAACCCACCCGAAGCCGACACCACCTCGCCCTACGAATCCCTCGACTCCAAGACCTTCCACGAAGCCGCCGAACGCGCCCTCGACCACTACCTCAATCCGCTGCTCCCCAGAAAACCGCTGCTCAAACCCAACACCCGCTACCTCATCGCCCCCGGCATCGACAGTGAAGAACTGCTGGCCGACGCCTCTGAAACCCTGACCTGCGCCAAAACCATGGCCACCGATTTCGCCGGACTGGTGGACGGCTCGCAGCGGCACGTATTGCTGGGCATTGCCCAACTGATCATGCTGAGTGAACTGGCGGTGAACCGGGCGCTGGATAATCTGGAACTCAAGACTGAAGCACCGCTGTAGCTAGATCCAAAAGAAAAACGGCCCGAAAAGGGCCGTTTCTGTATTTCGACTAAGGCTTAAGCCCGCAACGTCCGCGTCATCCGCAACGCCAGCAGACTCCCGCCAACAATCACCCCCGCCAGCAGATACAACGCCGCATCCGTCGACCCGGTGCTGTCCTTCACCCAACCCACAAGGTAAGGGCTCAGGAACCCGGCCATCTGCCCCATCGAGTTGATCAACGCCAACCCACCCGCCGCAGCACCCGCGCTCAGCATGGCAGTCGGCACCGGCCAGAACATCGGCAGACCGGTCAGCGCGCCCATGGTCGCAATGGTCAGGCCGAGAATCGCAATTGCCGGATTCGCCGCGAAGTTCACCGCGATCAGCAGGCCGACAGCCCCCATCAACATCGGCACCACCAAGTGCCAGCGACGCTCTTTACGCAGGTCTGCCGAGCGACCTACTACCAGCATGAACACGGCGGCCAGCAGGTAAGGAATCGCACTCAACCAGCCAATCACCAGGTTGTCGCTGAAGCCGAGGTTCTTGATGATCGACGGCAGCCAGAAGTTGATCGCGTACACGCCGCTCTGGATGCAGAAGTAGATCAGGCCAAACGCCCAGATGGCCGGGTTCTTGAACACCGCGATCAGCGAATCGGAGGTGGTTTTCGGTTTGTTCGCCAGGTCTTCGGCCTGATCCGCTTCCAGCACCGAACGCTCGTAAGGGGTCAGCCACTTGGCGTTGGCGAAGTTGTCGCTGAGCAGGAAGTAGGCGAGTGCGCCCAAGACCACGGTCGGAATGCCTTGCAGCAGGAACATCCACTGCCAACCGGCGAGGCCACCTTGCCCTGCGGCGAAGTGATTGAGGATCCAGCCGGAAAACGGGCTGCCGAGCAAACCCGAAACAGGGATCGCCGACATGAACAGCGCCATGATCCGGCCACGGCGGAAAGTCGGGAACCACTGCGAGAGATACAGCACAACGCCCGGGAAGAACCCGGCTTCAGCCGCGCCGGTGAACAGGCGCAGGGTATAGAACCCGGTCGGTGTGGTGACGAACAGCAGGCAGGTCGACAGCGTGCCCCAGGTGATCATCATCAGCGCGATCCAGCGCCGTGGGCCGAATTTGGTCAGGGCCAGGTTGCTCGGTACGCCGCACAGCACGTAGCCGATGAAGAAGATACCGGCCCCGAGGCCGTACACGGTTTCGCTGAATTTCAGCGCGTCGAGCATCTGCAGTTTGGCGAATCCAACGTTGACCCGGTCGAGGTAGTTGAACAGGTAGCAGATGAAGATGAAGGGAATCAAACGCAGGGTGATGCGTTTGTAGACGGCGTTTTTATCGTCATCGATGGTCTGGGCGGCAGCGGCGCTCTGCGACATGGCGGCTCTCTCTTTATTATGATTTTTTGCGATGCAAAGGGTAACGTTGATCGCCCTGAGAGTCTCGGCCACCTTTGGCCGGATTGTCTTTGTGCCTGAGCACAGGGTTTGCTGCCAGACCCTGTGCGGGTGAACAACCGTCCGCGCCTGTTTTCAAGGATTCCAGCCCTTATGTTCGAACTCGATCACGACCTCGCCCAGGATATCGTCGACCGGGCCATGGCCATTTTGCCGTACAACGTCAACGTCATGGACAGCCAGGGGCTGATTCTCGGCAGCGGCGAGCCGGAGCGGATCAACACCCGCCACGAGGGCGCGCAACTGGTGCTGGCCAACGGGCGGGTGGTGGAGATTGACGCGCAGACGGCGGTGCATCTGAAAGGCGTGCAGCCGGGGATCAATCTGCCGCTGTTGCTCGATCAGCGTTTGATCGGCGTACTCGGCATCACCGGCGAGCCGGAGCAGCTGCGCACTTACGCCGAACTGGTGCGCATGACCGCTGAAATGCTGGTGGGCCAGCGCAACCAGCAATCCGAACAGCAATGGCGGCGGCAGCGTTGCGATGACTTGCTCGCGCTGCTGTTGAGTGAAGCGGGGGATTCGCCGCGTTTGGTGGATGAAGCCCAGCAACTCGGGCTCAAACCGCAACTGACGCGGGTGCCGTATCTGTTCGAGTTGGGCCTGGAACACGGGCCGGGGCAAACCGTCGAGGCGCTGAGTGCCTGGTTGTTGTCGCGCTACCCCGACAGTTGGTGCGTGAGTTCCGCCAAGTCGTCGCTGCTCTGGTGCCGGCCGGCCAGTCAGAACGTCGAGCATGATCGCCTGCTGGAAAAACTCGATGGTCTGGGCTGGAACATTCTGCGCATCGCAGTGGGCGGGCAGGCCGATGGGCTGGCCGGGTTGCGCCGTTGCTATCGAAGGGTGGGCGACTTGCTCGCCTATGGCCGCGAAGTGCTGCCGCGCTCACGCCTGCTGACCCTCAATCGCTATCGTTTGCCGGTCATGCTCTGGCGTCATCGCAACGATGATGCACTGGATGAACTGCTCAAACCGTTACGCAAGGTCATCGCCAAAGACAGCAACGGCCAGTTGCTCGCGACTTTGCGCAGCTGGTGCGATCACGACGGGCAGAGCCAGTCCTGCGCCGATGCCTTGGGCATTCACCGCAACAGCCTGCGTTACCGGATGGAGCGGATTGCCGAGTTGAGCGGGGTCGATCCGCTGAAACTCGATGGCATGCTGGCGTTGTATCTCGGGGTGCAATTGCTGCCGCAGACTGACGATTTGTCGAAATGAACAATAAACGCCAATCCAACTTGTGCAGCGGACAGGCGTCAACGCACAAGGCGACTGGCAGCATGAGGGCATTGGAACTGGAGAATTCGTATGAAAATCGTCATCGCCCCCGATTCGTTCAAGGACAGCCTGAGTGCCCAAGGCGTTGCAGAAGCCATCGCGCTGGGCCTGGCGCAGGTCTGGCCGCAGGCGACGCTGGTCAAATGCCCGATGGCCGACGGTGGCGAAGGGACGGTGGAGTCGATTCTCGCCGCGTGCGAAGGCGAACTGCGCCGCACCCGCGTGCGTGGCCCGTTGGGCGCAGCAGTTGAAGCTGCGTGGGGCTGGTTGCCGCATAACCACACCGCAATCATCGAAATGGCCGAGGCCAGCGGCTTGCAACTGGTGCCGCCGGGGCAGCGTGATGCGTGCATCAGCAGCACGTTCGGCACCGGTGAACTGATCCGCGCTGCGCTGGATGCCGGCGCACAACGCGTCATTCTGGCCATCGGCGGCAGCGCCACCAATGACGGCGGCGCCGGCGCGATGCAGGCGCTGGGCGTGAAACTGCTGAATGCTCAAGGGCAAGCTCTGGTGCCGGGCGGATTGGCGTTGGCGCAACTCGCACGTCTGGACCTGAGCGAACTCGACCCGCGTCTGGCTTACGTCCGTTTCGACATCGCCGCTGACGTCAACAATCCACTGTGCGGCCCCCACGGCGCTTCGGCGATTTTTGGCCCACAAAAGGGCGCATCACCGGCGCAAGTTCAACAACTGGATCAGGCCCTCGGCCACTTCGCCGGACTCTGCGCGCAGGCGTTGGGCAAGGACGTACGCGATGAACCGGGCAGTGGTGCCGCAGGTGGGTTGGGCTTTGCCGCCAAAGCGTTTCTCGGCGCACGCTTCCAGGCCGGTGTCGAAGTCGTCGCAGAACTGGTCGGACTGTCCGACGCAGTGAAGGGCGCAGATCTGGTGATTACCGGAGAAGGGCGCTTCGATGCCCAGACCCTGCGCGGCAAAACCCCGTTTGGCGTGGCGCGGATCGCCAAGCAACACGGCGTACCGGTAATCGTCATTGCCGGTACGTTGGGCGAGGGCTATCAAGCGCTCTACGATCACGGCATCGACGCTGCATTCGCGGTCACCAGCGGCCCGATGTCCCTGGAACAAGCCTGCGCCGAAGCCCCGCGCCTGTTGCGTGAACGTGCAACAGATATTGCTCGCGTATGGGGTATGGCAGCTCCAGCCTGACCTGTCAGTCATCATCTGAAGCGAAGGGTGTTTCACCGCTGAAACACCCGCAACACTTTGAAAAATATTTCATCTTTCCCCGCAATCTTCCTCAAGCCTGGCCGATACAGAAGTCAGGCGCACACAAGACTTCTTAAAACAGTGACGCCGGACTGAAGCCCGCCCCAAGGGCCAGTGATCACGGCATGGACGCTCGTAGTTTCATTCATCCGAGAGTCCTCCTATGTCCTTGCGTAATCTGAATATCGCGCCCCGTGCCTTCCTCGGTTTTGCCTTTATTGCCTTGCTGGTGATCGTGCTTGGCGTGTTCGCCGTCAACCGCATGTCGATCATCCGTCAGGCTTCCCTGGAGATGGACTCGACGCAGTTGCCAAGCGTCACCCAACTCGCCGTGGTCACGGAAAACGTCTTGCGTCTGCGCATTCTGTCGTTCCGCATTCTGGTCAACCGCGAACCGGCTGGTTTGCAGGAAGCCCAGACCCGCATCGGTGTGCTGGTGGACAAGGTGCGCGCTGCCCAGGCCAGTTACGCAGTCCTGCCGGCCGGCCCGGAGGAACGCGCGTTATATCAGGAGTTTTCGACGACTCTCGACAACTATGTGCTAGCGCAGAACCAGATGATGGAGCTGTCGCGCCAGGACAAGCTCGACGAGATGCGCGCCCTGATCAACACGAAGATCAAGGACGGCACCGACAAGATGGGCGAACAGCTCAACAAGCTGATTGCAATCAATGCCGCCGACGCGAAGACCGCTTCCACTCAGGCGGGTGAGTATTACAACAGTGCCATTACCGGCATCGTCGCCGTGGCCGTGATTGCCGCGTTGCTGACCGTGCTGTTGGCCTGGCTGTTGACCCGCAGCATCGTCACCCCGCTGAACCGCGCGGTCGCTGCCGCGCAAACCATCGCCGGCGGCAACCTGACCAAAGTCATCGAAATCGACGGCAAGGACGAACCGGCGCGCCTGCTTGAAGCGCTGGCCGCGATGCAGACCAACCTGCGCAAGACCATCGAACAGATCGCCGGCTCCGCTACGCAACTGGGCGCCGCCGCCGAAGAGCTCAGCGCCGTGACCGAAGAAGCGTCCCGTGGTCTGCAACAGCAGAACGACGAAATCGAACAGGCCGCCACCGCCGTCAACGAAATGAGCGCTGCGGTGGAAGAGGTCGCACGCAACGCGGTGTCGACTTCCGAAGCCTCGAACCAGTCGACCCACGCCGCCCGTGAAGGTCGCGACCAAGTGGTGAAAACCGTCGATGCGATCCAGACCATGACCCACGACGTCCAAAACACCGCGCAAATGATTGAAGGCCTGGCCGCTCAGGGCCGCGACATCGGCAAGGTGCTGGACGTGATCCGCGCCATCGCCGAACAGACCAACCTGCTGGCGCTCAACGCCGCCATTGAAGCCGCCCGTGCCGGTGAAGCCGGGCGTGGCTTCGCGGTGGTAGCGGATGAAGTTCGCGCCTTGGCCCATCGCACCGCGCAGTCGACCCAGGAAATCGAAAAAATGGTCGCCGGCATCCAGAACGGCACCGGCGAAGCGGTCGAGTCGATGCAACAGAGCAACCAGCGCACTCAGTCGACTCTGGAAATGGCCCGTGCCGCCGGCATCGCGCTGGAGCAGATCACCCAATCGATCCACCAGATCAACGAACGCAACCTGGTGATCGCCAGCGCTTCGGAAGAACAGGCGCAGGTGTCCCGCGAGGTCGATCGCAACCTGGTCAACATTCGCGACCTGGCCACCCAATCAGCTGCCGGCGCGAATCAAACCAGCGCCGCGACCCACGAACTGTCGCGTCTGGCGGTGGATTTGAATGCGATGGTGGCGCGCTTTGTGATTTGACCTAGGGTGAAGGCTGGAGACCGCGCAATCAGGAGACGTACATGCGCTATTCAGCCTTGACCCAACGAATCGCCGGGGAGGGAGCAGCAGCCTGGCGGATTCACGACCGAGCGCTGGAGCTGCGCGCCGAAGGGGTCGATGTGTTGCTGCTGTCGGTGGGTGATCCGGATTTCGATACGCCGCTGCCGATCATCCACGGCGCCATCGACAGCCTGTTGGCGGGCGATACCCATTATTCCGAAGTGCGCGGCCGGCTGGAGTTGCGCAGGCGCATCGCCGAGCACCATCGGCAACGCAGCGGCCAGGACGTCGATGCCGAGCATGTGATCGTGCTGCCCGGCGCGCAATGCGCGGTGTATTCGGTGGCGCAGTGTCTGCTCGATCCGGGCGATGAAGTGATCGTCGCCGAACCGATGTACGTGACTTATGAAGGTGTGTTCGGTGCCTGTGGCGCAACCGTGGTGCCGGTGCCGGTTCGCCCGGAAAACGGTTTCCGGGTCGATCCGGCGGATGTCGCGACGCGGATCACTCCGAAAACGCGAGCCATGTTGCTCAACAGTCCCAACAATCCCTCCGGTGCGAGTCTGTCGCTGCTGATCTGGCAAGAGCTGGCGGCGTTGTGCATCCGCCATGACCTGTGGCTGATCAGCGATGAGGTCTACAGCGAATTGTTATACGAAGGTGAGCACGTCAGCCCGGCGAGCCTGCCGGGCATGGCCGAGCGCACCGCGACCATCAACAGTCTGTCCAAATCCCATGCGATGACCGGGTGGCGGATCGGCTGGATGATCGGGCCGAAACCCTTGGCCGAGCATTTGGTAAATCTGTCGCTGAGCATGTTGTTCGGTCTGCCGGACTTTGTGCAGAAAGCGGCGCAGATCGCGCTGGAGAAAGATCTGCCGGAAGTGACGCAGATGCGCGAGGAATACCGGTTGCGTCGGGATCTGGTGTGCGAGCGGTTGCGTGGTTGTCCGGGGTTGTACCCGATCAAACCGGATGGCGGGATGTTCGTGATGGTCGACGTGCGCCAGACCGGGCTCGGCGCGCAGGATTTTGCCGAGCGATTGCTGGAGGGTTATGGGGTTTCGGTGCTGGCAGGCGAAGCGTTCGGGCCGAGTGCGGCGGGGCATATTCGCATCGGGCTGGTGGTGGATAGAGTAAAACTGGCGGATGCGTGTTCGCGGATTGCACTGTGCGCTGCGCAGCTTCTCCAGGTGCGCAGCGCCTGAGGGTCTCCTCCTGATCGTTCCCACGCTCCGCGTGGGAATGCAGCCCGGGACGCTCCGCGTCCCTTCCAGAGCTGGAACGCGGAGCGTCCCTTGAGGCATTCCCACGCAGAGCGTGGGAACGATCATCAGTGGAGAGAATTCACCAGGTTGGCGGGTTTTTCACCGGCCAACGCCGCCAACAGATTCTCCACCGCACACCGCGCCATCGCCTCGCGCGTCTCATGGGTCGCCGAGCCCATGTGCGGCGTCGCCACCACGTTGTTCAGCTGCAACAACGGCGAGTCATGATTCAACGGCTCACGCTCGAACACATCCAGTCCCGCAGCGCGAATCCGGTTATGGCGCAAGGTGTCGATCAGCGCGGCCTCATCCACCACCTTGCCCCGGGAAATGTTGATGAAGATGCTGTCCGGCCGCATCAGCGCAAACTGTTCCGCGCCAATCAAACCTTCAGTCTGCGCCGTCAACGGCAAGGTCAGACAGATGAAATCCGCCTCCTGTAACAGATTTTCCAGGCTGCGGTACTTCGCATCAAAACGTTCTTCAACCGCCGGTTTGCGCGACTGGCTGTGATAGATCACCGGCATCCCGAACCCGAAATGCCCGCGCTGCGCCAACGCCTCGCCAATTCGCCCCATACCGATGATGCCCAGCGTCTTGCCATGCACATCGGTACCGAAATGCGCCGGGCCGATGCTGCGGTGCCAGTGACCGCCGCGCACCATGTTCGCCAGCTCCACCACCCGCCGGGCGGTGGCCAGGATCAACGCGAAACCGGTGTCGGCGGTGGTTTCGGTGAGCACGTCCGGGGTGTTGGTCAGCAGGATTTTGCGCCGGGTCAGGTAATCGATGTCGTAGTTGTCGACACCCACCGAGACGCTGGAAATCGCTTCAAGCTTCGGTGCCAGATCGAGCAGCGCCGCGTCCAGTTTCAGGCTGGCGCCGAGCAGGCCTTGGGCGGCGGGCAGGGCGTCGCGCAGCTTCATCACACCGTCCGCGTCGAGGCTGTCGATCAGCGTCACGTCGACCTGTTCCTCAAGGCGCGCCATCAGCGCCGGCGACAGTTTCTTGTACAACACAACCTGCTTTTTCATCGCAGTCATCTCTTTATCAATTCAGGAATGGGCCGGCAGCGGACGCGGTGCGACGCGCTTGGCCGTCACCCGGTCGCTGGCGCCGGGCTTGAGAAAAATCGTCAGCACCACCGAGAGCATCAGCGCGCCGCTCATCAACAGGTACGAAGCGCCGGGCGAACCGGTGGAGCTGTTCAGGTAACCGACCAGATACGAACCGCCGAAAGAACCGAGGGCGCCCATGCTGTTGATCAGCGCCATGGCGCCGCCGGCAACGTTGGCCGGCAGAATCTCCGGGACGATGGCGAAGAACGGCCCGTAAGGCGCGTACATGCAGGCGCCGGCAATCACCAGCAGCGTGTACGACCACCAGAAATGCTCCGCGCCCAGAGCGTAGGAGCCGTAGAACGCCACCGAGGCAATCAGCAGCGGCGGCCAGACGAAACGTTTGCGCTTTTGCAGTTTGTCCGAGCCCCACGACACCAGCAGCATGCCGATCACTGCCGCCAGATACGGCAGGGCCGACAGCCAGCCGGCCTCGATCATGTCCATCTGCGCACCGGCCTTGAGGATCGACGGCAGCCACAGCACGAAGCCGTAGACGCCGATGCTCCAGCAGAAAAATTGCAGCGCCAGAATGATCACCTTCGGCGAACGGAAGGCCTCGGCGTAGTTCTTCACCGCTTTGATGCCGACCTGTTCGGCAGCGAGCGCGCTTTCCAGATCGTGCTTTTCCTGCTCGCTGAGCCACTTGGCCTGGGCCGGACGATCATCGGCGAGCTTCCACCAGATGAATGCCCAGAGCACCGCCGGCAAGCCTTCGATGATGAACATCCAGCGCCAACTGAAATGCTGCACCAGATAGCCCGAAACCACCGACATCCACAGCATCGTTACCGGGTTGCCGAGGATCAGGAAGGTATTGGCCCGCGAGCGTTCGGCGCGGGTAAACCAGTGGCACAGGTACACCAGCATCGCCGGCATCACCGCCGCTTCGACCACACCGAGCATGAAGCGGATGACGATCAGCCAATAGGCGTTGGAGACCACGCCGGTCAGCGTGGCGAGCCCACCCCAGAGGATCAGGCTGACGAAGATCAGCTTCTTGACGCTGTGCTTCTGCGCGTAGATCGCGCCGGGCACCTGGAAGAAAAAGTAACCGAGGAAGAACAGCGCGCCGAGCAGCGAGGACAGGCCCGGCGTGATCATCAGGTCGGCGGCCATCCCGGAGGCAGCAGCGAAGCCGTAATTGGCGCGGTCGAGGTACGCCAGGCTGTAGGTGATGAACACGATCGGCATGATGTACCACCAGCGGCGGGTGGCGAGGGTTGCGGTTTTCATGGTCTTGCTCCTGAGCTTGTTGTTTTTGTCGCAGCAGGTTCAATGGTTTATTGCTTGCTCGTTCCCACGTCGAGGCGTCGAACCGTCCGCGTGGGAATGCCTCCGGGGACGCTCCGCGTCCCATGTGACGCAGAGCGTCACGAGCTGCATTCCCACGCAGGAGCATGGGAACGATCAGCGGTGAGTTCGGATCGGGTCGGCAAACCCTCCATGTCGCCACGGCTCTGCACCGCACGACTGCCAATCCAGTTGGCGCGTCTGACGGCTTCGGGAAAGCTCTGATGCTCCAGCAGGGCACTGATCATCCCCACCGCAAACCCATCCCCGGCACCGACCGTATCGACCACGGTTTCGACCGGAACCCCGGCGACAAAACCCTGATCCAGATGCGTGCGGTAATACGCACCCTGCGGCCCGAGCTTGATCGCCACCGCTTCGGCACCCTGATCGAGATAGAACGCGGCGATATCCGCCGGGTCTTCAAACCCGGTCAGCAGTCGCCCTTCGCTCAACCCCGGCAACACCCAGTGGGCGAGGGCGGCGAGGCGGTTGATCTCGCGGATCATCTCTCGCTCGCTGGCCCACAGGCTCGGACGCAGATTCGGGTCGAACGAGACGCTGCGCCCGGCGTTGCGCATGCGGGTCATCAGTTCACGGGACATTTCCCGCGCCGAAGCCGACAGCGCCGGCGGAATGCCGGTGGCGTGCAGGTGCCGGGCGCTTAACAACGTCGGGGTGATCGACTGCGGCGACAGATGACTGGCCGCCGAGCCGCGACGGAAGTATTCGACCGTCGGATCGCTGCCGTCATCGTTGCGCGATTTGAGCTGGAAACCGGTCGGGTGCGCGTTGTCGACGTCGACATGGCTGCAATCCAGACCTTCGCGGGCCAGGGTTTCAACGACAAATCGTCCCAGCGAATCAGCACCGACCCGGCTCAGCCACGCCACCTTGAAGCCCAGTCGAGACAGTCCGATGGCCACGTTGCTGTCCGCCCCGGCAATCCGCTTGTGAAACTGCTCGACCGAGGCCAGATCGCCGCTCTGTTCAGCAACAAACATGGCCATGGTTTCGCCGAATGACAGAATATCGATCTCAGACATGAGCAGGCTCCAGACGAGACTGGCCGAGGCGGGCGAGGGCGGCGACGTGTTCGGTGGTGAGTTGCACCAGATCATCGCCCTGCAACGGGTATTCGGCGGCGCGCATGACCCCTTGGGCCATGTGCCGCAGCAGTTGTTCCCACAGATGCAGGTCAGTGGCAGCGGGCGGCACCGCGACCAGTTTGCCGTCGGCACGGCGGGCCACGGCTTTGCAATGCACGTAACCGACATGACGGCCCAACAGTCGAGCGGCACCGGTGGCGGACTGGTCTTGCCACTGCCAGTTGCCGATATCGAAAGTCATCTTGATTGGCAAGTTGTGTTGCTCGACGGCGGCGAAGAAGCGCTGGAACGGTTCGATCCGCCCGCCGTGCAGCGTCTGATCATTTTCTACCAGCAACTGCACCGGGCTTTGCGCAAGGATTTGCGCCAGCGTCTGCAGATCGTTGTTGTCGGTGAAAAAACCAAGGGAGACCTTCAGCCACTTCGAGCCGAACGCTTCGGCGTTTTGCAGCGCGGTGATGAGTTCCGGATTGGGCCGCGACTGACCGGCGAGCCACAGTTCGGTCGGTGAGGAATAGATGCTTTGCAGGCCTTGGGCTTGCGTGGCGGTGGAGAGTTGTTCCGGGACTTCGTTGGTCAGCAACTCTTCGCGCCATTCGATGCGATGGGCGCCGGCAGCGGCCAGCACTTCGATGAACGAAGCCTGACCACGACGGCGAACAAGGTCGGCACCGTAGCTGGAGAGGCTGATGGAAACGGCAGGTTTATTCATTGTTATCTACCTCTGAAACCGGTTTCATTTTTGTTCAAAAAATTTTGGGTGGCCCCGTAGGGCCTTATTCCGCCTTGCTGCGCGTCGAACCGCGCTCAATCAGCACCGGTGCAAAATCCAGCGTCCGCGCCGCTTCATCATCCCCACGCAACCGCTTGAGCAAGCACTCAAACGCCCGCGCACCAATCTCCTCCGTCGGCTGAGCGAGGGCAGTAATCCCGCTGCCCACCAACGGATACCAGTCCAGATCATCCAGCGCGATCAACCCGACATCCTCGAACAACCGGCAGCCAATCTCGCGCAAGGCCAGGGTGCAAGCCAGCGCCGCCACGCCGTTGGCGCAGAACAGGGCTTTCGGGCCCGAATCAGGTGCGTTCAAAAAGGTTTGAAGATCGTTCGCAAGACTCGAACCGGTTTCCAGCACCGCGCCACGGATGTCTTTGCGCTGACCAATCTGCTGCTGAAAACTGCTGACCCGCTCGATCCGCGAACTCGTGCCGTCATAGGGTTCGGTCACCAGCAGCACATTGCGATAGCCACGCTGCTGAAGATGTTCGAGCGCCATCTCGATGGCCTGCGGGTTGTTCAATCCGACCATGTCACTGTCGAGCCCCTCGACCTTGCGATCCACCAGTACCAGCGGCATTTCCCGCTTCAGCCCATCCAGCTCATCCCGATGATGGCCCAGGGTGTTCACGATCAGCCCTTCGATGTTGTACGAGCGCAGCAGCGCCAGGTGCTGGCGTTCCTGCTCGTCATCGCGGTCGGTGTTGCACACCACCAGGCTGTAACCGTGCCGGCGGCAGGCGGTTTCCACCCCGTGCATCACGGCAATCGAATAAGGGTTGCGGATATCGGCCACCAGCATGCCGATCAGGCGGGTGCGGCCGCGTTTCAAACCACGGGCCATTTGATTGGGGCGATAGCCGAGTTCGGCAATCGCCTGCTCGATGCGCTGGGCAATGGCATCGGAGAGCAGGGCGCGGTCATCGCCGATAAAGCGCGAGACGCTGGCCTTGGACACGCCAGCGTGTTCGGCGACATCGAGCATGGTCACGCGGCTGCGCTGGGCGGCGGAGAAATCGTTCACGGTTGAAAAAGCCTTTTTATTGGAATTGTTCGAGTCAGCGCGGCAAGGCTGAAACCGGTTTCAGATAACCGCATTAACCATCGCTTCGTCAAGCCCGAGAAGGTCTGAATCAGAAACAGCTGAAGGTCAATTCCGACCAGCGGTCATCAAACCTGTCAGATCTGACAGTAGGCGAAAGCGCGGTTACTGCGTTTAATTTCTTCCGAAGCAAAGTGTTTTTTACGCCTCTGGAGAACAGTGGATGAGCGCCAAAAAATCCATCGGGACATTCGCCTTGCCGTTGACCATCGAAGGGGTGGGTGCCGACAAAGTGCTGCCTCTGGATGCGCATATCAACGGCGTCACACTGCGCATGTCGCCGTGGGTTGCACCTTCGATCATCCCCGGCAAAAGTGATTTGCTGGAGATCTGGATACTTGAGCCCGGGGCAATATCCGAGACGCGTTTCTACAACAACCTGTTTCCGGTTCCGGTGGTCTTTCCGGGCACGATCCACCTGCCTGCGCAGTACTTGCAACAGACAGGCGACATCACGTTGAGGTACCGGGTGACCTCCGGCGACACCAGTAATGAAGATGACTCGATACCGCAAGTGTTCATCCTCAAGCGCCCGGTTCCGGTCAAATTGAAAGAGGTGGTTTATCCCGACGCGAACCTTTGGGGCTGGCTCATGTGTTTAACATTCCCGGCGATCTGGGATGTGGTGGTCGTGCGGGTTCCGGCGCAACCGGGAACGTTTCTGGCGAATGATGAGTGCGTACTGAATTGGGAAGGCTGCACGAGCCTGAACGGTGTCAACCCAATTCCGGGCACGGCGCTACGAATTCGAAAAACGCTGTCGCAACAGGAAGCGACCTCTCCCCAAGGGTTCGATTTCAGACTCGACAGTAGCTACTACGTCCAATACATCAAACCGATCGAATTCGGATCTGCGATGTGCACCTACACCCACTACCGAAACGGTGTTGCGCTGGCCAGTTCATATCCGGAATTCGTGAAGATCGACAGGCGCCTTTCCGGGAAACCGCCTTGCGGTCCTTGAATCAAGCAGTCCAAAAAAGCAGTGAAAAGCGATAGATCCAACAAAACGTTGGCAGAACGTCAATCCCAGGAACATGCAGCCTGCAGTCGCGAAATTCTTCATTGGGAAACAACGTTGATGGTTCAACAACACACTCATCGATGGAGTTCACGAACATGAATATGCAGGTTAAAACGGGTGGTGGTGCTCTGGCGTTGCCGCCAACGATTGTGGATCAGTTGGCAGATGGTCGACTGACGTATCAGCAACTGAAAGTTGATAAAAAAGTGACATTTCAGTTGGCGGACGTTGATGACAAAACTCCGGATGGTGCGCACCAAATTCAACTGTATATCTTTCCGGAAGGGGCGCAGCTGATACCGGGAGATCCGACTTATTTAGTGGACACTAAGCTTAAAGCCAGCCAGCCAGGAGGTGACTGGACTTTTCCGGTCAGTTTTGACCGGACCGACACGCAGCTCAGTATCTTCGTCGACAAGTTCTCGGCTAGCGGGGATTACAACAAGTTTTTTGCAGCGTTCGTTATCATTGACGCATTCGGGAACCTCGACAACTCTCAACCGCATCTCGAGATCCTCATCGACCTGACTGCACAATGGCAGCGCCAACCCGGCACTGGCAATGGCACCGGCAATCGGCCGCCGCAGATCAGCCTGACAGGTTTGCCAACCGTCATCGATGACGATTGGTTGAACAACCCTGCCAACGCTGGCGGCTTGAACATCACCATTCCAACGGGCTGGACAAAATTCGAACCAGGCCTTGATCTGGTCAACTTCTTCATCTCCCAACTCACCACATTCACCGGCATGCAAGGTGAGGGCGCTGTTGTTGTAGATTTGCCGGTGCGGCCTGACGGCGTTATCAATATTTCACTGGTCATTCTGCAAGCGTTGAAGGATGGCGCGTATTTTTACTCCTACAACCTAGAGGATGCCGCGGGCAATATCAGCAACAACGCGTCCATCACGCTGCTGTTCAATCGGGTCAGCGCACCGGCCCCGGTGCTGGGTATTCCAAGGATTCCGGCGACCGGTATCAACGGTCAGACGCCCATTACGCTCGCATCATTCAAATCTGATCCAGATGCAGTGGTAATGGAGATCGATTTCCCGACCAACTCGTTGCAAGATGACCGAATCCTGCCGCATATCATGGATTCGAAGGGTATTGTCCATGATCTTGCGGAACAGACAATCCCGGCGCCAGGCACTGCCGGGCCGCTGAAATTCGTGATTGATTACGCCTTTTGGGCGGTGGTCTTCGGCGACCCTAACCGGGACACCGAAGAGCAGGTCGAGTACTGGTACGAATTGATTCGCTCGACGATTACACCGAATCCGGTTTCCACGCCTCAGCAATTTGCTACTGTCGATTTTGCATACGCCGGGGATGAGCAGCCGAACCTTCCTGAACTGGAAAACCCCAATGCCATCCCGGTGATCGTTCAGGGTGGCGGCACGCCTGTGCCTGCACCCAACACGCTTGGCCCGGCTCAGGCCGGTCTTGATGCAACCATGATCTGGAACTTGTGGACAAATCCTCTGCGGCCGATTACCGGTCGAGAAATCGTCACGTTCTTCTATCAGGGCAAACAAGTGGGTCCGCCTGTGGGCGTGCAGGTTGGCGCGACGAGGGTCACCACGCGATTGCCTTGGGCCGAGATTCTGTTGGAAGGGAACGGCACCGGCGCTACCGCGCGCGAGGCCTACATTGTTGTCTCCTACCCCGGCAGTTCAAACGCGATGACGCAGACGCCTGTTACGCGTGTCAACGTGACAGCGATCGTGATCAATCTGCCGGCGCCGAAGATTGTCGTTTCGGCTTTCAGAACCCCCACCGGTGCGGTGGTTCCCGAGAGCTTCTTGATGTCCGTCAACTGCCCGTGTCTGGATCACCCGGCTGTCGCGAACGGACCGATGCCGCCGTATGAGGCTACACGCAGACTGCGGATCAGGGTCGAGCGGGATGCCAACATCCCGACAGGTGCAACGGTTGCGTTAAAATTTGAGGGGCGGACGACCAACGGAGCTGGCGGGACGGTGATACCCAACACGCCATTCACAGATTCCAAGCCCATGCCTGCAACGGGCCCTCTGGAATTTAACGTGCCATACACCAATGTCCGTCCGATCCAGCTGCCGAGCCCCGGTCCTGGCCAGCGTCCGGCGACTCAATATGCGTACATCGAGTATGGGGTCAACGGCATTACAGCGTCGGTCATCGTCCCTGTCGCGCTCTTGAACTCGAGCCTGGTGTATTGCGACCAGAACCGTCCTTGATCGTGCATCAACAGTACTTCGAGTGAAGTTTCCTGCGATGGGGACGGCAGTCAATACCGTCCCCATCGTGGGAATCGAAGTCAGATACGGGTGCTCTTACGGGACAAGGGGATAAGTCGTACGAAGATGGAGATTAGTCCTACATATCCCTCGGAAAGTTATCCGTAGTCTGGCGACCGCTTCAGTTCCGGCTCGCAACTCGTTTGAGTCGGACGCTCGTTCCTCACGGAATGTAATCGAGTAGGACTCAACCATGTCGCCCAAATTGAACACCCCGTTTCAGAAAACCTCGATCAGCTTGGGAATTTTGTCCCTGCTGCCCCTATTGATGAATTCGCCGCTCACCCAGGCGGGTACCGTTCCGGCGGGTACCATGCTTGCCATTGACGGCACGACGCCGGTGCAAATCTGGCAACTTCAAGACAACGCCATCCTGAATGCCACCAATGCCACGACACTGGAAATGAACAGCAATCCCGGTGGCCTGATCAATCTGACGGGCTCGAATGTCAACGCCGCAGCGGTCTCGGGGATTTCACTGGTCAACGCCAGCGCAACCCTGGACAACTCAACGGTTAACAATGCCACTGGCATCGGCATTTCGGCAGTACGCAATAACAACAGCGTAGGCGGTTCAAGCGTGACGCTGCGTAATGGCTCAGTTGTTCAGGGCTTGACGGGGGGCATTGCGGGCAACCGATTCAGCGTCATCAGTCTGCAAAACTCCACCGCCGAAGGCACTGGTGCCAACAGCTTCGGGATCAGGATGCTGGAAGGTTCACTGTCGGCCTCCGGCAGTACGATTAGCGGCGGTCTTAATGGCGTGACGGTTGGCACTGACACTCAGGCGAACGCCGTTATCCCGACCAAAATAATTCTGGACGGCACTCGTGTCGAAGGCCAGACCGGCTCGGCACTGGTGGTCGGCATCAACGCGCCGAATTTCCCGACAGTGGCAGACATCGAAGTGCGTAACCGTTCGACGCTGGTGGCCGGCAACAACACGTTGCTTGAAGTCCGACAAGGTGCTTCGGCTGGATTCCTCGTCGAGAACAGTGACCTGACCGGTAACGTCACGGTGGTTTCGGGCAGTTCCGCGAATGTCACGTTGCAGAACAATGCGTCGCTGACCGGTGATCTGCAAAACGTCACGACCGCGGTGTTGAACAATCAGGCGCGCATGACCGGCAATGTGCTCGGTGCTTCGAGTGTGGCGCTCGACAACGGCTCGACCCTGACCGGCAATCTCGACAACGTCGCCACGGTGACGATCAACAATCAGAGCGTCATGAACGGTGACGTCAATGCTTCTGCCAATAGTGCTTCGAGTCTGACGCTGGACAATGCTGCCACGCTCACCGGCCAGGTGAACAATGTCGCCAATTTTGCGATCAACAATCAGGCGCTATGGCAGATGACTGGCAGCCAATCGGTGAACAATCTGTC
This sequence comes from Pseudomonas paraglycinae, assembly GCF_021601625.1. GTDB lineage: Bacteria > Pseudomonadota > Gammaproteobacteria > Pseudomonadales > Pseudomonadaceae > Aquipseudomonas > Aquipseudomonas paraglycinae. The sequence continues at coordinate 32,086 of NZ_BQHR01000011.1, read as the reverse complement.
ACTGGGCAATGGTGGCACGGTAAGTTTTGGCACTCCTCAGCAATACTTTCAATTGAACGTCGCCAACCTGTCGGGCAACGGCACGTTCCGGATGGGCACCGACTTCAATCAGGGTCTCAGCGATCTGCTGAATGTCACGCGCAGTGCTTCCGGCTACCATCAGTTGCTGGTCACCAGTTCCGGTCTTGATCCGGTCAATGACTCGTCCATCAAAGTGGTGCAGAGCGTGGCGTCAGGCGCGCAGTACGGCCTGGTGAACAACCGTGTCGACGTAGGCGCATTCACTTATCTTCTGGTGAAGAAGGGAGATGACTGGTTCCTGCAACCGGACAAGACTGTTGTCAGCACACCGACACGCGCCGCATTGGCCATTGCCGGTACAGCCCCGACAGTGACCTATGGCGAAACGGTTCTGCTGAACAACCGCATGGGTGATTTGCGGGTCAATGGCGGGCAAACGGGCGGATGGGTGCGCTCTTTCGGCAGCCAGTACAGCATCAGTAACAATGCTTACGGAAATGGTTACAAACAACGACAGTATGGTTTCTCGATGGGCGTCGATACGCCGGTGCAAATCGCCGGCGAGCGTGTACTGCTCGGTGTGTTTGCCGGTTACAGCAAATCCGATCTGGATTTGAGCCGCGGCAGCTCCGGGGAAATCGGCAGCACCTCACTCGGTCTTTACGGCACCTGGCTGGGCGACAGCGGTTACTACCTGGACACGGTGGCCAAGCTCAATCACTTTCGCAACAAGGCCGACGTGATGCTGAGTGACAACACCAAAACCAAAGGCAGTTACAACAGTCTGGGTGCAAGCGCGTCGGTGGAGTTCGGCAAGCATATTGAGTTCGCGGATGGCTATTACATCGAACCGTTCACCCAATGGCAGGGAGCCTCGGTGCAAGGCAAGGATTTTCGTCTGGACAATGGTCTGAGTGTCGACGCTGATACAACCCGTTCCATGCTGGGCAAGGCGGGCCTGAACTTAGGGCGAGGCATGAAACTGGCGGATGGCAGTGTCCTGCAACCCCACGTGCGGGTGGCTGCCGTACATGAGTTCGTCAAAACCAACGAAGTGCGGGTCAACGACAACAAGTTCAACAATGATCTTTCCGGCACGCGCTTCGAAGTGGCCGCCGGCGCATCCTGGACCCTGAATGACCGCTGGCAGCTGCACGCGGAGCTGGACACCAGCAAGGGCGACAACGTCACCAAAGACTTCGGTGTGAACATGGGGGCGCATTACAGGTTCTGAGGGAACGGAAACTAAAAAGGGAAGCGATGGCTTCCCTTTTTTGTGCCTGCGGCTGCATCACTTCAAGACTTGAAAACCTCCCTTCAACTGGAAGGTAGTGCCATCGGCGTTCTCCAGCGTCACATTGAAATCGGCCGCGACATTCTTTTGATCGCTCGCAGGCTTGATCTCGATGTCACCTGAAATGCCTTCACTGATCGCAGTGCCGTCTTTATAGCTGACGGCTACGTCAGAGCGGCTGGTCAAGACATGCTTCCCGATCGGGAAACCATCGGGGACGATCAGGGTAAGTTCACGTGCCGGGTTTGTTTTGGCTTTCGTGCCCGAAGGTGGCCGATCAATGGCGGTTATCTCTACCGCGTCGATTTTGTCAGGGCCGACCTTTTTGGTTTCAATCAGTCGGGAAGAGGCAGTGAAGTCCGCGACAGGGGCTCCACCGTTGGCGAAAGCTTTTGCGGTCACAAAATTACCGGGGGCAAAACTGGTGCGTCTGATCACAGCGTTCATGAATTGGATCTCCGTTCACTTTGGGGAAGTATCCAAAGGCCATTGGGCCCTAACTCTGGATGCATCATAAAAGCGCGATTCAGGCGATCTGTACACTGTCAGACTTGACAGGTTACAGCCCTTGAAATCTGTGAGCGAATAGCCACTGACGCCAGCCCTCAGCCAAACAATCCGGCGGCGATGTTGATCGAGAAACCCAGAATCGCTGTGTTGAATACGAAACCGATCAGCGACTGCGCCAGCACGATCTTGCGGATCTCCCGCGTGGCCACGCCGACATCCGCCGTCTGCACCGCGACGCCGATGGTGAACGAGAAGTACAGAAAGTCCCAGTAATTGGGCGTCGTCAAGCCTTCGGCAAAGCGCAGCGCCGGCTCTTTGCCGTCCCAGGTGTAAAACAGCCGGGCGTAGTGGACGCAGAAAATCACCCCGATCAGCAGCCATGAGCCAATGACCGTCAGTGCGGTAAAACCGTAGTGCATCAATTTGTGGTGGGTATCCAGATCCTTGCTGCCGACAAGTTCCAGGGTGATGGCCGCCAGGCTGGCCAGCGCCGCAATACACACCACGAACAGCACCAGCCCGGCGTTTTCATCTTCGACGACGGCGATCTGCTTGACGTCCGGCGCCTTGGCACGGGCGGTGAGCCAGAGCATCAGCGACAGGTAAGTCCAGACCCCGGCGTTCCAGCCGATGAGGATCTTGCTGATGATGGAATCGGCGGGTACCAGCAGACCGACGGCGAGGCCGAGCAGGAACGCGGCAGAGAGGCGAGGGTGGGTGCGGGCGAGGAAGCGCATGGGCGGCTCTTTGTTGACGGCGTCGAGCAAACCATAGCATGGGTGTGGGTTCTGGCTGGCGCGGAGGACTGCAAAAAGAAACCTTGTGACTCTGTCAGCATCGACAAGAAGCCCAAGGTTTTTATGTTTCAGAAGGATGGGCGGGAAGCTGGATCAGTTATGGATCTGAAGCTTGCCTTTGGAGACTGTCACGGTTTTTGGAACAGCGTCACCGTTCTGGCCGAGGAAGTCGAACTCGGCTTCAATTTGCCCCTTCTCCGAGCCGGCAACAGGGAAGCTGAGAAAGGTGACTGTCCCTTGAATCGCTTTGTAAAAAGGATTGATACCAACCGCGAGTCTTTCCACGAAAACCGCTCTGACCAGACTGACATCCGTATTCAAGTCGTAGGGGGTATTCAAACTGGCGGTTTGCGCCACATTCAGAACAATACTCAGACTCCGTTGAGGACGACTCGGGCCATCAATCCACCATTCTCCCCTGGCTGACCAGGCCTCTTGTTTGAAAAGTTGATCGTATTGAGCAGTGAGGAGAACCGTTTCTGCCGTGTAGCTATCCTTCACTGGCGGCTCCAGGCCATCGACGTCAGCGGTCAAGCTACCTTTGGACACTGGTTGAGCAGCACTCATGGTTTTGCGCTCCCTTGGTCGTTCGGCACCAGATGTAGTTCTCCGTTGACAGTCACTTTCTCTTTTCCATTCTGCGACACCGCAACGAAGTTGAACGTTGCCATGGCTTCATCTTTAGCGGCGTCCACGGTGACAGTGACTGTGCCGCTTTGCGCAAGGAAAGGCGCTTCGACAGAGCTTGATGTACTTTTCCACCAGCTGCCTGTCGCTTGGCGTTCAGGATCGGCGAAATCGAAGGTCTGGTTTTCCATATCGCCCGTGTTTTTGAAATTCAGGGCAATGTTTCTGCGTTCATTCGGCCATTGCACCAACGAGGCCCACCCCTGAAGGGAGCGGCCGATACCCAATGAGTAGAACTTTTCTTCTGCGTTAAAATTCCGGAGTTCGGGATCGCTCGTGGTGGCTGTGAATTTGCCATCTGCATTGCCCTTTACATTCGTCATGAGAAGCTCCTGATTCAAGTCAAACCGCTAAGTCAAACGTGACAGGAGCTAGCCTAAGTTTTTGGAGCAATTGGCGAACCTGTCAACTTTGACAGGTGTAAAAACCGATCGACTTATAGCGAAACTTCATTTTTTGCCGGCCCATCGGGTTACGGCTTTCACCACCACCACAAAAAACACTGGCACAAAAATCACCGCCAACGTCGCGGTAATCATCCCACCAATCACCCCGGTACCAATCGCCTGCTGACTCGCCGAACTCGCACCCGTGGCAATCGCCAGCGGCACCACGCCCAGAATGAACGCCAGCGAAGTCATGACGATCGGCCGCAACCGCAGACGCGCCGCTTGCAGCGTAGCGTCAATCAGGTCATGCCCTTCGTCATACAGACTCTTGGCAAACTCGATGATCAGGATCGCGTTTTTCGCCGACAGGCCGATGATGGTGATCAGGCCGACCTTGAAGAACACGTCGTTGGGCATTCCGCGCAAAGTCACCGCCAGCACCGCGCCGAGTACGCCCAGCGGCACAACGAGCAGCACGGAAGTCGGGATCGACCAACTCTCATACAACGCCGCCAGGCACAGGAACACGATCAGCAGCGACAGCCCGAGCAGAATCGGCGCCTGACTGCCGGACAAACGTTCCTGCAACGACAGACCAGTCCATTCCTGACCCAGGCCTTTCGGCCCCTGAGCCACCAGCCGTTCGATTTCCGCCATGGCTTCGCCGGTGCTGTGGCCGGGTTTCGGCTCACCGGAAATCGAGATCGCCGGGTAGCCGTTGTAGCGGGTCAACTGCGCCGGGCCTTGAGTCCACGTGGCTCGGACGAACGCCGACAGCGGCACCATTTTTCCGGCGTCGTTGCGCACATGCATTTTCAGCAGGTCATCGACCTGACTGCGACGGTCACCTTCAGCCTGCACGACAACGCGTTGCATCCGCCCCTGATTGGGGAAGTCGTTGACGTACGAAGAGCCAATGGCGGTGGACAGCACGTTGCCAACATCGGCGAACGAAACCCCCAAGGCGTTGGCCTGCTTGCGGTCCACTTCCAGTTGCACTTGCGGCGCTTCGGCCAGTGCGCTTTCACGCACGTTCATCAGGATCGGGCTTTTCTCGGCGGCTTCCAGCAACTGGGTGCGCGCCTCCATCAAGGTCGCATGGCCGAGGCCGCCACGATCCTGCAGGCGGAACTCGAAGCCGCTGGACGTACCGAGACCGTCAACCGGCGGCGGCAGCACGGCGAACGCCACGGCGTCCTTGATCTGGCTCAGGGCGATGTTGGCGCGGTCGGCAATCGAACTTGCCGAGTCGTCGCCGCCACGCTGCGACCAGTCCTTGAGCGTGGTAAACGCCAATGCGGCGTTCTGCCCGCTGCCGGAGAAGCTGAAACCGAGAATCACCGTGCTGTCGCCCACGCCCGGCTCGCCGGCGTTGTGCGCTTCGATCTGCTCGACCACCTGCACCGTGCGGTTCTTGCTCGCGCCGGGCGGCAGTTGAATGTCGGTGATGGTGTAACCCTGATCCTCGACCGGCAGGAACGAGGACGGCAGGCGCGCGAAGCACAGGCCCAGACCCACCAGCAATACAACGTAGATCAACAGATAACGACCGGTGCGTTTCAGCGCGTAACCGACCCAGCCTTGATAGCGATCGGTCAGTTGCTCGAAGCGACGGTTGAACCAGCCGAAGAACCCGGTTTTCTCGTGGTGTTCACCCTTGGCAATCGGCTTGAGCAGCGTTGCGCACAGCGCCGGGGTCAAGGTCAGCGCGAGGAACGCCGAGAACAGGATCGAGGTAGCCATCGACAGTGAGAACTGCCGGTAAATGACGCCCACCGAACCCTGCATGAACGCCATCGGAATGAACACCGCCACCAGCACCAGCGTGATGCCGATGATCGCCCCGGTGATCTGGGTCATCGCCTTGCGCGTCGCTTCTTTCGGTGACAGGCCTTCGGTGGCCATGATCCGTTCGACGTTCTCCACCACCACGATGGCGTCGTCCACCAGAATGCCGATGGCCAGCACCATGCCGAACATGGTCAGCACGTTGATCGAGAACCCCAGCGCAAGCATGGTCGCGAAGGTGCCCATCAGCGCCACCGGCACCACCAGCGTCGGAATCAGGGTGTAGCGGATGTTCTGCAGGAACAGGAACATCACTGCGAACACCAGCAACATCGCCTCGCCAAGGGTGTAGACCACTTTGGTGATCGAGACCTTCACGAATGGCGACGTGTCGTAGGGAATCTTGTATTCCACGCCGGTCGGGAAGTAGCGCGACAGTTCATCCATTTTGGCGCGGATCAAGGTCGCGGTGCTGAGGGCGTTGGCGCCCGGCGCCAGTTGCACACCGACGGCGGTGGACGGCTTGCCGTTCAGACGGGTGCCGAACTGGTATTCCTGGCTGCCGATCTCGACCCGCGCCACATCCTTGATGCGCACGGTGGAGCCGTCCGGGTTGGCCTTGAGCACGATGTCGGCGAACTCTTCCGGGGTCGACAGTTGTCCCTTGACCAGAATCGTCGCGGTGATTTCCTGAGTGCTCGGGTTTGGCAGATCGCCGATGCTGCCCGCCGAGACCTGGGCGTTCTGCGCGACGATGGCGGCGTTGACGTCGGCCGGCGTCAGGTTGAAACCGATCAGCTTCTGCGGGTCGACCCAGATCCGCATCGCCCGTTCGGCGCCATACAGCTGGGCCTTGCCGACGCCGTCGATGCGCTTGATCTCGTTCATCACGTTGCGCGCCAGATAATCGCTGAGCGCTACGTCGTCGAGCTTGCCGTCGCTGGAGGTGAGGGTGATCAGCAACAGGAAACCGGCGGAGACTTTCTCCACCTGCAAACCTTGCTGGTTGACCGCTTGCGGCAGGCGCGACTCGACCACTTTAAGGCGGTTTTGCACGTCAACCTGTGCCAGTTCCGGATTGGTGCCCGGCTGGAAAGTGGCCTTGATGGTGGCGCTGCCGAGGCTGCTCTGCGATTCGAAATACAGCAGGTGATCGGCGCCGTTGAGCTCTTCCTCGATCAGGCTGACCACGCTTTCGTCGACGGTCTGCGCCGAGGCGCCCGGGTACACGGCATAGATCTCGATCTGCGGCGGCGCGACGTCGGGGTACTGCGCCACCGGCAATTGCGGGATGGCCAGCGCACCGGCCAACAGGATGAACAACGCGACGACCCAGGCGAACACCGGGCGGTCGATAAAGAACTGCGGCATAGAAGAGCGTCCTGCTTACTGACCAGAGGTCTGGGCAAGTGGAAGAGGGGTGTCGTCGATCTGCACCACTTCGCCCGGACGGGCGTGTTGCAGGCCTTCGATGACAATGCGGTCGCCGGGCTTGAGGCCGCCGGTAACGATCCAGCGGTCGTTCTGCACAGCGCCAAGCTGAACCGGCTGCTGGGCGACGCGCATCTGATCGTCGACGGTCAGCACTTGCGCCACACCGGCGCTGTCACGTTGCACCGCGCGTTGCGGCACGGTGAGGCCGTGTTGAATCACGCCTTGTTCCAGGCGCACGCGAACGTAGCTGCCGGGCAACAGGTCCAGATCCGGGTTGGGGAACTCGCTGCGCAGAATGATCTGACCGGTGCCCGGATCGACCGTGATGTCGCTGAACAGCAACTTGCCCGGCAACGGATAGAGGCTGCCGTCGTCCTGGATCAGCGTGGCCTTGACCTGATCCTGGCCGACCTGCTGCAACTGGCCGGACCGGAAGGCCCGGCGCAGCTCATTGAGTTCGCGGGTCGACTGGGTGAGGTCGGCGTGGATCGGGTTCAGTTGCTGGATCAGCGCCATGGGCGTGGTTTCGTTCTGGCCCACCAGTGCGCCTTCGGTCACCAGCGCGCGACCAACGCGGCCGGAAATCGGCGCGGTGACGGTGGCGTAACCAAGGTTCAACTTCGCGCGCTCGACGGCAGCCTTGTTGGCGGCCACGTCGGCGGCAGTCTGCCGGGCATTGGCGCGGGCGTTGTCGTAATCCTGAGCGCTGATGGCCTTGTCGTCGATCAACTGGGCGTAGCGCTGCTCCTGCAGTTTTGCCTGGAACGCATTGGCCTCGGCCTTGCGCAGGGCGGCTTCGGCGCTATCGAGGTCAGCCTTGAACGGCGCCGGGTCGATGCGGAACAAAACATCGCCCTTTTTTACGTCGCTGCCTTCGCGGTAGGTGCGTTGCAGCACGACGCCGGCGACTCGGGCGCGGACTTCGGCAATGCGCGGCGCGGCAATCCGTCCGCTGAGTTCGCTGCTGATCGACAGGGGGCGCGCCTCAAGGGTTTCGATCCGCACGGTGGCCGGCGGCGCCTGTTCCTCGGCGTTCGAGGATTTATCACAGGCACTCAGCGTCAGCGCCAATGCGATCAGGCCGAGCCCGGCCAGCAGATTCTTCGACATGTACAACCCCCAATATTGATCTGCGCATCCTACGGACAGTCGCCGAGGGTAGCGGTGAAGCTTTGTAGGCGCTGTGTGAAATTGTGTAAGGGTTTTGCTCAGGGACGAGTGAGGGCGTATATCCTTTACGCCTTGATATTTATTGCGACAGATAAAGCACCGCGAGCAGGCTCGCTCCCACAAGGGATTGCATTCCAAATGTGGGAGCGAGCCTGCTCGCGATAGCGGACGATGGGTCGCCACTGTATTTCTGGATCACCTCAATGCCCAACATTCTTCTGGTCGAAGACGACACCGCCCTCGCCGAACTGATCTCCAGTTACCTCGAACGCAACGGTTACTCCGTCAGCGTGATCGGCCGTGGCGACCATGTGCGCGAACGGGCGCGGCTCAATCCGCCGGATCTGGTGATTCTCGACCTGATGCTGCCGGGCCTCGACGGTTTGCAGGTCTGTCGCCTGTTGCGTGCCGATTCGGCCACGCTGCCGATCCTGATGCTCACCGCCCGCGACGACAGCCACGATCAGGTGCTGGGCCTGGAAATGGGCGCCGACGATTACGTCACCAAGCCCTGTGAGCCGCGCGTCCTGCTGGCGCGAGTGCGCACTTTGCTGCGGCGCAGCAGCCTCGGCGAGCCGATGACCGCCAACGACCGGATCCTGATGGGCAATCTGTGCATCGATTTGTCGGAACGCACGGTGACCTGGCGCGAGCAACCTGTGGAGCTGTCCAGCGGCGAATACAACCTGCTGGTGGTGCTGGCCCGTCATGCCGGCGAAGTGCTGAGCCGCGACCAGATCCTGCAACGCCTGCGCGGCATCGAATTCAACGGCACCGACCGCTCGGTGGACGTGGCGATTTCCAAGCTGCGGCGCAAGTTCGACGACCACGCCGGCGAGGCGCGCAAGATCAAGACCGTGTGGGGCAAGGGTTATCTGTTCAGCCGTTCCGAGTGGGAATGCTGATTCGATGTTCAGAATCCTGTTTCGCCTCTATCTGGTGACGATCGTCTCCTACAGTGCGGCGATCTATCTGGTGCCGGATCTGGTAGTGATGGCGTTCAAGCAGCGATTCGTCACTTACAACCTCGACTATTCCCGAGGCCTGCAATCGCTGATCACCAAGCAGTTTCGCGCGGTGCCGCAGGATCAGTGGCCGGCGCTGGCAGCATCGATGGACAAGGATTTTCAACCGCTGCACATCGTGCTCGCCCGTATTGATGACCCTGGCTTCACCGCCATCGAGCAAGAGCGGCTGCGGCGTGGTGAGAACATGGTGCGGGTGGGCGACTGGGGCTGGCGCACGCTGGCGGTCACGCCGCTCAACGACGAAATGGCAGTGCAGATGGTGGTGCCGCCGGATCCGATGGACGTGAACCTGTTGTACTGGAGCATCAACGTGCTGATCGGCGCCAGTCTGCTGGCGTGCCTGTTGCTCTGGTTTCGCCCGCACTGGCGCGATCTGGAACGCCTCAAGGGCACGGCCGAACGTTTCGGCAAGGGCCATTTGAGCGAGCGCACGCAGATTGGCGCAAGCTCCAACATCGGCAGTCTGGCCAATGTGTTCGACACCATGGCCGGCGATATCGAAAACCTGCTCAACCAGCAGCGTGACCTGCTCAACGCCGTGTCCCACGAACTGCGCACGCCGCTGACCCGCCTGGACTTCGGCCTCGCGCTGGCGCTGTCCGATGACTTGCCGCAAGCCAGCCGCGAACGCCTGCAAGGGCTGGTTGCGCACATTCGCGAACTGGATGAGTTGGTGCTGGAGTTGCTGTCCTACAGTCGCCTGCAGAACCCGGCGAAGTTGCCAGAGCAGGTCGAAGTGTCGCTGGACGAGTTCATCGACAGCATTCTGGGCAGCGTCGATGAAGAACTGGAATCCCCGGAAATCGTCATCGATGTGCTGCTGCACAATCAGCTGGAACGCTTCTCCCTCGACCCGCGCCTGACGGCCCGCGCGATTCAGAACCTGCTGCGCAACGCCATGCGCTACTGCGAGAAACGCATTCAGATTGGCGTGCAGGTCTGCCCGAAAGGCTGCGAGATCTGGGTCGATGATGACGGCATCGGCATTCCGGAAGACGAGCGGGAGCGGATTTTCGAGCCGTTCTATCGACTGGATCGCAGTCGCGATCGGGCGACCGGCGGGTTTGGCCTGGGGCTGGCGATCAGCCGGCGGGCGCTGGAAGCGCAGGGCGGGACGTTGACGGTGGAGGGTTCGCCATTGGGCGGGGCGCGGTTCAGGCTTTGGCTGCCAACCCCGACCTGATGATCGCTGAGGTCCCACCCAGAGCGCTGATCGTTCCCACGCTCTGCGTGGGAATGCCGCCCAGGACGCTCCGCGTCCTTTGTGACGCAGAGCGTCACCGTATGCATTCCCACGCGGAGCGTGGGAACGATCAGCAAGTCGGTCAAAGCAGTTCAGTGGACTGGATCAACCCAACCCCAGCTACCTGCATCCGCTCGATCGCCGACGCCAGCGAGCCGTTCAAATCAATCGCCCGGCAAGCATCCAGCACCACAAACGCATTGAACCCCGCCGCCCGTGCATCCAGCGCGGAGAACATCACGCAGAAATCCAGCGCCAGACCAACCATGTAAACCGTTTCGATCCCGCGTTCCTTCAGATAACCGGCCAGACCCGTGGTCGTGACGCGATCCGCTTCCAGAAACGCCGAATAGCTGTCGATGTCCGGGTTGCAGCCCTTGCGGATGATCAAGTGCGCGTGGGGCAGATCAAGCCCCGAGTGAAACTCGGCACCGCGTGAACCCTGAATGCAATGATCCGGCCACAGCGTCTGCTCACCGTACGGCAGTTGAATCACATCGTAAGGCTGACGCCCGGGATGGCTGGAAGCAAACGAAGCATGCCCCGCCGGATGCCAGTCCTGGGCGATGACCACTTGCTTGAACTGCCCGGCGAGCCGGTTGATCAGCGGAACGATCATGTCACCTTCGGGCACGGCCAACTGGCCACCGGGAATGAAGTCGTTCTGTACGTCGATGACCAGCAGGGCTGTGCGTGGCGAAATCGGCATAAATCCATCCTTCTTGGAAAATCACCCGAGCAGCATAGTGACAAAATTCTTTAAACGTTCAGCCGGGTCTTAAACATTTTTGCCATGTCCTCCAGCTCGGAAGCCGGGTGGTGGCCGATCAGCATCCAGGCGTGTTCGCGTTCGGTCCAGTAAACCACGTTCATCCCGTGCCGGCGTTCATGGGCCAGCGGCTGGCTGCCGCTGTTGGTGCGCGTGACGCATAGCGCCAGCGGGCCGTGGGTGGCGTCGAGCCAGGTCATCTGGGCGATGGGCACGCCGTCATACTCGAGCAATTGCGCGCGTTTGAACTGTGCGCCCGGCAGTTTCAGTTTCGCCGGCGACAGGCTCACGCCCAGCCGCGCATCGACGGTTCGCAGCTGCGCCAGTTGCGAGGCTTCGTCGGTGGGCAGATGTTCGAGGGTCTGCGGCACATACAGCGCCATGTAATCGCCCACCAGCTCGCGCCAGTTGTGCGATTGCTGCGTTTGCCAGGCCAGGAACAAGCGGTCCGCCGCGACACCTGCGAGCGCCACGCCCGCTGCTGCGGCGCCTATGAACCAGCGCCGGCTCAAACCGGGCTTCTGCGGTGACGGCGCGGCATCGAGCCGGGCCTGCAAACGGTCGAGCGGCGCCTGTTGGGCCAGTTCGTCGTAGGCAGCCTTGAATGGCAGGTTGCTGCGACTCAGCCATTGCACGCGCAAACTCAGCAGCGGATCGTCGGCGATGAGGCTGTCGAGTTGGCTGCGCTGTTCGCGGTCAAGTTCATCGTCCAGATACGCCACCAGTTGCTCGTCGGAAGGCGCATTCATTGCCGGTCTCCTGCGGGGGTGTTCGGTACCGCTTGCAGCGGCGGGTATTCGGCCAGTTTCAGGCGCGCGGTGGCCAGACGGCTCATGACCGTGCCGATCGGCACTTGCAGGATCTCGGCGATTTCGCGATAGGACAGGCCTTCGACGTAGGCCAGATAAACCGTTTCGCGCTGGGTTTCCGGCAGCGCATCGACCCGGCGGATCACCTGTGCCGCCATGACGTGGGTTTGCGCGGCGTATTCACCATCGAACGTCAGCTGGCTTTCGGCATCCGCCACACCCTGGCCCAGGCGCACCCGACGGGCGCGCACTTCGTTGAGCCAGATCGAATGCAGAATGCTCAGCAGCCAGCGATCCATGCGCGTGCCGGCCAGGTACTGGCCCGAACGCTCGAGCGCCCGCACGCAGGTGGCTTGTACCAGATCCTCGGCCACGTGCCGATTGCGCGACAGCAGCAAGCCGTAGCGCCACAGGCGCGCCAGGTGTTGCCCGAGTTCGGCTCTGAAGGCCTGATCGCTGAAAATGTTCGCCTCCGCGTGTCGTGTCAGGTTTTCGATGAATCGTTGATGGCTTCGGCCAGGTCCCGGTATTCCTCGCAGGTCGTGCCGCAGATCTTCTGGATGTGCTGCAACTGCTCCTGCGCCAGATCGACGCGGCCCTTGATCACATAGGCTTCGCCCAGGTATTCGCGGACTTGCGCGTACTGCGGATCAAGTTTGACCGATTGCAGGTAGTAACCGATGCCTTCGTCGGTGCGCCCCAGTTTGCGCGTGGCGTAACCGCGATAGTTGAGGGCCTTGGCGGTGTTCGGTTGTTCCAGCGTGTCGAGCAGGGCCAGGGCTTCTTCATAACGGCCGGCCTTGGCCAGACGGTAGGCGTAGTCGGTCCGGTCGGCGTCGGGCACCAGATGGCTGGTCTGCATCACGCACTTCTGGGTCTTGGTGTCGAATACCTGGCCTTTGGGGCAGTTGGGTTTCTGCACCGGCGCCTCTTCATCGCCATTGGCGAAGGCGAGGGGGCTCGCGAAAACGGCGGCCACCAGCAACGGGGCGGCGAACATAACGGAACGGATAGTCATGGGCAAGGCTCCACAGGGGGTCATGTTTCACTTTGAACACCGCAGGGTGAAAATTTATTCATTGCTTTGTCAGGCTTTGTTAAAGGAAAGCCCTTTTTCCGGCGCTATGCTCGTCAGCATTCGTTGTCGATCTGCAGTTCTACCATGGGAGTTTGGCCATGAAAGATCAGGTTCACCACTCGGCCGCCAGCGGCTACAAAACCGCTGCCGACACCTACGTCAAAGGCCGGCCCGACTATCCGCCGGCCGTCAGTGAATGGCTGACGGGCACGCTGGGCCTTGATGGCCACAAGACCGTTATCGACCTCGGCGCCGGCACCGGCAAGTTCACCGGACGGCTGGTGGCGACCGGCGCCCAGGTGATCGCCGTGGAACCGGTGGCGCAGATGCTGGAAAAACTGTCGCTGGCCTGGCCGCAGGTGCTGGCCGTCAGCGGTACGGCAACGGATTTGCCGCTGCCCGACGCCTCGGTGGATACGGTGGTGTGTGCGCAGGCTTTTCACTGGTTTGCCAGTACCGAGGCGCTGGATGAAATCGCCCGGGTCCTCAAACCGGGCGGCAAGCTGGGCCTGATCTGGAACCTGCGCGACACCCGGATCGATTGGGTGCCCAAGCTGGACGCCATCGTCAATGCGCTGGAAGGTGACACACCGCGCTTCTACACCGGCGAATGGCGCAAGGCCTTTCCCCATCCGGCGTTCGGGCCGTTGCAGGCGCAGCACTTTCAGCATGGCCATACCGGCTCGCCGGAGGATGTGATTTTCAACCGGGTGCGCTCCACCAGTTTCATTGCGGCGTTGAGTGACCAACAACGCGCGAAGATCGACGAGCAGATTGCTCAACTGATTGCCGGCGAGCCGCAGCTGCGGGGCAGGGAGGTGGTGACGGTGCCTTACGAGACCGCCGCCTTCGTCGCGGTGAAGAACGGTTAGAGTCCCGCATTTGGCCGAACCGCCGTGCTGATGCCTTGTTATAGTTCGGGCCTCATTTTCAGCCCGGTAAAGGATTTCTGCGATGACTCAATACACCGCCTTCAGCGTCGAACTGGCCGACAATATCGCCCATGTGCAGATCAATCGTCCGGAAAAGATCAACTCGATGAACGCCGCGTTCTGGAGTGAAATCGTCGAGGTGTTCCAGTGGGTCGACGACACCGACGAAGTGCGGGTGGTGGTGCTCAGCGGTGCCGGCAAACACTTTTCCTCGGGCATCGACCTGATGATGCTGGCCGGCGTGGCCAATGAGCTGGGCAAGGACGTTGGCCGCAATGCGCGCCTGCTGCGCAAGAAGATCCTGACCCTGCAAGCATCCTTCAATGCGGTCGACAATTGCCGCAAACCGGTACTCGCGGCGATCCAGGGGTATTGCCTGGGCGGCGCCATCGATCTGATCGCCGCCTGCGACATGCGCTACGCCGCCGAAGACGCGCAATTCTCTATTAAAGAAATCGATATCGGCATGGCGGCTGATGTAGGCACTTTGCAACGGTTGCCACGGATCATCGGTGACGGCATGCTGCGTGAGCTGGCTTACACCGGTCGCACCTTTGGCGCCGAAGAAGCGCGCAGCATCGGTCTGGTCAATCGCGTCTACAGCGACAAGGACAGCCTTATCGAAGGCGTGATGGACATTGCCCGGGACATCGCCGGCAAGTCGCCGATCGCGGTCACCGGCACCAAGGAAATGATCAGCTACATGCGCGACCATCGCATCGACGACGGTCTCGAGTACGTTGCCACCTGGAACGCCGCCATGCTGCAATCCAACGATTTGCGCGTGGCCATGGCCGCCCATATGAGCAAACAGAAACCCGAATTTCTGGATTGAGAAACCATGACATCTCGCTGGACCACTGCAGTACTGGACACCGATCAACCCGGCGGCTGGGCCGTGGCGCGCAGCCCCGAGGGTTTCCTGTTCGATGACAACGGCGCGCTGTTCCCGCGGGAATGGCTCAAGCGCCAGGACTTGTCGATCCTTGCCGAGCACGGTATCGGTCATCTCGATGGCGAGCCGGTGTATCTGCTGGAACTGCGCAGCACCAGCGAGGTGCCGGGTTGCAGCTGGAAAGGCCTGCGGGCGTTCATGCTCGATGGCGATCACACGATCTACAAAGTGCTGGGTTATGCGGCGCAGATTGGTACTTGGGCGCGCGAACACCGTTTCTGCGGCAACTGCGGTCAGGCCATGACCCAGGTGCCGCGGGAGCGGGCGATGTATTGCCAGCCCTGCGATCTGCGCAGTTATCCGCGGATTTCGCCGAGCATGATCGTGCTGGTGACCCGTGGCGATGAAGTGCTGCTGGCGCGCTCACCGCGTTTCGTCACCGGGGTCTACAGCACGCTGGCCGGGTTTGCCGAACCGGGTGAGTCGGCCGAGGATTGCCTGATCCGCGAAGTGCGCGAGGAAGTGCAGATCGAGGTGAAGAACATTCAGTACATGGGCAGCCAGTGCTGGCCGTTCCCGCACTCGATGATGCTCGGCTTCCATGCCGAATACGCCGGTGGCCAGATTGTCTGTCAGGAAGACGAGATCGAAGACGCCCAGTGGTTCAACGTGCACGATCTGCCGCCGTTGCCGGCGTCCAAATCGATTGCCCGTTATCTGATCGACGTCTACGTGGCGCGGCGCTTAGGCCACGCTGAACCAGTGCTGCCAGGCTAGACGTACGGTCAACCCCAGCACCACGGTGATGAACACCGGACGAATGAACTTGGCGCCGCCGCTGATCGCGGTGCGCGCCCCGAAGAATGCGCCGACCATCACCGACAGGCCCATGCTCAGGCCGATGATCCAGTCCACCTGCCCGGAAAACACGAACACCGACAGCGCCGCAATGTTGCTGACGAAGTTCATGCTGCGCGCCACGCCGCTGGCCTTGACCAGATCGATCGGGTACAGCAGCAGGCTGCTGACCGTCCAGAACGCGCCAGTGCCGGGGCCGGCTACGCCGTCGTAGAAACCGAGGCTGAAGCCCTGGGTCGATTGCCACTTCTTCTTGATCGGTGCGTCGCTGTCCAGCGGCGCTTTCGGCGTGCCGCCAAACAACAGGTACAGGCCACAGGCGAAGACGATCACCGGCAGCATCTTGTTCAGCCATTCGGCGGGCAGGTAATGGGCGACGACGGCGCCGGTCAGCGCACCGACCAGCGTGCCGACGATGGCGTGCATCCACTGCCGTGGGTGAAACAGCTTGCGTCGGTAGAAGGTGAAACTGGCGGTGGCCGAACCGAAGGTCGAACTCAGTTTATTAGTGCCCAGCACCAGGTGCGGCGGCAGGCCGGCGGTGAGCAACGCAGGCGTGGTCAACAGACCGCCACCGCCGGCGATGGCGTCGATGAATCCGGCAATGAAAGCGACAAGGGCCAGAACGGCCAGGGTGGTGAGGTCAACGCTGAGTTCGAAAGGCATGGAATCGGCTTATTTCGGCAGGGCGCAGAGCTGGGCTGCGGGGAGGGCAGTCATGTTACTCATTTCCGAATGTTGCGGCGACCCATAAGACTCGACCAGCGACGGCTCAACTGTTGCCCACCCAACACGCACCCAACAATTCACCCTCTCACCATGCATGCCGATTTCCGGAGAAACCAATAAAACCGGGTCTCCCGCCGCTGGCACGCTTGCTGCTCTGGCTTACTCACCTTCATCAACTGTCCCGAGGACACGCCAATGAGTCAGCAAGCCGTGAAATTTGCCTACTGGGTGCCGAACGTCAGCGGTGGCCTGGTGGTCAGCAAGATCGAGCAACGCACCGATTGGGGCATCGACTACAACCGCAAACTGGCGCAATTGGCCGAGGCGGCGGGTTTCGAATATGCCCTGACGCAAATCCGCTTCACCGCCGGTTACGGCGCCGAGTTTCAGCATGAATCGGTTGCCTTCAGCCACGCGCTGCTCGCGGCCACCAGCCAACTCAAAGTCATCGCCGCCATCTTGCCCGGCCCGTGGCAACCGGCGCTGGCGGCCAAACAATTGGCGACCATCGATCAACTCACCAACGGCCGGATTGCGGTGAACATCGTCAGCGGCTGGTTCAAGGGCGAATTCCAGGCGATTGGCGAGCATTGGCTGGAGCACGACGAGCGCTATCGTCGTTCTGAAGAGTTCATCCGTTCATTGCGAGGGATCTGGAGTCAGGACAACTTCACCTTCCGTGGCGATTTCTATCGCTTCGACAATTACAGCCTCAAACCGAAACCGCTGGGCTGCCCGGAAATCTTTCAGGGCGGCAGCTCCCGTGCCGCACGTGACATGGCGGCGCGGGTGTCGGATTGGTATTTCACTAACGGCAACAGCGTCGAGGGCATCAAGGCACAGGTCGACGACATTCGCGCCAAAGCGGCGGCAAACCATCATTCAGTAAAAATCGGGGTGAATGCTTTTGTGATCGCCCGAGATACCGAAGAAGAAGCCAAAGCGGTGCTGGCGCAGATCATCGATCAGGCTGACCCGGAAGCGGTGAATGCCTTCGGTGATGCAGCGAAACAGGCGGGCAGGGCGTCGCCGGAAGGTGAGGGCAACTGGGCCAAATCGACCTTTGAAGATCTGGTGCAGTACAACGACGGCTTCAAGACCAACCTGATCGGCACGCCGCAGCAGATTGCCGAGCGCATCGTCGCGTTGAAAGCGGTGGGGGTTGATCTGGTATTGGCGGGGTTCCTGCATTTTCAGGAAGAGGTGGAGTATTTCGGTCAGCGGGTGTTGCCGCTGGTGCGGGAACTTGAGGCTAAAGCGCAATCGGCCCGGACTGCCGAATTCGCCTGAAAATCCCTCCTGCACACTGTGCAGGAGGGATCGGCTACTTAATTACAGACCCAGCTCGGACAATCCCGGATGATCATCCGGGCGCCGGCCCAGCGGCCAGTGGAACTTGCGTTCGCTTTCCTTGATCGGCATGTCGTTGATGCAGGCGTAACGCTGGAACATCAGGCCGTTGTCGTCGAATTCCCAGTTCTCGTTGCCGTAGGAACGGAACCAGTTGCCCGAGTCGTCGTGCCACTCGTAGGCGTAGCGCACGGCGATGCGGGTGTCGGAGTAGGCCCAGAGTTCCTTGATCAGGCGGTAATCCAGTTCCTTGGCCCATTTGCGGGTCAGGAAAGCCTTGGCTTCTTCGCGGTTGTTGGCGAATTCGGCGCGGTTACGCCATTTGGTGTCCAGGGTGTAGGCCAGCGACACGCGCTCCGGGTCGCGGGAGTTCCAGCCATCCTCGGCCAGACGAACTTTTTCAATGGCCGATTCACGGTTGAACGGTGGCAATGGCGGACGAACTTCGGCTGCAGTAGACATGTTTGTCTCCCGATCTATTAACAGTTAAACAACTTGTCAGGCTTATTAAGGCGTTACAGGTCCAATAACTTTCGCGCCATGCATTGCGCATTATCGGCGGCACTGTGATCACCCATCACAAGCGCTACGGTAATGGCACCGTCAATCAGTATCAGCAGCTGTTTGGCCAACAGTTGCGGATCCTCGGCACCATGTTCGGTACACAGCTCGCACAGGTAGTCGAGCAGTTTCTGTTTGTGGTCTTTGGCGACTAGGCGAACCGGATCCTCGGGATCGCCGGTCTCACCGCTGGTGTTGATGAAGGCACAGCCCCGGAAACCTTCCGAGGCGAACCAGCCCTTGAGCACGGTAAACAGGTTGAGCAGACGATCGGCCGGGGTTTCGGCCTGATCGACGGCGCTTCTGTACCAGTGCATCCAGCGCACGTCTCGTCGTTGCAGGGCGGCGACGGTCAGCTCCTCCTTGTTGGCGAAGTAGCGGTAGATACTCTTTCTGGAAACGCCGGCGGTTTTCACCAGAAGATCCATACCGGTGGCAGCGATGCCACTTTTGTAGATCAACTTTTCGGTGACATCCAGAATGATGTCTCGGGTCGTGTCGTTGCTGGTGATTTCGTTCATGTGGCGAACAGTAGAACGATCGTTCTCCTTGGTCAAGCAGTTATTTTATGATCGCTCTCGCGTTCTACTTGATCGTTCCCACGCTCTGCGTGGGAATGCCTCAAGGGACGCTCTGCTTTCCAGCTCTGGAAGGGACGCGGAGCGTCCCGGGCTGCGTTCCCACGCAGAGCGTGGGAACGATCAATCAGGCGGGAAGACCCGAAGGAGTTGATGGTGTAAGCTCTCGGTTCTTCGGATTCGACCCATTGCGAGCCCTATGCCGTTGCTTTTCAAACGCTCTCTGCTGCCCAAACTGCGCAGCTTTCCGCTGACCGCCGAGGCCGTGACGATCCTGCCCGGCGC
Source organism: Pseudomonas paraglycinae (assembly GCF_021601625.1). GTDB lineage: Bacteria > Pseudomonadota > Gammaproteobacteria > Pseudomonadales > Pseudomonadaceae > Aquipseudomonas > Aquipseudomonas paraglycinae. The sequence continues at coordinate 12,881 of NZ_BQHR01000011.1, read as the reverse complement.
CGCCGATTTCCGCCGTTGCCTGCTGGAGAAAATCGCCCAGGCGACCCAGCGCATCTACCTTGTCGCGCTTTATCTGCAAAACGATGAAGCCGGCCAGGAAATCCTCGATGCCTTGCACGCCGCCAAACTCAAGCGTCCCGAGCTTGAAATCGCGGTGGTCGTCGACTGGCTGCGGGCCCAGCGCGGCTTGATCGGCGCCGGCAAACAGCCGGGCAACTCGGCGTGGTATCAGGAAATGACCCGCACCCACCAGAGCGTGGTGCCGGTCTACGGCGTGCCGGTGCAGACCCGCGAGTTGTTCGGCGTGCTGCACCTCAAAGGCTTCGTGATCGACGATTGCGTGGTCTACAGCGGTGCCAGCCTGAACAACGTCTACCTGCACAAGTTCGACAAGTACCGTTTCGACCGTTATCACGTGCTGCAAAGCCGCGAACTGGCGGACTCGATGCACCACCTGGTCAAGCACGGCCTGATCGAATCGAAAGCGGTGCATCGCCTTGACCTGCCGAACCTGCCGACCACCCGCAGCCTGCGCAACGACATCGGCGATCTGCGCAGCCGCCTCAAATACGCGGCGTATGACACCAGTGCCGGCAGCACGGCGCATACCGGTCTGTCGGTCAGTCCGTTGCTCGGCGTGGGCAAGAACAACCCGCTGAACCGGGTGATTCTGGAGCTGATCGCCAGCGCCCAGAAGCAGCTGACCATCTGCACGCCGTACTTCAACCTGCCGCTCGGCGTGATCCGCGAGATCAACCGGGCGCTGGCGCGCGGCGTGAAGATCGACATCGTGGTCGGCGACAAGACCGCCAACGACTTCTACATCCCGCCGACCGAGCCGTTCAAGGTGATCGCCGCGCTGCCGTATCTCTACGAGATCAGCCTGCGCCGTTTCGCCAAGCGTCATCAGCGCAACATCGACAGCGGCCAGTTGAACCTGCATCTGTGGCGTGAAGGCGACAACAGCTATCACCTCAAAGGCATGTGGATCGACCAGCGCTATACGCTGCTGACCGGCAACAACCTCAATCCGCGGGCGTTCCGTCTCGATCTGGAAAACGCCTTGCTGATCGATGACCCGAAAGGCGAGTGGCTCGAGCCGCGCCGTGCGGAGCTGGAGAACATCTTCGTTCACACCACGCGAATCGCACGTTTCCAAGATCTGGAAGCTTTGCCGGATTACCCGGCGGGCGTGGCCAAGTTCCTCAAGCGCGTGAGCCGGGTGCGAGTCGAGCGGTTGCTCTATCGCATTCTCTAAAACCGGCCCACAAAAAATCCCCCGAACGCAGCAAGCGTCCGGGGGATTTTTTATGCGCGGACTCAGTTCAGCCCGAGTTTGCCACGCAATGTCGACAGGTCTTCCGCCAGGGTATTGACCGGGCCGACCAGCGCCTTGCGGTCGTTGTCCTTCACCTTGTCGTAAGTCTCGAAACCACCGTCCTTGGTCTTGTACTTGGCCAGGATCTTGTCCACGGTGGCGAAGTTCTTGTCGACTTTGGCAACGAAGGCCTTGTCCTGTTTCTCGATCTGCGGACGGAACAGGTCGACGATTTTCTTCGCGCCGTCGATGTTGCCCTGGAAGTCGTACAGGTCAGTGTGGCTGTAGCGGTCTTCTTCACCGGAGATCTTGGTTGCGGCGACTTCTTCGAGCAGCGCAGCGGCGCCGCCGACGACTTTTTCCGGCGGGAAGGTCAGGCCGGCGACGCGGGTCTGCAGGTCCTTCACGTCCTTGTTCAGGCCATCGGCCAGGGCGTCCAGATCCTTGGTGCTCTTTTCCGAGAACAGCGAGTATTCGATGCGGTGGAAACCGGTGAAGTCTTCGGCTTTCACGCCTTGCTCGTGGTCGTCGACGCGGGAGTCGATGGACGCGTCTAGGTCACTGAACAGCTCGGCGATCGGCTCGATCGACTCGTAATAGACGCGGGTCGGTGCGTAGAGCTTCTGTGCGGTCGCCAGGTCGCCTTTTTTCACCGCGTCGGTGAACTGCTGGGTGTGGCTGGCCAGTTCATCCAGTTGTTCGGTGACGTAGATCTTGTAGTCCGACACCGGCCCCACCAGATCCAGAGGCGCGGTCGCGGCGAACGCCGACAGCGGGGTGTTGAGCAAACCTAGGGTGAGCAATAACGCAAGTGGCGTCTTTTTCATGGGGGCGGCTCCTGTTGAATGCTATGCAGTTGTTTTTGGTTGAGTAGCGTTGAGCAGCGAGCGACCAATGAAATCCTTGTCGCCCGTGACACCCGGCAGGGTGAAGAAGTAACCGCCGCCGACCGGCTTGAGGTATTCCTCCAGCGGCTCGCCGTTGAGGCGGGTCTGCACGGTGATGAAGCCTTTTTCCAGGTCGGCCTGGTAGCAGATGAACAGCAGGCCCATGTCGAGCTGGCCATTCTTGTTCACGCCGTTGGAGTAGTTGAACGGACGGCGCAGGATCAAGTTGGTCTGGCTCACGGCGGTGCGCGGGTTGGCCAGGCGGATATGCGCGTCGAGCTTGGTCAGCTTGCCTTCCGGGTCCTTGCTGTAATCCGGGACTTCGGTTTCATGGCTGGCGCCCATTGGCGCGCCGGTGGTTTTGACCCGGCCGATGATGCTTTCCTGTTCCTGCAATGGCGTGCGGTCCCAGCGTTCGACGAAGTTGCGGATGATCCGCACCGCCTGATAACTGCCGTGGGCCGCCCAGGCCGGTTCGTCGCTGCCCGGTTGCACCCAGACGATGCGGTCCATGGCCTTGCCGTCGTTGGAATCCGGGTTGGCCGAACCGTCACGGAAACCCAGAAAGTTGCGCGCCGATTGCGCCGGCACACCGGGTTTGGCAGGGGCTTGCGGCGGCACGCTGCCTTCCTGTTTCCAGCGCACCAGCAGCAGGTCCGGCAGGTTTTTCACGATGTCGCGCAGGGCGTGGATGTTGGTGTCGGCGGTGTTGGAGCAGAACTGCAGGCTCAGGTCGCCGTGGCAGCAATCGGCTTCCAGCGCATCGTTAGGGAAACCGACCATGCGCACCAGACGCTTGGGTTTGGCGGACGCGAGGCCGAAACGCTCATCAAACAACGATTCGCCGACGGACACGGTGATGGTCAGGTTGTCCGGCGTCACCACCGGGCCGAGGATTCCGGAATCCGGCGGCGGCAACTTCGGATCGATCTGCGCCACCGGGCCGCCCTTCATCAGGAATGAGATGCGCTCGTTGAGGGTGCGGAACAGCCGCTCCAGGTCTTCACGGTCGCTGGCCAGCACATCGAACGACACCAGCATGCCGGCCGCCGGACGCGGGGTGACGATGCCAGTCTGGTGCACGCCATGGAAATCGTGGTGATCCTGGGTCTTGTCGCTGCTCGGCGCTTCGGTGACTTGCGCAGGGGCGGCGGCCATCGCCGGGCAGCTCAGGGCAGTACCGGCCAGTGCGACGCCGGCGGCGCCCATGCCCATCAGTACGCGGCGACGTTGCAGGTTGAAGTGTTCGGAATCGTTCATCGGTATTCGTCTTCTGCTTACAGGCCGGAGAGGCCGAGGGCGGGATCAATGGCGTCGAGGGCGTCGGCCAGGGCCTTGGCCTTGTCGGCGATCTGCTTGCGTTGCTCACCGTTGACGGTGTCGTAACTGGCGTAGCCGTCCTTGACCTTGAAGCCGTTCAGCGTGGTATCGAAATCAGCCAGCGCACTGTCGATTTTCGGCATCAGGTCGGCGGCGGATTTGCTCAGCAGCGGGCGCAGCAGTTCGACGACTTTGTGCGCGGTTTCCTGATTGGCCGCGAAGCCGTTGAGATCGCTGTGGCTGTAGCGTTCCTCTTCGCCGCTGGCGGCGCGCACGTCGGCGAGGGTATTGAGGTTGCGCACGACGATTTCCACCAGTTGCTGCGGCGGCAGCGACTGGGCCAGCAGCTGTTGTTTCAGGGTGGTGACGTTGTCGAGCAAGCCTTGGGCAATGGGCGTCAGATCATCGAGTTTGCGTTGCTGGAACAGCGCGTATTCGAGACGGTGGAAACCGACGAAGGCCGGATCCTGCTCGCGTTTTTCGAAGTAATCGGCGCGGGCGTTGATGCTGTTGTCCAGCTCCGCCAGACGTTGTGCGGCGGGGGCCAGACGCTGATACGCGGCGCGGGTCGGCAAATACAAAGCCTGGGCCTGGGCCAGATCGCCGCTGTCGATGGCTTGATTCAGCGCCGTCACGGCTTTGATCAGCGCGCTGCTCTGGCTGGCCAGATACACGCGGAACTCCGACAGCGGCCCGACGAAGGCAACCATCGAAGGCTTGGCCTTGGCGGCGGCATCCGAAGCGGCGGTCGGCGTCACGTGCAGCGTGCCGCGCGGGTTGCTCAGCAGGCCGCAAGTGATGGCGTAATCGCCGGGTTGCAGGTTGGCGTTGATTACCTGGCTCAGGCCCGGGGCGATGTTCTCGCGTTCTTCGATCACCAGCACGCCGTCGAGGATTTCCCATTCCACCGCCCGGTCGGAGCGGTTGACGATGCGAAAGCTGGCGTGGCCGGCCGGCACCGTCAGGGCGTTCGGCTCGCAACTGTGCGGATGGATGTTCACCACCACTTCGTCGCGGTTGTGCTGACGTTTGGCCGCGGCCATTTTCGAGGCGTAGTAGAACAGGCCACCGGCGGCGATCATCACGACCACCGAACCGGCGACCGCCCAGCGCAAGGCGCGGGGAGGCGAGGCCTGAGGAATATTAGGCTTTGACATGAAGGCCCTTATTGGCTGGAAACGGAAGACGATTGGGCAGCGGGCTTGGGCGCCGGCATGAAGAACATGACCAGCGCCACCAGCAGATAAATCAGGTACGCGCCGAGGGTGCTGACGGTCGGTGCATCCTGATAACCGAACATGCCGGCCAGCACCGAGCCCAGCGGGCCATCCATCGGCAGCGTCGCGCTGAAGTCGAAGAGCACGGTTTGCAGGTGGTTCCACACCCCGGCCTCATGCAGGGCCTGTACCGAGTTGGCGAGAATCCCGGCGGCAACCACGAGGATGAACAGCCCGGTCCAGCGGAAGAACGCCGACAGGTTCAAACGCATGCTGCCGCTGTAGATCAGGAAGCCGACGATGATCGCCAGGATCAGGCCGAGCAGGGCGCCGATCGGCGCGGCCGGGCCTTCGCTCTGCTGGAACACGGCGAGCAGGAAGAACACGGTTTCCAGACCTTCCCGGGCCACGGCGAAAAACACCATGGCGATCAGCGCGATGACCTGATGCTTTGACGCGGTCAGCGCGTGATCGAGGGAGGCTTGCAGCGAATGCTTGATCGAACGCGCCACCTTGCGCATCCAGAACACCATCGAACTGAGAATGCCCACGGCCACCAGCCCGACCACGCCTTCGAACAGTTCCTGCTGTTTTTGCGGGAATTCGGCGCTGACCAGCTCCAGGCCACCGCCGACCAGCAACGCCAGCGCAGCAGCGAGGAACACTCCGATCCACACCGCCGGCATCCACTGGCCACGGCCGGTCTGTTGCAGGTAGCTGGCGATGATGCCAACGATCAGCGCGGCTTCGATGCCTTCGCGCAACATGATCAAAAAGGGAACGAGCATTCGACGATCACTGTGTAACGAAATGAGGTTACAAGTTGTAACATAATGAAAGTCATTCTCACATGGCATTCATTGACATTTAGCTGAACCGGAGCTGAACGAGTCTGAACATCCACGCCACCGAGCCAGCTGCGCTAAGATGCCCGCCACTCGAACAACAACAGGATTGCGCGCGTTCCATGTCGGAAAAAGACACCATCGCCATTCAACTGGTGCGCGAGGCACTGCTGCAAAGTTGTGCCCTGGGCGTGGCCACGGAAGAAGTCTTGAGCAAGGTCGGGATCGATCCGGCGTTGCTGGCCACCGACGACGCCCGCGTCCCGGCCAGCCAGTACGCGCGGTTGTGGCGCCTGTTGGCGCGGCGCGGCGATGACGAGTTCTTCGGCATGGACCCGCGCAAGCTGAAATCCGGCAGCCTGGAATTCCTCTGCCGCAGCGCGATGGCCCAGCCGAACCTGGCCGCTGGGTTGAGCACCGGGTTGAATTTCCTGTCGTTGATGCTCGAGCGCCTGCCGGCGCAACTGGTGCATCAGCAGAGTCTGGCGGAAATCGTGCTGCTGGAAGACGACCCGGAACCGCGCCGCGCCTTCACCTATTTCACTTACTGGATGATCGTCCACGGCGTGGCGTGCTGGCTGGCGGGGCGGCGAATTCCGATCCTGGCCATCGAGCTGCGCGGCCCGGCGCCGGATTTCTGTGATGACTATCGGGTGATGTTCTCGGAGAACCTGCGTTTCGACCGGCCGCGCACGCGGATGATCTTCGCCGCCGACGTGCTGGATCTGCCGATCAAGCGCAGCGCCGAGGAATTGAAGCGCTTTCTGGCCCATGCCCCGGCCAACATTCTGGTGAAGTACCGCGACCCGGAAAGCCTTGCGAGCCGGATCAAGCAGGATCTGCGGCAATTATCCGCAGATAAGTGGCCGGAAACCGACGCGCTGGCCCAGCAGTTGTGCATGTCGGCCTCGACCCTGCGCCGGCGTCTGGCGGAAGAAGGGCAGACCTATCAGGGCCTCAAGGACAGCGTGCGCAAGGAACTGGCGATTACCTGGCTGGCGGAGCCTTCGATCAGTTTTGCCGAGATCGCCACGCGGCTGGGGTTTGCCGATGCAAGCTCGTTCTACAAGGCGTTTCGCAAGTGGTCGGGGACCAATCCTGGGCACTATCGCACCTTGATCCTCAACGAAGCGGTCTGATCCACCGCTGACTCACCGCCCACCGCCAACTCTCGTTCCCACGCAGAGCGTGGGAACGGCCATCGCGCTCGGCGTGGGAGCGATCAAAGTCCGGAACCTTGGCCAAACCAGTCATCCACTTTGAGGGCTTTGACCATTGCCGCAGACGGCGTGCGGCGCGAGTATTCCTCTGTTGTTTACGGTTCCCCAACCTAATAAGAACAGAGGGATTCTGGCAATGCGCGATTACTTGTCTGCCACCAAACAGTTTGATTATCAGCACACCGTGGACGCCGCCCTCAGCGGCTCGCTCGAGGCGCTCAACGCCTGCGTCGAATGTTGTGACCGCCACGCCTTGCCGGGGCGTATCGCGCTGTTCTGGGAAGGCCGCGACGGCGCCAGTGCGACGTATACCTTCAGCGACCTGCAGGACAAAGCCGCGCGTTTCGCCAATTTCCTTCTCGCCCAGGGCGTGCAGAAGGGCGACAAGGTCGCCGGCCTGCTGCCACGCAATATCGAATTGCTGATCACCGTGTTCGCCACCTGGCGCATCGGCGCGGTCTATCAACCGCTGTTCACCGCGTTTGGCCCGAAAGCCCTCGAACATCGCCTGAACAGCTCCGGCGCCAAAGTCGTGGTGACCGACGCCGCCAACCGGCCGAAACTCAGCGAAGTCGCCGACTGTCCGACGCTGGTCACCGTTGGCGGCCCGAAAGGCCAGGGCATCGTCCGTGGCGATTTCAGTTTCTGGGCCGAGCTGCCCAACCATTCCAATGTCTGCGAACCGCTGATGCTGACTGGCGAAGACCCGTTCCTGCTGATGTTCACCTCGGGCACCACCGGCCCATCGAAAGCGCTGTCGGTGCCGCTCAAGGCCATCGTCGCGTTCCAGAGCTACACCCGCGATGCCGTGGATCTGCGTCCGGAAGATGCATTCTGGAACGTCGCCGATCCGGGCTGGGCCTATGGCATCTATTTCGGCGTGACCGGCCCGTTGTCGATGGGCCATCCCATCACGTTCTATGATGGCCCGTTCACCTTCGAAAGCACCTGCCGGGTGATCAACAAATATGGCATCACCAACCTCACCGGTTCGCCCACGGCGTATCGCCTGCTGATTGCCGGCGGCGATGAGTTCGCCAAGTCGATCAAGGGCAAGTTGCGCATCGTCAGCAGCGCCGGCGAGCCGTTGAACCCGGAAGTGATTCGCTGGTTCGCCGACAACCTCGGCGTGGTCATTCACGACCATTACGGCCAGACCGAACTGGGCATGGTCCTGTGCAACCACCACGGTCTCGAACATCCGATCCACCTCGGCGCTGCCGGTTTCGCCTCGCCGGGTCATCGCATCGTGGTGCTCGACGAGCAGTACAACGAACTCGGCGTCGGCCAGCCCGGCATCCTCGCCATTGATCGCACGCAGTCGCCAATGTGCTGGTTCGCCGGTTACCAAGGCGCGCCAACCAAAGCCTTCGTCGGCAATTACTACCTGAGCGGCGACACCGTCGAGTGGAACCCGGACGGCAGCATCAGCTTCGTCGGCCGCAGCGATGACGTGATCACCACGTCCGGCTACCGGGTCGGCCCGTTCGACGTGGAAAGCGCACTGATCGAACACCCGGCCGTCGTCGAGGCAGCAGTGGTCGGCAAGCCCGATCCGGAGCGCACCGAACTGGTGAAAGCTTTCGTCGTGCTCAACCCGCAATACCGCGCGGAACCTGCGCTGGCCGAAGAACTGCGCCAACACGTGCGCAAACGTCTGGCCGCGCATTCGTACCCCCGTGAAATCGAATTTGTCAGCGAGTTGCCGAAAACCCCGAGCGGCAAATTGCAGCGCTTTATCTTGCGCAACCAGGAAATCGCCAAGGCTCAAGAGGCCGCGGCGCACAACGTTTCAGCTTGAATCCAAGGAAACAGTCATGCAGATCGAAAACAAGGTTTTTATCGTCACCGGCGGCGCATCCGGCCTGGGTGCCGCCACCGCTGAATTGCTGGTGAGCGCCGGCGCCAAAGTGATGCTGGTGGACATGAACGCCGACGCCGTCGCCGCCCAGGCCCAACGCCTCGGCGCGCAGAGCGTGGTCGCCGACATCAGCAACGAAGCCGCCGCCGAGGCCGCCGTGCAGGCAACGGTAAAAGCCTTCGGCAGCCTGAATGGTCTGGTGAACTGCGCCGGCATCGTTCGCGGCGAGAAAATCCTCGGCAAAAACGGCCCGCACGCCTTGTCCAGTTTCGCTCAAGTAATCAACGTCAACCTGATCGGCAGCTTCAACATACTGCGTCTGGCAGCGGCGGCGATTGCCGAAAGCGAAGCCAATGCCGACGGCGAGCGCGGCGTGATCATCAACACCGCATCGGTTGCGGCGTTCGATGGCCAGATCGGCCAGGCGGCGTACTCTGCGTCCAAAGGCGCGATCGCCAGCCTGACCCTGCCTGCCGCCCGTGAACTGGCGCGCTTCGGCATCCGCGTGATGACCATCGCCCCGGGCATTTTCGAAACCCCGATGATGGCCGGCATGACCCCGGAAGTGCGCGACTCGCTGGCCGCCGGCGTGCCGTTCCCGCCGCGTCTGGGCAAACCTGCCGAGTACGCCGCGCTGGTGCGGCATATCATTGAAAACAGCATGCTCAACGGCGAGGTGATCCGTCTCGACGGTGCCTTGCGCATGGCCGCCAAGTAAGGAGGATTTCCCATGACCATCTCCAACGATCCGATTGTCATCGTCAGCGCCGTCCGCACCCCGATGGGCGGTTTTCAGGGCGAACTGAAAAGCCTGACCGCGCCACAACTCGGCGCGGCGGCGATCAAGGCTGCGGTTGAACGTGCCGGTGTGGCCGCCGATGCGGTCGATGAAGTGTTGTTCGGCTGCGTGTTGCCGGCCGGTCTCGGCCAGGCGCCTGCGCGTCAGGCTGCGCTGGGCGCCGGGCTGGATAAATCCACCCGCTGCACCACGGTCAACAAGATGTGCGGTTCGGGTATGGAAACCACGATTCTGGCCCACGACATGCTGCTGGCTGGTAGCGCCGATGTGGTGATCGCCGGCGGCATGGAAAGCATGTCGAACTCGCCGTATCTGTTGGACCGCGCCCGCGCCGGTTACCGCATGGGGCACGGCCGGGTGCTGGATTCGATGTTCCTCGACGGCCTCGAAGACGCCTACGACAAGGGCCGCCTGATGGGCACCTTCGCCGAGGATTGCGCTGAAACCAACGACTTCAGCCGTGAGGCTCAGGACGCTTTCGCCATTGCCTCGACCACCCGCGCCCAGCAGGCGATCAAGGACGGCAGCTTCAAGGCCGAGATCGTTCCGCTGACCGTGACCGTCGGCAAAGAACAGGTTGTGATCAGCAACGACGAGCAGCCGCCAAAAGCCAAACTGGACAAGATCGCCTCGCTGAAACCGGCGTTCCGCGAGGGCGGCACCGTGACCGCAGCCAACTCCAGCTCGATCTCCGACGGCGCCGCTGCACTGGTGCTGATGCGTCAGTCGCAAGCGCAGAAACAGGGTCTGAAACCGCTGGCGGTGATTCACGGCCACGCAGCCTTCGCTGACACCCCGGGCCTGTTCCCGGTGGCGCCGATTGGCGCGATCAAGAAGCTGATGAAGAAAACCGGCTGGTCGCTGGATCAGGTCGATCTGTTTGAAGTCAACGAAGCCTTCGCCGTGGTCGGCATGGCGGCGATGACCCACCTGGAAATCCCTCACGACAAGCTCAACATCCACGGCGGCGCCTGCGCCCTGGGCCATCCGATTGGTGCGTCCGGCGCGCGGATTCTGGTGACTTTGCTCTCGGCCCTGCGCCAGAAGGGCCTGAAGCGCGGCGTCGCGGCGATCTGCATCGGCGGCGGCGAAGCCACGGCGATGGCCGTCGAGTGCGTCTGAACCCGAGTTAAGGATTTGCCATGATTCCCAATGACGACCAGCAACAAATCCGCGACATGGCCCGGCAGTTTGCCGAGGAACGGCTGAAACCGTTCGCCGCCGAGTGGGATCGCGAGCACCGCTTCCCGAAAGAAGCCATCGGCGAAATGGCCGGGCTGGGCTTCTTCGGCATGCTGGTGCCGGAGCAGTGGGGCGGTTGCGACACCGGTTACCTGGCCTACGCCATGGCCCTGGAAGAAATCGCCGCCGGCGACGGCGCCTGCTCGACGATCATGAGCGTGCACAACTCAGTGGGTTGCGTGCCAATCCTCAAGTTCGGCAACGACGACCAGCGTGAGCGCTTCCTCAAGCCGCTGGCCAGCGGCGAAATGCTCGGCGCTTTCGCGTTGACCGAACCACAGGCCGGTTCCGACGCCAGCAGCCTGAAAACCCGTGCACGCCTTGAAGGCGATCACTACGTGCTCAATGGCTGCAAACAGTTCATCACCTCCGGGCAGAACGCCGGGATCGTGATCGTGTTTGCCGTCACCGACCCGAGCGCCGGCAAGCGCGGGATCAGCGCTTTCATCGTGCCGACCGATTCGCCGGGCTACAAAGTCGCCCGCGTCGAAGACAAGCTCGGCCAGCACGCCTCGGACACCTGCCAGATTCTGTTCGAAGACGTGAAAGTGCCGGTGGCCAACCGGTTGGGCGAGGAGGGCGAGGGCTACAAGATCGCCCTGGCCAACCTCGAAGGCGGCCGTGTCGGCATCGCTTCGCAATCGGTGGGCATGGCCCGCGCCGCGTTCGAAGCCGCCCGTGATTACGCCCGCGAGCGTGACACCTTCGGCAAGCCGATCATCGAACATCAGGCTGTCGCATTCCGCCTCGCGGACATGGCGACCCAGATCGCAGTAGCACGGCAGATGGTGCACTACGCCGCCGCCCTGCGTGACAGCGGTCAGCCGGCGCTGGTTGAAGCGTCGATGGCCAAACTGTTCGCCTCGGAAATGGCCGAAAAGGTCTGCTCCATGGCATTGCAAACCCTTGGCGGTTACGGTTACCTCAACGACTTCCCGCTGGAGCGCATCTACCGCGACGTGCGGGTCTGCCAGATCTACGAAGGCACCAGCGACATTCAACGCATGGTCATTTCGCGCAATCTTTGAGAAGGAATCTGCACATGAGTTATGAAACGATTTTGCTGGAAACCCATGGCCGCGTCGGCCTGATCACCCTCAATCGCCCGCAGGCGCTGAATGCCCTCAACGCGCAACTGGTCAGCGAAGTGAACCGCGCGCTCGATGGATTTGAAGCCGACGCGAACATTGGCTGCATCGTCATCACCGGTTCGACCAAAGCCTTTGCCGCCGGCGCCGACATCAAGGAAATGGCCGATCTGACCTACCCGCAGATCTACATGGACGACCTGTTCAGCGACAGCGATCGCGTGGCCAACCGCCGCAAGCCGATCATCGCAGCGGTCAACGGTTTTGCCCTCGGCGGCGGCTGTGAGCTGGCGCTGATGTGCGACTTCATCCTGGCCGGCGACAACGCCAAATTCGGCCAGCCGGAAATTAACCTCGGCGTGCTGCCGGGCATGGGCGGCACCCAGCGTCTGACCCGCGCCGTGGGCAAGGCCAAGGCCATGGAAATGTGCCTGAGCGGCCGCATGATCGACGCGGTGGAAGCCGAGCGCTGCGGCATTGTTGCGCGGATCGTGCCGAGTGCCGAGTTGCTGGATGAGGCGCTGAAAGTCGCTGCAGTGATCGCCAGCAAATCGCTGCCGATTGCGATGATGGTCAAGGAAAGCGTCAACCGCGCGTTCGAAGTGAACCTGACTGAAGGCGTGCGATTCGAGCGCCGGGTGTTCCATGCGGCGTTTGCGACGCAGGATCAGAAGGAAGGGATGGCGGCGTTTGTGGCTAAGCGGCCTGCTAAATTTCAAGGCAAATAACGCGGCGCCCTCAAAAGCCCCCTCACCCTAACCCTCTCCCAAAGGGAGAGGGGACTGACCGAGTTGTTTTCGGGAGTTGCACCGACCTGAGCTACCGAGTTGAACTCAGGCTTGAATAGCGCGGGATTGGTGTCTTCGTTTGGCAATTCCATAATCGACCGGGATGTTTCAGGTCGATGTCAGACCTGAGACACCTCGGTCGGCTCCCTCTCCCTCCGGGAGAGGGCTGGGGTGGGTAAAGACCGGGTACATCCTTTACGTTTGAGACCGGGGACATGGTTTACAGGTATCAATCATGGTCAGGAGGTGCTGACCATGCCCTGGAATCAAGAGTCCCCGATGGATCAACGAGTGAA